>CAVVFE010000001.1:0-21862 GCA_963747475.1 uncultured Bacteriovoracaceae bacterium
TTTTTTTTTTTTGCCCTCTTGCTTCGACTTTTCAGTTACGTATTGCTTGACCTTTGCCACTCCGGTGAAGACCGCATAAGTTCCGCGCTCAGTTTTCACCACTGAAAAGCTGTCAGGTCCTGGTCTTCCTGAAACGATATAATGGCCACTGACAAGCAGAGCTCCAGGAACAGGGCCTTGCGAAGCGGGAAGGGCCCGCATATTCGGCATTAAGCGAAAACCTTCATTCATACTATTTAGAAAATCAAACTCTTTTCTTTTTCTCTCACCTGAGGCCCGCCTTGCTCTTTGAAGAGCCAGAAAGCTCTTCGCCCGCTGCTGGCCTCGGAATCTTCCAGAGTGATATTGTTTCTTTGCGCAGGAGTTTGCGCAGGAGTTTGCGCAGGAGTTTGCGCAGGCCTTCGATCAATGATTTCTTTAACATTATTTGCTTTTGCGGAGACGGCGACCTCTCTGCCCATTGGAAAGCTTTTCGAATCCCGCTGTTTATAAGCGCTGAACTCGTTCTTTTTCGCCAGTTTGCCAAAGGCAAAAAGGGCCACAACGGCCGATAGGGAAATGAATAATAGGCCTTTTTTATTCTTCATTAGCGCCTCCTTCCCACTCTTCGGTTTTTGAGGAGGCAAATTAAGAAATATTGGGTCTATTCAGAGACTTAGAATAAAAAACTAAATTTATCGGAAAATGATCAAGTCCGAAGGCCCTAAAGCCGACTAGTCTCTTATGAAAACGCCTATCGCCAAATTAACTCGACACAATCATCAAAAACACATCCTTGAGGTCATGCCTTTTATTGCGGCGGTTTTTGGCGTTCAGTGCTATCTCATGACGCAGTTTACAAGCGGCATTGATATTGGAGATTTGGCGCTCACAATGGCGAGTTCCTTGGTCGGTTTTGTGCTTTCATTATACCTCTACGATGAGAAGCATCACGTGATCATCTTTGAAGACAAATTGGTCTATGGCTTCCTTGGATTTGGACAGAGCAAGACCATCTACTTCAAAGACGTTGAGAGAGTGGTGGCGCCTGAGGAGGAAAAAAAGTTTTCAAGCCTTATGCTGAAACTAAAAGACGGACGCTGTCGTGTTCTTTATTTTATAGATTACCCATTGGCCTCAAAAGAGTTCATCTCTGGACGCCTCAAAGCGCTCCGAGCGTCTGAAGATGAAAACTCACACGACGATTTGGCCGCTTAAGCGTTTTTGAGAAGACGCAGAAATCCCTCAAGCGCCGCCGGCGGAATTTCATGACCGCCCTCAAACGTCAAAAACTCTCCTTCAAGCCCCTTGCTCTCGAGAAGCTCATAAAGATCTCTTGCTTGCGAGAACTCCAAAAGCGGATCAGAAGAGCCATGCGATTGGAAAAATTTAATTTTCTTGGCGTTTTCAGTTTTTGAAAGCAAAGCGTGCTTTGTCTATAAGAGTCGCCGGAAAAAAGGGCCAGAGCGCTGGTGTTCACCTCGTTAAAAACATGGGACGCGAGCATCGCCCCTTGAGAAAAGCCTCCTATTATTAGCTTGGAGTAGTTTTTAGAAATCTCTTTCAGAAATTCCACGGCAAGTTTTTGCGAGTGATTAAACTCCTTTGAAGACTTGTCCGCAAATTTTCTATGCTCTCCGGAGCTCATGGCGGATTCGAGCTCGGCCATGTCGATAGGAAACCATGCTCGGCCTTCCATCATAAAGCCAAGAGGAACTGAGATGGGTCCATCTAGGAAAAAACCAGTCCGCTTCAAAGTGGTTCTTGAGGGCCTCTCCGATGCCATAAAGATCCCTCATGCTCGCTCCATAGCCGTGAAAAAGAACCACCGCGGTGTCAGAGCCGTTTTTAATGCTTAAAGTCTCTAGGTTCGCTATGCGTTCTGGCTTTATATTTTCATTCATAATTAGTCCTTGTTATGCGATAATCCGCTCCATGCTTTCAACTGGCGCAAAAAACATTATTGTAGCAGGCTTATTTTTCAGCGTCATTAACGCCCTGGTAAAATTCTACTCTCATATTCCAGCGATCGAAATTGTGTTCTTTCGCTCCTTTGTTTCGCTGATCATGTCTTTTATCGCGATCAAAAAGGCGAAGGTCCATATCTTTGATGGGCCGACTCCCCTCCTCCTAATGCGAGGACTTTCGGGCGCCATCGGACTGAGCTTATATTTTTATTGCATCCAGAATATGCCGCTAGCGACAGCGGTGACCGTCTTTTACTTGGCCCCCATATTCACCGTCATAATGGGAGTTTTCATCAATAAAGAGCGTCCTCATTAGGGCGCAATGGCCTTATATTGCGGGAGGCTTTATTGGGGCGGCGCTGATGAAAAATTTTGATCCTAGAGCGGACCTTTTTCATTTTATCTTGGCCATAACGGCGGCCTTTTTCGCGGGTCTCGCCTATAATTTCATTCGCCTTTTGCGAGAGCGAGCTCATCATCAGCAAATTATTTTCTTCTTTCCGCTGGTCACGATACCAGTGTGCCTGCCCTTCCTGATACCTGTTTGGAAGACGCCAAACCTTGCCTGACTTTTTTGGGCTTATAGGCATTGGAGTATTGACCCAGCTTGCGCAGGTCTTTATGACCAAGGGCTACATGGCAGAGACCGCAAGTAAGGTGAGCCATTTTAATTACCTCACCGCTGTATGGGCGCTGCTCGCTGGAGTGTTTATTTTTGACGAGCTTTTGAATTGGTTGAGTGTTGTGGGAATGGCGGTGATTTTATTCTCAGTGGTCATGAGCTCTAGGGTCGCCGCAAAGAGCTAATCCTTTTTCTTGCCGCCGCTTTTCTTTATGAACTCGGCCACGTATTTATTCAAGGCCACAAGCTCATTTTTAAGCTGAGGGGCCTTAGCATGAATGCGCTGAATGATCTGAGTGACCTGATGGTCCATGAGTTTGGCGTTGGAGAGGAATTCGGTGATAAACTCCGCTTTGCGCCTCGGCGACGGCGATTTTCACGTCCGCCTCCTGTTTAGCGCTTCTGACCTCTTCTTTTAAGGCCTGTATTTCCGCTTTTAAGGTCTTTATCTCTTCTTCTGAGACCCCTGGGGGGGAAACAGTCTCGACCGGTTGTGTCTGTACTGTGTTTTTCTCGGCTGGCGCTTGAGGGCCTTCTCGACTTGGAGCTTTTTGTCTTGCGCTATTTTTTCTCGCCTCGTCCAAACTCGCTACTTCCCCAACGCTTGGTAGCTCTTGGGCCTTTGTTTGCTCAAGACTTTTGCTGGCCCTTGGCCTGCCTGCTTCCCAGCTGGAACTTGTTTTGGAACAGCGTTAGAAGGCATAGCCTCGTTAGATCTAGGAGTAGGCCTAGGAGACGCGGGGCCAGAGGGGGTTGGCGGCTTTGGGGCGCTAGAAGGCGCCGCCGCTTTTGGAGCGGACCGAGCTGGCGCTGTTCCAGATGGTGAAGTGGCCTCCTTTACCGGGGCCGCAGAGAAGCTTAGATCAACATCGACCGCAAGGGCCTCATCTTTTTTCTCTTCTTCATCTTCAAATTCGAGGTCTAAATCCTCTAGTGCCATAAACTCCTTTTTCTCTTATAGTTTATCGTAATTCTTATCGGTTAGGGCCATTTAATCTTGAGTTTATATTTGTCTGACTTAATGAGTCCACATTTCCAAAGTACTTCCAAATACTTGGAATTCTGCTATAATAGGTGGTAATAAGGAACTTAAATGGCAGATTCTAATAGTCGAGACGACATTCACGATGAGGAAGACGATAAGCCAACGGTCGTCCTTGATTTAAACGCCCTCAAGGCGCAGGCCAAGGAGCAGCAAGAAGAATTAGATGAAATAGCGACAGATTTAGAATTTAACGCCACTCCTGACGAGGCCAAGAATTCCACGCCTGGATCGGCCGCAGGCCAACGAAAAAGAAAACGAAAATGAAAACACTGTTTCTTTAAACTTAGAAAATGGTCCAGAAGACTTAATCGATTTGTCTCAGTCCACGCCTTCAGTAATTCTCTTCGATCATAATTCAGAGTTTTTTGCGAAGAACAAAGACAAATTTCCTGAGGGCTTTGACTATAAGGTCATAAGCGACTTGAAGTCCCTTAATAGTGAATTGCAAAGGCCTGGGCCCAAAGCAGTCGTCTTTAACTACAATGCCTCACCGAAGGCGGCCAATCAGTTATGCGCTCAAATAAAAAGCAAATTTCCTGAGTCCAAGACTCTTATCATGGCCAAAAACCTCTCCCAAGAAAAAGCTCAGGCCCATAGCAAGACAAAGTCTGGGGCCAATGGGTACGTCAGCGCTCCCTTTAAAATTCAGATATTCAAAGAAGAACTTTTACGAATTTTGTCTTAATAAAATTTGGGGAAGATATTTAAAAGGCCCGAGTAATAAATGGCCTAAATTTGGGGATCAGACCATTTATTACTGGGAGGGCCGATACACAAAAGCAACAAAGCATATCGGCAGATAGATCATACAATGGCCCCCATTTTAAATAAATATCCAAAAAATAGAGAATAAATAATCCCTTAGATTTCCAATATTTAGTGTCAGAAGCAGTAAGTTGACTGACCCTATCGGTTACTGGCATGATTCCCAATATATAGGGAGCCCAGAATATGAAATCAGTTATTTGCACTAAGAAATTTCTCACCGCAATATCAATATTTTTTATTTTCCCTATAGGGGCCTCCACTCCTGATTGGAGCTCCGAAGCAAAGCTGCCAGGGGAAAGACTTTGCAAGGACTATCACGGCCATCATATCTGCTTTCGTGACGGCAATAGGGAAAACATCTATCAGCTGCCGCCTCATGAATGGGAGCAGGTAAAGACCAAAGGCGCGACACACGCTCTGAGCTATCCTGTTAAAGTGTCCCCCTTATGGATTCCAATGGAATCGCTCCAAAGGTTTTTTGAAGAGGACACCAACTCACCCATTAGAAAACTTATCTATAAGGCCGCCAAGGCCGTGGCCCAGTTTAAAAGCGTCGACGATGCTTTTCGCTGGCTTGGCCTTCATAAATTTCCAGACAATAATGCCCAAACAGGGCCAAACCCCATTCCCACCCAAAACGTGGACACCGCGTTTCGTATGGGTGTGACCTTTTCTCACCATGCAGGCTCAAAGGCGGCGACTGTAAGCTGCGCCGCTTGCCATAGCGCTGACTTATTCGGAGTCAAAGTGCTCGGCATGACCAATAGATTTCCTAGGGCCAATGAATTTTTTAGGTTGGGCCGAATGGCGCTTGCCAACACTCCAAGCCTCGCTTTCAAGGCCGTTTTTAATCCTAGTGATGAGGACCTTAGCATTTTTAAGCGCTCTAAGGCCGCGATAAAAAATGTTGAAATCAAAAAGCCTCTTGCTCTGGGCCTCGACACAAGTCTTGCTCAGGTCGGACTGAGTTTGAGTCGCAGAGGAAAAGATCCATACGCCACCCCCAGTCCGTGGTTTTCTAAATTTCCCCGTCAAAATCAACTGCGCCAAGACCCGGCCGACTCAAAGCCGGCCGTGTGGTGGAATTTAAAATACAAAACTAAATGGCTTAGCGACGCGTCCATTCGCTCAGGAAACCCGATCTACACAAATTTTCTGTGGAATGAAATAGGAAGAGGCGTCGACCTAAAAAAGCTTGAGTCCTGGCTTTCTAAAAACCTGGACAAGGTGCAAGAGCTTACCGCCTTTGTTTTTTCCACCAGGGCCCCGCGCTATGAAAATTTTTTCCCGGGCGAAATCGACATTAAAAAGGCAAAAGCTGGCGAAAAGCTTTTTGTCCAAAACTGTTCCGGCTGCCATGGCATTTATGAAAAAGGCTGGAGCGATCCTTCCGTGTCGTCTAGAAAAATGAAGCTTGCGACCACCAAGGTCTGGTACCATGAACGAACGCCTAGCATAGATGTGGGAACCGATCCTAGCAGAAGAAAAGGAATGAAGCACTTTTATAAGGACCTGAATAAGCTCAAGATAAGCCAAACAATAGGAGCAAAAGTCGCCCCACAAAAAGGCTATGCCCCTCCACCATTGGTGGGCATCTGGGCGAGATGGCCATACCTTCACAATAATAGCGTTCCAACACTCTATGACATGATCACGCCTGCCGCGAAGAGACCAATGTCCTATGTCGCTGTGCCGGCAACAGACAAGAAGGCCGACTTTGATAAATTAAAAAATGGTTATCCGGCTCCAGAAAGAATAAGAGAGCCCTATAAAAGCGACAGGACATACCTCTTTGACGCCACAAAAAAAGGCCTGAGAAACAGCGGGCACACGACCATGTTAATAGACGAGGCGGGCCACGAAAAATTTAGCAAAAATGAGAAATATAAAATCATTGAATTTCTCAAAACGCTTTGAAACTGCCCCCTAAGCGTGGGGACAAGTGCCAGACCCTTTAATGATTACTCGATTATAGAAATCTATAAAAAGGTCCACATGGTCTTGCAGCTTTTGAGGGTCTTTTGTCGTGCACCAGGTCTTCCTTATTAAGCGATTAATATTCGCCCGAAACATGGCGCAGGTGTGGTTGATGGCAAATAATGGATCATACTTCACTTTTTTAAGCTCTCCCTGGCCGGCCACACAACCTCTTTCACTCTTATGGCGGACATATTCTGCTTTGGGAAAGTATCTTTGAACGAACTCCGGGTACTTTTTGTGCTCGTCCGACTTAATGATTGAATTTGGATGAACGACGGCCTGATCTCCTTAAATAGCGCTTCAAGTCCTAAGCGGTGGTGACATTCCCTCCTTCCATATTTCTTTTTTGCGACATGAGCAAGATGCCCAAATGCTGGTATTTGTGAAACTTTGCCAGCGAGAATTAAGCGAGAGTCTGCGTCCACGGCAATGCTAATTGAAAGAGGCTTAAGCTTGCTATTTTCTTTGGTGATTAAGATCATCAAATTGTAAATGGACGACTTTCTTCTTTTCAAGACACTTAAGCTGCCGCACATGCCGCGCTCTGGCCTTTGCCGCAAGATAAGGAAGCCTTCTTTCAATAGTTTTTGGGTTCACACCTAGCACAAGGGCGCACCGCCGCAGACTCATTCCTGAAGAGAGCAGCTTGCCCACCTGGTGATTAATTCGTCTTTTCTTTTGATAGCGCTCAAGCGTGAAGGTCGCCTTGGAGAACTTCTTTTGACAGGTTTTACACTTAAAACGTTGAATGTGGCGGGAGTCGCTTTTTCTGCGATAGTGACCGTCTTTTACGATGTTGAAAGGGCTCTTTTGGCAATTGGGATTTGGGCAGTGGTATTCCATGCCCTAATTTCTTCAAATGCCGAAATTAAAAGAATGCTCCAAGCTCTTAAAATCAGAAGAGGTTAAACGAGGCCAATAATCGAAAGGGAAGGGTCCAGTAACTCACATGTCCCCATTGTTGTGGAGCTGTTTATAATTCTTATGGACTAAAGAAATCAGCTCTTTACCTTCTGGGCCAGCAAAATACTGAGCAAGAGGCCGAGAAAGCCCTGAGCGCCAGTAGTAAAGAAGGTCAGTGGAGAGCTTTTTCTTTTCCAGCTCGGAGAACACTTTTGGGCCCAAGATGGCGCTATGAACAAACTTATTATTATTCGTTAAAATAACAGTGACTTCATTGATCTCATCGATGCTTTTTATTTTTTTAAACGCCTTCGACACGGCGAGATCGATGAACAAGGCGGACTGTTTAGCGAGGTCGCTATTAAGGTCAGGTTTTTGAAAGACTAAATTATTATTTCTAATTTTTTTCTCAGAAAATTGCCTTCCAAGATTGATGGCCATCGCCTTAAGAAGTCTGGCCTGTTCAGTGGGGCCAAGTTTATAATTCTCATAGGCAGAAGCGATGCTCTCTAAGCGAACCACCAAATATAGTTTGGAGGCAAATTTCAGGAAGCCCTCTTTATTGGAAAGGACTCTCACCTTTTTTAGCTCCGAACACAGGAGGGCCTCCGTCTCTCCCAGGCATTTATCGAGGCCAACAATTCCCATCATTTTCTCTTCTAGTGAGCGCTCAACCACTTTTTTCTTTGGCGCGATCGGCTCATGCGAGACATTTTCTTTCAAGGACGTTTTCACGACCTCTTTTTCTTTGGGAGAAAAATAATAAGCGATCCCAATGCCGGCCAAAAGCCCTAGAAAAAGATTGATGACCTTAGGGGCCTTTTTCTTCCTTTTATTCTCGCTAGAGGAGGCCACGGCCAATGTTGGTCTTTTAAAGACCTTTGTCGTCTCGTGGTCGGTCACGGTGGGTCTGGACTTGGGCACATAAACCCGATCTTGCAATTGTTTGCGCTTTCTCTTTTTAAGATCTTCCTCACTTTCTGGCTCACTCTCTGGTTCGTCCTGAGCCCCAGTAGGAAACTCGAGAGAACTCTTCTCTTTTTCCTCTTCTTTTTCCCTTTCGGCGTATTCATTTTGAATGGCGTTTGCAGTGACTTCATCAATTAAGTAGACATAGACTTGAGATCCTAATTTAACGGGAAAAAATGAGTTAAAATCAGTCTCAACGTCTTTTTCGATAAGCTGCCCATTGACATACGTGCCATTGGTCGAGCCGAGATCAATAAATTTAAAGTCCCCCTCATCAGTTTCCATGATAAGCAGATGGTCTCTGCTCACTCCCTCGACCAATAATTGCACATCGCACTCGGGAGCGCGTCCAATGGTGACGATTTTTTTGTTCTCAAAGGAATAGAACTCCTCTTCCCCTTCGATCTCAATTTTTAGATACATGTTTTAATTTTAAGGCTTAATTAAGAAAATACAAGAAGTTAAAATACCCAAGCGAATAATCACTTAGGCAATTTGCGCTTAATGCGATTAAGTTCAAGGTCCAACTCGGCCCCTATGATGAACACAAAAGCGCTGAGAGAAAGCCAAAGCAAAAGCACAACTATGGCCCCGAGCGATCCATAGGTTTTATTATAATTTCCAAAGCTCGAAACAAACCAAGAAAAAAGACCTGAAGCGAACAACCATACGATAGTTGAAATGACCGCGCCCGGGGTGAATAGTTTCAGCCTCTGTCCCCTGCGATCAGGCCCAAAACGATAAAGTATCCCAAGGGAGACCGCCACCGCCACTCCAAGCAGCGCCCATCGACCTATCTCCATAAAGGTCGAAACAGCCCCGCCAAGGTCGAAATAAGCTCCGACTGCTGGAATAATGGCCAAGAGGGCAACGATAATTCCAGACAATGCTATTCCTCCAAAGGTCAGGCCTAAGGCCACTAGCGTCTTTACTAGCAAGTTTCTTTTGTCCTTTTTTCCATTGACCACAGTCAGGGCCTGCATAATTCCCTTTATCGCTTTGGAGCCGGTCCATATTGCCAGAGCGAACGAGATTAAGGCTGCCTTCGACGCCATACTGGCATTGGACAAGCGCTGCAATTGAGTATTTGCTATTCTCAGAATGTCTTCAGGCAGAACGCTTGAAAAAGAGTTTATAGTTTGAGTAATGTCCTCAGGAGAGGCGAATGCCCCATAGATGGAAATAAAAGCCGCAAGCAAAGGAAAAACGCCCAAGAAAACATAGAAGGCAACTCCGGCGGCGACAATTCCAAGATTGTCCTTTTCCGCTTCTCCTTTTGTGCGCTTTAGAACCAGCCACCATTTTTTAAAAAACGTGTAACTTCGCTCTCTCCTTCCTTTATGCATAGAGTTTTCCCAAACTCCCTCCATTTTTTGTCTCCCTTTTATTATGTCCAAGATCGTTATATAAGCAACAAAAGCGCCATTAAGATTTTCTAACAAAGCCCATAAATTAAGGCGCTTTTTTGAGCTAAACGCCTAAAAGCAATCTCTTGTAACCCGCCGATTTTTATCAGGTTTATAGAGCTAAACAAAATTTGCGCCTCTCTCTAAGCTCTGGGCCTGTTAAAATTTAATTAACCCTTTGCCGAAACAAAAAGGGCCTAAGGAGGATTCATTATGAAAACATTACTTCTATTTTCTTTCATCCTTTTTGGCCTTGCCGGCTGCAGACCAGAAGAGGCAGAGACTCAGTTTAATGAAGTCCTCTTAGGTGATGTGAAGGCGGTAGATGAAGGCGGTGGCGCTGCAAGGCCTAAAGAGCCTCAGGAGCCTGAGGAGGTCGCTCCTCCGGAGGTCACCTCCATATGCACAGAGATCGTTGAAGAACAGGCCTGTGTGGACGCTCCTGATTGCCAACCTCTAAAGAGCAAGAACGGCAAAGAGCTTGTTTCCTGCATCGAGACCCCTATCCAAAAACCTCCTGGAGGCGGTGGAGGCGAGGAAACAGAAGCAAACTATGCCTGCAATAAGCTCGAGGAAAACTCTAAAAAGGTCGCTGTTTGCCACATTCCAAGCGGAAACCCAGCGGCGCTCCACACCATATGCATAAGCATCAACGGTTGGGAGCATGGACATAAAGACAGCCACGGCAATGAAGAAAGTCGAGATCACCTGGGAGCTTGCACTCAAAGAGAGTTAGACGTGATTGGCGGACAAGGCTAATCGGTAAAGTAAATTTGTCCCTAAAAGGCCTAGTGAGAGCTAGGCTTTTTTATTGCAGCGCAGCAGTAAATCATCTATACTATCCACTCTTAAAGTATTTAATTGGGAAACGTTTATGAAGAAAAAGTTAGTTCTCTTTGGTTTGATTGTGGCGACTATGAGCGCATTGGCAGCAAGTAGCAATGAAACAAGCAGAGCAAAAGAGGGCGAACGTCTTTCAGATTTTATGAATTACGCCGCCCATAAATTAAAAACTGAAGAGTCAGTCATTATTCAAATGAACTAATCACGCCTTTGCGCGCTCACTCCGACTCTTCCTCCAATTACTGATGAAATCATCCCAAGCAAAAGAATAGCAAAAGCGTATAGGGCCGCTTGCCCAGATGCCTGGGTCGCTTCCTGCGCTTGCATCAACGCCTTGTTCTTTGCCTTTTGAAATTTTGCCTCAAAGTTTTTCGTCCACTGGCCCACTTTTATCTTCCAGTTCTCAATAGCTCGTTTGCGCCTCTTCTTGACTTAGTTCCGTTTTGGCGGAAATGATCTGCGCAAGGTCCTCCTGTTCTAAGCTATTTTGGATGTCTTCAAGATTCGCCTGGGCCTTTCGACCAAACCTGTCCACGACTTCAGAAATTTGTCCAGGATTTTTGAGGAGCTGTTCTCCCGCTTTTTTGGCCGCCTCTTTTATGTCCTCATACTCATTTTTGGCCACGGCCTTCAGTTCTTCGTTATTTGTTTCTCTCAAGAGAGCATCAACATCGTCTTCAACATCTTCAAAGCTAAAACCGCCCAAGGCCTCTGTGACTTTAAAATCTCCATTAGGCGTTATCAACTGAGCGGACTTTGCTATTCCTTGCCCAATTTGCGATATGCCGCTGCTTGCCGCCGCAAGGTTTAGTCCCACGACCAAGGCCCAGACCACAGCTGAGTTCCATGCTCCTGCTCCTTTTCGCAAGTTAGTCGACAATCTCGAAGCTGAGTACCCCCCAATAAAAAGACTCACTAAAAACGTCACGAAGAACCAGACGAGAGCGCCAAAACCAAGTTGGCCTAGGTCAATGCCATCTCTAAGATCGGCTCCAGCGAGGCCCAGCCCTGCTCCAAGAAGGCTGAACATAAACTGGGCGCGATAGCTATGACCGCGCCGGCAAAAATAGCGGACCATGAGATATGGCCAAGCACACCAAATTTAGTTTCATTTGCATTTTCCATTATTTCTCCTTTTAATAAATTTACGATTGAGGGCCAAAAGGCCTCTCAAAGAATCCTAAAAAATTCTCCTTTAGCTCAAAGCCCTTCTTTTCATGATAAAAGGCGACACGATCCCTAAGGTCTGCATGCTCCTTAAAAGGTTCAAGGTAGGTCCATGCCACATCGGGGACGTCCTCGCCCAAAGAAAGCGTGAAGTGCCCCGCTTCGCCTTTAAAGGGGCAAAAGGTTCTTTTTTTGCTTGCGCTTATGAGCCCTCTCTCAATAGACTCCAGAGGAAAATAAAAACGATCTATATGGTCATCTTCTTCCACTTTAATTACGTCCGCGCTATGGGCGACTGCGCGCCCGTTATAAGTTAAAATATATTCGGCCTTAGGGCGGCTTTCCACCACCTTATGCTCAGGATGATCCTTATGTCCGGGTGAAGTTTTTAAGTCCTCTTGTCCTCTGGCCATGCTCGCTCCTTTACTATGCGCTGTATTTTAATCTCTCCAAGTTAATTGCAATGCCTAGGCCAAGAGCTCTTTTGTTCTTCCCAAATAAGGACGTAATCCCTATCATTTTTCTATGGATTTAAGTCTTTCGATTGTTCTCATTTTAATAATCTTTGGCTCTCTTGCCGTTCTTTTTTCTAAAAAGGTCCTAGAAAACCAAACATGGCGAGCGACAATGACGCCTTTGGCGTCAATAATTGGGAGTGGTTTTTTGATATCTGCCCCGGTCCTGGACAAACTTGCGGGCGATAATGCGATTTGGTGCATGCTTGGCCTTTGCGCTCTCTCATACTCATTGGGCGAGGTCATCAGATGGAATATTGCTCAAGTCGAAGATGGCCCTAATAAAGGGGCCTTAGCGACGGTCGAAAAGGTCGCGAGACCTTTCCCTCGCCTTTGCGTACATTCTCTCCATCACCTATTACCTCTATCTATTCTCATCTTTCGCTCTCAAGACCACGAGCTATCATGACCCCCTAATAGTGAAGGCCATCACATTGGCGGTCCTTTTTGCCATCGCCTGGTATGGCCACCAGCAAGGCCTAGAAAGCATAGAGAATATTGAAAAGGTCTCTGTCAATGTGAAGCTGTCCATTCTCATTGCCTTCCTTTGCGCTCTAGCATGGTATGGCATGGGCGGGGCCGGCAAAGGTGAAGCGTTATTAAAGCCCCAGTCCTTTAGCGAAATTGACTGGCGCAAGGCCTTGGGCCTGCTTATTATGGTGCAAGGTTTTGAAACCAGTCGTTATCTAGGAGAAAAATACTCGGCGAAAACAAGGACCCGAAGCATGAAGCTTGCCCAAATAATCTCAACAATTATTTACCTTCTGTTTATTGGACTTTTTATTCCAGTCTTTGACGCCCATCCTATAGAGGGAGAGATTAATCGAGACCTCGGTCATTGGAATTTCGAAATATGTCTTTGAGCTTGGGCCCATCTTTCTTTTAACTGCGGCCGTGTCAAGCCAATTAAGCGCGGCGGTGGCGGACATGGGAGGCGGCGGAGGACTTTTTAGCGAGCTGTCCCAAAATAAAATTTCACCGGGAAGCGCCTATATTTTCATGGCCATTATGTCTGCTTTAATCGTCGTCTTCTTTGATATTTTTGCCATCATAAGTTTTGCCTCAAGGGCCTTCGCTTTATATTATTTTTTACAATGCGCTTCTTCTATCACTCATAATTATCATCGCAATAAGTGGAAGGCCGCATTTGCCCTTTTCGCCGCAATTCTGGCCCTCGCTGTGGTGTTTCTAAGTCGGCCTTTTGAAGGATAGCCCCTTCAAATGGCATGATGATTGCTGCCTATATAGGCATGAATCAATCAGCCCCGTGGGAAGTCGAGTTTGTCCCTCCATTTAAAAGAAACCCTTCGGCCTGGTCCCAGCGGGTCCCTATTGCAGTTTTGGCCGGCATCTCCTTTTTAATCTGCGTTTATCTAAGCTTCTACCAATGGGAGCTTATCGACACGCTTTGGGACCCTTTCTTTGGAAACGGAAGCGAAAAGGTCTTGAAAAGTCACGCCTCAGAAAAGATGTGGGGCTGGTTTGGAATACCTGACGCGGCCATGGGGGCCTTGGCCTATCTTGGAGACGCAATTTATGGCATGGCGGGGACGACTCGAAGATGGCAATCCCGGCCCTGGCTCGTGATTCTCTTTGGCATTGACGTCATCCCTCTGGGTCTTGTGAGCTCTATTCTTGTATTCTTGCAAGGTCACTCTGTCGGTCATTACTGCTCCCTCTGCTTGCTGACAGCGATTGTTTCTATCATTCTAATTGTCTATGCCTATGATGAAGTGTGGGCGTCTCTAAAATGGCTCGCCTTTGTAAAAAAGAAAACGGGATCTAAAGCTTCTCTATGGAAATCTTTTTGGGGGCGACGCTTTGATTCCGATCAAGAAGTGATAAAGGTGTATCTAAAGGAGGCGAGATAATGTGGTCTAGGGTCATAGTCCTAATGTTAGCGCTCTCGATCATGGTGTTTCCTTGTCTATTGGGGGCCGCCAATTTAAGCTCCCTTTTTTTATTTTTAAACGGCCTTGTTCTCTCGACCTTCACCTGTCTAAGCATGGCGCGAAGATTTAAAGCTCTTAGCGCTTTGGTTTTTGTTCATGGACTCTTTCTTTTTCTGGTCGGAAGATTTTATAGGAGCGCAGACTGGCCTCCGGAAAACCAAGGGCTTATTATAGTCGGGCTTCTTGTGTGCATGCTCGCGATCATTCCACTTGATGATCAAACACCAACGGATTCCTACTTGGAGAAATATCATGGAAAATAATTACGTTTTAATCACTGGCGTTTCAGGTTTTTTAGGCAAGGAGATAGCGAGCGCCCTATCAAAGGACTACATCATTATAGGCCTTGACGTTAGGCCTCCCAAAGAAGACTCCCCGATTCGCTTTTTTAAGACCGACCTTACGGACAAGAATTCAATTTCAAAAAGCCTAAGAAAGGTCGCGTCTGAGTACGGAGACACTATTGCGTCTGTGATCCACCTTGCCGCCTACTATGACTTTAAAGGAGAGCCGAGTGACATGTATGAAAAGCTCACAGTAAGCGGCACCCGCTCTTTGGTCCGATCGCTGAAAGAAAATCGCTTCACGGTGGAGCAGTTTCTTTTCACTAGCACTCACTTAGTCATGCGGCCTGTGGAGAAAGGCCAACTCATACACGAAAACGACGCAATGAAGGCCGAGTGGGACTATCCCCAGTCAAAAATTGAAGCCGAAGAGGTCCTAAAAGAGGAGCTAGACGAAATAAAGAGCGTCATCTTTAGGGTGTCCGGTGTTTATAATAACGAAGGACATAGCCCTCCTATATGCAATCAAATCAAGAGAATATATGAAAAGCAATTAACGAGCCATTTTTATCCAGGTGACCAAGAAAAGGGCCAGCCATTCGTTCATGTCGAGGACATAGCTCGGGCCATCTGCTTGGCGGTGAAAAAAAGGAAAACTTTGTCCGATCGGGAAGTGTTCTTTATCGCCGAGCCAGAACTGTTAAGCTATGGAGAGCTTCAAGACAGGATTGGCCAGCTTCTCTACGGAAGGGAATGGTGGACCGCTTTCGCCCCCAAACCTTTGGCCAAGGCCGGGGCCTATGTCATGAACAAAGGCCCTAATAATGAGTTTATTAAACCATGGATGATTGACCTTACGGAAGCAAACTACCCTTTGAGTGTCAAAAAAGCGCAAGAGAGACTTGGATTCACGGCGAGGCATAGGCTCTATGAGGAATTGCCTAAGATTATTGAGGGCCTTGTAAACAGGCCAGCACATTGGTACCAGGCCAATAATTTAGGTGGGCCTCCCCATGAGGGAAGGTCTTAAGTGAAGCGTCTAAAAATAGGTGTTGTCGATAGGCACAAAGTAATATTGCACAAAGCCATCACCGCTACCTAAGGCCAGGCTCTCATTGCTTCCAGAGCACATTAACTTACGATTCCCAGGTCCCCCATTATAGATTGCGCAAGTATTATCATCTATTGTGTCGACTTGTAGAAAGGAATTCGTCAAAGACAAATGACTCATAATCGGCTGGCTAGGGTTTTCATAAGTGCCTCCGATGAACCCATTGGCAAAGATACCGTAATTGTTTCCATCGTCGCCCCAGCAAAGCATTTTTCCTGTGGCGTGTACTGCGCACATTCTGTCAGAATTACTACTTTTGCTCAAACTAACGCTTGTAAAACTATTGCCAAGACCTGTAGCTCCAAAATAGCTTATAGGAGTAGGGAAGTCTTTTCGATAAGGATATCCTCCACCGCTACCCAGCAGTCCATCGCCACTCTTGCCCCAACAAAGTACTTCTCCGTTGTTGCTATGGATTACGCAAGTGTTTGTTTGACCGGCATCAATATCTGTAAAGCTTTCACTGAAGCCGGAAGAGGAAAAATCAGGTCTAACTGGAAGGAGCTGATTACCGGAGGTCGTGTCTCCATTTCCCATACTGCTGTAGGCTCTCTTTCCCCAGCACCATACTTCTCCACTGGTGTGAATTGCGCAGGTATGGTTTGAGCCCGCGGCAACTTTGTAGAAACTATTGGTTCTTCCCACCACCGACATATTGACTTTTATAGGCGCGCTACTATCAACAGTACTTCCGTCTCCCAACTGCCCATAGTAGTTGTCTCCCCAGCAAAATAATTCATTTGTCGTAGCGTGGATAGCGCAATAGAAGTCTCCACCTGCTGATAGTTGTTTAAAGTTATTGCCTTCAGCATGAGCAGACATATCGATGGGGCTAGTATTCAAGGTGCTATTTGAAATTCTCAAAACTTCTCCATTTGTATGAAGCCCATAGATATCAAAAATTCCTACTTGTATGTCCTGAAAAGAGTTAGAGTGACCTGAGGCGCTGGCGTTGATAGGAAGGGGCGAAGATGCATAGTTGCTCGGACTTGGGTTGTAAAAGCTATTGGAAAACAGTTTGCCCCAGCAATAGCCTCGCCCACTACTATGAACGCCGCAATTATGTGAATTATAAGTAGAGACTTTTATAAAGTCATTCCCATCTGAATGAGCGCTCATGTCCGCTTCTTTGAAGACGCTAGATTTTTTAACCACAGAGTCACTGCCAAGCTGGCCTATCATACCGTCACCAACGCAATACACCTGACCATTGCTATGAAGAGCGCAGGTCGCATCATCTGCCACAGCTATTTCAGTAAAGTCATTTGCCAAAGGAATATGGGACATAGTCACTGGCTCAGGAAGATATTTATTTAAAATGCCTCCATACCCTAACCTTCCCCAGGAGCCGTCCCCCCAACAAAAGGCCATTCCATTGGCGTGAACGCCGCAAGTGGAATAATAATCGCCGCCTAAGTTTACAAAGTCATTTGAATATCCTGTCATACTCATATCGATCTCGACAGGAGTCGCCCTGTCTGCAGTGAATCCGTCGCCAATAGTGCCATACGTTCCTCCGCCCCAACAATAGACTTTTCCTGACTCATGAATAGCGCAGACGCTGTTGCCATAACCCTTGGACAATTTCTTAAAGTAAGGAGTAACGGCATGAGAAGACATATCAATTTCTACTGGAGCATAGGCCGTGCTGCTAGAACCATCCCCTAGCCTACTTGAGTAGCCCCAGCAGAAGATTTTTTTTGTGTCATGAAGTCCGCAGGTGTTAGAGCCGACTTTATAAACTTCTTTAAAATTATTTGATAGGCCAGTGGCGGACATGTCAATTTCGACAGGAACATAAGAATCTCCGGATACGCCATGGCCAACAGGCGAGGCTCCCCAGCAAAAGATTTTGCCTGATGTATGCACTCCGCATCCGCCCCTATAGCCAGCGGACACACGGTTAAAAGTATTAGGTTCGCCTGTGGAAGACATGTCAATGACCCGAGGCTTTGAGGTGTCGCTCGTTATATTGTCTCCTCTTCTTCCATATGAGCCTTCACCCCAGCAAAGGATCTCTTTTGAGTCGGCGTGGACAGCGCAAGCGTGTTCATCTCCAGCGCTTATATCGATATAACTATTAGAATGCCCGCCATAAGAAGCAGAAACTTCTCTAGGTTCAAACTGATCAGCAGTTCCAGAGCCTAGACTGCCATATTCTCCCTCGCCCCAGCAGAAGGCACTTTTGTCCTCGTGAAGGAAACAAAAATAATTTTTGCTGCCTGTGATCCTATTCCCCCATTGGACGGGAGGTTCATAGGTATAGCTGACATCCCTTCTCGCAGACTGTGTCCCGTTATCTTGATAGAGCTGAATTTTGCGACTGCCAGGAATTGTATGAATAAGTGTGGCGTCTAGAGAAAAACTCCCGCTCGAGCAGGCGGCATCTGGTCCGGTCGCTCCCATATTCCCATCGGAATTATAATAACTTGCTGTTAATTTCACATCCCCTAGGGAGCTGTCACAGGTTCCTGTAATGGTAAATGAATCACTTGTTAGAGTGTCACCTTCAGCAGGCGAAGTAACATTTAAAACTTCATTAAAGTTTAATGTTACGGACGCGGTCGCAGTATTGCCGCTACTATCTCTACCTAAAACTTTGACAATTCCTGGATTAGCATAACCGGTACTTCCAGGATAAGGCGCAGTGGTGGTACAACTGGTTCTTTCAGGACTACCAGCATCGGCGCTCTTCCAACTAGTTGTATAACAATACACATAACTCCAATCCACACCCACGTTGTCAGAAATATTGAAGATTATATTGAGCTTACCACCCGCAAATACTGTGTCTCCATTTGAAGGGGAGGTGATGGTGATTACCGGTGCCGTTGTATCAGTTGTCGTCTTATCCACAGTCACTGAGGCCTGTACGGCATTATTCCCGGCAAGATCAGCAAGATCTGCGGTAATTAACACTGCTGGGTCGTCAAGGATATAGACGGTATCGTGAGTCGCCGACCAACTACCAGAGCTACATAGAACGCTGCCGGTTTCTCCGCCAATGGTGTAGGAAACGTTTTGCCCGTCTTCGGAACAAGTTCCGCCGAAAGTGTATGCGGTTTTATTGCTATCCGTGATGTCCGGACTTGAAGTGATAGAGACAGTAGGAATAATCGTATCAACCACAATCGCTTTGTCATCCGATACTGAGTTAATAGCTCCTGGGCCTGCAAGAGCAAGGTCGGCGTCAACTCCATAGCTATCTTTAATCGTTCCTCCATTCAGGCTCAAGGAGTTAGTGGAAATATAATCCAAGTCGGCGGAATTTTCGCTTGATGCTACTGTGTAAGTGAAAATAAGCGTATTGCTTCCGGAGCCTGATGAGTAGTCTACTGTAGCGCCGGAGTTAAGAGAAATTTGAGGCGCGCCGGTAACGCTTACGATTTTATTGAAAACTACACTTATATTAATCGAGTCTCCGGCCTTATAATGGCCGTCGCTAGTAGAGCTGGAAACTTCGGCCACCGCCGGTGGTGTTGATTGAATGATGATATCTTGATTATCAGAAATGGACCCTACGGCCCCAGGACTGGCCAGACTTAAATCGGCATTATTTGATACAGCGTCATGAATCACAGCGCCATTAAGGCTTAAGGAATTTGTTGCCACGTAATCAAGATCGGATGAATTCTCGCCGCCAGCAACGGTGTAGCTAAAAACCAAAGTGTTTGTTCCGGAGCCAGACGTATAGTCAACGGTCGCTCCCGAGTTTAAAGCTATTTGAGGAACGCCTGTTGATACTAAAACGCTTTCGCTAAATATCACTTCAATATCCAGAGTTTGTCCTACGGAATAGACTCCATCAGATGCGGGAGATCTTACCTGTGCCACGATAGGCGAAAGGGTATCTATTACCAGGTTCTTATTAAAGGACAAAGAGTTGGCATTTCCTGGCAAAGCAAGTGTTGTGTCTGCATTATTTCCCGCTTGGTCTTGAATGGTGCCACCATTTAGGGAAATAGCGGAAATTGAGACGTAGTCTAAATCGGGGCTATTGTCCCCTGCTTGAACGGTATACGTAAAGATTACCTCGCTGCCATTGTCTACTCTGGTGTAAGAGGCCGCCCTATCAGTACTACCAGTCTCCAAAGTTAAGGAAGGCGATCCCGAAACAGTTACGTTGGTATCGAAGATGACCATTATTTCTAAAATGTCTCCGGCCTTGAAATTGCCATTAACTTCGTCAGAATTAACTTGCGCGACTGTAGGCCCGGTAGTGTCAAGTGTATAGCTAACAGATAGGGCCGACGCCATAGAGTTTCCGGCAGCGTCTAATTGATCAATGGAAATATTTTTCACTCCATCGCCGCTGCTTAAATTAATGGCCAACGAGTAATTTCCTGATGAGCAGGTACCGCTCACGGCGCCTGTAATGTCCCCAGTGATGTTTATAGAGGCTCCATTTTCGCAAGTACCAGAGATCGTTTGCGACGCGCTTCCCAGCACCGCTCCATCTGCAGGTGAGCCGATCGTTAAAGGCGTAGGTCGCACGGTATCTTTTAGAACGGTTTTCGTGGCCTGGGGAGCGTTATTTCCTACTTGATCCGAATGATCGGCAGTGATTGAAACAGTGGCCGAGTCGGTAAGTGAACTCACATCCAAACTGACGCTCCATGCAGAGCTAGAACACACGACTGATCCTGTAACGCCGCCTATATTGTAATCAACATTTCGCGCTTCTTCGGAACAAGCTCCGCCAAAAGTGTAGCTAGAAACATTAGCAAGATTAATAGTAGGATAAGTATTTATTGAGAGAGTCGGAGCGCTGGTGTCCAATGTGTAGTTTATTGATAGCGGCGTGGCCATGAATTTCCAGCAGGATCCGTCTGATCAATTGAAATATTTTTTAGGCCATCACCACTTGATAGATTCACAGCAATTGAGTAGTTTCCTGAAGAGCAGACAGCGCTTTGTGAACTCACCAGATCGCCGCTAATAGTGACGCTCGCTCCAGTTTCACAAGTTCCGTCCAATGTCTGAGAAGCGCTTCCTAGATAAGAGCCACTTGTTGGACTTGTCAGCGCCAGCGGACTTGGCCTCACTGTGTCTTTTAAAACCGAAGTCGTCGCCTGAGTTGCCGCGTTTCCAGCAAGGTCTGAGTGATCGGCAGTGATCGCCACAGCTGAGCTGTCCCCGATTGAGCTTGTGGCTAAAGTCACACTCCAAGCTGAACTTGAACACACAACAGTTCCAGACATAGATCCAATCGCGTAATCAACGTCCTGCCCATCATCAGAACAAGAGCCGCTAAAAGTATAGCTTGTTTCATTTGCAATATTTATAATTGGCGCGGTATCAATGGTAATCGTTGGAACTGCTGTGTCCAAAGTAAAGCTCGCGCTCAAGGCCGGAGACATGGAGTTTCCGGCGGGATCCGTTTGATCAATTGAGATATTTTTTAGGCCATCACCACTTGAAAGATTCACAGCGATTGAGTAGTTTCCTGAAGAGCAGACAGCGCTTTGTGAACTCACAAGATCGCCGCTAATTTGAACAGTCGCTCCATCTTCACAAGTGCCATCTAAGGTCTGCGAAGCGCTGCCTAGATAAGACCCGCTTGTTGGACTTGTTAAGGCCAGTGGACTTGGACGAACTGTGTCTTTTAAAACAGAAGTGCTCGCCTGAGTTGCCGCGTTTCCAGCAAGGTCTGAGTGATCAGCTGTGATCGCGACAGCGGAGCTGTCCCCGATTAAGCTTGTGTCTAAAGTCACACTCCAAGCAGAACTTGAACACACAACAGTTCCAGACATGGAACCAATCGCGTAATCAACGTCCTGGCCATCATCAGAGCAAGAGCCGCTAAAAGTATAGCTTGCTTCGTTAGCAATATTTATAATTGGCGCGGTATCAATGGTAATCGTTGGAACTGCTGTGTCCAAAGTAAAGCTTGCGCTCAAGGCCGGAGACATGGAGTTTCCAGCGGGTCAGTTTGATCAATTGAGATATTTTTTAGGCCATCGCCGCTTGAAAGATTCACAGCGATTGAGTAGTTTCCTGAAGAGCAGACAGCGCTTTGTGAACTCACAAGATCGCCGCTAATTTGAACAGTCGCTCCATCTTCACAAGTGCCATCTAAGGTCTGCGAAGCGCTGCCTAGATAAGACCCGCTTGTTGGACTTGTTAAGGCCAGTGGACTTGGACGAACTGTGTCTTTTAAAACAGAAGTGCTCGCCTGAGTTGCCGCGTTTCCAGCAAGGTCTGAGTGATCAGCAGTGATTGCGACAGCTGAGCTGTCCCCGATTAAGCTTGTGTCTAAAGTCACACTCCAAGCAGAACTTGAACACACAACAGTTCCAGACATGGAACCAATCGCGTAATCAACGTCCTGGCTATCATCAGAGCAAGAGC
>CAVVFE010000002.1:0-32415 GCA_963747475.1 uncultured Bacteriovoracaceae bacterium
ACTCCGTCTATTTGAAGTACTATGACTATTCTGAAGCTATAGAGGCCTATAAAAGGCTTAAAAGGCTCTGCCCAGGTCAAGCGGTGGACTTAGAGGTTTTAGAGCATGAGCGCCAAACAAGATAGGCATAGGGAGAGGCAATTGGGCGCTCTTTCTTGATTTCAGAAGCTTGCGGCCTGAAATTTAAGTTGGGTTAAAATAAAAGGACAAATGAAGGCGATTAACTATCTAATTTTTCTCGTTTTTGTGGGCTGTTTTCAACCGCCAGGGGGGTCTAGTAGCTCTCGGGCCCCAAAAGCTCTGACACGTACTCGCCTTCCGGCAATATAATCTACTCTGGTGATTTGGACCTAAGGGAGGGAATCAGCTTCTCTCAGGACGCCAAGGGCTTTTTTGAAAACAGGCCGAATTCTTGGAACGGCTACACCTTTTCTCTAGTCAATGCGCCCGCATGGCTAGACATCGACGCCATCACGGTGTCATGGGCGGAACTCCTCGGGCAGCGGAGCGATTAATATTCAAATCAAAGCGGTCTTGGGCGCGAACACCTTTTCTCAGGGCATCAGGCTCGCCGTCAATGGCGACCCTTTGAGATCCTACGCATGGCATATTCTAAACACGGGACAAAAATCATTTTCAAACAAAGCGGGGACGCCTGGCTACGATCTAAACACTACGCCGGTTTATCAAAAGGGCATAACCGGTGAGGGCATGCGAGTCGCAGTGAGCGATACAGGCGTGGAAATCAATCACGATGATCTTTATCCAAATTCTTTGGCCGGGGAGCATAAAGACTATACCCGCTCGTCTCCCTATTATGGAACTCCCACCGCGAGCAATTTTCACGGAACAGCGGTGGCGTCAATCATCGCCGGAAAGGGATGGAACAATAAAGGCTCTATGGGGATCGCTCCCAACGCAAACTTTGCGGGCTATCAATTTATTCAGTCGCCTCAAACGACCAGCATGCTTATCGATCAGGCCAGCGGGGACTTTGATATTTTTAACTTCTCTTACGGCGACTTTGTCCTCGGGACACGTCAAGTGACGCCAGCTATCTTGCCCATCTGGCGTACGCGGCCGAGAATGGACGGGGCGGCCTGGCGGAATTTATGTCAAGGCCGCAGGCAACGAATTTTATGGAAAAGGCGATATAGGCTGTTACTCCCATAACGCAAACGCTCCTTACGAGAACGAGTCTGTGGACATGATCATAGTGGGCGCCATGAATGCTGAAGGGCTTCGGTCTGACTATTCCAACGCTGGTTCAAATCTATGGGTGAGCGCGCCAGGGAGGACAAAACGCGAGAGGAGATGGTCCTGCGATTATAGCGGCGGACCTTCCCACTTGTTTTAAGGGAGCAAGCAAGGCAACCTCATCGCCGCTCAATTCTTTTGAGTATGGGAACGAGCTGAATCCCAAATGCAATTACACTTCCATAATGAACGGAACTTCTTCCGCCGCTCCTAATGTGTCCGGAGTCATCGCCCTCATGCTGGAGGCGAATCCTGGGCTCAACAAATCGAGAGGTGAAACACATACTTGCAAAAACGGCAAAAAAGATAGACGCTAGCAGCCAGGCCTGGCCTTACCTTAAGCACCCAGGCGGCTTTGTTTCTGGTTGCCCAAGCTTTGATATGACAGGGCATGAGTATGAACAAGGCTGGGTCACAAACGCTGCCGGCTATTCGTTTCACAATTACTATGGCTTTGGCCTTGTTGACGGAGACGCCGCCGTTGAAATGGCGTTGAGTGGGGTCAATCTCTCCGACACGCTCGTTCAAAATCCTGATTGGAACGAGAGCGCTTTCGACTCTGGGCTGCTCGGTATTCCTATTCCTGACCACGACCCCGCAGGGGCGGGCCATTCTTTATTTATCGATCAGGCGTCCGCGCCCGGAGCGAACGCTGATTATCTAATTGAAAGCGTTCAAGTCATAGTCGAAGCGACGCACGAGTTTAGCGGCGAACTAGGGGTGGAGCTTACTTCACCTTCAGGGACAAAAAGCATTCTTCTCAACATCAATAATAGTTTTTTGAATTCTGAAAACGGCAGTTATGACAGCAATCTCAACATGGTCCTCACCACCCACGCCTTTTACGGCGAACCGATGTTTGTCGGAGAGAATAAGTGGACTATAAAACTTATAGACGGTCTGGAGGGCGTGCAAGGAAGCCTAAAAAGATGGAGAATCAAGGTCCATGGGAGAAATCCTTAGGACCTTTTTCTTGAGCGCCTTTTTCTTGAGCGCCTTTTTCCTGAGCGTCTTTTTCTAATTGATACTGACCACTAATTTTTGTCCAGGGTAAATTTTAGACTTGATGGAGTTGAGCTTCTTTAGCTCTCTCACAGTGGTATTATGCTTTTTCGCGATTTTTAGCAGATAGTCTCCGCGTCTCACTGTATAGATTTGTTTGTCCACCTTGGGAAGCTTGAGTTTTTGGCCCACATAAATCGTTCGTTTAGACAGCCCATTAAGCTTTAAAATGCTCGAAATAGAGGTGTGGCGTCTTCTGGCCAGCTCATAGAGGTTGTCTCCGCGCCTCACTCTGTATATTTCTGTGGCGCTTTCATCTCCAGGAATTGTGAGCACTTGTCCGATTCGAATATGAGACGCTCTTCTGATGTTGTTTGCCTCCATTATTTCACTAAGGCTTACGCCGTGCCTTGAGGCTATGGAGATCAAATTATCGCCCCGCCTCACTTTATAGCTTCCTTTTGACGAGGTGGAACTCGCTATTTTTCGTGGGCCTTTATTGATCTGAGCTATGGCCTCAGTATCTCCAGTTTGGCAGAAAAAGTTTAAAGCCACCTCTCACGTAAGGAATGCTTCTCCAGTAAATATCAGGATTCATCGCCAAAATTTTGGACTTAGATACGCCCGTTCTTTTGGCGAGGGTGTTCAAGTTGACCTGTCTTTTTATGAGGGCCACTTGCGCCTTCTCATATTTGTCCTCTTGGTCGCTATAGGTGGTCACTCCATAGCGTTTTGGGTCTTTTAAAATTTTCATCGCTGCAAGGACTTTGGGCACATAATGGCGCGTTTCCTTCGGAAGCACCTTTTTTGCGGAGAGTTCATAATAGTCTCTCGTCTTTGCCTTTCTTATTCTTCTCACAACACCGTATTCCCCTGCATTATAAGCGCTAAGGGCCAGCTCCCAGTTGCCAAATATATTGTAGAGGTCTTGAAAGTAGAGGGCGGCCGCTTCGGTCGCCTTCACGATGCTGCGTCTTTCGTCAATCCCGCCCCTGACTTTAAGTCCGTATCTTCTTGCCGTCGCCCTCACAAATTGCCATGGGCCGACGGCCCCAGCGTGGCTTTTTGCTCCAAGGTAATAGCCGGACTCTATAAGGCCAACATAGAATAGCTCTTTAGGAAGGCCGTAATCGTCCAAAATTCTTTCAATGGTCTTTTTGTATTTGGAGCCATTTTTTAGGAAGCGCTCAAAGCGCGCCTTTTCCCTTTTAGAAAAGTAGTTCACCCAAAAATTGACCTTTTTATTCTCAATATTTTCTTGCAGAAATTTCGGCCGTTCCACCGGAGCTTCATCAATAATGAGTTCGAGCTCTTTTCGCTGCCCTTCATAGGCATAAGAGTTTATGGCCTGGGTGGGTGTTTGGGTGTGACTGTCCACTTTTGAAAACATGCTCCCTGGACTGTGGGCGCATGCTGTCAAAAAGAATAGACCTGTTAAGGCCTGGGCTTTTCGCACAGGGTTGGAATGACGCATAAACTCTCCCTTTTTTATCATATACCTTCATTTTAACTCGAGTTATATGATCTACAAGGGTGAAATTATTGACACTATGATCTCGCGCCTAGATAATTTCTTGATTTAAACCATCAAATTTTAAGGATGATTAATGTTTTTTCGCTCCGCTAAGGCCCTGGCCCTGCTTCTAGGGGCAGCGCTTTTTACTCAAGTAAGTTGCTCTTCCCGCCCGCCTCTAAGAAAAGTTCAATTAATAAGCGGGAAAAATAAAAATACCTATGAGGCCTATGGCAAAAAGTTCATGATTTCCACCCAAGGGGGCGGGACCACTAAGGCGGCCCTCTATGCCTTGGAAAAAGGCGGAAATATCTTTGACGCTGCCACGGCCGCCTCGTTCGCCATATCAGTAGAAAGGCCCCACTCCACGGGCCTAGGCGGGGGAGGTTTTATGGTCATAAATAGGCCAGACGACGAGCCTATAGCTGTTGATTTTAGAGAAATGGCCCCCAAAAAGGCCTCAAAAAAAATGTTTATGGAAAAGGGCAAGCAAGTGAAAGAGCGCTCCCTCACTGGAGCTCTTGCCAGTGGCACACCTGGCCTAGTCGCAGGTGTGATAGACGTTCATCAAAAACACGGCAAGCTTCCTTTAAAAGTTGTCATGGCGCCCGCCATAGAGCTAGCAAAGAAAGGGTTTAAAATTTATCCGGCCTTGGGGGCCGCTCTAAAAGAAGAGGCGAAAAGACTCTGCCAATATCCCGATAGCAAAAAGATCTTTTTAAAAAATGGCTGTGAACCCAAACAGGCAGGAGAAGTCCTTAAACAGCCCGAATTGGCCAAGACTCTTGAAGTAATAGCTGAAACGCAGGGCCGCGACTTTTACCAAGGTGAAATTGCCAATAAGATCGTCAAGAGCCAGCAGCGCCATAACGGCCTTATCACTCTCAATGACCTGAAAAATTACCAGGTCAAAAGAAGGAGGCCGGTGGTCGGGACCTTTAGAGGGAAAAAGATCGTGAGTATGCCCCCTCCGAGCTCAGGCGGAGCGCATATTGTTCAAATTCTTAATATTCTAGAGGGCTATGATCTAAAACAAATGGGAGCGCAATCGCCTGAGGCCATTCATCTCGTTTCCACCGCCATGCAGATCGCTTTCGCAGACAGGGCCGCCTATATGGGGGACAGTGACTTCGCAGACGTGCCTCTTAAGGAAATCACCTCAAAGGCCTATGCTGACAAGCTTCGGAAACTCATTCCTAGAAAAAAGGCCGTTCCTTCGGACAAATTTCCCGTTCCCTTTGGCGAGCTTAAAGAGCCAGACCACACCACACACTTCACTATCATGGACAGTGAAGGAAATATCGCCACCAGCACTCAGACCATTAATGGCTGGTTTGGCTCAGCGCTTGTCGCCGAAGGCACTGGAATCGTGATGAATAATGAGATGGACGATTTTGCAAGTCATGTGGGCGGGGTCAATTTATTTGGCGCTATTGGCGGCAAAAATAATCTTGTCGAGCCTCGCAAAAGACCATTGAGCTCAATGTCTCCTTCGATAGTTTTTAATGAAGACGGCTCGCCCCTGATGGCCCTTGGGACTCCCTCTGGCACAAGAATTCTCACCTGTGTGATGCAGACGATATTAAATGTGCTCGAATACGAGATGCCACTTTGGGACGCAGTTGCCGCCACCAGGTATCATCACCAATGGAGGCCTGAGGAGATCAGAGTCGGAGCGCCCGGCCTTTCAAAAGAGACTGAACAAAAGCTCATGGCCATGGGCCATAAAATTAATCACAAATCTCTCGGCTGTAAAATACAGGCGATCAAAGTTGAAAAAAATGGAGTCCTTCACGGAGTGAGCGACCCCCGTGAAGAGGGCATGTCCTATGGGCAATAAGGGGCAAAAATGAATACTGAGTTTAAAGAATTTACGTGGACCGCAATCGGTCTTGGCGTCGTCATTGGGGTGGTGATGACCGCGGCCAATGTTTACCTTGGTCTTTATGCCGGCATGACAGTGTCCGCGTCCATACCCGCTGCCGTCATCGCCATGGGGGTCTTTAAAGGGATTTTAAAGACTGACAGCGTTCATCAGGCCAATATTGTTCAGACCATGGCCAGCGCTGGAGAGTCTCTAGCTGCTGGAATCATTTTCACTCTTCCGGCCTTGATAATTGTCGGAGCTTGGCAGGACTTTAAATTCTGGCCCACCACCTTGATCGCCATCTCAGGCGGACTGCTTGGCATTGTTTTTATGATTCCTTTAAGAAGCGCTCTCATCAAAAACGAGAAAGAGCTGGTGTATCCTGAGGGCGTGGCCTGCGCCGCTGTGCTAAGTTCGGGCAGCGCCGAGGAGGGAAGGCGAGGATTTGCCTCCATCTTGAAAGGCCTGGGCTTTGCCGGCCTCTTTAAACTTTTGACCGCCGCTGGCGGGCTTATGGCCTCAAGTGTGGAGTGGGCAAAAAAATTAGGCTCATCGACCTTTTTTGTGGGCTCAGACATCTCGCCTGCGCTTCTGGCAGTTGGTTATATTGTGAAACTAGAAGTGGCCGCTTTGGTCTTTATAGGCGGGCTTATTGGTTTTAGCGTCGCCATCCCCATGATTGGCACACCGGAAGGAATGGAGCAAATGGGGGCCATTGATCTTGCTTGGACTCTCTGGAGCAAGGAGGCGAGATACCTCGGGGTGGGCGCCATGATTATTGGCGGGATCTGGTCAATCATTTCTGTGAGGCGTGGCATTGTTGAGGGGCTTCAGGGGCTGGGAAAAAAGTACGCGAAAGGCTCACAAGAAACCATTGATAGGAAAGACCAAGACATGCCTCTTTCTGGGATTATGGCCATTATGCTCGCTTGCTTTGTCATCATGCTCTGGCTTTATAATAATCTTATTGGCTCTTTTGGTCTGAGCGTTTTCACGACAATACTCATGATCGGCTGCTCTTTTGTTTTTGTGGCCGTTTCCAGCTATATCGTGGGGCTTGTGGGAAGCTCAAATAATCCTGTCAGCGGAATGACGATTTCCGCCCTGCTTGTTTCGGCAGCTCTGTTTCTTGTTCTAGGTGAAAAAGGCGATTCGGCCATCTTGTCCACACTTGGAGTCGCGGCGGTGGTGTGCTGCGCTGCCTGTACTGCGGGAGACTGCTCTCAAGACCTTAAAACGGGATTTATAATTGGCGCCACTCCAAAGTACCAACAGTACGCCCAGATTTTAGGAGTGGTCATACCGGCCTTCACTATAGCGCCGGTCTTGGCGCTTCTGCATGAGGCCTATGGTATAGGAGAAGGTCTTAAGGCCCCCCAGGCGATGCTTTTTGCCTCTATTACAAAGGCCCTTTTCGGAAATGGGAAGCTTCCTATGGACATGGTGATCTATGGAATGGTCTTAGGTGCCCTCATATTGATAATCGATCACACTCTCCTCAAAAATAAAAAATTCAGATTGCATCTTATGCCTCTTGCTGTGGGCATTTATCTTCCTGTCACTCTGGCCTATCCGATTTTGATCGGCGGGCTAATTAGAAGGTGGGCGGAAAAACGGCGCTCTCTGACTGATGAGAGCAAGGACCAGGGAGTGTTGCTTGGCTCTGGCTTTATCGCCGGTGAGGCCATTATGGGCGTTGTCGTGGCCTTGTTTTTCTACTTTGGAGGAGCCAGGCTTGAGCTGGGCCTTACTCAGGTGGCGCAAGAAGGCCTGTCCTTGATTGGTTTTATTCTTCTCTCGATATACCTCTATGGCATCGCCAAAAAATCGTAGGAGGAAGTTCGAAACATATAGGGCCGTAAATTTTACAGCTTAAGCCCATTTTAAGCCGCGCCACGTTAGAGATGAGCTATACAGTCCTTAACAAAGGACATTATATGCTTGCTGACCTGAGGATTGCGCTGCTTTCATTTTTTCTTGCGTTTAGCGCCATCGCCCAAGAGGTCCCTAGAAAGGGCCCCGAAAGAGCTGAAGAAGAGAAAAACGAACAGATAGAGCAGATGCAGGCCTCCGTTGATGACCTATTAACGGACAATGACACTTTGGTGTCCCTAAGAGACAGCGAATTAGTCTTTAAAGGGGACGAGACTGATTGGGACATTATTAAGTCTATTCCAAGGGACGCTTGGGAGACCGTCAAGGCGCCGCTAGGTTGGGACAAGAAGGAGTGGTATATCGCCGGCTCCGTGGCCGGGATCACGGCGCTAATTATGACTCAAGACCACAGGATTAAAGAGTTTGTTCAAGCGCACAGGTCCGAGCTGACTGAGGACATCTCCTATTTTGCTGAAATGGGCGGAAGTCAGGCCCAGTGGGGGCTGGCGGCAAGTTATTTAGTTGGCGTTATTCTTAAAAATCCAAAACTTAAAAAGGCCTCTGTGGTGGCGATGAGCTCCCTTATTGTGAGCGGAGTATTAGGTCAGGGCCTTAAAATGCTTTTTGCAAGAGAAAGGCCTTATAGAAGCGGTGACAGTCAGTGGAATTTTCATGGGCCAGGAAATTACTCTCTTGAACATAGATCTTTTCCATCAGGGCATACGACGGCCGCTTTTGCTGTCGCAAGCTCTATTGCCACTGTCTACGACAGCAAAGTGGTGAAAGCGCTGGCCTATACGGCGGCCGCCCTAACAGGCATCTCCAGAATTCATGACAATAAGCACTGGGCATCGGACGTTTTCTTGGGCGCGGCCTTGGGGACAGCGATGGGCGTCTTTATAACAAAAAGGCATATGAAAAAAGGCCAGGGCCGTCCAGGTGGCCCCTTCTCAGATTGTCCTTGATAACGGGAACTCGGGCTTTGGCGTGAGCGTGAAAATTCCCTTGGCCAGAAAGAAACGCAGACGCCGTCCTTAAGCCAGTGCCATGGCCCGTAAGGAACGAATTATATTGATTTTAAGGTTTGATTTTTTCGTCTCAAAACGATAAAACAAGAGCTTAAAAATCTGCTTACGGGGTAGGGATGCGCATAGTCATTACAGGGGTCGGTCTGACCGCGCCGAACGGCAACAATCTGACAGAATTCAGACAAAATTTATTAGATAAGAAGTCGGGCATTAAATTTAAAGATGTCCGTTATATGGGGAGTCATCCCGCTGGTGAATGCGATTTCGATGAGCATAAGTACCAGAAGAAAAAGGCCAGAAGAAGGGGAACTCGGGCGGGCTCAATAGCCATTTACTGCGCGAACGAGGCCCTAGCTGACAGCGGTCTTAATTGGGACGAAGTCGACACTTCAAGGGTCGGCACCTTTTTAGGCATTACAGAGCACGGGAATGTGGAGACCGAAGAAGAGATCTATCAACTTCACCAAAACGAGCTAAATACTGACCTGTGGTCTCATCACCATAATCCTCGGACAGTTTCAAACTCGCCCGCAGGCGAAGTGAACCTTAACCTTAAAATAACCGGCCCTCACTTCACAATAGGAAGCGCGTGCGCCGGCGGAAATATGGGGCTTATTCATGGGGCCCAACAATTGCTCTTAGGCGAAGTGGACCTCGCCTTCGCTGGAGGCGTGAGCGAAAGCTCTCAAACCTTTGGCATCTTTGCCGCCTTTAACGCCCAAGGCGCTCTCGCCTCAAATGAAGATCCGACCAAGGCGAGCAGGCCTATGGACAAAAGCCGCAATGGAATTGTCATTAGCGAAGGCGGGTGTGTTTACACCCTTGAGCGCTTGGAAGACGCCCAGAAGCGAGGGGCCAAAATTTACGGCGAAATCGTGGGCTATGCTTATAATACCGACGCCACCGACTTTGTTCTTCCCAACACTGAGCGCCAAGTTGAGTGCATGCAAAAGGCGCTGAAAAAAGCGGGGCTTGAGAAGCAGGACGTTCAAATTGTGAATATGCACGCGACAGGAACAAACGCTGGGGACATTAACGAGGCCGCCGCGGTGAGGGCCATGTTTAGCGATTGCGACCATACCTATATCAACTTCACTAAAGGCCATATTGGTCATTGCATGGGGGCCGCTGGCGCCCTTGAGCTTGCGGGCAATCTTCCCAGCTTTGACGATCACCTGGTTCATCCGGGTATGAATGTGGAAGAAATGGACCCCGAGTGTGAGCTGAAAAATCTCGTCTATGAGGGGCCAAAAGAGCTGAGCAAAGTTGAGGTGATTTTAAACAACTCATTTGGGATGCTTGGGATTAACTCAAGCGTAATCATAAGAAAATATTAAAAATAAATAACGGAGAAAATATGACCGCTGAAGACGTAAAGAAAATTGTTATTGATATCATCGCCGATGTGGCGCCTGATGAGGAAGTTGATGGAATCAACCCCGGCCAAAGCCTTAGAGACCAGCTCGATCTGGACTCCATGGACTTTCTGGACATCGTTATGGAGCTTAGAAAGAGGCATAAAGTCGAAGTCCCTTCTGAGGACTACCCACAGCTTGCGACACTTGATAGTTGTGTCGCTTATCTTACTCCAAAAATGGCCTAGAGCCAGCGGGACCGATGGAAAAGTATGACGCCATCGTAATAGGGGCCGGCATGTCCGGCCTTGCCGCGGGCATAAGGCTCGCGATGTTTGACAAGAAGGTCTGCGTCCTTGAAAAACACACGATCGCAGGCGGACTCAATTCCTATTACCAAAGACCATTTAAGTTGGACGACGGCAGAAGGGACAAAGTCCCTTTTGACGTTGGCCTCCATGCTTTGACAAACTTTGCTAAAAAAGGCGAAAGACGAAGGCCTTTAACAAAGCTGCTTAAGCAGCTGCGCATTCCCTACGACGCGCTAGATCTTCAAGAGCAGGGGCACTCACTGATTCATTTCCCTGACAGACAATTGAAGTTTTCAAACGATTTCGCGCTTTTAGAAAGCGAGGTCGCTGATAAGTTTCCTCAGGAGATTGATGGCTTTAATAAGCTTGTGAATTATATAAGAGAATACGACGAACTTGATTTAAAAGCGCAGTATATATCTTCCAGAGAAAAGCTTGGGGAGTTTATTCATAGCTCTCTTCTAGCTGAGATGGTCCTCGCTCCCTTGCTTGTCTATGGCAGCGCATGGGAAGAGGACATGGACTTCAACCAGTTTGTGATCATGTTCAAGTCCATTTACTTCGAAGGGTTCTCTAGACCAAAGGGCGGGGTCAGGACGATTATAGATCTTCTTATTAGAAAATTGGAGGAAGTCGGGGGAGAGTTAAGGTTTCGCTCTCCGGTCGAAGAGATAATAAGCAAAAACCAAAAAGCAGTGGGCGTCAGACTCAAAAAGGGCCAAGAATTATACGCTGAGCAGATCTTTTCAAGCGCAGGCCTCCCTGAAACAATGAGTCTTTTAAGCGGGCCTCAAGAAAGGCCGAGCCGGCCTCGTGTGGGCAAGATGACTTTTATGGAGTCCATCGCGGTTCTCGACAGAAGAGTGGACCCAAATGATTTTGATTCCACCATTGTGTTTTATAATGACTCCTCCCGCTATCATTATGAAGGTTCCAAAAAGCTTTGGGACAATCGCAGCGCTGTTGTCTGCTGTCCTGACAATTACGAGCCAGGGCAGAGAGAAGGGCCTGGGTGTTTGCGGGTCACCTTTATGGCCAATTACGAAAAGTTTAAGGCGCTTGAGAGGAGCGCTTATCTTGAGAAAAAAGAGGAAGCTTATGCAGAGGCGATGAGCATCGCAAAAAGTCTCTTCAACTCCTTTAATTATAATATTATTTTAAAAGACGTTTTTAGCCCGACCACAGTCGAGCGCTATACTTGGCACGAAAGAGGCTGCGTTTACGGCAGCCCCGACAAAACGAGAGACGGAAAAACTCCAATAGAAAATCTTTTTATCATCGGCACAGATCAAGGCTTTCTGGGCATTGTGGGCTCGATACTTAGTGGAATCTCTATTGGGAACTTATATGGACTAATGAATGAAGTTTAAAGATGTTTATCTCCACAGCATGGGACATGCCGATCCGGACGTCTTCCTCAGCTCAGATGAGCTGGAAGAGAAGCTTTCTCCTCTGTATAAAAGGTTGAAGCTTCCAGAGGGGCGTTTAGAGTTGTCCACTGGGATAAAGACCCGGGGGCTATTTAGCGATCTAAGGCCAAGCGCAATTTCCGCTCTCGCTGGCGAAAGCGCTTTGCAAGGTTCAAGCATTCCTCGCGAAAAAATAGACCTTCTTGTTCATAGCTCGGTCTGCCGCGATTTTTTGGAGCCTTCCACCGCGAGCGGCGTTCATGCGAAGCTTAAGCTCCCTCCCGAGTGCTCGAGCTTTGACCTCTCCAATGCGTGTTTAGGTTTTCTAGACGCGATAAGAGTCGCAAGCGCTCAAATATCTGCTGGCCTTATTTCAAACGCCCTTATTGTGACGGGCGAAAACTCAAAACCTTTAATCGATGAGACCATTAAGTTTTTGAATGGAAACATGGAGCTCACAAGAAAGTCCGTCAAAAAATATTTTGCAAACCTTACCATTGGCTCCGCCGGCGTGGCCTTTTTGCTGACTAATGAGCCTGAAAACGCCTTGGGAAAAATAGAGGGCTCAGTTTGTCTGTCCGACACATTAAGCGCTCACTTGTGCCAAGGGGACGGAAACACCGAAGGCCTTATGATGGAGACAGAATCAGAGGAACTCTTGCATGCGGGAGTGAATATCGCAAAGAAGGGTTTTTCCCTTTTCTCTGAGGAGATCTTCCCAGAAGCAGAGAAAGTCATTTGCCATCAGGTCGGTGTCGCTCATAGAAATCTTTTGCTCGACGCCCTTAGAGTGGCCAAGGACAGAGACTTCACTAGTTTTGAACGCTATGGCAACACTGGCAGCGCTGCCTGCCCGCTTACTCTTCTAAAGGCCCATGAGGCCGGTTTTTTGAAGTCAGGGGACAGAGTCGCCCTGCTTGGAATAGGCTCTGGACTTCACACCAATATGATGGGGATTACATGGAATTAAGAACAGAACTCGGCGAGCTTTACCCTTTTTCTGACCATTATTTAAAGATTGGAGACTCTTCCTTGCATTATATCGATGAGGGAAGCGGCGATCCTGTGCTCATGGTCCATGGCAACCCCACTTGGTCTTTTTATTATAGAGAGCTCGCCAAAGAGCTTAAGGACAAGTACAGGGTGATTGCTCCTGACCATATTGGTTGCGGGCTATCGGACAAACCTAACGATTATGAGTACACCCTTGAAAATAGAATAAATGACCTTGAAAAGCTTGCGCTTTTTTTGGATCTCAAAAACATAACTTTAGTCGTTCACGACTGGGGAGGCGCCATTGGTTTTGGTCTCGCCACCAGAAGGCCTGAACTTATTAAGCGCATCGTGATCCTAAATACGGCCGCTTTTAGAAGCCCGAGAATGCCTTTTAGAATTGGCCTTTGCAAGAATAAACTGTTTGGAAACTTCCTCGTTCGAGGCCTGAATGGATTTGCCTGGCCTGCAGGTTTTATGGCGAGCAAAAAACCTTTGGCAAAGAAAGTGCGCGAGGCCTATCTCGCTCCTTATGCAAATTATGAAAGTAGAATCGCTGTAAGTGAGTTTGTAAAGGACATTCCCATGTCTCCAAAGCATAGGTCCTATAAGACCCTTGAAGAAATTGAGGCAAAACTGCCCGCTCTTGATTGTCCTAAACTGATTCTTTGGGGCGGAAAAGACTTCTGCTTTGATGACAGTTTCTTCAGCAGGTGGAAAGAGATTTATCCTGACAGCTATCATAAATATTATCCCAAGGCGGGCCACTATGTCCTTGAGGACGAAAGAGAGGACGTGATTTCCAAAATTAAAGAATTTATTGAGGCCAGCTAGTGAACGTTGCCGATCAAATTAGCGAAGTCGCAAGGATCTATGGCCCCAAGACCTCTGTCGTGGAGCCAAAGAGCGGCAACGCCAAAAGAGGCTACCGCTATAAGTCCCTAAGTTTCTCGGAGCTGGAGGCCAAAATAAACCAGTTCTCGAATGCGCTTGCTCAGTCAGGAGTTAAAAAGGGGGACAAAGCTCTTCTTTTTGTGAGGCCATGCCTTGAGTTTAGCGCTCTCGCCTTTGCTCTCTTTAAGATCGGGGCAACGCCAATTTTTATTGATCCCGGCATGGGAAGAAGGCCCTTTCTTAAGGCCATAAATGACACCTCTCCAAAAATTCTTATTGGAGCGCCCAAGGTGATTTTTCTCTCCTATTTTTTTAGAAAGAGTTTCTCGGCGATCAAGCTTCGCTTTAGCTACTCTGGACTAGGGCTTCCAGGCGCTCCTGGCCTGATTCGACTTGCCAAAAATGAGAACAAAAATTTTGAGGCAGTCCAATTTGGCCCCAATGAAACGGCGGCGATTCTTTTTACTTCAGGAGGGACTGGCGCTCCTAAAGGCGTGGTCTATACTCACGATATCTTTATTAAACAGACCCAGGCCTTGAAAAATGAGTTCAATCTCACTCATGAAGATGTGGACGTTCCAGGGTTTCCCCTCTTTGCTCTTTTCACTCTAAGCATGGGGATGAAAAGCGTTGTTCCGCCAATGGACCCGACAAGGCCTGCTCTGGCGAGCCCCGAGGCCATGGCGAGGGTGATACGTGACCATAAGGCGAGCTTTCTTGCTGGCTCACCTGCTATTTGGAAAAACCTGGCCTCTTATATCGAGCAAACTGGCGAAAATTTCCCGAGCGTTCGCTCGCTTGTTATGTTCGGCGCCCCCATTCCGTGCTCGCTTCACAAGACCTTAAAAAGCGGGCTTCCTAACGGGGAAACATACACTCCTTATGGAGCGACAGAATCGCTTCCAGTCGCGAACGCATCAGGCTCCACTATTCTGGCCAAAAAACAGCTCATCGAGGGAGGGCATGGTGTCTTTATTGGAAAGGAGTTGGAAGGCGCGCAGGTGAGAGTTATCAAAAGAACGCTCGGGCCCATAAAGAGCATTGAAAGCGTTCTTGACTGCTCCGAAATGGAAGTCGGGGAGTTTATTGTCCGTTCTGGCACGACAACAAAAAGCTATTATGGCCTTGAAGAGGCCACGGTGAACTCAAAAATTGTGGACGGAAAAAGCGCCTGGCACAGGATGGGGGACGTGGGCTATCGCGATAAGGAGGGCCATCTTTGGTTCTGTGGTCGCTCTTCACATGTAATCGAGCATGAAAACGATGTTTTTTACACCACTAAAATAGAAGCGTTCTTTAATCAGCATCCTAAGGTCTTTCGCTCGGCCTTGGTCTGCAAAAATGGACGTCCCTCCCTTGCCATTCAGAGAAAAGATGGAAAAGAGACCCTTGCCTCTGGAGAGGCGATTCGGTTTAAAGAAGAGCTTATAGAGCTTGCGGCGCAAAGTCCTCAGGCGTCCAAGATTCAGGATTTCTTTCTTATTACTAAACTACCTGTAGACATAAGACATAATATAAAAATAGATCGCTTAAAACTTCCAGAAATGCTGAGCTATGAGTTAAAGGAAAACGTATGAATGTGTTGGTGACTGGCGGCGGCGGCTTTTTGGGCACAGAAATCATCAAGCAATTAAAAGACAAAGGACATGCTGTCACTTCTGTTAGTCGCAATCAATACCCTCATCTGGCCAATCTCGGAGTGAAGTCAATTCAAGCAGATCTCTCTAAGGAAGCTATGGACCTTTCTGACTATGAGGCCGTGATTCATACGGCGGCCAAGGCCGGTGTCTGGGGCAAGTACGACGAGTATTATCAGTCCAATTATGTCGCCACAGAAAAGCTTGTGGACCAGGCCAAAAAAGACGGGGTCAAATATTTTATTTACACTTCTTCTCCTTCTGTCGTTTTCGGTAAAGAAGACATCGAAAATGGAGACGAATCTCTAGATTACCCCAAGAAATTCTACGCCCATTACGCTAAAACCAAGGCGCTTGCGGAAAAATACACTCTTGAAGCGTCAACTAGCGAGTTTCAAACTGTGGCAATTAGGCCTCATTTGATTTGGGGCGAAGGGGACCCACATATTGTCCCCAGGCTTATAATGAAGGCCAGAAGCGGCAAGCTCAAAAGGGTGGGAGACGGAGAAAATCTCGTCGACGTCACTCATGTAAAAAACGCGGCCCTCGCTCATATTCTAGCTTTAGAGGCCCTTGCCTCTGGAAAGGAGCTTGGAGGCAATAGCTATTTTATTGGGCAAGAAAGGCCTGTGAATCTCTGGTCTTTTATAGATGATATTTTAGTCCGTGCTGGGGCGGAGATGGTCAATGACTCTGTGAGCTTTAAGACCGCATATAGCGCTGGCCTTGTCTTTGAAAAGCTGTTCGGCATGGCCGGCATATCGAGCCCTGAGCCTCCCATCACTCGCTTCGTCGCCCTTCAATTTGCGAAGTCCCATTACTTCTCTCATGACAAGGCCCAGCGGGACTTTGGCTACTCCCCAGTGGTGAGCATAGAAGAAGGGCTCTCTCAGCTATTTGAGGGGAAAAGGGAGAGAAGAAAGGTCGTCGACCAAGGTTAAAGCTTTCCCTTGGCAAAGCCTTCGACTACCTGCTGGTCGAAGTAGTTCGCTCTCATGCCAGCGTCCACCAAAATATTGGAGGCGTTTATGCCGCTTGAGAGAGGTGACAGTAAAAAGGCGGCGGTATTTGCCACCTCTTCGGTCTTAAGGTTTTTCTTTCTCAAGGTGAGCTCTTCGCTGTAAAGATAGTTCTCGATATAATTAGGAATGCCGGCGCTTGCCGACGTCTTAAGCGGCCCCGCTCCAACGCTATTAAAGCGCACATTGGAAAACTCGCTAAAAGACTTTGCCAAGTATGCGCATGTCGTTTCCAGCATCGCCTTGATTGGCCCGAGATAGCCATATGAAGTGGCCAATGTGTTTGAAATAGAAATGGTCACAACACTCGCGTCAGGAGTAAATTGATCTTTGAGAGCGTTCGCCATTTGAACAAGGCTAAAGGAGCTTATATGGCAGGCCTGCATAAAGTCTTGAAGCTTGGTCTCATGAAAGGGCCTAGGCCCTTCAGAAAAGTTCGCAAAGGCAATCGAGTGAAGGAGGCCGTCGATTTTTGATTCAAAGTTTGAAGAGAGGTCTTCCATTTGATTTTGATTTTCAACATCAAGAATGAAGGACATTGAGTCGGGAAAGAGCTTTTTTACCTTGGCGAGGTTTTCCGCATGCTGGGCGGAGAATATGCAGCGGGCCCCTTGCTCCATTAAGACCTTGGCCGTGTGATAGGCAACACTTTTTTTATTGGCCACACCTGCTATAAAATAAGTCTTTCCTTCTAGCTTCATAATGTCCTCTTTATTGGTCGACAAGCGCCACAGCAAACTCAATCACCAGGGCCTTCTTTCCCGCAACTGTCGCTATGGACTTCATATAGGCCGCGTTCCCTATGAGCTCTTTTAATTCAGTCTTTATTTCAAGAACATCGCCTGGCCTTACCATACTTTTAAACTTGGCGCTCTGAATCCTTGAGACCACCGCGGTCTTATTTTCAAGGCCGCCTCTTTGGTAGGTCATGAGAAGCGCTCCGCTTTGGAAGCAGGCCTCGCATATGAGCGCCCCTGGCATTATGGGATTACCGGGGAAATGGCCCTTAAAATAGTCCGCCTCTTTTTTGATAAGGGTCTGAGTATGGATGGTCTTTTCGTCCCTCTCGACCATCTCGTCTAAAAATAAGAAAGGCTCTTTTTGCGGGATTCTCTCTATTGCCATTATAGTCCGCCTGATATTTCAATAGTGGCGCCCTGTTATGTAAGAGGCCTCTTCGCTTGCGAGAAACAAGACGGCATTGGCCACTTCTTCGACTTGGCCAAAGCGCTTCATTGGAACTTGCTTTTTATACTCCTTGACCTGCTCATTGGGGAGGTCAGAGATGAGCTCAGTTTCAATAAAGCCTGGAGCGATATTATTTACGGTGATGTTCCTTTTAGCGACCTCTTTTGACAGCGACTTTGAAAAGGCGACCTGTCCCGCTTTGGAGGCCGCGTAATTTGCCTGGCCAGTGCAGCCCCAGGGACCCTCCGATAGAGGAGATATTAATGATTCTTCCATAGCGGTTTTTCATCATATGAAGCACAGCAAATTTTGACATGGCAAAGGTCCCTTTGAGGTTTACGTCCAAAATCTTGTCCCAGTCTTCTTCGCTCATACTGGCGACTATATTGTCTATGCGTCGTCCGCTATTATTTATGAGGCCGTCCACCTTGTCGACTTCTTGAGGATCTCTTCAAAGAACTCCTCGCAGGCGCTTGGTAGGAGGAGACGTCAAATTTTTTCAGGAATAAGTTTGCCAGTGAACTCTTCGGCCTCTTCCGTGAAGTCTTCTGCCGCTTGGTCATTTGAGGCGTAGGTGCCGACCACTGTGGCGCCCAGCATTTAAAAAGGCGCTGGCGATGCCTTTTCCTATGCCTCTGGTGGCGCCTGTGATGACAAATGTTCTGTCTTTAAAATTAAAATTACACTCTGGCATTTGCTTCGTTCCTTCTGTTTGATTCATCTTCTTGCGCATAGAGATAGCTTTCAACTTCGTTTGATTGAATGACGCCATAGTTGGCGGCCCCTAGCCACCCGCTCATTATGATTCCAACGCTACCGGCATGAAAAAGGCCTGGAGCCTGTTTGTGAAGATTCATGCTGACTTCAAGCCCTTCAAATTTCGTTCCAAAGCTTGCGCCTCCCTCATGATGGGTATAGCGTTTGACGGTCTTTGGAGTGGCGGCGTCAATAACGTCGATTTTTTCTCTGATGCCAGGCAAGATACTCTTCGAGGCAGACAATAGTCTCCTCAATCATTTTTTCCTTTTCGGCCCTGTACTTCTCTTCACTCAAACTCGCCCAGTCTTCCCATCTGGCGTTTGTGGAAGAGACAATGGCGTATTTTTCGTCCTCGTCATAGGGCCTTCCTTCAGGGTAATAAACTGAAAAAGTCCTTGAGGTGATGTTCCGAGACAGAAGAGCGTCTGTGTCAAAAGTCGGGATGGGTGGAGGTGAAAACAAGATCGCCAATGAAATGGAATTGCTCTCTCCTGGCTTGAGTCCCATATAGACCTGGCATGAGGAAGAGTTCATCCGCACTTTCTTTTGCCTTTTTCGCAAAGTCTTGAGGGAGCCTTTCTTCTCCCACCATTTTAAAAATTGTCGATTTGAAATTGGCGTTAGACACCACGGCCTTCGCTCTTACTTCTTGGTCCTTGACACTTACGCCGCAGACCTTGCCGTCTTCAAAAAGCGTCTTTTCAACAGGGGCGTGCTTTTTTATGTCCACGCCATTAGTAAGAAGCTCTTCTTGCATCATTTTTATTAGGTGATCGGTGCCGCCTTTGAAAGTGAAGACTCCTTTTTTCATGAAGTTTGTGAAAACAATCCCATAAGTGATTGCAGGGTCCTCCAGGGTCGATCCGTTAGCGTACACAATCGGCTCCATCAGAAAGCGGGCGACGTCATTTCTGCCTGGAAAAAACTTTTCGAAGAGTTCTCCATTTGTCATGGACTGGTCGTCGTAGAAGTTCATATTTTCGATAAAGCGATAAAAATCCTCGACCTTCTCTCTTTCTAGATGAAAATTTTCCACAAGCTTATTTGTAAAGTCTTCTTTGGTGAACTCGGACTCAATGCTGTATTGGGGATTGATAAATTTAACACTTTTAAGTTGAACAATATGATCGGCGATTTCTTTGTTCCAATATTTTCTGCAAGTCTTCTTCATTCCCGCCGGAAAACCATGAAGGCTGACATCAAAAACATGCTTTTTCTTTGCCCGATAAAACCAAGTCGCAAAGCCGCCTAATTTATTGTGAGCTTCTAAAAGAAGGACACTTCTTCCATTTTTAGCGAGTTTATTGGCGGCAGTCATCCCGCCAAGGCCTGAACCAATCACAATGACATCGTAGTCTTTTACGATCTTTTCTTTAGACTTAATAAGCATGAATGCGTCACCTTTTTAGAGCGCAAGAATAGCAAAATCAATGTTTTAAGACCACAAATTTTCTGGCCTCTAAAGGGTCTGTGCCACAGCGCATCTTCGCAGTGGTAAGCAGAATTGCAGCTTTAAAAACCCTAGCAATTGGAGTGTTGAGGAGTCAAAGATGGAAACAGAACGCTCAATTTATATTAAAGGATTTCTTTACGGCGCGCTTGGCGCGTTCTTCATAGCAGCTTTGCTCGCGGGAATGCGCTGGAGCGGGATGACTCAGTTTAATATTTCTGTTTTTCTTGGGTCTATGCTAACTAAAGAATTCACTCTTACCACCTGGGCGGTGGGGGCCATTTGGCACCTCATTAATGGAGGTATTTTTGGGATCTGTTATTGCTGGATTTTTAAGCGAAGTGGCGGTGCAAGCGCGGGAAAAGGAGTCATGCTCGGTTTTGTTCACTGGCTGGATTTGCCATTGTCATGGCCGTTTCGCCGTCCTTTCATCCGCTTATACCTAGTGAGATGAAGAGCCAGGGTTTTTTGCCATTAACTATGGGGCGCTCACCGCAATCATTATGCTTGGGCTGCATCTTATATTTGGGTATATAGTGGGCAATGGACTTGAGGGGAAAATTCCGTTTGCAAAGACGACCAAGAGCCTATCCGTCCAAGGCGTTACGCTTAAATCACTTTGTCGTCATGGTGGTGATGGTATGGTCCTCGTCCGCGCGGGCAGGGGGCGTCTTAATCCATCGCTCACAGACCGCAATCATTCGGGCAGGAGGACTTGTCTTCTTCCACAATTTTTAAGACCTCTTTAAATTTTCAATGGCCCTCTCAAAGTCCTTGGACAGAAATAGTTCGTAGCCTTCCTCAAATAGCTCCAAAGCTTTTGGATTTTTTGAAAGAGGATGGTAGGAATAAAGCACTTCGTAAACCCCCACAGGCTCTGTCTTTCCCTTGACCCTGACCTTGTCGATAAGTCTTGCTCTGAATCTTTTTTTGTCCATTCTTTCAAAGGTAAATTCGCTGATGAGAATTTGCGCCCCATAATGCTTGCAAAGCGACTCAAGTCTGGCCCCCAAGTTCATAGAGTCCCCAAGGGCCGTATAGGCAAAAATTTGATCGCTTCCCATATTGCCCACTGAGCACTCGCCAGAGTTTAGGCCAAGACCGATTTTAAATTCCGGTAGCCCCTTTTCCTTAAGCTCCTTATTAACGGAAGGAAGGGCCTCAAGCATCTTGACCGCGGCCTCTACGGCCTGGGTGACATGGTCGCCAATTTCCAGCGGAGCTCCCCAGAAGGCCACAATGGCGTCGCCAATATATTTGTCGAGTGTCCCATTTGTCTCAAAGACAATATCTGTCATTTTTCCCATATAACGATTAAGCGCCCATCCAAGTTCAGCAGGTGTAAGCTGCTCAGAAATGCTTGTGAAGTCTCTAACATCGGAGAAAAGGCATGTGATGTCTCTCTTCTCGCCCCCGACCTTTAAGTTTGTCAGGGTGCTCCAGCATATCGTTCACAATGGCAGGAGCAACGTAGCGGCTAAAGGCCCCCTTGATTTGTTTTTTCTCAGCGCTAGCTTGGTTGAAATTTAAGAATGTGATCCAGGAGTAGGTGAGAACAAAGGCCGAAAGGGAAAAGAAGAGTTTTAATTCGTGGCCCTCAGGCAGATAAAACTTGTAGTCAATATAAAGAACTGAGGCGCATATGGCCACTAGGGCGGCGATATCGAGGATCGCGATATTAAAATACATAATGATGAGAAGAGCGGCTATGCCCAGTCCCAACATATAAAATGAAATCACGATAGACTCATTTAGAGGGGCGTAAAAAAACTTGTGGCTTAGCATATGAAGGAAATTCATATGGGCCAGCACTCCTGGCATTTTAGCGTCTATCGGTGAATTCCTAAAATCGTGCGCGCCTGTTGCGGTGGAGCCAATAAAGACAATTTTGTCTTTGAAGAGCTTTTTCATTTCTTCGCTATTTGGGTCGGAAAAGATGACTTCATGAAGCGAAATGCTATTAAACATATATTCATTGCCAAACCATCGGACTTTGCTCTCGCCCCGGTTGTTTACAGGAATATTTGATCCGTCCACCTTTAAGAGACCAGTTCCTTGATGGTCTATTTCAAGTTTTGGCGAAATGCCGGTCATGGCCTCGTAGGTCTTTAGAGCGATGCTTGGAAGGTAGAGCTCATCAACATTGGCCACCACTTGATAGTGTCTGAAGACACCGTCACTGTCTTCAAGCATATTGATATAGGCCAAGATCTGGCATGGGGGCCAATAGGGTCTTGAATAGGATAGGTCCCTGTTTCGACGTACCTTCTTTCAAGGCCCGTCTCTCCCGCCTGTTTTGAGTCCATGATAAAATTGAAGAGGTCATCGGGAACCTCCTCAAAGACGGACGTTTGTTTATTGCTTTGGGTGGTATAGGCCATGATCACTTTATTTCCATCAATTGATTGAAAATTCTCTATAGCTTTTGCGAACCCTGCATCTGGATTTTCTCCTGAGCAGGCGTTTGCCTTTTCTGGGAAGAAAACATCAAAAGCGACCATCTTGGCGCCAAAGGACTTGAGATGATCAAGAACTTTCACCCAGTTGTCTCTTGGAATGGGCCATGAATTTATTTTTTGTAGAGACTCGTCGTCGACCTTGACTAGGACAAGATCTTGATCTTTCTTTTCAGGGTCAAACTCAAGGACCTTCTTCATTCTAAAATCATAAAACTTGTTTTCTAGCGAGGAGGCGTAAGAGAGAAGCTCCTGAGTTTCCTGATGAGCAACGTCTCTGGCTATCAAGCTAAACATAATGCTTAGCGCGCAGAATAAAACTATGCCGATAACACCTAGAGCTTTGGCAAATCTTCCTAGAAATCTCATTACTTCTCCTATATGCTAAGTATCGGATTTCTATGAATTTTTATTTAATTATTAATAAGGAAGAGGACGGCACCATGGCCGATCAAAATAACGCAGGATTTGGAGCATTAAAAAGAGCCAATTTTCTAAGCAAAGTAAAAGAGCTGCAAAATGAAATTACCGAGGCCATGCGTGAGCTCGATCCAGCGCTCGAGTTAAATGAAGATAGTTGGGAGCGAAAAGATCACGAGGGGAATCCTGGCGGTGGCGGCATTACCCGAGCGTTTCAGGGGGAGTTCTTTGAAAATGCCGGTGTAAATACATCTGAAATATTCGGGGCGATTAACCCTGAGTTCGCTAAAAAACTAAAAGGCGAATCCAATCAATTATGGGCGGCGGGCATTAGCCTTATTCTGCACCCTAGAAATCCAAAGATCCCCACTGTGCATGCAAATTTTCGCATGATTCAGCAAGGAGAGACATTTTGGTTCGGCGGCGGAGCTGACCTCACGCCTTTTTATCCTTTTGAAGAGGACTTTATAGAATTTCACCAGACCTGGAAAAACGCCGCTGGAGAAAACTATGGTTGGATGAAAAAAGAATGCGACGAATATTTTGTGAATAAACATAGAGAAGGGGAGATGCGCGGAATCGGCGGCATTTTCTTTGATCATTATAACACTGGGGACCTCGACGCAGACTTTAATATGGTGACAGGGCTTTCAGATCATTTTATACCGTCATATTTCCCTATCGCTAGTAAAAGGGCCTCTGAAAAATACACAGAAAAGACGAAGACTTTCAATTGCATAGAAGAGGCAGGTACGTTGAGTTTAATCTTCTCCATGATCGAGGCACTGTTTTTGGCCTTAAAACAAATGGAAGAACGGACTCCATTTTGATTTCCCTGCCAGCGAGGTGCAAATTTACTTATCGGTTCGCTCCTGAGGAAGGATCTCCTCAGGAGAAAATGATGGAGTACTATCGACCAAAGGATTGGGCTTAAAAGGTGGGCTGCCCCTCTTCAGGAGCGATATAAACTTCGATCTCAGGATCGTATTCGTCTCTTAAGAATCGCCCGAATCGCCTCAAGCGTTCCCGTTGTTGCGCTTGGGCATGTGCCACATGCTCCTTGGTATTTCACAATTAGCACATTGTCCTCATAGCTTAATACGGCCAAATCTCCGCCATCGCCTTGAAGACCTGGGCGAATTCTTCTATCGAGAATCTCTTCTATTTGCAGAGCGTCCGCGGGAAGATTTTTTCTTCTTTCTTTTTCAGGGTCGTGATCTTTAAAGTTTGGGTCGTGCTCTTCAATCATATTTTCGATTGTGTTCACCACTGTTGGCTCCAGGCTCTCCCACGGCTCAAAAGAGAATTTTGAGACAGTGATCACATTTTGGAAAAAGTGAATTTGGTCAACGCCTCTTAGGTCAAAAAGAGCGGCCGCAAGAGGAACGTCTTTTGCCTGACCTGGGTTTTTAAAAGAAGTCTTGCCGTCGGCCTTGACGTCTTGGTCGAGGATAAATTTTAGAGCGTTTGGATTTGGAGTGGGTTGCGCATTTATATTCATAAGGTCCTTTAAGTGAATAACTCTACCATTTTAGTGAGGGCCGCAACTAGTTTGTCCACGTCCTCTTTTGTATTGTAGATGCTAAGGCTCGCTCTTGCGGTGGCGGGCACTCCTAGCCTTTTCATTAGAGGCTGGGCGCAGTGGTGTCCTGTTCTGAGAGCGAGATGATATTTGTTTGCGAGAGTCGCAATGTCGTGAGGATGAAGTCCGTCGATCACAAAAGAGAGAACACTCGCTTTATTCTCTGCGGTTCCTATAAGAGTAAGGTCTGGCACGTTCTTCATTTTTTTAGTGGCGTACTCAAGAAGCTCATGTTCATAGGCCTTGATGTTCTCAAGACCAAGCTCGTTGATATAATCAACGGCCGCGCCAAGGCCTATCACGCCCGCGATATTGGGAGTGCCCGCTTCAAATTTATGAGGAAGCGCATTATAGGTGGTCTTTTCAATTGTGACCTGATCGATCATATCGCCGCCGCCTTGATAGGGAGGCATGGCGTTTAACAGGCTCTCTTTTCCGTAAAGAACCCCAGTCCCCGTTGGCCCAAACATTTTATGTCCTGAAAAGGCGAGGAAGTCGCAGTCGAGGTCTTGCACGTCCACTTTTTCATGGGCGACGGCCTGAGCGGCGTCGACCATAAACTTCGCCCCTTTTTCATGGGCAAGCGCTATCATTTCTTTGATTGGGTTAATGGTGCCAAGGGCGTTTGAGACAAAAACAACGCTGACAAGCTTTGTCCTTTCGCTTAGAAGATTTTTGTACTCATCAATGAGAATTTCGCCTCTGTCATTGATTGGGATCGCTTTCAGTATGGCGCCGACTCTTTCGCAGGCCATCTGCCAAGGGACAATATTGGAGTGATGCTCCATCTCGCTGATCAAGATCTCGTCTCCAGGACCAAGGTCCATTTGAGAAAAGGAGTTTGCGACAAGATTGATTGAGTCTGTCGTGCCTTTGGTGAAAATGATCTCTTCTCTTTTAGGGGCGTTTATAAACGCCTTAATTTTGTCACGAGTGAGCTCAAAACGATCAGTGCACACTTCGCTGAGGGTGTGTATTCCTCTGTGCACATTTGAGCACTCAGAAAGATAGTAACGAGAGACGGTCTCCACCACCGACTTTGGCTTTAGGGTGGTGGCCGCGCTGTCGAAATATGTGATGATATTGCCTTCGTGCTCTCTTGATGTTTGAGGAAAGTCCCTTAAGACCTTTTCGATATTCATCACAATTGGTTCTCCCCCAAGGCCTTAAAGTTCTTTGAAAGAAGCTCAGCCGCCGCCTTTCGGGACTCCTTGTTTTGGATTTTTAAAAGCACGTCATTTAAAAATGCGTGGGCGAGTAGTCTTTGAGCGCGCTCTGGGCTCACTCCACGAGACTGAAAATAAAAGAGCTCTTCGTCACTTAGTTGGCCGGTTGTTGAGCCGTGCGCTGCCTTAACATCGTCCGCAAAGATTTCTAACTGCGGCCGAGAGTGAGCATGAGCTCCCTTTGATAGCAAAAGGTTCTTATTTAATTGCTCGCTATTGCAAAGCTGAGCGTCTTTGTCCATGCGGATAATGCCCGCAAAAATGCCGTGGGACTTGTCTGCCATGATGCCTTTATAAAGCTGGGAGGAATCAGTATGTCCTTTGGCGTGGCGAATATAGCTATTTGTGTCTGAATGGGCCTCGCCTGACAAGGCATAGAGCCCGTGGGCAGCGCATGAAGCGCCTTCTTCATTAAGCCTTATAGAAATATTATTTCTTGATAGCTTTCCGCCCGTGTCCACAGTAAGGGACTCAAAGTTCGCGTCACGACAGACCTGGGCCCTGATATTATGCACGTCAGTGGACTCGTTATTAAGAATTTGAACCTTAACGTGATGGGCCTTTGAGTTCTCTTCAAGATAGAAGCTTGTCGAGTGATTAGAAAAGACCTCGCCAGGATTTAAGGTCTCGTGTGTCTCGATGAAGTGCGCCTCAGAGCTTTTTTTCATTCTCACATGAAGATGGGAACTTGAATGTTTCGCCATCTCATTAGTGTAGAGGTGATGAATCCAAATAGGTCTCTCTTTGGGAGCGTCAATTTCTAAAAGGTACTGGGTCGCGTCCTGAACGTCAGTGAGCTGAAAAGCGAAATCATCTTCTAGAAGATCGCCCATCTCTTTTTTAAAAGAACTCAAGGCCTCTTCATTGGAGCTCAGCTTTAAATGGCCCTCTTCAGTACTAAGTTTACCATTAATAAAGAAAACATGGTCAAACGCTTCGCTCAGACCATCATTTTTGATCGAAGCGGCCTCCTGTTGAGGAAGATCATAGCTTGGAAGGTACTTTTCAAGATTTGTGTATTTCCAGTTTTCATTTTTCTTCGTCGGAACACCGAGCTCAAGGGCCCGAGCTTTGGCGGCCTTGGCAAATTCGGCATGCGGCTCGTATGTTTTTAACTCTTCTATAAAGCTCAATACGCCCCCTCGATTAGCCAATCATATCCTTTTTTCTCTAGTTCGTGAGCGAGGGTCTTGTCCCCGCTTTTGATGATCTTGCCATTATAAAGGACGTGAACATAATCTGGTTCAATGTAGTCCAAAAGTCTCTGATAGTGAGTCACAAGAACTATGGAGTTAAATTTGCTCTTCATGCTATTAACACCTTGAGCAACGGTTTTAAGAGCGTCGATATCAAGGCCTGAGTCCGTCTCGTCGAGAAGAGCAAGTCTTGGGCTCATAATAAGCATTTGCAGGATTTCGTTTTTCTTTTTTTCGCCGCCAGAAAAGCCTTCGTTTACGGCGCGGTCTAGAAACTCCTCGCTCATGCTAAGGATTGGAAGTTTGGTTTTCACATAATCTCTAAACTCAGCTTCCTCCATCATGTCTGCGCCTTGGTGCTCGCATAAAGCGTTGAATGACTCGCGCATAAAGCCGATATTTGTCACACCTGGAATTTCCACCGGATACTGAAAGCCAAGAAAAATCCCGTCGCGAGCTCTCTCATAGGCCTCCATTTCAGAGATGTCTGTGAGTTTCCCGTTAATGTCAAACTCGAGTCTTCCGCCAGTCATTTCGTAGTCAGGATGGCCTGCAATGACTTTTGACAGTGTGGACTTGCCAGAGCCGTTTGGCCCCATAATGGCGTGAACTTCGCCTGGACTGACTTCGAAGTTAATCCCTTTGAGGATTTCATTGCCATCGTCACTAGTTTCGACTTTGGCCTTAAGATTTTCAATTTTAAGCATACTCATTATATTTTTCCTTAATATTTTTCCTTATATATTTTTATTTAACCAACTGAGTTTTCAAGCTTCATTTCAATTAGCTTTACGGCCTCAACGCTGAACTCAAGCGGCAAGGTCTTGAACACGTCCTTGCAGAAGCCATTAACGATAAGAGATATGGCCTTTTCAGGGTCGACGCCTCGCGACTGAAGATAGAAAAGCTGTTCGGCGCTGATCTTGGAGGTGCTGGCCTCGTGCTCGACTGTGGCCGTGGGGTTTTTTACATCTATATAGGGGAAGGTGTTGGCGGCGCACTTGTCTCCAATAAGCATGGAGTCGCATTGAGAATAATTTCTTGCGCCTGCGGCGCTTGGAAGAATTTTTACTAGACCTCTGTAGACGTTCTCTGATTGCTCGGCGCTGATTCCCTTGGATATGATTGTGGACTTGGTGTTCTTTCCGATATGAATCATCTTAGTGCCGGTGTCGGCCTGCATTTTATGGTTGGTGAGGGCGACAGAGTAGAAGGCCCCTTCTGAGTTGTCCCCTTGAAGAATGCAGCTTGGGTACTTCCATGTAATAGACGAGCCTGCCTCGACCTGAGTCCAAGAAATTTTTGAGTTTTTGCCTTTGCAGATTCCGCGTTTGGTGACGAAGTTATAAATACCGCCTTTGCCTTCTTTGTCTCCGGCATACCAGTTTTGGACTGTGGAATACTTCACTTCGGCGTTGTCAAGAGCGACTATTTCAACTATCGCCGCATGCAGCTGGTTCTCGTCCCTTTGAGGGGCGGTGCAGCCTTCAAGATAATTTACGTAAGAGTCCTCTTCGGCCACAATCAAAGTTCTTTCAAATTGCCCCGTTTCCTTTGCGTTGATCCTAAAGTAAGTGGAAAGGTCCATTGGGCATGTAACGCCCTTTGGAATATAGACAAAAGATCCGTCAGAAAAAACGGCCGCGTTTAAGGCGGCGTAAAAATTGTCCCTAGGGGGGACAACGCTTCCCAGGTATTTTTTGACAAGTTCTGGACGAGTCTCAATCGCCTCACTGATAGAACAAAATATAACGCCGGCCTTTTCAAGGTCTTCTTTCCAAGTCGTTCCAAGAGAGACCGAGTCAAAGACCGCGTCCACGGCGACCCCTGAAATACGCTTTTGTTCCTGCAAGGGAATGCCGAGCTTTTCAAATGTTTCAAGGAGCTCTGGGTCCAAATCATCAAGGCTTTTTGGGCCTTCTTTTTGATTTATTTTAGGAGAGGCATAGTAATAGAGGTCCTGAAAATCAATGGGGGGTATCTTAGAATATTGCCAATTTGGATGTTCCATTTCTTGCCATATTTTGAAGGCCTTAAGACGGTACTCAAGCATCCACTCTGGCTCTTTTTTCTTGGCGCTAAGAAGGCGAATTATGTCCTCATTGAGTCCCTTGGGAAATTCTTCCCGTTCAATATTGGTCTCAAAGCCCCATTTATATTCTTCTTTCATTTTTGTTTCAAAGCTCATGGGCCTGTTCCTTTTGCGTTTCTTTCACTTCATGCGGCCTAATGTCTTCGAGCAAGAGCTCTTTAACAGTAAGGCCCCTTAGGAAGGAGTCTAGCTGGCCATTAAGTTTTCCAATGGGGCCAGTAATATTGCATGTGCCGATTAGGTTGCATTTCATGGCCCGACAGTCCATGGAAAGGCTTTTGCCTTCGATGAGCTCCGCGAGGGCCATATAGCTTAATTCAGAAAGGTCTCCACTAAGTTTGTAGCCTCCCTTTACTCCTTTTACAGAAGCAAGGATATCGGCGTTATTCATCGTCTGCATGACTTTAGCGGTCGTATCAAAGGGGGTCCCAAATTTGTCGCTGATTTCGCGAGCGGTGGTGAGCTCCTCTGCAGTCTGCATTTCCTTTTCAAGCATTAGCTTCAAGGAAATCAGCGCATATTCGACCTTTTTGTTTATTTTCAGCATTTTTGCCTCGAAACGACCTAAATAGGCTAAGTTTACCCTTATTTTATTTTTACACCTTCGTATCTAAAAAGTCCTTAAATTTCAATGATTTTTTGCAATGAGAAAGAAAGTGAGAAATAAAATGAGAAAGAAAGAGATTAATAAAGGGCGCCTGAATAGGCGCCCTTAGGAATTAGTTTTCTGTTTCAATAATTAGTGTTGGAAAATGACGTGATTCCCTAGACCCAAAGTCCGTCCCATTGCTGCCATCGACCTGCAAAAGGAAGCTATAGGTTCCATCTTTCTGAATCTGCGCGCTCACGTCGTATTCCACATGACTTCCGACCCTGTCTGAACCATTTGTGTCGAGTTTTCCGCCAATCTTTCCTGGTCTATTGGCGTAAGTTATTGTGGACTCTTTCCAATCATTAGGCGCTGGATAAATATTCGGCTTATCAGGCGAACCATTCTTAACGTAAAACCTAATGACAGCTCTTTTAATTTTTGTACCCAGACCTGCCACATCAAATTTAATATAGGCCTGTTTCCCCTCTTCTCCGTCAACGTCCAGTGATTTGCGGTCTCCATAATTCTTTCTTGCCTTGGGCGATTTAACAGTTGCGTCCGCGCTTGCTTTAAATTCTAAGGTTTTTTCACCACCTCCCGTGTGCGGCGGGGTAGTCGGCGCTGTGGGTGTCGTAGGTTCAGTTGGCCTAGGCTCAGTTGGCGTGGCCGGTTCGCCACTTCCCATCTTAAGAATAAGGGTAGGTGGATTTGACTCTGATCTTGAATGGAAGTCAGTTCCATTGCTTCCATTGGCCTTAAGCGTGAAGCTATATTGACCATCACTTTTGACAGCAGAAGAAACATCATATTCTACAAACTTGTCTACTTCTTTACTTCCCTGGCAATCAAGGGAGGTCGCCTCAGATTGGGGCTTATAGTTAAAGGTCACCGTATTCTCATTCCAGTTAGGCGAACTTGAATACATGCATGGAAAATCAGGAGAGCCATTAACAGCGTAGAGTCTGACCTTGGCGCTAAGCACATTGTTTGGAAGGCCGGAAACATCAAATTTAAGAACAATTTCTTGCTCAGGTTTTCCATCAACCTCAAGCTTTGCCGCATTTCCTAGGTTCTTATCTGCCTCTTCCTTTCTTAGAGTTGCATCCTCAGTGGCAACAAACTCGAGTGTTGATCCGCCAGCTTGTCCACCAGTTTGTCCACCAGTTTGTCCACCAGTTTGTCCACCAGTTTGTCCGCCAGTTTGTCCGCCAGTTTGTCCGCCAGTTTGTCCACCAGTTTGTCCGCCAGTTTGTCCACCAGTTTGTCCACCAGTTTGCCCGCCAGTTTGGCCCGCCAGTTTGCCCACCAGTAGATCCGCTATGGGCCCTCGGGTCAACAGTAGTGTCGATAATAAGCTTAGACTGCGGGCCATTAGCAATTCTTTCCCAAGGCACTAGCTTAAAGTTTTGATTGTCTCCGCTATTTGAGCCATCTTGAGAAATGAAAACGCCCTGGGGAAATAAGCTTCCAAGACCAAAACTCTGAACATCAATTCCGTCAGTGTCGTTGGTCCCATCAACATCTCCCGATTCAATTGAGAAAGACCCAATATAAGAATGAGGAGCTTTTCTGTCATAAATATTATAGAGACTTGCGCCTTGGTTGGAGGCGAGGATATAGCCTTTACCATTTTGGGCATAGTAAAGGGCAAGGCCTTCTACGTCTGCTCTAAGGCCGTTGTCGCCGACCTTAATGATTTTCTCACCTTTTGAACTGTCGCTAGGCTCCGCTCCATATTTCCAAATTCCTTTGTCCTCTTCTCCAATATAAAGCTTTGCCATTTCATCGTCCGCAACAATTCCTTCTGCTTGGGAGCTTAGCCTAAGCTCTCTTACCATCTTTGCGTCGACCTTGCCGGCGCCATTATCATAGAGTTCCCATTGCTCGATTTTCCCCGACTTATCGCTCACGATTGCGTAGATTTTGCGGCTCTCTTTACTCATGTACATGGCAAGACCATAGGCCTCTCCCATCTTGACCTTAATGTCCCTGGCCGCAATATCCCTTAGTTCTAAGGTCGCAGGGTCCATACTGTAAATTGCAATACTGTCATTGCTCCTATTTGAAGCGGTGACTATGGTCGTTTCCACCCCGTCTAGGGAGAAACCATATCTTAAATCGACGTTATTCATATCACCGTCTTTATAGTAATGAAGTTCTCTGCCTTCGAGATCATAAACGGCCAGGCCGCCTTTTTTATTAGTGCCAATTATCGCGCTCTTTGAGGCGTTCTGTGGATGGACATAGATGGCGATGTCATCTGCCGCGTCTCCTGAGCTAGGGACAGGCTCTGTCTCATGGGAGGCCTTTACTTGAAAGCTGTTTGAAGCCGTGTGGCCTGTGACAGGAAAAAGAAAAGTGAGCATGAGCAAACGTGGAATTAGCTTTTTCATTTTTTCGTCCTTTTAGAAGTTCCAAAGAAATAAATCTTTTCCAGTTTACTAGGGGACAAGCGCTAACCTGGTCTCCTTAATGAAAATTAACCTTCCTGGCTTCGAAGATGTTAATTTTACGAAGCTTTTCAAAGTTTAAGCCAAAAAGAAATGCAATGTTTTTTTGGCTAATATGAAAAAAGTGGAAAAATCTTTGCATTATTTCAGTATGTTTAATTAAGTATGGGAGGACTTATTTGTTTGAGAAAAATCTTTATCTAGCGGTATTTTCAGGGCTGATTCTTTTTTCAGGTTTTTTCTCCTCCATTATAAAGAATAAATTGCATCTTTCCGTGCCTTTAGTGGCCATGGCCTTTGGCATATTCATCGGCCCTCAATTTATGAACCTCATTGAGCCCTCTGTTCTACAGGACTCAATGGACTTAGAGCTCCTTACTAGGATCGCGATCGCCATTGCCTTAATGGGGGCAGGGATCCGGCTTCCCTGGAGCTATCTTAAGGAAAGCTCCTTTTCCTTGGTCTTTTATATCTTCAGCATGATGTTTTGCATGTGGGGCGCCTGTTCCCTGATTATTTACGCCTTATTTGATTGGCCATTTTGGACATCATTTCTCTTGGGAGGCATTATCACTCCCACCGACCCTGTTCTTGCGGCCTCTATACTGACAGGGAAGACTGCTGAAAAATCTGTTCCTCAAAATATTCGACATCTTATAAGCGCGGAGTCCGCCGCAAATGATGGTCTGGCCTATGTATTTGTTCTCTTTTCCCTCTTTATGTTGCCTGGAAGAGCTTGGAGCAGCGCTATGGGGGAGGCAGGTCGCTTAATATTTTTTGATGTTTTTTTGGCCATCACCTTGGGGGGCATTTTTGGGTACTTGATTGCCAAAGTCTTCCGCTC
>CAVVFE010000003.1:0-335913 GCA_963747475.1 uncultured Bacteriovoracaceae bacterium
TACTCAAGATCTTATTGATGAAGGCATGGCAAGAGAAGTGGTCAATAGGGTCCAGAGAACGAGAAAAGATTTAAACTTCAACGTTGAAGACAGAATCAATATCATCATCGACACCGATGAAGAATTAAAGGCCGTGGTGGAAAATCACCAGAACTATATCAAAGAAGAAACTTTAACAGAATCGATCAGTTCGCCGCCGTGGGGATGAGGGCGTAGAGCACGAAGTGGAGGGAAAGAAATTTAAAATTAAGTGCGAAAAGGTCTAATAAGCTAGGGCTGCTTGCAGCTGATATCTTAAAGTTTGGGGCCTTTGGTCGTTTGAGCGGGAACCATTTTACCCGCTCCAAGAGCCAGTCATCATAAAGAGAAAACTCAAGCTGAGCGGCCATTCCGAGGTCATTGTCTTTGCCAGAGATAAAGCTTCCCAGATTGTCAGCAAGCAGCTTCTTATTGCGCAAATGGATTCTCTTATAGCGGCCTTCTCCCATTTCTAGCCTCGCAAGGTCTTTTTGAGCTCTCACCTCACAGGCGTGCCTTTGAACTTCAAGAAAGAGCCCTTGAGACAGCCTCACCATTTCGCTTGCTATGATAGGCCTCGCCCCTAGGTAGTCGATCGCCCTAAGAGTGCCTGAGGCCTTAGAGTCTGTCAGCGAGCCGCCCATCATAATATTCAGTTTTTCAGGTATGATCTGCTCGCAAAGATCGTTAAAAGCTCCAAGGCTTATATGCTGTCTAGTGAGGGCCCCAAAAGCTCCCGAGGCAATCTGCCCGTCCAAATTCATCACCACCAAGTCAGACTCATGAAAAATCCACTCTAGTCTAGGGCAAAGTCTAATCTTATAATCGCCCCAGGGAGACACAGAGCCCAGGAATAAAGTTCTAAGCTTTCTCTTTGGGGCCTCATTAAGTTAAAGCCATCGAGATTTAGAAAATCTCTGGGAATTGACTCATGGCCATTGGTCGCGCCTAAAAGAGCAAGTGACCTCGCCAGGGAATTTAGATTATCGGGGCTTTCTAAAATCATGTAAACACATACGCCCAATAGACAGCACGCAGCAATCAAGTATGAAAGCTTTACATGCGCCCTTGTGAAAGAAAAAAGCTTTTCGCCTTTTTTATTATGTAAATTCAAGCATATAATAGAATCCTATGAAGAAGATTTTAGCCGCCTTTTTGACAATATTAGCGCTTCCTCTGGCGTGGTCCTACCAATTGGACAGCATTGCCATAAGCGATTATGAATTTCGGCGCTTTGTAAGACCTCAACTTCGAAGCATATCCAATGAGTATCAGACGCTGCTTTTTGCCCTAAATCCAGAGCTGAAAGACTTTAAGAAGACGTATTCAGAATTTCGAGACCTGACACAGATCTCTTTTAAGCTCAAGGACGCATGCTCCAAGGGCGGGGCCGCTTGCCTTCGGCTGCTGACAGACGCAAGCCAGGTCTTAAAGGAAATTTCCAAAGACTTTTCTCAGAGTTCCAAACCTCAATTTGCCCCTTTCTCAAAAAGAGGAGCGATCTACTATGACGCGAAAGAAAAGGCCCATGAGGAAGTGATAGGCGTTCTTCTCTCTGTAGATAACCATCTTTTCTTGAACAGCTTGACTGGCAAGCTGCCGGTGAGGCCAAAGCATTCCCTCAGAAGTTCAATGCCCTTACTGATGAATTTGCCGGATTTATATTCAAGACCTGCGATGAGCGCTTTCAAAATGAGCTCAATTCTTTCTGGGTGAATTTTATCAAGCCGATCGAGCGGTATGCTCTTTTTAAAAATGACCGCAATTATTTCAAGAGAAGTCTGACTGACCTTAACCTCGTCATCCATATGCTGGGAGTGAGGCTTACGAAGAGAAGCTATGAGCCCCCCAAACAGGTATCAACCCTTATCAATATCATGCTCAGAAGGTGGAACAATATTCTCAAAGTCAGTCTAAGGCCTAAAGGATAAAAAAAGCCCCGCGCATAGCGAGGCCTCTCTATCAACAATCTTAATTTTGCTTAGAGTTTTGAGCGAAATCGCTCCGATTTGGACCCTGTTTTTCGTCTTCTTTTTTCTGCTTGCTCGGACTTCAAAGTTTTTGCAACAGAAGGTTTTTTGTACTCTTGACGGCTACGGTATTCTTTTACGATCCCATAGTTGTCACACATTCTTTTGAACTTCCTTAGAGTTTTATCAACTCCAAAGCGCTCGTCTACTTTTAAGAATATATTTTGCACTGTAATCACCTCCCTCTTTCTGACATTAGGCCCGCGTAAAACACGAGGAAAGCGTCTCCAAGATGCCATTGGCCTAAGAGGACGCTGTTATACGTAACTGTTGGATAAATTAATCAAACGGGGTATATATGTCAACGAAATCCGGAGGATAGACTATATGAAAGACCAAATAGGGCTTTTTAATTCTGAGCAAAAAGCGGCCTCTCCCCTGGCCTATGAGCTGCGCCCCCAAAGTCTTGATGAATACTTTGGGCAGAGCGGTGTGAAGAGGAGGATTGAGAAACTAAATTTTGCAAGATTGCCCCATATAATCTTTTGGGGCCCTCCTGGCTCGGGAAAAACGACCGTGGCGACCATACTATCGGAAATGGCAGGACTAGAAATTTTTAATTTCAACGCCGTGATGGGGGGCGTCAACGATCTGCGCAAGCTGATCGCCAGCGCTCAGGAGCTCTTCAAACTAGAAGGCAAAAGGTCCATCATCTTTATTGATGAGATCCACCGCTTTAATAAGGCCCAACAAGACGCCCTTCTTCCCTATTTGGAGAAGGGAGATTTCGTCCTATTTGGCGCCACCACTGAATATCCTCAGACTTCCCTAAATCGGGCCCTGCTTTCAAGAGTCCAGTTATGGAATTTAGAAAAACTGTCCACAGAAGACCTTAAAAAAGTCGTCACCAGAGGCCTGAAAAAAACAGGGCTAAAAGTGGACGAAAAGCTTGTTGATTTTATCGCCGACAATAACAACGGCGACGCTCGCTCGGCCCTTAACCAAGTTGAGATTCTTGAACAAAACAAAGACGCCATCTCAGAATTGAGTTTTGAGGAGATCAAAAGGCAATATCTTTTTAGCCAGAGGCAATATGACAAGAACAGCGATCGCCATTATGACGTTATCAGCGCTTTTATTAAAAGCGTAAGAGGCAGCGACGCTGACGCCGCGGTGCTTTGGCTTGCGGTGATGCTTGACGGAGGGGAGGCCCCGAGTTCATCGCTCGCCGCTTGATTATTTTGGCGAGCGAGGACATAGGACTCGCCGATCCAAGAGCTCTTCAAATCGCCTGCGACGCCCATTACGCTGTGAAAAATATTGGCATGCCCGAAGGAAGAATTCCCCTTGCTGAGGCGACCATTTATATGGCGAGAGCTCCCAAGAGCAACTCCGCCTACAAGGCCATAAACGAGGCGATGAACTTTGTGAAAGAGAACAAGACTCAAGAAGTTCCCACGCACTTGAGAGGCAATCACCCCGACAAAAAGAACTATAAATACCCTCATGCCTACCCTAATCATTGGGTCGAACAAATTTACGCCCCAACTGGAGAAAGCTTCTATGGACCAGGGGGACTGGGCTATGAGAGAATGCAAAATGAAATTATGGAAAAGATGAAAAAAGGCCCGAATGATTGAATACATAATTCCCCATGATCCGGACGATAGAGTGATTGAGAAAGCGAGAAAAGCGGTCTCTAAAGGCGAACTAATCTGCGCTCCCACAGACACCAATTGGATCGTCATGGCGGACCCATTTAATAAAGACTCGGTCGCCAAACTCTATGAATTCAAGAAGGAAGGAACTCAAAAACACTATTCCCTTCTTGTGAATGAAATATCGAAAGCAAGCGAAGTCGCGCTCATTGATGATAGGGCCTTTAAACTATTAAAAAAATCGATTCCTGGGCACTACACCTTTATTTTTGAGGCGACTAAGAGGATCGCAAAAACACTTAAGGCGTCAAAGACTGACAAGGAAATTGGACTGCGGTTTGTGCCCTCTGTATTAATAGAGAGGCTCGTGGACGCCTGCGGCGGCATTCTGATTGGAACACACGTCCCGCGAGGCGCATTTGCCCAAGCGTCCAGCTCCGAGATTTATTCCTACATGATTGAGGACAAGTTTTCTCATTTGCTTTCTCTTATCATCGACCCTGGCGAACTTGAATTCACCGGGGCGAGCACAATTATTGATTTCTCAAAGGATTTGCCTGAGGTGACAAGAGAAGGAGCAGGTGATCCTGCCCCCTTTATGTGATCACTCAAAGGTTCGGGGACTTTAGAAGTTCTCTGGAAGTATGGACAAAAACTCGCACATCCAGAGCGGTCACAGTCCCTGTGGAGGTCTTCTTTGTTCTGGTCTCAACTTTAAGCCCGTAATTTCGAAAGCGCTTTCCCATCTCCCCTATAACGGGCGACAGGTGAGCAATGACGTCAGCATACTGGGAAGAAACATTGGTGAAATGCAAACGCGCCCCCAGCTTGCTTTTATTCTTGTCCAGCAATGTTCTCAGCTGGACGCCCTCAAATTCGTTTTCTTCAACTGACTTTATAATCGCTTCAAGGGCCGTGTATAAAGCGCTGCCGGACTTGATCTCACTTCCCGCAAGCCTCTCGATTCGCTGCCTAAGCCCCTGCTCCTCATAAAAAATTTCCGCTTTCTCATGGAAGCCTTGAGCTTTTTTGGCCTCCTGGTCTAAGGACGTCAGAGACTGTTTAAGGTTTCTATTTCTCATTTCAGCTGCGGACTGGTTGCCCTCAGCTCTTTTTCTATACTTTTTAAACGAGGCACTCTTCGCTTTTAGCTTCTCAATTTCGTGAAAGAGCAGTTCATTTTCATTTAAAACATCTGAATAGAGTCGTCTTTGGGAAGCGTAGTGAGCTTCCAAATCTTCGGTCTGCGCCTCAAGCTCTTCCACAATTTCTTGGTAGGTTTGGCGCTTTAGAAGCTCCTCTTCAAGAGCTTGCGCGAGCTCCACATTTTTGGCGTGGAAGGCCCGTACCTGAGCTGACAAGGCGTCGATTTTGTTTTCAATATTTTGATTCTTTTTAAATTGCTTAGCAAACTCGCTTTCAAGCCCCTCGCCTCTTTGGCGAAGCTCATGAATTCGCTTTCGCTTGGCCGCTATGTCCTGTCGCTTTCATAGTCATAGTCCCTCCGACAAGTATTCTCTCTTATCTGAGGAGCGCTTAAAGGCGGCAAAAAAGCTCTAATGCCCATACACATCAAGTAAGTCCGCGATATTCTCGAACCTTTCTTGCTCTTGCGTTTAGTTCAGGAGTTGCGGTGGACCCTTTAATCTGTCTTGGTTGCCCATTATAGATGTAGTAGATATACTCCATTTTATTGGACTCACTAATTCCCGAGTGAGACGACTTGTTTTTCTCGAGTTGAGCGTACATCTCTCCGAGAACATACATAGTGGCAATGGCCGCTTTTTCAGGCTCCATTAAGCTGTTTCGATCGATTCCTCCATAGCGTTTAATGAGAGGGTAGTCCTCCACCGCCTTAATTTGAGTCAGTCCTCTCGATCTGGAGTCGGGATCGATTGTCGCCTCTCCTCTGACTTAAAAGCTTTCCAAGAAAGACCACCACGCCCCCATGCAAATTTTTCCTTATGCCTTCTAGGATTGAGAAAGTTTTTTAGCGAGAATCCGTCAGGAAACAAATCCAGTCCTTCGCCAAACTGGCTCTCCACGCCCATGACACCGAAAGCGATTTTCGCCATTTCATCATACTCATCATTTGACACGCCAGAGGTCCCTCATAATTCTTGGCTTATGGACTTCTAGGGCCTTTAAAAAGCTCAAGGCCTCTTCATTGATTTCGACGTCCTCAGTTGAATTTAAACTTTATCTTCTTTGGCGCGAGACTTGCTCAGCGCCCCGGTGAAATAGCGGCCAGTGGCGCCACTATTCTTAACAAGAAGCGCATTGATGGTCTTCCACCGAAAAGCTCACGGCGCCTGTTTGAGGCAAAGAGTAAATAGGACAGTCCACTCGGCAGGGCCTTTCTAAAAGACAAGAAGTCCCTTTCAAGAAGCAAGACGGTGCCATCGGTGACAAAATTATTTTCAAGCGCTCCGTCATAGAGAAGGTTTGAGCGTTGCAGACCGCTTTGGAAAATGCGAGTCCAGTCAACCTCCCCTTCCAGCATGCCCTTTTTCATCGCCTAATTCTTCCAAGTAAAAGGCTCCTGCGGCTGTCATATTATTGCTTTTGACGCCTCCGAGATCGCCAGTAATTTCGTGTCGACTCATCTCCTTTGGCCTTGCCAAGAAGAGCTTCTGCGCTAAAAACAACCGAGGAATTATTGCGATCTATGAACTATAAGGCGAGCCTTTGATTTGTCTATAAAAGCGAACACATCGCATTTCCCATAAACTTTCTCATATTCAGAAATAAGCGTTTTTCCCCTAAGTCGGTGGAACTTGTCTTTCTCAATATCAAGATTTTTAAGCCCCTTTAAAGCGCTATTGGGAATGCCGCTTGAGACCGCGCGTCCCGTGTTGGTGTGATACTTTTTATTATTCAGGACAAACATGGGCTCGTGATTTAGCGCCGCCACAGCATTGGCCGCAAGGTATTCATCGCCCATGCCTCTATAATCAGAAGGCGATCGTTTCACACCTTGAAGGCCCCTATTTTTGGCGACCTCTTTAGCAGTCTCAAAAGAGGTCAAAGCTCCCCCTTTAAATAGATCATAGGCCTTGCCGTCTTTAAGATAGGCCCTCTTGCCGTCGGCCAAGGTTTTAAGTGTTTCGGCAGGTCCGTCAAGGTTTTTCACCTTTTCTTTGCTCGGGAAACTTTTCTCTTCTTAGTCCCAATCCAGTGAATTCCTTTTTGGCCTTTTGGTAGGCCTTCTCAAAGTCCACTTCGGCGCCGCTTAGATAATAGGCCTTTCCCTTTAGAACAAAGGAGTTGTTGCCCTTTTGCGCCTCCGTCGCCGCGATTTTCTGGACCCTCTTTCCCTCGGCGGCAAAAACATCGGACTTGCCGGAGCTTGCTTTGCCAGTGGCAAACCTCTTAAGAAGGCCGGGAATCCCAGTGACAAGCTCTTCGCCAGTGCGAATATCATAGAGCTTATTGTGAAACACAAAGGAAAACTCCTGGCCATGTCCGCTCTTCTGCCTATTCCATACGCTTAGAAAATCAGGAAGGTCCTCTTTTTCTATATGAGAAAACTTCTCTTCTATATCGACGCCAAAGGCCTCCAAGGCCTCAAGGCCGAGCCCCTGAAAAAATCTTCTGGTTCCAGCGACAGGCCACCATGAATCGACCTTGTCTTTTGCGTCCATGGCCTTCGCCCATGCCCATTCAAGCTTTCCTCCAGATGCGTCCCTCGCCTTCCAATTCCAGAGCTCTGGAAAGTTATAGACTTTTCCCTTGAAGCTAAAAACTCTTTCCTTCCCTCTCTTATTTAGCATTCCCTCATCAATTGCTTTGACCAAGGCCCTTGAGAACTCTGGGTCAGCAAGCAGCTCTTTTCTTGTGAAAAGAGACGGCGCCACCTCTAAGATTCGATCAGCAAAATGGCCATTCAGGATCTCATCAGGTGAAAGGGAAACGTCCTCCTGCAGAGGGCGCTTTCTCTTGCCTTTTTTAATTGCTGGACTGTTTGCTCTTTTCCTTTCTTTCTGATCTTTTTTGCCGCCGGCATAAAGCCAAACATCATTATAGCGAAGGCGATCGAATTTATCTGGAAAACTTATCTCTTGGGAAATGTCCATTAGCGAGTTGGTAAAATTAGAGCTAAGAGCTGAGGAGTCGTCCCTTATGAGGACACAACTTCCCACAAGTTTTCTGCACTCCTGGGAAATATCGAGTTTATTCAGTAAATCGACCGCTCTTTCTCTCAGCGTCGCTAGCCTTCTTGTCATTCTGCCCGGGTCCACACTTTTAAAGTTCCTGATAGAGGAGTTAACGACCTTGGTGAAATTGAGAATGCTTCGATCGTCAGTTCTACTCTTATAAAACTTGCTGCCATATTGACCTTGGGCAAAAGTCTCTCTCTCGGCCAATAAGGCGACTAGTTTGATGTCCTCTGGCCCAAGATTAAACATTTGCCTCTCAAATTCACTTTCCTCTTTTTTTTGATCATTCAAAATATCTTGAATAAAAGGCAGGGCCTTGGCGAGAGGCCGTCCTAGAAACGCTATTATTTGGGTCTTTAAAAAGCTCCACCACTTTTTTAAATTCAGCTGAGGCCTCGCCCTTTTTTCTCTTTTTCCTTCAAAAGCCCAAGAATCTCTTTTTCCAATCTAAACTCTTGAGGAACAGCAGACGAGCGATAGGCCGCATAAGCGATTTTGTGAAGGGTTATTCCCGCTTGAACATTTAGATACTCTGAAACAACTTCTTATTGAGGGAGCTTGAAGAGATAAGCTCTTTAAGCGAGTCGGGGCAGTCTCTTTGAGCGAAGGCCCCAATTGAAAAAAAGACCAGAAGAAGGCTAAGAATCTTCATGAACAAACCTCACCTCTTTCGCCTTCTCTAAAATGTCTTCTTTTTTAAGGCCCGCGGTCTGGTTAAAGTAAAGAGACTTTCCTCTATTTTCACGGGACTTTTTAAGCCCCTTAGGATCGAGATAGTAATTTAAAATAAGTTCCCTCTTTTCGTCCACTGTGGTCTTGTCGAAATTCACAAATTGATAGCGCTGAAGATCATAGTAAGCGTTATACAAGTCCTTAAACACCGCCTCGGCGTCTTCGACAGAGTTGGCGATTCCATGGGCAAGAGAGGCCAGGTCCTCAAAGTCCTCGCCATCGATATTGCTCGCGACAACATCTTTTATAAGTCGCTCTTCTTCATCAATAGCCAACGGGCAACTTTGTCATCGCCGCTCACAACGACATCATGATGATAAATCTCTTTGCTTAAGGGCGTATAATAGTATCGATTGGTGTTTTCCTCGTCTGGTCTCCACTCTCCATCACAAACGGCTTGCCCATGCTCGACTCTCACTTCCCCATCGCATTTTCGAGCAGGCTCGCTTCCGTCTTTTCTCTCTGGCGCTGACGTCGAAAAATGAATTTCTCTATTTTTGATAAAGAAATAATTTTTATCGTCTTCAGGGGCGATATAGACAGGGCAATGATTTTGCGAAAGCTCATTCATGAGGTCATAGGCATATCCTTCCATATTTATGCAGCCAGTGCTTAGGGCGCTGTCATTGCCCTCAAAAGAGGCGAGCCTTTCTCTGGCGTTCTTGACCCATCCATTGATAGGCACTCCATGAAGAGCGATAGTCGTGCTGTCATCATAACTATATCCGTCTTCCGTGGCCGTTCTTGGGCTGATCACAAAGACCCTATCATCAAATTCTTCGTCATAACGCCTTCGCTTTCTTTCTTCCTTCGGCATATCAAGGACGCTATAAAAGACCCCCGCGCTTGAAGTTCGTGTATAGCTGCCATTTTCAAATTTTCTGAGCTCGCTGTCTGGGTTAAAAACGACTTGCTTCTCTCCTGATCTAGGATAGGCCTTTATGGAAGGGGCGGTGAAGATTACTTCTCCATCAATGCCATACACACTTGTTTCTCCTGACTTCTTGTCCACCAAAGTAAAGGTCTGACATGTCCGCCGTCATTGGGGTAAAGACCACGCTTATAGTACTCAATGACTCTTTGTTTGCTCGTGTACTTGTCGCTATTGATTTCGTCTTGCGCCGCTCGGATTTGTCGCTCGTGAGCTTTCTTTTCTTCCGGGGACAAGCCCCAGTGAAAGGTCCAGTCCCGCAATTTCGGCTATGTAAAATAGAGCCAAGCCCCTTCAAAAAAGCGGAATCAACAATGCTCTCCTCAGGCGCTCTACATCCTTGAAAGACCGAGCGGTGTTGGGCGTTTAATAAGCTCTCGTAGTCGGACAAACAGAGCGACCTATTGGCCTCTAATACTTTCTCTTTGGTCCTCGCAAGCCCCGCCTTTATTTTCAACCTGGCCCTAGCGAGATTTTTGGCAATAAGCTTGTCTCTCTCCTCTCCCTTGGCTTCGAGGACCGCCCGCACGATTCCTGATATATAGCGACTTTCCTTTCCATCGAAGTTGAGGCTAGCTCGGTTCACAAACCAGGCCACGGCCACGTCTTCCTCGTCAAAGTTTTCGCCCTTTGCCGCCAAGTGAGCAATAAAATTTGAGACATTATCATCAGTGAGCTTTTCGGAGCCAACAATTTTTTGGAGATCAGCGTAGACTTCAAGCTTCGGAGAATAGACCTGTTTATTGTCTCCTCTTGCCTCATAGAGAGACAACACTTTTTCCATAGTCTTTGGATCGTTTTCTAGTTTGTCCAAAAGCTCTTTTCCCACAAGAGAGCGGGCATAGGCCTTTAGACCTTTTGATTCTTCTCCCTCCTTAGCGAGTAAGGACTGAGCGAGCTTAATACCTGTATGAGTCAATTTCGCTTGAAGAAGTGGGGAGTCCGTGGACAAGATATTTTTAAATTCTTCGACCATAAGGAAATAGCATCGCTCTCTTTTTTCTTTTAAAGAGAGTCCCTGCTCAGAAGTTTGAGCAAAGGCCTGAAGACCAAAGGCCAGAAGAATGGAAATATAGATTTTCACCTATACCTAATCGGAACAGTCTGGAATTACTTAAGCAAAAAAGGCCAACCCACTGATTTTAAATAGGACTAATCACTTCAAACTGAGGATAGCAGGTCGATACGACTTTCCCTTTATTAGCGGTGATCTCAAATTGAGGCGGCTCAAGTCCAAGTTCCTGGCAAACTTCGGTATAATATGCGGTCTTTAGAGGATGGTGGGAGTTAACAGCATTAATAACTTTCGGCCCTTTTTCTTTGGCCTTTAAGATGAGCTCCGTCAGTGACTCTCCAGACACGAGATTCACTTTCTCTTCTCGGCCGGAAAGGACTGTCCTGCCTGACATGTACTTGGCCGGATGCCTCCCGCTACCATAAAGACCTCCGGGTCTTATTACGCAAGAGTCATCAAGCTCGCCCACGAATTTCTCGCACTGGCATAGAAACTTCCCGCTTAAAGTCTTAGGAACTGGCTCGCGCTTTCGTCGACCTCGCCGTTTTGGCCGTATACAGATGTTGAGCTGACAAAAATAAAGCGGCAAGAGGTCTTTTTTACAAAAGACTCAAAGACGTCAAATGATTCAATTTTTGAAGGAGGAAGATTAAAAATAATAAGATCGCAGTTTTGCAGCTGCTCGGGGAAAGGGTCTCTATTAAAGTCGTAGCGAAACTCACCTTCCAGACCTTTAGGCTCATGAGCATAGCTGCCCACCACCTCGTGTCCCTCACTTTTGAAGGCCTGGGCCGAACTGTTTTCCAAGCCAGCCAAGGGCGATAACTCCTATTTTCATGGCATAAAAAAGGGGAAGTTTCCTTCCCCCTCCTTTTATTACATTAGTCCGTTTATGACTGAATTAAAGGTCTCGCTTGGCCTCATGGCCTTTGAGACTTTTTCATCATTGGGCTGATAATAACCGCCCATATCGACCTTGACGCCTTGAGCTTTATTAAGCTCTTCCACGATTTTTTCTTCGTTGGAGCTAAGGTCGCTAAAGACTTTTTCAAACTTCGATTTTAGTTCGCTATCTTCGTCTTGTTCCGCAAGAGCTTTCGCCCAATAAAGAGCAAGATAAAAGTGAGAGCCTCTATTATCAAGTTCGCATACTTTTCTTGAAGGTGATTTGTCGTTCTTTAGGAAATCGCTATTGGCCTGGTCAAGGGCCTTGGCGATGACCGCGGCCTTCTTATTGCCTTCTTTCTCCGCCAGCTCCTCAATAGAAACTTGAAGCGCCAAGAACTCTCCAAGAGAGTCCCAGCGAAGGTGGTTTTCTTCCACAAATTGCTGAACGTGCTTAGGAGCGGAACCGCCAGCGCCTGTTTCATAAAGCCCGCCGCCCGCGAGCAATGGAACGATGGAAAGCATTTTAGCGGAGGTGCCAAGCTCAAGAATAGGAAAAAGATCAGTAAGTAATCTCTAAGAACGTTGCCCGTCACAGAGATAGTGTCTTTTCCGGCCTTCACTCTATCAAGCGTGTACTTTGTCGCTTCAACTGGAGCGAGGATCTTGATTTCAAGTCCGTTTGTGTCGTGGTCTTTAAGATAAGTGTTCACTTTTTTAATCAGGCCTAGCGTCGTGGGCTCTATTTTCGTCTAGCCAAAATACCGCCGGCTGACCTGTGGCCTTCGCTCTATTAACGCCTAGCTTTACCCAATCGCGAATGGCGACATCTTTTGTCTGGCACATTCTCCAGATGTCTCCGCCGCCGACTTCGTGCTCGAAAATCACTTTTCCAGCGGAGTCTTTAACAAGAACTTTTCCGTCCTCATGGATTTGAAAAGTTTTATCGTGAGAGCCATACTCTTCAGCTTTCTTCGCCATAAGACCAACGTTTGAGACACTGCCCATAGTGGTCACATCAAAGGCGCCATTTTCTTTGCAGAATTCAATCGTCGCGTCATATACGCCCGCGTATGAACGATCAGGAATGATCGCTTTCGCGTCTTGAGCTTTGCCTTCGCGCGTTCCACATCTTTCCAGATGTCTTGATCATGGCAGGCATAGAAGCGTCAATGATCACGTCACTTGGAACATGTAGGTTTGTGATGCCTTTGTCAGAGTCGACCATGGCGATGGCAGGACCATTTTTATAGGCCTCTTTAATGTCGGCCATAATCTCATTTTTAATTTCAGAGTCCAAGCTCTTCCACTTTTGCGACAAGAGTTCCCATTCCGTTATTCGGATTGATGCCTGCTTCTTTAAAAGTTCCAGCGTGCTTGTCAAAGACGTCTTTGTAGTAAGCTTGAACGGCGTAGCCAAACATGATGGGGTCGCTGACTTTCATCATTGTGGCCTTTAAGGTGAACTGAAAAAAGAACGTCTTTTTCTTTTGCGTCCTTTACTTGCTCTTCAAAGAACTTGATAAGCTTGTCTGAGTCCATTCTCGAAGCGTCGATGACTTCATCTTTAAGAACTTTTAGTCCCTCTTTAAGGCCTTGGTCTCTCCGCTCTTATTTTGAAACTCAATAGTAAGTGTTTCGTCTTTTTCCATAGTGTGGGACTTTTCGCTTCCGTAGAAGTCGCCGTCCTGCATGTGGGAGACATGGCTTTTGGAGTCCTTTGACCACTCGCCTAGTCTATGCGGATTGTCTTTCGCGTATTGTTTAACCGGAGCGGCAACACGCCGATCTGAGTTTCCTTCACGCAGCACAGGGTTAACGGCCGAGCCAAGAACTTTGGCATAGCGCGCTTGAATATCTTTTTCCTCGTCAGTCTTTGGAGAATCAGGATAAAGCGGAACTTCATAGCCGTGATCTCTAAGCTCTTTGATGGCCGCGTTCAATTGCGGGATGGAAGCAGAGATATTGGGAAGCTTTACAATGTTCGCTTCAGGAGTTTTTGCGAGCTCGCCAAGTTTTGCGAGGGCGTCCTCGGTTTTCTGATTTTCAGGCAGGTAATCAGAGAGGTTCGCAAGAATTCTTCCAGCAAGAGAGATGTCCTTAAGTTCCATCTCAATTCCCGCTTGGCCAGTAAAGGCCTTAACGATGGGAAGAAAGCTATGAGTCGCCAGCGCCGGCGCTTCGTCGGTTTTGGTGTAGATGATCTTTGAAGTCATTCGATATCCTTATGAAACAGGTTTAAGACCGGGAGATTATATAGGAAAAGAGCGGGTTTTTAAAGAGATAGCATGTCTAACGCGTTTAGAATCTCTTCCAAGTTGTCGAAATTAAGTTAAGCCTAAAATCTAAATTTGAAACTAAAACCGAAATAGCAAACCTAAAAGAATATTTGGAAGAAACCAAGTAACAGCAAGATCCTCAGATTCGGGTGTCTTTTCATTACTATACAAAAGCAGAGGTAAACTGCTGAAATCTTACAAAGAAACCAAAAAGGCCCCCATTACTGGAGGCCTTATATTCAATAAAATTTAAACGAGATCTAGAAAAGAGCTTCAGGGTCCATTGTCTGAAGCGTGTTCGTCACGTGCTTCAGGAACATCGACCCTACTTCGCCGTCGATCAGCCTGTGATCGTAAGTGTGGGTCGCGTACATGATGTCGCGGATGGCGATCGCAAGATCGTCGGTAACTACCGGCGTTTTCTTGATCGCGCCGACGCAGAAGATCCCGACCTGTGGTTGAAGGATAACTGGTGTCGCGGCAAGCACGCCGAATGAGCCGTTATTGGTAAAGGTGTAAGTGCCTCCACTCATATCGTCCATCGTAAGCTTCTTATTTCTCGCCTTGATAACGAGATCGTTCAAGCTTCTTGCGATGCCTGTGATGTTTAGATTGTCGGCTCCCTTGATGACCGGAACAACAAGACCAGAACCAGGAACGGCAACCGCGCAGCCAAGGTTGATGTCTTTTTTGTACACGATATTGTCGCCGTCAATTGAAGCGTTCACCGTCGGGAACTCTTTAAGAGCTTGCACAAGGGCGTAAAGAACAAAGTGAGTATAAGTCAGAGAAAAGCCTTCTTGCTTTTTAAAGTCGTGCTTAAAGCCTTCTCTAAATTTAACAAGTTTTGTCATATCGACAGTGTCAATAGAGTTAACGTGCGGACTCGTGAGCTTAGACGCTTGCATGTTCTTAGCAATCGCCTTTCTCATATTGTCCATTGGAACGATTTCCACTCGCTCGCTGCTTGTGAAGGCAGGAACAGTAGAGGCAGGAGCGCTCGGCGCAGAGGACGTAGAAGACTTGGAAGCTCCTCCACCAGACTTTCTATTTTTTAGAAAGTTTTCGAAATCGTCTTTATTGACTCTGCCTCCAGCTCCGCTGCCGTCGATATTTTCAAGTTCACTTAGATCAACGCCGTTTTCCTCGGCCATTTTTCTCACAAGCGGAGTGTAGAACCTTCTCTTTCCATCGCCGCTCTTAGAGCTTGATTTGCCGGCAGAGCTGTCTTTTACACCACCTTGCAAAGCGCCAGAGTCTTCAGACTTCTCCTCAGTTTTTGGAGCTTCCTTTTGCTTTGAGTCCCCTCCACCAGAGCTTGGCTTGGCGTTTGGATCGTCATCGATATAAGCGATCGGCTGTCCAACGTCCACAGTCTCCCCTTCTTCAAAAAGGAGCTCGACCACAACGCCTTCCATCGGGCTTGGGATTTCAGATTCAACTTTATCTGTGGAGATCTCCAGTAAGATCTCGTCAATTTCAATTTTGTCGCCGGGCCGCTTGTTCCACTTGGTGATGGTCCCGGTCGTAATTGACTCGCCCATTTGGGGCATTACGACTTCTGTACGCGCCATGATTTATCTCCTACTAATCGCTTTATTTTAATATGTAATACTAATAGTTTACCTTACTCTTCAAAAAACTAAACTCGGCTAAAAGTTCAGCGCTCGCCCCTTTGCCGCCATCACAGACTCAGCAAGCCACTCGCCCAGTGTCGGGTGAGGATGGACTGTGGCAAAAATTTCCTCATCAATGCCTTCCATTGTCTTGAACAGAGCATACTCGTGAATAAGCTCAGTCGCCTGAGTGCCAACGATATGGCCCCTAGCATTTCTCCGTGCTCACCTATTAGAGTTTTCACAAACCCAGCGGTCTCGTTGCTTGCGATCGCCTTGCCATTGGCCGTGAAAGGAAGCTTTCCAACAGAATACTTGATCTTATTTTCTTTAAGGTATCTCTCAGTATGGCCGACACTTGCCACCTGAGGCTGGCAATAGGTGCACCCAGGGATGTTCATTTTATCTAAAGCGTGCGGTTTAAGACCTGCGATATGCTCGGCAGCAATAACGCCCTCGTGACTTGCGGCGTGCGCCAGAAGCGGCGGTCCTGCAACGTCGCCTATGGCGTAAATGCCAGGAGTCGTCGTCTCGTACATATCATTGACTTTCACAAAGCCCTTTTCAGTTTTGACCCCGACTTTATCAAAGCCAAAGCCCTCAATATTCCCGGTCATGCCAACAGCGATAAGGCATTTTTCAAACTTGAGCTTCTCTTCTTTGCCTTTTTCTGTGTACGTGATGGTGACGTCTTTGCCGTTATTTTTAGCGGAGACTTTTTCAATGCCAAGGCTCATCTTCATGCCGTATTTCTTATAGGCCTTCTCGACCTCTTTAGAGCTGTCTTCGTCCTCTATCGGCAGCAAATGCTTTTGCAATTCAAAAATATGAACATCAACGCCAAAGGCGTTCCAAAAATAGGCGAACTCTACTCCAATGGCGCCCGCGCCTACGATGGCGATTGATTTTGGAAGCTCTTCCATTTTTACAGCTTCCCAAGCGCCAATTAGCCTGTCGCCATCGTGCTCAAGCCCTGGGAATGTTCTATAATTTGCGCCGGTGGCGATAATGCATTTATCAAATTGAACAGTCTCGTTTTTCTTGCCCTTGACAACGATTGTGTTCTTGTCTTTAAAAGAGCCAACGCCTTCGATGACTTCGATCTTATTTTTCTTCATCAAGAAGCCAACGCCTTGAGAGAGTTTTTTTGCGACTTTAGTCGCTCTTTTCACGGCCTGCGCGCCGTCGACGCCTTTAAGATCAACGTTAATGCCAAGGTCTTTGAAGTCTTGAATCTCATGAACGGAGTGAGCGGACTTAAGGACCGCTTTAGTCGGAATACAACCTTTATTGAGACATACACCGCCAAGGTGCTCTCTTTCAATGATTGCGACTTTTTTTCCCAGCTGACTAGCTCTGATCGCTGCTACATAACCGCCTGGTCCTGCGCCTAATACGACAACATCAAATTTTTTGGCCATAACTTCAACCCTTTGCGTTAAATTTTGCGTTATTTTTTTGCGTTATTTACTTAGAAATTGTAGGAAAGGTTTAGAATTTTCCCATGCTTATGTCAACTGGCGCGCAGCAATAAGAGACCGGATTTTAAGGAAAAATTACATGAGGCCCACAACCACCATTCAGTTTGATGAAGAAGATATCGAAAGCCTTTTAAGGGTCTTCCCCAAAGGCGTTGTGGCCTTCGATTTGGAGATGACTGGGCTCTCTGCAGTGGTGGACAAAATCATCGAAATCGCCGCCGTAAAAATCGACTCTGAGGGTCATATCACCACCTTTCATGAGCTCGTCAATCCGCAAATTGAAATCCCCGTGAAGACCATCGTTTATCACGGGATCACAAATGATATGGTAAGAGACAGCCCTGGCCTTAAGAAACCGCTTCGTGATTTCCATGACTTCTTTGGCAGGCTGCCTTTAATCGCCCATAACGCCCAATTTGACGCCAGTTTTATAGTCAGAGGAATGCATGAGCACAATCTGCCTTTCTCTTTGAGCGACATGTATGACTCCTGCAAAATGGCCCGCGCCTGTTATAAGAAACGGGAGGACTCTCCTGAGAACTTCAAGCTTTCGACCTTGGCCGAGTATTATAAAATCGAATTTAATCACCACCAGGCCCTGGACGACGCGGCGGTGGCGCTCAAGATTATGGCCCGATGCATACGCACCATTAATAGCGAAAAGCCTCTTCCACGTGTGCGGGAGAAAAGCTTCCTCTTTAAGCTCAATAGTTTTCAGAGGCCCGAGGAGTATCTTCTTCCAAAGAAACTGGCTCCACTTGCTCAGCTTGCGGCCGATAAAGAAAAGGTCGAAATCGTTTATCAAGGGGGCTCATTCAAAGGCCAATTTAGGCCGATTGAGCCCGTGGCGCTTCTGCCCTTACCTCAAGGACTCTCTTTGTACGGACGCTGCCTCAAGTCAAACACCTTTAAGTACTTTAAAGTGAAAAAAATCAAGGACTTCAGGAAGAAACCGCCCCAAGGGGATGACAATACCAGAGCGTAGCGCTAGATTTTTACGACACACACAAAAAGTAAAAGAGACACGCTATGCAATCACTATCTTATAAAAATGCCCTCCTTATTGGGTCCCACCTGGGACTTTGTGGCTGGATGCTTTATACGGCCTTTATGACGAGCAAGCTCTCAGAGCAAGCGCTCTTAATTAACTACGCCTTTTGCGCTATCGGGGCCTTTGCCCTTTTTAAAGTCAAGCCTGACGCAGAAAATGTTTAATGAATTTAGAGAGGCCTTTAGGACCTCGACTGAGCTCTACTCCTTTTTAGGAGTCGAGGCCTCGTTTCAAGACAAAACCTATCCTGTTCTTATCCCTCCAAGACTTGCGACAAGAATTAAGGAAGCGGGAGAAGATTCTCCTCTCTGGAAGCAATTTGTTCCAAGCGCAGAGGAAACAGAAGGCGATCAAAGTTTTGGACTCTATGACCCAATCGCTGATGGCGAACACTCAAAGGGAAGCGGTATTATTCATCGCTATAGAAATCGTTTGCTCTTCTCTCCCACCACTATCTGCCCGGTGAACTGCCGCTACTGTTTTAGGAAAGAAGAGCTTTCCCAGGGAGATGATGTTTTAAAAGGCAGATTAGGGAAATTGATCGATTATCTAGACGAGCGTCCAGAAGTGAACGAAGTTGTCCTTACTGGCGGCGACCCCTTGATGTTAAGTGACAAAAAACTGGCCCACATTTTTAATGAGCTCAAAGGCCGGATCCCCTATCTTCGCATTCACTCAAGGCTTCCCGTCATCATGCCGGAGAGAATAGGAGACCAAGTTTTAAACTTATTTTCGGACGCGGCCCAAAGCTTTACGGCCTTTCATATTGCTGTCCACGCCAATCATAAAGACGAGTTTGACGCTCCCGCAAAAGAGGCGATGCAAAAGCTAAGACACTCCAGGAGCGCGCCTACTCTCTCAAAGCGTTTTGCTTCGTGACGTGAATGATTCCGTCACGGCCCTAAAAGAGCTGTATGAGACCTTCGCCGAACTCGGCGCTCAGGCCTATTACCTCCATCATCCTGATAGAGTTCGCGGAGCTATGCACTTCTATCTTCCTCTAGAAGAAGGGCGAAGGATTTACGGCAGGCTAAGAGATGAGCTTCCAGGCTGGGCCATTCCCCATTATATTTTAGACCCAGAAAGTGGCCAAGGAAAAAACCTCGCCTACAACTCAGAGTCTCTAAATTTCTCAGGCCGAATTCTTGATCGCTTTAATGCTGTCCATCCAATCCTGCGTTAATTTTTCTAAAAATGGCTAAACTCGTGTTATCCTTAGAATGAAGGAAACCATGAGCCAAACAATTTTAATTGAACCAAACGATAAATTAAAAAAGATTTATTCTCTAAATCTTAATACCTATGCGGCCACAGACGTAGTGGACAGGAAGAGCGCCGATGAGGCGATTGAGCTTTTGCGCATTCTTCCAAGCATTAGTCTAATTGTCTGCAACGCCGAAGTGGGCGACGAAAAAACTGCTATTAAAATCCATAACTTTTTGGAAGAGGCCCAGCTCGATATTCCCATGATCATTCTTGGGGAATGCAAAGAGCTAATGGGAAGCGTTCTCACTCTTAAGGCCCCCATCGCTTGGGAAGTGCTTATTAAGCATGCCGCCGATATGCTGGGAGTTAAAAAAGAGGAAATAAAAACGAAGGCCCAGCCGGCCTTCTTTCCGGTGGAATCTTATTTTTTTTACGATATCGACCATACTCCTTGCGATGTCTATATTCGGATAAAAAAGGGAGATGGCGCCTATCAATTTGTAAAGAGGCTTCACTCTCAAGACAGTTTTACCCAAGACGACATCGCCAAGTACGAGAAGCAAGGGCTTACTCACTTCTATATACCCAAAGATTATCAGCAATACTTCGTGAACTTTGTCACAAATAGCATTATTCAAGAACTTGAAAGAGACGATCTTGATCTTTCAGAGCGTCTTACGACGAACTCAAACGCTTACGAAATTGTTAAAGACCAAATTGCGCAGGCCGGACTCGATGACACTGTGAACCAATTGGCCGAGACTTGCATACAATCAATGGTCAAGACTGTGAAAGACGCTCCAAAGCTGGCCGATTTATTGAAGAAGCTTTTCTCTAATAAGATCGGTTACGCCTATCAGCACGCTCACCTAGTGTGCGTGATTGGAGATTTTATTCTTTCGAAACAGCCCTGGTATCAAAAGAAGCACTTGGATCTTTTCACCCTCGTCTCATTTTTTGCGGACATTACCTTGGTGACTCCTAAACAAATTAGAATCAACTCCATGGCAGAGCTTAATGAGAGCGATTTAAGCGACGAACAGAAACAGGCGACCTTAAATCACGCCATTGACGCGGCCGAAATAATCAAGGACTACCCCGCCTCCATCCCCGCTATCCAAGACATTATTCTGCAACATCAAGGCGCCAAAGATGGCTATGGTTTTAATAGCGATCCCTCTGAAGACCTTCACGCCATCTCCAAAGTGTTTATTGTGGCCGACGCGTTTGTGAAAATCCTCCTTGACCCAGAGATGCCAAAGAATAAAAAAGACATTCTCACGGTCCTTTACGCGGGCCTCACAGGCCCTAGCTATCAAAAAATCATCAAAGTATTAGAACAAAAAATCGATTGATCATTGACAAGCCGTTCACTCAAATTTATATTAACCGAACCTAATCTCACGCGGATGTAGCTCAATTGGTAGAGCACCACCTTGCCATGGTGGGGGTTGAGAGTTCGAGTCTCTTCATCCGCTCCAGTTTTTTCTAAATAAAAGCCGATACCCCACTGTTTACTTGAATTCTCTCTTTTCTTTTCATCATCCCTTCAAGTAAGAAATGGCAATGTCTGCCAAGATCTTTTGATAATCTTCTGGCAAACTTCAATTCTAAATGCGGCCGTTTCTCTAAGTAATCTTTTAATTCTCGATAATCAATTTCATAAATTTCGCTCTTTTCTCTGGTCTTTGCGGCCCCGACTCTTTTTTCATTCAAATAGAAATGGGACTCACCAAAGGTCTGCTCACTTCCGAGAAGCACTGGAGCGCTTTCATAGTCTTCATAATCGTTTACTTCCAGGCCGACGGTCCCATAAAAAATGATAAATAAAGACTTGGCCTGATCTCCCTGATTAAAGACCACTTCCCCCGCTTCATATAAATTGCATTTGGTGAAGTCGACAATGGGACTGAGTTCATCATGATCGAAATCAGAAAAAAGATAAGATTTCTTAACGATTTCAGGCGATATTTCTTCTTTGCATTTCATGCATTCTCCTGGAAAAAACTATTCGCGTTTTTCTAAAGAAAAAATATGCAAAATCACCTCCAACGGCCTGAGAGCTGCAGGTGTTAATGCCAAGGAATAAAGCCTTATAATACAAAACTGTCCAAGGAGGACTTATGAAAAACAAACTAAATGCGGCTCCGAAGGGGCCATCAAAAAACCCGGAAACAAACCCTAGCAAAGGCCCCCAAAGAAAAGGACAGGGCAGTCACCTAGCAGGCCAGGGAAAGCTCCCCAAAAAAGACCTGAGAATCCGAAAAAGGTGAGTTAGGCAAAAGGGCGGGGCCGGCCCCGCCTAAATTTTTCTTAATACCCATGTATTGCCCTCTAGTTATGTTTAAAAAAACCGATAAAAGGGCGATGAATCATTTTACAAAACGTTTCCCATTCAAGATCAGCCTAGCTCTTCTGCTGCTTTTGTCTTTTTCAGGCTGCAAAAACGAGATCAGCGCTGACTTTCGAAAATCTCATGGGTCCGTGGAAGACATCGCCTCTTTCTCTTTCGCTGGAGCCGATGTGATTGATCAAGTTACTGATTCCTCTGCCAGGGTGGCATGGACTCATAGTCCCTCGGCCGTTGCTTATGATATTTACCTCATCTCTCCCGATAAAGCTTACCGGGGAACTGTGTCAGCTCCCACGTCCGATTACACCATAACTGGGCTATCGCCCTCTACTAATTATAAGGTTAGAGTAAAGGCAAAAGACGAAGAAGGACGGACGGACGCAAATACCAACGATCTTGCTCTAATCACTTTGCCAGCGCCTCCAGCGCCCACTGCCCTTGCCTTATCTGATCCCTCAAGCTCCTCTGCCTTGGACACCTCCCCAGCGCTTTCTATTAGCGGCGTAAAAGCGGGCGACACCATAAAAGTCTTTACCGACTCAGCTTGCTCTCTAGAGGTGGGATCCAAAGTTTCAACCGGCCCCACAATTGAAATTGAAACTGACGCTCTTAGCGCTGGCGTCTATACTCTTTACGCTGCTTCAGTAAATTCACAAGGGAACTATTCGGGCTGCTCAAGCGCAAGTGTCGCTTATGAAGTGATCGCTTGTCCCACTGGCTATATTGTGGCCCCAGGCAATAGCGACCTTGGCGTGCGGCCATTTTGTGTCATGCAGTTTGAGGCAAAAAATGACGGTGGCAGCGCAAGTTCAAGAGAGGACCTCGCTCCTTGGGCGAGCATTAGTCAAAACGACGCCAAAACGGAATGCGCCGACCTAGGACCAAACTATGATCTTATCTCCAACGCTGAGTGGATGAGCCTAGCCTACGATATTGAAGAGCAAGGACGCCAATTGGTCGAACGGAACTGTTGGTGATGGATGCCTTTTTCGAGGAAATAACGGCCTCGATGATGACTGCGGCTACGATGGCGCAGACCCAGAATCTGGGGCGATTTCTGGCCGAGATCCTAAAGCAAAACATGTCATCTCAAACGGAGAAGAAATTTGGGACTTTGCGGGCAATGTGTGGGAGCTCACTGATTGGTCTCTTGGAGGAGCGCTGGCCCAGGGACCTATAAGTTGTGTCAATGCTTGGACAGAGTTTCCTGATTTTGATTGCGCGGTCATGGCGGCAGCTGACTATACTCCCTCTAATCCTTCTGGAGTTAGTTCTACCTTATACAATTCCGACTACGGCCTTGGAACGATCTATGGGGGCAACACTGGTGGCGGAGCCGCGCGCCGAGGTGGAGACTGGAACGACACTAATAACGCGGGGATTTTTACCTTGAGTTTAAAGTCGGCCCCGACCGATAACCCCGATAATTATGGTTTTCGCTGTGTCTATAGGCCCTAAACCTTGCTTAAGCCGGTAAAAATGTGGGCGCAAGCTAAGAAATCTCTTTTCTTCAATAGCGATCCTAAATATTGGTTTTCGCTTTGGTAGGGAGGTTTTTTAATAGAAAAGCGAGCGCGAGAAGGGCGCATTAGAAGACAATAAATTTATGATAAAAGCGTTAGTACCACTTCTCATTTTTGTCGCCTCATTCAGCTTCGCCTCCGAGGAGCTTGACCGTCTCGTTAAATGCCATAAGCAATTTACGGGCGAGATCATTTCCCCTGACAGTCCCCTGCTTTCTGCAGTCCGAAAAGGCTCCAAAACGGGACTTCAGGCCTGTGAGGAAATATTGGCAGCGGCAAACCTCTATAATGGAATGGCCAAAGATTCAAAGGCGCAAGAGGCGAAAAAAATTCTTCACACCTTCAACACTCTTCATAATAGTTTTTTTAGAAATATTCCCCAAAAGTCTGTGAACTCAAGAATGGTCTATGACCCAAATGACAGATCTTATTATCTTCTAAAGGCCCTTTTTTCTAGCAATTCAGAAGGCCAGTCGGCCTATCATATAAAGAATATTTTTACTGACAATCAGACCTATAAGGCCGTCAGACAAACTTCTCACAATAGCAAGTACAGGTTAAGGAAACTCATCCTGGGCGGGCCTGCCATGTTCGAATATATAAGGCCCTATTCTTTTCACGAGTGCGAAGGCTTTGTCGAATGTGACTCTTATCCTTTCGCTTATGAGACTATTTCTCCGCTTATTTTTGATTATTCAAACGTTTCTTATTCGAGTGGGGTACTTAAAGGAGGGTCCCATCCTTTTATAAGAGACGATGAAAAATTATTTGATATTGGCCGTTACAGAATTCCCGCTCAGAGCGGTCACGAGGCCTTGATGGACGTGAATGACTGGACTTGGGAATTAGAAGAGAGCGTTCCGGTGGGAGAACTTGTTGGAGTCACTCCCATTAGACCCAAACGGCTTCCTCACCTGCATCAAAGATTATTTAACGATGCAGATGGATACTGGCGAAATTACCTAGGGCCCGCTTTTAAGCAGCCTTACCCTAACCCCGTGGAAAACATTTTTGATAATCTTGGCGCGGGCATGCTTTTCACTCCGAACTATCAAGAGGCGCTCGGCATGGACTCTAGCAATGTTTTTGTTCAAAACGGGGTGGACCAAGTCCCTAGAGAATGGGTCCAAGATGTCATGAGCGACTTCTTATGTCGGGAAGTTCCTGTCATAAGACAAGCGGACGCTGTATCATTCATCACAAGAGAAAAAAATGAAAAGGCCCCTTTTCGAAGCTCATCAAGCTGCATGCGGTGCCATGCGACTCTCGACGCCCTCTCCTATATTTCTCGCAATTATCAATTTTCAAGAACAGTTACCAATAAAGGAGAAGGCAAGGTCTGGATAAATGGCCACCACACTCCCGTCTTAGAAAGTGAGGAGCCATACACCATTGAGCCTGACGATTTTTTCCCTGTCTCGGTCGCAAAAGGCCATTTTAGATACCGGGACTATGAGGGCGTGTTTCATAACGTTCCCCTTACCTCGTCTCTCAATGATCCGAAGGCCGCCTACCGACAGTTTGGGGCCTACTTGTCTCAAATGGACGATCCTTATATTTGCCTCACAGGAAAATACTTTAAGTATTTCACCGGCATCAGTCCTGTATTTTACGACCCAGGTGACCCAGAGGCGCCCAAGCTCAATGAAAGAAGCGCGCGCATTCAGGCCTTCGTAAAAAAGCTTGGAAAGGACCTCAAAAAAGACGGTGATTTAAAAGGCGCCATTTTAAAGATTGTAAGAAGTGACCTATTTCTCGACCCAAGCGCCCAAGATATAGAGTAAACAGAGGAAGCTAATATGGACAGACGACAATTTTGCTTAGGCACCTTTTCCGCCCTTCTTTTGGGAGACCTGATAACGTCCTCCACATTAGGCCTATTAAATGAAGCAAATGCGGCCTTGAATTCGGCCTCTTTACGAAACTATATATGCTTTTGGATGATTGGAGGCGCGGAAAGGGCCTGGTTTGATGGTATTCTGACCCCCAATGGCTCAACAGACATGCTTGGTCAGGGGCCCGGCATTTTCACAGGACTCGAAAACGGAAAAGACCTTATTTATAAAACGACCCAAAAAAAAGTTAACGAAAAGTTTTTTCTTCCCCATTTATGGGACTCAATTCTTCCCACTGCGGGAGCCGCTTCCGTTGCGATGAACAGCTTGGCCTCAAATATGGCCATTATTAGAGGCCTTCATACCGGACTTTCATTTGACGCTCACGGCCCTAATGTCTCGAAGGCGCAAACTCCCTTTCCTAACCTAAACATTTTAGGGGCGGTCGCGGACAGCACTAATGAAACTTTTCTTCCCGCAATAAAAACAACGGGAAGTTTTTCCTCCAACTCAAATAAGTCCGCCTACTCACTTGGCAAAAGCGCAAACGCATATGAAGTCTTTAAGCCGTTAAAACTGCAAGAAGGCGAAAATAACCCCTTTGACAATGCCGCTTCCGCCGAGCTGGGGGTGAAAGATTTGGACAAAGTTGTGACCTCCTTCATTAATTCTCTCTCCAATCAAATGCCAAAAAGAAAGGCCAAGACCATCGAAGTCATGATGGACAACCGTAAGAAGGCGGTGGAGCTCATTTCCAAAGGTTTCGAGGGCATTGAAAATGATTATAAGCAGGCCTACGCTCTCTACCAAACAGTAATCAACCTGGTCATGAACCCGACCTCGGACAGACTACTTGAAGGTCTTGATGACAGGCCCGTGTACGGCAGCGGTGAGACCGTGCAGTTTTGGTCTGACACTCCTGGAAGTTATAAAGACTTTAGCATAGTGGAAGGGCTTAAACAGGCAAATTGTAATACTATGGCCCATGCTTTCGCAAAAGCGGAAGTGTTTCTTAAGTACAAAGTCACTAATTGCCTCATGCTTGATATAGGAAATATAAAGAACGTCGGGCAAAAACACTCGAGGGCGGACAATGGCCACGATATTGGCCATGATAGCCACTACACTGGGGACGTTCTTAGATGTCTTGCTTTGTCACGTTTTTACCAAAGCTTTGCGGCCTGTATGCTTCACTTTAGACAACAGACTTCATCAATGCCAGGACAGTCGGCCGGGAGCGTTTGGGCTGAGACTCTTGTCAATCTGCGCTCGGAGTTCAACCGCGGCGGGTTTAAAGGGAGGGGGGCCGACCATAATATTAACTCGTGCGTTGAGTCTTTTTTTAGCGGCGCCATCCAAAGCGGTCCTATCGTCACAGGCAATATTGAATATAGCTCAAGCGATCGTTGTGTAGGAAATGGCGCGCCTGTGGACAAAACAAAGGGCGTAATGGACTCAAAGTATGTGTACTCTACAATCGGCGAATTAATGGGCTACACGCCTTCGAGAAATCATGCCCCCGTGCTGAAAATTCAAAACGGAAAAATAGTTTCAAATATTGGCGGACCTGCAAATATAAAAAAGGCGTCATAAATGAAGCATTTATTATACCTTCCTTTTTTAACCCTTCTTTTTGGGTGCCTTCCCGAGCCAACACCTTTACAGTACGGCGCCACTACTGATGACATTGTTCCTTCTAATGGGCTGTCCAAAGACAGATTCACAGAGGCCATGACAAGAATGAGAAAGGAGGGATGCTTTAGTTGTCACTCTTCAGGATCGTCTTACGGTGACTTGGAACAACACACCAAGCAATCGGACTGGACCAACGCTGGCCTAGTGAGGCCAGGAGAGCCAGATAATTCGATACTTGTAAGAAAGCTAAAGAGATCAAAGTCTTCCATTGCCACAATGCCTCCTTCTGGTGATATTGACCAAAAGACCTATGAGGCGATTCGCCTCTGGATCGCGTCACTAGGCGCCGCTCCCTCTCCTAAACCAGGAGAGCCAAACGGGCCTAGCGAACCAAATGAACCTAGCGAACCAAATGAACCTAGCGAACCTGGAGAAAATACAGGAGGAGGAGGATCTTCCACTCCCCCGACGACTCCTCCGACGACGCCTCCGCCGAGCGTCCCACCTGCTGGCCTAACAGGAAGCGAATACTTCAAGTCCGCCTATGCAGGAATGCAAAAGATTGGGTGCTTTAATTGCCATGCCCCAGGAAATAAATACGTGGACTTAAAATCTAAGACATCAGAACAGAATTGGATTGATTCGGGCCTTGTAACTCCAGAGAGAGCAGACGAATCTTTTCTAGTCAAAAAGCTAAGGCCCTCCAATTCAGGCATAAATACCATGCCTCCATCAGGGGAAATGGACTCAGAAGTTTATAACCAAATAAAAAACTGGATCACCCACCTCCCCTCTGAGCCTACGACCACGACCCCTCCTGAGACTGGCGGTGTTGGTAACGCCGAACTTAAAACGGAACCTCAGACCTTGGGAATAGAGCACTTCTTGAATCAACAGAAGAAGTTTTACTTTGACAAAAAGGGAGATGAGGATTTTCTAAAGGCGTCAAATCTCTTCAGAGAAATTTTTGGCGGCGGATGCGACTTATATCAATCTTCAATTGCTGAAGTAAAAGGGGGAGATCCAGTCTTTGATAGCCCCATAAAGACATGTGACCCCGAAAACGCCCTCAACTCGGGGCCGTTAGGGCTTTTTTCTATAGTTAAGGAAGGGGCAAAAATCAACCTATGTGAGTACTTCGCAGAAAAGCGCCTTGATGAGTTTTTTAACTCCGGCATTGTCTCCGGTAAAAGTTTTACGCAATCAAACGCGAAGAAGGTCTTTCTTTTATACTACCCTCACCTAGAGTTCACCGACGAAATTTATAATAATTTTCTTGCAAGCGCCAAGTCCGCTCGCTCAAAAATAGACCAAGACGAGGAGTTAATGTGGAGGCTTTATTTGTCAACACTATGCCAAAGTCTCTATTGGGAAGCGCCCTAAGCGCTTCACAACGTCACAGCAATTGTCTGAAAAAGATGCGCGCTCCGACTAAAAGCGCTAGCATTCCTGTCCCAATTTGAACAAGGGAGTAAGGAGTTTTAGGGCGAACACTTAGCCTAGACCCTATTTGTCCCCCTAAGGCCACAGCGATAAAAAGAAAAATATACTCTTCTCCCCCGCCAAGGCCGCCGCCCTTAAGCAGCTGGCCAAAAAGTCCAGCGACAGAGTTTAGAAGGATAAAAACACTCGCGACAGCGGCCGCGTTTTTCGATCTCGCCCAGCCCATGTTAATCAGAACAGGTGATAGAAAAATGCCTCCTCCGATGCCCACCATGCCGGAGAGCAGGCCAAGTCCCGCTCCGACAAAGCTTGAAGTCAATGCGGAGGGACTTTGAACTTCATCTGGCCCTTTAGTCTTGATAAATAAGATCCTGGCGCCGCAAACAATGAGACTAAGAGTTAGCAAAATAAAGAAGGTTTTTTCGGCCAAGGGAAAGCTCCCCCCAAGAAACGCAAAGGGCACTGAGGTCAAAACAAAAGGCAAAGTGAGCTTCTTATCAATAAGCCCCGATCTATGATAATGCCAGCACCCGCCAGCAACGACGATAATATTGCATAAAAGCGACACCTTAGGAATCATTTGGTACGGCACATCAAAGGCCGCCAAGATGGCGATGTAGGAGCTTCCGCCGCCAAAGCCGACCATTGAGTAGAAAAGGGCCACAATAAAAAAGATGAGACCTATAAAGAGCATGCTCCTCCCTTAAGAGAAAAGACTTCGACCTGGCCCTTGCCTCTGAGCGTCTTTGCCATTTTCTTGCTTCTGACGCCGCGATGACAGTAAAGAACGACAGGAGTCGCGTTGCTTGCCGAACTATAGACTTCCTCATCAGAAAGTTCTCTTATGTCCAAAAGTCTGGCGGCCAGTTTTTTGACTTCGTTCATTGAGACCTCTAGGGAATCATCTTCAAGCTCAAAATCGCCAATGCAATAATGACAGCCGCTTTTCTTTAAGTTTTTAAGCTTTCGATTGGAGAGATTCCTTAAGTCAAAAAATAGAGTCTGATCGATAGTGTTATTGGAGCCAGACACTAGGTAAAGAAGCGCCTCGCTGGCCTGAAGGCTTCCAAAAGTTCCCACAACTGAAGAAAGAGTCCCGTAATCATTACAATTACCAATATGTGAATCTTCAGGCGTATGAGGACTCATGCATCGCAGACAGCCACCTGAACTCTTTGGATTAAATGTTCTAAGCTGCCCCTCAAACTTAAACACACTCGCTGAAACAAGCGGAGTTTTAGTCTTAAAACAAGCGTCATGAATAAAGTATTTCGTCGCCAAGTTGTCAGTACAGTCTAAGACAAGATCATAAGAGTCTAAGACCTTAACGCTATCGATATCAAATCTTTCTTCAAAGACCTCTACACTTATAAATGGGTCTAGTTCTTTAAGTTTTTTGCTCGCGATAGCAACTTTCTTCTCCCCCACATCATTTGGAGTGTAAAGGTACTGCCTATGAATATTTGAAATCGAAACTAAGTCATGGTCCATGACGCCAATTGCGCCGACCCCAGCGCTGGCAAGAGAGAGAAGCGCAGGACAACCAAGCCCACCGGCCCCGATGACTAGAACTTTTGACCTTTTGAGCTTGTCCTGATCGATCAGTCCCTTTTGCTTTTGAAAGTATTCTGATTCAGAAAAGTGAATATGATTGTGATGATCACGACAAAAGACCCATTTGGGCTCATGCTCAAGATAATGCTCTTTTTTCCATACGGGCAAGCGGCGTTTTATTTCATCGATAATGAAGCGGGAGGCCTTATAGGCGTCGTCTCTATGAGTTGCGGTGGCCCCAATCCACACAGCGACATCTCCGAGTTTTAAATGCCCATAGCGGTGGACGGCCAAAGCGTCATGAAGATTAAACTTATCTTTCGCCTCTTGAATAATTCGCTCGCCCTCTTTTTGCGCGAGCTTCTCGTAAACTTGGTATTCAAGTGAGCTTACTTTTTTTCCCTCATTATGGTCACGCACCCATCCCTCAAAGCTCACCAAAGCTCCTGCCTTGTTAAATGAAAGTTCTTCACAGAGTTCTGAGCGCGAAATGGCCGATGAAGTCATTTTAAACACGGTCAGCCTCCGGCCACAGGAGGTATAAAGACGACCTTGTCCCCGTCCCTTAATTCTTGGGAGTGATCTGAAAATTCGTCATTGACCGCCACTTGAATCATATCAATTGCTAGAGAAAATCCATGCCTTTCTTTGAGCTCGTCATAAAGCTCAGCAAATGTGTTTTTTTCAGTCTTCATAGTCTCAGCGTCTTTGCCTGCCTCCTCCCTCAAGAGCGCGAAATATTCGATATTAATTGATTTCATTTAAAGCTCCTTTGTGTTCCTCGGGAGTGTTAGCATTTGCAAGATTGATTGGACCTTCTTGGTTGAGGCGAATGATGTCCGTCTCTTTCAAGACCTTTACAGGACAGAACGTGTCCTGCTCAATGGCCGTTTGAAAGAAAGCATGAGCTCTTGGGGTGTAGAGCGCGCAAAGCGGCTCGGCAAAACCTTTGTCTTTATTTTTAAAGCTCACCCCAATTCTTTGAGAGTCATAATGGTAAATAAGCTCTTCAATGGTCTCTTCGTTTATATGAGGGAGATCGCAGGCAAGGACCAGCCAATTGGCATTTGGACATTTTTTAAAGGCGGAGAGCATACCAGCGATCGGCCCTTTGCCATTAACGCAGTCTTGGATAGTGGGCATTGACTCAAGCTCTGTGCCCCTCCACTGGTCAGGTCTTGCGGAAAGATACACCTCGTCGCAGTATTTCTTTAAGAGCTCGCTTAGGTGCTGAGCGTGGGGCCTTCCTTTATAAGAGAGCAGAGCTTTGTCTTCTTTCATTCTCTCGCTTTTACCTCCGGTAAGAACGAGCCCATAAAGAGGTCTGTCCAAGACGTTGTTCTTTCCGCCAGTTTTGATGGTGAGCTTCGTCTCCCCTATCACGATCTCATGAGAGACTGCCTTGCACATATCATATATGGTAAGCGCGGCGACACTCGCTCCGTGCAAGGCCTCCATTTCAACGCCTGTTTTATAGCTTGTTTTGACGGAGCATTCGACTGTGACCAAGAGATCATCATTGGCCGATATTTGAAACTTGCAGGACTCAATGGGGATTTGGTGACAGAAAGGAATGAGCTCATGAGTCTTTTTGACCGCCATGGTGCCAGCAATAATCGCGGTATGAAAAACGGGCCCTTTTTTTAGGGAGAAGTCTTCGCCCTTAAAGTAGGGCCGCATGCTTTCCGGCAATTTGATGGAGGTCTGGGCGGTGGCCCTTCTTTTCGTCTGAGTCTTTGAGCTTACGTCCACCATAGTGGGACCATTCTTTTTATCAATGTGAGTGAGCATCCTATCCGCCTATCTGGTTCATTTGATGTTTTACTTCTTTAGGTCTTCTGTTCGGCTTCATTCCCAAAAGTTGTTGATAAATTTTTTCCCGCTCTGAGGCCGTTTTATTTTTGACAGAGACTCCCGCGTCTTTTAAAAGGCAGGCGCGAAGGACCCCGTCAGCGCTCATCCTCCACCGCGAGCAAGCTCCGCAAAAAGGCATGGACTCGGAGGCGATAAAGCCAATTTGCGCCCCATTATCCAGCAGATAATTAAAGGAGGTGGAGTCTGGCTCTTGAGTGATTGAGCTCAGAGCATGTTCTCTTTTCAATAGAGCGATGATTTCTTTTGCTGGCATGAACTGCTTCTTTTGCTCTTCGCAAGCGTGGCCTATGCGCATGAGTTCAAGAAAGCGCGCTTCAATGTCCATATTTTTAGAGTAGCGAACAAAGTCAAAGACCTCGTGGTCATTTATGCCTTTCATTGCCACCACATTAATCTTCACCTCAAAGCCTTTTTCTTTGGCGGCCTCAATATTTCTTAAGACCTTGGAGAGATTGTTTCCTCTAGTGATCCGTCGAAAATTTTCATGATTTAAACTATCGAGACTGATATTGAGATGATGAACACCACTCTCCCATAGGTGATCAAGATAGCGCTCGAGCAGGACCGCGTTGGTGGTAAGACCTATTTTTTTTAGAGGCATTTTCTTAATAACTTCGAGAAACTCATCAAGCGATTTTCTGAGAAGGGGCTCCCCTCCTGTAATGCGAAGTTCTTCAAGGCCAAAGGAGCAGAGCTCATTTATAATTTCCCCATACTCATCAGGAGAAAGGTAGCGCTCCTCATTCATAAATTTGGCGTCGGCGGGCATGCAGTAATGGCAGCGCAGATTGCACTTATCAGTTAAACTCACACGAAGCTTTCTGACTTTTCTTCCATGCCCGTCAATTAATTGTTTTTTCATCTTGGTCCCCAGGAGAAGAACTCAAAAACTTCTCCAGCGCCAAAATACTCTTGGTCTTTTGGAAGCTCTATAAACCCATCACTCTCAGCAAGGGCGCTAAATTCACCAGAGTTCTTGATCCTCACAGGCATGGCCTTTAGCTTTCCAGATTCATTTAACAGCCTTACGGGGGCAAAATAAGTCAGCCTTTTCTGAAAGCGGACGTCCTCACCTAACTCGACTGAAAAAGAGTTCTCCCTCAGAAAATAACGACGAAGGCAGACAAGGCTTGAGACAGGGTTTCCCGGAAGCCCCAAGATGGCGGTACCAGCGTCTTTTTGAAGCCCAAACCAGAGAGGCTTTCCAGGTCTTTGAGAGACGCGATGAAAGACTTTTGCCACACCATTTTCCTCCCAGACTCCGGGAAGAAAATCAAACTTGCCCTTGGAGACTCCTCCTGTATAGATAAGCAGGTCAAAGTCCTCACAGGCCTTGAAAAAGTGATTTTGAATATCGTCTTTGTCATCTTTGAGATGGCTTAGTTTTATATCTAAGAGCCCGAAAGAGGCAAGCATGGACTTGAGGGCGATGGAATTCGATTTTCGAATTTGATACTGCTTGGGAGTCGCTTCTATCTCCACAAGCTCGTCTCCTGTCGTGATAATATTAATCTTGGGAGATCTTTTGACTTTCACCCTAGCGGCCCCCACTGAAGCGCATATGCCTAATTGGGGACCTAGAAGTTTGGCCCCCTTTCTCAAGAAGCAAGTCCCCTTTCGATGTGTCGCTTCCCTGAAGATGAACGCTTTGAAACTTTTGATAATTCTTGGCAGGGTCCACGCTCGCAAGCTTATTTTGGATAGACACTTCCTCATAAGGTATGACGAGATTAGAGCCGTTTGGGAGCATGGCCCCTGTCATGACTTCAAGGCATTCGTCGGAGGCCCCGAGAGTAAGCGGCGGCGAGCCTGCCGGCGCAACGCCCTTGATCCTAAAGCTCCTTATGCCCTCCATTAGAGATTCATACCTGATGGCGATTCCGTCCATCATGACCCTGTCAAATGGAGGATATTCTCTATCGGCCCGCACGTCCTCCATGAGAATCTTTCCAGCGCAGTGGTCCAGTGGGAGCTCCTCTGTTCCGCAATCTAAAAGATATTGTTCTATTAATCCTAAGGCTTTTCCAACGTCGATCATGAAGTTTTTTAACTCGCCGCTTCCCGCGGCCAGAAATTCCTTAATCCTTAAAGTTTTTCAGTACCTTAATTTAGTATAAGAGCCGACTTTGGGCAAATAATGACGCGCTTTGGACAATAAAACCTAGATACTGGAGGCTCTTTTGCACCTATTAGTGGCAGGAATCTTTAATGAGGAGGACTATTATGTCAAAAGTGGAAAAACCTGTCAGAAAAACTAAAAAAGAGCGCGAACGTCAACATAGAAGGCTGGACGTGGGCGAAAACGAAAGAGACGAGGTGAAAAAGAAAGAGGAAAAACAAAAAAACTGAAAGATAACAAGTGACTTGCCACCTCAAGCGGAGTTAAATAATCACCGATAAAGGTGATATGGAAAAGTGGTGTGTTTTAGTCCTTATTCTAACGAGATCTCTTTTCGCCCAAGAAGGCGACATATTTGAGGTCTATTATTCCAAGGTAAAGGGCGGAGAAATAACAGCAAGTAACGCTTTCTCGCATCTAGATGAATTGGAGGGAAAGCTCTTCAGGGACGCCAATAGGTTCCTCGACGAACTCACGATTGTGGACGCTGAAGTTAATTTTATCTCTCCCAAAGACAACTTGAGTGAAATCTCCGCGAAATGGAGAAGTCATTACCAAAATACAGAAATGGACAAGCTTTTAAAAAAGGCCATGCGCGACCCACACGCTATTTTAGACAGTCCTGAATCCATTAAAACTCTCAAAGACAATAGAAAGTTCTCCCATATAATGAGATCAAACTTTCTACGTGTTTGATCAGGAGCACTCCGCGCCTAAGAGACTTGAAAAGTTCGTTAAACCTTTTGGTAAACTCAATGACGCGATTGTCGCAGCCGACAAGGACTCTATAAAAAAATACGCTCAAAAAGTCTTAGAGGCCCGCTCTAAGGTCGGAGATAAAAGAGATTCTCAATCAATTTGCGAGCATAAATAAAGAGCAGCTTACAGAGCATTTTTCAAATGTCCGAAAGAATGTGGCCTCTATGCTGGGCAAGAATGTTTTTACGCCCCATGAGTACCATTATATAAGAAAGCAGTTCAAGGAGTTCTTGGTCATCTACTCCAACCTTGACGCCTATATGCCTCCCCAAAGCTTGCAGCTCTTGACGGCTATATCACAAAGCTTGGGGAGCTGAATGACATCTACACCGATCTCAAAGTTTAGATTTGGCCTCGACATCGAGAAACATCAGATTAGTTCCCCCAGACGATTCAAGCATGAAATTGGCCAAAGCCTTGCTTTTTTAGAAGAAGACATGATAAGCGTCCATCTTGGAAAGAGTTGCCACTCATTTTTTAGGCCTGTCACGCCCTAGATGATTGCCTTATTCGGCCGGCCAGGTTTAGCCTAGTCCCATGAAACTAATCGCTCTTATTCTTATATGTCTCAGCTCCGCATTTGCTTCCGACGAACTCATCGAGCTGGCAAATCTAAGGACCAAGAATCTTAATAAGCTTTACTTAAGGTATAAATACCTTAAAGAGGTTTTTTTAGAAAAGGTCCTCAGGAATTTTGCTTGGCCAATGAGCGAGGCAGGCCGCTACTCGAGAAGTTCCTTTCTGATGACCAGGCATTCATACAGGCGCTCCAGAAGGGAGACAACTTGAAAGAGATTACGCGGCAACTGTGGACGAAAATCTCGCAAGCGATTTTTTCACTTTCTTCGCTTTCAAGGACACTTGTGAAAAAAGGCGGTCCTTTCAGAAAAGTGGAAAGGACCCTCTTCTTATTTCTATGGAGAACAAACGACTATCTTTCCCTACTGCACGAAGTGTGGCTTAAGGCCTATCTTTCTCAGTGATAAAGAGCAAACGGCCTTTTTGCCTCCCATAGGCTGTCCACATAGCGGCCTTTTTTATCATAGAAATGTTTCACGAGCTGAAAGCCCGCTTCTGCCGCCATTCCCTCAATCTGCTTCATGGAAAACTTAAAACTATACTCCAAATGAATAGGCTCATAAGCGTCAAACTTAAAGGTCTTGTCAAACTCCGCGATATACACCTTTTGCTCTTCAACGCTCAGCAGATAGCTTTCCATCGCGCCAAGCACGGGGTTATAAAACGCGTGATGAGTGAACTTTTCAATATTAAAATTGGCGCCGAGTTCACGGTTCATTCTTTTTAAGAGGTTGAGATTAAACTTGGAGGTGACTCCCTTTGGAGTCATTATAAGCGCGGTTTAAAAGATTTACGTCTTTTTTTAGGTCAAAGCCCACAAGCAGTTGATCTCCCTCTTTCAATTTGGAGCGAAGTTCCGCAAGAAAGTCAGCTCTTGCCTGAGGAAAAAAGTTCCCGATATTGGAGCCCAGAAAAAGGACTATCATCGGGCCATGCGCATTTTTTTTCGCAAAAGACAGGCCGGCCAAGTATTCGCCCACGATGCCTTCGACTCTGAGCTGTTCACTCTCCCCTATATTCCTTTCTAGCTGCGACCAGCGCCTCGTGGCTGATATCAATAGGAAAAAATTTGATTTGTTCATTGCGCTCTTTTAGTTCCTTAATAAGAAGCTTTGTTTTATGACCGTCTCCGGCCCCAAGCTCTGCGACACTGATCTTTCCTTCGGGAAGAATATTTGACAATTTCACCTGCCTGCTTCTCAAAGATCTCTTTTTCACAGCCAGTAGGATAATATTCCTCAAGGGCCGTTATTTCCTGAAAAAGACGACTGCCTTCTTCGTCGTAGAGGTACTTTGAAGACATCGACTTTTGAGAAGAGCTCAGCCCCTTCAAAGCGTCAACACAGAAGGCCACGTTGTTTTGCTTTGCGGTCTTTTGTTGCTCTTTAATCACGTCCACAGTTTTCATAATTCACGCTCTCCTCTAATTCAAGTCCCTGGCCAATCGCAGGCCTGAAAACATCCATCTCTGGTCCGGCTCGTAGAAGTTCCTGTATGTTTTCCGATGATGTCCCTTAGGAGTCGCAAAGCACCCTCCCCTCAAGACAAATTGATTGCACATAAATTTTCTATTGTACTCCCCTAGACTGCCATTATACGACTGATAACCGGGATAGGCGGTGTACTGATCATTGGTCCAGGCCCATAATTCATTGCCCTTAGAAGAGGAATCAGTTCCATGGTATTTTTCAGAACTTGTATTTTGTTCGTCCGCATCAAAGGCCAATTCTAGCTCAAACTCGCTAGGAAGCCGGGCCTTTCGCCAACGCGCAAAAGCGTCGGCCTCGAAGTAGCTTATATGTTGAACTGGCCATTCAGGCGTCAGTTCTGTTTCGCCGTAAAGCGTGTACTCTGTGATCTTTTCACCCTGACGCCTCCAGTAAAGAGGCGCCTCTGTCCGCTCATTTTGGACCCATTCCCAGCCCTTACTCATCCAAAGCTCAGGACGTGAATAGCCATCGTCTAAAATGAACTCCAAAAACTCTTTATTAGTCACAAGCCTCTCGCTCACCTCAGAGGCCCTGATATGCCTTCTATGCGCAGGCCTTTCGTTATCATAAGCAAATCCGCGTCCTTTTGCTCCAAACTCATAGCAGCCTTCTTCCAACCTTTTCCATGATTCTTTTGGCGCAGTAGACACAGAGTTGGGGGCTTCAGAGCGATAAGGGGCGAGGCCAGGGTCAAGGGAAAGAATTGATTTTATGTCCATAAGAAGAAGCTCTTGATGCTGCTGCTCATGGTGAACTCCAATTTCAAGAAGCTCGCGCTCCTCTTTCGAGAGCCCTTGCTTTATGATCCTCACCATTTCTTCGTCAACGCGAGCTCTATAATCTTTGATTTTATTGACGCCAGGCCGACTAAGCGCCCCTCTGGCGCCACGTTGCCAATGCTCCCCAACTGTTTTGTAATAGGAGTTGAACAAGAAATTAAACTTGTCATCAAAGACCGAATAATCAGGTCTGCCCTCTAGAATAAAGCGCTCAAAGAACCAAGTTGTATGGGCAAGATGCCACTTAGGTGGGCTCACATGTTCAAAAGGCTGAACTACGTAGTCCTCCACCTCTAGTGGCGCGCATATGTCCAAACTTTTAAGCCTTGTGTTAAGGTAGTTATTGGCTAATTCCATGGCCAAAGTGTAAACTAAAAGCCAAAGACTGAAACGGGCGCATCACAGATGTCAAAGCGGGCCTCTCTTTGACAAAGGAAGATTTAACCATGAGCGCAAATAAGCTATTAATATTATTCGCTGTTTTTTTCGCCCTATTCGTGACTGAGAGAATTTGGCCTTTGCGTTCGCCGGTCTCCTCATTCAGAAAAAGAATAGTGCCGAACTTAACACTGGCCTTGGCCGCGTACGCCTTTGCGGCCTTCAGCGGCCCGTCCAGTTTTCATGTGGGCAATGGAGAAGAACCTTTTTTCTGGCATAGGGTCTCCCATTTTGGCGTTTCTTGGCCTTGATCTAAGTTTTTATTACTGGCACCGCTTGAACCACCGAGCGCCCTTTTTATGGAGATTCCATAACTGCCACCATAGCGATCCCGACCTGGACGCGACCACCTCCTTTAGGTTTCACCCGGGAGAAATTGTCTTGTCTTCCTCTTTGCGTTTAGTCCAAGGGGCCATCATTGCTCCGGTTCTAAGTGTGGTCTTTGCGCATGAGCTCATTTTTCAGGCCTGCACTTTTTTTCATCATTCAAATATTCGAATGCCAAAAAAATTAGATTGGCTACTTTCCTATGTGATTATCACCCCAAGAATGCATGGCATTCATCACTCCAACTATAAGAGCGAGACCGACTCCAACTACGGCGTGATTTTTAGCTTCTGGGACAGATTACACGGGACTTTTAGAAACTCCCCCGCCCAGAAGAAAATCACCATAGGCGTGCCAGGCTACGGCTCTCCTGAGGACAATAAAACAAAGGAGCTCTTAAAAGCTCCTTTTAAACAACAAAAAGATTATTGGAGAGGAAGAATTAAACGTCCTGAGTGAGATTATTTAGAGCTGTTTCCAAAAGAGCAAAGCTCTCGGCCATGGACTCAAAAACTTCCCCGCTTGCTAAGGACTTGTTTAAAAGCCAGTGGTCCGTGTAGCTTTGATACACATAGCTAAGCTTTGTCTTTTTGTTCCCCATTTCCTCTAGGACATAGCGGCTTTGAGCGCTTAAAAAAGCGCTCTCCTTTTTAATAAAGTTTTTAACATATTTTTTCGCCTCGCTATTGCCAAGCATTCTCTGGGTGACCACATACTTGCTCCCCTCAGAAGTCTTCTCTTTTAGGACTCGTATAAGGTCGAAGTGGTGAAAAGACTCTCTTTTATAGATCCTTCTTAAAACAACAAATGAGGCGACTTCCCCTTTGATTTTTTCTGGGCGCGCTTTGAGATCTTTTATGACCACAGACTCGATCAAGTTTGAGTTTTTCTGCGAGCATTTTTTCTTTTTGTCCCAAAATTTTCTTTTCGAGCGCCTGCTCGTTATTGCATCTCTCGTCAAAGTTTAAGACGGCCTCCAAAGCATTTTCGATGTCCGCATTCATTTCAACGCTCATCTTTGCTTCATAGAAACGAGTGTCATCTTTCTTGCCGCTCACCAACGCGACCTTGCCAATTTTCTCTTTTTCGTCCATTTCATAGCCCGATGGCAGGTCAAAAGCGATTGCGCCCAATGCATGAGCGTTTAAGACCATCAAACTCAGTGTCCAAAAAATGTGTTTTTTAAAAATAGTCATTCAAACCCCTCAAGAGATTTTACCGAATTCAGCATAGGTCGCAATAGGCATTGGTGTCCATATTGCAGCATATAAAGTGAAGGTAAATACAGGGAAGCGCGAAAAATGGAGCACTTAGATTATAATATACAAAGAAAGCTGATGGCCCTAGAGCAGCTTGAGGCAAGGGGCATCGACGATGAGCGAGTGGTCGAGGCGATGAAAAAGGTCAAAAGAGAGCTTTTCGTTCCAGAGGACATTCGAGCCTTCGCCTATTATGACGGTCCGCTTCCCATAGATTGCGGGCAGACTATCTCACAGCCCTATATAATCGCCTCCATGGCGGAATTTCTAGACATTGACCCAACTGACCGCGTTTTAGAGGTGGGAACAGGATCAGGTTATAACACGGCCGTCCTTTCTCTCTTGGCAAGAGAGGTCTTCACGATTGAGATAATTCCCGCCTTGGCGGTGGAGGCCTCTGATCTTCTAAAAAGCCTAGGACATAACAATATTACAGGAACAGTTGGAAACGGGCTAAAGGGCTGGAAAAAATTCGCTCCTTTTGACAAAATTCTCGTGACAGCGGCGGTCAGCTCAACCCCCGCTGAGCTTATTGATCAATTAGCTCCAGGCGGAAGACTTGTGGCTCCGGAAGGTGGCGAGCAGCAGTTTCTTTATCTCTATGAAAAAGTGAAAACTGAAAAGAGCGAATTAAAGGTGGAGAAGTCCATGCTCATTCCTGTGAAGTTTATGCTTGCGACGGAGGAAGGCCCAGAGAGGCCTGAATCAGGCGAAGCGCCTCTGGCCTAATCAATCTTTTGACGGCCATTGGAGGCCAAATAGGAGGGGCTATAAATTTTAAATGAGAACTCTACTACTGCTCCTCTTTGGACTTTCTTTTAAAATCATGGCAGGCGCACTTATGCCTTCACGAAAAACTTCAAAATCCTTTCGGCCCAGAATCTAGGAGATCATGCGCGTATCACACTCTCTCACCCGGAAACTGATAAAGAGCCGGCCTTCCATTTCTCTCCTAACCAAGCGTGCAAAGAGTCTTTTCCTCCCCAATGCGCAGGCACAGTGGTCAGGCTTGATCAGGGCCCAATTACGGGAAAGTGGCAAACCTCAGAGTTGATGATTTTTCCAGAGAAATTATTTCCTTACTCAAGCCCCTTTTACATTGAGATAAAGGGGCCTCATAAGGCCGTTAGAATCAAGTACTAGCTATTGCTCTTCCAGCTTGTCCTTTTCTTCCTCTGTTAGATCATAGTAATCATAAAACCAGTCCTCGTCTGAGTACTCGTCCTGGGCCTTAGTCTCTGTTTGCTTTTGTGGGCGATTATATTCCGCTCCCAAAGGTCGCTCTTCTTCCACCACATAGCTTGTTTCAGACGAGCACCCTACAAAAGCGATGGAAAATACCAAAGCAAAAATTGAAAGGACTCTTTTGAAAAACTTCATTACATTCTCCTTGTTTTTAAGGTTTGAGCTGTCCTCTCCTTATAATCTGCAAGTCCTATACCTTGATCAATAGCCTCATATATTATTTCGTGATACTTTTCTTTTATGAAGATATGCGCGATAGACATTGGTTCTAATGCGATGAGGGCCGTCATCGCGACCGTCCACGGCAAAGAAGTTCATTTCGGCCATAATATGAGGTGGCCGCTTAGGCTTGGCGCCGACGTTTTTAAAGAAGGACGCATTTCTCCCAAGCGCTTCAAGGCCTGCGAAGAGGCCTTCGGCGAATTATTTCTGCAAATCTCCGAAGAAAATATCACCGAAGTGTATGCTGTCGCCACTAGCGCGATGAGAGACTCTGAAAATGGCGCCGAACTCATCAAGGAGATAAAAAAACAAACAGGAATTCAAATTAAAAGAATTAGCGGAGTGCAAGAGGCCCTTCTGGCGAAGACTGCCGTGTGCTCCGCTCTAAATTTAAAAAGGACGACCTCTCTTTTAATTGATGTGGGGGGCGGAAGCGCGGAAGTGACCCTCCTTAAAGAAGAAAAGGTCCTGCGCTCCAAAAGCTTTAACTTTGGCACAGTGAGGATGCTTCAAAGCGCCAAGACCAATCAATTTGAGAAGGAATTGGGAAGGTTTGCAAGCTCAGTCAAAAAGATGCTTGGCCGCTCACGCAAAGAAAATAGAGGTTTGCGTAGGCACAGGCGGAAACCTTCGAAGAATGGGCAAGCTTAGAAAGCTTGAATATGGAAGACCTACAAATAAAATCACATTCATTGAACTGGAAACCCTAAGAGAAGAGGTCTCTAACAAGAGCCTAAAGAAGCGCATGAAAGAATACCAAATGCGAAGAGACAGAGCGGACGTGATTGTCTTTGCCATGGGAATGATTGAGACTCTTATGGCCGAATTGCAGATCAGTGAAATTCTTCTGCCTAAAGTGGGGCTAAAAGAAGGGCTGGCTGCTGCTTTGTCTAACGATAGATTTTGCGCCTAAGAAGATAAAAGGGGGCATGAACGCTACAGTCAAAGCAATCAGTAATTACTTCTTCGTCTCTTTCTCATAGATCTTCATCATTTCAACTTGAGGATCAGGCCTTTTAGAGTTGAGCTCATAGCCTCCATCTGGCCCAAGTCTCCACGTTTTAGCTTCTTTATTGATGAGAATTTTAAGGAACGACAGAAGGTCATCTTTAATATCTTGATCATATATTGGGGCGATGACTTCAACGCGATTATGCATATTCCTATGCATCCAGTCCGCAGAGCCAATATACATTCTTCCAGCGCTCTCTGGTTGCGCGTCAGAGAAGTAGAAAATTCGAGAATGCTCTAAAAAGCGGCCAATCACAGAAACGACCCTGATGTTTTCACTGATATCTTTTAGTCCTGGCCTTAGCGAGCAAAATCCTCTGACAATAAAATCAATTTTTACGCCCGCCTGGCCTGCCGCATATAGGGCGTCAATGATCTCCGTGTCCTCAAGAGCGTTCATCTTGGCAATTATATCAAGGTGAGGCGCCATTTTTGCGAGCTTCTTTTGCTCCTTTGATCATTTTGATAAACCGACTTTTCGCGTTCACTGGGGCCAGTAAAAGCTCTTCATAATCAAGCTTTAAGGAAGAGCCTGTCAGGTAGTTAAACACTTCCGCCACTTCGGAGACGATTTCAGGCTCCGCTGTGAAAATCCCCACATCAGTGTAGACCTTCGCCGTCTTGGCGTTATAATTGCCTGTCGCAATATGCGCATACTGTACAAGCTCGCCTTCGTCCTCCTGCCTTGTCACAAGCGAAATTTTGAGTGGGTCTTAAGCCCCACCACTCCATAAACGACATGCACCCCCGCCTGCTCCATTTTTCTCGCCCAATGAATATTTCTTTTTTCATCAAAGCGAGCCTTGAGCTCAATCAGACAGACCACTTGTTTGCCGTTTCTGCGGCCTCTATTAGCGCCTTTATAAAGGGGCTATTGTCCCCTGTGCGATAAAGAGTCATTTTGATAGACAAGACCCTAGGGTCTCTTGCGGCCTTAACGATGAACTTTTCGACTGTGGTGGTGAAACTTTCGTAAGGACAGTGAACCAGCGGTCTTAGCTTTTATATGCCGGATAAAGCTTGTTATCATTTGCCCAGGCCAGAGTGACAGGCCTGTAGTCAGCATATTTAAGATCGGGCCGATCAATTGAGGTCATGCTCTCCAGAGAAGCAAAATCAAACAGGCCGTCATACCGATAAATATCCTCTCCTTCTAATCTAAGAGCTTTTTGCAGATAAGAGACAATATCCTGGTCGGCGCCTTCCAAGAACCTCAAGCCTGATGGGCTCTTGCAGTCTTCTCTCATTGATGGACTCCTCGACTGCGACCAAAAGATCTTCGGTGTCCTCGTCATCATGGTCCCAATCAGCGTTTCTCGTTACCTTAAAAGGCGTGGCGCCAAGGACCTTCATGCCTCGATATAAGTGTTCAAGATTTTGCTCGATGATGCTAGGCCCGTGAATAAAGCGGCCCTTTTTTTCCTGGGAGCTCAATCCACTTTCTAGCCACTTCGGGCACCTTGACCCGAGAGAAGGTCTTTCCTCCATGGTAGGGATGCTCGAGCAGAAGACCAAATGAGAAGCTTAGATTGGAAATAAAAGGAAAGGGCCTGCCTGAGTCGACGGTTAGAGGCGTAAGAATAGGGAAAAAATTTTTTAGGAAATACTGAGAGCAAAAGTCTTTCTCGCTCTTTGAAAGCTCCTCCCAATCAAGCAAATGAGCGCCTTCTTTGCGTAGGTCTGCCCGAATCGCTCTCAAGGGCTCTTAAGCGCCCTCTTATTTTCTTCTAAGACTTTTTGTCTAATGGAGGACAGCTGCTCCTCAAGGCCCAGACCATCAGTGCTAATGTAATTAAAATCTGAGTCTCTATAGCGCTTTATTCCCCCCACCCTCTTCATAATAAATTCGTCCATGTTGGAAGAGTAGATAGACAGAAATCTTAAGCGCTCAAGAAGAGGCGTACTTGAGGTCTCAGAGAGATGAAGCACCCTAGAATTAAACTCAAGCCAAGAGAGCTCCCTATTTAAGAACAGCTCTTGGTTTTTGACCGACGGAAGAGGCGACTTTTTTTTTCTTTTGCCTTTTCCCTTTCCCATTTAGCTCTCCAACTCTTCTTCATCAAGTTTTTCCATCGTTTTTCCGCTCGTAGCGAGAGCGATTGAGCAAAGCGGCGTGAGAAGGTTGAAGAAAGCGAACGGCAAGTAGGTCAAGGTCGGCCACTCCCATGACGGAAGCAAAATAGGCCCCGCATGTGTTCCACGGAATAAGGACCGATGTCACTGTGGCGGAGTCTTCGACCGCCCGAGAAAGGTTCTTTGGCTTAAGGCCATACTTCCTATAGGCAGATTTAAACATCCTTCCGCTGACGACAATAGAAATATATTGATCGCTTGTTGTGAGATTCAAGAAGATGCCTGATCCGACTGTGGCGGCGACTAATGATCCGACTCCTCTGACCGCCTTCAAAACAGCGTTGGCTATTGACCCCAACATCCCCGTTGATTCCATGACCCCTCCAAAGATCATGGCCATAAGGATCAGCCAAACAGTGTTGAGCATGGAAGACATGCCGCCCCTCGAGAGAAGCTTGTCCACCATTTCAGTGCCCGTCTCGAGCTTAAAGCCGTCAAACGAGACGCTCAAAATCAACTTATAAACTTCAGAGAAGGCCCCTCCCGAACTTAACTTGGCGACAAGCTCCCCTTGAAAAATAAGGGCATAAACAGCGCCAATAAGAGTTCCCGCGACCAATGCCGGCAGGGCGTCCACTTTTTTGTAGACCATCACAAAAACGATGAGAGGCAAAGTAAATAGCCAAGGGCTAATATAAAATGTGCTGTCTAATAAATTCAATGTCGAGTTGATGGCCTCTTGACTTGATGCTCTCCCCCACATAAAAGATGCCGATTCCCGAATAGGCGAAAAAGGGACAAAAGCATTGCAGGCCCGGTGGTGTAGATCATATGTTGGATGTGATCAAACAGATCGGCGCCTGCCATGGCCGGAGCGAGGTTTGTGGTGTCTGACAAAGGGCGACATTTTGTCCCCGAAGTAGGCTCCTGAAACAATGGCCCCAGCGACCATTCCTTCGGGGATGCCTAAAGTCTTCCCAATCCCTATCAAAGCAATGCCCACCGTGCCAACAGTCGACCAAGAGCTGCCTGTCGCTAAGGAGACAACAGAGCAAATAACGAGCGTCACCGGAAGAAAGACGGTGGGGTTTATAAGCTTTATTCCATAATAGATCATCGCCGGAACGACGCCATTTAAAATCCATACACCTATCAAGGAGCCCACAACGAGGAGAATGGCGATTGCCGGCAAAGCGACGTTAACTGAATCAAAGGTCTTTCGCTCGATCGCCTTATAATCAATTTTGAGCGCAAAAACGCCCAGAAGCGAGCCGATAAGGGCCGCGACGAGAAGCGCCATTTGATTTGGGCCGTAGCTAGAATTGTCTTGGTAGAGATAAACATTCATCGACAACATAATAACGAGAGAAATAATGGGAATGAGGGACAATTTTAAGCTAGGGTCTTTAGGCACAGTCACGTTTTGATTCATAATGTTTTCAGCTCCTTACCATAACCTTATACACATAAATAACTGGTTATAAAACAGGCTTTTCAGACTTCTAGAAAAGCGTTTAAAGTTTGGACACTCTCAGCACAAGCGTTGATTTTTTACACAGTAAATAAATCTCATCGTCTCCTAACCCTCTAAAAAGATTGAGTTCACTTCATCATTACGCATGGCGCGAGTATTGAAGGTATATAGCTAGGTAAATAGAGAAAACGAGAGAGAACACAGGAGAGAGCAATGAAAAAATCATTTCAAGGACGGGCCCGACGTTTAATGACCATGTCCCCCTTAGTCCTATTATGTATGTCGCCAGGCCTTGGGGCCCAAGAGCTGGAACAAGGTGACCTAGACCTCAGACAAGACGAAGTTCAAATTGACAGGGTGGAAGAAAGAGAAGAGGTCTTCCCAGTGTCCGAGCTAAAGCCAGCGCCTATAAGGCCCGCAGAATTCACCCCACCAAGCGTGGAGATATTGAGAGAGCCGGAGGAGCTCGCTGAGCGCGAACCAGTCGAACCGGTGAATGCCTTAACTCCCTCAGGAGTTATCTTATCTGACGTAAAGCCAGAGCCTACGGAGCTTTTGGAGGCCCCATTAAAAGGGCCGCAAGAGCGAGGGCCTGTCGAATCAGTCTTGGAGTTTGAGGCCCGCGGGGTCGTAATGGAGGAGCCAGAAATTGAGGCGCCAGTCATCACCGCGGAAGAAATAGAAAGAGCGGCCGCCGAAGTTTTGGAGACGCAAGAGGAAGAGGAAGATGATGTCTTCACTGACCTCGAGCTTGAAAACCAAGGCCTTGAGACTCAAGTCTGTGAGCAGAGACAAAAGATCTCAACACTTGAAGATGAGATAGCGTCCCTTCAAAGCCAAGCGACAGACTATATGCCCCTCTTAAGCACTATGAATCAGTTGATGATGATGAACATGAATATGATGATGATGAATCAGCAGAATCAATTAAGCTTTCAAACGAGCCCCTTGGACATGATGGGCTCCATGATGGCCCCCATGATGATGATGCAATCAATGAGCATGGGAATGAGCATCGCCTCCATGAGCAATCTTTATCATCAGCCAATGTCGCCCATGCAGCCCCAGTATAACTATAATATTGGAGGCGACTTCTATGGCCGCGACTATAGCATGACTCAGGAAGCGGGCCCAGTGCAGGCGCCCTACGCTACTCCCTACGGTTTTGACTTTGGCGGCAGGTCGCCAAGCTTTACCCAAATCACTCCGGCAGGGGGAGCTCCTTCAAGAGGGGCGTCCACTCAGACAGAACTGCCTAGAGAAGAAGCGGTGGTCTATTAAGTGCTCCAGTAAAAAACTCTGATAAAAAGGCCTTTCCAAAGCGAAAGGCCTTTTTTATTAGATAAGGCAAATTTTTCCTAAACATCGTTGCCCTATTTGTCGACACGTTTATTACCTGAAAAATAAACCGCGAAAGGGACGCATATGAATACAATTACTCAAAAAAACAAAGAATCAAAAGTAATCATTAGAAAGTGTCATGCTTGCGGGCAGATTGTGGAAAGCCATAAGGAGCAAGAAAAGTGCTGTGGCTGTGGCAAGGCGTTCCTTCCCCTAAATTATTTCGATAAAATTCATGGAGACACCGAGCAAAAATTCGACGAGCTCTTTAGCCCCAGTGAAGAAATCCATGAAGAGGACCTAATATTGGGACTTTACGTACTTTGGTAATCTCACCCGCGTCCTAAAAATTGCCTTACAGTTCATGTCGGCCATGCTAGCTTTTACGCATGGCCACTACACAAACAAACACAACTACCCAATCATTCACCAAGCCCGATACATGGATTCACCCAATCGTTAAAGCGCTTGCTAGAAAGGCGCGGTTATAGCGAATCGGACTTCGCGGACTTCTTTCTCCTGGGACCTTCGCGCCCTTCCAGAGCTTGAGAACATGATCGATATGGAAAAGACCGCCTTAAGAATAATTGAGGCGGTTGAGAATAAGGAAAAGATCGGCATCTATGGGGACTATGATGTGGACGGCACCACCTCATGCGCGCTCTTTTACCAGTTTTTTCAAATGCTAGATGTGGAAGTCGAGCTCTTTCAGCCAAGCCGTTTTGTGGAAGGCTACGGCGTTCATCCAAGCTCAATTGACAACGCTCTTGAAAAAGACGTCAAGCTTCTCATCACTGTCGATTGCGGAATCTCAAATCTCGAAACTGCCGATTACGCAAATCGAAAAAAAGATCGATCTCATCATCACCGACCATCATAAAGACACAAAGGAACATATTCCCAAAGCGTACGCAGTGGTGAATCCCAATCGAAGGGACGAACCAGAGCGACAGTCCCCTAAAAGCTCTTGCAGGGCGTGGGCGTGGCCTTTGCCGTATGCCTTAAGGTCAAAAACCTTCTGGCCAAAAAAGGAGTCGAAACTCCAAGCATCTACCCTCTTCTTCAATATGTCGCGATTGGGACAATTTGTGATATGGCCCATTTAAACCCGATGAATATAAAGCTCACAAGACATGGGCTAAAGCAAATACCAAATACTGAATACGCAGGCGTCGCTTGTTTTTTTAATGATGAAGACAGAGCTTTTCCGGTCATTCCGAGCGAGAAGATAAGCTTTTACGTCGGGGCCATTGATTAACTCCAAAGGAAGGCTCGACCATCCCGACAAGGCGCTTAAGACTTCTTCATCGCCAAAGAGCATGCTCGAGGCGTTTGAGAACTATAGCCATTTGGAAATTTCTAATCGCGAAAGAAAGATCATTCAGAACGAGGTTTTTCTCGAGGCGAGAAAACAAGTCATAAAAGAAATGAGAGGCGCTGAGCATCTTATTAGCATTGTCTACGCTCCAGAGTGGCACGAAGGCGTTATCGGCATTGTCGCAAGCAAGCTTGTTGAGACCTTCGGAGTTCCCGCCATCGTGTTCACCAATAGCGAACAAAAGGGAATCATAAAAGCGAGCGCCAGAAGCGCTGGAGACCTCGATCTCTTTAAATGCCTTAAAGAGTGCGAGGAGTCTTTTCACCAAATTTGGAGGGCATAAAGCGGCCGCAGGGCTGTCCATGCCGGAGAATAACTTCACCGACTTTAAAAATAAAATGAACCAGCTCTTCTTAGCGACGTCCCTCCTATCACTCGAGTCAATCAGGACTCCTTTGACGCGAGAATTTCTTTTAAGGACATTGAACGCTCTCTTTTAAGAGAGCTCGATAAGCTCGAGCCTTTTGGCATGGGCAATCCACGACCAGTCTTTAGAATGGACGACGCCATTATTGAGTCCTATAAGATCCTAAAGGACGTTCACGTCAAGTGGACCTTCACGAGCCGCCAAAACCCAAAGAACAAGCTTTCCGGCATAAGCTTTAATTTTGTCGGCAAATGGGGCTGTCAATCGCCTGAAGAGCTTTTTAATTCCCAAGGCGAAGGACTTTCGGTGAGCTTCGGTCTTGGGATAAATCGTTTCCGCGGAAATGAGATTATTCAGCTCATGGTCGAGAAAATCGAAACCCCATAGAAGTGGAAAAGCGCCATTACCTTATAAGGATTGAATACCTCGGTTTTCGCTATCATGGCTGGCAGAAGCAGCCCGGGGTAAAAACTGTCCAGCATATGCTTGATCGCACTCTTGTTTTTATTATTAGGCCATGGCGATTTTAAAACACTTGGCGCCAGCAGAACAGACTCCATGGTCAGCGCCACTGACGCGGCCGTATCATTAACGATTCGAGAAGACCTTGGCCCGGAGGCTCTCCATAAAGAATTCAATCGCCAATCTTCCCGCCGACATTCACTGCATAAGTGTGGAAGCGATGACGGAGTCCTTTAGCGTAATCAGCCACCCAAAGTCCAAAACATATCATTACTTTTTTTCCAACGAAGAGCGGCCTTGGCCTTTTTCTGCGCCTTTTATGTGCAACTTCTCAGGCTCTCTAGATATAGAGCTTATGAAAAAAGGCGCCAAAGCTATTTGAAGGGAGCATAATTTCAAGGCCTATTGTTATAAACCAGCCCCAGAAAAACAGTTTGAAAGAACGATCACAACTTCGGAAGTGAGTGAGAATGAAGTTCTTACAGCGAGCTTTTTCCCTGAAAGGTCTTTCGTCTATACTGTCGAAGGCGAAGGCTTTATGCGCCATCAGATAAGCTTAATGGTGGGCGCTTTGGTCCGCTTGGGACAAGGGAGAGATTAGTCTAGAGGATATTGAGGGTTCCCTAAAACCAGGGGCCGAACCAATAGGCTTTGTCGCCCCCGCTTCAGGTCTTATGCTAGGAAAAATAAATTTTCAAGTATCGAGAAATAGTGACTTCTTCCATCACCACATCTTCTAGTGGTCTGTCCATTCCGTCAGTCAGCGGTGTGACCGATTTTCTCCACCACGTCCAGTCCCTCGATCACTTTGCCAAAAACAGTGTGTCTTCCATTAAGGTGAGGAGTTGGCGCCAAGAGTCACAAAAAATTGCGAGCCGTTCGTCCCTGGACCGGCATTTGCCATGGAAAGGATGCCAGCGCTATCGTGCTTTAGCTCCGGGCGAATTTCGTCGTCAAATTGATAGCCCGGACCGCCACGGCCAGAGCCTTGAGGGCATCCGCCCTGGATGACAAAGTCTTCAATAATTCTGTGAAAGACGAGTCCATTATAATAAGGTCCTTCTTTGACAGTTTCCTGTCTTCCTTCCGCAAGGTTCACGAAGTTCCAGACAGTTTCAGGACATTCCTTCGCGTATAGTTCAGCAGTGAACGTTCCCATATTGGTCTTAAAGGTCGCCTTTAGCCTATCAATATCTTCTTTGTACTCGGATTTTTTAAAGTTTGGTCCAAACATGTTTTCCTCCGTTAGCGTATGCGCTTTTTATTTTAATTTAATAATTTTATTACGTCCCTTCAAGTGAGCCGCCTCTGTGGGAGTATATAAGATTATTTTTTTCCCCGGCATGAACTTGGAAAAGTCGAGACTAAACTCATGCCCTAAGTTCCCATTGCTATCGTATGGTGTAAACATCTCCTGCCCAATTAGTTTGACTCCAAAGCTGTCCCAGCCTTCTTTGTCCGAAAGTTTCTCCATGGAATAACTATTCAGGCAAGCGCTGACCAGTATGGGATGGCCTCTCCCAACGTCCTTTCTGTCCAGAATTTTCTTGACCTTGCCCAGGTCATTTAAATAGGGATCTAGGTAAATAAGGCTCACCCGGTCGAAGCGCGGAAGCAAGAAATCTCTGCCGCCGCCCGCGACTTGTTCAAAGACATTATAAAAGATGAAGGCCTCGTCTTTAAGGTAGAGCTGCCGCTCGCTATTAGACTTTGTGGTCACAAAGCGGCGATTGATCATATGCTGCATATGCACGGCCTGTTCATAGCCCATGGCGTAACTGGCCTTAATCGTTTCAAAATTGAGGTAACGCACGAGCCCGTCCCTGCGGCAATGTGAAGAAGAGGAAAAATTGGCCCAGAGCGGAAGATCGGCCAAAAAATAACGCTCGACGCCAGCACCTTGATAAAGCTGCTCTAGGTCTCGGTTTTCCATGGATTTAGGCAGTTTGGAACACGCCGCAATAAGAATAAGTATCAAGGCCTGACTGAATAAATTCATATCAGACCATAATTAACTCTAGAGAAACAATAGTCTAGTAAAACTATTGGGTTTTAGAGGAAATAAACCTTGGACTCCCCTTTATCGATGCAGGAGAATTCCGCGAACTTATAAAGGAATTCGATAAAAGGTTTGAAAGCTTGAAAGCTTGGAAGTGATTGATCAAACTCTCCGCCATATCTCATATAGGCGTCGCCTTTCTCGTCAATATACTCAGCGCCGTGCTTCACCTTGACGGACACGAGGCAGGAAGTCTTCTTTAGTGAAATAAACTCTTACAGTGATGTCCTCACCGTCTTTGAAACGGTGGTTGGAAAATTGGGCAAAAGGCACCTGAAACATGCAGCCCTCTCGAGAAATATCGACAAGGTTTACCCCATACTTTGTGCCATTATCGTCAATTTCCGCATAAGATCCGAGAAACTCAGTAAAAAGGACCCTTTCAAAGTTCCTTTTTCTTTTCTCTATTGAATCTCTGCGCTTTTCTTCGAAATTGATCACTTTTGACATATCCACTCCTGATAAGAATTCTACCTTCTTTTCGGCATCCCCAGTATGAAGCTTTAAGTTTTTTCCCGCTACTTGAAAGATTTGCGTCATTGAATTTTAGAGGCTTAGGCGCTATGAATTTTAAACACTTAAGCGCAATAATCGCCGCAAAAGAGCGAAAACACAGGAAACACAAGCATGAATAACGAGGCCTTAGAGCAATATTTAGCGGAATTGGAGAAATATCTTCAAGATTTTCCGCCAAGCAATGCGCTCCAAAATCGTTCAGGAAAATCATGCCCATATCCTGGAGGCGAAAGAAAAATTTCCCGACAAAAAACTCGACGAAATCTTGAACGATCTCGGCTCCGCTCAAAAGGTCGCAAATCACTATCGCCTCGATCACGGACTTAAGACCTTCAAACCAAAACGTCACCCTTTCTGGAAATGGCTGACCATAATGACCTTGGGCTCCATGGCGACCTTTCTCATTCTTATTGGGACCCTTGTCTATAAGTTCACTCCCCTCATGAAGGTGGAAGATCAGAGAGTCATTCTACTCGGTGGTCTAATTGATGTGAACGGAACTTCCGGCAAGATTAAACTCTTTGATCAATACCAATTTGTGGAAAATCGCTTCACTAATCAATTTGACGGCGCCTTTGAATTGACTCCTGACATGAATGAAATAGTGGTCAACTTTGATTCTGGCATTATTAACTTCAAGACTTCCAAATCAAAGAGAGCGAGTTGGAACTGCAAGCTGCAAACACCTCCCGGAAAGGACATTATCAACGTCCTCCCCCACGCCCTTGAGATCAACCTAGAGTCCTACGGCGGCAGGCAGCTGCGATATTGAAGTCCCGGTAGACGCGACTCTCACCGCAAGCTGGCAAGGACGCTGAAGTCAATATCACTGAGCCAGAGTACGATCTTATGGTCGAGTTTAATAATGGCTCGATAAATTTCGCTCCTAATCCGGAAGTGGAGTATAATTACGATATTCGGCTTGAGCAAGGCCTTGCCGACAAATTTAAAACCTCAAAAGCTCCAAACGCTTATGAGGTAAAACTTTATTTAGAAAATGGATCAGTGAGAAAAGCGCAATGGACCTTAAAAATATAGGAGCCCAATACGAAAGACCTGAACTAAAGCGGGAAACTTTAAAAGACTCTCCTATTGAGCAAATCGAAGAGTGGATTGAACTCGCCATCACCGCCAAGCTTCCCTATGCCAACGCCGCGGTCTTAGCGACAGTTGATCAGGAAGGCTTTCCTCACTCTCGCGTGATTCTTGTGAAAGAAATAAAAAATGGCGAGCTCATTTTCTTCACCAATTATAATTCAGATAAGGCCCAAAATATCGAGAGAGAAAACAAAGTCTCGTTAAATATCTATTGGAAAGAGCTGGACCGACAGGTCAGACTCACTGGGCTAGCGAAAAGAATTCCAGAAAAAGATTCCAAAGACTATTTTTACTCAAGGCCTCGCGAAAGTCAGATCAGCGCGGTGGCGTCCGACCAAAGCTCGGTCGTGTCAAAAGAAGAGCTCTATGAAGCCGTCTCGAAGCTAAAAGAAAAATATGAAGGTCAGGAAGTTCCTTTCCCTGATTATTGGGGAGGCTATGCCGTCTCTCCTCTGCGAGTCGAGTTCTGGCAAGGAAGGCCTAATCGCCTGCATGACCGCTTTCTTTATACGAAGAGCTCTGACGGCTCCTGGACCATCGATCGATTGGCGCCGTAACGTTTGCAGTAATTTGCCCATGAATCTTCGTTTCCATAGGCCTCTTTTTCAAAACTTATATTAAAATAGGCCTCTTTGTGGCCAAGGCCTTTTAATCCTTAGGGCCAAATATTCCCTCAGATACCTTAGGTAAAAATTAAAGATTCCCACTCTTTTCACCTGATCAATATGAATCGCCTCATGGGTAAGAAGCCTCGCGCTCGGAAGCTTCTGCGCCACAAACACGAAAGGATAGAGAGTGATCCCATTGACCTTGAGGGCCTTGCATATGTAAGAGTTGGTTTTAAGACGAGCTTTCATTAGTAAGGTCAATTCTATCCCTCCTTCCACAGGGAAGCCAAGAGGAGCGATTTGCATGGCCTTGACGCGCCATGGATGTAAGAAATTTTTATGAGCGTTTTTGTCTGAAATTGATATATTTGGCTTTGCACAACACACAGAGAGAACGAGAGACACTATGCGTTATTTTCCGCTTCCGATTTTTATTTTTCTTTTTTCACTAACGGCCGAGGCCCAGCTTTTTCAAGGCTCTTCAAGCGTGCCTGACAAAGGCCTGCCTCTTAGCGTGAAGATTCCATCGGGCAGAAAGTCGTCTTTCTTATCAGAAAGATCCGCGTAAAAGTCTTTCCCCATGACCTTAAAAATGACTGGGTCCATGGAAGAAGGGACAATCCGACTCGCCTTGTGATCAAAGGCGAATTTAAGTTGGACGGTGAAGTTAGAAGGTCCCTTAAAGTTGCGATCAGAGATGGCGCCCTTTCGGTACAAATAGACGGAAGCAAAAAGACGACAAGAAAAAGAGTTGTTTTGCAGGCGATCGACCAAGTCCAGCTCATAAGAGAGAATAATGTTTCATATAGCCATTCTTATGAAGGGCAAATAGAGCTCCTTCCTTTGAAGGGAAAAATCCTTGCAGTGAACACGCTTAATCTTGAGCGTTACCTCAGAGGGGTCGTGCCAAAAGAGGCCGTCTCTAGCTGGCCGCTTGAGGCCCTCAAGACTCAGGCAGTGGCGGCAAGGACTTATGCTGCTTATCATTTATTGACCTCGAAGAGAAGCTTGTACGACGTGGACGACACGGCAAGATACCAGGTCTATGCGGGGGCGGGAGAGGCCAAAGAGTCGACTGATCTCGCGATCAAAGAAACGAGAGGCGAAGTGCTTGTTCACAATGAGAAAGTCATTGTGGCCTTTTTTCATGCCTATAGTGGCGGAAGAACCGACTCCGCTGAAAATATATTCGGCAATCCCGCTGACTACTGTTTAGGAGCAAAAGAGCTCTTCACCAGAGACGAGCTGAAGGCCGAGCTCAGGCCTTCAAGTCAATGGATAGTGGAATGGACCACAGATGCGATGAGCAAATCTCAGCTGCTTAAAAAGGTAAAATCGCGCTCAGAGGCCTTTTCAGGCTTTGACACCTCTCGCGGCTATGACCTCTTAGAAAAAGAGATGAATCCCCTATTCAAAAGCGTGAAAACGCTCGAGTTCGATCAAAATGGACTTCGCGCCGACCTGGACTTCAAAGAAATAAGGAAAGCGATTGGCTGGTCAAGCTTTCCCTCATACCACTACCGCTTGGAAGAGTCTGAAGATGAAAAAATCGTCTTTCGAGGACACGGCTGGGGCCACCACGTGGGCATGTCTCAGTGGGGAGCTTTCATGATGGCGAAAAAACTTGGGATGAAATATAACGAGATCCTTCATCACTATTACGCGCAAACTTCCCTAACAGAGCTATAGTCTTCCTTTGAAGGGCATACTTAAGAGAAAACTTAAGTATGCCAAGTCCTATTAGATCTAGGAAATTGGCCAGCTGCGCTCTATCCTTAAAAAATGTTAATTAAAAGATGACAAGGCCTTCTAGTCCTACAGGAATAAAGTCCCATAGTTGAAGTGAGCGAGACAGAAATCATCGTCCGCCACCTGACTGCCTTTTCTAAAATTTGCATTTATATGCTCGGCGTCTTTAGCCTGCTAAATGGCGTCGTAAAATTTTATCATGCGGTCATTATCGATGTTTTTGGGATACTTTTTTACCTTGGCTCTCTTTACACTTATCATAAGACAAAAAACATTCATTTATCAGGCATGCTCGTGGTCCTGACCTGTTGTTATGTGCTTTTCTTCCAATCGATTATCCTAGAGCCGGACGCGTATCATAATATGTTTTTTTATCCTCCCGTGGCGGTCTTTTGTTTCGCTCTTTTTAGCGAGAAAAAATATATGCTCTTAGGCTTTGGAGTCACTTGCATAAGCGCTGTATTTTCATATCTGGTCCCCAAAGTATTTCGGCACAACCATCTGGCCTCTTAGCTCCACCGAAAAAGACATATATCTTATGGCCTCCATGCTTGGCAGCATGTTCGCCACCTACAAAATCGGAGAGACGCTATTTAAACAAAAGGTCGACGCGTTTTCGGCCCTCAAGGAGGTCAACAGGAAGCTGGAACAAACTAATGATAAAAACAAACGGCTTCTTCAGCTGCTTATTCACGACGTCTCTAATCCGCTCGTAGCGATGGACTTCTCCTTGAAAGGCGCCGAAAAAAGAGCAGACGCCCCAGAGGTGATAAGCAAATTGAAAAAGGTGTTTGATCCCGCCATTTCCACCATAAAAGAAATAATAGAAAGCGCGCGAGAAATGATGGCCTTAGAAGACGGAAAACTTAAGATCAACCTCGAGCCATTTGATTTAAAGGTGGTCGTGGAGGAGTCCATAGAGCTAATGAGCAGCGGCCTAGTCAAAAAAAATATAAAAGTGGACAAGAAGATAGAGTTGCCGCCTGATGTGAGAGTTCTTGGCGATTACAAATCGTTTAAAACAAGCGTGCTTTGCAATCTCATCTCAAACTCAATAAAATTCTCCCATCGCCATAGCGTAATAAAAATTCGCGCTTCCGAAGAAGACGAAATAGTCACGCTTAAAGTCATCGATACTGGAATTGGCATGCCTGAAGAGTTTAGAAGAAAAGTCTTTAGCCCAACAGACAAGACCACGCGGCCAGGGACCGAAGGAGAGCGTGGAACAGGCTATGGGCTCCCGCTAGCAAAGGCCTTCATTGATAGCTATGGCGGAAAAATTCAGTGCGTCTCTGAAGAAGGAGTCGGCACCCTGATCAAAGTCAGTCTTCCGAAGACCAATTAATCAAAATTATTCCACGGCCTATGAGCGCTGTCTTATATACGAGGCCAATGGAGACGGAATCAGGGCCGAAGAATTTAATAACTGGAAAGGCAAAAATAAAGTTATTTATGAAAAAGAGTTTAATCTTTCTTATGAAAGAAAAGTGGAAGTTATTAGATTTTGCATCGATCACCTTGGCAAAAAATACAACTTCAGAACGATTCGTTATTTATTTTTTTGGGACAAGCTTAAATTTAAATTCTCGGACGGCAAAGACGGCGCAAAGTCTTTTATATGCTCTGAGTTTGCTTATTATATGCTCAAAGATGAAGTTGATCGACTCTACTCTTCAATTGGCCGCGAATTGCCAAAGACCTTGGAGGACATGCACCCTCTCGAGCTCTACAAAGCTTTAAAAACGGCCGAAGCGCTGAGGAGCCAAAGTTCCGGCGTCGCCTAAGCGCTTGATTCCACGTAATAAGGCCTAATAAGATTTTCACAGGCCTTTGCATTGCTGGCCTAGGGATAATATAAGGCTCTCATTATTTTTTTCAGGAGTATTAATAATGAGAGTCATTTCAATTTTTCTGCTTTTCTTTGCGCTAAACGCTTTGGCCTCCACCAAGACCATTTCCGCCTCTGAATTTGCTGAGATCGAAGACCGCTACGCCCTCGAGGCGAACGTCCCCTATCCAATCTGGAATGTGGGGCATTCTGTGTGCGAGGCGCGAACACTTTGCCCTAACGGGCAGGTGGCCTATTGCAAGACCTTTGCTACGTCGATGGCGGGACCCTATTCCCGGTCCGCATCAACCTGCAGATGGATGGTTCTCCCAGGAAGAGCGGTCAGATGCCAAGGCCAGGCCCTCAAAAGAGACTATTATGGACGACCGTACTGGGCCTACGTGGACGTGCCCGTTCGTTGCTTCTAATAAATAGCCTAAAATAAAAGGGAACTTTTGGAAGGCCCGTCTCAGGGCTCCTCCAAGTCTTTGAAACCAAAATCAAACAACTGGAAAGCTGGCTTTCCGCATTCGGACAAACAAACTCCCGATTTTTTCTAGACCTAATTCTAGCGAAAGGCCGCAATAGAAGCTAGTATAAGAACATGTTTAGTCTCCTTACCTTATTAGATGATGTCGCGGCGACGCTTGATGATGTGTCTGTCATGACAAAGGTGGCGCTAAAAAAAACAAGCGCTCTTATGTCTGACGACTTGGCGGTAAACGCAGATGTCGTTGTTGGCGCGAACCCAGATCGAGAGCTTCCCATCATCAAAGGAATTTTCTTAGGCTCGCTTCTTAATAAGGTCTACTGTATTACGGTGGTCTTAGCGCTTCAGGCCCTTTATCCTCCTCTTATAACTTTTGTCCTTTTTATTGGCGGGCTTTACCTGTCCTATGAAGGGGCCCATAAGGTCTGGGAAAAGCTTTTTTCCCGACATGCCCATAAGAGCGGCCCAAAGAAAAAGCTAACAGAAAAGGAGAAAATAAAAGGAGCTGTCCGCACCGACCTTATTCTTTCAACTGAAATAATTGTCATAGCAAAGACGGCCACCACGGGAGCTGTCCTTGAACAACTAGGAGTGCTGGCGGTCGTGGGGCTTGCGGCCTCAGTTCTGATCTATGGCCTTGTCGCTTTTCTCGTGAAGATAGACGATTTTGGGCTTTTTTTAATAAGAAAAGGGAGAAGAAAGATGGGCGCGCTCTTAGTAGAGTCTATGCCTTATATGATGAAGTTCTTAAGTGTTATAGGCACGCTAGCGATGCTATTAGTGGGAGGCGGAATAGTGTCACACACCTTCCATTTGCATAACTATATATGGGAATATGCCCAGAACCTTGTTTTAGGCTCTGGGGCAGGTCTCATTGTGATGCTTCTCATTTGGATTTTGCGATCCATTCGTCGACCTTCTCCTCAAGAATAAATAAAGGCAAAGCGCCGTCTCTTAGAACCACATCATGGAACTCCCGGACATCGAAGGCCTCGCCTAGCGCCTTTTTCGCCTTGGCCCTCAACTCAAGGATTTTGAGCATCCCCACTTTATAGGCCGTCGCCTGGCCTGGCATAACAAAATACCTCTCTACCCCTTTCATAATCTCAAGACCGCCATTTGGGGTGTTCTCCTTTAGATATTTAATTGCTTTTTCTCGGCTCCACTTTTTCGAGTGAATGCCCGTGTCCACAACCAAGTCTTGTGGCCCTCCAAAGCTCCATAGATAGACGCCCAAAATCTGAGTAAGGGTCCTGATAAAAGCCGATCTCCTTAGGGAGCAGTTCCGAGTATAGCCCCCAGCCCTCAACATAGGCCGTGAATCCTCCCGTCCTTCGAAATTTAGGCAGCTCCTCCAGCTCCTTTGCGATAGCGATTTGCATATGATGCCCTGGAATCCCTTCATGGTAGGCCAGCGCCTCCATCTTATACTTTGGATTGTCTTCCATCTTATAAAGATTCACATAATAAATGCCAGGCCGATTGCCCTCCAATGAAGGGCCTTGATAAAAAGCTATGCCCGCGCTTTTTTCCCTATAGTCTTCCACCGCTTTCACGACAAGGTCGGCCTTGGGAAAGGTGTTAAAGAGCTTTGGAAGACTGTCTTTCATAGTGCTGATGATTTCTTCGGCCTTCTTTAGATATGCTTCTCTCCCCTCTTTTGTGGAAGGGAATAGAGAAAGCGATCGCTCTTCATGAAATTAAAAAACGCTTTAAGGTCGCCTTTAAAGCCGACTTTCTTCATGATTTTTTTCATTTCCCCATGAATGCGATCCACTTCCTTGAGGCCGGTTTGATGAATCTCATGGCGGTCAACTTTGTGGTGGTGATGGCCCAAGCTTGAACTCATAATAGTACTTGCCATCTGGCAGGGCCCAAGCGCCTTGGTTCTTGCTGGTTTTACTATCCAGCTTTTCAAATAACTAATAAGACTTATCATAGGCAGGCCTGACAGACTGATTTCAAGGCGCTTTGCTCGCCTCGCCACGAGCTTTTTCTTTTCCTTATCAGATGCCTTTTTAAGGAATTGACCTTCCTTTTAAAGTCGGCCAAGAGAGGACTGTCCGCGCCAGAAGTGAAAGGAACGCCTTGGATGATATTCTTGCTGTCTTAATGACCTTATCAAAAACAAAGTCCGGGGGGACAATTCCTTTCGCTTCTTGTTTTCTTAAAAAGTCCATTTTCTCGTTAAAGACTCTCTTGATTTCCTTAAGCCTTGAAATATAATCCTTGGCGTCCGAGACGGTCTCCACCCGGTGCATATTAATCATGAAAAGAAGGGACTTCAGATTGATATCCGAACATTTGGTTCAAAGGATAATAATGATAGCGCCATTTAAAGCCCTCAATTTCTTTTTCCAGGTCATACTTAAAAATCCGGTAGCTTAATTTTTCGCTTTCCTCCAGGGACTCAAAGTCGAAGGTCTTGAGCTTCATCAAGGCCTTCTTGGCAATTTTAGATCTTCCTTGGGCGTACGCCTCCGTCTCATTATCAAGCTTGCCATAATTGCTTTTTCTTCCAAGGTACGTCTGCCAAGTCGGATAGCGGGAGACCTGCTCTTCAAAATAATTCTCAAAAAATTCGTTTATTTTTTCGCTCTCAGTTGTCGTCCTGCTGGACTCGCATCCTATAAAAAGCAGAAAGATAAATGTTCTTAAAGTCCATTTCATAATTGTCCCTTTGTTTTATTTGATTAACATTATGTAGACGCCGCCGCGATTGTCTTTGCTAAGAACTTGCCACGCGGCAGCATTGAAATAATTCACTGTCTTGCCTTTATCCAAGTTAAATTTTTGACCCAATGTTTAAGAAAATTATAAAAGGTATAAATTCAAGTAAGGAGGAGTTAAATGATCAAATTAAGCATAATATTCTTTGCATACGTTGCTCTTCTTGGAGCGTTTAATGTTCCAGAAAAAATCGAAGATCACACCTTGGCCAAGACCAAAACTGATATCTCCTTTAGAAACGATTTAAAAATTATTCGTTAAACGATCTGCTTAAAGAGGAGCTTCACTTTATTCTCTGCGCCGATGTCGCTCTGTTTAGAAGGGAGTGATTCCACTCGCATCTCCCCTCCAAAGTCCCCGATCAGTGAGTTCACTATGGAGAGACTCTCCTCTTCGCTCTGGTGCTTTAGCGCTTGTCCCTTATTTTGAAGTTCAACCTCGACGACTCCGGATTCGTCACACAAATTGATGACAAGATCGGTCCCAGGTTCAGATAAATCCACGCCATGTCCAATCAGATTGCCAAAGATGCTGTGGGTGAGGGCCGTCTTATTGGCTATGATAAACGCTTTTGAGGAAAGCCGTTCATTTATAATTAAGTGTAGTTTTTTTCCTTGAATTTTATCATTCAATACTTGAGACGCCGCTCGCACACATTCGATGATTTCAGTTTGGTCAAGCATCACCTTAGAGTCTTCTTCCTCTGCATAAAGGGATTTAATATTCTGCAAGATCTCCTCTATGGCGCCCAAAGAACGAGCAAATTGCTCGCCATCGGGCCTTCTGGTCATTTCTCTCTTTATTGGACGCAAAGACCCCATAAGGCCTCCAATATCATGCAACACAACTTTTAGAAGAGTTTCATTTTTATGAAGGGACTTATTCAGCTCGACATTTAAGGTGTTGAGACCTTTGGTCCTGTCTTCGACCATTTTTTCAAGTTTCTGGCTCTCTTGCAGTTTTGCCTCCTCTAGCGCGATGGAAGGCAATAAGATCCCCAGCACGTCATAACTGGCATAAGCGACGAACCAGCCCCATAGCTGAGCGCCATCGACCATTCTAAACAGAGCAAAGTTTATCGCATGGACCCCGATCAATACATAGAGAACGCCTAAGAATTTCTGCAGCCTAGTCGAGGTATTTTTTAATTTATATAAAAGCAAAAAAGCTGAGTGGACGAGAGGGGCCGCCGTGGCCAATGATAGCGGCATGGCAATAGTGGTAAAGTCTCCGCCCAAAAGGTGAGCGCTGATGGCAGTAAAAATGGCAAGAGCATATAACTTTCCATAGTCTGCCAAAGGGAATTTTCGCTTTACCGAGCCAAAGGCGACCATGCCCATAATGGTGACCGGGGCCATGGTAAGCGAATAGGCCATAGCGACCTGAAAAGCGCCTTCTTGGAAGGCCCCCTGAAATACAAACACCACCAATAGAGAGCACCAGTAGCCAAATAAGAGCTTGTACATTCTCTTAGGATGAGTAATAGACAGAATAAGGCTCACAATGCAATTGATAACGACAAAGGCAATTAGCACCTTAAATAGAACAGCGATAATGTTTGTCGTTTCTAATGGCATGGCCTAGTCCTATTTTAGAATGAAGAAACCTAAAACCCGTTATTAAATTGGCAAGATTAACCGCTAATATGCAATTTTGGTACAAGAAAATTTAGTTACTCAGAGATTACGAAGTTGTGAGGCAAAAGGGCCTAGGGGCCTGGTATCCTATTTGCATTTTTTATTAGCAAGGATGAATCCCACTGAATGCTTATAGCTAAGGAGAAAAAATGGGTATTGCTTCTAAATTTTTCAAATTTAAGCTCCTTAAAAAGGGCTATGAATACTTTAAAGAACATCAAGCCAAGAAGAAAAAACAAAACGCCACAACCAGGACCAGAAATAAACATGCTTAGGCGCATGGGCCGAAGAGAAAAAGAGAGGTAAAGCATGGAAGGCAATCCGGTTGCTTGGTTTGAGATCTGCGTTAAAGAGATGCAAAGGGCCAAAAAGTTTTACGAAAACGTTTTCAAAATCAGCTTACAAAGACTTGATAACTCGGAAGTGGAAATGTGGACCTTCCCTATGAAGGAAAAGGCTTCCGGCGCTGCGGGAGCTTTAGCAAAGATGGAAGGGTTCGAACCCACAGGAAATGGAGTGATCATATATTTTATAAGCGAGGATTGCGGGGTGGAAGAAAAACGGATCAAGGCCGAGGGCGGTGAAGTTCAAAAAACGAAAACCTCAATCGGAGAATACGGCTTTATCGTGATTGCAAAGGACACAGAAGGAAACTTGATCGGGATCCACTCTAAACAGTAGCAGGCGCAAACGCTCTTTAATTACTTGCGAATGATATCGAAAACTTGTCTTCTTGTTGTCGCTTTATTTCTCCATGTCTTTCTTGTTTTCCCATCCAAAACTGCGCAAACGAGTGAAGCTAAAAAACAGTTAAAGCTGATTCCGGATCAGATCCGTTAGACTCTCAAAAGCTTATAGGGCCATCTATCAGGAAGTCGGCTCCGGCTTTGAGGTCATAGAAATTAACACATTGGGTGAAAACTTCGGGGCTTAGATTTCGCTTATTTTGTAGCAAATGGACTGTTTTTTAATCAATGGGGCATTTTTAATCCCTTTGTATTTAGAAATCGATTCTAATTTGACTATGCTCTGACCTTCAGGAGTAAACACAAAATCAGTGTTATAAAGTGTCTGTCTATTTATCGTTATGGAATTATTTGCGCATTTTAAGTCCTCACCCTCTAAAGAAATAAATGTTTTCTTACCAGACCAGATCAAGACTCTTTTTTCTGAAAGTGAATTCAAACTTTCCAACTTTACATTGTACTGTTTGGCATCATCTGATTCTTGCAGTTTACATTTGAAAATACCGGAAATTTCCGGACAATTGCTGGAAGCCATTACTGCTTGTGTAGATAAACAGAATATTGCTCCAAGTAGTAAATTTTTCATCTTCTTTCCCTTTGTGATCAATGGCTAAAACCATCATGTTGTTAATAATTCTTTGCCTTAGTTTACGGCCATTTAGAATCTTTAAAAAGTCCCCCATGAAGTTTCTTCACAGGAGATGACGAACTGTAAAAAGTTTGTACGGCCTACTTGGCGCTAGCTGGATTTCTTCATTATCAAGGTGCGTTCCACCATGAAGTGTAAAGAATCGGATGAGAGTCTAAAGAAGGAAAGAATTAGAATCAATCAGAATCAAATTATGGCGCAGTCGGCAGGATTCGAACCTGCGACCGTCCGCTTAGAAGGCGGATGCTCTATCCAGCTGAGCTACGACTGCGTATCGGATGATGAAGACAAGTTTTACTGGTATTAACTAAGCTTGTCAATAAAGTTTTTTAGTAATTTTCAATAGTTTGGGCTTCGCGCGTGAAGAAATTCGAGCTATAAAAGCTCCATGCGAGAGACTTTTCAAGCAAAAATATTTAGGTCTGGCAAAAGAAGATTCGACTGCCAGATTGAGGGAGAGGCCGGCACCGTCGAGGCCATTGCCCCCGCCCAGATCCTTAAGTCCGCCCATCCGGTGGTGGGCGACAATGTGGTCTTGCAAAAGGCCGCCGCCGGCGATGGACATGAAATCTTCGAAGTTAAAGAGCGTGAAAACGAAATTTTTCGAAGAATTGTGCGAGAAAACAAAAAGAAAGTCATCGCCGCCAACCTCGATGTGCTCTTTATCGTCATGGCCGTGAGCAAGCCGGATTACAAGTCGGGCCTAGTGGACCGCTATCTTCTTGCGGGCCATGGAGTGGGACATTCCCGCTGTTTTGATTTTTAACAAGATGGACCAGTTTGAAGGTCAATTCGATATTGAATACGAAAAATTAAAGTACGAAAAGCTGCTTAACCTTCAAACATTTCAGGTGTCTTCCGAAGACCCTGAGAGCTCCAAAGCGGACATGGACACGCTTAGGCAGAAGCTCTCTGGCAAGACGGCCATCGCTCTCGGGCAATCTGGGGTCGGCAAGTCTCGCCTTATCAGCGCCCTTAGCGGAGGCAAGATTGAGCTCGTTAGCCGAAGGCTTGCAAAGGGCGTGCAGAAAGGCTCTCACACTACGACTTGGGCCGAGATCATCGACTGCGGCGACTTTCTCATGGTGGACTCCCCAGGTGTTCGCTCCCTTTCCATTTTAGACATTCCCAAAGAAGAAATTTCAAGCTACTTCCCGGACCTAGAGCCTTATTTTATCAGTTGTAAATTTAAGGACTGTCGACACGAAGAAAGCAGCAAAGGCTGCTCTTTTCATGAGCTAGACCCAGAATTGCCTTTAGAGCGAGCCGTCTTGGACAGACTCGCAAGCTTTAAAAAGATGAGGGACGAAGTCGAGTCCGTCCCTGAGTGGCAAAAAAGCTAATCTAGCCTAAATTACGTCCTGACCGCTTTTTTTCTTAATCGGCACTCGCCCTTTGTCATCAGGCTTAAGTATATTCCCATCGTCCGGAACCAGAGAGATCACAATACTCTCCCCTTCTTTTCTGGGGGACTTTGCTTTATAGCCACTGGGAATGTTCACCGTTTGGGAAAAGCTTCTGATGGAGGTGAAGTTATGATGTTGCTTCCCCTGCTCGTTCTTTTCTTCCACTCGAGCTTCGCTTTTAATGGTTATGCTTCGCTCTTTGGTCTCAATGTCCAGTTTAGTATTTTTGTCCTTGGGAGTGATGATGACTGAGATGGTCCCATCGTCTTCCATCTTCTCCTCCACTGAGATATGATCTCCGGCGCCCCGAAAGCCTTTAAAACCGCCAAGGCCTTGGCTTCGGAAGTCCTCAATCATATCATCATTAAAGAAATCGTCTTGGAAGAATTTGTCGTCATCAAAGGCCTTCATGATTTCTTCCATCATGCGCTTTCTTTGCTGCATAAATCGCTGAAGGATTTCATCATGGCTCTGCCCCATGGCGTTTGAAATAAATAAAATGGGAAATAAAAAGATTAAACTCAAAGCTCTTTTCATTTTTTCTCCTTATCATTCCATTCTTTAAAAAGCTCAATTAAAATGTCTATGCCATCGAGAAATGGAGCGGGCCCTGGCTGCAAGAAATATTTCAGGCCTTGACCTCAAAAACTTTGCCATTTTTTACGGCCTTAGTGTTCATAAACGCCTCTCTTGAAGAGATTTCCTTCACGTTCGCACTTTCTTTCCGCACCAACAGCCTATTATTAAATCTGGGTTCGATTTCGCGACTGTCAAGGGGTCGACAAAGCGCTCTTTTGCCAAAACTCCCTTGGAAAGCTCACGGTTTACGTCCTCACCGCCGCAAAGCTCGATTAGCTCGCTCACCCACTGAATGGCGCTGATCATGGGCTCGTCCCATTCCTCAAAATACACTTTGGGTCTTCGCTCTAATGTCTGAGCAAATTGCCTTGCCTTTTGCATTTTATTTTCAAGCTTCTTTCTAAGCTCTTGGGCCTGAGCGCCAGCGCCGACCATTCCTCCGAGAAGCATAATATAGTCAAGTATGCCCTCGAGAGATCGATGATTTGCGATAAACACATTCAGTCCTTCACCGATAAGGTCTTTAGCAATATCTTTCTGGATGTCAGAAAAGCCAAGCACGAGATCAGGTCGCGAGGGCCTTTATCTTTTTCATATTAGAGCTTGTGAAAAAGGAGATCTTGGGAAGTTTCTGGGCCTCCTTCGGGCCTTTTTACAAAAGCTGAAACGCCTTTTATTCTCGCTTCCTGTCCCAAAAGATAGAGAGTCTCGACGGACTCTTCTGTTAAACATATAATATTACGAGGAAAGTAATCATTCATGTCCTCATTATAGGAAATCGCGATCGATAAACAAAGGCGCCTCATGCTTAACCTTATGCTTAAACTGATAAAATTACATTTCGTTCTTCTCTTACTTCCTTTTGCCGCATTTGCGAATCAGGGAAATCCCGGCGCTAAATATGTGGAAATGACAGGCTCTGATGTTCAAAAAGGACGATCAGGCCTATCTTGCAATTAAGCTTAAAAATGAAAAAAAATGGCATACCTACTGGAAAAACCCTGGAGATGCGGGCCTTTCAATTCACTTTGATTTCAAAATTGACAATCAGGCCGTCGAGCTTAACGAGCTGCCATGGCCCCTTCCAAAAAAGTACCTCGAAGAGGGCGACATTCTCACCTATGGTTACAATGGCGCCAATAGTTTCTTTTTCGAGCTTTCTCCTGCCCAAGTTCAAAAGGCAAAGAACCATGGAGTTTTAGCTCACGCGACTTACCTTGTTTGCAAGGACATTTGCATTCCTGGCGAAAGCTCAATTATGCTCAGGCCGCCTAGACTCGCTGCCCGGGCCGAGCAAAGATTTGGCCGAGGCGATGAGCGCCTTGCCTCAAAACTCCTCGCCTTCCAAAAACCTAGAGATTTTTTTGAACCAGGGAGATGGCCCAGACCAACTTGAGTTGCAGTACACGTTAAAAGGCGTCTCTCCAGGCGAAGTGGACAGGAGCTTGAACCTTTTAACGCCATTTAATGCCGACCTTGTGAGCTTTAAAAGAGAGAAACTCTATTATGACTCAGACTCAAACGTCCTCTATGGAATCATGTCATTGGAATGGGACGGAAAATATGAAGAGCCTCCTAGGCCTCTTCCTAAAGACGGCGTCTTTAAATCTCCGGTCAAGATGAAGTTTTTATATAGAGGGCCTAAAACAGAGCGTCCTATTATTTTTCAAAAAAGCTTTAAGCAGTATGCCATCGGTGGACGCAAGGCCTTTGGGGAGTTTTTAAATGGCCTTTCTCCCTTGGGCGAGACATCGCCTCATAAAGGGCCTCAAACGACTCTTTTATTCTGACCGCCCTCCTATTCGCCTTTTTAGGAGGTCTTATTCTCAACCTCATGCCTTGCGTGCTGCCGGTGATTTCTCTCAAGCTATTTGGGCTTATCGCTCACTCTGACGAGAAAAAGGGCAGGTGCTTAAACATAACTTGGCCTACACAGGCGGCATTCTGTCCACTTTTTGGGCTTTCGCGGCCGATTGTATTGGGACTTAAGGCCGCTGGCGAAACGATTGGCTGGGGCTTTCAGCTTCAATCTCCTATGTTTGTCTTTATAATGATGGTCGTTATTTTTGTTCTGGCGATGAATATGCTTGGGCTTTTTGAGTTTGTGACTCCTGGCGGATCTAAGCTTGGAAATGCTCAAATGAAAAAAGGGCTGTCAGCGGACTTTATTAATGGAGCGCTGGCGACCATTCTTTCCACTCCTTGCTCCGCTCCCTTTCTTGGCACAGCCTGACTTTTGCCTTCACCACCTCAAATTTTAATATCTTTCTGACTCTTACTTTTGTGGGACTAGGTCTCGCCTTTCCCTTTATTCTGACCGGAATCTTTCCCAAAGCTGATTTCTTTTCTGCCCCGGCCTGGCATGTGGATGGAAAAGCTTAAGAACTTATTAGGCCTCACTTTGCTTCTCACTTTCGTGTGGCTTTACGATATTTTGAGCTCGCAGATTGATTATTCGTTTGCGGGCATTTATGTTAACACTATTTTTACCATGATTTTTTTCGCCTTCTTTTTTAGAAAGTTTATCTCAAAAAACCTGGCCCTTAATATTATTGTCTTCATCATTCCACTGGCCCTTACTCTCGCTCTTTCTAAAAATGGCGGTCTGAAGGCGGGAGACTTTTCAAACGCCAGCGCCCAGGCCCCTTAAATTGGAAGACATGGTCAAGAGAGGCCATGGAAAGCTCTCGAGGGCAAGTACGTTTTCATGGACTTCACCGCCGACTGGTGTTTGACCTGCAAAGTGAATGAAAAACTGGTGCTAAACACTGACGACTTCGAAAAGCTTGTGAAGGACAGAGACCTTGAGCTTCTTTTAGGAGATTGGACAAAAAGGGATGATAATATAACCCAGTTTTTAAGAGAGCATGACATTGTCGGCGTGCCCGCTTATTTCGTTCAAACTCCGGACGGAAAAGTCATCAAGCTCGGCGAAACAATCAGCATAGAGAAGATAAAAAAGAATTTGAACTAGCGAAGGGCCGACTCTATTCCTCCCTACTCGACTTGGGCGACAGGAAGCTCCATAAGCTCTCTTAGGACCATTTCAGGTTTCACGTCATTATAGAGAATCTGATAAATTCCATCGAAGAGACGGGTCTTAATATGGTATTTCCTGGGCCACTCTATGAGCGGCGAGGGCCGTTTTGTATCCCTCCACAGTCGAGCGCTGTGAAGAGATGATCTCGCCTGGTTTGCGGCCGCTGGCGATAGTTTTTCCAAATGTTTTGTTCCGCGAAAGATCACTGGTGGTGGTGAGAATAAGGTCCCCCATGCCGGCAAAGCTGTAAAACGTTTCAGGCCTCGCATTAAAGACTTTTCCAAAGCGAAGCATCTCAGTGATGCCTCTAGTGATCATCGCCGCCCGAGTATTATGGTTAAATCCAAGGCCCTCTAAAATACCGCCCGCGATCGCCAGCACGTTTTTCAATGCCCCTCCAAGCAGAACGCCCTTGATGTCATAGGTGGGAAGCGCTTTAAAATAGGACGTTTGCAGCATCTCTGTCACAGGCATGAGCGTGTTAGGAACGCGTCCTGCGAGGGAGACGATCGTCACTTGTCGGTCAAGGATCTCTTTTGCAAAAGACGGCCCTGAAAGATAGCAAATATGCTCGCTATAATCGTTGAAGTAATGCATGAACAGATCATCAGCAAGCTCGCAGGTGTCAGGATCAATGCCCCTTAGTGAGACTCACCATAGGAACTGATTCTTTAAAATAGCCAATGACCCTTTCTTTATTTTCTGAATAAAACGGGTGGATTGCGCTGGTGGGAAGACCATTTACAAGCAACTCGAACTTTTCCAGAGCCAGCGATCTCGTCCAGCTCCTCCCAAGTAAGGGCGCCCGTGAGATTAGCAGGAAGTTTTTGTCCGGGAAGATAAACGGAGTTCTCTCCTCGTTTAAGAGACTCATAAGTCTCCTCGTCTCGGACTTTGAGAATAACATTTTTAAAATTTTCGCAGAGAACTGATGCGATGGAGGTGCCGAAAGCGCCTGAGCCAAAAATAATAGCGGTGTCGAAAGTTTTGCTTTTTGCCATGAGAACTTCCAGATGGTTCTTTCCGGAGCAGACTCCTCCGGACGGTTAAAGTGACATAATCCCTTCTATTTTACTTACCATCCTGTAAACAGCAACCACGTCTTCGGAAGAGTGGGCGATCTTTCGGCTCGTGACACTTGTATAGGTCCCGTTTTTTGAAACCTTTTCCTCAACTTCATGCTCTTCTAGCAGAGTTAAAAGCTCAGACTTCATCTCTGTTTTCACCACAAATTTATAGGTATAGTGATCCGGCCACTCAACTTGCTCATCTAATAAAGTCTTGAATTTAGTGAAGTCCACAGTTTTACCTCCAACTTTGATACCACTTAACGCGCTGAATACTCATTAAGTCAGGAATGCGAAATGCCGATCTAGATTGAGTGAACATTACCCAACGCAGTGCGGGAAGTCAATAGCGCTGGGTCAAATCTACTCATCAAGGAAGTTATGAGAAAAGCGATCATTCTGGCCATTTTTGCCGTTTTTTCGACCTCCTCCAGGCCTACGAATTTAGGACGCTTAGAGCTTAAAGGCGATCTTAAAAAGCTTAACGAGTCCCAAAGAGCCGGCTCATTTGAAAGTCTTGGCGCCACCTCGTCCAATCTCGAAACCCAAAAATTAAAAAACACCATTTCAGAAAAACTGTCTGGGAGTGACCTTAACAAAGAGCGATGCCTCCCCGCTTATGGAAAAAATAAGTCAAATGCTAACTCGGCTCATTTGAGCGGATCGGAGAAGAAGAAACTCGGCCGCTGGTCCTCAACCACGATATCGGCGGAGGGGTGTTAAACTTTTCAGGATTTAGCTGGCAAAGGCCTGAGGCCAATTTTCAGCTCTATGTGAACCGTCAACTGTCCCCTGATCTCTTTAGCTCAAAATGGATTGTCCACGACACTTTTCTCGTTGGGGTGGAGGCCAGCACTCTCCTCACTAATATGCGCGAACAAGACATGATTGATCTAAGCGATGAAGCGATTGGCGCCTTTGCGGGCCTGAGCTTTGTGCGGGAGTATAAATACTCTCATTTCGCCTCCACATTTCTTGAAGGGCTCCAGGCGGACTACTCAAAACTTTTTCTCTCATTTATCGAAGTTCATGCCTACCCATATGCATGAGATGCCTCCCTACGAAATAATGAAAAAAAGGGACAAATTTACCTTCAACGCTGGCGGCATTGCGGGCGTCCCGCTTGGAGGGCTCACCGGCAAAGCGGGCGCCTTGGTAAGCGTTGCCCATGAAGGAAAGTCACCGCCCAGTCTATCGGTCCCGAATGACGGCCACAAGGAAGGCGAGTTTCTGCGACTTGGAATTGAGTCCACGACGAGCAAAAACGCGGGCGTAGCGCCGAAATCCAGGCAGATTTCTTTCATATCTTAAAAATTAGCCTTCTTAGCGCGGATCTGGATTATTCCTATGGAAGAACGAACGCCACTCATCTCAGTTTTTTTGAGCAGGACAAAGAGATTATTGCAATGAAGGCGCCGCAAGGGAGGAGTTTAAGTCCTTTGTGCAAGGAAAGCGAGACGAGCCCCTTAGTTTTTAGAAACAGAATTGTGAGCCTTGAAGAGAGGACAAATCAAAACTTGGACTCTCAATACACTGTGCTTCTCTATGGATCGATGAAAAAGAAAGAAACTGAGCAAGTCAAAGTCGTAAAGGACGGAGTTGAAAAGGTCTTCTTTAAGCATTACGCCGAATCAATCAAGTTTATCCAAAACCTTTGGTCCCGAATTTTTGGGGCCGTTGTCTACGCCCTTTTCGAGTGGGAAAGCGGAATAAAAAACGCCGCCGAGGCCACAAAGAAGCTTTCAATCGAGTTCGAATATATGAGCGATATTGGAGAGGCCAGTGTTGATGGAGCGGACAAGTTCTCGGTCACTCTCTCCCAGAGCTTTGAGGCCGCAAAAACTCACCGCTGGTGGCACGGACTTTATAGAAGAGAAAGTGTCAGACATCTGCAAAGGATGACAAACCTGGACGAAAAGTACGCTCAGATGGTGAACGACAGAGAGCTGAAGGGCCCGCTAGGTATTTTTAACAAAATTGAAATCCAGGCCACAGGCCTTGAGGGTCTTTAATTCTCTAACTGACGGTCAGGCGTTCTCGACTTTCGACCGGGTCTGCGGAAGAAAAAGATCATGCGCTGCGGCTTGCTCCGAGGGAAGTTTAGCGACTACGCCCAAAAGCTAAGGCTTTATGGAATCTCAGATATGATGAAATTCAAAAGCTTCTTGGGCTCATTTTTTAAAAGAACTAGAAATTATAAAGACCTTTACGGCCTTTTCGGCCAAGAAAATATTTTTCTGACCGGAAACTTTAACGCCACTACGGCCGATGGCCTCCCCTTTACCACCTATTTTAAAGAGGGCGAGTTTCAAGGTCTGGGCGTGATTGACAGCTTCATGCGCCAGGGTGTAATCGAGAGAGCGCAAAGAACGCCCGCAAGCGTTGGTCGTTACTAAAAAGACTAAAACATCAAAAGACTAATGAACAATATAAAAAAGGCCGCGGACCTATTAAAATCCGGCGACGTAGTCGCCATTCCCACAGAGACTGTTTATGGCCTTGCGGGATCTATCGAGTCCGAAAAAGGGCTTCATAAAATTTTCTCCACTAAGGAAAGGCCTTTTTTTGATCCTCTTATTGTGCACGTCAATTCAATAGACATGGCCAAGTCACTGACAAGTTCATGGGACGCCGCCTGCGAGGCCCTTGCTCAAGCTTTTTGGCCAGGCCCTTTAACTCTTGCGCTCAAGAAAAACGAAAAGGTGTCTGATCTTATTACTGCCGGCCTTGATTCCGTTGGCCTAAGGTTTCCCTCACACCCGGTGGCCCAAGAGGTGATAAAGGCCGTGGGCTCTCCTCTTGCCGCCCCAAGCGCTAACAAATTCATGAGGACATCGCCCACCGATCGGGCTACCATGTGCTGGAGGAGTTTGGAGACGAAGTGATGGTTTTGGAAGGCGGCCCCTCGGAAATAGGAATTGAGTCCACCGTCCTTGGAGTTTTTTCAGACAAAATTGAGATTTATCGTCCTGGCATGATCACGAAAGAGGACATAGAAAGAGCGTAAGAGATAGAGGCATAGAGATTGAGGTCGCGCATGCTCCAAGCCCCGTCGCTCCGGGGCAGCTCAAACACCACTACATGCCAAAGATTCCTGTCATCTTAAACTGGGACAGACCTGAAAGCTCAGACATCGAAGAAAAAAAACCGGCTTTCTGGCGTCCGAGCGATCCAACTCAGGCCGCGCGAGAGCTATATGGCTTTTTTCGGCAAGCTGAAAAAGAAGGCAAAAAAAGCATCGTAGTCGATCTCATTTCTGAATTTAGGGAGGACTCCCGCTGGGCAGGCATTTTAAATCGCTTGGACAAGGCCAAAAGTTCAGAAACTTACTTCTAAGACCTACATTTTTAAATCATTAATTGGCCTTGCATTTGAAGGTCTGTCTCCTCTTAGGTCTCAGGGAGGAATAATGGAAACAAGCGCAGGACGGCCGCGCAAACCGCTCAAAAAAGAAGTTGAAATAGAGCAAATGCGTCGGGACTTTAAGGACCATAATGAGGCCGATCAGTCCAAACAAAGCGGCGTTATCCTGGAAAGCATAGAGGCATTGGAAGAGGCGGGCATTTCCTATGCGCTTATTGGAGGGGTCGCAGGAAAAGAGCTTGGCCGCCCTCGAATCACCCACGATATAGACCTATTTGTGCGTCCTGATGATGCCGACAATGCCCTTAGGGCATTGGAGATTAACGGTTTTACCACCGAGAAAAGGGACATGACCTGGCTGTACAAGGCCTGGAAAGAGGACATTTTGGTGGACATCATATTCAAGTCGTCGGGCGATATATATTTTGATGATGAGGTTCGGGCCCATGTTCAAAGGCTGCCCTATAAAGGGCGCTTTCTTAACGCCATCTCACCGGAGGACTTCATTGTGATTAAGGCGGCCGTTCATCAAGAACATATCCCCCACCATTGGCATGACGCCTTGGCGGTCTTGACTGAAGGGAATATTGATTGGGCCTACCTGCTAAAAAGGGCAAGGTTTAGCCCCAGAAGGGTCTTGTCCCTCCTTATTTATGCCCAATCAAATGACATAGGTGTGCCTTCCGAGGCCATACAAGGGCTTTACAAGGCCTTGTATGACACACATATTGGAGCGCCAAAAAAGGCGCATCACCCTTATAGAGAAATTGCTGACGCCCCTTCCAGCGCGAAAGACTCAATTATTTATACCAAGGCGAAAATTATTGAGGCCTTGAATACAGACGAGCGAATCGCTGATCACGATATAAAGGTGACGGTCACACACACAAGCGTGGACGCGAGAGGAGAGGTGTTCACAAGAGAACAAAAAGAGGCCATCAGAGAAGTGGTAGAAAAGATATCCCCTGACAAAAAGTTAAACGATTATATAAATGTGAGGACATATCCAGGTCCTGAAAGTAGCGAGGTCATCCATTGATTAGGATTGCGGCATGCGGCGACGTCCATTTCGACAAAAATTCTGCGGGCCGACTTGAGGAGCATTTTTACAAGCTTGAAATGAAGGCGGACCTTCTTGTCATCGCCGGTGATTTGACCCAAACAGGGCACCCTGATGAAATGAAGGCCCTAGCTAGCGATCTCAAAAATTGCCCGGTGCCTGTGGTGGCGGTGTTCGGCAACCACGATTATCACATGGACAAACTGGAAGAATGCGCCTCAATTCTGGGATCGCAAGGCGTGGTCGTTCTCGATAATGGGGCCACAATCATTGATGTCAATGGCCTGCAAGTCGGCGTCGCAGGAGGAAAAGGCTTTGGAGGCGGCTTTGTTGGGGCATGCGGATCAGACTTTGGGGAAAAGGAGATGAAGGACTTCATGAGACACTCCAGGTCGAGGCCAAGCAAATTGAGTAGTGTTTAAAGGAGCTGGACACCTCTTATAAGATAGGACTTCTCCACTACTCCCCCACCGCTCAAACATTAATGGGAGAGAAAAAAGAGATCTATCCCTTTCTAGGTTGTTATTACCTGGCGGAAGCTCTGGACCATGGAGGAGCGGACATCGCTTTCCATGGCCACGCCCATTCAGGAACAGAGAAAGGAGAAACGCCCGGAGGAACCCCCGTTAGAAACGTGGCGCAGCCAGTGATCAGACACGCCTTTAATATTTATACTCTTGATAAGCGCGAATCAAAATTGGCGTAAAAGCCTGCCAATGCCGCCAAAATATTGGACAATGGCCATAGCAAGCCCAAAGAGAATAAAAGTAATAATGACTTTTTTCCCAAGAGGAGACTTCTTCTTTAAGCGACTCTTTGCCGAGCTTTCCCATCTATATTGTGCTGATCAAAGATGGCGATGACCCTGTCAATATTGCGAATGGTGAAGACAAACTCCTCATCGATATCGCTTCTTTTCACCGCCATGAAATATTTGTCGGTGTATGACTCGATAGGAGCAAATATTTTTATAGAGCACACTTCTGTTAAAAAAGGGAAATCCTCTATTAATGATTAGTCCGTTCTCACAGAAAACGATGCCTCTGATAAAGGAGTAATAGATTGAGGGCACGAATATGGTCACAAGATAGAGAAAAAAATCTTCTGGATATCGATAATGAAACGCCACGACTCCAGAAGAGCTTCGCTCAAAGTCGGACTTAAATGTTGGATCTCCCAACGTTTGGAGGAGCAGGTTCCCCAGAAGAAAAAGGGCGATGCCAAGATAAACAGCTTTAAATTGCTTTAAGGCGGTGGACTTGTATAGTTTCTTTCCGAGGTCTGGAGAGCTCACATTTTTCCTTTTTAGTGCTCGATATCAGGCACAATGTCCTGAGCGTAGCGAAGCATATCAATAACTTCCCTCACGCAGCCTTCTCCTGCGCCAAAATGAGTCACATAATCACAGACCTCGCGAATTTCCATGCTCGCATTGGGCACAGTGGCGGAAAAGCCGGACCTTTTAAGAAGGGGAAGATCAAAGAACTCGTCTCCCATATAAAGCACTTCCTCTTCCGCGCAGCCTGTCTCCTTTAACACCTCATCAAAGGCCTTTCTTTTATCTTCATTGCCCATGTGAATAATTTCAAGCCCAAGGCCCTGAAATCTTTTTTCCACGCCAACGCTGTCTCCGCCTGTGATAATTCCCACGTGCAGCCCGGCGCTTTTTAAGAATCTTCATTCCATAGCCGTCTCTCACATGAAAGAAACGATTGAAACCAACTTCTTGCCCGGAATAATAGACTTTTCCATTGGTGCATATGCCGTCCACATCAAAAAGGGCGACTTTAATCTTTTTTAGTTTTTCGTGAAAGGGCCTCGCCTCTTCTCTTAAATCTAAATTTCGATCGTAGGTAAACATAATATTCCTTTATTGAATGGCCTCTTTTACTTTTAAAAGTTTCTCCACAATTGAGGAGACCTGCTCCAAGGGCAGCTGGCTTGTGGCGTCCGATAAGGCCTTTTCGGGATTTGGATGGGCCTCCATAAAAATGGCGTCAGCTCCCGCGGCAACAGCGGCGAGAGCGAGAGTTAAAATCTGCTCTCTTTTCCCTCCTGTGGACTTTCCAAGTCCGCCAGGTTTTTGCACGCAATGAGTGGCGTCATGAACAGTTCTTACGCCAAAGCTTTTCATAATCTGAAAGCTCGCCATGTCCACAACGAGATTATTATAGCCAAAACTTGTTCCTCTTTCAGTTAATAGAATTCGCTCCAGAGGAAGAAAGTTCTGCGCTTTCTCCACAATATTCTGGCAGTCCCAAGGAGCAAGGAATTGCCCCTTTTTCACCTTGAGCTGACCGCCGTATCTTTTACAGGCCTTGGCGCCTTCCACGATCATGTCGGTTTGGCGACAAAGAAAGGCGGGAACTTGCAACGTGCGAACAACGCTTGCCACTTGATCGGCCTGATTTGGCTCGTGAAAGTCGGTAATCGTGTCGAGCTCAAAAGTCTTTCCGACTTTTTCCAAAATTCGAAGCCCTTCATCAATGCCTGGGCCTCTATAGGAGTCAATTGAGCTTCTATTGGCCTTGTCGAAAGAGCCCTTGAAGTTAAGCTTTATCTTGTCTTTAAAAGGCTCGAGGTCCTTCACTAATCTTTCGGCCACCGTCATCGCAAGCTCTTCGCTTTCCAAAACGCATGGCCCTATAAAAAATTCCATTTTTTCCATAATTACTTGCCTTGTTGTTTTTCGATCGCCGCTTCCACAAAGTTCTAAAAAGAGGATGCGGGTTAAATGGTCTTGACTTAAATTCGGGATGGTACTGACAAGCGATAAAATAAGGATGATCAGGAAGCTCAATGACTTCCACCAAATTCAACTCCTTGTTCACGCCTGAAATCCTCATGCCCGCTTCTTTAAGCTTGCCCACATACTCATTATTAACTTCCAACCTATGGCGATGGCTCTCTGAGATGTCTTGAGCTTTATAAATTTTGCTCGCAAGGCTGTCGTTCTCTAAATGGCAGTCATAGGCGCCCAGTCTCATGGACCCGCCTTTTGCCATTTCCTCAGATTGTCCTTCCATGTAGTGGATCACAAAGTCTCCGACCTTGCTGAATTCCATGCTGGTGGCCTTCTTGATTCCGGCCACATTTCTAGCAAACTCAATCATCGCAAGCTGCATGCCGAGACATATTCCAAAGAAAGGAATCTTTTTAGTTCTCGCCTGCTCGATCGCAAGGATCTTGCCTTCTGTTCCTCTTTCGCCAAAGCCACCGGGAACCAGAATGCCGTCAACTTCGTCTAGTTTTGAAAGCTTCCCGGCCTCAAGCTCTTCTGAGTCAATATAGACCATCTTCAATTTTACTTGATTGGCGATCGCTCCGTGCCTTAAGGCCTCGTCAAGAGATTTATAGGACTCGATGAGATCAGTGTATTTTCCGACAACACCGATATTGATTTCAGCTTTAGGATTTTCAACATTATGGACCACAGTTTCCAGATCTTTGAATATTGGGCTCTGTCGCCCAGATGCCCAAGAGCTCCGCGACCTTTGTGTCCAGACCTTGCTCATGAAATGAAAGAGGCACTTTGTAAATGGAGTCCAGATCAATTGACTTAAAAACGTTCGCTTTTGGAACATTACAAAAAAGAGAGATCTTATCGAGTATGTCCTCTTCAATGTCTCTGTCAGCTCTACAAATAATAATATTTGGGAAAAGACCAATAGACCTAAGCTCCTTCACAGAGTGTTGGGCCGGCTTTGATTTCAACTCTCCTGCCGCATTTAAGTAAGGGATGAGAACGAGATGAATAAAAAGAACGTTCTCAGGTCCCACATCGTGGGAGAATTGTCTGATCGCCTCCATATAGGGTTGAGACTCGATGTCGCCCACAGTGCCGCCAATTTCTCCAATAAGAAGGTCGCTATCTTCAGCGGCAAGATGAATTCTTCTTTTTATTTCGCCTGTGATATGGGGAACGACCTGCACGGTCTTTCCAAGGTATTTTCCTTCTCTTTCGTTCTCAATGACCTGAAGATAGACTTGCCCAGTAGTGAAGTTATTTTTCTTTGAAAGCGTGAGTGAAGTGAAGCGCTCGTAGTGGCCAAGGTCGAGATCGGTCTCGGCCCCATCGTCAGTGACAAAAACTTCGCCGTGTTGAGTGGGGCTCATCGTCCCAGGATCGACATTGATATAAGGGTCCATCTTTAGCATATTAATGCGGATGCCTCTTCTCTCTATCAGTGACGCCAGTCCTGCAGCCGCTAGTCCCTTCCCTAGAGAGCTTGAAACTCCCCCTGTGATAAAAATGTACTTTTTATCCTTCTTTGCCACTCAAAACTCCTTCTATTCGGTGTATGTCTTCCGGTGTGTCCACTCCGATCAATGTCTCATTTACTATAATTGCCCCAAGGGTCATGCCATTTTCCATTGCCCTTAGTTGCTCCAATTTTTCGGCCTTCTCCAGTCGGCTTTCCTTGAGCTTAACAAAACTTCTCAGCGCTGGAGTCCTATAGGAATAAAGACCAATATGCTGATGCCACTGGCCAATGGAGTTGTCTCTGAAATGGGGAGCGCTTGCCCTTGTGAAATAAAGGCACTTGCCGTCTTTTTCAGAGTAAATGCATTTCACGATATTTGGATTTTTAAAATCTTCTTCGGTTGAGTTTCTGGCCTTCACCGCGGTGGCGATTTCAAAGCCGCTCTTGCCATGATAGTCCACCAGCTCTTTTAAGGTATTGGCCTTTAGAAGCGGCTCGTCCCCTTGAACATTAACAATAAAGTCATAGCTCTTTTTGGAAAAAAAGCGCTCATAAGCGAGAGCGATGCGCTCGGAGCCAGTTGAAACTGCATCATCGACCCGAACACAGGGAAGGCCTTTTTCTTTCAAGGGCTTCTCTATTCTCTCATCGTCTGTGACCACCGCGCAGTCGAAGCCAGAAGACTGGCAGTTTTCAATTACGTGCTGAATCATGGGGCGGTCGAGTATTTTAGCGAGAGGTTTGCCTGGAAATCTTGAAGATCCGTATCTTGCAGGTATCAAAATTAGGGCGTTGGACATTTTTCCTCTATCTCTTTAAGCAAAAATTCTAACTAAAGCGATGCCTTAAGGCCATGTTTTTGCGCGCCACAAAGCGGCAAAAGCTCGCCAGGCTAGGAAATTCCATCTCCTCCCTCTATAATAGACTTATGAGATCAATTGGGATTTTTATCCTCTTCCTCGCAGCAAGCGGCGCCCAGGCCCAAATGCTCGACGGAAGAAGCCTCCTCACCGACCCGGCGATTAGTGGCCGCTGTCGCATATTACTCGAAAAGAGAACTAATAAGATACGTTATCAGCAAAGGCTCAGGTCCCTTCTCCAGCGCAATAGCAAACTGCTTGAAAGAGCTCCCAAAGACGAAGAGTCCGTTCGAAGCCGTCTTGAATACACCAAGACCAAGATCGATAATAATTTTCGACTCGCCAAAATGAAGCTTCGCCACCTTGAAGAAGACATCGTTAGAAGCGGCTGTCCCGGTGTTGCCCTTTAGATCTTCATTCTTTTTCCTTAAATTTAGGCAAACCCTATACAAGTCAAAATTTCTGATGTTACTATTCAAGTATTCGAGATAAGGATTTTCGATACACACACATGAAACGGATTTTATTGACTTTACCATTTATGGTCTTGCCCTGCTTTGCCCAGAACGCTATCAGCGTTGGCTCCAGCGGCGAAGATATCAGTCTAGAAGAGGTCGAAAAAGAGCTCAAGCAAGACTCCTTTGTCCCCAAACGTGAGACCTCTAGCCTCTCCCTTCAAGAGGCGATTGCCAGAGGCCTCAGGGAAAATAACTCCGAAAAAATTAGGGACTACCAAGGCGAGATCTTTGAGCTCGATTGGAAGGACAATTTTGCGCAGTTCTGGTACCCCCAGCTAAGCCTTAGCCTCAGCACGGCGGACCATCACGTTGAAAGCCTTTATAATGACAAACCTGAAAACCAACTATCAGAGACCCCTGCGGGATATTTTGGAGTGGAGTTTGAAGAGTTTACTGTCTTCAACTGGGGGCGAGACTATCTCACCTATCTGAACAATCAAGCGACTTTCAAGCGCCAAAAGCAGTCCCTTGTGGAGCAAAGAAGGGCCCTTCGCTTTCAGCTCATCGATCAGTACTTTAATCTCGGGCGTGTAAAGCAAATTAGAGACATTAAAAAGTCTCAACTGCGCCACACCTCGTTTATATACCGTCTGGCCAAAGAAAAGCTGGGCCTTGGAAAAATGAGCAAACAGGAATTCTTGCAGACCAAGGGCGAATTTCTCAGGGCCCACAAAGAGTACCAGCAATACAACGCCGAAGTCGCGCTGAATGAGGAAAGAATGGCGGAGCTATTAGGCGACGACCTTGAAACTCGCTACGCCCTAGTCAATCAACTAAAGTTTTCCACACTTTCAATTAAGCCGAGCGAGTCGCTGGCCTTTGCTCAAAACAGAAACCCAGGCGTGAGACAGGCAAGAATGAATCTTGAAAACTCAAGCCGCAGTTACTCAAGAACGCAAAAAGAGAATATGCCTCTTCCTGAAATTAATGTTCGCCTAGGCGCTTATCGGCGTGGATTTTCGACTGCTGGGGTCCAGGACTCGGTCACGACATATGGCAACAGCAGAAATATTGAGCTAGCAGCTTCCATCAATATGAAGTGGACCATTTTTGGAAGCGGTGGCTTTTTGAACAGCAGAGTTTTGGAGCGCGCCTACCTTAATAAAAGAATCGCCGAGATAAGCTTTTATGAAAGCAAGCGAGAAGTAAAGGTGACCATCTCCACTCTACATAGACGCATCACCGCTCTCGAGCAAAAAGTGGAGGCGGCGAGAGCGAGGCTCAAAAACGCCCGGAGCCTTTTCGACGTGACTCTGGACCGCTATATAGCAGGCAAAACCGACTTTCCCAACATGAAGCTTGTTCTCGACTCGCTTGTTCAATCTGAAGAACAATACGAGAGCGCGAAATATGAACACCTCGCCCAAAAACTTAACCTTGCGAACGCCGCGGGAATTGACGATTTTCCGGGCGAGAAATTTGATAACCTGGTGCTTAGATGAAATTAAAACTCATTTTGCTTTTATTTCCGGCCCTAGCTCTTTCACAGGCGGCCAAAGAGGTGGAGCGAGAGCGACTATTTAGGACTCCTGCGCCGGAGTCTCTGAGCCCAGGCGACCTTAACAATAATAGCGAAGTTTTTCTATTTAACGAAAGCCTTTTGATGGAAGACAAGGGCGGATACACCGAGGCCTTCTACACTGGAAACGACAAGAATCGCTTTTCTCTCGGCTATCAATTCTCCACCAATTATCAGGACTTCACTGAGCTTTCGTCCCTTGAGATGGTCTTTTCAAGACAGCTTGAGCGCTATAGCGAGGTCTGGATTTCGGCGGTCTTAAAAAGAACCACCGGCAAGTATGAGGCAATGGCGGAAGAAATCCAAACGAGCAATGGCGATGTAAAGAGAAGTGACAGCCAACAGTCGTTTACCACAGTAGGTCTTGGCGGTGGCTACCGCTTTAAAACTCTCGCAAGGGTCTTTAATAGCGCTCGCATTTTTGAAACAATAGACGCTTATTTGACATACAACCGCCATCTTGATGGCGCGACAGATGAGAGATACCAAGGGTTTGGCCTATTGGCAGATTATGGCCTGCACTATCGCTCCACTGAAAGTTTTTATTACGGTGGAAAGCTTTCCTATAATATTGCAGCGCTTGAGCGATCAGCGCAGAGCGGCGAAAAACTAGAAGATCGCTCGCTTGTCTTTGGATGGACGGCCCTTGGATTTGAACTTGGATATTATTATTAATTAGGAGAACTTATGATTGATCGCTACGAGTGCGCTGAAATTGCGGACATCTGGAGGGAGCATAGTAAGTTCACTTATTTCCTAAAGGCCGAACTCGCTCTTATCGAAGCGATGGAAGACAAGCTGATTCCCAAAGGCATTTCAAAGGCCATTAGCGGCAAAGTCAAAGCAGATCCAAAGAGGATTCACGAGATTGAAAAAGAGGTCAAGCACGATGTCATCGCCTTCTGCCAGTCTGTCACAGAGAATTTGCCTCATGGAGTAAGCAAGTACTTCCACTTTGGCTGCACCTCTAGCGATATTATCGACACGGCCCTGAGCCTTCAGATCAAGGCCTCACTTGAGCTCATCTTAAAGCAATACAAAAGGCTCCTTAACGGCCTTAGAGTCAAAAGCAAGAGATCACCGCTATCTTGTCTGTATGGGTCGCTCCCATGGCATGAACGCTGAGCCAATGAGCTTCGGCCAAAAGTTCCTAAGCTTTTATGCTGAATTCTCGAGGCATTACCAGTCTCTTCAAAACTTTCTGGAAAATGACCTGACGGGACAATTTTCTGGGGCCGTCGGAAACTATGCAATCCTCAATACAGAAATTGAAAAAGAGGCGCTGGAAAAACTTGAACTCAAACCAGAGCCTGTTTCCACCCAAGTGATTCCAAGAGACAGAATCGCAAAGCTTGTGTCCATCACTTCCCTCGTCGCGAGCTCGCTAGAAAACCTTGCGATTGAAATTCGTCTTCTTCACCATAGCGATATCGCGGAAGTGAATGAGGGTTTTTCAAAGGGCCAAAAAGGCTCGTCCACGATGCCGCATAAAAAGAACCCAATCTCAGCGGAGAATATCTCTGGCATTGCGCGAGTCATTCGTTCACACCTAAGTGTGGCGCATGAGAATATTAGTCTTTGGCACGAAAGGGACATCTCTCATTCAAGCGCTGAACGCATGATTATTCCGGACAATCTAGGGCTCACTTTTTACGCCCTTAGGCGCATGGCCTCCACTGTTGAGGACTTAGTGATTCATAAAGACAAAATTCAAAAGAAGCCCCTATCAGAATTCACTTATCTTTCGAGCTATATTCTGCATGAAGTGATCAAGCAAGGGGATGAGCCAAGGGAGCGAATTTATCCCGAGTCATTCAGAAGGCGGCCTTTGAGGCAAGAAGCAGCAAGGAATTTATGGAGTCCATCAGGGAGTCTTATCCAGACTGGAAATGCCTCCACTAGAATCGATTTCTACAGAGGCATTAGAAAAAATTTATTTAAAAGAGACGGACAAGATATTCGAGAGGGTCTTTGAGGTGCTATCCCCCGATAGCATAGCTCTTACAAAAAAAAGGCCCCGTTTTACCGGGGCCTAAGATTATGAGGATGTGTGAAGGACAGACCTTCAAAACTATAATTTCTGAATCAAATAGTCTTCGCCTTGAAAAAGCGATTTTTCTTTTTGCAGATACTTCTTGGCCTCTTCGATGGAGTCGAAAGCTCCAACGCTGACGCGATACCATGTTCCCTTTGCCTGGAATTTCGGCCTCATTAATAATGACGTCATATCCCTTAACGATAAAAGCGTCGGCAAAGTCTTGGGCCGCGGCCTTAGACTGGTTGGCGTAAAGTTGGATGGTGTACTTGCCTTGAACTTCGCTTCCTGGCGTGTATAATTGATTTTCGTTTTGAATCGGAGCTGAGGCTTCTGGCTCCGCGGAGTTCGCGGCCGGCTCTTCAACTTGAGGCGCGGGCCGGGGCGTCGGCTCTTCCGGACTTCCCTCAGCAAGTTTTTTCATTTCCTCGCGAAGTCTTGCCTCAACGTCTTCTTGATCTGAGGTGACAGGGGCGTCCCTCTTCCTTTTTGAGAGCTCCCTCAAAACTTTTGGAGGTGTCTTCTGTCACACTTTCCACGTACTCCTCATCGACCGACTTAAGATTGATGTTTTGCACATCTTCTTTGGTGTAGCCGTCTTCTTTTAAGGAAAGCTCCTTCCCTATCCTTACGCCAATTGTAAAAGCGGTCACTGCGACAACAATCACAAAAACGAAAATGAGGGCAACTTCCTTTTTGTCAAAAACAAATAGCTTATTATTATCTTCCATCATGTTTATTATTTTATAAGCCCTTGTAATTTCGCGCAATCCATTTCAGTTTTTCGCAATCTGAAAAAACTTCTTACCTGCCCCTATGAGTTCGTGCCAAGCCTTTTTTATTATTTAAAAAGAGAGCGCGATTAACACAAGCCCTCAAACAAAGGAGATAGGCATGAGAGAAACACATAAGCAACCAAAAGGGTCAGGGGATGCTCGAGTATATAATCCTCACAGGCCTCGTGGGCATATTTTGCCTGGCGGCCTTTAAGGCCATGGGTCAGAGACTTAAAAAAAGAGTCGAGCAAATCAATGAAAAAATCGTCAGCGAAATAACGATAGCGGACTGAGCATGTGCGCGATCGCCTTCTCATTATTAATTCCTTTTAGTTTGGCGGCATGACCTAAGGAGCAGATCTTTTGAAGTCGGGCTATTGTCGCTCCCTCGTTCTAAACTTGGCGGCGGCAAAAACCTTGATGGCGTGGTCGAACGAGGCGAAGCTTTCCAGGACTCGAAGGTTTGAGTTGGGCTGTGGGTTCATTCTGAAAGAGACGAGCGAGGGGAGAAAGCGAATTTATAAAGCGCGACAAAAGCTTGAACATGAATTGGTAGCTTGATAGCGGAATTGATTATGTCCTTAACCAAAAAGGAAACGCCACATTGATTGGCCTTCTCTTTCTCATGAGCGTGAGCGTGTGGGCCGTGGTCATTTTGGGACAAGAAAAGCTTCTCGCTCAGAGGCTTCAAAATAGGCTTAAAACATTTCTATGCGGAAAAACCCTTAATGGAGAGACCAAGGTCTTGGTGGAAAGAGTTGAATTTCTTAATAAGGCGATTATCGCGGCGAATGCGGCGGCCCTCACTCCCGCCACGGCAGCGGCGGCAAAGATCGCAAAAAAGGCGGCGCAGGGAGCGCAACAGGGGGCTCACGCTTGGTTTTATAAAAGATTTTATGATCTTCATACCGACAAATGTCTTTTCGGTCCATACGCCTATATGACTCCCTATAAGCATAAAGGACTGATGACGACGAGACGCCTTTGGCCTGGCGCAATTAAGGAGAAAAAAATGGAGCCAAAAGACATTAAGCTCAGCGGTCATTTTAGACACCGAGTTCAAACAAAAAGGACTCGCCGTAGAAAATGGAGACGGACTCTTACGAAATTCAAGCGGGCTCGTCTCTATTGAAGTCGCTATAAGCGTTCTATTAATCTTCGCCATGCGCTATAGCAGCTCCTACAGGCGCAAAAAGGAGTAGAAAGGCAAAAAAAATAGAAATGCTCAAAAGTTTTTAAAAGAAAATGGAGGGCACTTGATGAAAAGTACAAATAAGATGAGCAACAGAGAAAACTTGTGTTTGTCTTTCTTGCTTATTCTCGGAAACGCCATGATGGCGCTTCTCACCTACCCATCCGAGGGAAAAAAGAGCGGACGCCGAAATATCGTTCACCGGCCCGACTATATCAATGTCCGAATAAAAGGCATTTTAGAGGCGGAGCTCACTCCCCACTGCGCCAGTGACTCTGCTTGGAAAAAACGAACGAGAGTGCAACTAACGCGTTCATAATAAAGAAATACAAAAAGAAGTCAGGACCGGAGGCCTTCCTTAAAGATGAAGACTTCGAAGAGTTCTTGGTGTCCGTAAAGAAGATCGACGCCCAAAAACTCTTAGGCGACGAGGTCTTTGCCATCTATCCGGGTGGCATCAATATAGAAAAAAAAGGAAATCTTATGAAGTTATTTATTAGCATGATCGTGGCGTCGAGCGCTTTAATGGCCAATCAGGTGGTGATTTACTCGACCAACGGGTCGGCGGCAATAGAGATCGTCAAGAAGAGGCTAACGGAGCGTATGAATTCCCAGAGATGCTAATAAGTTCTTATTTGTGGAGAGATGCCAAGAAGATTAGGAAGAGGCGGCGCTTTACTTGTGCGCAAATAAAAAAGAGCTGGAGGTTTTAAACTCCAGCTCTTCAGATATCGAATCAATTATTGAATCTTTAGCTGTATTTAAAAGCGAGGTCTAAGTGGGCTTACTTGCCAGCTTTATCTTTATGGATGGCGAATTTCGGAGTTGTTCCGTGGTTGTCGTTTGCGTTCTTTCTTTTTCTGCCAGCTTTTTTAAGCTTTAAGAGTTCTTCTGGTTCTTGTTTGTTGCGTATTGGAAGCCATATTCAGTCCCTTTTTCGTTATTATTAAAAATAATATTTATGAAAAGAGAATTTCTATCCCCTAGGGGGCATATTGTCAAAGTCTTTTTAGTGGCTTGCGCAATTTTGGGGCCCAAGAGGCGCATAAGGACCTGAAAGCACATGAATTTTTCCTCGCAAAGGGGAGCAAATAGAATTAAAACTAAGGAATTGGCCAGATTCTCCATGGGCAATAAAGAAGTCATCAGCAGCCAATATTATGCCGCAAAGCGCAAAGCTACTAGTAAAGGGCAAGAGCTTGGATTTAGCGACTTGGTGGTTTGGAACCAAGAAGGCGCAAAAAAGGACTATCATTTCTATGTCGTTTCAAAGAGAGAACAACTAACAAATTTTCAGCTTGCCAATGACTTTAAATCTCTCGGTCTGGAGGTCAAGGCCATGGCCTACGAGCTTTTAGTAAAAGGAAACTTAAGACCACTTGAGGACCTAAGGCTTTTTAATCTTTATATGAAAAGAACGGAGCAAACTTATAAACATGGTGCGCTCTCTAATGATCTGCAAAGAGAGCTCATAGCCAGGATATATATCGCTCTTAGGCCTAAGTCGACAAAGCTTATATGCTCTCCGGTGGAAACAAATATCGAATGTCGTTTACCAAGGGCTCCCCAAGAATCTCCGACTTTCGAAAAGACTAAAGACAAATATAGCGTCATATTTGTTCCCAACACGGTCAAAGCTTTAAAAATTCCAATTTCAAAGTGGAGTTGAAAGTCGTCAGGACTGACAAAGGTGGACTTCAAAGAATAGGACTTGGACTCGACACGTTTAGCTCCAGGTGGGCGAACATTTTAAACTCCGGCAAAGAGCCGTTAATTGAAAACAACACCCTCTCTCTTTCAAGGGAAAACCTAAAAGGCCGAATTGTCACAAGCCCGCTCTGCTCACCTCCCTGGGACTTCCTGGAGAGGTGCAGTTAGGGGCGGAAATCCCTGTAGTAAATCAAAATCAATACGGAGCGCAAAACACAACTGGAAGTTCGCGGGGCTTAAGCTTATGACTGAGCTTAGTCTCAGGGAGAACAAGCTTGCGATAGCTATTCAAAGCGAACTCACCCATCCCTCACAAGGCCTTATCAAGGGAAGCAAGAGCCAATCGCATTTCTTTCCAAAGCTTGGTGAATACACCGGCCTTCCAGGTCAAATACCGCCTTGATGCGAGGGAAAAAAAGGGGTGCCTGGTCTCTCCAGTATTCCCGTTCTTGGGAAGTCTATTCTCCTCTTATGCAGATGATAAAGTGAGCAGTGGCTAGTTGGCTATATAAAAGTGACGAGGTCTGCAATGAATTATGACGAAATCGAGTACTGAAAAAGACAAAATAAAAAAGAACGTCGCCAAGGGCATCGTGCCCCGCTCATGGCGAGAGCTTTTGAACACATTCGAGGACGGAAGAATTTAAGAAGTTATGTTAGCAATGGTATGGAAAAGTTCTTCGTTTAAGCTTTGTTGGAGAGCTTGATTTCGAGGAAAAGATCTTTCATAGCTCATTTCACATACAGTCTAAGACTCACGGGGCGAAATTATACGATGGCGAGGACTGCACCCAGGAAGATTTTCAGATAGCGACTTGATGTTCTTTGCCTTAAAAAGAGGCATCATTTGGAATCAAGTCCTCCCCTTTTGCGAGTTTTGACATCGAAATTAAAGGAGAGAGCTCTTTCAGGGCGAGTCTTCTGCACAAAAGCCTTTGCGCTGAACATGCGGTCAAAGCTCTTTTTAAGAAGCAAGTCCTCCACGCCCTTTTGAACTTGGAAAGCTTTTTATAAGACACTCCAGGACTCCTTAGAAGATATCATAAAGGACAGAAAGAATGTGCTTGATCTGTGGCGGGACAGGCAGCGGCAAGACCTCACTTTTAAATAGCCCTCTTAAAGATGGCAGATCCTGATGATCACCTTGTGGTCCTAGAGGACACCTTTGAAATTCTCTCCCCCAATGAGAACACCACACGACTTCTTGCCCGCCAGCAAGAGCCAGAGGACTTGAAAAACTTTATGGCGCACGCTATGAGGATGAGCCCGGACCGCATCGTTTTGGGAGAGCTCCGCTCCTGCAGAGGCCGAGCCTTTTCTTCTCGCGATGAACTCAGGACATAAAGGGCCTTCTCTCCACCATTCACTCCAATAGCGCCTCTGACGCAATTTCAAGACTGGCCTTGCTAGTTCGCTTATACGCCAAGAATCGTTGGAATACGAGTTAGTGTGCAAGCTTATCTGCCAAAATATTGATTATATATTTATTTGGAGAACAAGAGAGTCGTCGAAGTAATAGAGGTATTTGGTTCTGAGGGCGGGCAGGTATTTTATGAAGCGTTGGAAAGCGCATTAAAAAGAGCGATATAAAAAAGGCCGGCCCAAAAGGCGGCCATCATCTAGTCTCTTTTGAGTTTTTTGTAGCTGATTCGGTGCGGAATCTCGGCGGCGTCTCCAAGCCTTCTTTTCTTGTCTTCCATATAATCGGAGAAGTTTCCTTCAAACCACACGACTTGAGAGTCGCCTTCAAAGGCGAGGATATGGGTCGCGATACGGTCAATAAAGTACCGATCGTGGGAAATGACAACTGCGCAGCCCGCATATTGCTCCAGCGCCTCTTCCAGGGCCTAAGGGTGTTCACATCCAGATCGTTGGTGGGCTCATCGAGAAGAGCACGTTTCCGCCCTCTTTCAGCATCTTCGCCAAGTGAACACGGTTTCTTTCCCCACCTGAGAGCTCGCTCACTTTTTTCTTCTGATCTTCCCCAGAGAAGTTAAATTTGGAGATATAAGCTCGGCCATTGATTTCTCTTCCGCCGACCTCAATCAGATCATTGTCTCCAATCACTTCTTGAATAATCGTTTTATTTCCGTCCATGTCCCGGCCTCTGATCGACATAAGCAAGTTCAACAGTGTCGCCCACGACAAAGTCGCCGCTATCAGGCTTTTCTTGCCCTGTGATCATTTTAAAGAGTGTCGTCTTACCGGCGCCGTTTGGGCCGATGATTCCGACAATGCCGCCAGGAGGAAGCTTGAAAGTTCATATCATCATAAAGCAGCTTGTCTCCAAAGCCCTTGGCCACATGCTCGGCGTTGATGACGACATTCCCAAGTCTCTGGCCGTTTGGAATAAAGAGAGAGTCGGTTTCATTTCTTTTTTCGCTTTTGCTGTCTTCAAGCATTTTATTATAGTTATTGATACGCGCCTTGCCTTTGGCCTGTCTTGCCTTTTGGGAGGACTTGATGAATTCGAGCTCCGACTTGAGCGCCTTTTGTCTTTTGGATTCGGCCTTCTCTTCTTGCGCAAACGCTTAGTTTTCTGCTCAAGCCATGAAGTATAATTGCCTTCCCAAGGAATCCCTTGTCCGCGATCAAGCTCCAAAATCCAGCCAGCGACATTGTCCAAGAAATAACGATCGTGGGTAATGGCGATAACTGTGCCCTTATAGGCCTGAAGGTGGCGCTCTAACCAGTAAACCGTTTCAGCATCCAAGTGGTTGGTAGGCTCATCGAGAAGGAGAACATCTGGCTCCTGCAAAAGAAGTCGGCAAAGAGCGACCCTTCTTTTCTCCCCGCCTGAAAGCTCGCCGCATTTTTGCTCTGGCGGAGGACAGCGAAGGGCGTCCATCGCAAGGTCAAGCTTTGAGTCTAGGTCCCAAATATTATGAGCGTCCATTTTGTCTTGAAGCTTTGCTTGGTCTTCAAGAAGCTTATTCATATCATCTGGGTCTAGGTCTGGATCAGCAAACTTGGCGTTGATTTCTTCGTATTCATCGCGAACTTTTACAAGCTCAGCGGCGCCTTCCTCAACAATTTCCTTGACCGTTTTCTCAGGATCAAGCTTGGGCTCCTGCTCTAGGTAGCCTACACTTACGCCTTTGCTTAGATTAACGTCCCCATTGTACTCGGTGTCGACGCCAGCAATAATTCTCAAAAGCGTGGACTTACCAGCTCCATTCAGACCGAGAACGCCGATTTTTGCGCCGTAATAAAATGAAAAGATATGTCTTTAAGGACTGTTTTCTTCCCAGGATAGGTTTTGCTCACCCTGAGACATTGAAAAAATAATTTTCTCTGCCATAAATTTCCTCTTGATTGATTTTGGGACATTAAAGCAAATTCAAGAGGATGCGTCCAGCAGAGTCAGAGGCCTTAAATGGCTCCAGAGCTCACGATCATGCGAGTGAAACAATAAAGATAAGAACTCAAGAAAGACAGGCGCGACACAAGCGAGCTTTAGGCCCTTAACCTTGAATGGTAGCGAGCAAGTTTGGTGTCATAGACCATCCAACATTCTTCAACCGCCTCCTCTGATTGAGAGAGGTCTCCAAGGTTTCCCGCCTTTAAACATCTCAAAATGGTGTTTAACCTCTCCCTAACATGGGAAAGGTCCTTATCGGGCTCAAGTCCCTGGAGGTCCGCCCGTTTCGCTAGCTTATTTATCGGCATAGAAGTCCTTATTCCCAGGTCACAGAGGCTTGCTGAGGTGATATGAGACTGAAAGGCCCTAAAGGTGCGATGTTTAATGCTAAGGCCTCCTATTCCCAAGGCCAAGTAGCCAAGGCCCTGAACTCCCAAGGCAAAGAGCAGAGAATTCGCCTCTATGGGAAGCATGGCCATATAGCGCGCAAAACCAAAAATCAGGACGCTCAAAAGAGTGATCACGCCCATTTCCAAGAAGGCGCCTGCGATGGTCGATTGAAGCCCCTTTTCGGCCTTAAGGTCCCGGCCTAGGTTTTTACGAAGTCCTATCAGGTGGGGAAAGATATCGGCCCCTTCCCTTCGAAAGATCAAAAGAAGCTCGTCACAGAGTTCGGTGAAAAATTTGTACCGAGGCAGTTCTATCTCTCTACCGGAGCTTAAGTAGTGTCTGTTTATTCTTTGAAGCTCTCCATAAAGAGCAAGCCCTCTTTTTCTTGGTCTTTCTCTCGTAAGTTGCTGATTTCTCGGCGTAAATTGCTCTTCGTTTTTTAAGTAAAAATAAGAAAAAGCGACGATGGTGATGGTGGATATTAGAAAAGATGTCATCATGGTCTATAATTTAGCAAGACCTATACCAAGGCTCTTGACACTAGAGGCCAAGGTGTGAAAAAAACTAAGCGACCAAAAGGCAAAAATATGGAAAAGAGATTATCCCCAAAAACCAATCGAAAGAGAGTCAGACACCAGAGTCATTAAGGACTTTTAAAGAGTATCTTTCTAAACTTGGCAAAAAAGAGCTCTCAATGGTTCAGAAAAAACTGAATTACCTTAGCCTTGAGTTCGATCCTTTTAATGATGAGGACCTCTCTGTAGAAGAAAAAAATATCATTGAAGAATACGAGCTTAGCCCTTATCTTGGCAGCCCTTTCGCTTTCACAAATGTCGTGCTTCAGATGCTTGACGCGCTTGAGGGCGAAATACGGTCTCGCTCGCACTAATTCCCTAAGCGCTCTTTAAGGTCATTTATGGCAAAATTATTACCTACTTATGATGTGCATCCAATCTCCATCAAGATGCTCCGCCGTGGACACCCCTGGATTATTAAGGACAAGTTCACAGACAAATTTCATCCGCGGGACCGTTTTATTGTGGCCAAAGATAAAGGACGCCCTTTCGCCCTTCTCCTCCACGATCCTAGGCACCATAAAGTCAAGGCCAGAGTATGGGCCGACCGAGGCGACTTTCAAGGGCATATAAAGAACTTTCGAAAAGAGCTTTCTCATAGAGTCCATAAGGCCATTCAAAAGCGCAAGAGCGCAAACTATATAGAGGAAAGGCAAAACTTCTACCTTATTTTTGGCGAAGCGGACCGACTGCCGGGGCTTCATGTTCAATATCTAGGAGGAGAGCTTCTTTTTCAATTTTATAGTTTCTTTTGGGGGCCTTATGAAAATTCTATTATTGAGGAGGTTATCAAGTTCACAAACTCAATACTGAATAAGAACGTCACCAAGATGAACTGCTGGACGCAAAAGCGCGCCGATGGGGACTCCTCCCAAAAGAGGCCTCAAGAGCCTGGACCCAAATTGCAGTTTCCGAGTCCTGACAGTCAATGAGTTTGGCGTCGATTACAAAGTCGAGCTTGGGAAAAGCTATGACTGTGGCCTCTACACCGATATGGCCCAAGTGCGAAAAGAGTTAAAGAAAGATTTTGAAAACGCCCAGAGCGTTTTAAATCTTTACTCGTACACAGGCGCATTCAGTCTATACGCTCTCAAAAACGAAGCGAAAGAAGTGGTCTCCGTCGACCTTTCAGAGCCCTATCTCAGCGCCTTAGAGGAGAACATCGAAAGCAACCGATTGGACAAAAACTCCCACACCACCATGCGCATGAGCTGCAAAGAGGCCCTAGGCAATCTGGTCGGAAGCGAAAAGAGCTTCGATCTGATTATCAGCGATCCTCCTTCAAGCTCGAGTGATGGGAATAAGCGAACAAACGCTCTAAAAGACTATGAGCATGAGCTTCCTAAGATCGCCAAGCTATTGTCCAGAAATGGCAAAGCGTGCGTGTTCTTAAACACTCGCGGGATCACAAGAAATAAGTTTGAAAAAAAAATCTTAGAGATCATTCAAAACAAAGGCCTAAAACTTAAAGTTGAAAAGACGCTAGGGCTATCTGGCGACTGCCCTAACCTAAAGGGCTTTCCAGAGGGCTCTTATCTAAAAGGACTGGTCCTCTCCCGTGATTAGAGTTCAAAACCTCAGAAAAGAATTTAAAATCCATAAAAAAGAGCCAGGGCTGGCGGGCTCTATAAGGAGCCTTTTTTTTAGGGAAACTGTGGTCAAGGAGGCCATTAAAGACGTGAGTCTCACTGTCGAGCCAGGAGAAATCCTGGGACTTGTCGGGGCCAACGGGGCCGGAAAGACGACCCTCACTAAAATTCTTTCTGGCATAGTTCATCCGACTTCTGGCTCAGTGGATGTGCTCGGCTTCGATCCGTGGAAGAGAGACAATGAATATCGCTCCCAGATGTCGCTTATTATGGGGCAGAAAGCGCAGCTTTGGTGGGACTTGCCCGCTGCGGACGGTTTTTTGCTCTTAAAAGAGATTTATCGAATTCCAGATCAGGAGTACAAAAAAAGGCTGAGCTACCTAGCGGAAAGCCTGAATATTGGCGGGGAACTCAACACTCAGGTCAGAAAACTAAGCCTTGGGGAGCGCATGAAAGTCGAACTCATTGCGGCCTTGCTTCACTCTCCCAAAGTCGTCTTTCTTGACGAGCCGACTATTGGGCTTGACCTTACAGCTCAAAAGGCCGTGAGAAACTTCTTAAAAGACTACAGAGAAGAGTTTAGTCCGATTATGATTCTCACCTCGCATTATATGGACGATATTGAGGAGCTGTGCGAGCGAATCGTGATTATGAGAGAGGGGGAATTCGTTTATAACGGCGCGGTCAGAGAGGTTCATAAGAAATACGCGACCCAAAAGCTTGTGCAGGCCCAAACAGATCCAGGAGCGCAGTCGCTCCAGGCCACTAAAGATTTCCCAAGCGAACTTGGCGACATCAGCATTGATGAGAGCGGGAAAATTCAAATTCACTCTCCACGGGCCAGGGCCTTGGAGGCCGCGCAATACTTGCTTTCAAACGTTAAGGTCAGCGACCTCAATATTTCGGAAGAAGAGATAGGGGAAGTCATCACTCATATAATGGAAAAAGGGCATCTCTAATGGCGGGATGGAAAAAGAGCGTCTTCGAGATGGAGATACGCAAAGTCTTCGCCTACCGAGTGGACTTTTGGGTCAACTTTTTGGGACAGACCTTATTTTCCATAATCATCGCTTACTTTCTTTGGCTTTCAGTTTTTGAGACGACGGGAAAAGAGAGCATTAACGGATTTACACTAGATAAGATGGTCATCTACTACCTCTTGGCGCCCCTTATTTTGCGCATTCAACAGGGTCTTAGCATTGGCGCCATTTCCCAAGATATCTATGACGGCTCCCTCAATAAATTTCTCCTCTACCCCATAAACTTTTTTGGCTATAAAATACTTACTCATCTGGCCAGATCGGCGGTCTACTTGACCCAGCTTATTTTTATTTGCGTTCTTTTTTCCTTTTTCTTCAATTCGACAAATGTCTTGGACGTGAGCCCCCTACAGGCCGCCCAGTTTGTCGTGGCGATTTTCTTTATTTCCCTTAGCTTCTTCTTTTTAAACGCTCTAGCGGAGCTTGTGGCCTTTTGGGCCGACTATATTTGGAGCTTAGGGGTGATACTCCGTTTTATGGTCGGCTTCTTTGGAGGCTCATTAGTCCCTCTCGCCTTTTTTCCTGAGTGGGCCCATCAAGCGCTCATGTACACTCCCTTTCCCTATATGATCTCCTTTCCAGTGTCCATACTGCTTGAAGGGGTCTCGTGGAGCGTTTTCTTTTCAAACCTGCTGATTATTAGTTTCTGGACCCTGGCCTTTATTTTTGTCTCCAGCAAGGTATGGCGAGCAGGACGCTTAAGATACACAGGGATTGGAATATGAGATACCTTCGACTTTACGTCTATTTTTTGCGTTTTTCTTTTTCAAAGGCCATGGAGTTCAGGCTCGACTTCTTTTTTCGAGTCGTTATGGACATGGTCTTTTATATGGTCCAGTTCGCTTTCTTTCACATCATATATCTTCACACGCCCCTCCTTGCCGGCTGGGACCTTGATCAGATGAGAGTGTTTATCGTTTCATATATTTTTATAGACGCTCTTCATATGACTGTCTTTTCAACGAATTGTTGGTGGTTCCCTATTTATATCAATAGAGGCGACCTCGATTATTACCTCACAAAGCCCGTATCAACGCTGTTCTTTTTGAGTCTTAAGGACTTTGCGGCAAATTCATTTCTCAATCTTCTGATAGCTATAGGCCTACTTTACTGGGCCTTGGCAGGTCGTCCGGAAAGCTTAAGCGCCCTCAAGATAGGTGTTTACCTTCTGTTGCTTTTGAATGGAACTTTTCTTTATTACCTCACTCATTTATTATTTTTGCTTCCTGGTTTTTGGACTCACTCTCCGCGAAGCTTTGGAGACCTCTTCTTTGCCGTCTCTCACACAATGGAGCGGCCTGACCGCATCTATCAAGGCATGATCAGAAAAGCTTTTATCTATGTCCTTCCCTTTGCCTTGATGGCCTCCTTTCCGGCAAGGGTCTTGCTTGAGACAGACTCATGGGACCTGCTTTATACGATCTTTGGCGTGACAATCGGCTATTTTGCTCTGGTCCAGATCATTTGGCGCTTGGGCCTTCGAAGTTATTCTAGCGCTTCAAGTTAAGTGTGCGATATTTCTAGGGCCTCAAGAAAAGTTCTCAACTAAAACGCTCAGTTTTCCGATAGGTAAGCTGTGAGAATTCTTATACTAGGCCTTATGGCCACCTTTGTATTCAATGCTGTCGCAGTCCCTCAGAGCGCTGCGAGAGAGGAGTCTTGTCGAAAGCTATTAGACTACATCTACAAGGAGCTTACGCTCCAGAATATGGACAAATCGGTCAAAAGACTGAATTACAAAATGGTGCTTGCTCTTGCTCAGGTCCTGAGAAATGTGGACGAAAGGCGCCTCAATCTTAGACGAAATCCAGAGGTCCTTTCCCTTGTGGAAAGCATGGCCGACATCGACTCAAGTCTGGCGCCTTGGCTTGATCAAAATGCTCAATACAGAAAGTACCAATTTTGGAATTTCCTTCCCTTTAACAGGCCCGACTATAAGAAAGTTTCTTATCAACGAATTATAAAAAAATGGAAAGACCTGCAGTCACGCAGGCCGAGTCTTTTCGAGGGCCTTGAAAAAAAATACCTTTTAGACGGATGGGACCTAAAAACCTCCAATTTGCTTGAAAATTACTCGGCCTTGGAAATTGCTGGACACGAGCTCCAAAGTAGCTTGGAGGAGTTGGCCGAGAGATACGCTAAAAATTTAAAAGAGATAGACGGAGGTCGCCGCGCTCCTGCGCTCGCCCTCCATCAAACCAAGGCCTCTGTAGATCGCCTCCATGAAAATTTTAATAAAGAGGCGGGAAAGATAGTCGCCTCTGCTCTTGATAATCATTCAAGCGCTTGCTCTTCAGAAGAATTCCACTCCCTGCTTTCCAGAGAAAACCTGTCATGCCCAGTCGCAAGACCTGAAAGCGCAGCGGAGGAATTTTCAGGGCATCTTCAGTCCCTTTCTAAAGTGATAAGCGCTCAACTAATCAATTCCGCCGCGCCCCCGGCCAAAAAGCTCCTTCCAAAGGAGAGCTGGAAGTTCTTGATTATGAGTATAAGAACATAAACTACCAGGGAAGCTTCTGTGAACGGAGCCCTTTAATGGTGGACACTGCGGTCGTTCATCACTCGGCAAGCGACAATAAGGAAACTCCGCAAGACATAAATGACACACAAGTTGTCATGCATGAAAATGAGAGGAACTCTGCTGGCGAGCCAGATCCTTGGTACATGATCGCCTACAACTATGTGATCAAGTCCCCTTACGAGAACGAAGCAGGCGAGACGAAAGTTTATAGAGGAAGGCCTGACAAAATGAAAGGCGCTCATGCGGGGGCCTATGTGAATCTCGAGCAAGTGGACCCTCAAGCAAAGAGAGGCCCTGCTTAAAGGCCCTATTAAATGCGGGCATAATAGTGACCAAGACAGCGAGCACACCTTGGACGCTTTAAGCCAGAGCGCCACAGCGCTGACCATCTCTCAGATTCAAGCTGGTTATGTGAGCGCAAACATCACCTCTGTCGGCGTTTTGGTGACCGGCAATTACGCTCCTGACATCCTTAATGGAAGGCCTAACCCTTCAGGCTACCCTAGAAACAAGGCCCCGCGCTACCCTGGCCAGCAGACGCTTAAAGCGACGGCGTCTCTTATTTGCAAGCTAAGATCAGGCGACTACAAGAACCTCAAAAAAATCACTGATCACAATTGGATCAAGCTCAAGAAAGCGGTCGCGGACGGCGCAAGCGGCGCAGGCACATGCTGCCCCGGAACAGTTTATAAGAGAATGCAGGCCCTGCTTGATTTAGTGAATGAGCAATGCCCTCAATATGATTTTCAATTGGACATTTCCCCTAAGGACAAAGTATGCGAATTTTTAAGATAATCGCCATGGCCCTTGCTTTGTCAAGTCAAGTCTTCGGCGGACAAAGCGAGGAAATAAAGAAGGCGGCGCTCCTATATCAAAGGGCGTTAGACGTAAAAGACAAAGCGAAGTTAAAGCAGGCAATCACCAAAGATTATTACGCTAGACTCGCCAAAAACAATCTTATCGATAGGCTCTTTAAAGGAAAAAAGAAAAACTCAGAAGAAGAATACAAGGTGGAAATTATTGAGTCCAAGGTCGTCAAAGGCTCCTCTATGGCGTCGATAAGATCAGAGAAGGACTCAGACAAGAGCGGCCACGAGAGCAAGATCTGGGTGAAGCTTGAAAAAGTAGAAGGAAAGTTCTTAGTTTCCGATGAAGTCCACGCCGACTAATAAAACCCAGAACATTTCTCTTTCCAATTATTTTCCAAGGCGCTTGCTGGGGACCTGCCATTTGACTGGGCAAAATAGGCGAGCCTCTTTTTGTCGTTTGCGCAGACCTTGTTCATCACCGCCTTATACTCTTTATAGGCCGCGACAGGATAGGGCACGCCATAGGCCGAGGACACAAAAGACACTTCCTTTGAGCTTATGCTGGGGAAATTTTCAATAATCCCCTCTTTTAATAAAAGCCTTCTAAAAGGGTCTTCAAAATCGCCTATCTGATAAAATTTTTGGACCGCCAATTCCTGGCTAATCTTTCCGTCGCTTCCTTTTATTTTGCCGCAACTATAGCGCTCATGATACTTGGACGGAAAAAGCTCGTTCAAGACCTTGCATTCGCCCACAAAGGCCCGGGCCTCTCCTCCCTCGCCCTCTATCGTGTTCTTGATAAACTCTGACAAATTAAAATTGACTTTGTATGGGTTAAACTGCCGCCGATAGACGAAATGAGTCAGTTCGTGGGCCAAATCTAAAATAGCGTCATACTGATTTAGACTTCGATTAATATAAACGACCGAGCGAGTTTCATAAACAATATGTTCTGGTCTTTTTGGAGAAAACTTTCTTATCAGAGTGGTGTCCGTCAAGGAACCTGATCCCGGCCTGATAACGTCTAATAAAGTAAGTCCTCGCTTAGAGGCCTTTTTCTTCGCCTGTAAGAGAAGGCCCCTTCCCGAAGGAGACTTTGCTAAATGTTGAATGAGATTTTTTACGTTTAAGTGATCATCTTTAGAAAAGGTGGTCCACCTTTCATTGGCGTCAAATGAGCCCTCTACAAAGAGGTAGCCTTCCGCGCAAATGGCCAATGAACACAGGAAATATAAAGACATCAGGACTTTCATTACAAGTCCTATCGGGAATTTTAGAGAGCATTATTATGCTAAGGGAGGCGGTAGGAAAAAATGTCCTTTTTAGAGCTTTTCACCTCAAGCTTGCCTAATTCAATCGGTTTTTTAAGCTCCTTAGAGGCCGCTCTTAGAATATATTCACCGGGGGGCAGTTGAAACTCGGCAAGATAAATCTGCGATGGAAGAGTGCTCCACTGACGAGTATCGGCCGCTTTCACTTTCTTTAATGGTCTTCGCCGCTAAAAGGTACGCTGCGAGGGCGGCAGGTTTGGCGAAGAGTTCGTCGCTGTTTTGTTTGACAGTCTGGTATGTTTGATAGGCCGCGATGATGGCCATCACATGTTTTAAAGCGATCCTGGCCCCTCTATCGGAAAATGCAGAGCTCGCTCTCTCGAGATTCATTTGGTAAGCAAGATCACTTACTGGTCCGGCCAGGGCAAGTGGTTGGCTTGCAAATTTTTCTTCTTTCTTCCCCTTGATAGCGTAAACTTCGAGTGTGGCCTCCGCGGCCGGCTCAGGCTCTTTTATGACCGGCATTTCAAATTCAACTCCCGCCTCGGCGACCATGGCCTCGCCCGCGGTGTGCCTTACATAGAGCTTATTATTTCCAGAAGAGGCCCGTCCACTGAGGCCCAAAGGCCCCATAGCAAAATACGTGATGACAGGAAGCCCTATTCCTTCTAGCAACGCTCGCGAGGCAGGGTCCTCCACAGACTCTAATGCGCTCTTGAGGTTATAGGAAAAGTCCTGTCCCACCAAAGGGGCGATCATGCCATCTTCAATCAGCACAGTCACATTTTTGTATTTTTGCGCCTCCGCTAGAGTCTCTTTTGCGGGGGACAATTTTTTGACGATTTTTTTAAATTCATGGCCCCTGCGCTTCTTAGTTAAGAAGAGAATCTTTAACTTCAGGTATTCATTAAGTCTCTTAAAATTTGTCGTCAGACTTTTCGTTTTGGCCTTTTTGCTTATCTTCTCCCCCATCAAACTCTTCGAATAATTCTCAAAGCTTTGGTTGAAGCTTTTGAAAGCGGGACCAGTTCTATGAAGAACGTCGTAAGCGTCTTTATAGAGTTGAAGGGCGATCTGGTCATCGGAGCGTTTTCCTATCAACTCATGCACCTGCCCGCCCACGATCTTGGCGAACAAGTCATGATCAAACCTTGTGCTCTCCCTGGAGCTCCTTTGAAGCTCTTTATAAAAAACGTCCCAGGCCACAATTGAGGCCCTCGCTCGGTAGAGATAGCGCCTTCTTTGTTGTGGTGTTAGTTTTCTTTGAGTAATAATGATCTTATTTTTTGCGCCGCCTTTTTCTTGATCGCCTTTCTTTTTATCGTCTTTCTCTAGACCGCTTTTCTTGGCGATCCTGGTCTCTTCTAAAATATGGCCATTTTGATAGACCTTCAAAAAGCTCAATGCTTGATAAAAGTATAAGAGCGAGCGCTCGTAAGGGCTGCCATAATAGGTCTCATTATTATTATTAGACACGCTAGTGAGAAGGGCCTCTTTTACGCTTTTCGTGTAAAGCTTGTCCATAAGCTCACTTGCTTCAACAAAGATTTTCGAGGCCAAGCTTGGACGCCCTTGGGCAAGCACAAGCCTTCCCTTCTGAAGGAGATAAAGGAGCCTATGCTTGTCCTCTTTCTTAAACTCTGATTTTTCTAGAAGGGCCAAAGCGTCCTCGACTTGGCCCTTTTGATAGAGGTCTCTAATGCCCGCTTGGTCCTTTCTCGAGGCGAGAGAACAGGCCCCCGCCAGAGCAAAAATGAGGCAAAAGGAAAGGGGCCTCACCAACCGAAGGCCGCCTTGTCAGAATACTTATAGACCTTGGCCCTTGTTCTCAAGACTTCGACGCCTCTTTGTATGTCCGTCATCCTCAGGTTCACTGAATACTCTTTGACAGTTTTACCATCTCTTTTTTCGGGCTTCATATAGACATTTCCAAAAATCATCAGATCTGCCCCCACTTGGTTTCCGATTTGTTTTGCGGTCGAAGGGTCCACCATGCCGTCATTTTGATAAGTAATCTCTTCGAGAAGCTTGTCCCTTGCGGCGGCGTCGACCAGAACGAAGTCCCCCGACCTCGAAAGCTCATAGAGAAGCTCGTCATTCATGTCGCCTATGGGAAAGTAGGCCTCACTTGTGTTGTTTTGCACTTCGGCCACAAAAAGTTTTGGAGCTCCACGATACTTCTTAAGCTCTCTTTGAAAACCTCTATGAGTCCGCATCTGTTCTAGAGCTTCTTTTACCGCCCTGCGAGTGTCCTCACTCATCCAGTTGTCAGTGATCTCCATTGATTTTTCATCGGACTCTTTGGCCCCGACTCTTTTCGCCTTAAAAGACGAACAACTTGCCATAGCAATAGCGAAAATAATAAAAACGATGTTTTTCATAAGTCCTCTCTCTGTAAATTCTTGAATTATTTCAGGTTTAATTTAGAAAGTTTTTTCTGGGCCTCTTGTTGAAGTTTGAGCTTGGCCCGCACAAATGCGTCTTGCTCAGTTCTGCCAGTTTGGGTCTGAGTGACATTAAATGAGCCGACCTTTTCTTTTAGATTATTGAGGGCAAGGACGCTAAAAGTGAAAACGAACTTTTTAAACCCGCTCACCTTTAAATACGCCTCCTTTGCCTCGAACTTGAGATCAATTATATAGTCCACGGCCAGGTCGCTTCTGACCTTATACCCGCTATCGCTAAGCATTTGAGACAAGCTTTTGGAAAGACTCACAGGCACATCGCTTCCGGCCCTTATAAAGACCTTGTCATATCCGTTATTATTGAATTTTATATTTTGAATTTGGGCGAATGTCACAGGAGCTTGAGAGGCCCCCCCCTTCAGAGCAATAAGCTTATCAGAGAGTCCTGCCCTTTCGTCCAAGATCTCCATCATTCTCATCACGCTGCTTTTTCTCTTTAGAGAATACAGGTGATCAAGCTCAGAATCTAGGCCTTTAATTTCTCGTTTTAATGATTGGACTGCCTTGGACTTGTCCAGAGAGGCAAGCGAGAAGAAAAGACCGTCCTTTTCAAATCTTTTGCTTATCTCGACGCCTTTTAGAATCCCCTCGACTTTTTCAGTCACAGAGTCGCTCACCCGCTCTTTTAGCTCGCTTAATTCATCATCGCTATAGCTGGTTTTATGAATGTCAAACTGTGACTTTATTTGGGTGGAAAAAACGGCCGCAATGGCCTTTCGAGCTCTGACGTCAGCTTGGGTCAAGCTCTCACCTTCGCCCGCCGCGCAGAGGTGAGCAGAGGAGCAGCCTTCGTGTGGGGCATACACCCACTCGGGGGCCTTGGCGCTCTCAGAGACGTCCAAGTCCTGAACTTTTTTATTCTTCGGCCTTTGTGTGGAGCAGCCCGCCAAAATGATAAAAGTTAATATACTTAGATAGTAGAGTATTCTTGTCATAAAAAACCTCAATAACCTCCTCACTTTATCCCTTGTCCGGCCAAAATCAAACATTAATTTCAAGGGATGACGCATGTTTTCATTAGCGACCAGGTCAACTCGACACATGTTTTACCCTTATGCGAGTCGTTAAGGCTTCTCCGAAAAATTATGTTACAACTTGATAATAATATTTCTATCTTAGACTCAACTTTCAAAACGGAGGAAAAAATTATGGAACACAAACTACCTGAACTTCCATGGGCCAAGGACGCTCTCGAGCCGCACATTTCAGCGGAAACCATTGAGTACCACTATGGAAAGCATCACAATGCTTATGTGACTAAACTCAATAAAGGCATCGAAGGAACTGAGTACGCTGACATGCCTCTTGAAGACATCATCAAAAAAGCGGAAGGCGGACTTTTTAACAACGCCGCTCAAACTTGGAACCACACTTTTTTCTGGAACTGTCTTGCTCCAGGCAAGGGCGGAGAGGCCAGTGGAAAAGTGGCCGAAATGATCAATAAAAAATGGGGATCTTTTGACAAGTTCAAAGAAGAGTTCTCCAATAGCGCGGCAGGAAACTTTGGATCAGGCTGGACCTGGCTTATCGAAAATAATGGCGACGTTGAAATCATGAACACCTCAAACGCCGACACTCCGCTAAAGCATGGCAAAAAGGCCCTCCTAACAATTGATGTGTGGGAGCATGCCTATTATATCGACTACAGGAACGCTCGCCCCAAATTTATTGAGCATTTCTGGAACCTTGTAAATTGGGACTTTGTTAACTCTAACCTTTAATTTACAGTTATTTGACCACAAGAAGAAGAGAGGGGTCCTAGGACCCCTCTTTTTTTTAACCAAATCCTCACTTTCTCGTTTGTCCCTTATTCGCTATATTATTCTGATGATAGGACAACACAAAATCCTTATAATCGAAGACGACACTGATATTCGAGAGCTTATCGCTCTACAATTGCGAATGAATGATCACCTCTGCTTTGAGGCCGCGACCGCTAGCGAAGCGCGGAAACTCATGAGCGCAGAAGAGTTCGATCTCTTTCTGATTGATAGAATGCTTCCTGATAGTTCGGGCATCGAGATCTGTAAAAACATTAGGGCCAAAGAGAGCTCTCAATCTCCCGGCATCATTCTGATCACGGCCATGGTCGAGCCTGAAAATATTATCGAAGGCCTCGATGCGGGGGCCGACGATTATATAACGAAGCCCTTCGATATAGAAGTCTTGCAGGCAAGAGTTCGCTCTCAGCTTAGGCGCCAGTCACGCCCTCATGACTCTGATCATCAGGTCATGACAGTGGGGCCTATCACAATAGACCATGACAGGCGAAAAGTGTTATTGGACGGAAATGAAATCAAGCTCACTCACACCGAATATCAAATACTTCTAGAGCTTGCAAAAAACCCAGGCCTGGTCTATAAGAGGCGCGACCTGATTGATAAAGTGCTTGGCGGAGACGTTCATGTCACAAATAGGACCATTGACACTCATATCGCTGGCCTTCGCAAAAAGCTCTCCGAGAGCTCTTCTCTAATAGAAACTATCCGCGGCGTTGGATATCGCTTTCAAGAGCAGTTTCAAAAGCAGCTCCAAGAATGAGGCGTTCTCCATTTCCCTGGAACTACTATGCGAGGTCAGTCAGGTCTAGAATTTTCTGGGTCCTGCTTTCATGCGGCCTAACAACTGTGGTCTCAAGGCTTTATTCTATTCAGTTTCTAGAGGTGGAGTTTTTGGTCGTGCTGGGACTAATCGCGGCCATAATTTTCTTTTGTTTTTTTAGGATTCGCCCTATGCGCTCCATCCTTCATAGGACTTATCAATTAAAAGACAAACTCCCGTACCAGGAGGACCTTGACCTTATTTACTCAAAAAATGAGTTCCAAATTATCGAGGCCATACTTGGCCTTGCGGAACAGCAACTAAAAGAAGAAAGAGAAGTTTTTGAAAATAGGACGCTTCAAACAGACACGGCCTTGGAATACATTCCCAATGCCATTGTGATTGTCGACCGTTTTAAGAACTGCATAAGAACCAATCGCTGCTTCGAAGAGAGCTTTGTGAAAGACAAGGAAGTGTTTGGGGTCGAGAACAAAAAGCTCTGGAAAGTTTTTTCTGCGCCCGAGATTTTAGACACTTTTGAGCTCGCCCTCACCTCCAAGGAAGAAAAGAAGCTTCTTGGCCATAGAGAGAATGAAGAGTATTACGACGTGACCGTCACGCCGGTCTTTGACAAGAATGGAAAGGCGATGGGGGCCCTTGGCATATTTCATAATGTGACAAGCTCTAAGTTGACAGAAAAAATGCGGGTGGACTTTGTGGCAAACGTGAGCCATGAAATACGGACTCCGCTAACCTCCATTAAGGGCTACAGCCAAGTTCTGCTTGCAAGCAAGGAAAAAGTGCCAGGGGAGCTTCGTCCGGCGCTTGAAAAGATAAACTCCAATACGGAGAGATTAAAGGACCTTTTTGACAATCTCCTTCGTCTCTCTGTCATTGAGTCCAAAGAGGAGCTTCAAAAGGAAAAGGTGGACTTCTCTAGTTTCGTCAAAACGGTGACCACAAACCTCAAAGGCAAATGGCTCTCAAAAAATTTTCTGTCACAACGAGCGGAAGCGGCGATATTTTTGGAGACAGAAAACTTCTAGAGCAGCTTTTTTCAAACCTCATCGATAATGCCATAAAGTACTCAGACAAAAATGAAACACTTAATAAATTTCGATCTTGAGCTAAAAAACGTTCTTATTCCATCATTAAAATAAGCGACAATGGCTCAGGGTTTTCTCAAAAGAAGGAGAAAGGATATTTGAAAGGTTTTACAGGGTCCAAGGGCAAGGACGGCCGACCCATTGAGGGATCAGGATTAGGACTCTCCATCGCAAAGCATATTGTTCAAAAGCATAAGGGTCAATTCAAGTGGAATCGTCCAAGGGCAGACGGCTCGACTTTTACCGTTTGCCTGCCTACAATGTCCTAATGTTAAAGACCTTCGCCTCGCATATTTTTATCTTTCTATTGGCTCTGCGCCCTTGTTTCTCTTCCTATATTCTTTTTCGCCCCTTTAAAGGCGAAAATACGGGGGTATTTTTTCGCATTTTCGCTCTGACCACTCTAAGACCGATGGGCATCAAATTTGAATAGCGGGAAGGAAAATTCCAGAGACACTCGTCCGGCCATCATCGTTTCCAATCACCAGCACAATATTGACGCTCTGGTCGCGAGCTTGCGCTCAAAATAGAATCATCTTCCTCGGGAAAAAAGAGCTAGCTTATATTCCCTTTTTTGGCCTGGCGTTTCTGCTGGGCGGAAACGTTTTTGTGGACAGATCCAACAAGAAGAAGGCGATGCGCTCAATGGAAAAAGTGAAAAAAAAGTTGGAGACAGAAAAACTTTCGGTCACTATTTTTGCCGAGGGAACAAGAAACCCCGCCGACTCGCTTTTGGCCTTTAAAAAAGGCGCGTTTCCATCTGGCCGTGCAAACAGGGCTTCCTATAATACCGATGGCGGTCGAGCGTTATACTAAAAAGGTGGACTTAAGCAAACTCCATTCAGGAGAAATTAAAATCAAATTTTCTCCGCCTTTCAGACGAAGGACTTGGAGCAAAACCAAGTCGATGATCTCGCCAATAAGGTGAGGGAAGCCTTGGAGGAAGAGCTTCAAAAAATGTAGTCGATATTAAGACTTATTTTTTGCCTACTGTAGGCGTCAGAGTCCGAATCAGCGCTTTGTTCAGAAAAAGCGAAGTCCAAATAAGCAAAATAATGGCGCCCAAAGGGACGATTGATGTTTGCGCCTAAAGTCCTCAACTGGGGAGCTCCCCTCTCCTCATCATTTATATAGTTAGTTTGAGTCACAGAGGCATAGAGATTTGTATTGAATAGACCGTAAAAGTCAGGCAGAAGGGCGTCCAACCGGCCCGTAACAGCGTCGCTATTTTCTGATTCATACTGCGCATATCGCGTTTGATCATAGGCCGTGTATAAATAAAGAGCGGCAGGGCCCAAGTTAATAATCTGCTCATAAGTGGCCCCAGTCAGAGCTCGGCTTGCGTTTCGTCCACGGCCTGAGTTTGGAAATGCTTAAGCCTGAAAATGGTTGGGTGACCGCGCCAAAGTTGAACCTGCTCGCTCAAGGTAAAGCCAGTCATGGTGTCTGATTTTTCTATTTTATCATCTTGGTCGGCGTCGTTCGCGTTATAAGTATGACTCACGTCCAAAAATGTGGTGGCCGCGGCGTCATTGAAGGAGTGTTCATAAGTTCCCTGCATAGTCGCCGTGAAATAATGCCCGTTATTTTTAGTGATTTCTTTTTCCTCTGAAAAATACTTGGTGTGTCCAAAGCTAACTTGAGGAACGAGACTAAATGAAGAATTGGGATAAAAAGCGTAACGCCCATAGAATCCGGCATTTGAGGAAGAGGCGCTATACTTTTTGGGGTCCATATCTTTTTTCGTTTTGTCTCCGAGAGCGTTCACATTATCGTCTTGAGTGTAGGTGATATTCGCCTTAAAAAAATAAGGCGGTCTGGCAGTCGGTCTTCCATTTCTCAGTTGAAAAAGGACAAGGTCATACCTTCTTTCTATAGTCTCAATTTTGTTTCTAATTTCCATTGCCAATGGGCCGGAATCGTTCCATGAGAGGGCGCTGCGATATTGCTCAAGCGCGTATTTTTCAATGTCTTGGGAGCTTCCCCCTTGCTTCTTTATTTGCTTCATATAAATATCGCCTAGCTTCATACGAGCTGCCTGCGCAACGTCCTTCTTTTCCTCTTTTGGAAGTTTCTCAATCCCATTATAAAAAGTGGCGGCCGTCTTAAGATCTCCAAGCTCTTGGGAAATAGAAGCAATATAGTACATGGAAACGGCCATTTTATAGCGTTCTGAGAATGGACTTTTTAAAGGCCCTTCTTGCCGTTTTTAATTTGAGAGAAGTATAAAGCGCCTGGCCATATTCATAGTACAAGTCATTTGGCTCATATTTTAATTTGATCGCGGCCTCCAACTCTCTCATGCCGAGATCAAACTCATTGAGACGCAAAAAACATAGCCCTTTCCAGTAGTGAATTAGGCCTTCAAGGTTTTTGATCTCTTTTCCAGTCTTGATTTTAGGGTCAGTAGATTGTAATCTCTCTAATGTTCCAAGGCAATTTCATATTGAGCCTGATTTGAAGCTGGCATAGACTTTTTCAAGTCCAGAAGAAAGTGGATAGGAATTTGAGATTGGACGGATCTGCCCTCGCTCTCTTCCTGGGCAAGGCCGTATACGTGAATAATAAAACAATTAATAAAAAGACCTTCACGAATTCCCTATTAATCTGTCCCTCATACATTATATTGCATTGAGGCCTAGAATAAGTGACCGGGAATTAGTTTCCGTTAGGGAGAGGAAGGAGCTGAGCCTTCTTTACCAATCCTAAACCTGACAGGACTTCTCGGAGGAAGCGCCCCACTAGTGTCGCCTGGGAGATTTTCTCTTTTTATAGTGTTTCCTGGCATAATGGGAGGTCTTTCAAGGCCGTCACCCTGAGGAAGCTCACTGTCTCCTGCCGGAGCTGGCGCCTTCAATTGGTTCAATCTCCTCAAGCTTCTGGGCCTCATCTAGTGGAGTAATTTCTAGCTTAATTTCGGTGGTCTGACCGCCTTCAGTCACTTTTATTAAGGTCCCGTCCTCTGTGAGGCGATAACCCTCTGGAGGAATGATCTGACCTTTCGAGTCAACTTCAAATGTGTTTGAAACCCATTCTTTGGAATTTGCGTCGTATTGAGAATCATTTCCTAAAGGAATAACCGTCCCTGAATCGATATGCACAATTGAACCGTCCACTGGCTTAATGTCGTCGCCTTTAATAAAGCCCTTTGTGCTCTCACCAGGTCTTTGGGCCCCAGGTGTTCTTTTTGCTTTAGTGTTTATAAGTCCCTTTAAGCTTTCTTCAATTCCTTCGCCCGAGCTTGAGACCGCTCTCCCGGTAAGTCCCAGGGGGGACCACAGATCTTTTCTTCGCTTGCGGCCTTCTGGTCTTGATTCGTCATCAAAGTTTTTATTTTTATAAAGGGCCCTTAACTGGGAAGAGCTCATTTTGGCGGGGACTGTTGGCCGCTTCATGTCCAACCGAGAGACAGAAAACTGCCCAGGTCGAATACGTCGCCCCCTATTAACGACCGTTTCGAGGTCCCTCAAATCGTCCTTGGCGCCGACTCTACTAAAAACCACAGACCCTTCAAATAAAACGGCGGTGGTGGCCCCGGTTTTTTTATTGGCGCTAAATATAAAGTCCGTGCCCCGAATTCCCATGACCGCGGCCTTCGACTTTACAAACATTTTAGATTTGTCTTTGTCAATATTGAGATAATTCTTTGAAACTTGAGATCGTATTTTTCCGCTGAGCACATTGATAACACTTGCGTCTTCCCCAGTGAATTTTTCGATCTTCATTTCCGAGTCTAGGTCCAACATTCATGGTCGATTTATCGATAAAGCTTAAACGAACAAAGCTTTTCGCCGACGTCCTCACGGTCGCTCCTTCTCTAAGCCACATACCTTTGGCCAGTTTTGCGGCCCTTCTTGGCCCACGACCTCTGCTTGGCCTCGCACCACTTTCACAATGGCAGCGTTTTTTGCGCGGTCTGCGGCGCCCATGCAAGTCAGAAGAAAGAATATGAATAGTACTAAACGCTTCATCATTGACCTTATCGGATATTTTCCTGACTAATGTAGCCTTCGATCTATTATCTCTTAGGTAGGCCTAAAGCGCGCATATCGCCTGTTTTTAAGGACTTACCAATTTAAAAAAGGTCCTTTTCTTGGCAAGCGCCAACTTATAAGGCCAAATCTTTATGCGATAGCCTGTTTAAGCTTTTGATAACGCTTTTATAGGTCTTATACAAAGTCTTAATTAATTCTCAAGGGGCCTGATCGAGAGAGTATCTTTGTTGCCTATGTTTGGTTATGTACTGCTTGCTCTTTTAGCCTTTCTTTTTACTTTTGTGTCTGAGGCCACATTCATAACCTTTGGCGGTTTTCTAATCTCAGTTCTTTTCCTTGGCGCCGCAAAGTTTGTAAAGAAAGGCCTGCCAATCTCAAAAGGCATTCGCCTCATTTTGACCATTCTGGTTTTGATTTTTCTGGTGCTGGCCCAAGTTGGTTCGCGTCCGCCCAGATTGCCGACGGAAATGCAGTTTTTTGTGGACCGATTCCCCAAGGCGCTTGGACCAGTTCCTGGAGAGCTTGCGACAAAATGCTTGGTTTTATGAGGTCAAGCAACAGGCCCAGGAAGGCGAATCGATGAAAAACTTTATCGCCCCTAAAGTGCTCCAAAAACCGCCAAGCTGGCGAGTCTTCTTGTCAACGGCCTGGCCACAGTTGGCATCGCCATCGCCATTGGGATTTACTTCGCTCTCGATTCAAAAAGGTATTTGAATATAGTAAAGAGCGTTGTGCCAAGGCGCCAAGCGAAGAATATTTGCGGCTCTTTAGGCATTTGAGCTTGAACATGGAAAGGTGGCTTGGGGCAAACTCCTTTCCATGGCCGGTGTGGGCCTTTTGACCTATATAGGGCTTCTTAGCTTGGGAGTAAAGGCCCCTTTTCCGCTGGCTTTTATTGCCGGCTTTCTTAGCTTTATACCAAATGTAGGCCCGATTATTTCCGCGGTCCCCGCTCTGGTCCTGGCCTTTTCACAAGGTTGGCATATGGTCATCTATGTCGCTATTCTCTATGTCCTCGTCCAACTTTTGGAGGGCATGTTAATGACTCCTCTCATTCAAAGGAGAGGCGTTCGGGTTCTGCCGGCAGGCCTCATAGCGTTTCAGTTCTTTATGGCCGTCATTTACGGATTTGGAGGACTTTTTCTGGCCACACCTCTCCTTGTGGCCCTCATGACGGTGGTCCAGGAATTTTGGGTAGAAAGCCCCTCAAGGTGAGAGGGGCCAAACAGCTCTTTAGTTTCCGCCTGCCGCTTCATAGGCGGCCTTTTCGGCCTTCATCCATTCGATAATGGCCTCGCGATAATTTTCTTTGACCCGCTCAAAGTTGGAGCTGACTTCGATATTATTATTACAAGGATCATAATAGAGCCCATTGCTTTCTGTAAATCGCATTCCTCTCCCGTCTGGTCCAATGCATTCATCTTTAACTTTTAAAATGCCGGCCTTGCTGACATTATTTGGACTAAAGTCTGACTTGTTATTTAAAAAGTCCACTGGGTTAAGGGCGTCTTGGACTAAATTAACGCCGTCATTCTTAAATCCAACATACGTGTTGGTCGCAGAATCATAAGTTCCCGCATTGAAATTATCAGTGATGATTGCTCCGTCCGCAGGATGAAAAGGGTCAGAGAAGTTTTGAAACTTGACCACCTTATACTGGCCTATAAACTTAGCTAGGTATTCCCTATCGGCCCCAGAGTAGTTGCTTAGATTAAAGTCCTCTCCATTCCTATAGGTCTCAAATCTTTCTCCAATCCAGGTGGCGTCGAGACCGCCAACTTTTGAGCTGTTCTCTTTGAAGTGAAGGTTTTCTCCGCTTCCCTCAAGCGGCACTTCCTGCGCAAAGTGAAGCTTAGGATGGTTAAATGTGCCGTTGAGGCCTCTAAGAAGAAGGCTTCTACGGAAGTTTCCAAAATCGACTCTACTCAAGGCCTGATCGCAAAGAGTCTGTGAGTCCTCGATATAGGACGTCATCTTAAAGTATATATGCTCTTCGTTGTGGCAAGTTGTGCATGTGTAGAATGGCGGCTCATCAGGGCCTTCAGCTCTTCTCCCTGGAAATCGCTGCGTATAACTTTGATACCCTTCTTGATCGTTTTGCTCATATTTTAGCATGAGCTTAATTTTGCTCACTATTGGCTTAACGGTCTTTTCGAAAAGATCGACCCTTCTGCAGACTCGGCCTTCGATTGGTTTTGGCTCGTCAGGCCTAATGATGCTTTTGTTAGCGTCGGTGAATCCAATAGCGTCAAAAGCAAAGGCGGCCCTGTCTGAATTCCAACCAAGCATCTTCACCACCACAAGAGGCGAAATAGAAAGCCTTGAGTCGTCTTGACCTGCCACGAGGTCGAGTTCAGAGTAGGTGCTGTTGGAGAACTCGTAATTGTCATTGAAAAGGATTTTTACGCCTTTGGCCCTGACATTTTTGCCATTTTTCACAAAGCGAGGGCTTCTAAACATATAGGAGTCTTATTGATGTCTTTCACTTCAATTTCAAAAAAGGCCTTGCCTCCAAGAACGGAGCTTAGATCATACTTTAAAACTTTGGGTTTAATGTCCGAGATGTAGGACTCGTCCACCAAGTTCTCAGAAGGGTTGAATTCAGGGTTCTTGCTTATGGCGACGATATCGACTTTTGCGCCGACAGACTTTTCTATGATTTCTAAAGTGTATGTCCCAACGCCTAAGTTCCACTTGACCCTTTGATCAACGTCGTCTCTGCCTGGAGTCCACCAGACCCATTCCGGCATCATGCCCGTGCTATACGTTCTGCAGCCCATGGCGTCTATTTCCTCGTTCGACTTTCCACTATAGACTGTCTCCACTGCGGGACACGATTGATCGGCCTTGCAATTTGGAACAGGCCTTCCTAGATGGTCGAGGATCCTAAGGTTGAAACTGTCAGAGTTGTCGGAGGAAGTCATGACTTTTAGCCAGACATTATAAGAGCCGGCTTCAGTGACTTCAAAATCGTATTTTGCCCTTCCGGGAGTTCTGTCCTCCATCGGCAGGGACTCAAAACCTGTTCCGCCTCCGCTTGCTTGCATGTCTTGAGAATTAAGACTTTTCCATTGATTGATCGCGTCGGTCATATTCGTGGCGAGTTGGGAGCAAAGGGCGCCGCAGTTATGGCCTTCGCCCATTTTTTTTACAGGAAGACTGTTAGAAGGCCTCTCAAAATCGATATAGGCCGCGACAGCGTCATAGGCAGTGTCCAAATTGTCGGAAGAGTGTTGCGGCAGACCACCGCCATTTCCATGGCAGCCTTTGCAGCTATTTTGCAAAATGGGATGCAAAGTGTTGGCGAAGTTTGTTTTATAAATAGTCCTTGGGTCAGAGCTGTCCTTGCCGGTGAAGTAGTTGGCAAGATCAAGATTGGCGTTGCCCTTGCTAAAGTCAAAGCGCTCGCTCTTTACCACGGGCGCGGTCGGCCGCATAGAAACTTCGGTCTGGTCTCCAAGGCTTCGACAATTGGGATTGATATAATAGAACAAATACTTGTCCAGCTTATGAACGCCTTGCTCGCTTTGGACTGACTCCGAATAACTAAGCGGGAAGTAAGTGTTATAGAAAAGGTCCGCGTGCGCTCCTGATGCTCGTTATACCGTGTGCCATCAGGAAGCCTTCTTAAGTTGTATGGAATGGCCCTGATATTGTTTTGAGGGGCGCCGTTGGAGCGATAGAAATAGCTTCTGAATCTGTCTGCTAAGAGCTTATACAAGACTTGCTGTTTTTGATCGGTGTCCAGCCCGGCTTCTAATCTCTTGATAATCTTTGATAAAGTAATCAGTTCCAGAAGGCCCAAATCGAGGCGCGAAAAAGTCTCGATCTTGATTTATATTGGGATCGCTGGTGTATTCAGAAATCTTCTAAAATCAGGAAGGACTTTGACCCCGCCTGAAATAGTCCTGTCACTCATGTCTTCAGGGTTGTTAACAAGAAAGAAGCCTTCGGCCGTTAGTTCGCCCAAATCAACAGGCGCGCCGCTTTTGATTTTATTGAGAAATTCGTCTCTCTTCGAAGGCTCAATGATTTTTGCAGTGACTTCCACCGTATAGGCGGAATAAGCGTCAGGAACATGAGTTGGTGAGGAAGAATAGCCTAGCCACCTTTTCCGCTCACTGATTGTGAAAGGCCCATTTACGCTATCGTTAAAGTCAGAGGAGTCTAGGGTGTCACAACTGATATTCACTGAGCCCGGTCCTAGCGGTGCCTCCATATGGATGAGGCGCCACCATATCGCCGGAAATATAAGTGAAATTGGAGGCCTTTGAATGGACTTGCTTTTTGAATCTTCCCTTCAAGGGCGTCCGTCTTCCGCTTGAAGCAAAAGCGTGCCATTTTCGGTCTTTGCCATTCTTGTTTCAGCGCTCGCTAATGGCCAAGCTCTTTGTTTGGAATTCTCCAATAGGGGCGGTGGTCGTTTCGGCAAGCTCGCTCCATTTGTTGATCGCCGCGGCCATTTCATTTGCTGCGTCATCACAACTGCCCCAGCAATTATGCTTGTCTGAGGCGAGTCTTTGCACAAGTCTTGATTTTGAGACATTGGAAAAGTCCACCTTTCCCGAACTCATAATAATGTCATAGGCCGACTCAGCGTCGGTCTGAGCGAATCGAGGCGACTGGGAGCCATTGTCTCCATGGCAAGAGGCGCAGTTTTTCACAACAATCGGTTGAACAGTTTGAGCAAACGCTCTGACTGAGGCCTGCTTGTCGGAGCCTCCTGCAACTTCCCTTGCAATGAGCTCTGTCGGGTCCTCCTGCGAAACGCAAGAGGCTGCCGTTAGGGCCGCCGCAAATAACAAGACACGTACAACTTTGGAATGTGTGTTCACTTTGTTTCCCCTTATTTCCCCATAGTCAGGTTAGGCGATTTTTTTCATTCTAATTAGGTTTTCGGAATTTGGAGGAAGCGATCCTCTGCCAAATAAATCTTCAAATTCGCCTTCTCTTCCTTGAGCCGCGAGATAGTTTAAAATAACCGCTTTCCAGAGGTTCTCGGTGCTATTGCCCACGACTGTTGTGAGCTCAACGCCTCCGCCCTTGTTTGAAGTTTCCTATTTGTCGCCTTGGACCATTGGCGTCCTCCCTCACAAGCGAGCTTCCGTCGTTATTATGTTTATAAAAAAGAAGAAGAGCGGAAGAACGAGTCCCGCTATCGCTCACAAATTTGACCTTCGGCACAGCGCCCACGCCAGGGATATCGGCGACTTCAGTCACTCCGCCCCCGTCTCCTGCGACGCCGCCGTCAGTGAAAAGATGTATGCATAGATCTTTTCCTTTTTCTTTGGCCAGCAGAATGCGCGCGCCCAATATTCTGGCCGACTTCCACATCTTTGGCGTGTAGTGCTTGAAATGGCGCCATTGTGGTAGTCCCCTCCGCCAATGGTGATAGTTCCAGCGCCGGCATAGTGGTCAAGCACAAGCTTAGAAATCGCCCCGGCCATCTCGCTTCCACCATTATAAGCGGCCATCACCGCGGGATCGTTTGCGGGATTCAATTCAGAGGCCGCAAATTGTGAAAAGAGCCCTTCCGCTTTTTGATAGGAGCAGCCTAGGGCCTGTTGAATCTGAGTCAAGGAGTCTCTTTGCGCAAGCTGTGAGAGCTTGCTGCTGCTCAAAGAGGCGACCTTTCGCACAAACTTTGCCAGATTCTCTTGTCCCCCTGTTTGGTCGGCCCTTAAAAAGTCCTCTCCCATTAATTTGTCCCCCAGACTCAAAAGCCCTGAGGTGTCGCTATTCCTTCTGATCGTCGCAGGTTTTATGTTCAAATCAATCTGTCCCCCAGGAGAAATAGATCTTCCACCTGAGACGGTCGATTGCGCGCCGACAAGCTGCACAAGTTGGCCTGCGGCGCCGGCCTTATTGGCCTGATAAACGGTGTTAATGGGATTGTTTGAAGTGTCGTCGGCCGTGCGGGCGCAAAAGACAAGCCCGTCCACGCCGTCTGAAATGGGCCTTCCATTGGGCATGGTCACCATATTTCCGTCCATGTCCGTAAGGACTTCTTTCATTCCTTGCAGAATGCCGCTCGCTCTATGAAATTTAAGGCCGAATGTGCCATCAACTTTTCCCGCAAGTTTAGGCGCCTCTTCTGGCGCGATGCCAAGCCTGACGTAATCGCTAGAATTGCTTCCATAGTCTTCTTGGTGTTGTCCGCCTTTTGTCATGCCTACTATCGCGTTTGCGCCCGCGATATTCATGCCCCCAGCGACGTCCATGCAAAGGTACGGAAGGCCTGGGCTGAACTCGGAGGTGGCGCACACAAAGTCCTGCGCCATCGCCTTAGGTGAGCGCATCATTAGCCCCACCATTGAGGGCATAAAGGCGGTCGCTGACATGCCCACAAAGCCCTGCGCTAAGAAATCTCTTCTCGTAACAGGACGCTTGTGGTTCTCATGCTGCATTGGTCTCGCCTCAGGCTCTTTAAAGCCAGACTCATTAAAAGTGGACTTGTCTTTCTCGTTTTTCTTCATAAAACGTTCCATTTTTTGGCGCGCTCTTTGGCGCAGTTTAATTAAATTGTCGTCACGTAGGCGCTTGCCAATATAGAAGCGCAGACCATCTTCGCTGCCCTTTCCTTCATATTGCTTCCTGCGGGCAAAAAGCCGTCCTCATTGTTTGCGATAGAGACAAGCCCGTCCTTAAACGCTCTGTCCTTTGGGTTTCCAGCAAGGTCGAGATAGACAAAATTGTCCAGGAGGTCCTGAACGATCTCTTCATTGCTTTTGCTTAAGAGCTCATTTCCCCTTTCGGACACGTAACTATCGCAATAAACAAAGGCCAACCGAAGAAAAGCTATTTGATTGAAGCCATTGACTGACTTTGGATCATTTGTCGTGGGCAATTGCACTTTTATGCTATTAAATGTGTCTAACACTGCAGGATCGGCGGTCGACACGCCCGTGAGCTGCGAGTAAGTGTTGTTGATTTGATGATAATTTTTCACCGCCGGCATCGCCACGTCCATGCCGAGAGCAGGCGACTGCTCTTCCGCCCTCCTTGCTCAGAGCCCGAGACCGCTGACTCTTCTGGCTTAATTGATGTGTCAGTAACTTCGACCTGCACGCAGGAAGACAGAATTAGAAGCGTTAGAGCTATTAGTAGGCTTTTCATTCTTATTCTCCCATGCAAGCGATAGAAAGATTAATGAACAAGTTCTTCATATTTCCATCGTTATCAAATTGCTTTGCCGACTCTTCAACAAGCGCCTTTTCTTCCTCGCTTGCGGGCTTTCTAAAACAAACTTTTTCAAAGACCTTTTCGCTCATGCATGATCTAAGCTGATAAGTTTCAGACAGCATTTTCCCCAAACTTTTGGCGCCATTGCCGCTCGTGGAGCTTCCCCATCCAAGGTACTTATTTTGTCCCTGATTCCAGAGGTTCAGCCAACGGTCGCTTGAGACCACATGGCCATTTGAAAACATATTGTTGCGATTGATTTTTGGAGCGACAGGATTTTCGCTCTCCTCGATATCTCCAGTTTCAGGATTGACCACCTCATGGACCGCGTATGCCATCGCCCCATTTTTAAAATCATAATAAGCGAAAGCTCCGCCAAGAGCGTCCTGTCCAGCGTGGCAGCCCACACAGAAATTTTTAAAAGTGGTCGGCTCTCCGCCCGGGGCTCTGTCCACGTCCCTTCTGACCCTAAAGTCAGGTGTGGAGGTGTCGCTTAGCTCTTCCATATTTTTGCACAAAAAGTTTTTGGCGAAATAGGCGAATGAAGCTCGATTGGTTCCGGCCTCGTAGTAGGCCTTTGCCCAGGCCCTCGTAGAAAAAATGCCGGCCACAGCGCCAGGCTCTTTGGTCGCGTATGGAAGCTGGCTCCCAAGGACCATGATTTTATTGTCGCCCAAAGGCAGGTTTTGCTCTTCGAACTGTTGGTACTGGTCATTTTTGGACCGATTATAAATCCTTACCGCCGCATCATAATTTTTCAAGAAAAGACCGTCATTCGTGTCCGCATATTTGGTGACAAATTTTGACGGAACGCCTGGAGTGCTTCTCGTGATCAGTTCGCCCTTCGGCCTTGCAAAGAAGGTCTTTCCAGAAGACATCAAAGAAATTTATTTCATCGCGGGTGGCGCATATTAAAAGAGCTGATCCATCATTTAAGAATCAAGCGTCGTCCCGTCCTCGTTAAACATTGGGGTGAAAAAGTCCTTTAGGGTGACATTATAAAAGCCTTTATTGGAGTCGACGATTCGTTTTGCCGCTTCGCGCTTTTTGCCTTCCTTTATGAGCGTCGCATAGGTCTCGACCTCGCTTTTATTGGGGGTCGACCCGTGAGCGAAGAGTACATTCTCTGGGCCTGTTCTTTAGGACCCGCGAGGGCTCTTCCGGAGAGAGCGGCAAGGCCAATAAATGTAGCGATCATCTTTTTCATTATTTACCTCATTGGGTTTATATACCTATCGGGCTATTACTTCTTAGCTTAAGGGCGAACTTGGCTGCTCCCTAGCAAGGCCAAATAAAAAACGCATAAAAACCAAGTCAACCAACTGTAATTACTAATCAGGCTATACATTTTTTCGGAGAGCCTTATAGGTTTGATTGCCAAATATTTTGGTCAAGTTGGTCCATCTAAGTTAGAATTTCTTTATGAATTTCGATTATTTGGCAAAGTATTTGGACAAATCTCTTTTTCCCCCATCAAATATCTCGATAAAAGAGGGGCTGCCCTTTTTAATGGAAAATTCTGAGCAGGCCTTTTCTGAGCTCAGTTTCAAATGCTCCTTATACCTTCAACAAGAAAAAGAGCGCCTTGCGGACCTTAAAAAGAGCATGCGCGAACTAACTAAGAACAAGATCGAAAAGCATATTGAAGGTCGAGCCAAACAGCTTAATCGCTTAAAAAAAATTTTGGGCGGTTTTTACACAGAAAAAACGGCCCCTGGAGTCGCTGCCTTAAATCCCTATGAAGAGCTCATCTTTAGAGATTGGTGTTGGGACTCTCCAGAGATTGATGATTACGCGGCCTACTTGGCGCCCCTGAGTTCTAAAGAGTCTCACCTGTTTCTTGGGGCAGGAGCCTGTGGACTCTCTTACAAAGTGGCCTCTATGACGGAAGAAGCAGAAGTTATCGCAGCGGACATTAACCCTTTTTTAATGTTGGCCTCTCACAAATTATTAAGTGGCAAGTCCTTAAAAATGACAGACACTCCCCACTTTCCTTCCTCCCAGGAGCATATAGTAGAGAGCTTTAATGTTTCGCCACAAAAGAAAATAAATAATCATCATCAAGTTTTTGCGGACTTTTTAAACTTGCCTTTTGTTGAGGGCTCTTTCGATCATATTAATGCGACTTGGTTCTTAGATGTCATAGGCCCAGAGCTGGAGGACTCCCTTAAAAATATCATCTTTCACTTAAAGAGGGACGGAGTCTTCACCTATATTGGGCCTTCAAATTTTCATAAAAAGACCTTAAATGAGTCTCTGCTTCCTGAAGAAATTCTGGACTTGCTGGAGAGACACTTTGAGGTCGTTCATTCGGAGTTCAGGACCTTGGATTACTTAAATTCTGGTTATAATAGCCAAGTCCGCGTCGAAAAAGTGCTCTTCATCACCGCCGAAGGTCCCAGAAAAAAAACAGGAAAGAGGCTTGTCCCTGAGGTCAAGAGCGGCTTTAAGCTGGACGACAAGTTAAGGTTTAAAATAGCAGAGTCTCACACCCTCTCTCAGATTCTTCGTCACATATCTGGCGACATGACTTATGAAGAACTTGCAAAGAAAATCCAAGCAGAATTCGGATTTGATTTTAATCAGGCCCTTGCCTATGCCAAGGCCGTGATAGGAAAAATTCAAAGCTAAATCAATTTGATTCGGCCTAGACATGCTTAAGCAAGCCTCTCTGTTGTGAGATACTCTTTTTAAACAAAGGAGCATGTTTTGAAATCAAAAAGAGAAGAATGGATAGGTAAAATTGAGAATGAGGTTGAGCAATTCTCGGAACGCATTGAAGTTTTCCAGCAAAAACTGAATTCCGCTCCTGAGAAGTATCAGGGAGAGCTTAAAAGCGTTATTGCTGAATTAAAAGACAAAAAATCGACCCTTGAGAACAAGCTCCATCAGTTTAAGCAAGCAACTGAAGACGGAGTGGAAGACCTTCAAATCAGCGCCGAGATGGCATGGAAAGACTTAAAATTAGGCTTTAATAGCCTCAAAGAGCGCTTTGATAAAATCTTCTAATCCATTGTAATCTTTACCTGGCCATAGATATTGAGCCAGACGCGCTGCACAATAGGCTATGACCTATTTCTCTTTTAATAAAAACCACTATTATATCGCCTTCTATCGGCTGTTCCTTTCCACGGCAAGGCCCAGGCTCAAAATATCATTTCGATCTTAAGTGATGGCCGCTATAACGAAATCACGGATCAATACGAAACTTACACCAATAGGCTTCAAGGAAGGATAAAGCTGGGATTTACCTTCGACGCAAAAGGGCATTTTCAACTCGTCGGACTTGCAAACACTGGCTCTTCCTATGAAAATAGTTGGGAGAATGTCCACGACTTCACGGGCAAAGCGAGACTAAGAAAACCGACCTTTATTTTCGAAAGCTTTACCTTCAAAGGCCTTTCGTAAGGCATTACTTTAAAGGGGGCTCCATTGGGAGGCCTGGATTCCATAGGCTCTGGAGGAGTGGACCAAACCGGATGGATAGATGGCCTCTCCGCCAGATCAACGCCTAAGGCGCCAAGCTAAAAGTCGTTGTAGGAAGCCTATACGACACTGAAAACCCAAATGTGTTTACGCAGAGAAAGAAAATTAAACTTTGCGGAAGTGGAAATGAGCAAAGAGGCCTTTAAAAATCTCCTTCTAAAAGCCGGATATGAAAGATACGGCAATGATTTTCTCAAGGCCAAGGCAAACTATTCAGTTGAGTTGTTTGGCAGGCCTTTCGTGAACCTATTCGCTAGTGTTTTATACGATATTCAGTCAAGTGGACATAACTTCGAAATTGGAGCGAAGTCGGACATTATAGATCTTTTACAGAGGGACACAGAAATTATTTAAATATGGAGCTCTATTATACGCGTCTTGATCCCAAGCTTCACTTTAGAAACGTATCTATACGGCGCTTATTATCAAGACGGGCAAGCGTTGGTCGTAAAGTTTTCTGGCAAATTGGACGAGAAGAAAAGTGTCAATTGGTTTTGAGGAATTCCTTTAGGAAAAAAAAATCGATTTGATGCGGGCTTGCCATAAAGCTCTTTAAGAAATGAGAGGACGCCAGCATTGCCAGCGTCCTCCTTATATTTTGGTTTCGCATAGGAGTACAAAACCAAAATAATTGAATTATATCCAATTGCTCTCTTTAATTCACGCCATAACATATGGCCACCTCTGCCTGGTGTCCTTGTCTATTCCTGACTTAGAGTGATGAGACTTGGAGCGCTCCTCGGTCGGAGCTCAGCGTTATCAAGAGGAATCTCGTTTTTTCAATGGACCGTGTCCACAAGCAACAAGCAATGGAAATAAAAGAATTAAAATTCTCATGTCAAAGTTCCTAACCTATGGCGATCAAGCAGATCGCCTTAAGGACAAAATAATAATGTAAAGCGCCTTGGATTTAATTTAGACGAAAAGCGGGGGACTGGTCCCAGAGTAGCAGTGCTTAAGGCGAGTTTTATGAGAGTGAGCAGTGAAGAGGATGAATAAAATGGACCGAGAGTTGGAAAGCTTGAAAAGAGAAACTTAACTCATAGCAGAGGTCGTATCGAGGTCTTGAGCTCTGTTTTTAGATCCTTTGAGTCTGCCTCATTGACCGATTCGCTGAGCTCGTAGACCCACTTCTTTCCTAAGGAAATGCTTTTGGCCTCACAAAGCTGGGCTCCAAAGGAGAAAAAACAAGAAAGCTTAAGACTATCTTCATATTTGCGACTTTACGCCTGCTTTTAAGCAAAGGCAAGAAGCTAATGCGAGCTTTATTTGAAAATTTTAAGCTTCTTATCACTAAGGAAGTTAATGCGGTGAGTATGCCTTACTTTTTTAATAGTGACAGATGCGCTAGAGATTTACGCGCTAAGCTCCCGATGGCTTCGATCTTTTTTAAATGGCATCGAGGCATTACACACAAGCTAGACATATATCTCAGGCAGTCTTGCTTAGGCTATTCATCCTGTCGGATATTCGCTACATTGAACCTCTTTAAGCGGTTTTGGCCTTCTATTTGCTTCTCTTTTGGTCAGCTATGAACGGATTCAAAGGAGCTTCACTATGAAAGCGCAAAAGCTAACCTGGTCATTCTTTCTCATTGCGGGCCTTATCATTATGGCCAGTTGCGCAAAGAAAGACAATGACAATGACGACACAGCGGCCCCGCAACAAGACAGAAACAACGTCCTCCACAGAGGACGAAGCAGACAGAGACGCCAACAGACACGGAAGAAGAAGTCGTCTCTGACGAGGGCATTTACCTGGCCCTTCTCACTAAGTTAAACGGCAACGCGACCGACAATCCCTTTGCCGTGGTCGACATTCAAATTAAGGACGGAAAAATCGTCACTCGAAATGGAGGTCACTGGGTCTACGCCTTCCACTTTCCAATTGCAACATATTCACATTGGCAGCGCATGTCCAACAATGGCCGACGACGCCAATGGAGATGGCTATATTGACGCTCTTGAAGGGCTTCCTTCCTATGGGCCTGCTCTTGTCCCTTTGGACGGAGACCTCAACGGCCAAAGCGCAGGAGCATCAAGCTATCCAAGCTCAGATGAAAACGGAGGTTACACTTATGAAAAGACCGCCGACTTAAAAGTCATGATCGAAGATCTTAAGAAACAGGACCCAAATCCCAATGATGCCATCGTTAAGCTTGGAACAAAGAGACTAAATCTCACCAATAGGCACATCATCATCCATGGGGTGCCGGAAGACACAGAACTCCCTGAACAGTAGGAAGCATAGAAGGTTTGCCAGCGACCTCCACGCTGCCAATAGCTTGCGGTCCTATTCAGAAATTTGATGTCGGAAAACTAAACTGAGGAAAGCCTTTTATAGGCGAGCCTCCAAGACAAAACCGAACAAAAGAACGCTCAGGCCAAAAGTTAAGGCCTGGGCATTCACCCAAAAACAAAGCCCAACGCATCCCCCAAGCCCCGCCCAAGAAAAGAATCGAGGGTATAGTCTTTTTTCTTTTGGCAGCATAAGGGCCGCAATATTGGTGATGGCATAATAAATTAGTACTGTAAAAGCGCTAAAAGACCAGGTGGTCTTAACATTTCCCACAAGAATGAGCGCAAAAATAATCAACACAACTTAATAGATGGCGGCTCTAGGCGAATTGTTTTTATCAACTCCAGCAAACACTTTAGGAAATCTGTCGCTTTGCCATGGCGAAGGCCACCCGTGAGAGCCCAGAATTAAATTAAGGAGGACTCCGCCCATAGCCGTCACAGCGCCAAGGCCCAGCAGTTTTGAAAGCCAAAAATAAGAACTCAGCGCCTCTAGAGGCGCGGAACTCTCGATAGTGCTGTGATAAAACGCTTCGGCCCCAGATGACCCAATGGCGGCGACGCCACCAAAAGATATAAGGAAAAAGGAAACGGCCAAGTGTGGCAACGATCGCCCTAGGAATATTTCTTTCAGGGTCTGCTATTTCTTCTCCAAGAGTCGCCACTCTCCCATAACCAGTGAAGGCGACAAAGAGCAGGGCCGCCGCCTCCAAAAAAGACGGAGCAAAAGCTCGGTCATCATGCGACCAAAAAAATGGGGAAAAATTTGCGGAGCTGAAATGTCTGATACCAAAAATAATAAAGGCGCCAAGAGCTAGCAGGGTGATGGAAACAATGGCAGTGTTTGCAAGATTTGAGCGTCTGATTCCGGAGATCGTAATAAGCATAATCATGCCCCAAGACCAACGACCCAAGAGTCGTGACGCTTATTGAGTCTCTCAGCGCCAAACAGCCCCAAAGCATAGCCGGCAAAACCCAACGCCGCCGTCGCCGCCGAGGAGCTTTTAGCGCACATGAACATCCACCCAGCGGCGAACCCGGCCCAAGGGCCGGACAAATTGATGACCATATTCATATGTGCCGCCGCTTTTTGGATGGGCGGCGGCGAGCTGCGCGCTCGAAAGCCCATTACAGACCGCCAAGCAACCGGCCAAGGTCAAGCTTAAAATCATGGCGGGCCTGCGACACCGGCCGCTATTCCCAAGCTAATAAAAACGCCAGTTCCAACAATAGAGCCGAGGCCCATTAAAACGGCCCCTTTCACGCCTACTGCCCGAACGAGAGCCGCCCATCTGACGGTGAGATAGAGATTTCCTTAAAAAATTGCCGTAAAAAAGGGGCCATTGGTCCCCTATCCCTCTAGTAGCAAATCCAACGCCCCTAATCAAGAGCCCCCTCTGTCCTTTTCTATGGGAAGACCAAGCTGATTCCACCTGACCATGCCGCCGTAAAGGTTATAGACTTTTTGAAGACCATGTTTTAATGCCACTTCGGTCGCCGCCGCGGACCGCGCTCCAATCCTGCACACAAAGACAACTTCTTGCGAAGAATCGAATTTCTTGAGGGCGCTTTCTAATTCTTCCCCAAGTGTATGAAGCTCAGATGCCGGAACGTGACCTAGCTCTCCATTAAATTCCTCTGGCGCCCTCACATCGACCACCTTCACATGGCCCAGTTTTTTTGACAGCTCTTCAGGTGTGACCGTGGGAGACCCGTCCACAAAACCTGACTCCATGAACTCGCTCATGATAGGCATGCCACAAAGTCTATTGGCCGGAACGGCCTCCTGAATTTTTTTTGGGTAGGCGAGATTAAGATTGTCCATGATCTTCACAAAATCCTCCTCGCTGATCGCCATCTTTTAACCTTGGGTTGTGGGCGCGCTCGGCCTCGATTGTGCTATGAGTGAATCCTTTATAGTCATGCGCAGGAAATAGCACCGTATCAGAGGGAAGCTCTAAAATTTTATTTCTAACGCTCGAATAAAGCGTTGGCGCCGAACCTTCCTGAAAATCGGTCCTTCCACATCCGCGTATTAAAAGCGCGTCCCCCGTAAAGACCATATTTTCCTAAAAAAAAGGACATACAGCCTGCCGTGTGACCAGGCGTTGCAATGGCCTTGATCTCATAGTCGCCAAAATTGACTGTGTCGCCCTCTTTTAGCAGGACGTCTGGGCAATCGACTTTATAAGAAGAGCTTAGGCAGACTTTGGCCCCTGTCCTTTTTCTTAACTCTCCGCTGCCCGTGATATGGTCCGCGTGAACGTGAGTGTCTAAGAATATATAAAAGCTTTAGACCAAGCTCCTTGATAAGCTTTTCGTCTCGATCGGCCATTTCAACTACAGGGTCGATGATGACGGCCTCTTTGGTCTTTTTATCGGCCAAAAGATAGGTATAGGACGAAGTTTCTTTTTCAAATAATTGGTGAAAGATGAGATTGCTCATAATAAAATTCCTCGCGTTTACTTTTTAGAATTATAGATTTCGAAGGCCCACATTCCAACGATCATACAACCAACAAAGATTAAAAACTCCATTTTTAGAGTGGCAAAGGCGGTAAGTCCAGGACCTGGACATATGCCGGCCCAGCCCCAACCAATTCCAAAAATGGCGGAACCGGCAACAAGACGGGGAGTCAGCTTATTATTTTCAGGCATATGGAAATGATCGTCCAACAAAGGGCCTGATCTTTTCTTGACCACTAGAAAAGTACACTAAAGAAAAGACAAGAACGGCGCCCGCCCATGACAAAGGCAAGCCTCGGGTCCCATTGCCCAAATGGGTCTAAAAATCCTTTTACAACATGCATTTGGGTCATACCGCCCAAAGAAAGACCTGCGCCAAAGATAAGGCCAGAGAATAGACGCAAAAAAGCTTCTCATATGCCCCCCTTAAGAAATTTAAAGACTGCCAAGACTTATGACAGCGCTCACCATAAATACGCCCGTCGCGACAAACGACCTTTTGCTCAATCTTGATAGCCCGCAAACTCCGTGTCCGGACGTGCAGCCTGAACCAAGACGTGTGCCAAATCCCACGAGAAGCCCCGCCAAAGCGTAGTCCCATAGATTGGCGACTGACTGAATCTGAAATCGCCAGGGCGTGGTCAAAGAAAAAGCGCTACCAGCGATGACAAGACCAGCGACAAAAGCAAGCCTCCATCCCCTATCAGAGCCTTTAAGGGCAAGGCCTCCGCCAAGGATGCCGCTCACACCGGCCACTCTGCCGTTGACCAACAAGAGAAGAGCGGCAGCTAGCCCGATAAGCGTCCCTCCTAAAAATGATTCAATCATATAAAACTCCTTAATTTATTTGCATTGATCATAAGAGCATAGTATATTACAAAATTATAATATGCAAATACAAAAACAGAAAAAAGGTGAGGAAATATGAGCATTTTTATTTTAATAGGCGCTCTGGTGGGAATAGTAATGGGGCTAACAGGGGCCGGCGGCGCGCTTATTTCGATTCCCCTTTTTATCTCTTTAATCCACACTTCCCTAAAGGACGCCACCTCACTCTCACTGACAGTTGTTTTTATTGGAGCGTCTCTCAGCTTAGCGACTTCACTTAACAGGCCAGACGTCAAAACGTCTGTTGCTTTGTTGCTATTCTCCTCGATTGGCAGTTACTTAAGCTTGCCTTTAAAAAGAGGCATTCCTGAAGCGGGCATAGCTGTGGCCTTAATATTAATCGCCGCCTATAGCGTGTACGCTGTTTGGTCCAAAAAAAAGACATCAACCACTTCGGAAGAGGGCCGCTTTCTGTGGGGCCGGACCGTAATTGCCGGCATTGGGCTAGGGTCGCTCACCACCCTAACAGGTCTTGGAGGCGGAGTTCTACTTGTGCCCATTTTTAAGAAGTTTTTTTATAAGGACTATTCAAGCGCTCTTTCCACCTCCCTCCTATCAATCGCACTCGTCAGTTTGTCTTCCCTGGTTCTACAGTCAGAAACGGTCTTTAGGACGGTGGACTTCAATGGGGCCTTTGGGCTCTTTGCTGGCGTATTATTAGGGGCGCTTTCTCTGAGATGGATCTCAAAGAAAATTGAGCCAAAGAAATTGGACATCATTAGGAAAGTCTCTTTTGCCCTCGTGGCGGCCTACTCTATAGGCAGTTTCGCCTTAAATGCGATAAACTAAAACAAAGGAACGATAATGGACATAAAAAAAATGGAACACAAATGTGAGGAAGTCTCAGGCATTTTCAAGCACCTTGCTCACCCGCAAAGGCTTATGCTTTTGTGTCATTTGAGCGAGGGCGAAAAAACAGTGGGAGAGCTTCAAGAGTTGACGCAACTGTCTCAGTCTCAGACCTCACAGTTCTTGAAAAGAATGCAATTAGAAGAGCTGCTTCAAAGCAGAAAAGAGAGTAATTTCGCCTATTACAGCATAAAAGACAAAAATATCTTAAAGCTATTAAGGTCTATGCAAAATATTTTCTGTTAATTTGCGACCTCTTTCTTTTCCTCTCGCCTCTCTAGCTTGGCAATTTCTCCGCCTGTGAGGTCCCAAGAAGAAAGGGTGGTGCTCAAGCTTCCAAATGGGGTCAGGGAGCGAACCAAAGCGCTGACTTCTCCAAAGGCCAACTCTGAGCCATCGTATTTAACGAGATTCCCGCTGATCTCAAGCGAGTTATGATAAACGCTTAAATGCAGCTGGTTGACGTCCACGCCATGCTGGGCAAGGACCCGTCTGACGCCCTTTACTTTTTCCGCTCTCGATTGATTTCCCTTCATATCTCCCCGCTCTCATATCTTTCAGTATTTCTACGCTAACATGTGACAATTATCAGCCCTATCGAAAATCGCCGCAAACAGGATGATGCCTTTTTTGAAGTATTTACGTATTCGATGATTTTCCAAAGAGTTAACTGACTTAAACTTTCCCTATACATGCGCAAATCTTAATGGGCGCTCAAAAGGACTTCATTAAGTTTACTTAAGTTCTTCATTGAGTTTCTTTTTGTCACAAGGATGTTGATTTAATGAAGAGCTTTTCTCGTTTACAATTTTTTTGTGGAGGGAATTACATGAAAGCCGAAGGCCAGATTGAAAGTATTAAAAAAGTTTTGGAGAGCGACAACTCGATGGAGCTCAAGAGAACCCTTGAAATGCTCATTAGAAAGATGGACGCAATTGAGCTTAGCTTAGAAAAGAAGATAGAGAAAAAGTTCGATGAACAGAGTGAGTATCTAAAGTCCTTAATTGAGAAAAGCGACTCTCCCAGGCCTTTTCCGCCAGAAGAGCCTAGATTCTATTCCTAAATTTTAGCGATTAAAGTCTCTTGCCATCACCGTCTTTCGCCCGGCCATGCGCGCTGTTTCTGTCGCCTCATCGCATTTGTCTCTGATTATATCAGAAAGCATTTCAGAGACGTCCCCAGAGCAATTCATGTCGGCCTTCGCTTTTATATAGGCCTTTAATTTTGAGACAACGACAAGCACATCTTTCGGCAACTCAGAATCTTTGGCCGACTTTTCATTAGAAGAAGACATTTGTGGAGAAGAAGCAACAATCCTGCGCCTTGGTCTCTCCTCAGAGTATTCATGATGGGGCGCTTTTTCCTCTTCGGCCCACGCGGACTTATGGTTCATTATGGGAACATGTGAGTCCCAACAGTCCACAGAGCAGTAAGCGCTCTTCCTGCAGCTCGAGACGCTGCATTTCTGATAGACCGCGCCTTGCATTATTGGTTTTTTACAAACACTACAGTTTCGCCACACTCCGGACATTTGACCTCCTTGCCTAAGTCTTCACAAAGAATAGGTCACATTCCAAAGGACATCAACCATGAAAAAGCATTGGCAGAATAATTGCACTATCTACCTAGGAAAAAGAACAGGAGATATTATGCTAATGCTTAAAAAACTTTTTATAATCGGGCTTGTAGGCGCTCCTCTTGCCTTCTCTCAGATAGGGAACACAGTCCAAGGAAATCAAGCTCCAGGAGCTATAGAACCAAGTAATCAGACAGAGTTAAACGGCCCCTTTCAAGGGCAACCGTCCCCCACAGGACCAATTCCCCAGCGGCGGCAACGGCGCCAACAGCGCCAACAGTACCAGCGACCTCAGGTCCAACAGCCTGTCCAACAACCTCAGGTTCAAACGCCGGGAGTGCAGCAACAACAGGACCTAGGCTTGCCTCAAACCACCCCACCAAGCGCCGGCACACAGTTTGGTAGTGATCCTGGCGCCCAATATGGAGGTCAAGGCAATAACACTGGCACTGGCGCGGGAGCTGGAACAGGAACAGGCGCGAACTCAGGCGCTCAGGCCGGTGGCGCGATAGGCACTGATAGTTTTTAAGAAAAAACTAAATCTGACTCTCACAAGGAAATGAGACAAGTAATTTCAACAGTGCCTAAGGGAAAAAGCGCGGAAGCGATTTCTGCGGCAACAAAAAACAAAGGCCAGAACCTATTTACCATGCAGGCCCAAGGCGATGACGGCCCGGTGGAGATCGTTTTTATCCACCTGCCCAATAATAAACTCGAAGATCTTATCGAGGACATTCAAAAGATAGACAACGCCAAGTTCACAATTAATCCTCGGGGCGTGGTTCAATTGCTTCCCCCGATTGACTCACCTCCTGGCTCGACTGTGGACGTGACGACAAGAAGCCCTATTGAGATCCTCTTGGGCGGTCTACAAAGTGTGGGATCTTGGAAAGGGTTTATTGGTTATGCAGTTTGCGCGGCCATTGTCGCTTGGACAGGCCTTTTCACCAACACGGTATACCTTTTGACGGCTTCCATGTTGATTGCGCCATTTGCGGGCCCCGCCATGACCCTTTCCCTGGGAACAGCAAGAGGAGACAGTTTCCTCATAAAAAAATCTCTAACAAGGTACTTTGCTTCCCTTCTCGTGAGCGTTGCCTGCGCTTTTGTCATGTCCTTTATTATAGATCAAAAAATCTCCACTGAACTCATGACCCAAACAAGTCTGGTGTCTTCCGCGGCCGTCTTGCTTCCCTTAGTCGCAGGAGCGGCCGGGGCACTCAACTTATGCCAAGATGAAAGAGACAGTTTAGTCACCGCAGCAGGGCCAGGCATGCTGGTAGCGGCCTCCTTAGCGCCCCCGACCGCAGTGATTGGCATGGCGGCCGCCATAGGCAAATGGGAGATGGTCGTAAGCTCTTCCTTTGTTTTGTTAATACAGCTCGTTGGAATAAACTTGGCAGGCTCAATCGTCTTTGCCCTATTTGGCGTCAACTCCGAAGGGGCGAGATTCAAGAGAGGAAAAAGTCTTATACGGAAGTCATCTTATGCCATCACTGTCTCGGCCATTTTGTGTCTGCTAGCATGGCAATTTTGGGACGCCCCAAACCTAAACAGATCAAGCCTTTCTAAGCGCTTGTCCGAAGAAGTTCAAACGGTCATAGACAAGAGCAAGCTTGCCAAAGTGGTAGAGGCGAACTCCCGCTTTACGAGGTCAAATATAAAGGGCCAAAATTCCCTACTCGTCATTGCTTATGTTCAGAGAAAGAAAGAAGTGGTTTTCTCAGATGAAGAAATAAAAAAGAAACTCAGGCATCGGATTGCCAGGTCAATAAGAGAAAAGCACGAAAACGTGATGCCCTTAGTGGAAGTGACCATATTGCAGTCTCCGATTAATAAGTAAAATCTCTCTGCGGACATGTGGCAAATCGTTTGCAATTATAAAAGAGCAAAAAGGAGCTCTTATGAATATTTACGAAATATTAAGAGAAGAACATAAAAACTTTAAAGACCTGCTTGATAAAATAGTTACGGCAAGCGAACAAGGAAGTGATGATTGGCGCTCCCTTTTAGAAAAACTTAAAAAAGAAGTCATTGCGCATTCCAGAGCGGAAGAAGCTGTTTTCTACAACACTCTGCGCAACTTTGATGAAGGCAGCATAGTTGTAAAAAGCTATGGAGAACACGCTATAGCTGAGAATGAGATGCGCTCTCTTTCTTTGGCCGAGAAAGTGCACGCAAACCTGACCTCACTTATGAAAAAGCTCTCCAAAGACCTTAAAGATCATATTAGCAGAGAAGAAGGCGAAGTTTTTGATGCTGCCCGCAAGGTCTTAAGCGCAGAGGAGGCAAACAAGCTTGGAGAGGCCTATAAGAAGCTCAAACCAGAAGTGGCCAAAGACGCCACTTCACTGACTTCAAATGCGATTGACATGGTCTCTAATATGATGCCTGAGCGTTTTTCAAGCACTTTTAAAAGACGCCTAGATAGTGAAGGCCCGGCCGCCAAATCAAATTTTTAAAGGAGCATAAGAAATGGTTGATTATACAAGAACAGTGGACCCAGACCCTGGAAGACCGAAAAAAGATCCCGGTCAGGTCCCGGCAACTTCTGGAGAGGCCACAAATGTCGACAACTTTTTTAATTCAGAGTACGGAGACCTGCCAGAAGCGAGCGCCTTGAGCGCGGAAGAGATGGACTTAAATATAGAAGAAAAAAATGACGCATTCATCATTGAGGCCGAGCTGGAAGGTTATGAAGAGGACGAAATAGACGTTGAGCTCATAGGAGACAGATTGGTTCTTAAGGCCTCTAAAAGGGCCATAGGCAAAAGTGGCGATGAGCTCTATCACCTGAAAAAGAAATGGCCAGACATAGATGCGACAGTGGACGTCAAGGGAGTGGACCCAAATGGGCTCAACATTTCTTTTGATGGTTATGTGCTGACTATAACCTTGGAAAAGAGGACTTCCGACCAGTAAAATAAAAGGCGCAATATTGTCTAAGGCTTATTAAAAGTAGATGATTGCAAGAAAACGGTCATGACAGGTATATACTGCCGATGTTAAAAGTTTTGACCTGTTTTTCTTTTTTTATTTTCGCCAATGCCTTCAGTTTTGAAAAAAATGAAAGTCTAATTTTCCAGGTCCCCTACCCCCCAAAGAGTCTGCACCCCATAAATGTGGAGGGCTATGACGCGGGCTTTGCGCACAAGTATGTTTTTGAAAGCTTGCTTCGCAGAGATAAAGACACGTACAAATGGACTCCCTGCCTCGCCGCAAAATTTGAAGTGAACCCAAAGAAAGGAACATACACGTTTTGGATCCGCAAGAACGCTTCTTGGAGTGATGGAAAACCTATTACGGCCACCGATGTAAAGTTCAGTTTCGACGCCTTGTTTGACTCCAGATTCAAGGCCGTACACCTGTCCCCTTATTATGAAAATATTTCTAAAGTTCAAATTTTAAACGATAAAAAAGTTCGTTTTCACCTTAAAAATAATTATTTCAAAAACTTTTCTTCCGCGGCCCAAATGCTCATCATACCTAAGCATATCTACGGCAAAAAAAACTCGAATATTGACCTTAACAAAAATATGATCGGGTCTGGGCCATACAAACTAAAAAGCTGGGAGCGCGGCAAATTCCTGCATCTTGTTGTAAATAAAATCTGGTGGGGAAGAAAAGATTCTCAAGCGACAAACACGCGCCTTAGCAAAAACATCGTTTTTCGCTTTATTGGCAATACTTTTTCGGCCCTAGAGCTATTAAAAACAGGCGCGCTCGACTATGTAAAATTAGAGCTAAACTCCTATCAAAGGATTAGCAAGCTTGAACCGAAAAGAAAAATAATTGCGCGAAAGGTGAAAAACGCTTCCCCCAAAGCTGTTCCCTATCTAGGATTTAATCTAAAAAAAGGGCCATTCGCCAAACACGATATCAGAAAAGCGCTGTCTCTTTTGCTTGATCGAAGCGCGATTTCTCATAAGGTATACAAGGGGCAGTACTCCTGCGCCCATGGACCTTGGTACAACGAAAGCCCCTTTTCTCCCAAGGACGCGCCTCGAAAAGACCTTCGACCCGGCAAAGGCCTTTTCCATTCTAAAGAATAATGGGTGGAAAGATCTGGACCGAAATGGTGTATTGGAAAAGGACGGCGAGCCTCTAGAGTTCACAATCATATTTGGAGGGGACGCGCCCAAGCATGTGCTAAGAATTTTTCAATATGATGCGGCCTTAGCTGGCGTCCAGATAAACCTTCGTCAGTTGGACTGGAGTCTGATCAATGAAAAGCTTCGAAAAGGCGACTTTGACGCCCTATATGTGGACTGGGGCGGGGGATCATTAGAGTTTGATCCGCGACCTTTATGGCACTCGTCCTCCGCATATAGTAAAGGCGGCCTAAATTTTATGGGCTATCATAATAGCGAAGTAGATAAACTTATCGATGAATTGATTACATCAGAGGACTTTTCAACACGCCAGTCTCTCGCCAAACAAATTCACCGAAAAATTAATGAGGACATTCCAGCTCTATTTTTCTTTTATCCAGCGTTTGAATACTACGCCATCTCAAACAAGGTCGGCCAAAGCCGTCCTTCTTTAAAATATGATATTGGCCAAGAAAGATGGTGGATCAAAAAGGCGAATTAGATGAGGTATTTGTGCAAAAGGGCCCTTCTCATGGTGCCCACCTTTTTTGTGGCGCTCTTATTTGTCTATGGGCTAGTTCACATGGCGCCAGGAGGACCTTTGGACTCACTGGTGATGAAGATGAGGAAAAATTCTGGCGTGTCGCAAACACAAGGGACTCGCATTTCGTCAGAACGACTTAAAGAAATTAAAACGCAATACGGACTTGACTTGCCACTTCATAAAAGATTCTTCCATTGGCTAGGGAATATGCTCCGGTTGGACTTTGGGCAAAGCTTTTCTTATGGGCGCCCCGTACTGGAGGTGATAAAGGACAGGTTGCCCGTTTCTTTGCAGTTTGGTCTTGGAAGCTTTATTTTTGGCTATGCTGGCACAATTTGTCTTGGATGCGCTATGGCCGCTCGAAGTGGAAAGGCTTTGGACCGCTTTCTTCGCTATTCTCTCGTGCTTTTTTCGGCCACTCCGGTTTTATTAATAGCGCTTTTCTTCATCATTTTTTTTGCAAGCGACATGGGAGCGTCCTATTTTCCCCATAGCTTATATGACTAGTGACAACTACCATGAGATTGACCATATTAGGTAAATTTATGGACCGTCTGACCCACTTCATCTTGCCTTTCTCTTGTCATATTTTGGGGTCGTTTGCCGTGGGCAGCCTAATTTTGAGAAGTAAAATAGGTCTAGAGCTCTCTAAAGACTACGCCGCTTTCGCCAAGGCCAAAGGCCTCTCTTCTCGGGACGTGCTTTTAAAGCATGCGCTTAAAAAACGCTATTTTCCCTCTTATTTCCGGTGTCGGAAGCGTCATGGCCGTCTTTTTGAGTGGTTCCTTAATAATTGAGACGGTCTTTCAACTCCCAGGCATAGGCCTATTGGGCTATGAGGCGGCGCTTGAGCGAGATTATAACGTCCTTATGGCCTTATTAGTTTTCTCCGCCGTCGCAATGCTTTTAGGCAATCTTATAAGCGACTTTGCTTTGCGCTTTTTTGATCCTCGTGTGGACTTTGAGAAGAGCTTATGAAACAAAAAACCGTCTTAAGCATTTTAATGCTCATCTTATTTGCGGCGCCTTTGAGCGCAGAGATTTGGAGCGCCCCGGCGCCGCTTGTCATCTTAAAAGACGGGGCCTGGTATTTTCCAGCTTTTAAAACCTACGCCCCCCAGACATTTGGCGTAGAAGATCAGGCGCGGATGCGCCCCAAAAATTATGCCTCTTTAAAAAATTCTTGGAAAGTCTTTGGCCGCTAAAGAGGTGGGGGCCAAAAACTATTGATAAAAAGCTTTCAGAGTTTCCCTCACCTCCCTCAAAGAAGCATTTATTTGGCGCCGACTCGGCAGGAAGAGACGTTTTCGCCATCTCCTTATACGGCCTGCGGGTTTCTTATATCTATAGTTTTATTGTCTGCGCCGTGACTTTATTTATAGGCCATTTATAGGAGGTCTTTTGGGCTTCTTGGGAGGCGCGCCGACTTGCTTTCGCAAAGATTTTGGAGGCCCTTAGCCTTGTGCCTGTTTTTTTCTTGATCATTTTCTCTCTTTCACTTTTCAATGGCGGGCTTTTTCTTCTAATTCTCATAAACTGCGCGTTTGGATGGATGGGGATTTCTCAACTGATCAGAACAGAGACATTAAAGGCAAGAAAGGAGAGCTTTATAGAGGCGGCCACTGCGATTGGGGGCAGTAAATTGCAAATTTTCTTGCGTCACATTGTTCCCAACATATCTTTGACGGTGATGACCCAGCTGCCATTTATGTTTATCGCCAATATCGGAGGGCTTGCGGTACTTGACTATTTGGGCATGGGGGTTTCAAACCAGTACCCGAGTTTAGGCGGGCTCATAGCCGAAGGCAAAGACTCAAATCTATACAGCATGGTGGATACTATTATTCCCTTCCCTTGTTTTAGGCGGGGCGCTGCGGCATGGGTCTGCTGGAGCGAGAGTTTTAGAAAAGCGGCCATAGGAGAAAAATGAAATTTTTTATCACTGTTTCACTTCTGCTCGCAGCGCTTCAAGCGAAGTCGTCTCTTTCTCCGGGAACGACAATATATGGCCTTGTTCCCTGTTTTATGGGGGAATCATGCTAAATAGCGCCATAGAAAAATAGATTGGCTTAAAGCGCAAGGGGCAGGGGCCATATGGCTCTCTGCCGCTTTTTCCTTCAGACGATCCCAGCCTTATTTCTTATAAAGTGACCAATTATTTTAAAGTAAACACCACTTTTGGCGGCGAAGAGGCGCTCTTAAAGCTGGTCAAAACGGCCCATAAAAAGGGCATTAAGGTGTTGGCCGATTTTGTTCCAAACCACACCTCGGACATGCATCCTTATGCGCTAAAGCAAATGGTCCAAGCTCGCCATATCTATGATTATTACGCTCGAAATGAGGACGGTGAAATACTCTCCAATCCATGGTGGAACGGACTTTTATTCCTAAATTATCAAAACCCGCAGGTGGTGAGTTTCATGGAAAAGGCCCTAGTTCACTGGGCAAAGGCGTATGAAGTCGATGGGTTTAGGATTGACGCGGCCTGGGAGTTAAAGAACCGCGCGCCAGAGGTTTTTCCCAGAATCATAGAAAAGGTTGAGAGAGAGAGCGAAAAGGAACTTATATGGATAGCAGAGGGCGCCGCTTCTGCACCCTTATTTTTTTGCGCGCGGCTATAGCGCCGCCTATGACTGGCAGAGACTTGGCGAGTGGTCTTGGAGACAGGTCTTCGATAGGCATGACTTAAAGCTTTTGAAGCGCAGGGTGCGAGAAAGTTTAAGTTGGGGACGAACATTGCGCTTTATCAACAACAATGACACGGGCAAAAGGTTTATTGATCGTTATGGAATCAAGACCGCTAAAATGGCCGCCATTCTTACGTTCGCTTTGCCGGGAAACCCATTGGTTTATATTGGTGACATGATAGGCGCGAAATTTTGTCCCTATCAAGACCCGGCCCCTTTTGTCTTTAATGACGAGTACGGCCTTTTTTCTTTCTATCAAAATTTAATCATGGCCAAAAAGGAGCGAAGGTCCATGCAAGGCCGCTATTATAGTGAAAGCGGGTTTGAGTGTCCTGACGACGTCTATTGTTTTTCAAGAGGAAAGAACCAAAACTTGATCGTCCTGCTAAACTTCGCCAATAAGAAGAGAGAAGCGGCATAGACTGCGTGATCCTCTCATGCTTGCCCTCACGGACTTGACGACAAGCAAGAAAGAAATAAGAAGAAAAAGCCACGGGAGCTTCACTATTCCCTCTAGCGCCATTAGAGGGAAGAATTTTTTCAATAAAAAAGGAGAAACGGCGTATGATGATACCTTTATCAGAAATTGTGGAAAAACATAAAATCAAGGTAGAAGGAGTGGTTCACTCTAGGAGCGCATGAAGGGCAGGAGCTTGAAAGCTATATCTCCCATGGGGTGAAGACGGTGGTGTGGGTCGAAGCGAATCCAGAAGTGTTCTCGGACCTTCAGAAAAGAATTGAAGGCCATACGGGGCATTTCTGTTATCAGTTTGCCGCCGTTGACAAGGACGAGGACGAACTCGAGCTCAATGTCATGAGCAATACCATGTGCTCTTCATTGCTCTATCCAAAGAAGCATTTAGAAAAGTATCCCCATGTCCCTGTGGTGAAAAAATTAAAAGTGCCAGGCAAGACTGTGGACTCTTTGCTACGAGAGAACGGCCACGACAGAGGCTGCTTTAACTTCTTGAATATGGACATACAGGGCGGCGAGCTAACGGCCTTAAAAGGGGCATCAAAGCTCTTGGACCAGGTGGACTATGTTTATACTGAAATAAATGATGATTATTTTTTTGAAAATTGTTGTTTGACCGAGGAACTAGAGGACCACCTCTCCAAATGGAGCTTTAAAAGAAGAGAAAAGCGCATGCATCCAGACGGATGGGGGGACGCTTTTTACATAAAAGAACGGTGAGAGGTCACTTGAGTCAAAAAATCCAAAAAAGAAAAGGAGTAATCGCCCACTTCGCTGAAGTTCGCGAATACTTTTTAAGTTCTAAAAAGAGAATCGCCCTGTTGCTATTCCTAATAGGAATAATGACCCTTCTTAATCTCACTCTCCCGTGGCCTTTTGCTTTATTAGTGGACACATTTGGGCCTTCCAATGCGGACAATGGCTCCTTCTTATACAAAAACCTTGAAGGCGTTTTGCCAATCATCTTAGAGGACCGGATATTGGTCTTGGCCATCTCTTACTTCCTTTTGAAAGCCATCTATGAGCTTGTATCGACCCTCAAACACGTTCTCAATGTGAGCCTAGACCAAAGCATAATCGCCAAGATTCGGTCAGAATTTTTTGAAAAGCTTCAAAGTTTGCATCTTGAGCATCATAAGAAGTTTCCCAGGGGGGACGCGCTTTATCGCTTGAACACGGACACCCTTGGCTACCAGCAACTTTTTAACATGCTCGTCTCAATGGTGGTGGCCACAGCGACGTTAATTATCATGGCCTTCATCATGTTCCAAACAAACGTGACCCTCGCCCTCATCTCTTTCGCCATCGCTCCCCCTCTTATTTTATTAAATAGAATCACAGAGAAATCGTTGGAAAAGACCTCAACTCAGGCCAAGCAGGACGAAAGCGAGTACACCCACTTCATCCACCAGGCCTTAGGCAATATTGGGCTTTCACAATTATTCACCCAAGAACCAAGAGAGTATGAAGAGTTTCATGAAGGAAATTACACTAGCCTGCGCTCATGGTTGAAAGTCCATAGGCAAATGGCCTTTTACAAATGGGGCGTCGGCATCATCTATGGCTGCGTGGTCGGGGCCATTCTTTATGTAGGCGGAAAGCAGGCGGCCGCAAACCAGGGAGTGAGCATCGGCGAGCTTTCCGTCTTCCTTATGTACCTCAACACAATTTATGAGCCATTATGCACGCTTACAGGAGCCAAGGCGCAACTCAAAATGGGTCTAATAGGAATACAAAGAGTGCAGGACATTCTCCATATGTCGCCTCATGTAAGGGACAGCGAAGACGCGTATGAAATAGCCCTTAGGCCAAGGGACTTGACCCTAAAAGACCTAAGTTTTAATTATGGGCAGGACAAAAAGGCGCTAAGAGATATCAATATCTCAATTCCCAAGAACACGATGCATGTCATAGTTGGAGAAAGCGGGTCCGGCAAGTCCACCTTATTGAATCTGTTTCCCCGCTTTTATAACCCTTCTAGTGGATCAATTTTTCTAAGTGAACATGATGTTCAAAATGTCTGCCTCAAATCCTTAAGAAGGCATGTCGCAATGGTCACCCAAGAGATTATTCTATTGCCCACTACGGTCGAAGAAAATATTACTTATGGGAAGCCCTCCGCCACCTTCGAAGAAGTAAAATGGGCGTCAAAGATGGCAGGCGCGCACAAATTTATCCAAGGCCTTCCGAAGGGTTACAAGACCGAGTTAGAGCAAGACGCGCATGTTCTTTCAGGCGGACAAAGACAAAGGCTCGCGGTGGCGAGAGCATTAATAACTCAAGCTCCTATATTGATCTTTGATGAGCCTACAAGCGCTTTAGATCCGCCTAGTGAGAGGTTCTTCAACCAAACAATCGAAAAATTAAAAGGGACACGGACGATTATCATTGTGACTCATAGGCTTTCCTGCGCCCCTTTGGCCGATATGGTGCATGTGTTGAAGGAGGGCCGATTGGAGGCCTCTGGAAAGCACGAGGACCTTTTGCTCAAAAGCCATGAATACAAGAATATTTACTCTCATCAATAAGCGCGAGGAATAGGGCGATATTTAGCTTGAAGTTCCTTCTTCTGTCATGACCTCTTCTAAAACGTTCTTTTCCGTTTCCAGACGCGGGTCCGTAATATTTTTAATCCAGCGATCTTTTCTCAAAATGACCCAGGCCAAAAAAGCTCCAAAAATATTGCTAAAGACAAAAGACCAATATACCCCATTTTGGGCCAAGGACGTGTGGTTTGAAAGAATGTAAGCGATAGGAAAGCGCACGACCCATAAAGAGGTGATCGCGATAATCAATGAGACAAGAGGGCTTCCTCCTCCTCTTAAAGCTCCGCTCGCAACTTGCTGATAACCGATAAACCCAAAGGTCAACGAAATAATCCTGATAAAACGAGCTCCTTCAGCAATAACAGCGGGCTCTTCAGGCACAAATACGCGCAAGGTCTCTTCAGCGAACACAAAAATAAGGGCCCCAGCGCAAGTTAACGCCGCAAAAATGACCTTAAGGGCGCTAGAGGCGACCTGCTTGCTTCTTTCATATTTGAGGGCCCCAATATTCTGGCCCACCAATGTAGACGCGGCCATGGAGAAACCAAGGCTTGGAATGATTATAAAACTCAAAACTCGAACGCCCACCCCGTAGGCGGCCAAGGGCGTATTGCCAAAACTGGCCGACTAGAAACGTCATCACCATCATGGCCAAAGCTCTGGCCGACTGCTCCGCGCATGAAGGCAGTCCCAAATTAAGAATCTGCTTGATCAAACGAAAATTGACTTCTGGACTTCTAAAATTAAGCCGTATGCCGCCCTTTCCCTTTGCCAATAAGTACATGCCGAGGACAGCGGCAATGCCTTGGGTGGCGACAGTGGAGTAGGCGGCGCCCATCCACCCTATAGGCGGGGAAGCCCCCAGGCCCATAATGAGAATGGGGTCGGCCAAGAAGTTTAAGACCACCGTAACTAAGACAATATAAAAGGGAGTTTTGACGTCCCCCACTCCCCTGTATAAGGGACTGAAACATCATATACAGATAACTAAAAACAAGACCGATAAAGGAAATTTTTAAATAGGAAATTGTGAGCTCCCTCACTATTTGGTCTTTTGTCATGGCAGAGACCACATAGGGCGCAAGAAGATAGGCCAGAGCCGGCCAGCGCCAAGGAAACCACGACGATAATCATGAGGGTCTGTAAACAAACCTTAGAGACCATAGACTGATTCCTCTGCCCCGCGTACTGAGACACGAGAATCGTTCCGCTGATGGCGAAGCCTCCTCCCATAGAGATTAAAAGAAAGATAACCGGAAATGAAAGAGAAAGAGCGGCCACTTCATTGGCCCCCAACCGTCCGACCCAAAAGGTGTCCGTCAACTGATAGGCAGTCTGCAAAAAATTCGCCATAACAATGGGCACTGAAAGCTTAAATAAAGACCTAATTACGGAGCCCTCTGTCAATTGCTGTTTCGCCATTTATTCCTTTTATATTTAAACGCTAATAAATTCAGGTCTTTCCATTATAGAATGTATTTCTTTTAGATCATAGGGCCTCGCTTTGCCCCACCCTTCCACGTATCCAAATATTTCTTTCGGACTTTTTGAATGGAAGTACCCATCAATTAGCGCAATATGGTCAGGGTCCAAAAAAGAGGGGTGGGAATTGCCGCAGGCCCAGGTGGTTCGAAGGATCTCTTTTCTTAGGTTGACGAGGTAATTTGAGACCCTTACCGACTTAAGATCAGGGTCGAGTCCCCGAGTTAGCCACTTCGACTGGGTCGTGACCCCCGTTGGACAACGATTAGTATGACACTTCTGAGCTTGGATGCATCCGAGAGCAAATAGCGCCTCTCGTCCGACATTTATCAGATCCACGCCCATGGACAGCGCGAAAATGGCCGACTCGGGAAGCCCGAGCTTGCCTGAGCCGATAAAGACCACGTCATGGTGAAGGCCTCGCTTGGCAAACTCTTTATAGACTGACGTAAACCCAATTTTAAAAGGCAAAGACACATGATCAGTAAACACCAAAGGCGCCGCTCCGGTGCCGCCTTCTCCTCCGTCTATAGTCACAAAATCAACGCCTCGGTCGGTGTCTTTCATAAGGTCACAAAGGCGGCCCCAAAAAGAAATGTCTCCCACAGCAGACTTTATTCCCACGGGAAGTCCGGACTCGTAGGCCAATAACTCGACAAAGTCCAGCAGCTCGTCTTCATTGTCGAAGGCCGAATGCCTTGAGGGGCTCACACAATCTTCCCCCACTGGCACACCTCGAATCCTCGCGAGTTCAGGAGTGACCTTGCTGGCAGGAAGAAGCCCTCCTAGCCCAGGCTTGGCGCCTTGGCTTAATTTAATTTCAATCGCCTTTACAGGACATTTTTCAATCGCAGACTTGAATTTGTCCAAGGAAAAATTTCCGAATTTGTCTCGACACCCAAAGTATCCCGAACCAATGTTCCAAACAAGGTCGCCTCCCATCAAATGATAAGGGGAGATTCCCCCTTCACCGGTGCTTTGAAACGTTCCCGCCAACTTGGCCCCTTTATTTAAGGCCTCGACCGCCGCTCCACTTAAGGAGCCATAGCTCATTCCTGAAATATTGACGATAGAGGGAGGTCTAAATGATTTTGGCCTTCCTCTTGCACCTCCGAGAACTTTAGCGCAAGGGATTGGGTACAGGGCCTTTTCCCAATCTTTTTTAAAGGGGTCCTGATAGGGAAAGCCTGCTTGTTTTAAGACGAGGTAATTTTCTGAAAGCTCTAAATCATTGTCGGTGCCGAAACCAAATTCATCATTTTGTTTTTTGGCCGAGGAATAAACCCAACGCCTTTGGTCTCTATTAAAAGGTCTTTCTACATTGTTCGCTGTCACAATATACTGTCTTAACTCGGGGCCTATGACCTCCAAGAAATGCCGAATATGACCAACGACGGGAAAGTTCCTGAGGACCGCGTGTTTTCTTTGGACGATGTCATACGCCCCAACCAAGAGGACGCCTATGCCTAAAACCACAACAAAGTCCATTTGATCACCTATGCATTTTTATTTTGATTTTTGCCTTTATCCTATATGCAAGAGGGAGTCCAATTGAGGGCGGACAAATCTTAATCAGATGTCGACGGAAATAAAACCTTCCGATTTTAAACGTATCATTTCATAAAGCCCATTTTCCACAACCTCCACTGCAGGGTGAAGTTTTCTAGAAGAAAGCCCCATCTTTTTAAGCGTGAGGCCACAGGCGGCCACTCTTACTCCTTTAGATTTTGCTGATGCCAAGTCCAGAGCGAACATTTTGTTCTCCTTTTTTAAGGAGCCCATGCCCTCTTTCCCGCAGACAACAATGACGGCCTCTTTATAACTGATAGGAAAATGGCCACTTCTCATTTGATCTAAAGTCAAGAAAGCGGCCTTTAAATGATTCGGCCTTCGTATCAAGAAGGCCACATTAGGTTTTGTTTCCCTAGCAAAAGAATGAGTGGCGAAAGGCCACAAAAATCATTAAAGCCATTAATTTTTTCATTTTCTTTTTTCCTGCTGTCGCGAGCTCTTAGGAGCGTTTTCGAAATACACTAATATAAGGGAGCCCATGATCGCTATATTTTTAAACAAAGGCCCAAGCGAGTTCAAGCTCACTTGGACTGTGAGTGTGATAGGAACCAAGACCCCCATTAATATAAGAGAGCTCCACCTCGCCTGAATATTCAATAAAAGACCAAGCCCTCCAACGACCAACACAACTCCGGTCACCACAATAAGAAAAGAGGGGTCAAAGAAATCGGCCAAAAGAGGCCATCCAGGCGACCCCATCAATCTAAGAACCAACTTCTCTGAAGAGAACAAGTGTCCAAGGCCCGCCACCAAAAAGATAAGGCTCAAAAAAATTCTGAATATTTTAAAGTGAGTTTTTGTGTGCAAAACAACCTCCTTGCGCAAAAGACTATTCAAGTGTATGCTTGAATAGATTTTAATGCAAATATTTTTGAGGTCCCATGAAACAGAAAGACTTAAAAGAGTCATTTTTCGAAGAGAGCGCGCAGGTTTTTAAGCTGTTAAGCTCTCCTATAAGGCTCAAGCTTATTAATTATATATCCTACTGCCCCAGGTCCGTAGAAAATTGCGCTGAAAAATTTGGTCAATCGGCGCAGAACATATCGCTTCATCTGCAGGCCCTTAAAAAAGTGGGCATACTCGAGGTCAAAAAGGTCAAGAACTACAGAATTTATTCCCTTGCCGAAAAGCGAGTCTTGCAGATGCTTGCCTGCGATTTAATCGCCACTCCACGTTCAATTCTGCCAAGGGACAAGATGTGGGACTCAGACCTGCAGAGTCTCGCGATGGACGTAATAAACGAGCGAGTAAGGTTAATTGATTTAAGAGAACCTGAAGAGGCTCTATTCATACCTGTCGCCAAAGCATTTGAGCTCGATCCGAATGAGACGAACCTCAAGTCATTCCTTGAGAGCATCCCGCCACGCCAGGAGCTCGTTTTTTTCTGCAGAGGAAATTGGTGCGAGCGAATGGCGCTAACGGTCAAGAAGGCCTCAAAGTTTCGCCCAAATATCAAAGGGGCCGGACTTAACTGCTTGCAGCTAGAGCGTCTCAACTCAATGATTCAAAATGACGGAGCTAAAAGTGTTTAAAAATTTTCTGTCCTCAAACAACCTCATTTTCATTTGTATACTCGGTGTTTTTATTCTGACACAAGCGCCCACTATAGCTGACAACTTTAAATCTGAAGGGAAGAGCCTAAACTCCATCATGCTCACAGAAATGGGGCCTCGTGGAGAGCTAGGCAAGATTAAGTTTCCACCAAAAGGAAGGGCAATTGCGCTCTTTTGGGCAACGACATGTGGGCCTTGCAAAGTGGAGATGGCCCGATTGAAGTCGTCTGTGAACGGGGGAAAAATCCCAAAGACGTCCATATTTGCCCTAAATACTTTTGAAAGCGCCAAAAAAATTTCAAGCTTCTTAAAGAGGAATAACTACCCTTTCACTTTTTTGCTGGACCCTGGACTTGGCAAAGTTCTAAATGTGAGGGCCACTCCCACAACTCTTTTTCTGGAAGACGGTAAAGTGATTTCCATGAAGTCAGGCATGAGTTTAACAGGCATTTGGAGCGCTGAAAGATTTATAGAGCAATAAAGATTCCCGATGGCGCTTAATCTGCAATAATTTAACAGGAAGGGAGAGACCTTATGTCGTATTACTTTACCACAAAACTCGACTCCAACTTTGAAGCCGCAACAGAAAGAGTCACAGAAAAATTGAAGTCAAAAGGCTTTGGCGTGCTCACAGAAATTGACGTGCAAACGGTCCTTAAGAATAAGATCGACGTTGATTTTTACAAGTATAAAATACTCGGGGCCTGCAACCCTCATTTTGCTCATAAAGCGCTCCTTAAGGAGGACAAGGTGGGGACAATGCTTCCGTGCAATGTCATTATTCAACAAAAGTCCGAAAAAGGGCCGGTGGAAGTGTCAGCAGTAGACCCTAGCGCATCAATGAGCTCCATCCAAAACGAGGAGCTCTCTTCTATTGCGCAAGAGGTGCGAGACTCTCTTAAGTCGGTCATTAATGAGTTAAAAACTGCCCCCTAAGCGTGGGGACAAGCTGCAGATTCCTTAATAATTACTCGATTGTAAAAATCTACAAAAAGGTCCACATGGTCTTGCAGCTTTTGAGGGTCTTTTGTCGTGCACCAGGTCTTCCTTATTAAGCGATTAATATTCGCCCGAAACATGGCGCAGGTGTGGTTAATGGCAAATAGTGGATCATACTTCACTTTTTTAAGCTCTCCCTGGCCGGCCACACAACCTCTTTCACTCTTATGGCGGACATATTCTGCTTTGGGAAAGTACCTTTGAACGAACTCAGGGTACTTTTTGTGCTCGTCCGACTTAATGATTGAATTTGGATGAACGACAGGCCTGATCTCCTTAAATAGCGCTTCAAGGCCCAAGCGGTGGTGACATTCCCTCCTTCCATATTTCTTTTTTGCGACATGAGCAAGATGCCCAAATGCTGGTATTTGTGAAACTTTGCCAGCGAGAATTAAGCGAGAGTCTGCGTCCACGGCAATGCTAATAGAAAGAGGCTTAAGCTTGCTATTTTCTTTGGTGATTAAGTCATCAAACTGCAGATGGACGACTTTCTTCTTTTCAAGGAGCTTAAGTTGCCTCACATGTCGCGACCTGGCCTTTGCCGCAAGATAAGGAAGCCTTCTTTCAATAGTTTTTGGGTTCACACCTAGCACAAGGGCGCACCGTCGCAGACTCATTCCTGAAGAGAGCAACTTGCCTACCTGGTGATTAATTCGTCTTTTCTTTTGATAGCGCTCAAGCGTGAAGGTCGCCTTGGAGAACTTCTTTTGACAGGTTTTACACTTAAAACGTTGAATGTGGCGGGAGTCGCTTTTTCTGCGATAGTGACCGTCTTTTACGATGTTGAAAGGGCTCTTTTGGCAATTGGAATTTGGGCAGTTGTAATTCATTGTCCTAACTGCTTCAAGAGTCCAGTATATAAAAAAGCTCTAAGTGTTCGAACTTAGAAGATTAAGTTAGGATGAGAGAGATGAAATGTCATTTTAAGAGGTCAAGGGGACCTTTAATTGTCCCCATTATTAGGGGCCAGTTTGAATGAGTTATAAAGCTTTCAGCTCGTAAGGCGCATTTTAATTCGGCCTCGTCAGAACTTTGACTTCCTGCATGACCTTAACGATTTGCTCAGGCTCAAGCCCGATGTCCTCTAAGTAAGAGCGCTCTAGCTGTTTAACTGTCACAATCCTTTTCTCAAGAAGCTTGCGTTTTTCGCTTTTTTTAAGGGAATTCAAAACGGTAACTGGATAGACCTTGTAGCGTCTAATATGATCAATAAATGTGTCTTTTTTGGGATAGTTCATTGAAATTAGGACTAGCCCTACTCCCTCGGAGTATGTGATGGCGTCTTTTGAAAACTTGGCATTAGAGATCAGAACATACTTGAAATCATCGCCGGGATTGCCTTTCTTTAGGTCTAAGTAGCGGGCGTATACGTAGAGGGCCACCTTAACATCATTTTTGTAGCTCTTTCTATTATGAAACTTTGCTTCGCAAAAGAGATTAACGTCTTCTCGCCTGGCGATCACGTCGACTTCGTGCTTTATAAATTCGCCCTTTTTAATCACATTAAGTTTAGTCTGAAAGCCCTTGGCCTTAAGCATTTCAGAGCAAAAAACTTCAAAGGGAAATCCGCTAGGTCCAAGGCCGTAAATGGCGTTGGGAATATTATAATTGGCCGCCACCAAACTTGAGCGCTTCAGCAGGGCCCTATAAGTCGCATGATGCACTTTTGCTGTGGAGAAGTAATGACGGGGGTCAAGCGCGACCTCGTCTATCAATTGGTCACATTCCTCTTTATCAACACCTGCGGCCAGTATGCTTTTTTTATACTTCTCAATGCTAAACTTCTCTTGCTCCTTTGAGCGTTTGAACAAAAGAACGTCTTCAAATCCTCTGAGCTTTCTTTTTACCATGCTTGGCTTCTTCCCTTTTTAAAGCTCATAAGCGACTCCCTTCTGAGCGATCACCACTTCGCTTGAAAAGTTCTTCATCAAAGTTTGTTTAAATGCTTCTAGAGAGGCCTCCTCCCCATGATTTAAAAATATTTTTCGCGGTCTTTCTTTGCATGAAGAAATTAAGTCGACCATTTCTGCGTAGTCCGCGTGGGCGGACAAGGACTCGATAAGCTCCACCTTGGCCCGCACATTCACATCATGTCCGAAAAGACGAACTAAATGTTCCCCCTCAAGCAGACTATTTCCTATTGTGCCTTCGCCCTGGTACCCAACCAAAAGAACGGTATTGGACTCATACTTTGCCAACATATCAAAATGCTTTAGGACTCTTCCCCCGCTTATCATTCCACTAGAGGCGATAAGTATATAGGGACCACTGGCCTTTGAAAGTTTTTTGAGGTCTTTTCCAAACTCGGTGAATTTAATGAACTCCAAGTCCTCTTGAAATTCTCTTTTGGTGATTTTCAATTTTTCTATATTTTTTTCATACAGGCGAGTGGTTCGAAGGCCCATAGGGCTGTCGAAATAAATGGGCATCTTTAGGTCTTCCCTTTTTTGAAATAACTTGCTCAAGAGGTGAATAATAATCTGAGATCTGGCGACCGCAAAGGAAGGTATTAATAACACCCCTTTTGTCCCTCTAATTCTCTTTACATGCCTTTCCATCTCCTCCAAGGGGTCAACTCTTGGGTGAAGGCGATTGCCGTAAGTGGACTCCAAGACTAAGTAGTCCATTTCTTCAGGAAATTCAGGAGGAAGGTGAATACTATCGTCTTTTCTCCCCAGGTCGCCGGAGAAGCAGATTTTTTCTCCCTCGTACTCTATTACTAAGCTCGAGGCTCCCAAAATGTGCCCAGCTTCAAAGAATTTGTAGGAAAAGGTCTTCTCTTTGTTCTCAACGCCCACTTCACTTGTGGAAAAAAGCTCCATCGTTTGCTCAACGTCCAAGGAATCATAGAGTGGAGGAGCGCTCCCCTTCTCGCTGCTTTCATTTTCCTGAATACTTGCGCTATCTTCCAGGATGATTCTAGCGATCTCTTTTGTGGCGCAGGAGCTTATAATTTTCCCCTTAAAACCACTTTTGACTAAAATAGGCAAAAGCCCGCAGTGATCAAGATGGCCGTGGGTCAAAAAAACCATTGAAAGCTTCTGCGCATCTAGTCCCAGAGTGGCCGAATTCAGCCCAGAAAGCCCCTTGCCCTGATACATTCCACAGTCAACTAAGACCGTTTCACTTCCCATCTCCAATAGTGTTTTTGAACCTGTCACAGTCTTTGATGCGCCAAAAAAGGTAATTTTCATTTTGCCCGTCCCTATTTATTCAAAACCATACTTTTCTAAAACAGAATTAATGGTCAAAATCCCAAAAGCGATTTTCTTCATAAAAGAAGAGTTGTTTGGCACAAAATGAAAGTTAGGATGTTTCTCCCAAACGCTCCTGAGCCGTTTGTCCAGCTCAATTGCCCTTTGCGCTCCCTCAATCCTGTATGGGTTATTGCTTTTAACGTCCTCGCCTTCTTTCGCAGAAGATTCAAAAAAGATGACCGCATCATACCGAGCAAGCTCTTCTTCGTAGGTGGAACCCATGCTATCGAAAAAGCTTTGCTCATCTTCAGGCCAAAAGGCCAGGCCATCAAGCCTTCCCCGATCACAAATTTGCAAGGCATCTAGATAGAGGTATTCAAAAGCGCTCTCGAGTGTCTTTTGCAGATCAAAAATGGCCTTTTGAGTGTGCCTGACCTGTTCAGGATCGGTGAACCTGCCTAGCCCGGCGCCAAAAAGAATAGTGGCGGCCTCAGGAACGACCTTGACTCGAGACTTAAATTCCCGCTGATAAAGGTCCAAAGCGGTCGTCTTTCCGCCACCAGGTCCTCCTGTTATAACTATTTTCGGCAATTCTCTCATTTTTCTCCTTGAAGGATCCAATCTTCGGCGGCCTCAAATTCTTCATATTCAAAACGCCTCACTTCGGCCTTTACAAACACTTCCGCGATTTTGGTCATGGCCCTAAAGAGCTCACTGTCCGAACAGACGGCCAGACGCGGCACTTTTTTATGATGGTCCTTAACAAATTGAAAATGACGCGCGAAGGCCCCGAGATTTTCCCAGCCTGGAAATTTTTTTACATTGAGGACGATGCCCTTCAATTCCCCTCCTCTTTCAAGCCAAGGATCTAAGGCCATGGCAAGAGTGTCAAAGTCAGAGGTCTCTAATGTTTGAGTGGGCCTTAAAGTCAAAATACCTTTTTTACTGTCCAATTGAAAGTCTAGCTTGGACTCACTCGGACGTTTAAGCCAGTCCATGGCCTCTTCAAACTGATCATTTCCAAAAGCCTTGACCGGACAGGGCATCATGGTTCCAATGGCCATAGTGGCCCTTTCAAGCCACTCTTTGTCAGTCACGATGGCGCATCTTTTAAAAAGCCGCAAATAGCGAAGCCCAACACGAAAGTCCCTCCATGCAGCGCCGGGGGAAAAGCCTTTAAATTCCGGAGCAAATTGGTACAAGAAACCAATTCTTTCCCCTTGGGACCTCACTCGCTCAAGCAGTGGCTCAAGGGTCTTTTCATAGTCTTCCTTGGTTATCTTTTCTGTGGCACGAACTCCATAGATATGGGCCGGCAATGATCCAATGGTCTCCAGCATGATGCTACTCCTTTGACTGCATTTTTTATAACGATAGAAGGTCTCCCTTCAAAAGAACATGATAAAAATCAAGAACGTAAAAGAAACTTAATGTTCGTGTTTTAAACGACCTACTGAAGCATGGCCATCCGCAGGAGCAACTTTCGTTTAATTTTTGCCGATTTAACCAACAAAGCCACAAGTTTGAATAAAAATCTCGCGTACCTTCCTTCGCGAAACAGGAGGGTCTTAGTTAGCTTGTCAGTAAAAGAGTTCACTTTTGAACTAACAGCACTTTCTCTTTCTGTTTTATACAAATTGAGAGCTTCCGGCCGGTTAAAATCGAGAGCATTGATTAGACATTCACTCAGTCGCTTGGCGTCTTGAATGCCGCTATTCATGCCTTGCCCCCCGACAGGACTGTTCAAATGGGCAGCGTCTCCCGCCAAATAAACCCTTCCCTTGCCGAAACTTTTTGAAACTCTATTATGCAATTTGAATTCGCTGGTCCATACCAATTCATACTCGCTCTTGCCAAAAAGCTTATCGACGGCCTTCGGAATGTCCTCCTTTTCTTTAAAAGTTTTGGAAAACGGAAAAATCAACCTCCAGACATTCTCCTCTATTTGAATGGCGACCACCATTCGATCGCTAAAACTGACTCGAGGGAAGCGATTTTGGAAGGAACTTGCAACATGAATATCGGCCAACGCCGCTTTAAAATCATAGGTGGCGCCTTCTAGCTCAAGTCCCAATTTCTCCCTTGTCACGCTATGAGCGCCGTCGCACCCTATTAAAAATTTGCCTAGAAATTCTTGTTCTCTCCCTCTTTCGGCCGCCACAACATGGACTCCGTCGATCGTCTCTTCAAAGCGCAATACCTGGCACGAAAACTTAACTTCGACGTTTTTATGGCCTCCTAAAGCTTCATATAGTTTTTTTTCAGTTTTTGATTGGGGCAGAATCATTAACCTTGGAAAGGGGGTAAGATCGCGCAACTCTTCCAAGGGCAATTTAAGGAGGGAGCGATTTTTGTCGGAGTCCCAAACATCAAGACTACTGACCAAAAATGCGTCGTCTTCGAAGCTTTTTAAAACGCCCATTGACTCCAAAATTTCCTGAGTGGGCGGCCAAATGGCGGGAGCTTTGGAATGCTCGCTCAAGCCGCCATTTTTTTCCAGGACAAGCGCGCTTTTGCCCGACTTGCCCAAGCAGAGGGCCAATGAAAGACCTACAGGGCCCGCTCCAGAAATGATGACATCATAAAGCATTGAAAGTCCTTATCTCAGACGAGATGGCCAGAAAACAAAAAAAGGGAGGCCAAAGGGTTTTCAAAGGATTGTCTCATATTGTCTGAGGGACAGACAGGTTCAAGTGCCCAAAATCTTTAGCTTAAAAAAATCATTTAAATTGCCGATAAAGTTTCATGAACAAGGAGTTCCCTAAAGAGATTCTTCCCGTTACCAAGGACGCTTTTCAAAAGCATCTTCTCCATTCTTTGTTTTTGCAGGTGGGAGTGGTAGGACTGATCTTTATACTTTTGACTTATTTAAGCCCTCTCTTTTCTCAGCAAGCGCACCTTCTTTACGGAATCTGTTTCATTGTCCATGGCGCTCTTTTATCTTATTTTCTTTTTTTGGAGAAAAAATACCTTGGCCGATTTAAGGACATCTATCCTTCGAGCAAGATTTCCAGGGCCTATTATTTATTTGCGCTTCTTTTTCCGCCACTTTTTCTGGCGATCACTCTTTTCCTCTGTTTTAAAGAGAAAAGCGCAAAGTCCAGTCCCTCATTTTTGTTCACCCCACGTTTTTTAACACTAATATTTGGGCCTATTTTCGCCTTGCAGATCTACAGTCCCAAAGTTGCTTACATTAGCGGACTTCCCTCGACTTATTTTGTCGTTGACGTGGCCCATGACGCCTTTAACATGCTTGCCTTGCGTAAAGGTCTAAGGCCGGGGGCTGACGCTCTTAAAGAGTACGCTAAGAAGCATGGCAGTAAATTACGCTCGTTCGAATTGATCTTGCTCAACGCGATTCAAGTAATGAATACCTTTAAGAGCGTGAAGAAAAAAGACCGAAGTATAAAAAACAAATTCTCAAGGGCAATAAGTTATCTCAATCATGTTCATAAAACTTTGGAGATGGCCGAAAAAAGCTCCTTAGAGTTTACCGACTATAGCGTCTTTCAATGGCTCTACCCCACAGGCCTTAGTGAAATATCTCTACTTGCCATGTTCGAGCTTGGACTCAAAGATACTTACGGCCAATACATGAAAGGGAAAAGCTCCGAACTTCTCAGCGCTTTAGAAAAAGAGATCGAAAAGCTGCCAGAAGTGGAAAAGAAGTCTTACTTGGCAAAACTGGCCATTCATCGTGAGAGATGGGACTCAAACAATTCCTTTCGAGGGATTGCATCCGATAATGAAAAAATTAGATGAACAGTTGCCACCACAAATTAAGCGCTATTTGAAAGCTTCAATTCCCCAAACTGGTGGGGACGTATCAAAGGTTCTCATCCAGCAAAAAGGTGAGCTTAGATCAGATGCGGACAAAAAAAGGTGGATGAGCTTTGCGGCGAATCAAGCCTTGTCCGCCCGGGTATGCGCCTTCCAATGGCGGGCATCGGTCAAAGTCTTGCCCTTTTTTCACATCAGTGTTTTAGACTCCTACCATGAAGGTGTTGGCTCCGGAGAGATTCAGGTCTTTCGCCATCTAACTTTGGCCCGAGAGAGTAATAGCCCCGAACTCAATAGCGGCGCCTTGCATCGATATCTCGCAGAAGCGCCCTGGTGCCCTCACGCTCTTCTTCCCCGTCAAGAACTCTCATGGTCAACAATTGACAGCGACAAGGCCCGCGCGAGCTTGCGGGACAAAGGCAACTCTGTCGAACTAGATTTCACTTTTTCACCTAAGGGTGACATTGTCGGCGTCTTCACAAAAAATAGGTGGGGACGTTTCAACGACGGTCACTGGCAAAGGCCTTGGAAAGGCATTTTCGAAGGACACTTCGAGGTCAAGGGAATTCGAATACCCGCCTATGGAGAAGTTGCCTGGCAGATCAACGGAGAATGGAAATCAGTTTGGAAAGGAGAAGTCGTTAAGGCCAGGTTTATATAGCTTCCAAAGAGAATGGTCGGAGTGACAGAGCCTAGCACATTTGCCTGTTTTTCTTGAAATGTTTGGGAAAGTCCGAGTGAAAACTCACTTTCCAACTCATAAACTAAAGAAACTTCTTATCTAAAGAAAAATCACCAGATCCCAATTGCTTCAACAGTCTCCAACCAATATAGCTATGTAAATTAAAAGTAACCTAATTTAGGAGGTTTTATGAGGTTAAGAAATCTTTTTACATGTTTGGCATTTGTGGTCGGCATGCTGACACTAAGCGCTGCAAAGGCAGGCGGCCCAGAGTTTGGCATGATTGAAGGACATAAATTTTTTGACGCTAACGAAAACGGCATAGACGATGGCGATATGAGGCTAGAGGGCATTCAAATTCGTCTCTTAGGCATAACGGAGTCGTCTTTTGAAAGAAGTGATGTGACTAACGCAAATGGCGAATACGGTTTTTACGAGGTTCCTTATGGCACATATAATATTTGTGAAGTGGTGCCGACAGTTAACCCGCCGTGGCAGCCGACGACACCTGAGTGCGTAGAAGTTACATTAAGCTCTGAGGTAAAATATAAGTTTGTCACTTTTGGAAACTATCGCGAGGAAATGGTGATGAGGCGACAACGGCGACAATGGCGACAATGGCGACAACGGCGACAATGGCGACAACGGCGACAACGGCGAGCCAGGTTGTGTAAGGACTCAAGGCTACTGGGGCAACTCACCTGCCGGCACACAGCTTGCTGGAGAACTAATTGGACCAGATCTTGAACTTGGCAATATTACTTACTCTGCCCAAGAGATTCAGGCCATATACGATCAGCCTGTCCAAGGGAACGCTCTTTTAATTCTAGCAAAGCAATTGATTACCGCAGAGTTAAACGGTCTTAATGGCGCCGACACCTCTGTCGTCGATGATGAAATAGCTGTAGGTCATCTCCTAATCGAAGACCTAGTGGTTCCACCAATAGGAAGCGATGATGTGGCTCCTAATACAGACTTAGGTCAAAGAATGGTAGCTATCGCTGGAAGCTTGGACAGCTATAATAATGGACAAAATGAAGTGCCTTCTTGTGACTAAATTTTATTTCAAAAGGGGGGGTTCAAACTCCCCCTTCTTAAGGCCCGTGCTCAGCGTCCCAAAAAGGATTAAAAGGGTTTCGATGCAGAAGCGAGCAAAATGCTCCATAGATCAGACCAACAATCGTCGAATAGAGGAAAACGTTAAAAGATTCTAGAAAAGGCAGCACCACCACAAAGGTGATAAAAAAAGCAAAAAGAAAGCCGAAGTAGAAGTACCCTATCAATTGTTCCTCTCTTTTAGGTATATATTTCAAGTTTCGCGCCCAGATGGAACTTGAGAAAGGCGCTTAAGCTCATTTTCCTTTATTTATTTTGGGAGGGATGAGAGTCGGATGAGAGTCTGAGAGTCGGAGGATGAGAGTCAGAGTCGTCAGTTTTAAATATTAATGAGTTAAAAAGAAAATGGTCGGAGCGACAGGATTTGAACCTGCGACCACTTGTCCCCCAGACAAGTACGCTACCAGACTGCGCTACGCTCCGACTTAGATTTTAGAATTTTAATACTAATTTGATATTTTGAAAAGCCCGAGCTCACCAGATTTCGTACCAGGCTCGATTCATCTCATGGACGACGGCCTTGATGATATTCATTTTCATGGCATTTTCATCATAGAGCTCATAATAGCTGTCGGCCTCGTGCCAATGGGCCTTATAAGTCAGCTTAAAATCATCTTGATCAAATCGGGAGGTTGTTCACTTCGGACCATATAGCCCCAGTAAGCGATGCGCAGAGTCTGCGTCTGTCCAAGATTTTATAGCTTCAACCAACTCATCATAAGAAATGTTCTTGAGAGCGCTCATGTCACTTAAGCAGTTTGCCAGCTCATAAGGTCGGTATTTCGCCTCACTAATAAGCCCCATCACCTGGTCGATTTCTTTGGGAATGACCTTCATTGCGGAATACTTTCCCCTACCGTATTGGGAGACAAGCCTCGAGTTCAACTCCAAGTCCATGTTCTCCAAGCGGTATGCTCCTCGATAGCCGCTAAAAGTTTGCGCATAGAGGAGTTAAACTCTTTTCTAGACCGCAAGGTTCTCGTGTCAGTGTCCGCTTTGAGGCGTCGGTCACTATACTTCATTTGTCCAAAGGCGGAAGAGGTAAAGGCAATAAATAAAACAGAATAGCTAAAAGAGTATTTCATTCTTCTATTTTAATTTTTTAACCCCTAAACGGGGAGCTATTGGAAAAGAATATAGGGGGCGCCAAAAGATTATAACACATAAAAAAAAGGGCCCGTCATCGGGCCCTCTATTAAAATTCGTTTGTTCAGTAGAATCTTATGGCTTGTACCAGCAAAGTGGTCTAACGCCCTCGTCATAGCCTTGCGAGCGATTACAAGTTCCGGCAATGGCGTTGTCCTGAGAAACTTCGTCATTCACACGCTGGTCGCAAATAGCGCCATTAAAGTAAGTGTCCAGACGACATTGAGCCGCTGGGTGAGCGTTATTTGTGCTGCTGACTACAGACGTGTCTGGGGTGTCGAATGAAAGATTGGACGTGTTTCTAAGCGAGCCAAGAAGCATCGCAAGGCTTTTACCGGCCATTGAGCTTCTCACACAAAGAGCTCTATCTGCTGCCAAGGTGAAGTTCTCGGAACATTTCTTTTTCACGATAGCGGGAACTTCCATATTGGCCACAACATTTTCGTTGTCATCGTGCCCAAAGACTTTTCTAAAACACTTTAGAGTCGCCCAGTAATCGGACTGCCCTTCATTGGACGCCCATTTCATGAGACCGCCAGTTTTAGGGGCGCCTCCCAGGTGGTGCCCAAGCTCGTGGCATACGACCATGGCGAAAGCGTCGTCAGTGACTAGCGGGTGTCTTGCAAGTCCGCCGTACATATTCACTTTCCATGTCCAAAAGAACCTTTGAGCTGAAGCGTTAACAGTCGAGCTTTTCCAATTACGGTTCCACTTAAGTTTTCCGCCCTTGGACTTTACAATTGGGTTGTAGAACTTATCAACTTTGTCGATGATTTCATTGAATCGTTCCTCAGTCATGTCGCTTCTATTTTTGTCATGAACGCCGATGCGAAGATCGTTTTCAGGTAAAATTCCCGTAAATCCGTTTACATCACAGGCCTGCGCTTGGAACGCGCCAGCAACTAGAGCTATAATCAATGCTCTTATCATAATCCCCTCCTTAGAAATTAAAAATGTTCAACTATTCTTGCGAGGAGAAGACCATACGACAACTAAAATTATCAAACATTAAAGATATTCGAGGATTTAATTTTGTAAAGGCCTGATTAATTTACAGGGAGGACTGAACTTGGTGTTCTAATACCTCTGAGGCAAGCAGGCCTTGTTGCTGAGCGACAAGCTTCCCGTCTTTAAAAAAGAGTGTGTAGGGCACGCCTCGAACGCCATAGCGGCCCGAAAAGTTTCTTGCTTTGTCCGCATTAAGTTTTACAAACTCGGCCCTATCGTAATACTTTTCGCCGATTTCACTAAATATGGGCATATAACTTTGGCATGGTCCGCACCAATCGGCAAAGATGTCTACGACCACAAGGTTTTTAGAATTGCGAATGAGTTTTTCAGTTTGGGCCTCAGTTAATTCGTCCGCCCGTTTGAGGTTAGTTAAGGGCATTCCGCACTTGCCGCAGACGGCCGCTTTAGCGTCTACACCTTTGTCCGCGACTCGATTTAAAGCTGAACAATTTGAACAGAATTTAAATTTCATTAGGCCTCCTGAGCGATGACATGCCCTATGCAATGTGCAAGGCCTATGCCACTACCAACTGCCTATATTTTCCATTTCCTTCCAGGGAGATTGAATTTCAAGAGGCTCACCTTTTTGAAGAAGCTCCACGGAATGGCCATCTGGGGATTTGATGAACGCCATGCGCCCGTCTCTTGGAGGGCGGTTAATTACGATCCCTTTTCTCATAAGCTCTTGGCAGGTCTCATATATATTGCCGACAGCGAAGGCCAAGTGACCAAAGCTTCTTCCCGAGGAGAGGTCTTCAGTGGCGCCATTTTCGTCCGGCCAATTATAAGTGAGTTCGATCAAAGGAGATGATTTTTCAGAAGCGCTTTGAGCGTCTTCAGGGGCCGCCAAGAAAATGAGAGTAAACTTTCCTGAGGCGGAATCTTTTCTGCTCACTTCAATAAGTCCAAGCTTGGAGCAAAAGAAGTCCAAAGCGGACTCCAAGTTCTTCACCCGAAGCATGGTGTGGAGGTATCTCATTTATTAAGGACCTTAGTCTCAAGTTTTTTAAGCCCATGGCGGTCTCTAAAAGAAAGTTTGTATTGCTTGTCCCCCTCGCCTTTATAAACATGAAAAGTCATATTGATGGTCATTCCCAAGTTTTTCAACTCGTGCTCAGCGTTCAGCCTTAGCACCCCATCAACTTCTTTCCAGTCGCCTTCCCCATCTCCTAAATTGTCCAAGTTATAATAAAACTTTCCGCTGTCATAGATTGAGAGCTCGACGGGATAATCGTAGTTGGCGATAAAGGTGTCTTCGCCCAAGTCCGGCTCCGCGGGCATTTGCTTTTGGTTTATAATGTATTGCTTGTCGCTAGGACTAAGTCTTTCTTTTTCTCCAAAGGACTGGGAGCCTTTTCCACAAGAGTTGGCGAAAAGACATAGAAAAGCGAAGGCAAGATTTTAATAAATAATTGACTCATATAAAAAGAGTATATTTTTATGCCCAAAAATCCAAGCAATTAGCTCATGAAGCTTCTCCCCAGCCATCATCAATGCAAATACTCACTAGATCTTTGCGAAAAGAGCGATATTCACTCAGCGCATCAAAGAAGCGATTATCAGGGACGGGAGAAATGCCCAAATCTGATCAAGGCCTCTTTAGAGAGATGATCTGTTTTATACAATTCACTGTCCTCTTCGCTAGTGGTCTGAGAGGTTTTTATGCGTCTATAAATTTCAAGCGAAGACCAAACACTTTTTTGCACGGCCAAGGGCGGCCTATTGCTCTTCTGAGCGCCTCTGCTAATTAAAAAGAAAGCGTCGCTTAAAACAAGCACCGCTCTTGAGCTTGCCTGCCTATATTGGCATTATGAAAAAAATGAAGGACCGGATAAATGAAATGTTGATGAGAGAGATTATTTAGCATTTTCATCGTCATCGTGACATGTTGATTGGAGGACTCGTCCCCTGTCTTTTGCCCAGCAACACTCCACAATTTCGTAGGCGTTTTTCCCCAGAGCGTGGATATGCTCGGCAAGCTCCCTTCTTTTGCTGGCGGCAGAAATGACGGGAAGAACATAAGACAGAGAAATGGTGATGAGAAAAGTCGCCGCAAAGGAGGACAGGTTGGACACCACTGTCCAGGGAAAACCGTCTGGGAGTGAAATCGCCAAACCCTAAGGTGGCGAGAGTGGAGCCCGTGTAATACAAGCGCTCCAGAGCAGTGGCATTGTCTCCTAAAGAGCTATTAATGACGGGGCTCTCTCCAGAAAGAAAAATAGAGAACCACCCAACATTCATCCAGAAATACCAAATAAACACAATCAGAGCGAGGTAGATCGGCCCTGACCATCTGCAGGACTTTATGAATTCTATGTCTTTTATGTATTTTTAATAAAAATTTCCATAGGCCTTTCATCCAGAAATTGGTAAGAGGTCCAGCGCCGATAGGGCTAAAAATCGTCAGAAAAGCGTCAATGGCCAGAGCCAATAAGACACAAGCATCCAAAAATTAAGAAAAAATTATTTCCAACGCCCATGCCCCACCCTAAACTTTGCGCTAGGGGAATGAACACTTCATCGATTTAGAAATATATTTTACTTAGGCTGACCTTAAGATTCACTTAAACCGTTATTTGTTAGGCTTCGCCTTTACCTTCAGCCTTGCTTCCTGCGCAGAGTCAACAATAATGGCATAAGTGGAGTGAGCCAAGCTGATGCTAGAAAAGTTTTTTAAATTATTTAATCCCATAAGTGAAGCTTCAAGAAAAAAGATGAAACTCAGGGCGTTTCTTTCCGCCCTTCTTTTAGCCCATGGAAGGAAAACTAGATAATGGCCTTGACACACTCGCGGCCGTGAAGCGTTATATAGGCCTAAAAGATTCTCCCTATGTGCTCAAAAGAGGCGATAAACGCCAAGAATATTTTTCTGGAGAACTCGACACTGGCTCAGTGATCATGCATTTTCGTTCAGGCGCTTAAAGAATACGATGAGATGAGCCAGAGATAAGTTATTCTACATTATCGCGATGTCCCTATTGCTCAGATAGCCTTTATAATGTTTTCTTAACCTGACCTTTCTTTCGAAGTCATTAATAATCGCTCCTGAAAAATCTTTCCCAGTCAAGTCCTCCGCCATATTAATGCCTCCAGGAGTGTCCACATTCACTTCGATCATCTTGTCATGAACAATATCGAGCCCGGCGAGATACATCCCATCATGTTTAAGTTGCGGCCCGACCACTTCGGCGATCTCCAAGGCTTCTGCCGGCGGCTCGGCCATCTCCACACTTCCCCCTGCGGTGATATTTGAGCGCATGTCCTCCGTCTTATTGAAACGATGAAAACACGCATAGACGCCGTCCACTTTGAGAGGCCTTCCATTTAGGGTGATCAATCTTAAGTCCCCGTTTGCCGCCTCTGGTATATACTCCTGAATAATAGCGTATCCGTCCCGCGTGGTGGCCTCTATAATCTGGTTAATATTAGCGCCGTACGATTCATTGATAATAAAGACGCCGTGCCCTCCTGAGCCCTGGAGCGGCTTGATCACCGCCCTTCCTTTTTCGCTTTCTATAAACTTTTTAATAGTCTCCGGGTCACGAGTAATACAGGTCCGTGGCCGCACACTCTTAGGATACTGTTGAAAATAAGTTTTGTTGCAAGCATCAGTTAGGTGGTGCGGATCATTCAAAACAATGACGCCCATTTTGACGGCAAGCTGGGCGAACAACAGACTTGAGCCTGGAGCCCAGGGTCTAGAATTTATTTCGTCAGCCGGGTCCGCTCGCAAGAGCAAAACGTCGGCCTCGTTTATGACGGACTTCTTTCTTAACGGCCTTATCATTTTGAAGGTCCTCTAGAATTTCAGAGTCACTCTCATAGATTTTGGCGCTTGGAATTAGACGCTTCCCTGTAATATTGCCGCTTGGGCCGTAGGTCAGATCCACCAGGGACACAAGGGCGACTGAATGGCCGTCGCGCAAGGCCCTTCTCGCCAAACGAATTGTCGTATAATTGTCCTTTTCTGTCTTTATATCATTAATGACAAATATAATTTTCATATGGCGCCCCTTCAATGATAGAGCTCGGCCAGGTCTAGCTCTCTGATCTTGTCGATAGTCTCCCTTCCCTCTTTGCTTGTGATGAACTCAGGCAATATCTTGGGAGGAAATATGGTCCCTTGCGCCAGTAACTTTTTGATCATTTCTCTTTGTTCTAAAGCGTATTTGCCGACGAAGAGAGGCTCCATCTCCCCTCCCGCCTTGAGATAGGACATGAGGTCCCAGAGACCCTCAAGGTAGACCGCGTCTTTGGTAAGTCCTCCCCCTCTTTTCGAGCGAACGGCGGTGTCAAAAGCGTCTTCGGGATCAAGCCCATGCTCTTCATATAGATTGGAAAAAATTTCTTTGATGTCATGGTCTTTCAGCGCCATGTCAACCGCGACCACTCTTGCGGCCAACATTCTTAACCTCTTCCCAGGAAGGTTCCCGGTCATATATTCGCTAAGGGCGGCAAGCCCCTCTTGAAGAGCGTCATAGTAGGCGAGCCCAGACTCAAACTGCTTTAAGGGCTGACAACTTCCGTTATACCGCGTAACAATATGGACCTCGACCTCATGAGCGATAAGAGGTCTTACCCTTGACTTGGGGGCCTTTACCGACTTGGCCAAATACAAGTCTCCATGGTCGACCATCATCATCGAATTCAGGTCCTCCACCACATTGATTTCAAAATGAAAATCTTTTCGCTTTTTCTGGTAGGCCTCTCTCATCTTGGTCGCCGAATTGACGAAATCATTTCGCGCTGGCCATTTTTTCTTTGCTCTTTTCGTCGGGCATCTTTTCGAGAATTTCTTTTGCCTTCTCCAAAAGCCTTGGCTGGCTGCCGCCGAAAAAGAGAAATGCTGGTGGACATAAAGCCTTCTTTCCCCCTCTCATCAATCAAGTCCAAAAAGAGCTCAAGCTCTTCTTTTTTTTCATGCAATAAGGCGCAGACAAGAGAGTTTTCAATGCCATCAAAGGGAAGAGTATCGAGCCTCCTTCCTTAGCTTAGGAATATTTAGATTGAAATCTCGGGATAGGTCAGGGGAAGGACCTCTGAAAAAGAGCTCTCTCGGAAAACTCGCCATCGTTCATCATTCTTGGTGGGAGAGACGGCGTTTAGCCAATTTATTTCGGCCTCTAGAGACATAAAGCTCGGAGTCGACAATGTGTGTCGCGGCGTCGATGACATCATGATAATTTTTTGATTATATATCGTCATTTCATTCGCCTCAAAGAAGCTTTCTCGCCCTCTCCACCGCCTTCTCAAGCCCATGCCTTAGGTCCTCCACCGCCACCAGATCCGCCATGTCCTCCCACTCGTCCATATAAATTTTCTTATACTCTAGGGTGATGGCGCAAACGTTTTGCCATATTTTTCAAAGACCCACTCGGGAAAGTTGCCGCCATCAGGATAGCGAATATTTCTTCCCACAAATAATTTTTTTCCCTTGCATGGGTGGGACGCGAGCTCCTCCTCAAAGGCGTCGATTAAGTCGCCAAATTTCTCTTCGTCTGCAGTGGTGAAGCCCAAGATCAATATCAGGATTTTCCTCGACCGGAGCAGGCTCGTCCGCCCTCCCTTCTATGCCCGTAGCTATGAATATCAAGCAGCAGGACGCGGCCGTGCTTCTCAATAAGCTTCTCTAGGAACGCTCCCAATTGATCATAAAATTCCTTATGAATGGCCAAGGACTTTTCAATTTCTTCGCTTGATGGCCTCTTTTTCCAGACCTCAAGCCCCCAGCTGTCCTCAGGTCCAAAATAGATCGCCTTTTCTTTTTCGCGGTTCAAGTCAACTTCAAAGCGGGAGACTCTGACTGATAAAGACATGATCGCCCACGAAGGCCCAGATGCCGGTAAGAGGGTCTTCTTCTCGCATTCTTTGTTTTTCTGTAAGAGACATTGAGGACAATAAACTTGGGCGAACATCATGACCGGCGTGGACCGCGGTCGCCAAGATACGGGCCTTCACCTTCATGGAAAAAAAACCGTTTTTCTTTCATGACCCTATTATTAAAGAGAGTCATGAAAGAAGAAAGAGCTAGGCCGCTTTAAACTTTAGACGCAGCTTAGTTAAAAAATAGATGAGAATATTAGTATAGGAAAATAGCGGGGGATGATATTGCTTACGGCCAAGAAATTGATGTTTATGCTGATTGGTGAAAGTCTATGGAGGATTAAGCTCGGTTTTGCCTACTTCCGATGGAGGCATGCACGCAGACGTTATTCTAAAAAGAAAGCTTCAAGAAAACAGCATCCTAAAAATCGGCCAGGATTACGGCCGTTTACCTAAAGATACCAACATAATTGATCAAACACATCAAAGTGTAAATTTCGCGAGCAGGGAAGTTGCGGTTTCTAGAAAAAATAATCCACGATGAACTCGCCCAACCTTGCGACATCCTCGGTAGTCTCGATCCTAAAAGGACCACCGGCATAATAGATGCCGTTTTCGCCCTGGATTTCCCACCCTTGTTTTAATAGTCCTTGGTTTAAGGCCTCGCCAGAAAAATGTTCGTTATAGTTCCATTCATATTGCTCGCCAACCTTCTTTACTTCCACTCCCGGTATATTCTGAAGGTCGTCGATAAGCGTCTGCTTAAGATCTTCTAAATCCTGGTCCCAGCTAGCTATTTGATATCCCACAAAGTAGGGGGCCTCGGGGCCGTAGTGGTGAACCAGGCCTAGAAGGTGGCCTTGCCTTTGCGAGGTTTTATTCTCGTCGAAAAAATAAACCCGATTGGGTTTGAGGCCTTTCAGTTTAACCAAAGTGACCACAAAGCGAGTGGCTTCCACTTGTTCGAAGATTTTCCTTTGCTCAAGAGGCAAATCCACAATGTCCTTAAAATGCCGGGCGTCGGTGGTTATGATGACTTTGTCGAAAGACTCTTCTTTTCCGTCCTTTGTTTGAACGGTGAGGGTGTCTCCCTCCCTAAAGATATGATTTACCTCGGAGTTAAACCTAACCTTATAGCGCTTTGCCATAGTGTTCCATAGCTTCGAAAAAAGATTGGGAAAATAAAAATAATCCCATAGAATTTCGTTCCTCCGAATAATCCCTTGTAGCCTTTGAGGAAGATATCTTCCAAGGGTAAAGACCGAACTATTGAAGATCCTTGTGAAGTGCTGCAATTGATACAGCATGGGAGTGTTGTCAAAATAGCCGTAGCCAGCGGTGGCGACGAATGACTCGATATATTCAACGAACGGGCTTATGCCGAATTCTTTTTTAAACTCGTCGGGAGTGAGGGTCAGCTCCTGGGGAATGTCTTTGGCGGGAAAGCCTGGCCGCATATACTCCCAATATCTTCTTTTAATCTTTTTGAAGCGGAATTTCGTTTTAAGCCAGGATTCGTACGACCCGATTCCCACCACCGGGTATTCTCCCAATAAATGAACGCCGTAGGGAATGATGTCTCCGTTAGCGAGAACAGAATAGGGATCGGCGATATACAGGTCTCTCCTCACATCGAATTCCTGGGAAAACTTTCTGATAAGCCTAAAGTCTCTTGAGCCAATTATGGCGCCGATTTCATAAGGCACGCCTTCGACGACCACCGACTTCACTTTTCCGCCGGCGATATTCTCTTTTTCAAAAATGGTGACGTCGTATTTTTCCTTTTTAGCCAGAAAATACGCCGAGGTCAGGCCTGCCGGACCCGCGCCCACTATGGCCACCTTTGCTTTGGCAAAAAGGTTGAAGGAAAAAAGAATAAGAAGGATACTTAGTAGTTTTCGCATAGGCGCTTCTAAGCTTTGCAAAAAAAAAACGCAAGGTTGTATAAACTATGGTGAATTCAAGTTGTGGTAAAAATTCGTATTCATTTGGATGAATACGAGGAAGATCCTGCGCTTTATAGAATTATGGCCAAGATAATGGCTGGGAAGGCCTGCCGCATATCCGTAAGGTATGATCAAGATGACCAACGGCTTAAAGATCCGGTGGACTGCCTGGGAGTTCTTAAGAATGTCAGAAGGAAAGAATCAGGGAGTCTTTGATGTGAGGAGGTACGACTCCAAAGCCTCAAAAGATTCCTTCCTATTTGAGAATTTTATAAAGGGATACAAAAAAGAGTGTGAGAACAAGCTTAAGCGTGGTGAGCTATCCCCTGCTGGACTAAGAAAGAAATAAAGAAATTAAGAGACCTTACTAAGGCTCCACATTCAGCCCTTCTTTACGGGCATGGATATCAACAGCATCTCCACCCCCATTATTGGGAGCTCTTTTTTTATCCGCACAAAATCCGCACAAACCGCACTCTAGTATTTTGGGTAAATTAGCTTTTTGAATGTATGTGATTTTGGTAACTTGATGGCGGGGGATGAGGGATTCGAACCCCAACTAACAGGTTCGAAGCTCCTAATTGTATCCAAAAATAATATATTAAAGACAACCTCCTGAAAACATTAGATGTTCGAATTAGTTGAAGTTGAGTTGAAGTCACATCATTGCGGAATTACGCAACAAATGATACTTATAAGAAATGAATCGACGCGAATACAAAATTGATCCTATTTTTATAAATAGGGCCTGCATCAGCAAAGTGATTATTGATCCTCATTATGAAGAAAAACATGGTGGATCAATCAATGACGAGTTGATTTTGTCTCTGGTTAAAAAACTAAACGGCCTCATTCAGCTCCCCGATGATGAAGAGGACGGCTTTAGGTATTTTGCGACTTTGATTGAACTTGATAAAAAAAAATATCGCCTTATTTGGCTGCTTGAAGAGGAACAAATCTACATCGGAATTGTTAACGTTTTTCGAGACAGCAAAGGAGAAAAGAGATGACTTTCCCAAACGAAAACAAGTTAAAAAGCATGCGAGACAAGCTCAATGAAACAGAGCCGACTCATACATTGCCGGAAAACGCGACAACCGCGCAAAGAGTGAAGTACAAAATCTGTGAAAAGTTCGTAACCTATATTCTGGATCACAACATTAGTCAGGCTGAGCTTGCAAGGCGTCTAGAGGTAGATCGGGCGCGGGTAAATGAGATCGTGAAATATAAAATAGATCTCTTCACCATAGACAAACTTGTGGAGTTGGCCGAAAAGCTTGATCCGAACTTTGATATAAAAGTAGCCTAACTAATAAAGAGAATGAGCTACATCTATCACCTAAAGCCAGAACCATTTCATGGGAACAAGCTGATTCCACTTAATCAAATGGATCAAAGCTCAGCTCTCTACAAGAATCACGCCCAAAAATATACGGGAAGAGAAGAGATCATGGATGAGCGCATTCCCCTCTTGAACTGTAAATGGAATGATGTGGTTCAGTTCTCAGCGCTTGATCCACAGATTATTGTGAAGGAACTCAAAAAGCTTCAACCAGAGCTAAAGCTATTGCGGCCTTTTTATTTTAAGGCTCATATTAATGACATCTTTAAACAAGCGAACGCAGTTCTTTATAATAAAAAGGAGCGTTTTTCCAAAGACTTTGCGATACAAAAAGACGAAATTTTTCCCCTCGGCCCAAATAATTACATAGAGGCCAAAAGTCTGCCCGAATGGACAAGGGACTACTGGAAAAAGGCTATTGCTGAAAAAAGAAAAGTCTTATGGTTTCCTTTCGTTCCCCATGTTTTGGTAAAAGGCGCTCTTGACGTGAGCTCATTTGAAATCTGCCAGTTAAAAATCTGAGTTTCATGGAGAGCTAGCCGCTCGCTCCCCTTCGAATCCCTCACATATCCCAATTCATTCTCCTCAAAACCCCTGGGGCTTTAGGATGAGCAAGCGAAAGTGAGGGAGCGTACAAAGACGTACGTGACCGAACTTGAGACGATGCGAAGACGACATTGCCAAGGGGTTTTCAGGAGAATGGCGGGGGATGAGGGATTCGAACCCCCAACCAACAGGTTCGAAGCCTGGTACTCTATCCAGTTGAGCTAATCCCCCGCAATTAAGATTCAGACTTTTGCTGAAATCGAGATGCCATATATTCTAGACCTAAAACGGCCAAAAATCCACCAATCATCAATGCGACGGCAAAAATAGTTTCACTATCAAAGGCGCGTGGCATTATATTCGCCTCTCTGATCACATGCTCCTTTCCTCTCACCATCACAGTTTCAAGAGATCTCTTTCCAAGGCCAGATTTTCTTCAAGCTTCCCGCCATAAAGCCAGTGAGAAGAAGCATCATGATATTGGTGTATTATGCATAGATAGTTGAGAAGCCTAGCAAAACTAAGAAGCCCACCAAACACCCAAGGGCGAACACCGTTATGACTCTGATGATGGTCTTCCATAAAGGGGCTTTTAATAGCGCCCGTCACGAATGCGTATTTGCCAAGAATAAGAAGAATGAAAGAGCCGCTTATTCCAGGCAAGATCATGGCGCATATAGCGACAGCGCCTGAGCCAAAAATATACAGATAAGAGTCGGGCGTGCTCACCGGCACCAAAGACACAATCGCGACTCCCAACGCGATCCCCAACGGTAGAAAACCATAGGCGAGCGAATTCGCAGGTTTTTTAATATGTTTCCCAATATAGATGCAGCTTGCGCAGATGAGCCCAAAAAAAAGACTCCAGGTGAAAACTGGCTGCTCCTTCATAAGAAATGCATGAGCCTTGAGGCAAGAACAATGGCGGCAAGTATTCCCGCCAGAAGCGGAGCCAGAAAAGAGAAGTTTATATGATTTAAGGCGTCTTTTAGCTTGAAGGCAAAGAGCAATTTAAGAAAGTCTTTATTGACGCTTGAGATGGACTTTAGGAGCTCATCATAGATGCCGGTGATGAAGGCAACTGTGCCTCCGCTGACTCCAGGAACAATGTCGGCAAGGCCCATCGCAAAGCCTTTAAGACCGATAAGAAGCTTTGGGCTCACTGCTCCTCTCCGCCTTTTTCCACATTGAGAAGCTCGTCGATTTCTTCAATATCAAACTCGGTCAGGCCAAAAGGATTTTCTTTATCATTGAGATTTTCGTCCAAATATCTTTTGCCGAAGTTTTCTTCAATCTCTTCGACCGATTCTTGTTGGCTATAGTTAAGGTCCTTTTCCATTTTGTCCAGGCTCTGGTTCTCTAGCCATTTGTCTTCATCTAGTCTCGCATCATTGAGCATTTTTTCAGCGTCTTCGATTTCGCTTTCAAGTCTCTCCAAGGCCTTAAGATCTTTTTCTTCATCGCTCATGATCGACTTTTCACGCTCTTGCCTTTCCAGCTCGCTAAGCTCGTCCTCGGTGAACTGAATATTGTCGGCCTTCTTCAAGAGATCTTCATTAATGTCATCAAGGTTTAATTCGACATCAAGCTCTTCCAAGGCCTGATCTTCAATCAGCTTGTCGACGCCAGACTGAAGTCTCTGCTTAACTTTAGAGTCTCTTGCTGCGCTCGCCTTAGTTTTGGTGATCGCGATATCGCCTATTTTAAAGTCTCTCACGCTTTGTGTGACCAGGGCGGTGGCAAAGTTGTCGGTAAGGCTAATGACAGTCAGCTCCCCGTTTTTATAGGTCGGGTTTGGAGTGATTTTTTTATTGGTCCCTCGGTCCTCAAATCCATAGACTTCAAAGACATTCCCCATTTCAACGCCATCCGCGCGTCCACGGTCTAGGTAAACCACGTCCCCAAAAGACGCGTATCTTTGAAATCTTTATAGGCTCCCATAATGACCGACTCAACGATTCTTTCATTGAAGGTCTTCGTTATTCTTTCTATTGGCGGAGTGTAGACGGTGATTCGGTCGCCCCTATTCGTCACTCCCGCAGACTCGATAACATCGCAGAGCCACAGGTCTCCCACCTTTCTTCACGGTCCTAACGCTTGAGACGATTGTGTAGCGATAGCCGTCTCTGTCAGAATTCACATGGGAGGAGGCGCCCTGGGCGGTGTAGATCGAGAATTTGTCCCCAGCGACGACATCAACACTATCGTCAAAACGAAGATAGAGCTGGTCCCACTTGGTGAAAAGCTGCTTTGCCTCGATGGCGCTGTCAATTTTGCCAAAGTCTTGAATCACATTGGTCGAGACGAAAGTGTTTAGGTAAAAGCCTTCTTTGAAGTCGAAAGAAATTTTTGCGGTCTTGTCGAAGCCGGTTTCATCATATTGATCCTTTGGGACCTCGATTAAGAAGTCAGGCCTTGGAGGCTCATAGGACTCGTACTCGGTGATCATGCCTTTTTCGCTCGCCTCTTTGAGGTCTTTCTCGGTCTCGGCGGAAGAGTATTGAATATAGATGCCCTGTTCTTTTAGATTTTCTTTTTCATCAAGCCAAGTGGGCTTCGTGTCCGAGCCCCATTTATCAAACTCAGGGTCCCCAGTGAGAGTGTCTTTTTTCTTTATATTGCCCAAAACGCTGATTTGAGGAAGCTGGTCCTGAGAGCCCGTGTTGAAGCTTAAGACCATGCCTGGCTCGATTAGGTGGGGATTTGTGATATAAGGATTCAGGGCCCAAATTTTTGAATAATAAAAGCCAGAGCCGAAAATTTTCTGTGAGATTTTCCAAAGCCAGTCGCCCTTCTGAACAGTGTAATTGCTCTCTTGGGTGGCGTTAGCGATTTCATTCCATTCATCAACAGGAATTTTGCCCATCATTCCTTTGGCCATTTCCAAAAGCTCTTTTTCTTCTCTTCCCACGTCAAACACAAGAGCGGCGTCCTCAGAGCTGGACTCTCCAGTGACAATCACAGGTTTGAGAGTTTTTTCACTTGGCCGACTCAGACCTTCTAATTTCCGCCTCTAAAGGCTCTTCACCAAGCGGGAGAGCAAATTCCATGTCGCCAAGGTCTTTTTTAAGGGCCTCCAAATCGTCAATAGGGGCGTCCACAGTCTCAGAGCTCTCAGGGCCGGGGAGATCTGCCGCCTAGTAATTCATCAGTGGCGATGTCTTGTTCAGGGGCCGAGGCCGCCGCTTCTGACTCTGGCTCGGAAAACTCCTCTAGAAGAAGTTGCATATCGTCGGGGTCCTCAAGAACGAGGTCCTCCGGCACCTGAGTGATAAGTGTTCAAGCAAGCGCCCAAGAGAATTAAATATGCAAGCTTCCTATGACCCAAAAAGATTATCCTTCAATCTCAAAAAAATCCCGAAGGATTGATTGGTATTTTTGTTTTTTTTGCTCGAGACCTAATTTCTCTGAACTGACCACCGCGCCCTCTAGAGGCATCCAGCACTTTGCTAGAAAAAGCGTCATTATGGATGATCTTCTCCCAGACCTGCAAGGCCAGATCATACTGGCCTTTTTCCATATAGATCTGTCCGATTTGCGCTCTAGAGCGAACTCTGATCTGCTCAGTGGAGCTCCTTTCAAGGTATTGAAAGATCTTTAGGGACTCGTCGCTCTTTCCATTTTCTTTGAGAGCGACTGGCCTTTCTGTAGTACTGAAGCTCTTGATCAACTTCTTGAGGATTGAGATTTTTGAGAGGGACTGGAGCGCTTGCCTGGTTTTTAGAGGCCTGCTCAGCAAGCCCATTGTCCGCAAAAACGTCGACGGTCTCGGTCTTTGGAGCTGGAGCGGCTGTCCGCCGCCCATTTCGCCGACCTGATCAAAGCCAGCTTGCCCTGAATCAATTTTATCGTCTTTCAGCTTTTCGTATTTATCGTTGAGGTCTTTATAGCGGTCCATTAAAGCGTCATATTGGGCCTTGCTCACCCATTTCACTTCTTTGGGTCTGTCCTTTCTCGGACGATCACTTCCTAAAAGGGACTTTCTTGTGGACTCGACCAAACTCGAACAGCTTGATGCGCTTAGGGCGGTAAATACTAGCCCCAGGGGAAGAAATGCATTGACGCATATTCGAATAGGTTTCAATGTTTTCAACATTAGTCCTCCATGACTAAAAGCGAAAAAATTGTAAGCTTAATCACTCCATTATATTTTAAGGGTTGTAGAGAAGCTAAGTCAATGTTATTCAACGATTTAATGAATCACCATGAAAGCAAAAAACTTATCGAGTTCCACCTGCGGGTCGACAAGGCAGGCTCAAGCTTCGTCTACTTCACCTTTGAGGCAAACGAGGGGCTCGCATTTTACTCGACCCTTGAGCAGTCAATTGACCAAAATCATCGGGATTTAATTGTCTATTGCGCCCCTGAATTTAGAGAGGACTTAGTAATGTGATGGAGCATTTAAAGAAAAGAGTTTCTCTAGAGCTCCTATCGGAGAAGGCCGTGGAGGACAGGGCGCAGGGCCTTGCCCTCTACAAAATCAATTATAAGTTTTCTTTTAGGTAGTCTAAAACGTCCTCATGATGCGTTTTAGTTTTCACTTTGGTCATGATCTCTTTCAGACGACCGTCTTTTCCAATGATGAACGTCTGGCGAAGAATTCCGTCATAGACTTTGCCCATAAATTTTTTCTCTCCCCATGAGCCATACTTTCTCAGCGACTTTATGATCGGGATCGCTTAGAGAGATCAAAGTTTAAGTCCTTTTTTTCAGTGAACCGCTCCAACTTCTCCGGAGCGTCAGGGCTCACTCCAAGCACGACAGTATTGGCCTTAGCGAACTTCTTTTTATAGTCCCTAATCCCTTCCGCCTGAACAGTGCAGCCTGGAGTCAACGCCTTTGGGATAGAAATAAAGTACGACATTCTTTTTTCCTTTAAAGTCTTTAGGCTCACAGTCTTCGCCTTCTTGGTTTTTCAGAGAAAAGGCTGGCGCCATATTCCCTATCTTTGGCAGATCGGCCATAAAACTAACTCCTTTGTTAATTTAAAGCTTATCTTTTTACCATTTGTCTCGCAGGGAGCGCAATTCTAAAAATGCCTCTTTTTCGCTCATATTCGCAAATTTCCCAGGCAAGCTTATCAAGCCTTAAAAATGGATTAATCTCGAATTCTCTTCCAGAGTCGTCACGATGAATTCTTTGTCCACGTCCATTTTCTCCCGCTTTTTGAGAGCTCTTTAATTTTTGGTTTTCGGGATCCACAGTCAGAGCAAACTTGAGATTATTTAAAAGGTAATCATGGCCGGGCCAAAGAGTAAGATTTGAAGGCAGTGGGCGAAGCTTTTCGCTCAACGCTCTTATACAGAAGTTCAGGGTCGCCTCCGTTCTTGCAATTTCCGACTCCAGCATTAAACAGCGTGTCACCGGAGATGAGCTCCGTCGGCCTTCCCTCTTCTTTAAGGAGCAAGCAAATATGGTCCATAGTGTGCCCAGGTGTCGGAGATCGCCTCTAGCGTTCGTTATCGCTTAGTTCGATCACCTCTCCGTCAGATGGCCTCAAGCGCTCTACATTAGTTCTTTTTAACAAATCTGCATTGCCTCTTGTGTGGTCCCCATGGCCATGGGTATTGATCAAATAAACGGGCTCAAGCCCAAGCTTCTCACAGACAGGCAGAGTCTTAGAGTTGTCTAAGGGATCGATGAAAATGGCCTTCTTGTTGGATTCGCTATAGACTATATAGTTAAAATTCCTAAGACTATTGTGCATATAAATTTGTAGGACTTTCATAAATTCCTCTCGAGCCACGGAGTAAACATGCTAAACGGCGCGGCCGAAATAATTTTCACACTTTTCCTAACTTTAGCGACCTTGCAGTTGATTGTAAAAATTGCGCTGAATGTGATCAATGTAAAATATGTTAAACAAAGACGCAGCAAAGTGCCGCCAGAGTTCTCGGACAAGATTGATCTCGAAAGCCATCAAAAGGCGGCGGATTACACAATCGCGAAAATGAATTTCGGGAGCGTTTCCACTTTTTGGCATTATATAATTCTGCATGTTCTGGATCGCTTTCGGTGGGCTCAATATGGTGGACCAATGGGCGAGAGGCTTCGGCCTGCAGGAAAACTGGACGGCGATCATCTTCGTCACTAGCGCTGGCGATTATCTCAACAGTCCTTTCCCTTCCAGAGAGCGTCTACCAGACTTTTGTTCTCGAAGAAAAATTTGGCTTTAACAAGACCACTCCTTCTCTTTTTGTTAAAGACAAGATCAAGGAGCTTATTCTTTCAGGGGCGATTGGGATTCCTGTGCTACTTGGGAATCATGGCCATTATGCGAGGGCTTGGAGGCCAGTGGTGGATCTTTGCCGCGAGCTTTGTCCTCGCTTTTCAGTTCATAATGCTGTGGGCCTACCCGCGCTTTATCGCTCCTCTTTTTAATAAGTTCTCCCCTCTTGAGGACCAGGAGCTGATTCAAAAAATAGAGGCCTTGACTCAAAAAATTGATTTAGACTTTAAAGATTATTTTGTGATGGACGCGAGCATTAGAAGTTCTCATGGCAACGCTTACTTCACAGGCTTTGGAAAAAATAAAAGGATCGTATTTTTCGACACGCTCTTAAAAAGCCTGCTTCCCTCGGAAATAATCTCTGTTCTTGCCCACGAGCTTGGCCACCTCAAAAGAAAGCACATCATGAAGACAATGGCGATCATGTCGCTGTTTTTATATATCGGTTTTTATCTATTGGGAGTGGGACATCGCTCAGAGTCCTTCTACATCGCTCACAATGTCCAAGGGCCTTCTTCTTATATGGCGCTAACGCTTTTTATGTACCTTGTTCCCGTTTATGCGTTTTTCTTGACGCCGATAAACGCTTGGTTTAGCAGAAGGAATGAATATGAGGCGGACGAGTTTGCCGTTCAAAACGCGAGCGGAGCGAGACCTTGTCACTGCTCTTAGTGAAAATGTACAAGGACAACTCGAGCACATTGACGCCCAAGTCCTGTTTACACCAAGTTCTACTTCTCTCACCCTCCCGCAATGGAGAGAGTAAAGTTCATCAAAAGCAAGATGCCAAGAGCTTAAGTGTAGATGGAGTCCATTAATGAGGACTCCAAAAATTCCAGGTAAGGGACACGATAGCGTTCCACTTCATTATGCATTTCGTGCCAGGCGCCTTCAAAGACCTCAAGCTTTGCTTGTTTTTCAGTTTTTCAAAATATTCAATGCAGGCGGGGGCGTTAACGAGCTCATCTTCGCTCCCTATCGCGACATAAAGATCGCAGTCGGGCCCTCAGCGGCCTGGAAAAAACTTTTCTAGATTCGGCCAATATCTCAAACAATAAATGAGTGTGGATTTTCAACCTATTTAAGGGATCTTCCATATAATCTCGATAGACCCTAGGGTCATGCGAAAGTTTTTCCAAGGTCCAGAATGCCTTTGATTTTGACCGACAGAGGAATGCTTGCCAAGACGCTTTATTTAGCCGCAACGGAGCGGCCTTAAAAAAGTTGCCCATGCCACCAGAGGCCGCCACAGCAGGAGAGCTCAAAAAAACTTTCTCTGGATAGACAGGGTTTTTAGCTCTATTTTGAAGATAAGAGGACACGATAAGACCTCCCATGGAATGGCCAAAAAGAATATGTCTTTTCATTCCATACCTTTCCATAAGGTATTCCACAACGGACTCAAGATCATTAATGTATTCTGTAAAGCTCCCAATATTGGCCTTCTCCCCTTCGCTATGTCCATGCCCTCTTAGGTCATAGAGACAAATATTAAAGTACTGGGAGAATCGCTTAAAAAAATGAGAGTGCCGCTCACAGTGCTCTCCCAGGCCATGAGTCACGATAATCCAGACAGGGCTTCCATTCTCGACAATTTGAGCGCGTAGTTTCGTCCCGTCTTGGCTCTCTATAGTCTTCGATTCACTGATCATAACTCTCCAGAATTTATTTGCTTCCCTTGAGAAAGAAATGCATAATAGCATTTCATGTACTGCCCTAAGTGCTTTAATGATACATTAAAACTTTCGTCAAGTGGAGTGGCCAAGCTATTTTTTAATGGCAAGTCAAAGTCCACGAGCCAGTTCTATTACGACCTGAAAAAAGAGTCCTACGAGGACTCGCTTAAAAAATTTTCAGAAAAGGTCGACGAATACTTTAATTGGTATAAGTCTCTTAATCGAATGTCGATCCTATTTCCAATTTCAAACTAATGTCAGGAGATTTCCTTTGCTCAAATCGCTGCCCTATTGGCGGCAGCGTTCAGTTGAGCGTGATCGATCTAGTGATTATGAAAAAAGACGCGCTGAGAATATTGAAAGAAAAGTCGAGCGCGCAGGGCGTCCCGCTCGCCTTTAAAAACTCGTAATTAAATTCCAAGATCTAGCTTTACTTCAAGCTCCACATAGCCCTTATATCGAAAGTCGTTAAACTCTAGGCCGTCCAAGGCCAAGAAGGTGTCAAACTTCACAATATTGCTTTTCTCAAGCAGCGGCACCAAGTTGTAGTCCTCCACTTGCAGGTCAGCGCATTTCAATTGGTCGCACTTGTCAAAAGAGTTGATCCCGAGACTCTCCACTGTGTAGGCATTTTTTTCAAAGACCTCAAAGAACCTGTCTTTCATATGAGGGCCTGTCAACTCGATATAAAATGAGTTTCCGATGAGCGTGGTGTCTTTAATTAAGTTATTATATAAAGGATCTCTAAAATGCCTTATAAGGTCCAGCTTCTCATATTTTGAAACGTCTTTCTTTCAGACTTATAATATAAACGCTTCCCAGTTCTTCGGCGACCTTTTTGCTTTTTCTATATCTTCTAGAGTTTTTAAATCTTGTGACGTTTATGTCTTTGAAGAATTTGTCGCTTATTTCTCCCTTGTCGTTAATCATGTTAAACACATTCGCCTTCCTAACTCCGCTAAAGGCCTTCTCGCTCGCCAATTCAAAAGCTTCTGCCGTGGAGCTGTAGTCGCTTGTCTGGGTCTTTGGAGGCCCTGTCCATGGCGAGCGCCTCTTCCTCAGTGATGGGAGAAAGATTCATAAAGAACTGGTCGAGAAATTTAAAAGTGACCTCTCTCTTCTTCTCTAGCCTTCTGCAATTCTCATCGCCAGCGACGCAGTTTTCCAGGGCGAAAAATATGCGCTTAACTTTAGCGGACTTAATATACTGCGAATCAATTTCAGGGAATTTGTAATAGAAATCGAATTTATATTTGCTTGATATTCCAAACTGGACGGCGGTGTTATAAATCTTGTATTTAATGCCGTCCAAAAATTTTCGGACCAATGGTTTTTTCTCTTCATCAATCGTTTTGTCTTCAATGATCTCGCTGGCATCATATTCGCCGACCATGTCTTGTCCTAAAGGGATTTTTACATTAAAGGTCATGACCTCCCCGTCCCCATAAAGCTCAGTCAGCTTCTTGGGCTCAAACATAGGCTTTATCTGGCTTTTCTCTTTTATTTCGCAAGCGCTTAATAGTAAGAGCCCGCCCAATAATGGCAAAATTCTCATGGTATTCCCTCCTGAGCCCTTATGGTGCAGGATTTTTTGGCCACAAAACAGAAAATTAGTCTGACCATGTCATTTTTACACGATTGCGTCATTTACAAATGAAAGTGTCGCCATCTCCCCCTAAACTTAAACATATCGAGATAGAGAAAAAGCATGAAATCTGAGAGAGGAGAACGAATGAAACTTGCCATCGCCGCAATTACAGGACTTTGCGCCACTTCTGGCTTTGCCCAGTACTATAAAACGCTGCCCTCAGGCGTTCGCACGGCCGTATATAGAAAGGTCGTGACCTCAGAAGTCGACTCAACTTTTAACAAGTCGTCCACTTTAAACCCCATCTCATACAATATTGAGGTCAATGCCGCGACAGTAGAGAGCGTCGACAATGCGACCATTCAGACCCTCTTCCAGACCGTTAAGTCTCAAAATCCTGAGGCCTTTAATAAAATGACCGCTGGGGCGTTCAGAGGTCTCAGGCGCCGCCACCATGCAAGTGGACGCTTATGGAATGGGCTATGGAATAACCGACAAGGTCACCGCTTACGCTTATCTGCCGATGTACAAAGCCGACGTCCGGTTAAAGTTCAATAAGACTAAAGAGAACAATTTTCAAAAAATCGCGGACGAGTACGCGGTCGTGGACGGAAACTCCATGGCAGGCGGCATAGGGGCTTTTGCTCAAGAGGTGCCGGACGTTCTGACTGGCCCCACTATTCAAAACATGATTATGAACACTTATGGCTATAAGCCAATGGGAGATTGGCATGGTGAAGGCCCTGGCGATCTTGAATTTGGCCTTATGTACAACTTCTTTGAAAGAGACAATTATGGATTTATGGCGACGACCGGCGCCGTTGCGCCCACGGGACAAAAAGACGATCCTGACATTATGCAAGATGTGGCCTTTGGTGATGGTCAATGGGACACCTTCCTAGAGCTTGGCGGCGGTTATCGTTTCAGTAACTAGCTTTGTGGTCAATAGTTATGGACGCTATACTTACCAATTTGCGGCGGACAAGGAGCTAAGAGATTCCAAGCGACGGAAATCAAGCTTGGAGATTCAAAAGGCATCTTTAGAGAAAAACGAGGCAATAAGGCGCTTTATGACATAGATATGGACTATATTCCCAATGATTGGATCAATTTTAATGCCGCCTATATCTACGAAACAATAGGGCAATCAAGCTATGAATCAAACTATGGAGACGCAAATAATTGGTTGGCCACAAATACCGACTCCTCTGTCCACTCAGTAAGACTTAAGGCCGAGGTCTCCACCGTCACGCCATTTATGAAGAAGAAATTCGTGCTTCCAGCTCAAATTAAGTTTTTCTATCAGACGACACTGGCCGGAATCAACACTCCGACGTGGACCGCTATGAAGTCGAATTTAGGATGTTCTTTCTAAGAGATTGGCTCGACTAGCTTATAGCCTTTGCCCCATACGGTCTCGATTTGCATGTCTACCGCTCTTAACTTCTTCCTAAGGGAGAAAATATGCACATCGATATTTCGATTGGTCATTTTCGCATCATTGGCAAAACATGTGATCAGATCTTCACGGGTGACAGGCTCGCCAGTTTTACCAACAAGGAACTCAAAGATAATAAATTCACGTGAGGTCAGATTCACCGTCTTCCCCTCTTTAATGAAGGCCCTGGGCCTCGGGAAGAAGCCTGAAATCGTCAAGTTCGCTTCGCTTGAGCACGACCTGAAACTTTGCCGAGGCGTTATCCACTTTCGCCGCAAGCTCAGGAAAGCTAAAAGGTTTTGTAATATAATCGTCCGCCCCGCATCTGAGGCCTTCGAGAATGTCTTGTTTTTGGCTATTGGCGGAAATAACAAATATCGGTGAAATTTTGTCTTCGGCCCTGATTTCCTTAACGATTTCTAGGCCCGATTTGCCTGGAAGGTTCCAGTCAATAAGATAAACGCCAACAAAATTGTCTAGAGGGTTTTCGGTATACTCTTCTGCGCTATTAAAGATGTGGACACGCATAGCCAGATGCCTCCATAAAGGTCTTAACTGACTCTGCAATATCAGCTTCATCTTCAATAATACAAATTGCTTTTGATTCCATTAGCTTCCTCTTCCTTGTGATAGCTTATCGAATTTTTAATGAGTTACCTTAGACTTCCTTAAGTTTAATTTAGATGTATTTTCAGACGCTAGGAAAAAAAGATTTTTAATAAGAATTGTTTAATAACTTGAAGTGTGTGGAATATTTACAGCCTTACAGGCCAATTCGTTAAACATTTATTCGATATATTAAAAAACTTGACTCAATGTGTAAAAGAATATTGCACCGCATCCCCAAAACATGTATATTAAGTTTACTGATTTCATCAAGTTTCTTGGCGTATGGAAGTGCCTAGAATCACATTTAATACGAGGTAAAAGTGAAAGAGGTTTCCAAAAAAGGCTCATCCAAGAAGTACAATCCCAATTTGGGATTTATTGGAAATGTAGAAGTCAAAGTTGCAAACTACTTATTTTCGGCCAAAAAAGCTCGCAAGGCCTATCAGCACGCCGAGCCAGTGGCCAAGAGAATCCTAGATAAGGAAGTGAAGCAGCATTATATGGAAAGTAGGAAGCTGACAAAGTTTCTCAAAGCGCGCGACCTGACCTTTTCCAAGAAAACGGCCCAGGGATACAAGACCTTTGTGGTCCCGTGCACGACCACCGTTGTTCCCCTTCAAAAGTCGCTCTTTAATGAGGTGGAACAGGCGTCGCAGCGCTTAATGATTTCATTGAGAAAAGTGCTCCAAGATATATATGGAGCAAAAGATTTGCGCTCAAGCAAATTTGTGCAAAGCCTTCCACCAAAAGTGAAGGAAACTTTTATAAAAAGCATTGAAGGGTCCGCTTGCTACTATCCGCAATTGCATCACAAGAATATGAAGGACTACCCTTTCTTTGACAATGTAGGCCTCGACCTCGTTCTTGTGGAGGACTACCTTCAACAGTCCGATAGCTTTCCAAAGCTCATCGCCAAAAACAAAGAAGAAGACCTTCCAGGACTTCCTTTTAGAATCTTGGAGCTCAACGCAGGCTCGCCATCAGGCGCTTCGAATAATATGAATATGCTCGAAGGCATTTCCTCAAAGAACCCGGAGATTTTGGACTCCCTTGGAAATGTGATGCCAAATGATCACTTCAAAGTTCTTGGGGAGACCTACAAGTCTCTTGGAGAGGCATGGACGAAAAGAACAGACGGCGTCCAAATAATTCTCCCTCCTGGCGGCCAAAACGGCGCCGCTCCTGAGATCCATCAACTTGCCGCCTACTCAGGGCTTATTTACGCTGATCCAGACCAGCTTTACCAGGACTCAAAGGGCCATATCAGACTTCGAACTGTCTGCAAGGAAAATCCGATAGTGACGGCGATCTATTCCAGAATTAATTCGGACTCCGCTCTTTTTGACCCGGACAAAGACCTTATTCTTAGAGATCCTGACTCTGGCGAGCCTATCTATCTGCGCGATGGCCTCAGGTTAGGTAAGGACGGAGAAGGTGAGATCTGTAAAGGACAGCGAGGGCAATCCTGTTCCCTTACAATCTTCCTACGCCATCCCTGGCGCTATTAATGCGATCGTAAATAGGAAGCTCTACATGGGCGGCCTCAATCGAATTCTCGATAACAAGATCATTCTTGCGACTCTTACCCATTACGCTCCCAAAGTTTTTCGCAAGCGACATCGCCGCGAAAGGCCTAGACCCTAAGGGAACTAAAATTCTTCCTCCGCAAACTCTTCCGCCAACAGCGAAGTCTGTGGAGATCATCAAACAAAACCCCGACGAGTGGGTGGTCAAGTCCCCTAGTCTTGCGGGCGGGCAAGGCGTTTACATATTAAAGACCCTTCCCGCTAAACAAAAACGCGAAGTCATCAAGATGATTGAAAAAAGGCCTGAGGACTTCGCTTATCAGCAGATTGGTGAAAATTGGAAGAATTCCTGTGGCGGTAAAAAGAAAGACCGAAGGATATAGATTCGCGAACCTTGCGGCCGACATCAGATTATGGGTCTTTTTTGGCGGGGGCGAAGACGCTCTACCAAAGCTTACTCATAACGCTCTCGTCCGATACGCTCCTCAAGAGCGGGGAAAAATGAGCTCCATCGTCAACACTTCTGCGGGCGGCGGTTATGCTCCATTCGTCATCGTTGACGACACTGATGACAGCGAGGCAAAAACGCCAGAGAAGCGACCAAACCTCTAGAGCCAAAAGAGCTTTCATGCGACATACCTGTTTTCGTGGGAGCGCAGATTGTTCAAATCTCTAGAATGCTTAAAAAGGCGAACGAGCTTCTTGACCAGAGAAAACACTTCTGCCGGTGAGCTCTGTGAGCTCTTCGACTCAATGAAGTGTCAATTAAAAGAAATTTTGTCTTTCCTTCATCCAAGAAGCATTGAGTCGATCTACAAAGCGATTGATCTGCTGGACGCCAAACTGCCTAAAAGCGAAATTGCGCAGTATTACGCCATCATCAACCGCAACCAAACAGAGATCGTTAGGCTCCTGGCGAAAGTCGAAGAAAAGGCGCTTGCCAAAGAGGTCAGAGATCGCATGGACGACCTAAGAGTTCTTGATATGGAAAGAGTCTACAGAGTCTACTCTGACGATGAGAGGGCTCTGGACTTGGTCCTTATTGAAGACCTCAAAGAGCTCGTCGACAGGAAATCAAAAGGTCGAAGACCAAAAAATTTTTGCAAGCATTCTAAGAAGGCTAAAAAAGTCAGCGTCTCTTGAAGCGCCTCAGGTGTTTCTTGGGAAAGTGGCGAAAGAAAATATTCGAGAACTGCTAATTGAGTTTTGCGAGCTTGCAAAGTCGAGAATCGCAAAAGGAAGCAGGTCGCAAGATTTTTCCGATCTTCTTTCCTTGAACCCTGACGTCACAGAGCTGAAGTACGAAACTCTCTACTTAGGAAAAAAAGACGCTGACAAAGAAATCATGACGGCCTCTCAGTATGAAATGAGAAGCGGACAATCCTTGATGGAAAGCGAGCTTATCGACAGCGGGCTTGGCCCTCGCAAGGAAGGATTGGACTGGCGGTTCTTGAAAAGAGCAAAGGGCTTAAGAAAGCGAAAAAAGCTGAATACCTTGCGGACGCGAGAAACGCCCATTTCGCCAAATATCCACGACTGTGCCAGGTTCCAGAACTTGATTGATTCAAATGATCTGTCAAAAGAAGAGCTTATCGAACTGCTTCCGACTGCGCCATACGCGAAATTCAATATCGAAAAGTTTGCTCGAGTCCCAGGGCATCGGCGTGAGGACGTTTTCTCTTACGAGTTTGCCCCGGACAGAATTTCTGTCCTCTCTACTCCTAAGCTAAAAGAGCTTAAGCTTTGTTCGAGGGACTTTGCCGGTGAATGTTTTGCGAAGAAGAAAAAGTCTCACGGGCTTTTTTCTGAGTCAGACATCTACATCTGGATGAGAAAAGAACTAAGCCCCTTTACGCTTCTCTACACAGCGGGACATGAGCTTATTCACTACCAGCAGATTAAAAATAGCATCGAGGCCGAAAAGAGAGCTCTCCAAGGCGGCGGTGTCTCATTTGCGAAGGCGCTTAACTACTATGGAAACTTCTTGGGCTCAAACAATAGAAGCGTCGACTCCATTCGCTTCGATCTCGCAAGCGAGAGAAAGCCTCTATATGGCTATGTGGACAGAATGGTGACCAACTGGAACTCTCCTATTATCAAAGAGCTTCGGGGAGCGCTTAAAAAGAGCGACGCTGAGTGGGACAAAGCGCTTGTTAAGTACGGATCTCTCTTTGGCTATATGACTCCTAATTCCGCGGGAACAAGGGTCAAGGCGCTTCAAGAGGTGCTGCCGGCGCTTGAGAACGCGAAAAATATTTTGTTCGCTCAGGAACTAGGGCTAATCGTTCATCATGACGCCACACAGGCCGCTTTGCCGGCCTCAAACGCGAAACAAGTGAAGCAATACAGAGAGCTGATAGAAACAGCGGCCAAGGCGCCTAAGGCCAAATTGGGAGGCCTTGAGAATAGTGGCCGGCCATCAATACCATGGCATCTCTTTTTGCAGGGCCGATAGAGAGGAAGACAACCTGACTCTCACGGCAAGAATCGGCACTGTCGCTATGGGGCAGAGCTATAATCAAACTCAACAATAAACTGGATGTTTCTATGATGGCCAAGGCAAAAATAGAAATTTCAGACCTCGTATTAAAGTCGGCCGGAAGCCTGGAAGCGCGACTGGCCGACCTTTTATCTTCTTTTAAAGAAAGGGAGGAGCTACAAAACGAGGACGTGGAAGCTTTTCCTATTCATAATCTGAATGGCCTCTCCGGCCATAATTTTTGGGTGGGCGGAGATCTTCTCGCTCAACTTCATCATAGGAAGCCTCACTTCAGGCTATTATGTCTTTCATAAAGTCGTCTATCTTGAGGGCGAAACAAGCGACACTTACGAGTACTACAATCAAGACGGAGCGTATGTTTACTCCTCCGAATCTCTTGACGGGCAATGCGTTTATTATAACTCCATCAACATGGACCCGACGAGCCCTTACACAAACCACCTTTATAATATTCTGTACACCCAGTATGAGGCCGCGGAAAACGGCATGGGCGACACGGGAAGAATCGCTTTTATAGAAAAGACGCTCAACTCGCTGCTTTTTAATGAGAGAACTCCAATAGGCGCGGACGGCAAAAGAAAAGATCCCGCCATTATTAATATCGTCAATGAAATCAAGCGAATCGAGGCCGATCCCATTCTGAATTGGGAAGAAAGACAAAGGGTGTACTCGACTTTAAAGCAGGTAAGAAAGAAAATACTTCGGACCAAAAGTCGCGCGCATAAATTCGCCTACTTTAATTACTACGCTCCCGTAGTTCTAAGCGACGCTAAATTAAAGCTAGAATTATTGACGAAAAGGCCTGCGGACAACGCCCTAGGGCTGTTAAAGAAGTACACATGGGGAAGACTTGTCTGGTTTGGCCGAACAGTCCAGTCCAATCTCGGCCTCTCCATCGCTATGGCGATTTATGGTCCTTTCACGTTTTACTTTATCACTCAGCCCATGAACCCTCACGCCATGTGGGCGGTCGGGAAAGTTCGCGGCGCCTATCTTGATGTGGTGAGTGCTCTTGAGGAGACCTCTGAAAGCGTCGAAAGACTCCGTCGTTCCAGCAGCGATCGCCGACGAAGTCTCGACTTCCATGGCGGCGCCTGAAAAACATGAAGCTCCTGGGCCCTCCCAGTCATGGGACGAGAGAATGAGCTCTTTCAAGGCGATGCAAATCGCCTATGAAGAGAGCATGGTGTTCGCCGCCCGAATGGGAAGAATCGAGCAAATGGAGAATCAATTTCTATTTCCGCTCACAGCAGAGGCCGCATGGAACCAAATGGAGCTTTACCTCTCAAGCGTTGAAGGCGCTTTAAAGTACAATAAGAATCTGGACGCTCGCTACAGGAGCTTTCTTAAAAGAGAAATTGCCAGAACTCTTGAGCTCCAAGTTTATGTCTGGAAAAAACTCGCCAGGTTTTTCAATGACCACCCGTATATCGCCGTTGACCAGGCGAACGAGCAGACCGGAAAGGACTACTACACCGGCAGAGGCTTCGTCTTCATGAAGAAAATGACAGACAAGCTTAGCAAGCTTGATCTTGCCGCAACTCCGGCCATGCATGAAAAAATCGACGCCTTAGCGAAAAAGTATCAATCGCTTAAAAAAAGCGGCGATTCGGTGCTGGGAACCCTTGGAAAGAACTCGCAGGTCTTCGCTCAATCGGACATGTACAACACAGACGAGCTTAGAAAGAATATGCGCCGCCACTGGGAAGTGCTTTTCTTACAGCAAAATAAAAAGCAAGAGGCCTCCTCCTTTGGTCTGCAGGCCTATACTTGGTCTGTGAGAAACGCGCTTTGGATTTTGCAGAGTGTGTACTCCTCCAAAAACCAGGAGCTGGGGACGCTCACTTATAAATACAATTTGGACAATCAAAACACGGACAAGGTGGAGAGCGACAAGAACATCAACGCGCTCTATGAGTCCCTGATGAATATGCTTGCGCTTGAATTTGTCAGCATAAAAAAAGAGATCGCTTCAAGCCTTGGTCCGGACAATGAGGCGAAGCTTCGTAAAATGGTGATTGAAAATCTCAAAAGCTATATGAGCGAGCGAGACAGACTTTTTAACGGAAACATGAAGATGGCCACAGGCTCTGATGGCAAGGCCAAACGCATATAGGGACTTTTATGAATAAGACAATCAAAAGCGGCCTTGTCGCCGCCACATGCCTTTTCACTCTCCCACTTTGCTTCCATGCGCAGGCGCAGATTAGCAATAAAATTTCCGCTAATGGACAGACGAGCTCGCGCTCCTTTAAAGAACTTTTAAGAGATGCCGTCCCTTCCAACATCACATTCAATTATTACGCTAAGTATTTGGGGCCAGGCGTCTCTGGAAATCTGCAACAGGGGGCGACGTACAACCGCTTTAGCACAGGGCAGAGCTGGGACGGAAGCGAGCAGGACTTCAGAAGCTCTGAGCAAATCTACCAATCATTTCGCCTTGGATACAAGCTACCAAGGGACATGATCGTCAGCTATGGTGTCACCTATCAAGATAATATCAGAAAAGGCATTCAGTCCGATGACGGCGAGCGAAGCTATGGGCGAAGCTTTAATAACCATCGCGTCGCTCTATGGGTCCCAAATATCTATGACAATGGCAGCGTTTATCTAGGCTCTAGTTTTTTCACCGAATTGCCGACCACTCAAAGCTCGAGAGACAAGGACATGCAGTACGGACTTGGCATTCAGCCCACACTGGGCTTTTATTCGGGGGTCGCCGGACTTTCTTACGGCGTCGGCGCATCTCTGGAAAGGGTCTTCTACCCAGACAATGAATTCATGCCGAGCTGGTGCAAACAGCCAGGCTATAGTTGCAAGGGAGTGATGACCACTAAGAGACAAGTTCTAACGGCGAGCATCACTCCTTTTATGAACTACTCCCTGAATGATCAATGGACTCTTAGCTCCACACTTTCTTTTGACTGGGACCAAGACGGAGATCAGGCCGAGACTCTTGAGTTCGGCAATAATATGAATGACGCTTGGACCGTTGGGGCGAGCTATCTTGTCTTGGAAAACCTGAATATCTCAGCGGGAATCGAAGGATCTCTTACTGTGCCGCACATAGACCGCACAGCGATGTTCGCAAGCATGGGCATCAGCATTTAAAGGGTCTCTTAGCAGGCGGCGGTGTCGCAGTCGTCGCCTTCCTCACAAATCTCTTTGCCAGTAGAGGCGCACTTGTCTTTCATGGCGCAGCTATCACAGCCAGACTCGCCCATAATCGCTCCGAGACCACCACAAGAACCTTTGATCCTTCTGCCTGAGATCATGACGCCAATTGCCATGCCCACGAAGGCGGTAAGAAAAACTGCGACTGTGATTAGAACCATATTCATAGTGATGTCCTCTGGTTTTGGGCCCTAATCTTTTAGGAAAGGCTTGAAGCTATCGGTCATGAGTATAGCGCTCTGGGCCCCTTTTTCACTATAAAGTAGGCCGGAAGCCCAAGCTTTTTTGCAAGCCGTAGGCCCTTTTCACTGCCTATACTCATAAATGCCGTGGCATTAGCGTCGGCCGTGGCGCAATTTGGCGCGATGACTGTGACGGAGATCACATCACTAAGACTCGGCCTAGCGGTCTGGGGATCTATCGCATGGCTAAAGACCTCGTCGCCAAATTTAACAAAATTTCGATAACTTCCTGAAGTCGCCATCGCCATATTCTCTAGAGCGACTACTGCCTTGAAGCCCTCCGCCTCCAAGCGTCGCGGAAGGCTTTTCAATGCCCACTAGCCAATGCCTCCCGCTTGGTTTTTTCCCAAGGGCCCTGACCTCTCCCCCGATTTCCACAAGAGCGGACTCAACGCCCTCATTTTTTAGGAGGCCTTAAAAACTTCGTCCACTCCCTGGCCCTTTGCAATGGCCGACATATCAAGATAAACGCCGGAGGACTTCTTGACCAGAGTCCGAGCGTTGGGCATGCCAAGCTTGTCCATGCCTGTCATCCTCGTAAGTTCGCTTAGCTCTGCTTCTGTGGGCCTCTTTCTTTTTCCATCTGGTCCAAAGCCCCATGCGTTCACAATTGGACCGACCGTAATGTCAAAATAGCCGTCCGTCTGAGAATGGACCTCTTTTGAAAGCTCGATAAGCTCTCCCATTTCTTCTGATAAAGAAATAGGAACGCCCGCCTCGGCCCTATTTATTTTTGAGATTTCACTATCTGCAATGTATGTGGAAAAGGTGTTATTGACTCTCTCCAAGGCCTGCTTAATTTTCATCTTCAGGCCAGGAAGGTTTGAACTATCAACGCCTGAAAACTTTATGGAGTAATAAGTCCCCATGGTGGAGCCTTTAAGCTGGAAGACCTTATTTTCAGACTGACAAGAAACTAAAAATACAAAAAGAATTATTAAACGAATCATGCTCCAAGGTTACGCTTATGACAGCGCTCAAGCAAGCCCTAGTTGGGAACGCAAACAAGCCTTAGGGAGCCGACGGAGGTCACGTTATTGTCATAGGGAACTTCTGTCAAGATCACGCCTCCAGAAACAAGCTTTTGCCTGCGAGTAAGATACGGGTCGCTGAAAAGCTCTAGCCTCGCTTCAGGCCCGACCTCTATGCTGTTTATTTTTTCGCTCCAATTTGGAAGCGAATCGTCCGCGGCCATTCTTGTCCAGCTCGTGTAGCCGACAATTAATAGGCCCTCGCCCGCGAGATTCTCCCTCTGAAAGATCTTTGCCCAGCAGCCAGTCAAGTTTTCGAAACCGGTTCCCGACACAACAAGACGAGGGGACGCGTAAAGCGCTCCCCCCGTTCTTACTTGCGCAAAAGCGATAAGACCAGTAAAAAGCGAAACAATCAATGTAACGGTCTTCACATTGGCCTCCTACTTCGCCCTGCCTAAGGGCCGGCCTTTATTCAGCAAAGCCAGCGCTTGTTGTAAATGGTTCAAACTCCACCCTTCTATTCACTTGGTAATAACTTTCATCAGAAGCGCTTACCTTAGGGTCGTTTTCACCTTTAGAGATAGTGTAAATTCTGTCTCTAGAGATTCCTTTTTTGACCAGATAGTCCTCAACTGACTTCGCCCGCTTCATGGCGAGCTCCCAGTTTCTTGACTCATTTCCAGTCTTGTCGGCGTGCCCAGTCAAATAGATTTTAAACTCTGGGTTCTTGTCCAGAACTTCCACGTTTTTGTCGAGTCTTCTTTTAAACCTATCAGTAAGCTTTGCTGAGCCCACGTCAAAATAAACTGGTCTAAGCTCGTTTGCGATTTGGTTCTTGAGCTCTTGTTGTCTTTGCATGTTTTGTTCGCCAGACATTTCAGCTTTGGTGATAGCTTTTTCAGCTTCATAGTCGCTTGCGCATGAAACAAGAAATAAACTGGCCATGGCCATATAAACTGCTTTCCTTAACATAAAATCCTCCTGTCATTGTTTATCATTATTTTAGAGGGCTTAATGAACGGCCGTAAAATCGCTAATCATTATATGAGGGAATCGGTTCTTTCGAACAAGAGCTCCCTTCCCCTGCGCAGCGCCAAGTTTCTGGCCTAAATTTTTCTTATAAATCTCTCACAAAATGGCCAAACTCCCCTAAAATGACCTCATGAAAAAAGCTCTACTTATTTTTTTGTTGTGGTGGCCGTCATCGCCGCAAGATTTGTGTTTCTTGGGCATTAAAAGCCAAGAGACAAGCCCCACAATAGGCCTGCAAGCGGGAAAGCTTGCCCCCTGCCCTCAAAAGCCAAACTGCGTATCAAGCCAGGAAGAGGGCGATCATTTTGTGAAGCCCATAACCACCGACCTTTCAATGGAAGAGATAAAAAAACGAGTCCTCGAATTAGAAAGAGCGCGGCTAGAGTCAGAAGGAGACGATTACGCTCATTTGACCTTTAAGTCCCAGATTTTTGGATTTCTGGACGATGTTGAGCTTATTAAAGAAGGAGAGACTCTCCATATTCGCTCAGCAAGCGGGTCGGATATTCAGACATGGACGCAAACAGAGAAAGGGTCCAATGATAAGAGACTTATTGAAAAAATAGGAGTTAAGATGAAGAGCATTAATCCGCATAATGGCGAACTTATAAAAGAGTATTCGCAGCACTCCAAAGAAGAAATTAATCAAATCATAAATGAGGTTTTTGACACAAATTCATCGTGGAGAGAGACAATTTTTCTGAGCGCGAGGCCTGATGAGAAAGGCCTCTGAGGTCCTAGAGAAGAAAAGGAGCCTCTCGCGAAACTCATGGCGCGAAGAGATGGGAAAACCTCTAAAAGAGGGAAAGTCCGAGGCCGAGAAATGCGCTTGGGCCTGCGAATACTATGCCGACAATGCGGCCAATTTCCTAGAGAAAAGAAAAATCGAAAGCGACGCCAAAGAGTCCTACGTAAGGTTTGACCCCTTGGGCACCGTCCTTGCGATCATGCCATGGAACTTTCCTTTTTGGCAGGTCTTTCGCTTCGCCGCCCCGCTCTTATGGCGGGCAATACCGCCCTATTAAAGCACTCCTCAAATGTGTCTGGATGCGCGCTCGCCATCGAGAAGATATTTTCAAGACAAGCGGGCTTTCCAGAAAACGCGTTTAGGACCTTGCTTGTTCCTGGAAGCGAAACAAAGGACATCATTCAAAACCCAAAAGTGGCGGCGGTGACTCTGACAGGCTCGACGCCAGCGGGAAAGAGCGACCGCCGAGGCGGCAGGAGAGAAGCTTAAAAAGCATGTGCTTGAACTTAGGCGGAAGCGATCCTTATATCGTTTTTGAAGACGCTGATATTGATCACGCCGATGGAGAAAATTTCAAAAAGCCGAATGATTAACAGCGGCCAGAGCTGCATCGCCGCCAAGCGCTTTATCGTTCATGAGAAGGTCCATTCTGATTTTTGCGAAAAGCTCCTAGAAAAATTTAAGGACATCAAAATGGGCGACCCCCTGGAGGAAGGAACAGACATTGGTCCACAGGCAAAGGTGGAGCTTAGAGACGAGCTGCATAAGCAGGTGGTTGAAAGCGTCCGAAAAGGAGCGAAGGTTCTTTGCGGCGGAGAGGTGCCCGAGGGCGCTGGCGCTTATTACCCTCCCACTCTTTAAAGCGAGTTAAAAAAGGCATGCCCGCTTACGAGGAGGAAATGTTTGGGCCTGTGGGGTCTATTATAAGCTTTAAGGACGATGACGAGGCCCTCCAGATCGCCAATGATACGGACTTCGGACTTGGCTCTGCCATCTTTACTCAGGACAAAGAGCGAATAGAAAGATTCACTTCAGAAATACAAGCGGGCTCAGTCTTCGTGAATACCTTTGTGAAGTCCGACCCGAGGCTTCCCTTTGGGGGCATTAAACAGTCAGGACACGGCCGTGAATTAAGCGACTATGGGATTCGGGAGTTTGTGAATATCAAGACTGTGTCTATAGGATAAAAAAAGGGAGCTCTAGAGCTCCCTTTCTTTTTTCTAGTAAATTTTGATTGTGGAGCCTCCCTACCGGTCGGTTCCTTCTTAGCGGTCAAGTGAACCGCAAACCCTACTAGCTTACGCCAAAGCAGGCGCTCTTAACCACCAAAATCATCGAGCATAATATCTTCACGCTCAACGCCCAGATCGACAAGCATGTCGATCACACACTTGTTCATGATCGGGGCCCGCAAAGATAGTACTCGCAATCTTCAGGGGCGGGGTGTTTGGAAAGATATTCGTCATGAAGAACTTGATGGATAAAGCCTGTGTAGCCTTCCCACTTGTCTTCTGGGAGAGCGTCAGAAAGCGCCACATGCCACTTAAAGTTTTCATTTTCTTTTTGGATCATGTCGAAATCTTCTTCATAGAACATTTCTCTCTTAGATCTCGCTCCGTACCAGAAAGTCACCTTTCTGTCGGTCTTGATTCTTCTGAACTGATCAAAGATATGCGACCTCATAGGGGCCATGCCTGCGCCGCCGCCAACAAAGACCATTTCTTTGTCAGTGTCTCTAGCGAAGAACTCTCCAAATGGTCCGGAGATAATACACTCGTCGCCTGGTTTAAGATCAAAGATATAAGAAGACATTTTCCCTGGAGGAACATCTGGTTTGTTTGGCGGAGGAGTCGCGATACGCACGTTGAGCATGATAATGCCCCTCTCCTCAGGATAGTTTGCCATGGAGTACGCTCTGATCGTTTCTTCGTCTTCTTTAGAGCGATACTGCCATAGATTGAATTTGTCCCAGTCCTCTCTGTACTCTTTTTCAACGTCAAAGTTCTTAAAGTCGATGTCGAGACCAGCAGGTCTTTCGATCTGAATAAAGCCCCCAGCTCTAAATGGAACTTCTTCGCCTTCAGGAAGCTCAAGCACAAGCTCCTTAATGAAAGTCGCAACGTTATGATTAGAGCGAACTTTACAGCTCCACTTTCTTAACGCCGAAAACTTCTTCTGGAACTTCAATTTTCATGTCTTGCTTGCACGCGACCTGACAGCTAAGCCTCCAGCCTTCTCTCGCCTCTCTTTTCGTGATGTGAGTCGCCTCAGTCGGAAGAAGGTCTCCCCCGCCCTCGTGAACTTTGACCACGCATTGAGCGCAAGTTCCGCCGCCGCCACAGGCGGAAGAAAGAAAGATTTTCTCGGCCGCAAGAGCGTTTAAAAGCTTCTGTCCCGGAGCGACTTTAAGGTCTTTCTCCCCATTGACATTAATGGTTATATCGCCAGTGGCCACAAGCTTAGACCGGGCGATCAAGATCAAGGCCGTCAAGGCCAGGATCACCCCTGTAAACATTGCTACGCCTAATACAATTTCATTCATAGTCTTATACCTTTATTTATAATTGAATTCCCGCAAATGACATAAAACATATCGCCAAAAGGCCCGCCGAAATAAATGTGATTCCTAGTCCTTTTAGTCCCGCAGGAACGTCCGAGTAGGTCATTTTCTCTCTTATGCCGGCAAGAAGAGCGATGGCAAAGGCCCAACCAATCCCGGATCCGACACCATAGGCGACAGATTCGCCGAAATTGTAGTCTCTTTCCACCATAAAAAGCGAACCGCCAAGAATGGCGCAGTTGACGGTGATTAGCGGAAGGAAGATCCCAAGCGTGTTGTAAAGAGCAGGGAAAAACTTATCCGAGCGTCATCTCGAGGATCTGGACCATGGCAGCGATAACGCCAATATAGGAAATCAGTCCAAGAAATGAAAGGTCCGTGTTAGGATATCCCGCCCATGAAAGAGCGCCCGCTTTAAGGAAATAAGTGTAAAGCAAGTTGTTTAGCGGAATCGTGATCGTTTGGACCACGATTACGGCCACGCCAAGCCCAAGAGAGGTGGCGACCTTTTTAGAGACCGCAAGAAAAGTGCACATGCCAAGAAAAAAGGCCAAGGCCAAGTTCTCGATGAATACCGCTTTAAGAATTAAATTTACATAGTGTTCTAACATCTCAAACTCCTCCTACCCTTCTACCTGGCTAGGATCTTTTGTTCTAAGGATCCAAATAATCATTCCAATTAAAAAGAACGCGCTTGGCGGAAGAAGCATAAGCCCATTTGGCTGATACCAGCCGCCGTCTTTAGTGAGCTCAAAGACAGTAAAGCCAAGAACTTTGCCAGATCCAAAAAGCTCTCTGAAAAAGCCAACACAAATCAAAATAAATGAATAACCGAGACCGTTTCCGATCCCATCAAAGAAAGAGGCAATGGGGTTGTTCTTCAAAGCGAAGGCCTCCGTTCGTCCCATGACGATGCAGTTGGTGATGATAAGCCCGACGTATACGGCCATCGTTTTCCATTGATCATAAACATAGGCCTTTAGAAACTGCTCTGCCACGATAACGAGAGAAGCGATAATAGTCATCTGAACAATGATTCTAATGCTTCCAGGAATGTGGTTTCTAATAAGAGAAACGCTCATATTGGAAAAGGCGACGACCAAGGTCACGGCCGCGCACATGACAAGAACGTTTTTAAGCTGTACTGTAACCGCTAGCGCCGAACAAATACCAAGGATCTGAAGAGCGATTGGGTTGTTTTTAAAGATAGGTTCAAATACCAGTTCTTTTAATTTCATATGGTCACCTCTCCAGACTTAACCTTTTCAATAAATTTTCCATATCCATGATCGCCAAACCAATACTTCATTGAGGAGCTGACCCCGTTTGAAGTGATGGTGGCCCCGCTTAGCGCGTCCACTCTGTATTCAGCAACAGGGCTTCCTGAAGGAGCGCCGCCTTTGGCGAGCTTCAAGGCCACGACCCTGATCATTGTTATAAACGCTTTTGCCGACCCACTGGCCTTTCCACTTGGGATTATCAACTTCCCCGCCCAGACCTGGAGTTTCGGCCTGAGAGTAATAACCAAAGCCTTTGACAGTGCTTAGGTCCTGCCCAAGGGCCATAAAGCCGTACATTGTCGACCAAAGACCTTTTGAAGTGATGTGGAAGATATAAATTTGAGGCTCGCCAGCTTCGTTCTTATAGACAAAGATCTTTCCGTATTTGGCGCGAGTGCTAAGGCCCGCAATGTCTTCAGAGCTAGGTATCTTCACATTTAGCTTTGGGTTTTTAGCGGCCGCCCGCTGCTCATAACCTTCAGACTCCACCTCATTAGTCACTTCGCCAGTCTCAAGGTTCACCATGTAAATTTCAAACTTGTCAAAAGTCGCATTCACATCTGTGTCTTTGTCTCAAAAGGCCTGCGGCGCTGAGAACGTTTTTCTTCATGTCCAATGCCGCGTTCATTTCTTGTTTGTCTTTAAGGTTCACAGCAGTGCTGGAAACAATGACAGAGCAAACTAAACAGAGCGCGAACGCGACGAATACTGTCTTTCCTATATTATTACCCATTTCTGGCCATCCTTCTTTTGATATTACTGTTGATAACAAAGTAATCGATCAAAGGCGCCATACCGTTCATAAAGAGGATCGCGAGCATCCAACCTTCAGGGAAGGCAGGGTTCACGACTCTGATAAGAACGCCCATAAAGCCGATCATAAGTCCGTAAATCCATTTGCCCTTTTCCGTCATCGCGGCCGACACAGGATCAGTCGCCATAAAAACAAAGGCAAAAGCGAAGCCGCCAAGAACAAAGTGCCAGTACCAAGGCATGGCGAACATTGGGTTCGTGTCGCTTCCAATAACATTGAAAAGAGATGAGGTAAGAATCATGCCAAGAACGACGCCAGTCATGATCCTCCAGTTGCCAATTTTAGTCGCGATTAAGTACACAGCTCCAAGCAGACAAGCGAGGGTCGAAGTCTCGCCCATTGAGCCAGGAATGAATCCAAAGAAAGCGTCGCTCCAAGAAAAGGCGATATTCTGCACACCGCCGGCCGCGGCCTGAGCAAGGGCCGTCGCGCCAGTATAACCGTCCACCGCCGTCCAAACAGCGTCGCCTGATATCTGCGCAGGATAAGCAAAGAAAAGGAAAGCTCTAGCGGTCAATGCCGGGTTAAAAATGTTCTTTCCTGTCCCGCCGTAAACTTCTTTTCCGATGAGAACGCCAAAGATGATCCCGACAGCGACCTGCCAAAGAGGAATAGTCGGCGGAAGAATCAATGGATAAAGAAGCCCTGTGACGAGAAAGCCCTCGTTAATTTCGTGCTTTCTGATTGTGGCGAAAATGCCTTCCACTGTCCCCCCGGCAATTTGGGTCACCAAAAAAACAGGGAAGAAGAACAAAAATCCGTAGATCATGTTTGAGGCGATATTCGCTGGATCGTGTCCAAGGCCAATCATGGCCATGATATCGGCCCGCCAACCAGTGGCCTCAAGCCCTGAACTCATAAGAGCCGCGTTCGCTTGATAGCCGGTGTTGTAAAGGGCCATAATGATGACTGGAAATAAGGCCATGGCGACGGTAATCATCGTTCTTTTAAGATCGATTCCGTCTCTGACCTGGACTTGTCCAGAGGTTACGTCTGCTGGTGTGTAAGCAAAGGTGTCTATCGCTTCATAAAGGGGGTACATTTTTTCAAGCTTCCCGCCCTTATGAAAGAGATGTTCTTTGCTATCTAGAAAATCTCTTAAAAATTTCATTATCCTTCCTTCTCGATGATCGCCAAGTTTTCTCTTAGAACCGGGCCAAAATCATTTTTGCCAGGGTCAACAAAAGTGCAAAGGGCCAAGTCCTCTTCGTCCAATTCTAACGCGCCTAATTTCACGGCCATATCGGTGTTGCGGGCCATAATGCTTCTAAGGAAGTAGGTGGGAAGAATATCGAGAGGCATGACCTTCTCATATGAACCAATGGGAACGATGGCCCTAAGGCTACCGTTTTTGTCAGTGGTCATTGGAAATTTTTTGTTCATAAAAGTGGAAAGATAGATTGGCTTAACAGAGAATCGATTGGCCCCTGGAGTGTGCCAGCCTAAGAACTCGCGCTCCCTTCCCTCTTTCAAAAGCGAGACCTGATTATGGAATCTGCCGAGGTACGCAAAAGGCCCTGAGGCGTCTCTGCCATTCAAAACAGAACCACTCACAGACCGGATTTCGCCTTCTTCGAAAGACTCGCCTTTTGTGAGCTCTTCAATAGAAGCGCCCATTCTTGTCTTAATAAGTCTTGGATTTCTTGCGACAGGCCCAGCTAGAGCGATCACTCTTTCAGTGTAAAGCTTGCCAGTTTCAAAAAGCTTACCGATCGCGATGACTTCTTGATACGGGAGATGCCAAACAAATTTGCTCTCTCCTACGGGATCGAGATTATGGATATGGGTTCCCACAAGTCCTGAGGGGTGCGGACCACAAAACTTTTTCTCTGTGACTTTTTCAACGTCAGAGCCAGGGACTGAGGCGCTTTTTTCAGTGCAGAGAAAGACTTTTGGAGCAAGTTTAGAGAGAACTTTTAGCCCATCTTTAAACGCTTTTTCATTTTCCTTGATTATTATCGCTGGATCGGCCGCCAATGGATGACTGTCCATCGCTGTAACAAAGATGCTGCTTGGAGTTTCATCTGGGCGCGCGACCTTGGAGTAAGGCCTTCTACGGATGCTCGGCCACATTCCTGACTCAATAAGAAGCGCCCTAACGGCCTTCTCATTATAACTAGAAATCTCTGGTCCGCTGTAATTTTCAAATTCCACATGATCATCGCCTTCAACTTTGATCACAATGGACTGAAACGCTCTTCTAGCGCCACGGTTGAGCTCAATAACTTCACCAGAAGCGGGAGCAGTGTAGCGAACGCCCTCGGTTTTCTTGTCGGTGTAAAGCAATTGACCGGTTTTAACTTTGTCCCCGACTTGAACTTCCATTGTTGGCTTCATCCCAACGAGGTCGTCTGCAATCAGAGCGACTTTTGTGATTGTTGGCCCCTTGTCTATCTTCTGCTCAGGAGAGCCTTCGATAGGAAGGTCTAGGCCTTTCTTGATTTTAATCATCCTTGCGCACCCTTTGTGAGTAACTAATTAGAGTAGCTTAAAAAAGCACCTATAAAGTAATATTAATTCGCGTGATAAACATTCACTAATTATCATAGATTTAGATATAATGACAATGCGGCAATAGAGATCTTGGGACAATAGTTAGGTCAACATTGACCGAGGTCAATAAATTGATAGCCTCTTAATATCAAAGGAGCTTATGGGTTTTCAAGAAAAGCTAATAGAGGGCAAATACAATTATTATCAGAACGGACAAGATTATTGCGAAGAGCATTTCAAGCTTTTCCGGGAAGAGAAAAAACAGGGAAACTACACCTTTCAGGTGGAGCTTCTTTCCCGTGTTGAGACAGGAGAATTTCTCAAGGTCTATGTCGACTATGAGCTGAATCATGCTTTCGAGCCCGTCAACTTGAGAGTCAAGCGCTCCCTAGGAGGAATAAAATCTTCAGAGCGCTTCCAAGTCGACCTCAAAAACAAAAATATTCGCTATACCTTCTCTTCCAACGAGGAGACTAAAGAGTACGAAAAAATAGCCACTGGAAGATTCCATATTTCGGCGCCAGCTTTTTGTACGTCAATGCTGATGACCCAGGCCCATAAAATTGACCCTGTGCACAGAACTTCCTATGACATGATATCTTCAACAAACTTATGGACTTATGAAGGACCGTTTGAAGAGAACACTATATACGTTGAGCTCATGAGTCTTGATCCAAAGACAATCACGATACATGACAAGGAACTTCAGGCCTCTCTGTGCCATATCTTTGCTCACGATAAAAGCTCGCAAGACGCAGGGCCAGGTTATCCAGTTTATCTGAGCAAGCACTATCAAATCCCCTACATGGCAGAGTTTCCCGATGGCATTAGGGTCGAGATTGAAAGCCTAAAAAACTATGAGTCAAATCTTGTCCAAATGTTTAAAGACTAGCTCTCTTTAATAAACTTCCTTGCGCCCTCGCAAGCGTCTTTTAGATCAGTAAATGAGAGCTGATAAGGGCGCATCATCTCTTGGAATGTCCTCAAGGTCTGTCCCTTCCATCGTTTAATTCTTGGATCGGTGACAATGATCGCTCCGCTGTCGTTTTCTCTTCTGATGAGTCTCCCGAGCTTTTGATGAAGGGAGCGGCAACGATGAGCAAGGAAATAATCGACAAACTCATTTCCAAAAGACCGGGCATAGAAGTCTCGCCTATTGTCCACGACTAAATCTCTTCGAAGGTCCGGTACTTTGTCGACATAAATAAGTTTTAAGGCGTCTCCAGGGACGTCTATGCCCTCTCCAAAACTTTCCATTCCAATGAGGACGCCTCCGTTGGACTTTTTAAAGTCCTCGACCACCTGATTTCCCATGCCTTGGACAAAGAGAGGAAGGTCTGAGTCCAGCTTTGAAAGCAAGATTTCAATCGCTTTTTCAAATCTTGTTCTGGCGGAAAATAAGAGCAGGGTCCTGCCCCCAATTTCTTTTATAAGAGGTATGAGCTCTTTTAAAACTGTCTCCACATAGCTCTGTTCATATATTTGGGGCGTGTCAGTCGCCACAAAGACCTTGGCCTTATTCTCATAATCAAATTTATTGTCCAGAAAAAGGCCCGTTTTAAATCTTCTTTCAGCGTCTAGGTACTTATAGCCAGTCATCCACTCGACACTGGCCATTCCTTTGGTGCCATTGTGATTGGCCAGGGTGGCCGATGTGAAGACAACGGAGTTCGCGTCTTTTAAAACGCTTTCATAGAGGAGTTCTCCTGTGTCAATTGGAGCGCTGGTGAATATATAGCCATAGTCCTCATGATACTTTAATGAGTTCACCCCTTTGTCACTTGGCTCTACCATCGCGTTTAAAACAGCGCTGGCCTCTTCGATCTGGGAGAAATTGCCCTCAAACGCGGACCAAGCTGTCAGTTTATTTTCATCTTCCCCAAACTCAGCAATTTCCCATCTGTCAGCAAAAGGAAGCAAAAGATCATAAACGGACTTCATGATGAAGGCCAAACTTTCAACATGATTATAAATAGAGCTCTCTAGCGGGTTATTCAGCTTAGCTTTGGTCATCATGGCCGTTTCATTCCAGTAGAGGTCGGTGTACCTCGGCAGGGCCCTGCAAAGCCTTTCAACAGACTCCTGTAAAGGCGCGGCATGGTCAGCAATCATCTGAGCAAAGTTAACAGATTGCCCCCGAATCTCTTTAATAAGATCTTCTTTCCCTTGCTCGTGATTTCCAAGGATATAGAATAGCGGTCCCATCATAGTGGGAAGACTCTTAGAGAGCTTCTCGAGCTCTTTTTGGCCAAGTTCCATTGTGAAGGCGCTGGTGACTTCGCCCTCCATCTTATGCGCCTCGTCGACCACTATATATTTTGGCCTTTCAAACGCCCTCGGCCAATGAAGGAGTAGCGAATGGTTTCCGACTAGAATATTGGCCTCTGGGCCCTTCGCAGGCCCTGCAGATAAGAGCATGAATTGCTAAAAGGACACTTGCTTCCTGTGCAGGCCCTGAAATCCACAGCGATCTCTTCTTGCAGGTCTCCAAGGCTTGAGTTCAATCTTTTGAGCACAAAGGGTATATTTTCGCGGGTGAGAATCGAATTATAATCTTGGCCTCTTTGGTTGTAGAAAAGGAGGGATTCAATATAGGCATCGGCGAATTTTTCTTCAAAGCCGTCCATTTGGCCAAGCAGATCGTCTTTGTCTCTATTTCTGAATTTTAGCTCGCACATATGGTTTTTCGAGCCAAATAGACGAATCACTCTCAGCTTGTCTTTTGAAAGACCTAAAGTTTTATATATCTGCGGGATGTCTTTTTGGACCGCCTGATTCTGCAGGGTCTTTGTCCCAGTGGAAATCAGAACCTGTTCCTCTCTAGACTTGGCAAGCAATGCGCTAGGAAGGAGATAGCCCATAGTCTTTCCAGTCCCTGTTGGCGCCTGAATAATAGAGTGAATATTATTATTAAACGCCTGGCCAACTCTAAGACTCATCTCTTCCTGGGCAGGCCTAAAGGTGTAGCCAGGAAATCTTTCTTTAAGAGTGTCTTCGTCTCTTAGAATCTGCTGAATATTTTTGCCGCTAAAGTTGAGGTCCTCTCTTTGTGGATAATCGTCCCCACTTTCTTGCTCTAATTTCTTTTTTTCTAAATAGGCCTCGGCCACAGCGTTGAGGTCAAAATCTATCTGCTCAGCGATTTCCTCCAGCTCGCTAATATCAAGATCAAGAAAGTGCTTAAACCAAAAGTCTTCTGTTTTAAACTCTTTGACAATGGTCTTGAGAAAGGTCGAGAAGTCGGCGTCCATGAACGAGAGTCTTGAGGCGACCAGCATCGTTTTTAAAAGGTCGATGGAGTCTTCTAGACCTCTATGGTCCTCTTTTTCCTTAATGCCAAGCTCAATGAGAAAGCTTTCAAGATTGAGGGTCGACTTCTCGGGAAAAAGAAGGGCCAGCATGAGCATGGAGTCTTGGAAGGTCTCCGGCTCGTCAGCATCGATCCTGTCTAAGTACTTTTTCAGAAATTTTTCCTCAAAAGAGGAATTGTGGGCGATGAGGGCATGCTCCTTTAGGGTGTGCAATTCATTTTCGACAGTCTTCCACACAGGAGCTTTCTTTAAGGCCTCCTGACTAATTCCCGTCAGTTTTTGAATGAATTTCGAGACCTGTTGTTCGGTTCTAACTAGGGAGCTATAGGAGCGAACGAGCTTGGTGCCTTCAAATTGCAGAAAACCAAGGTCAATAATTTGGTCATAAGCGGGGTCAACCCCAGTTGTCTCGATATCTATTACGGCCCATTTGCCTAGTTTGCTCATTGCCTATCCGTGTCGAATGCGCCAAAAATGGTCACATATTAATTTTCGCTAAATTTGCTGATTTTTAAGGATCTAATCATGTCTGCGGTCATTTTCCAAACTCAATCCGTTCTCATTGTCGCGCTCCTACTGTATGGCGTTTCATTGGTCATTGGCAAAGTCAAAGATAGATATCGTCATATGAAATTCATGAAGGTCGCCATGGCCTGGGACCTGCTCCTTATTCTACAAATTGAGTTTACACGCGGGGCCGTTGCTAAGGCGAGCAAGGCCTTGGAAAACACAGCGATTATGAACGTCCATGTTTTATTGGCCCTTACCACAGTGCTTCTATACGGTTTTACCTATTGGAGTGGAAAAAAGCTCCATGAAGGAGACGAAAACCGGCGAAAAAAGCATAAAACCCTTGGTTTTATCGCGTTGACGACAAGGATCGCTACACTTATAACAAGCTTTTTGGTACTTTAGCCATAAGAGGTAAAGAGATATGCAGACGCCGATGCAAGAAGTTGAAAACTTGATAAAAAATAATTTAGATGACGCCCATGTGGAAGTGAGTGACCTTACTGGCACCATGGACCATTTGAATATTTTTGTGGCAAGCAACGCCTTTAAAGGAAAGTTGCTAATCGACCAACATCAAATGATAATGGACATCCTCAAAGAGGAACTTAAAGACAAAATACACGCGGTCAAAATAAAAACAATGACCAAAGAAAAATTCGAAAACCAAAACAGTTAGGAGCCATCATGGATCAGAACAACCCTTTTAAAATATTAAATGAAGACGCCGCCAGCAAAGAGATTAACGCTTCCGAAGTGAATGGCGAACTCAAAGATAGAATAGAGGCCATCATTAACGCAGATAAGCTTGTGCTTTTTATGAAGGGAAATGAGCAGTTTCCTCAGTGTGGCTTTAGCGCCAATTCTGTAGCGATTCTTAAGCACTTAGGCGCCAAGTTCTCCACTTTTGACATTCTTCAGGACATGGACATCCGCCAAGGCCTAAAAGAGTACTCCAATTGGCCGACCTTCCCTCAACTTTACCTCAAGGGCAAACTCGTGGGCGGAAATGATATCATCACTGAAATGTTCGAGTCAGGGGACCTTCAAGAGGTCTTGAAAGAAGCTTAAGCAATGAGAGCTGAGTCCGGCCCTGCGGGAAACTTCGCCAAAGGTCGAGAAGTCCACGTCATAGGGGCCGGTGTTTCAGGGCTGCTTATCGCCTACTACCTCAAAAAGGCCGGCCACAAGGTCACCGTCTTTGAAAAAGATCGGGCAGGCGGGAAAATCCAAACAAAATTAACAGAGGCCGGCCTCGCAGAGAAAGGCGGCCAATGCCATCTACACTAGCCCGGAGGCCCTGGAGCTTATCGCGGAACTCGGACTCTCACCTCTTAGACCTTCCCCTAAACTTAAAAAGAAAATATGGCGCTTTCACAGACCTTATAGTTTCCCGCTTAAGATTTCGGGAAATTTTGCGCGGGCCCTCTTTGGTCTTTTTAAGCGACCTCCGCAAAAAGAAGACATGAGCATGCTCGACTTCTTCGCCCCTCTTATGGGCAGAAAAACGGCAGACGAGCTCTTAAGCGCGGTTTTTGGCGGAGTCTACGCCACAACGGCCGACATTTTGGACTTCCAAAGCGTATTTAAAGAGGCGCCCCAAGAAGAAAAGCTATTTCCAATTTTTTAGGGCCAGTGGCCAGAGCCAAAAGGAGGACCCCTCATAAGGCGACGTCCATCAGTTTTAGAAATGGCATGGGCGAGTTCGTAGAAGCTCTTAAAGAAAGGCTCGAAGGAAAATATTGTATATAGGTGAGAAGTATCGAGGTGGAGCCGGCCGTAAATACCATTCTTTGTTGCGAGGCCTTTCGAGGCCTCACGGATTTTAGAAAGAAGCCATCCCGAAGGTGGCCTTAGCGCTGAAAGACGTGTCCTATGTTTCACTTTCCACAGGCACCTACTTTTTAAAGAGCGCATTCCCCAGTTGGAAAAATCCTTTGGCATATTATTGCCGCCCACCTCTGGATTCAAGTCAATAGGGATTTTGCATAATAACGCCATTTTTGAAGAGAGAACTCCTAATCGAGAAACTGGACAGCTACACTTTTATTTCCCGCTCTCAGGACTACTCCCAACTCGACGCTCTGGCCGACGCAAGCGCTCTTTCATAATGCGAATTTGGCCAGCAGGACATTCTGGCCTGAGAGCAAACCTGTTGGAAAAGAGCGATTCCCCTTTATGACCTAAAGAGGAGAAAGGCCATATCCAAGACCAGAAGCTTTACTTAAAGATTCGGAAGGGGTTTTGCTCTTTGGGAACTATGTTGACGGAATAAGCATAAGGGAAATGGTCACTTTAGCGAAGAATTTCGCTGAAGAACGCGCCGCCAACCCCTTAAAATTCCAAAAAAGTTTAGAATTGTTGTATATTGAGACGATGAAAGGTGTTTTTAGAGAAAACGGATTTTCACTGGTTCAAGTTTTGATGGGCGTGTCTATATCAGCAGGCCTTTCTCTAGTGATGCTGAAGATGGGCCAGAATCAGGCCAAGCTCCAGCGCACAGCGAATCAAAATAGCGACCTTGGCGAGTTCACCTTCAGAATGTCTAGATTTCTCGCCAAGTCTGATGTTTGTAATAAAAACTTGGAAGGGCTGCCCCTAGAAATTAACCCCATGGACGCTGATCCCAGCAAACGCGTTTCACTCGATCAGTTCTCTAATACCGATTATGAAGGTGTCGAAAGGGTCCTTTTTAGACCGAAGTCGGACGATCCGAATTCTCAATTTCAGCCCTCTCCCACCTTCGCGCCATTCAAGAGATATACGCATCGAGAACTTCGCCCGAAACAGTGGAAATCAAATTTATCATAAGCAGGAAAGAGCAGGGCGGAAAAAGAAGCACTTTTGGCGCCGAAACAATCACCAAAACCTTCAAGGTCTCAAGCGTATTTGACGCCGCAAACGTGATCGAAAATTGCTATAGCGACTATGAGGCGAGCGCCGCCTCGGCCTGCTCTTCCATGGGAGGCGAGCTGCAGCCTGATGGCCAGTGCATGAACTCCAAGCTCTGTGATATGGAAAAACTGTCCCTTGCAAACACATATGAGGGAGGCGCCACCACTCTATGCGCCCCGGAAGAGACTATCGAAGGCGTTGGACTGCATAAATTTATGCACACCAAGTATTTCTGTGAGGGACTTGGCGGATCGGTGGAGACGATCTCCGGCAAAAAGCTTTGCGTTTTCGATAGCTCTTATGATTTGGACCCCTCTCAGTCCCAATAATGGATGTCCAGAAAGTTGGTTGCGAGAGTACACTAAAACAAGTCCCAAAACAGGCGCAGGAAGAAAAGGTCAAAATTGCGCAAGGCCAAAATGCACTACCGAGCTCGCACTCCAGCTGGGGCTCGGCCATTAGAGACCTGTAATCACGCGGAAGAAAGGGACAAGAAGAACTTTTTGGATGATTGCGATAATTATGGTTCAGTGACTGTGTATGCGGCGATCAATTCAGCCGCCTGCTATTAAAAGCTTTTAAGATAGTCTCTTCTAAGTTTTTGGGCAAGCATTGGCCTCGCGAGTTTGGCCTCGACTTCCATTTTTTTAAAATAATCGATTGATCTGAGGGCGTCCGCCTTTTTCCAAATTTTAGAGCAACTTAGAATTTGCCTGTCGTATTTTGAGAGCTTCTTTTTCGACCCCCAAATAACTAGGATCGCAGACCTTCCCCATATGCTTTTGCATAAAGGCGAAAAACCTCAACAAGGTGACGTTATCGAGGCCAGTTTCGAGTAGCCTCTTATAGAAGCGAGAGAACTTTTTGGCGGCAAACAGCTCGGCAAGCATGAATTGATCAAGCTTTTCCTGTTTAACGATTTGATTGAGTTTATAAAGATCTATCGACTCTTTTCCAAAATTGATTTTTAGCTGCTCCAATATGTTTAGATAATTGGAGCATGTGGGCTCCACCACCTCCTGAAGGCGCTGGCTCGCCTGGTAGTCTAGATAGACCCCAGTATACGAGGAAAAAAACTCTAAAAATTCTCTTGTTTCCCAAAACATAGGGGGCGAGATTTCAATCCCCTTGACCCCATCACGTGAAACAAGCTCTTTAAAGTAATCATCGTTTCCGGTGAAGGAAAGGACGATGTACCTGTCATCAACAATGAGACCTTCGTCTAGCAGGGCCTCTTTGGCGTCTTTGGGCATTTCTTGAGCGTTATGTATGAGGTAGGATTCGCTATTGCCAAAAAGACCTAGGGTGCTTAAGGTTTTCCTCGATCCAAGAAGAGGTCACCTCTTTACCGAGCATGACGTTGAACTTTTCCTCCTCTAGGTAGTCTTTGGGTATCTGGTCCTTGAAGAGCTTCATCACCACCGGGTCAAAAGTCTTGACGGCGTAAACGCCCTTCTTTTCTGGAGAAAGGCGCCGTAGGGTTTGCCTTAAAGAAGTCCCAAAGTTTCCATTTAGAAAGCATAAAGAATCATGTCCCTGAAGTTTTGAGCGGCCCGCTCTGACATATCGGCCACAGTGTTTCTGACCGCGCTTCTATTTTGGGTGTCCGTCACGTCCACGGCGCTAGAGCCATAAATTTCCCGCGTGAAGCTGCCGCTGAGCCCAATAGTCTCATTCACAATAATTTTTGATCCCACCGCAAATTTGCCTAGGCTGCTTTTTAAGAGCTCTATTTCTTTGGCGGAGGGATTTTTGATTAAGATAATTCGCAAACTTGCCCGCAAGTCCGTGGTGGAGGGGACATAAAAATCGTCTCTTCTCTCCCCGATAGTGGACGCTGACGCATTTTTAGCTGAGCGAAAGTTTCTTGCCCTTCTTGCCACGCGGCTTTTACTCCGGAGAGGTGATGATTCCCACCAGCACAGCGTCAGCTTCTTCGTGCCCAGAGCTAAGCTTAAGCCCGCTAAAGCTTGAAAGCATCTGGTACACTTCCTTGGTCATTGGAGCGGAAATGTTGGGGAATAGGCTGTGATTGTAAAACATGGGCACGCTGATGGACTTCACCCCATATTGCGCGAAAGGATTGTTTTTTTCTTGAAATCGATAGCCTGCGCAAGAAGCGAGCGCCAACATAACACAGAATGTTAGGATTTTTTGCATGCTTTAAACTACCAAATTCTGCCCTTGAGTGACAAGCCATTCTCGTGGTAAAAAAGCCTCTATGAAAGGCCCTAAGACCCTAGGTGACTTCCTTGCTTACGGGGACGATCACGAAAATGAACTTTATGAAACAGACCGTAAAAAACGCCAAAAAAGGGCGTATAAAGGCTATTTTTCTAGGTCCGGCGGGACCTTCGACTTTATTTATTTAATCCGCAACTGGGACAAAATCGTGGGAAGACTTCTCTCCCAAAACACTATCCCTCACAAGATTCAAAAGTCCACCCTCATAATCATGACCAAACATAACGTGTTCGCTCAAGAGCTAAGCTTTATGGGCCCCCAGATCATAAAAAAAATAGAGCAGGAAGTTCCTAGAGCTTAGAGGAAAAATTAGCAAAATCAAATTCAGCCACGCCAATTATTCATGGGACGAGTTTCAAAGAAAGGCGCAGGCAAAGTCGGAAAAAAGACCTCTGTCCCCAAAGCTTCATCCTTACTCCCCTCAGTATCAATTAAAGAAGAAGCAGGCGGAGGACCTTTTCTCAGACATTGAAGACCCTGAGACAAAAGAGCTTCTCATGAAGCTTTTTATTGAAAGGATATAATAGCGACTTTTCCCTTTCTTTCCACAAGTCGATAATTTTTCATTAACGCAAAGTCCGGATTGTCTGTTCTCGCCAGCATAAAGCCAGAGCCGCCTGGCGCGACCATTCTTTTTATAGCATCCTGAAAATTCTAGAAGGCCCTGACTCATAAAAGCTTCTGCAGCGTTGGGTCCTTTCATCGGAAGAGCGCCTTCCGCTGCCCTCTTTAAAATAGGGAGGGTTGCTCACGACAAGCTCAAAGCTGCAAGTCCCCCTTAAGATCAAACAAGTCTTCTTGGTAGAGTCCGCCTCGACGCCTCTCCTAAGGAGCTTTCGGTTCTCTTCAAGATAAGGAACAAACTCCTCCTGGCATTCGAGCAAGGTCAGCTTCTCAACAGAGGCAAGTCGATTGGCGAGTTCAATGCCCACAATCCCGCATCCGGCCCCTACGTCAATCAGGTCCTTTGGCCCGTGAGCCAAAGAGGTTGACCACAGCATGGGCGAGCCATAAAGAGTCCTCACTGAATCGGTAGAAGGAAGGTTGCTGGTAGTCCATAAGACCTCAACGCGAGAAGTTTTATAAAATGCTCTCTCTTAAAATCTCCAAGCTTAAAGAGATTATAAATGCTGAAAAGCAAGGCCTGATTTTTCTCAACATTGCGAGTGAACACATTTCTTTTTAATTTAAAAATTGGCGGGACCTTTACGTCCTTTTTTGAAGAGAGGTACTTTTTCCATGAATCATTTTCTAGGACTTCTATCGCCAGAGAAAGCTTTTTCTCGTCTCCGCTTTTTAATAGCTCCTGAAAGGCCTTCGCCATGCCTTCTCTTCTCTGCGATGTTGAGGGTGTATACAGACTTTAATATGGCAAGGTTATGAGGCCTCACCGAGACGGGCACTTTCTCAAACGCCCTCCTCGCCTCTTTGTCAGGCAAGTTTCTTTTGGCCCAATTCGACCATGCCAGCGATGTATTGCTTCCAAACACGGGGCTGTTAATAGTCCCTTGATTCTAGACGAAGAGAAAGGCAATCAATTTCATCCTCCAGCAATCTTTCTCTTGCTCAGAGGCCGCTTCATAGGCCTTTAAAATAAAGGCGTCGAACAAACGACTTGGGCCCAGTTTACTTTTTCACCTTTCCAAGAAACTTCGCCATAAGTTCGGCTTTCTCGTGAGCGTTTTTATATGGGAATTCTATTTGGTAGTAATTAAACACATCCGGCCGTTCAAGATAGCTCTTTGCCAAAGAGTCCACTTTTCCAAAGTTTTTAAGCCCAGCATAGATAACATTCTGGCAGAGACGGATAAGAGATGGTCCCATGGTTCCAGTTTGCGAAGGAGCTTTGGAAAAAAAGGTCAGGTTCTTGCTGTCTTTAAAGTCATGCCTAATAACCGCTCATTCACTAGACCCAAGAGCTCGTCTCTTTTTTTGAGTTCGCTCCACACCTCACTCACCAACGCCTTCTCTTTAGAGGTCAGTGGCGCTTGAACAGCGCCATACCTTAGCACAAAGGACTTGCCTTGCGTCTGCGCCTTTAAGCAATTATTTATTTTAGGTAGTAGTCCTCGTCGTTTATATCTGCGAGAGCAAAGGCGCCTAGATAATAAGGGGCGGTCAATTCCTCGCAATTAGGAAGCACCTCCTCCATTCTTCCCACTAACTCGAAGCCCATCAGACCCGGTTTCACATCAATGACGGCGCCCTTTTCCTCTGATTTGCTCGAATTCAGGAACCAGCAGGCGGAGGATCGCTTGTCTTTGGAGACTGGGCATTTGCGGCCCGGAGATAGGGTCACATCTGGCGTCCTACTTCAATCAAGGCCTTAACGACTTTTTTTCGATAATAGAAGGCGGCGCTTGCCAGGAGAAGCATTAAAAGAGAAATGAGGACCCAGCCCCATTCAAATTTTATTTTTTTTTTCCCTCATCTGAGGAATCGTCAGAAAGGCCGTCAAGGCTAAGCCCTACTCTGGTGACGTCTCTAGAAAGGTCAGCATTGGTCTTGGACTTGCCAGAGCGAGAACAGTCTCCGCTTCAGACACAGGATTAAATTCCTGCTCATTATCAGACAAAAGATATTTTTCAACGAGCTCTTTTTCTCGAACAAAAAACCAATAAGCCATTGCCGGAACAAATCTCGTCGTCGCCTTTGATGGAGCCGTTTTCGTACAACTCCCTGACCTTCTCCTTGGTCACCGGACCAAGGATATGGTTGTTTTTTGTTCTAATTAGCCAGTTTTTTTCCATTGTCCTGCCAATTTTAAAAAAATTAGTTCGCCAAAATTCCAATTAAGGAGGCCAAATCATCGTCAGTAAACTTTAGCCCAGCGCTGATAACGTAAGATTTATAATTGGTGTCGCTTGCGACATCTTCGGCCATGACCTTAGTGTAAAGAACGTTCCAAATTCTCCATTCAGTCCCAATTCTTACGTTAGGCCCGACCTCCTCTTGATAATCAAAAACTTCCACAAAGTTCCTATTTCCCCATGATGGAATATGATAATCAATACCAAGACCGCCAGAGTTCTCAATGAGGCCGCCTCTTAAAGCCAGATTTCCAAACCTTCTGCCGATTTGCAAATTAAATTTATATTGAGAGGTGTTGACCTTTCTTTTGCTGACGGTCGATTCGCTCCCTCCCTCCTCAGAGGTGGTGGTTTGAGTGTCTTCAATGATTTTTGGCCCATAGTCAGACAGAACCAGTCCAAGCCTAAAAAACCTCTCAGGAGCGGGAATAATGTCCAAGTTCAGGTCGGTCCTTCCACCAAACTCCGTGTTGTATCCAGAGTAAATTGAAAGGTCTGTTTTGTAGTTATTAATTCTGTTGACGATTCTATTCACTCCCGCAAGCGTCTCATTAACTTGATCGACCACTTCCTCGTCTCTTAGAAGCTTGCCTACTGTTCCCTTGCCTGCTCTCACATCGGACATAATGTCTTTGAGGTCATTGGTGGTCTGCTCCATATTCGCGAGGATTGGCTTAAGCCCTTCCATGTCATTTAACAAGGACCCGTCTGCATAGCGATCAGTTTCATAGGCGAGCTGATTCGCCACTTTCGCCAAATCTTGCACGGTCTGGCTGAGCTTGCCTTCATTGTCGCCTACAATTGTTTTTAGCGAGCCGGAGACTTTTTTAATGTCTCTCATAATTTCTTTGACGATATTATTTTTGTCTTCATCGTATAAAGACTCTCGGATCGCCTTGGCAATTTGTTTAACTTCCTTCAAAACGTCTGAAGCGTCTTTGCCTAGCTCTTCAAACCCGCCTCCCCCTTCCACGGGGACATAGGATCCTTCCTCAAGCCTCGGCCCTTGATTGTTTCCAGGGTTGATGTCGATGTATTTGTCTCCAAGGAAGCCAACAGTCTTAATTCTCAAGACGGAGTATTTGGTCATTTTAATGTCAGTTAAAACTTCAAAGGTCATGACGGCCTGGGTCTGATTTTTTGAGAGCTCAACTTTTTTGATTCGCCCGGCGACGATCCCCGCGACCCTGATTGTCGCGTTCTCATAGATGCCGGTGGCGTCGTTTAGGATTGAGCGATACTCAATGTATTCCCCGAAGCCCGCTTGATTTGACGTAATTTTTAGAGACACCACGACCAAACTTCCGATCGCTAGCAATGTAAGAAAACCGACCTTTAACTCGTTCAAGAAAACTCCAATCTAAGCTCTTGCTTTATTTTTTGCTTTGAATTTAATCTTATTAACCATCTTTACAGCTCTATTTTACCTTCTGATCCCATAAAAATCTTAACGATTCTAAGTAGGTAAGGTTTTCCTGAGCTGTTCGCCCGGACTCTCTTCTAGGTGGAAAGCTCAATAAACTTTTTGATCATTGGATGATCTGATTTTTTAAATTCTTCCACCGGCGAGTGCTCAACCACTCTTCCTTTTTCAAGAAAAGCCACATAATCAGAAATTCTCAAAGTCGCCGCTATATCGTGGGAAATAATAACTGAAGTCATGGGGATGTCTGCCCCGCGGCGGTGCGTCGAAGTGATCAAGTCATCGACCATATGAGTGGTGATTGGATCAAGGCCTGTTGTCGGCTCATCATAAAGCATAACTTTTGGGGTGAGCGCCAAGGCCCTTGCTAGCCCCACCCTTTTGCGCATACCTCCAGAAATTTCAGAGGGAAGCTTATGGTGCGCAAAGTCGTCAAGACCTGTCTGCTCAAAAAGAAGTTTTACTTTATCGTCTATTTCCTTGGGAGTTTTTTTCGTGAACTCTCTCATAGGAAAAGCGACGTTTTCGTAATTCGTCATGGAGTCAAACAGGGCGGCATATTGAAAGACCATTCCAAAGTTGGTGCGGAACTCTCGAATCTGCCCCTCATTCATCGTTTCCATGTCCTGCCCGAGAACTTTGACTTGCCCTTCGGTCGGATGATAAATGCCAAGAATATGCTTAAGAACGGTGGACTTTCCCGCTCCCGAGAAGCCAAGAATAGTGGTGATCTTCCCCTCATGGACCTTAAAGTCCAAATGGTCCAAGACAGTGTGATCTCCGAAGCGCTTTGTAATGTTGTTAAATTCTATCGCGTAACTCATAAGTTCCCTTTAATAAACTTTGCCTTCAGAGAATTTTTGCAAGAAGCGCTGTGAGGAAGAAGTCCACAATTAGGACCATTACCATCCCCCAGACGACCGCCATGTTTGTGCCTTTACCTACCCCTTCAGCTCCGCCTTTGACTGCGAAGCCTTGATAGGTGCCAATAATGGCGATCAAGTAGCCAAAGACCGCGCCTTTTATCAGGCCTTCTAAGACCATGTTTAGGTCCATAAAGTCGCCGAGCTTAGCAAAATAAACGGCCTCATCAATTCCCAATAATTTTGTTCCCACCAGCCAAGAGCCAGTGTTTGCGACCAGCATAAAGACGCCACAAAGCATCGGCATAGTGGTGATTGTGGCGAAAACTCTCGGCACGCCCAAGTATTGAATCGAGTTAACGCCCATGACTTCCAAAGCGTCGATTTGCTCAGTGACTTTCATTGAGCCTATTTGCGCCGCCATGGCGGCCCCGCATCTACCGGCCACTACCAGCCCCGTAAAAACAGGGGCCAATTCCTTGCACACAGCGATGGCGACAATAGGGCCCACAAAAGAGTCGACGCTAAAAGCTGTAAAACCCAAATAGATCTGATAGGCGAAAACTGCTCCGGAAAAGGAAGAAGTCAGGAAGACAATAAAGAGCGATTTGTTCCCCATAAAGACCATCTGCTCCACAAAAAGATGCATTCTTAGAGGCGGTCTGAAAAACCACTGAGCGTTGGAAACGGCGTAAAGCGTGAATCTCCCCAAAGCGGGAGTAATGCTCATGACTTGGCCGCCAATCCATTCAACGGCCCTTTTTAAGAGATTGGTCATATTCTTCCTTAAATACTCTCAAAGTGTAGCGAAGTTGACTGGTAATGGAAATGGATTATTTTCCTTTAAAGCGTGTATCGGCGGGGCACTCGCCCGGAAATGGAAGTGAAAATTTGATAGGGAATGACGTTTGTTTGGCGGCTGATTTCGCATAAAATTTCAGGGTCGTGGTCCCATAAATTCACCTCAAGTCCTCTTTTAATTTTGCGCGCGGCCTCGGAATTAAATAGAAAAGCGGCCAGGTCCATGTTCACGCGGCCAAGAAGCCTCGCGGGGAGGCCTGCGATTTCGATTTCCATCTTGGTGTAGCTCGTCAAGAGCCCGTCCCCATACCCAAGAGGAACGTAGGCCAAAAGACCGTCCTGATGAACAACATGATTTCCATACCCAATCGGGGAGCCCTTTCTCACCGGCATAGTTTTCATAATATAAGTTTTAAGGCTAGAGATGATTTTGCCAGACCAGAGTCCAGAACTGGAGGGCCCGTAAAGCATAAGTCCTGGCCTAATATGACTCTCCTCTAAGGAAAAACTCTGCTCAATCGCCCCTGAGTTGGCGCAGCTTGTCTCTTCAATTTCAATTCCATGGTCTCGAAGCGCATTTTTAAACCTCAAAAAGGCCTCGTACTGCCTATGGGTCTTGTCTCCGTCTCTTAGCGGAATATACGAGGAAGAGAAGTGGGTCATCAAATGATTTATAGTCCTTTTTCCATGAAGCTTAAGCGTTTTCACGATCTCTTCAAGCTCACCGGGAGCGACGCCAAGCCGATGCATCCCCGTGTCCACCTTCAAGACCAGCGGAAAATTTTTTAAATATTTATGCGAGAGAAAAGTCTTTAGGTCCTCTAAATGAGAAATGACAGGAGTCACCCCATAGTCCACATACTTTTCAACGGACTCCGGGAACATAAGGCCTGTGTCGCTAAAAACAAAAATCTCTTTTTTGAGTGAAGGAAGCTTTTTGCGAATCTCCACCGCCTCCCCTAAAGAGGCCACGCCAAGGACTTCACAAAGCCCCTCTTCATGAGCGAATTTGGAGACGGGCAAAAGCCCATGCCCATAAGCGTTGGCCTTGACCATAAAAATAATTTTGTTTTTGGGCGCTTTTTCTTTGAGAAGCTGGAAGTTCTCCCTCAGAGATCCAAGGTCAACTTCCAGCGAAGAGTGGTATCTCATGCGTCTAAAGAAGGCCTAGGTGAAAAACTTCTCTTAAGGCCAGGCTTGGCCTCAATTCCCGATTGACTTGCGGCCAAGATGTTCGAGTGTGTTTGCCTGATGTAGTTAAGAGAAGACGGCGCCAGCAGGCGCGTTTCAGGGCGCATATTTTTGGTCATTACAAGCGAAGTGTCTTGAAAATAGCGCCAGTATTGAAAATCATCGACCATCGCCTTGAGCCTCTGATAATCGCTCTCCAATGTGGCCTTCTCGATAAAGACCATCATGCTTTGGGCCCCGTAGCTTGCCACTTTAAAATCACCGCTCAGCGCATTTTCTAGCTCGGCGGTGAAGTCGCCATAAAAAGAGTTCCAGTAAAAACGATTTCCGCGTTTTTCCTTGGCGACCTGAATAAGCCGTGAGAAGTCGATGTCAGCGAGCTTATGATTTCCGCTTGCTTGGTGGAAATGAATATCGTCAAGATAACTAAAGCCTTCCCATGCTGAGATGGAATGACTGCTTTCAGAAACTTTAGCGCTCTCTTTAATTTTTGCTTTAATATAAAGAGAGCATAGTCTCTCCTCAAAGAGGTCCCAATTAAATCCGATGAGAGATTTCTCATCGAAGCGAGCGATCATAAGAACATCGGGATTGCTTCTCGTACCAGTTACGGTGACGCAACGGGCGTCATTGTCAAAAATATCAAAGGCCACTTCGCAGGCCATCTCTTGAGCGTACTCATCAATGCCTTGAGTCCCAGGCCTTGTAAGCCAAAGTTCAGGCAGGGCCTCATAGCCAGGCTTAATGCTCTTTGGGGCCACGAGTTTTTGGTCAGTTTGATTGAGAGAATAAACGCCGTAGGCCTTGCACGCCTCCCATTCACTCATGACATTCATGAGGCTATTGAGAAATTCTTGGGTCGTCTTTGGTTTTCCTATTCTGTCAGTAACATTCATAAGAGTGTTGAACTGACTCTCAAAATTCATAGTCTCTTGAGAGTCTTGAAGGATTCTATTTGAGCGGGTCTGCAGACGCTCCACTCGTCCTTCAAGCTTATGATTTTCGTCGATAATTCTAAGCTCTTCATTGCGTCTTCTTAGAACTGAGCGAAGCTGGCCCAAAAGATCAATTTCTTTTTTGATCAGGCCATAGTGATTGTATTGGAAAGTTGAGTTCACAAGGATCTTTGTGTCTTCGCTATAGTAAAAGGCGAAAGCCAGCGCGCCGTTTTGAACTTTAGGGTGGTTTTTAAAAAGAGTTGGGCCTTGGGACATCTTCTTAACGTCCATCACAAGGAAATCAGGAGTTTCAGCGTTGGCCGCGACCCAAAATTCATCGAGATCGCTATAGAAGTGAGCGTAAATGCCAAGCTCTCTTAGAGCGTCAGAAATCCCTCTCGCCTCTTCAATATCTTCAATAAGAAGGGCCACTTCAAAATTTTCATTAATTGATTCGCTTGCCTGCATATCCTACTCCTTAGATGCCGAGGCGTATCATTCCAATAAATATTATGGCATTCGGTAGGACCATCTGACAAGTACCGTAGGATTTTAAGCGTTTAAGTATTTCTAGGGACTTAAGCCTCTATAAATACTACAGGGGCGATAGCAAGGTCGCGCCCGTGCTGATACGAAGACCCATTCATTTAGGAGCCATTATGAGATTCACTTTTGGATTTTTACTGCTTTTTACCTGCGCCGCAAGCTTCGCCCAGACAAGCAACGACAAGCTAATAAAAAACTGTGTTAACGCTAACGAAAATATCGAAATGTTCGTCTACCAAAGACTCGACTTCTTTGGAAGGCCGATTCAGACCCGCGCAAGAAACAAAGATCTCTACCGCGTTGAAATTTACGAAAATAATACCTCTATTTTCGAGACGAATTACGCTCTTTTTTCTGAGCGCAATGCCGAGTTCTATACGGCCAGAGGCATGGCCCTCTCGCTTAACTACACTAATAGCGGAAGACTCCATCTCTCAGCGCAGGACCGCTACGGGAGAAGAACAACGCCAATATTTAACACAATTAAAGTAAATTGCAGAAACTTATAACCCAGCACTAAAAGAGGAAATATCAATGAAATTACAACTGATTCTCATCGCTCTTGTGGCAAGCGCCACCGCTTTTTACTCAAACAAGAACTTTGCTCCAATGTGAAGTGATCGAAGTCTTGGACTCCTCTTACTTCCAGGAAAGCCTTAGTGTTGAGGAGTATCCTCGGGTCAAAGTCTTAAAGGACAGCTTTGGCATGTTTAAGGTGAAAATCGGAGCTTCTGTTTATAGCGAAATTGATGGAGATCTTATCTCGGCCCTTCCAACAGTTGGAATGGAAAAAAGTTATAGCATTGTGAATCAAGCTATGAGTGAAATCTTTACGATATCAGTAATGGGAAGACCGGGAATGAGAACTGGCAGCCTTTATGGAGCAGACTATTCTTCGGCAATAGTGCCCAAGAACACGTTAATCGCTGAGCTTAACTGTAATTAAGAGCAGATTATGAAGCTATTAATATTTCTAGTAGCGCTTTTAAGCGCCTCATGTTTCGCTAAACTCAGAAGCTTTGACTGCGCGGCCTTTGAAGATGGCGGCCTCTTCTTGAATTTGACCTCGAAGAAAACTTCGGTCATGTTTTTGAAGTTAATAGCGATGGGAGCTTGGGAGCGCAGGCCGTCGCCAACAAAGGCCTAAAAAAAGTGCGGGTCCCTGGAGCCGTCGGGCATCTGGTTATGGGCCTTATTTCTCTGGAGGACTCTACGGTTCCTTTGTTTGCCATGGCCGTCGATCCAACAAGAGATGAGCAGAATGCTGTCTATTATTCGCCTTATGCGGACCGAGCGCTGACTCTTACTTGCAAGGAAAACCGATAAGTCGATCAAAATTTTGGTACAGCCGGACGCGCTCCTCATACAAATGCTTGAGAACACCTCGCCCCTTCTTCACTAAGGGGCGATTTTTATCGCTCTGAATTCTCTTCCAACAAGTTTCAAAATCGGTGTCGAGCCAATAGCCTTTCACGTTCTCGAGCTCGCTAAGATGACGCGCCAATTCTTCATTCAGGGCGCCGCCCCCCAACGCGACCCAGATATTGGGGCTTTTAAACAGCCCAAGTAGCTCTTCTCTTTCTGTCTTTCGAAACCACTCCCAGCCCCTGGACTCGATCAGACCTCCTAGGGCCTCATGATCTGGATTTTGAGACAAAATCCACTCATCGAGATCAATGAAGAGATAATCAGGGTATTTTCCAGATTCTTTGATTTTATTCAATATGGTCGTCTTTCCCGCTCCCGAGAATCCGCAAATAAAATATTTCAACTCTTTCTTCCCACTTTTCTCTTTCCAGTAGTCACTCAAGGCGTTATAACCGCCCTCATGCAAAATCATACAGAAGACAAACTTGATCCGAAAGTTAATATGACCAAGCTCACTCCTGGTCAGGCCTATACTTACGAACTTGGCCAGACCTGCGAATGGGTCCAAGAACTCTTAATGGAACTGAATGAGAAGGCAACTTCGCGAAATCCTGAAGATTATCTTGGGGAGTCCGATCTCACAATCAACCTCACCCTTAAAAAGGTGAATAACGCCACTTTCGGCCCGGTGCTCGTCGCCAAAGGCACTGTTGAGGCCGAGTTCTTCACTGAATGCGTGCGCACTCTACAGGAGATGAAAGACCAGCTTGAGGTGGAATTCAAGGCCGCTTTCATCGAAAATATCTACGCTGAAGAGGAAGAGTACGCCGAAATGGACGAGCTCTTTATCGATAATGAGGTGTGTGAGCTCCATTATTACGAGCTCAATAAGGCCAATTTAAAGGAAATGCTCCACGAGGAGATCTTCCTCCATATCAATCCCTACCCTGTCGCTGATCACGACGCGCCGCTACCGTACGCTGACGACCCGGGGAAGATAAAGCAATAAAGGGCTTGGCAAGAGCTTGGATTTAGGCTACATAGTTAGTCTTAATTTTTTCATATATAAAAATACGCGTTTCGAGAATATTTGGAGGATAACGTGGCAGTTCCTAAGAAGAAGACATCAGTAAGAAGAAAAGGCCTTAGAAGAGCCGGACAACACCATAAAGAGTACAGAAAGCACCCTATGTCTTGTCCAAATTGCGGTGACATGACTATGCCTAATCACGCATGCCCAAGCTGCGGGACTTACAAAGGTAAGCAAGTTTTCGAAATAAAAGTAAAAGAAGACGAAGAAGAGACTGAGTAGTCCTCTTTTAGTTTGACGCCCAAGTCGTCGAATGATTGAATTCTAAAAACTAAAAAGCCATCTTTAATTAGCCATGAGTAAAATCGTTAGAGGCAATTATTGATGGCATTTTTTTTATACGCGAAGGACTTTCATGCAGATTTATCAGACAAAAATCCAAGGAACCGGAAAGTATCACCCTGAAAAAGTCATGACGAATGAAGACCTCTCAAAAATGGTCGACACGTCTGACGAATGGATCATGCAAAGAACCGGCATAAAAGAGAGAAGAATTGGCTCGATGGAAAAGGACGAGTTTCCAAGCGGCATGGCCGAAAGAGCGTCACTCGACGCGCTAAAAGAAGCGGGCCTCAGACCAGATGACATCGACATGATCATCTTCTCCACAACTCTCCCAGATATGCTTTTTCCAAACACTGCTTCACAACTCCAAGCGAGACTTGGAATTGAAAATAAATGCGCCTGTATGGACATCAACGCGGCCTGCACTGGCTGGGTCTACGGGCTTCAGGTGGCAAACTCACTCGTTCAAACTGGCGTATACGAAAACGTTCTTCTTGTTGGGACTGAAATGACGTCAGCATTTAACAACTGGGAAGACAGAAGCACTTGCGTTCTTTTCGGGGACGGCTCGGGCGCCACCATTCTTTCGCGCGCAGAGAGAAGGTGAAGGATCAAGAGTAATTGACAGCATTCTTGGATCAGACTCCTCTAAAGCGCATGGCCCTTGCGCTTCCTAAGGGCGGCTCTCTCTCTCCTATCACTCACGAGATTCTCGACAAAAAAGAACAATACATTACGATGGACGGCCAGGTCGTTTTCAAGTCCGCGGTGAAAACAATGGCCAGCCACTGCGGCTGAGCTTTTAAAGAGAAATGATCTGTCCCTTGATGACATTGACTGGTTCATCCCTCACCAAGCAAACCTAAGAATCATGGAAGCTGTCGCCAAACTCTTAAAATTCCCAATGGATAGAGTCATTTCCAATGTCGAGAAGTACGCCAACACATCATCAGCGACCATACCGACGGCAATGTGCGAGGCGATTAATGACGGCCGAATAAAAGAGGCCAAAAAGTCATGGTCGCCGCCTTTGGAGCGGGACTTACAAGCGGCGCCGCCATTATCGAATACTAAATGCATAAGAAGAGAGGAAGCATGAAAAAAGTCACTCTTATTTTTCCAGGACAAGGAGCTCAATACGTCGGCATGGGAAAACGTCTGGACCTTCCAGAATGCCTAGAGGCCTTAAAAGAGGCCGATCGACTTTTGACTTTTCCCTTAAAGAGCTCATGTTTGAAGGGCCCGAAGAAAAGCTTCAACTTACAGAGTTCACCCAACCGGCGATTGTCGCTCATTCCGTCGCCCTTTTTAGGGGCCTCAACAAATTCTTATCTGAAAACGATATCGAAATAGAAAGAGCGCTCGGACACTCTGTCGGTGAATACTCCGCTCTTGTCGCCGCCGGCGCCTTCGATTTCAAAGACGCTCTTAAAGCGGTGAATCTCCGCGGAAAGTACATGCAAGAGGCCGTCCCTGCAGGGAAGGGCAAAATGTACGCGGTTCTTAGGGTTCCTGGGGAAATAATAGAGAAGGCCTGTGAAGCGTCCTCTAATGAAGAGGAAAAAGTCATGCCGGCAAACTTCAATGAGCCAGGCCAAACAGTCATATCCGGTCATGCCGAGGCCTGTGATCGGGCGGTCACTTGGCTCAAGGAAAATTACGAAGGCAAGCAAATGGCGATTCCTTTAAAGGTCTCCGCTCCCTTTCACAGCTCGCTTATGAGGCCCGCTGAGGAGAAGCTTGCCTCACATCTCCAGTCGATGGATTTTAATCAGAACTCTTCCCTATATTGCGAATATAAACGCCAAAGAATGCCCATCGGGGACCAAAGGCGAAGAGATAAGAAAGAACCTTGTCGAACAAGTCTGCGGCTCCGTTTTATGGAAGCAAAGCCTCGAGTCACTGCCTGACGAGACCGCTTTTATTGAAGTCGGCCCTGGAAAAGTTTTGACCGGCCTTAATAAAAAAATAAATAAGACATTTAAAACTTACACTCTTGATTCTGAAGCAGGATTTGAGGGACTAAAGGAGTTCTTTGCATGAGCCCTATTTATCCGGATCTAGAAAATAAAATTGTTCTCATCACCGGAGCAAGCCGTGGCATTGGAAATGATATCGCCAAAAGCCTTGCCTCCCAAAAGGCGCATGTGGTCTTTAATTATAGATCAAATGAAGAGGCCGCCATGGCCCTAAAAGAAGAACTTGAAAGGCTCGGAGCCAGCAAAGTCAGCGCGCTTAATTTTGACGTCACCGACACGGAGAAGATGAAGTCGGAGATTGACGAATTTATTAAAGAGAACGGAAATATCTCGGGCCTTGTTAATAACGCCGGCATTTCCAAAGACCAACTTGTGATGAGGGTCAAACCAGAAGACATCGACAGATCTTATGAACGTGAATTTAAAGGCGGCAATGGTGCTCACAAATCATCTAAGCCGCAATTTTTTGCGGGCCAAGGACGTTTCAGTCGTCAACATGAGCTCAGTCGTTGGGCTTAATGGGAAATGCCAGCCAGACAGTTTACGCCGCCACCAAAGCAGGCCTTATAGGATATACCAAGTCATTTGCTAAAGAACTGGCTTCAAGAAAAATTCGATGCAACGCAGTGTGCCCTGGTTTTATAGAGACTCAAATGACCCAGGAACTGCCTGAAAAGGCCAAAGAAGAGTATCAAAAGGCCATTCCTATGGGCGAATTTGGAGGCCCTCACGACGTCGCCAACCTAGTGAACTTTCTTCTCAGCCAGGCTTCCTCTTATATTACAGGGGAGGTAATTAAGGTTGACGGTGGTCTGTATATTTAACTAGAATAGCGGCATAATTAGACATAATTTTAGAAAAAAATTTCGGAGGACATAATGGAAGTACAAGACAAAGTTATCAAAATCGTAAGTGACGCTACTAAAGTTGAAGCAGCAAATATCAAAGGTGAGACAAACTTTGTCGACGACCTTAACCTGGACTCACTCGACATGGTCGAAATGATGATGAAAATGGAAGAAGAGTTTGGCGTTGAGATTCCTGAGGACAAAACTGAGGACCTTAAAACAATCAATGACGTTACAAACTTTTTGAAAACGAACGCAAACTAATTCTAGCCGCCGCCCCTGGGCCGGCGGTTCTAGTACAAGCGCCTCCCTTTGGAGGCTTTTTTTTTGTGCTTAAAGGAGCAAAGCATGAAACGAGTTGCAGTTACTGGAATCAGCGCTATTTGCGGAACTGGAAACAATCTCGAAGAGGTCTGGAAAAATCTAGTCGAAGGCAAGAGCGGAATTTCTGAAATAGAGAACGTGGATGAAAAAATGTGGCCAGTCAGGATTGCGGGCCAGGTTAAAAACTTTCAAATTTCCGACGACATTCTTGAGCCAAAAGAGCAGTCGCGCTATGACCGCTTTATTCACTTCGCTCTTCACTGCACGGACGAGGCCTTAGCGCAGACCGGACTCCTAAATGAAAAGCTCGACCCCTATAAAGTCGGCTCCATCCTAGGAACAGGTCTTGGCGGCTTTCCTTTTATCGAGCAAACAACAAAGACATATCTAGAAAGAGGCCCGAGAAGAGTTTCTCCTTTTTTTATCCCTTCTTTTATTCCCAATATGGCGACGGGAAAAATCAGCATGAAGTACGACTTTCGAGGCGTGAACTACACCATTTCCAGCGCCTGCGCAAGCGCCGCCCACGCGATTGGCGCCGGAGCGACAGAGATCATGTTGGGACGCCATGACGTCATGGTCGTCGGCGGGGCAGAGGCGGTTTTGACTGGACTTCCCTTTGCGGGATTTAACTCCATGAAGGCCCTCTCAAGAAGAAACGAGGATCCCACAAAGGCCTCAAGACCTTTTGACAAAGACAGAGACGGATTTGTCATGGGCGAAGGCGCTGGAATTCTCATTCTTGAAGACCTAGAGAAGGCGAAAGCGAGAGGCGCAAAAATTCTCGCTGAAATTGTGGGCTTTGGCTCCACGGCCGACGCTTACCATATCACCGCTCCTCAACCGGAGGGCGAAGGCACTATCCCTTGCATGGAGCAAGCAATTAATATGGCGGGCATATCCAAAGAAGAAATTGGCTATATCAATGCCCATGGCACCTCCACTCCAGTGGGAGACGTGGCGGAAACTAAGGCCATCAAGAGGGTTTTTGGCGATCACGCTAAAAAACTTGATGTGAGCTCGACGAAGTCGATGACTGGGCACCTGTTAGGCGCTGCTGGAGGCCTGGAGTCTGTCGCTTGCATAAAAGCATTGCAGGAAGGAGTGCTTCCTCCAACGATAAACCTTGAGAACCAAGACGAGGAGTGCGACCTCAATTACGTTCCCAATAAAGCGAAGAAAAGCGACATTCAATACGCTCTTAATAATTCATTTGGTTTTGGCGGCACAAACTCCACCACACTTTTTAAAAAATACGACGGGAAATAATTATGAGCTTTCTTGAAAACACTGACGCTGAAATTTTTGGCATTATCAACCAAGAACAAAAAAGGCAAGAAGAAGGCCTGGAACTCATCGCAAGCGAAAACTACTGCTCTCAAGCAGTCATGGAAGCTCAAGGCTCTTGTCTCACAAATAAGTACGCAGAAGGCTATCCTGGAAAGCGCTATTATGGCGGATGTGAATTCGTGGACGAGGCCGAGGCCCTTGCGATAGAGCGTTTAAAGAGGCTCTTTGACGCCGAATACGCAAACGTCCAGCCCCACTCTGGCTCCCAGGCGAATATGGCCGTTTATTTTTCTTGTCTTGATCCTGGAGACACTGTGCTTGGCATGGACCTTAGCGAAGGCGGGCACCTTACCCACGGCTCACCAGTAAACTTCTCCGGAAAGCTGTACAACTTTCAAAGCTATGGTCTTGATTCAAAAACGGAGACTATTGATTATGATGAAATGGCCGACCTCGCAAAGGCCCACAGGCCAAAACTCATCGTTGGCGGCGCCAGCGCCTACCCGAGGACAATAGACTTCGCCAAAATGAAACAGATTGCGGACGATGTCGGCGCCCTTTTCATGGTGGACATGGCCCATATCGCGGGGCTTGTGGCGGCAGGCCTTCACCCTAGCCCCGTAGGACTTGCGGACTTTATTACCTCCACCACTCATAAAACCCTTAGAGGCCCTAGAGGCGGGCTTATTCTCGCCAATAAGAGCTGGGGCAAAAAGCTAAACTCAAATATTTTCCCTGGCATTCAGGGCGGACCTCTAGAGCATGTCATCGCCGCCAAGGCGGTGGCCTTTCATGAGGCGCTTCATCCAAAGTTTAAGGACTACCAGGCGCAGGTGGTCAAGAACGCCCAAACTCTTGCCACCAAGCTTCAGGAAAAAGGCATAGAGATTGTTTCTGGCGGGAACAGACAACCACTTGGTTCTGCTTAAGACCGACTCAGTTGATATGAGCGGGAAAGAGGCCGAAGCGGTGCTGGAATCAGTCCACATCACGACCAATAAAAACATGATTCCTGGCGATAAGCGATCTCCTTTTGTCACCTCGGGAATTCGCGTGGGCACGCCCGCCCTCACTACGAGAGGGACTAAAAGAGGAGCATATGAAGATGCTTGGGGACTGGATGGCGCAGAGCTCTTAACTCCCCTCATGATCAGAACACGTTGAAGAAAGTTAAAGAGGAAGTGATAGCTCTTTGCAAAGACTATCCTGTCTACAAGTAGAGGTTGAAATGAAAGTTATCTTATTGATCGCAGCGCTTGGCGTTTTTACCGCTTGTTCTAAAGACTCTGAAAAGGTCTCTGAAGCAAGCGAAGACATGTCTGTTCAAGGAAATATCGTAGAAGAAAATGATATGTGCATTTGCACTAAAGAATTTCGCCCTGTTTGCGGCGAAAACGGGCAGACCTACGGCAATGCATGTCTTGCCGGTTGTGACAAGGTGGAGTTCACTGAGGGCGAATGCGAGAAGTGAATAAGGCTGCTTCTATTTTAATTCCGGAAGCTTCTTAGGCAGAGGCCTTATCCCATCAAGCTCCTCTACATTTTTTATAGGTCTTAGCCTTTCATTTGAAATTCCCTCGGGCAGCTCCTCCACCTTTTGCAGTTCTTCTGTGGAAGGAATCTTGTTTTTGGAGCTTCTCTCCACTCTTTCCTCTAAGGCCTTTTTCTCTTTTTTAGAGCTCGGCGCGGGAGCGCATTTTCCATTGGTGAATTTGCAGGCTCGATCGTCCTCTTGATTCAGGCAGCTGAATGGCCGCATTTCTTTTAAGGCCATCTTGTTTTTTTCGCAAAGCCCTTCGGCCGTCTTTTTAAAGACAGAGACTGGACAACGATTTGCCGGAGGATTCTGAACGCATTGGAGCCTAAAGCTGGCCCCACCGTCAGGAGATTTCACAAAAAAGAAGACTCTTGTTTGTGTCGCATACAAATTGCCAATGAAGGCCACGATTAAAACGAGAGTCCATTTCATACTGAAGATTAAATCGCGAGATTAAATGCCTGGCCGGCAATCAACATCATCGCAACAACTAAAATAAAATGCTTAATGATATACATAAGCCTCTCTTTTGAAATGTGTATGTGTGTGCCTCTAAGTTAGCGCTTGGATTAAAACGCCGTCAACATGCTTGAGAGCGCAAAATACTTACAATTGACGCGGCCCAAAGTGATTGATTTCATATGATTTTTGACATCTTTTACGCGACGAGAAAGCTTGCCATATAGGCCCTAAACAGCTATTTTGCCTAGCATTCTAAAGAGGTTGTAATGAAGTGTCCCTTCTGTGAGAAAAGCGAGACGAAGGTGGTCGATTCGCGTCTATTAAAAGAAGGATTTTCCGTAAGAAGAAGACGCCGCTGCGAGAAGTGCCAGCGTCGTTTTACCACGTATGAAACTATAGAAATACAAATGCCAGCGGTCGTAAAGTTGGACGGCAGAAGAGAGCCCTATCGCCGGGACAAGATGCGATCTGGCCTAGATAAGGCCTGCCAAAAAAGGCCAATATCCACAGATCAAGTGGACCGAGTGATTGAGAATATCGAAAAAAACATCCTGGAAATCTCTGACAAGGAAGTTTCCACAATGGAAATTGGGAATCTTCTCATGAAATACCTCAGAAATTTGGACCCAGTCGCCTATGTGCGCTTCGCTTCTGTCTACAGGAAGTTTAGAGATGTTGACGAGTTCGTGAATGAGCTTAGGGACGATGAGAATAATTTTAAAGTATAATATTATATAAACCGGAGTTTCAGTGACAACTAACAAAAAAAGCCAGGCCAGAGAGTTTTGTTTTCAGTATTTTTTCCATATGCAGCTGCCAATCTTCAAAGAGCTAAGAGAAGAAAGCTCGGACGAAGGCGCAATTAAAAGTTCTATTGCGGACTTTAAGGAGTCCACAGGAACTTTTCTGGAGGGCGATCTATATAAATTTGTGGTCTCTCAGGCGCAGAGCGCGCTGAACCATTATGGCGAGCTAGAGGAAAAGATCTCTGGATATTTAAAAAACTGGAAAATCAATCGTTTGGCGAAAGTCGATCATACGGTGCTGCTTTTGGCCTTCAATGAAATGCTTTATTACAAGGAAACACCACCAAAGGTCGCGATAAACGAGTATATTGTAATCGCAAAAAAGTTTGGGTCGAAGGAGTCAGGGAGTTTTGTGAACGGCATCCTTGATAACTTCGCCAAAAAAGAGATTCTTTAAAATGCTCCCTTCTGGCATTGAGCATTTATCTCAACTCATTGACCCAGAAACATGTGGAATAATCTGGCTTACCGACGAGCCTCTAGATTACGAGACTCCCGGCTCATATGAGGTAAACTACCTTCTCAATGGAATCTTGACCAAGAGTCTGGCTGACAAAGAGACGGAAGAAGAGACGGAAGAAGAGACGGACAAAGAGAAAGACAGGAAGGCCAAAGAGGCCACCTCAAATTTTTTCTTGGGAGAGAACTTTGGTCGTCGTTTTTTTGTGCTCCACTGTGTGGTGAAGTCGAAGCCAAGCTTTAAAGAAGTTTTTAAAAATTTAGGCATCGCCGACCCTTTTATTCCAGAAGGCGGCCAGGTTTTTGTCCTCAACAAGAGCAAAAACACTGCGGGCCTTAATGTTCTCAAAGAGCTGCAAAACAAAAGAAAAGAAATAAATTTCGAACACTTAACAATTTAAAGGAGTTCTGATGAAGCTAATTACCACGATGCTTATTTCCCTATTCACACTTTCGCTCCAGGCCAAAGAGTGCCAGTACTCACTGAGTCCTAACGACCTAAAGGTCGAGTGGGTCGCCTACAAAACGCCCTCAAAAGCTGGGAGTCAGCGGGCAGTTCACGGAGCTGGGCATTGATAAGAAGAAACTCATAGCGAACACAATTTCAGGACTTTTTAAAGGCGTGGACTTCGCCATCTCGACCAAGTCAGTGGCCACAAAAAACAAGCAGAGGGACCAGAAAATAGCTTCGTTCTTTTTCCAAAGCGTTCCTCAAATAAAAGGTGAAGTGCTCGAGGCCTCTAAAAGCTCGATGACCCTTTTGATTGAGATGAATGGGGTCAAAAAAGAGGTTCCAATGACAGCGGCCACTTAAAGGGGACGCTTACAAGGCCGAAGGCGTGATCGATATTCTTGATTTTTCTATGAATGAGAATCTTAAGGCCATCAACAAGGCCTGTGAGGAGCTTCACCAAGGAAAGACATGGAGTGACGTTAACATCTCCCTAAGCGCTCGTTTTCACGACGACCTGTAAATAAAAATTTAATCCTGTAATATTTTCAAATAAAGATTGAGATGGTCCTTCGCTTGGTATAGTGCCGCCGCGGAGGACCTATGAAAGCGACAATCTACTTGGCAGTGGCCACGTTTATTTTTTCTTACGCTGCGTTTGCTCAAATCGATCACGACGTCAGAAACAACTATCGCAAAGAATGCTTGCAGATAGCGGACTTCATAAAAGAGGACTATAATGTCCAATGCCACTACAATTATCACCACTTCAATTCTTCGGCCTATCGAAAAATCTATGATAGAGAGGCGGCCATTAGGTCAGGCAAGGCAAAAATAGCTGGATTTAATGCTCTCCACCCGGAATGAGCAACACAAGATACAAGGACTACAGAAAAGTCGCCCAAATAATCAACGAGTTCGACGTCGTGGGCGTGACAGAATTGCTTCCTCTCATCTCCGACGATTTAAGAAATAATGAGGACGTGGTGGAGTTCATAAAGGAGACTCCTGCTGCGATTAAGCAAATGAGAGCGCGCATATAAAAGCGAAAGCAATAATAAAAAGAAAAAAGAGCTGGAGGCCGAGCTCTGAGCTTGCTTGCAGACCTGGAAACGCCCGGAAGGTCTATAGGATGCCAGGCTATCTTCGCATTCTCCATGCGCTTCATGAGTTAAAAGGCGGAAAGGAGTGGGCCCTCATTTTAAGTCCCCGAGGAGAGGCCGCGAAAGAGACAGATGTTCAAGAGCTTGTGGGCTATTATTACGGGCAAGCAAAGTAAAGCCCAAGGTCAATGAATATTGCAGATATATTCGCTCCTACGGCAAGGCCTCGCCGATGGCGTGCATACCGAATATGGGGGCAAGATGCTCGGGCAAAATAAAAGAGACATGTTTTCGAGAAGGCCCTTTATGGCCGAATTTATTAGCGGGAATTTCTCCTTCACTCTCCTCACTTCCCACGTTGTATACACTAGCCCTCGTGAAGAAGACAAAATGCGCTATATACTCCGAAGATCTTTCGGCGTCGATGATTATCAGGACGCTTGGAACTGGCGCGAACGCCGCCAACTACGCTCGCTTTGCGGAAGTCAAAGTCGTCCTTGATTTTATGAGAGAGCTTGCAAGAGGTTTACCCAGAAAGACGTCATCCTTGTCGGGGACCTAAATTTAGAGCTTGACAACCAGTTTTGGGACCAAGTTCCTTCCTAGCTTTCCTGGCGGAAAACTATTTGTAGAGGACAAAACAACTGTCAGCGATCGTAGATATGACTCGGACGGAAAGGAGACAATGGGAGTCTCTAGCGATTACGACCATTTTATTTTTGATCCTCAGGAAACAAGCGAATGCGCTGATGAATTATGGAAAGGTCGACGCTAAGGTCTATGATTTTTATAATGGCAGCGTTGCCGGCTATATCAATCGCTCATTCAAGGTCAGAGAAGAGCGCAAATATCGCGGAAAGTACAAAGTTGACAGAGACAAGTATCGCCAGGTGGAGAGATTGTATATTGAGCCTTTTAAAGAGGGCCCTGACTCTTATAGAACCATCGGAACAAAAAATCAAAGTCGGAAGGAAGACGATCAGAGTCAAAGGCATCATTAATGATGACTCAAAAAATGACAAGTATATTGAGGGCTTTTATGAAAGGGTCCTGGACTCCCAGCTATCTGATGACAGCTATTATCGAGTATTTTTCTGAGCTAATCAGCGATCACAAGCCAATCTATATGACATGCTCCACGAAGTAAGATATAAAAGCCGACTGCCCCTAAGAGAGTCGGCTACTTTCTTTTTAGTAATCAAGAACTTCTTTCGCGGCCTCTTGGATTTTTTCAGCGTTCGGAAGAATAGCTTTTTCAAGAATTCTATTAAATCCAACAGGCGTAAACGGAGAGCCAAAACTTTTTACTGGCGCGTCCAAGTTCTTCAAAAGCGATGTCATTGATAGTCGCCACAATCTCTCCTCCAAATCCAGAGAAGACCTTGTCCTCGTGCACGACAAGGGCCCGATGAGTCTTCTTGACTGTTTGGTAAATGGCGTCTGTATCTAGAGGGTTGAGAGATCGAAGGTCCAGAACTTCCACCTCATGCCCTTCTTCAGCGAGTTTTTCCGCCGCTTCAAGACTAAAGTGGACAGTGTTGCCCCAAGTGATGATGGAGAGGTCTTTGCCTTCTCTTCTCAGCCTCGCTTTTCCAAAAGGAACTTCAAAGTCGTCTGGAACGACGCTCATGGCGTACTTGGCGTTATAGCAAGTTTTTGGCTCAAGGTAGACTGTCGGGCCTTCGCTTCTCATGGCGGTTCTCAGAAGGCCAGCAGCGTCGTCCGCAAAAGAAGGATAGACGACTCTCAGCCCCGGGAAAGTGGTGAGGCAGGCCTCAATAGTCTGAGAGTGGTACAGACCGCCACCAATATAGCCGCCTGAGGCGAGCCTAATCACCATATTTGGACTGAAAGCTCCGTTAGAGCGCCAATAGTCGTGAGAGGTCTCGACCAACTGCTCCATCGCGGGCCAGAAATAATCTGCGAACTCGGCCCCTTCAACAACGATTCTTATTTTCTCATCAAAGCGACTCATGCCGTTTGCTGTTCCTACGATAAAGTCCTCAGCGATTGGAGCGTTAAAGACTCTCTCTTTTCCGAATTCCTGTTGCATGCCTTTTGAGACGTTGAAGATCCCGCCCTTGTCTTTATTGGCCATGTCCTGACCCCAGATAAAGGTGTCCGGATTACGTCGAAACTCCGCCTTCAAAGTCTCGTTAAGAGCGGTGATGAGCTTGATAGGCTCGCCTTCTTCATTATGAACTCCGTCCCCGTATTTGTCGCCCGCGTAAGGCTCAGGAACGACAAAGTCAAAGATTGAGTCGGGGTCAGGGTTAGGCGCTTTGACGCCCGTTTTATGGGCCTCCATGAGCTTCGGCCTTCATCTTTTCTTCGATTTTCTCTATTTGTTTCTTTGTGAAGATCTTTTCCTCAATAAGAAGCTTTTTAAATTTTGGAAGAGGATCTTGTTTCTTTGCGTCCTCTCTCTCTTTCTCATCGCGATAAAGCTCATGTTTGTCGGAGTTGGAATGGTTTCCTATGCGCACACACTGGGCATGCACAATGACAGGCTCAGATTTTTCCAAGGCGTGTTTTTTCGCGGCAAGCATGGCGTTCATTGAGTCAAAAATGTCTTTTCCGTCGCAATGGACAATCTTAAGGTTTTTAAAGCCTGAGAAATTGTCAGCAACAAATTCGTTTGCCGTCTGGTCTCTTTTTGGAACGGAAATGCCATAGCCATTGTCCTGAAAGACAAAGATAACGGGAAGCTTCTCATTGGACGCTCCATTAATCGCCTCGTAGCAATAGCCTTCTGAAACAGAGGACTCCCCTTGAGAGGAAATTGAAACGCCTTTATGCTTATATTTTTTCATGCCTCTTCCCACGCCGACAGCGTGAAGAGTGTGGTTGCCTGTGCAGCTTGAGACATTATGAATATTCCATTCAGGCTTGGCGAAGTGATTAGACATATGCCGTCCGCCTGAGGCGAGATCGTCTTTTTTGGACAGTCCGTTCAGGATAATTTCTGTGGCCGTCAGTCCCGCGCTCAAGGACGTTCCCATGTCTCTATAGTAGGGAAAAAGATGATCAGTCTCTTTATCAAAGACTTGTCCTATAGCGATCTGAATTCCATCATGCCCAGCGTAGGGAGCGTGATAGGACCAGCCAAGCGCTTGCTTAAGGTAGTTTGGCGCTCTTTCATCAAGCATCCTTCCCAAGACCATAAGCTTAAGCCATTTTTCGAGTGTCTTTTTATCTGTCTTTTTTACGCTATGAACCTTAGCCACTTTCATGAACTTCCCCTAATCTTAAATTCTCTTCAAATTTAGTTTCAAATATCACACCAACAATCATTAGAAAAACACTAATGATAAGAGAAGAATCGTTTGGAACCATTTACGCTGCGCTCCCTACCGCCTTCAAGTTTTAATTGCATGTTCATACGTATCGGTAGGTATAATTAAATATTTTAGTCTACTTTCCTCTTTCTCATGACCTCCCTCGCTGGCATGGCCGTTGCACCTCTACAACCCATAAATGATGGGCCTAAAATCTAGGAGTTTAAATGCAAACGGAAGAGAATCAAGACAATTATGATTACAATCAAACTCACCACCAGAGAGTCGAGGAAGTGATTAAAAGCGATCATGATAAAATTGAGGCCAAACTCAATGAGCTCATAGAAAACGACGAGCTCTCCACAAACGATAAGCGCAACCTTTTCAATGAAATAAAAGGTGAACTCTTGGGCCATATGACCGCCGAAGAGGAGTGTTTCTATGAGCATATTGAGAGTTTAAAGGGCGTTCACAAAGGTCAGATGAACGAGAGCGTTGAGGAGCATCATCAAGCAAGACTTATTATCGACGAGCTTGACGACGTCGCGGTCGAAGACCCTCAATGGGCGGCCAAAATTAGGGTGCTGAAAGAGGACCTGGAGCATCACCATCGAGAAGAAGAAGAGGAGTTCTTGTCCGAAACCAAGGACGAGTGGAGCGACGAGAAGTCCGAAGAGATCGCGACTAGATTTCTTAAAATAGAGAGACAGACAAGTCTTTAATCACCGTCGGAGCGACTCAAGGTCGAGTTGCTCCGACCTCATTTCACCTTCAATTTTTCCAAGGACTTGTATTCCACAAGGGAGCCATCACTATAAAGGCAGAAGGCCATCATATTTTTCTTTTGATCAGTCCCAAAGACCGAACTGCCGCCGCTGGCCTCGCAAATAAGAGAGCGCTTTTGGTCTTAAATTTCCGGAGGTTTGTTTGGGAAGCTTTTTTATTTTCTTGGGCGCTTGTGAGGCCTGGCATTTGCCATCGCAGATGGCGACCAGACAAGTCATCTCTCTTTGAGAACTCATAACTTTTTCCATTTATTTTGTAGTTCTTTGCTTCGCCAAAAGCGCTGAGAGAAAGAAAGAAAGAAGAGCGCAAGTTGAAACAGCTCATTTAATAGAGACCTCTGTCAAAGAATAAGATTTTTTTATTATAGGAGCGCTTTCCTCCCATGAAGAAGAAGCTGTCATTGACTCTCTAACTTTGAACTCGCATTTTCCACTCTTATGATTATATCTAATTCCCACAATGGTGTTGATATGGGCGCCGATATTATTTTTAAAAGAGCTGCCTATTCCCCTGCCGTCCTTTAAGCTTTGTAGGATCTTATAAAAGGCATATTGGTCTTTTGAGAGCCCATATTTCTTTGCCTCGTCGTGATCCCATTCTCGGCGCAGAAAATCTGATCGCTTACCTTTTTCCTATTAGAGGGGGCGACACATTTGGGGGCGAGAGCTAATTGAAGAATTTCCTTATTTGCCCTCAGTTTTCCTTCGTCCATAAGCTGCGCCAAAGGGATGCTCATCTTTTGGGCGTGGTGGACAAGGGAGGCGAGGGCCTTCCCATAGCGCATAATATTCCCCTTCCCACCTAAGCAGTTCTCGTCTCCAACTGAGAGCGTATGCTCAGGGCCTGCAGATTCTCCCGCTAATATAGAGTAAAAGGTCCTCGCTCCTCGGATCTTGCTTAGGAACGCTGATCGGTCAATATTTTTTAGTTCGCTGATTTTATGAGTGAGACTTTCCTCTCTGACGGAGGACGGGGCATTGTACTTATCAAAGAAAGGTCTTAGCGTCTCTTTGACCACTTCCCTTAAATTATAAGTATGGCCTTTGGAGATGGCCGCTGTGAGTGTTTCGTCAAGCCTTCTCTCAAAGGCCTCCATGTCCTTTACAAGTTTGGGATGGGTATTTTCAGTTTTTTTAGTTTCGGGATAATCATAAGCATAAAAATGATACATCGGAGCTCGGTCAAAGACTTTTGATCCCAAATCCGGCAAGGGAAGTTCGATTTGAGGGTTGTCTATCAAATACTCGTGTCGCCTTGGAAATTCGACCAGGACTTTGCGCTGACTCGAGGGCCGCTTTGCTTTGCAGGAATTCTTTTAGATGGTCCAGCGTTTTCCTATGCTCTTCTAAAGTGGCGCTTTTACCTGAGAGGCCTAAGCTCAATAGAGGCTCGCCATTCTCAATGGGCGAGTTTTTCCGATCGCAATATCCATACCGTTTTATGGCGTCAATAGCATAACAAGTATTGCCCTCATCTAATCTCGCTCAAGGCCTCGCGTTGGGACTTGGGCGTCTCCTCTTGTATGTAGGCCTTTTCTTGCAGGGCCATGTCTAAGAAAGAGGCGTTCGCCTCCCCTCCGGTGGCGGAGTAGAGAAGATTTTTGGCCACATTCGAAAAACATGTGCCGGTCCCATTTTGATGGTCAAAGGGAAGGCCTTTGAAAACTCCCTCAGCTTCAAGATCAATCTGAGGGGTGTTAGGCCCGCACTTTAGCTCCTCATCTCCAGCTAAGCTTAATATTTAAATAGTCTTTGAGTTTGTCCTGCGCCTTTCCTAAGTCCTGCTCGGTCTTAAGCAGACTGTTTCTTTGCTCGACGATCCCTTTTTGGTAACTTTCCTTTTCGGCCAATTTATTTTTAAGCCTGATGGACCTTCTCTGTTTAGTCAGCTCTGCTCCCTTTCGTCATAGATCCAGTACCTCTCATAAAGATCTATTTTTCTGCGAATCGCCGGATCGACTTCTAACTCGCCGCAGGCAGAGGGGCTCTGGCCTTTCTCAATTTTATGCAAGTAACATTTAAAGACTTTATTCTCTTTGCCGAGAGTCCTCGCCAGCCAAGGAAGCTTGAGCCTTTGCTCATTAAGCGACTCGTACAGGTTTTGAATTTTCTTTTTTCTTTCGACCCTATACTCATCAAACAGGGCCGAGTCTTCGTGAAGCTGTTTAATCTCTTCTTCAGATTTCTAGGAGATAGGCCTTTTTTCTCTCAAGGCGTTTTTGCGCCCTTTCCAGATCAATTTTTTCTTCCTTCACCCTGCCTTCCAGTTGGGAACCATAGGAGCTATTTCCCGCGCTTTGCGCTAGAACAAGAGAAGGCAATAAAAAGATAAGGCTAATTATAAGAGCTTTCACCTCCGACTTATCGGCAGAATTCCCAGAAGACTAAATAGTTCAGTCAGGACTCAGGTTTGATTTCTGTTAAGTCCGATAAAACGCGTATGACAAAGCGGCTTGCCTTGACCCTGACTTCATAGACTCCCACATGCAGCTCCACTCTTCCTTCCCATACTTTACGGAGTCCTGTCGAATGATAGACTTCTAAGCTTGTTGAGGGACCAACTTTCTTGAATCTTAGATCATATAATTGCTGCCTTATTTCCTCAGCGTACCAGGCCATCCCTTTTTGTGGGTCCTTATTTGCAGGTGTTATGCGCAATATGGCCGTTTTCATCAACCTTGCCATAAAGCCCAAACAAAAGAGCGAGTAAATGAGACCGACCACCGCCGCCAATATGAGCGCTTCACCAAAGGAATGGCCGATAATAAAGACGCAGAAAAATAAAATGAAACCAGAAATAAAACCTAAACCAAGGTATTTAAGGGCTCTTAGCATAGAGGACTTCCTTTTTCCTGACTTTAAAGCTTTTAATTCAGAGCTTAAAACTCAAGTTATCTTAATTTATTCCGAAAAGATGTCGATTAAATATAACAATATTGATAATTTGCGGCCAAATGAAAATTTAGGTCATGGAGGCATTTATGTCTAAGAAAACGATAGGTTCACAATACCTAAAAGACCCTCGTATTCAAGAGGCGAAAAAATTGGTCCAAGAAGCGCTAAGCGAACACTCTAATAAACTGCAAGGGGTAAGGCCAGCCGATAGCGATCTTAAAGACGAGTACGCTAAGCTGCTGGAAAACTTCAGCGAGCTTAGAGGCGGAAAACTTTTTTATGATTATATCGGCTCAGGAATTGGCAAAGGCGCCTTAGTCGAACTTTGCGATGGATCTGTTAAATACGATTTCATTACTGGCATAGGCGTGCATTATTTTGGGCACTCCCATCCAGGCGTGGTGGCGGCGGAAATTGAGGGAAGCGTCACCAATACCACGATGAGCGGAAACCTACAGCAGAACGTGGACTCCCCCAAACTTTTTAAGCTTCTTTTGGAGCAAGCGAACAAATATAATGCGGGCTTTGATCATATGTTTATGACATCTTCAGGGGTAATGGCCGCTGAAAACGCCTTAAAAATGGCCTTCCAAAAACGCTCGCCTGCTCATAGGGTGATCGCTTTTGAGAAGTGCTTTATGGGAAGAACAATTGCCGTCTCCCAGATCACTGATAAGGCCGCCTATAGAAAAGGCCTTCCTCCCGGCGCTGGCGGTGGACTATATTCCCTTTTATGATGAGAACGACCATGAGGGCTCGATTAAAAGAGCGGTGGACCAACTTGAGAAATACTTCGCTCGCCACCCCGGCGATTACGCGGCCATGTGCATGGAGCTCATTCAAGGCGAGGGCGGCTATTACGTTGGCAATGAAGAGTTCTTCAAGGCCATTTGCGATGTTTGTAAAAAGCATGAAGTCTCCATCATCGTGGACGAAGTGCAGACTTTTATGAGAACAAAGGAGCTTTTCGCGTTTCAATACTTCAAGCTTGATAAGCATGTGGACTTTGTAAACATCGGAAAGAACTCACAGATATGCGCCACCCTCTATAGGAATGATCATAAGCCGCAGCCAGGACTAATTAGCCAGACCTTCACCTCCTCAGGGGCCGCAATCAACGCCGCTTATTACATCATTAACGAAGTCGCAAATAACGGCTACCTCGGAGACGGCGGAAAGATTGAAAAAATCCAAGACCATTTTCACTCGGGGCTAAACGCCATCAGGGAAAAACATCCTGGCCTTATTTCTGGCCCTTGGGGCATAGGGTCCATGGTGGGCATGACTGTTTACGGCGGAGACGCCGCGAAGTCCAAAGATTTTACCATGCGCCTTTTTGAAAATGGCGTCTTAAGCTTTATCGCGGGAGGATCTCCGACACGAGTGCGCTTTTTAGTTCCGGCCGGAGCGGTGGAAATGGACGATATCGACAAGGTCTGCGAGATAGTAGAAAAGACCTTAGTTGAAGGAAAAAAATAAACCATGTTTGTCATTCGACCAATTAAAAGCAGCGATTTAGACGGACTAATGAAGCTTCTTGAAGATTCAGGACACGGGCTTACTTCTCTTCCTAAAGACGAAGAAATCATAAAGCACAAGATCCTCATCTCTGAAAGAAGCGTCGCCCACCGTGGAGATCGTCCTGGAGGCGAGGCGTATCTTTTTGTGATGGAAGAGCTTTTCACCGGCAAGATCGTGGGCATAAACGGAATTATATCAAAAATCGGCGGTTTTGAGGCCTATTACTTTTATCATTTAAAAGAAGAGACTATGATCTCTACGGCAACTCGGCTTTCAGAAGACCGTGCAAAGCCTCCATTTTGAAAAGACCCATTCAGGCCCAGCAGAAATCTGCTCGCTTTTTCTCAAGCCGGAATTTAGAAACTCCCAAAACGGGCGCTTTCTTTCCCTTTCTCGCTTTTTATACATGGCCGAAAACAGAAAACATTTTGAAGACACGGTCATCGCGGAGATGCGAGGCCGGGTGAACGATGAAGGCCGCTCTCCATTTTGGGACGCTGTCGGGCATAAGTTTATGAATATCGACTTTGTTCAGGCGGACTACCTGCAAATGAAAAGCAGAAGCTTTATCGACGAGCTTCTGCCCAAGTACCCTATTCTCGTTGATCTTCTGCCTAAAGAGGCGCAGGAAGTGGTGGCGCAGGTTCACCCTCATACAGAGCCAGCAAAGAGAATTCTCGAGCAAGAAGGCTTCGCCTTTAATGGTCTGGTCGGCATTTTTGAGCCGGGGCCCGTTCTGGAGGCAAAACTTGACGACGTCCGGGCGCTAAAGGAGTCCAAGATTTTAGAGGTTTCTGAAATTGAGAACGCTGAGTTTGAGTCCGAGATTTTTGTGATCTCCACCAGTGGAAAGAGCGCCTTTAAGGCGTGCCTGGGAAAACTTGTGGAAACAGAAGACGGCAAGGCCAAGATCAGCGCAGTCACCGCGACGGCACTGAAACTGCGGTATGGCGACAAATTGAGATACGTGTCCTTAAAGGCGCGCAAAGAGCTCCTAACAAATGAGGCCAAGTTCCCAAGCGGTGATAAGTTTCGCGCCCAGGGCCGCGATTCCCGCCACGAGAAACAAGGCGCCAGCGACCTTTCGCCCGTTAAGACCGAGGCGATTTGCGGCCCTGTATGCTAGTTTCGGGCCTGCAATCATAGCGGGCAGGGTGCCGGCCCAGAAGAAAACGACCAAGGCCATGGAGGCCCCCACGCCTGTGAAAGAAAGGGCCGCCAGTATAAAACCATTTGATAGAGCGCAGGGAAGCAGAATTGAGCTTAGACCTAGTCCGAAAGCGCGCCCAAACCGCGCTTTCGCGAAGCGCCCGAAGGATTTGCGATAGGCCTTTTCAAGGAATGGAATATTAAATCTCGGCTCCTTTCCCATGATGCCAAGCGCGCCAATATAGAGCATAAAAAAAGCGCAGAGCCCTCCACCGATTAGCGCCGCCAATCGCTTATTTTCACCGTTCAAGAAAACATTACCTAAAAGAGAGAACAGAACAACAAGGGCCAGATATCCCGAAAGCCTGCCCAGATTGAATAGCGCTGACTCTTCCTTTTTGTCGGAGCACACAAGAGATATGCTTCCGCACATTCCCACACAGTGAATAGAGCCTGCCGCCCCTATCAAAAAGGCGAAAAGAGGCGCCAAGTACCAAGAAGTCTGATAAAACTGGTTATAGAGGTCCGACAATGGCCACCTCCGTCCTTAAAGTTTCCTTCTTTCCGTCTTGATCAGTCACAGATATTAACGAGTGGGACTTTTTTCTTTCCTTTTTCAAGGAACGTTTTTTTAAATTTGATGAAAAGCCCAATGGTGACTTTGTCTTCGCGGATGGTTTTAGGAAGCTCTCCACTTATAACTTCGAATTGATTAGAGGACCGAAGGCGCGACAGAAATTAAAAGTCTTTTGCCTTTGCGTCCATTCACTTGAACTTTTGCTTCAAATCGATTGATATAAACTTCTTCGTCTGACTCGTGTTTGGATTTTTGTAAAAGGCTCTCCTGGCATTCTAAGAAATTGAGCTTTTAGTTCGCTTCTTAAAGATAGCCCAAACACGCCTCCAACAAAAAGGGCCAAAACGAGGGCGCCAAAGAGAAAGGTTTTGATGCCGATCTTCTTTCTCCCCCTTCCAACTCTGTTTCGCTCGAGTAACGAATTAGCCCCTCAGGCGTTCCCACCTTTCGCATAATTTCATCGCAGGCATCAATACACATAGTGCAAGCGATGCACTCCATTTGAGTGCCCCTTCTAATATCAATGCCCGTGGGGCAGACCTTGACGCATTTGAGGCAGTTTATACAGTCACCCTCCTCAATCCGAGGGACATCTTTGTCTCTGCGCGGCTCCCCTCTTTTTTCGTCATAAGCTACGACCAGGGAATTCTCGTCCATTAAAACGCTCTGAAGCCTTCCATAGGGGCACGCAATCACGCAAAATTGTTCTTTAAACCAGCCAAAATCGAAAAGCACAATACCTGTCAGGACAAGCATGGTGACAAACAAACTCCAATTTTCCGATGGAGAATGGAGACTGATATCGAGAAGAGCCCTCGTGCCAACAAAATACCCCAAGAAAGGAGTGAACAATATGAAGGGAGATGATCAAAAATAAAAGCCATTTGAGGCCCTTTTTCCAGAGCTTCTCAAAGCTCATTTTTGAGGCGTTCAACTTTTTGCGTTTTCGGGCGTTGCCTTCAATGACTCTTTCGACCTTTCTATAGATGAAGTCGATAAAGACCGTTTGAGGGCAGGCCCAGCCGCACCATACGCGACCCCAGATACTCGTCACAAAGGCGATTGCCAGAATAAAACTTAAAAATATGAGAACTAAAAAGACGCTCTCGCTTGTATGAAAAACGGAGCCAAAAAGGGTGAGCTCCATGCGAGGAATGTCTATTAGAACCCATTGCTTTCCGCCAACGTATATCCACGGCAAAATAAGGTAGAAGAGCAATAAGCCCGGTAATAGAAAGCGTTTCTGCGAGACTTCCACCGCCCCTTAACGTCCTCAGGCTGAGGCATAACTCTTCTGCCCTTTTCATCTGTGGTACCTAAACGGGTCGGATGGAGTTTGTCTTTCATTTTATTCCTTTATAAGCTCCCCTTGGGGCTCCTTGCCGGGGACATTCTGTCCTTTAAATTTGAGCACGTAGGCGGTGACGGCCATAAGCTGCTCTTCGCTCAAACTTTGCTCCCACGCGGGCATCCCTTTAGAGGTCACGCCTTTGGAGACAGTTTTATAGATGCTTGTAAGGTCACCATTCCCGTGAATCCAGTAAGCGTCCGTCAGGTTAGGCCCAATACTGCCCTGTCCTTGCGCTCCGTGACAAGCGGCGCATTGCCTACGAAAAGTTTTCTTGCCAAGCTTCTTGCCCTCTTCAGTGGCCACGAAAGCTTTGAATTTCTGCACATCAAATCCGCCTTTTTGGGCCTCGTACTCCTCTTGGACGTCTTTGATTTCGGCCAGTTGCTCCTCCATTTGAGAGCGGATAGACGGAGCATCTTGGGCGAAGGTATAAAAGAACCAATATGGGAATCCAAAAGCAATGGTCCCTACAAAAGTGAGAAGCCACCAAAGAGGAAGCGGATGATCAAGCTCTCTAATGCCATCGTAATCATGGTCAAGCACAAGCTCTTTTTCGTCCTCTAAAATCTTCACGTCTTCTTTATTATTCTCCTCTTTCATAATTTCTCCTGCTCCTCAAGAGGCATCTGACTTGCGTCTTTGAAGGCCTTTTTATTTTTTTTACGAAATATTTGAAACAAAATATAGCCAAACATACCTGCGAAAAGCACAAGAACGGCCATAGCTATGACAGGGCTTTCCTGGAGACTACTCAACATTTGACGCATCATTTTCGCCCTCCTTATTGACCTGCTTCCCAAGACGCTGCAAATAAGCGATTAAAGCGATAATTTGCTTGTCCTTCATTTTTAATTCAACGCCCGCGCTGGCCATACCTTTGGTGATCTCTTCCGCTTGCGCGGCGGCCAATTGGGCGGCGTTTGTGATTGTGCTTTCATCATAGGGAACCCCTAAGGCCTTGAGCGCGCTTAATTTTTTCGGCAAAATATCAAGCTGCGCCTTGCGCTTAAAGAGCCATTTATAGTCAGGCATAATAGAGCCCATGGACACTTCTCGCGGGTCATACATATGCCTGTAGTGCCAAGAGTCGGGGTACTTGCCCCCCACTCTTTGGAGGTCAGGGCCAGTTCTCTTTGAGCCCCACTGGAAAGGTCGATCATAAATAAACTCACTGGCCTCGGAGACTTTGCCGTATCTCATTTGCTCTTCTGGCTGCTGACGAATCATTTGCGAGTGGCAGTTATAGCACCCTCGCGGACATATATGTCCCTTCCCGCGACTTCAAGAGGCGTATAGGGCGCCACAATGACTTTCTTAGAGATATAAGAGTTCGACATCAAGGCGGGAAAAATTTCAATCGCGCTCCCCACTAATACGGCAATCAGAGCAAGGATAGAGAAGGTGAAGCCAAGACCTTCAAGCTTTCTGTGGGTGTTTTCTTTCTCGTCCCCCTCGCCTTTTCTCCACATCGGACGAGGCACTTTATAGACAGGCTCTTCTTGTTCCTTAGGCGCCTGCTTGATGGTTTTATAGAGATTATAAATCATCATAAGCATGGAAGAGAAGACCAGAAGCCCGCCCGCAAGTCGCACCCAATACATCGGAGCAATAGCGACCACTGTTTCCATAAAGTTCGGATAAGCGAGCTGCCCCTTTTCATTAAGGGACTTCCACATAAGCCCCTGAGTGATTCCCGCTAACGTCATGGAGATATAATAAACAAGGACCCCTACCGTCGCAGTCCAAAATTGGGTGTTCGCAAGCTTGACAGAATAAAGTGTGGTGTTCCAAAGCCTCGGAACAAGGTAAATGGACATGGCGGCGAGTAGCATGTAGTTCCAACCAATGCCCCCACCATGCACGTGTCCAATAATCCAGTCAGTATAGTGAGCGATGCTATTAAACCAGCGAATGGACAAAAGCGGCCCTTCAAAAGTGGCCATCCCATAAAAGGTGAGGGCCATCACGAACATTTTTAAAACAGGGTCCCTTCTGACCTCTGCCCAAGCGCCTCTCAGAGTTAAAAGGCCATTGATCATGCCGCCCCACGAAGGAGCCCAAAGCATTACGGAGAAAACGACGCCGAGGGTCTGCGCCCAATCAGGAAGAGAGGTGTTTAAAAGGTGGTGAGGTCCTGCCCAAATATAAATAAAAATAAGAGACCAAAAATGCACAATCGATAGCCTATAAGAATAGACTGGTCTATTCGCCGCCTTTGGAAGATAGTAATACATAAGCCCTAGAGATAGGAGTGGTCAAAAAAAGGCCACGGCATTATGCCCATACCACCATTGCACGAGAGCGTCCTGCACGCCCGCAAAAACGGGATAGGACTCCATGAGGCTTACTGGGAGTGAAAGATTATTGACGATATAAAGCATCGCCACAGTAAGAATGGTGGAGATATAAAACCATAAAGCGACGTAAAGATGCTGCTCTCTTCTGTTTTTGAGAGTCATAAAAAAGTTTACCGCAAACACGACCCACACGACCACCACAGCGATGTCGATAGGCCACGAGAGCTCAGCGTATTCTTTCGCTTGAGTCATCCCCAAGGGCAGGGTTATCGCCGCAGCGACAATGATGAGTTGCCACCCCCAGAAATTGATTTGCGACAGGAGATCGCTAAACATCCTCGTCTTGCAAAGCCGTTGTGTGGAGTGATAAACGCCCGCAAAAATGCCGTTCCCTACGAACGCAAAAATAACTGCGTTCGTGTGCAAGGGCCTTAGCCTTCCAAAGGTCAGCCACTCAAGGCCAAAATTAAAGCCCCAGTCAGCTAATTGGGCCGCTAATAGCAGACCGACCAGCATTCCCACTGCGCCCCATATAGCGGTCGCTATAAGGAATTGTTTTACGACTTTGTCATTATAAGTGACATGGTCGTAGCTCCTACTTTGATCCATCTTCTCTTCCTTTGTTCTCGTGATGATCATTAATATTATTTGATTGTTGTTTAACTAATGTGTCGTCAATAAGCGCCCGGTTGGCCGGCCCCTCCAGCTCTTCAAATTGACCTTTATTCACAGAGAAAATAAAAAGGCCGACAAAGAGGCCGCCTATTAAAAGAGTCGCCGGCAATAAAATAAAAAGCACTTCCATTAAAAGCGTCCTTACGCTACTTAAGTTACTTCTTAAGATACCTTTCATCTGCCGCCCAAAACATGAGATATATCAGGAATAAACATTCAATTGCTCAAGAAGGCTCCGAAAGAACGTAGTCGCGCAAGAGAAATAATCAAAAGAGTTAAAGAGCTGATTGGCATTAGCACCGCCGCGGCCAGAGGACTGATTTGGCCAAGAATAGCGGCGATCACGAAGATAATATTATAAGCGCTTGCGATAAAGATATTGGTCTTGACTATGCTCATGACTCTTTTGGCCCCTTTGAAGAGTGAAAGCAACATCTCAATGCCTCCCCTGCAGAGATAGACCTCTGAGGAGGCCAAAGCCAGGTCAACGCCCCCGCTAGCAGCGACTCCAACTCCCGCGGCTTTAAGAGCAAGAGCGTCATTTACTCCGTCACCGAACATCAAGGAGTTTTGATCTTTTTTGACAATCTCCTCTTTTTCTTTTGGCCCTGCTCCAAAATAAGCTCCTGATAAAAGTCCCCCCGCAGACTGGCTTGCTTTTTCAATTCGGCCTTGCGCGTCTCCTGAGAGCAAAAACACTTCCTTGCCAAGTTTAACTAAGTCCGCCACAGAAGAAGAAAAAAGCGGATCGATATCATCAGAAGCATAGGCCTTCATGATTATTTCATTGTTTCTAAAGAGGACAAATGCCGCCTCTCCAGCTGGATCTCGAGAAACACGATAGGAGATAAAGTCGCCATTTCTGTCACCACAGTCCGCTCTAGGTCCCTCCCCAGGAACTTCTCTTAAGTCGATCAAGTCAACTTCCTCAGGGACATGCTCCTGCATAGAGTTCATAGCGGCCACTGCCAGCGGATGTTAGAGCCTTTTTCGAGTGAGTAAAGGACATTCCACTCCGGCTCAACCTCCCACTTAAAATCGATCTTTCTCTTTCCCGAAGTGATTGTTCCAGTTTTGTCCACAAATACTTTTCTAGAGCGATTTAGCTTTTCAATAACACCATCGTCTTTAAGAATGATTCCCATTTTGGCGAATTTTTTCATGGAAAGCATCATGACAAGAGGAATATTAAATCCAAGGGCGCAGGGGCAGGTGATAATGACGATAGCAAGCGCCCTTGAGAGTCCTTCCTGGGTCCCCAATTGCCCAGAAATAAAAATATAGCGCGGTCGCGATAACTGAAACAGAGACCACCAGAATTTTGGAAAATCGATCTGAGAGCCTAGCAATCTCAGTTTGTTTTCCCCAGTTTTCTTGCAGCCGACTGAGAATCTTGCCCATCTTTGAGTCACCTGAAGAGGCGCAGACCTCGGCCAGAACTTTAGCGCCTTGGTTTTCGCTTCCGCCAAAAATAAGCTCCCCCTCGCTTTTTTTGACAGGAAAAGACTCTCCAGTCAGGACGCTTTCATTAAAATAAGACGCGCCTTGAGTGATAAGACTGTCCGCAGGCACCGTTTCTCCTGCCTGAATTTCAACTTTCTCGCCTTTTTGAAGCAAGGAGGAATGCACTTCTTTAATGGTCCCGTCCGCCTCAATTCTTCTGGCGCTTGAGTTGGAAAAAAAGTTTTTGACTTCGCTTGCTTCCATCCCTTTCTCTCTGGCGGCCTCTAAAAGATAGCGTGACGCCAAAAGAAGAAAGACGAGCATGGCCACAGTGTCAAAGTAGACATCTCCACCGCCAGTGAGAACATGATAAGAGCTGATAAAATAGCCTAATAAAATGCCAATAGTGACAGGAACATCAATAGAAAAACGGCGCGCGCGCAGCCCGCCCAAAGCTGAACGATAAAAAGGCATGGCTCCATAGGTCACAGACGGCAGACAAAGAAAAAGGGCCACTCTGTCGAAAAGAGTGAGGAGCTCGCCTGTAAGTCCCAGCATAAGCGCTGGCGCTAAGAAGCATTATATTTCCGGCGCATGCGAAAGAGACTCCTAGGCGGCGCAAGTCTTTCTTCTTTTCTTTTTTGCGCAAACTCGCCGCGCTCTCGTCTTGAAAAAGTAGATGAGGCGTATACCCATAGCTCTTTATCGCCTCGAATACCGAGGACAGCTTAGCGCCAGGTTCGCACCAAAGAGCAAGCGTGGAGTTGTCTAAATTAAAGCGCGAACCTCGAAGACCCTTAAACCGCTCTGGGAGCCCCTCTAATATCCACAAACAGGCCTGGCAATGGGCCCCTTCGATATAGAGCTTTGCCCTTAAAAGACCATTTTCTGTTGGGATCTTTTCTCTCTGAAATCGGCATCGTCCAGATACCCAAAGCTTTTGCTTGAGACAAGGAGTTCACAGGATCAAGTTTTTGATTCCTATAGGAGTAAAAATCTCCCAGTCCAGAATGAAGAATCGTTTCTCTCACTGCCTTGCAGCCATAGCAGCAATAAACGCCAGAGTCAGTGGAGATTTCTTCTGAAGGAGGAATGGGATTGGCGCAGTGGTCGCACTCGGTCTAGTTGTTGAGCTTCCATGTGGCCATAGTAGTCTAAACCAGGCCAAAAACACTGAGATACATCAGTTTTTCGAGCGAGAATTTCCAAGTGAGGCTATTCACGAGCTTTCGAATGGTTTCTCTTTTCCGACTCCCCAACGCCATTGATAAATGCCCTATAAATATGTTGACTGAGTATGAAATTTGGGCGAGTGACCGCCCTCTGGAAGAACGGTAATAACGCTTCAAAGGGCGAGGTTAAAACAAAACACGTCCACATAGGCATCTTATAGCAGGACTCAAAATAAAGCTCACTTTCATTAAACTTCAAAAGCTTTCCTGAGCGCTTCATAAAGGCGACAGAGCGCGGGTCTCTGGTCTTTAAAAACGCCTTTCCTTTAGGCTCGGTAATATGGAATCTATCGTCCAGCATGCCCGATAGCTTGCGGATGATGTCTATGTCAACATCTCCTCTATAGCAAAGAAGGTGCTCATAATCATTGTGCTCTTGCAGGGATTCACTGTCGTCTCTGCAGTTAAAGACCAAAATATAAGGCTCATATTTTGAGAACCTTTTCGCCTCTGAGAGGATTTTGTCTAGCGCCTCACGGCCATTTACACCTTTTCTTCATAATGAAAAATAATAAGATGAGGCCTATAGCGCCGAATTTGATAGAAGTCTTGGGTCAGATGGGTCTGGAAATTAATTGAGTAATTGAACTCATCGAGATTCCCGCGAGCTGGACTTTAAAAATGGCAACGTTTCATCAAGGACAAGCACTTTTAATCGTTTTGGAGCGTGCTCGCTTTGATTTTCTTTTACCCACTTCCGAACCTTTTCCTTAATAGGAAGAAGCTCTTTTCTTCTTTTATCTAGGTCGCTCTTCAATATAAGGAAAATTTCCTTCTTGGCAGATATGTCCCTCGAGCTCTTCTTTCCTCTGCTCTTTAAAGGCAAGCCAAGATTCCTCGCTTGCTCTAAAAAATTCGCTATCAATATATGTGTATTTTAAGTTATAGCTAAAGCGTTGATTATAGTAGAGGTCGCTATCACTATAATTCTGAGCAAAGAATCGCTTGCCTGACATAATCGATTCAAGAGGGTGCCCCTCTAGCTCAATCACTTCATCTGGCTCAAGAGGAGAATTAGTCTCCACTCTATAATGATCGTCAGCAATATAGCCGACCCTTAAAATTTGACGGTAGCAAAAATGGTTTAAGTCTCCGCCCGAAGCGTATTCGTAATTAGGGGTCGTTTGGGAGTCGAGCAGGGAGAGAGGATGAAAAGCGGCGTCTTCAAAGTCCACTCCTTTTTTAAAGTTTAGCCTCACCCCCACAAGAACCGCTCCCATAATAGCGGACATAGGCCCAGCAGCTTGAATGAAGCCCGACGGTCGACTTTAATCTTGTCACATTATTACGGCATAATAGCTTGCATAAAGAGAGGGTCTTTTCTGAAGATTCGCTTAGGTCCACATAGATAATATCGGCCTGTTCTTCATAAAGAGTCACAAAGGCCTTGTCAGGCTCAAATTTAGATCCTACTTTCAGATGGTCGTAGGAGAACTCGAATTCATCAAACTCTGAGAGAGCGCCTTTGAGCTTTTCCCAATAGTCTTTGTCTTCGCCAATGTACCAGACACTTAATTTTCTCATGCCTCTATTTTAGCATAAAGGAGGGACATTAAACGGTCCGGCTAAATCTTTCCTTACCAGCTTTGGCGAAGTACTCATCAAAAGATGAGGCGATAGTCCTAATAAAGGTCTTGCCGATCTCAGTGACTTCCCACCCCTCGGTATGGTGATCAATCAGGCCGTCAGCTCTTAGGCCCTTTAAGTGATCTAAAAGTTCAGGTTTATTATTTAGCTTCTGGAGATCTTCCAGTCGGATGACCATATTGCACATAAGATTTTGAATTATCTTCCCTCTTAAATGGTCCTCTTTGGCCGCGAAGTGCCCCTTTTCAATAGCAAGACCGCCTCTCAGAATGGCGGTCTCGTAACTGGGAATGTCCTTAGCGTTTTGGACAAAAGTCCCCTTTACCTGAGAGATAGAGCTGGCGCCAAAGCCCACAAGATTAGTGGAAGCGATGTCGGTATAGCCCATAAAGTTTCTCTGGAGCCTGCGTTCTTTGGCGGCCCTAGCAAGAGAGGTGTCTTCAAGAGCGTAATGGTCCATCCCTATCTCCCTATATCCCGCCTCAAAGAGAAGTCTCTTGCCGGCCTCATAGAGGGCCCTTTTGGCCTTCCCATTTAGCAAATGCTCTTCTTTAATAAGCCGTTGATGGCTAAAAAGTTCTGGGAGATGGGCGTAGGAATAATAAGAGATCCTCTCAGGCCTGAGTTTTTTAACTAATTCAATGGTGTTTTCAATGGTCTTCTCGCTCTGATGCGGAAGCCCCCATATTAAGTCGAGGTTCACTTGGGAAAGGCCCAGCTCTCTTCGCCTCTCTTAATACCTTCTCCACTAAATCATAGGGCTGAACTCTATTGATGGCCTTCTGAACTTCGACGTCAAAGTCCTGTACACCAAGAGAGATACGGTCAAACTCATAAGCGGCCAGGACCTTAAGAAACTCTCTTGAACATGTTCTAGGATCAATTTCCACTGCCCCTTCAAAGCCGCTTTCCACTTAAATGGAGCAAAGGCGCTGAGAAGCCTATCAAGTTCTTCGGCGGCCAGAAAGTTTGGGGTCCCTCCTCCAAAATGAAGAGAGCGAAATTTCATTTCCGGAGTGTGCTTTTGGTAAAATTCGATTTCCTTAATCAAAAGGTCAACATATTCAACGCCCTTCTTAGGATCTTTTGAAATGACTCTATTGCAGCCACAATACCAGCAAAGCTGTTGGCAATAAGGGACGTGAATATAACCATCAGCCAGAGACTCTCACGAAGTGAGCTTTTAAGGGCATTTAGCCAAGTAGCTTGGTCTATTTTTCCGTTCCAAAATGGCATGGGAGGATAGCTAGTATAGCGGGGGGCCTTAATATCATAGCGTTGATATAGATTTTTCATGTCCTTAGGGTAGGCGTAAAAAAGAGTCAAAAACATGATAATTATTATGTTCTTAGCAAAGTTTGGTCGCTATAATGGCCGCACTGCCTCAAAGGGTGAGAGTAGGCCGGCTAGGAGTATTTTTTATGGCAAAAATGAATGATTTACCAAAGCAATGTGAAAGCTGCCCATCTGTTAAGAAAGGGATCTTTTGTTCTCTAGAGCATGGAGAGCTGGCCGAGCTTAGCGATAGGAAAGTCACCAATGGCTATAAAAAAGGGCAGACACTCTTCGTTCAAGGGAATCCCCCTTTCGGAATGTACTGCGTGAGTCAAGGGCAATATAAAAATCACTCAAGTGGGAAGCGATGGAAAAGAAAGCATTGTTCGCATCGCCACTGCGGGGGATGTCTTGGCCATCGCTCACTTTTTACAGAGCAATATTATAACGCCACAGCGACTGCCCTCGACGAGGCAAAAGTATGCTTTATCGACAAAAAATATATCATGAAATTGGTTCAAGAAAAACCAACGGTGGCCTCTAATCTTCTTGGAAAGCTTGGAAGGGACCTTGGGCGCTGCCGAAAAAAGGATGTCCTCATTACTCCCAGAAGAAATGTGCGCGAGCGCCTTGCCGAGTTCCTTCTTCTTATAAAAGAGAGCCACGGCGTCGAAACTGACGACGGCATTTTCTTGGACATAAAGCTCACTCGAGAGAGGAAATGGCCTCCATTATCGGAACGGCAAGCGAAACACTTATTCGTTTTATGTCTGAACTAAAACAGGAAGGGCTTATTCGCCAGGAAGGCAAAAAGATTTTCATCACCAATGAAAAAGGCCTTCTCGATTTTTCCGGGCTGGAATACTAAATCCGGAAAATTTCCTGATATAGATTAGAGACTTCTTTTTTAGTATGTTCGTATTATGTAGGCATGAGACGAACACTTGAAGTCCACCAATTGGACAAAGAACAAATTAACTCTCTTCTCAAAGACATTCCTGTTCGAACGTTCAATGTTGATGAGACCCTTGTTTATGAAAAGCAGGTTCCGATGGCCGGCTATATCTTGATTGAAGGCAAAATTCTCTTTGAAAAGAAGGGAACTCCCCTCAAAGAGGTCCCGCTTCGTGGCCTTATCTGTTTGAAAGAACTATTAGAAAATCGTCCCGTTCGCCACTGCATAAAAATCTGCGCGGGCTCTAAGGCCGTTATCATCGATAAGAGCACGGCCTTGGAGCTTATAGGAGAGCAGAAGCGTCTCTCCCTCCCCGCCTAAACTTTCAACATCGTAAAAGACGGTCACTATCGCAGAAAAAGCGACTCCCGCCACATTCAACGTTTTAAGTGTAAAACCTGTCAAAAGAAGTTCTCCAAGGCGACCTTCACGCTTGAGCGCTATCAAAAGAAAAGACGAATTAATCACCAGGTGGGCAAGCTGCTCTCTTCAGGAATGAGTCTGCGGCGGTGCGCCCTTGTGCTAGGTGTGAATCTAAAAACTATTGAAAGAAGGCTTCCTTATCTTGCGGCAAAGGCCAGAGTCGCGACATGTGAGGCAACTTAAGCTCCTTGAAAGGAAGAAAATCGTCCATCTGCAGTTTGATGACTTAATCACCAAAGAAAATAGCAAACTTAAGCCTCTTTCTATTAGCATTGCCGTGGACGCAGACTCTCGCTTAGTGCTCGCTGGCAAAGTTTCACAAATACCAGCATTTGGGCATCTTGCTCATGTCGCAAAAAAGAAATATGGAAGGAGAGAATGTCACCACCGCATGGGCTGAATATTTTTTACTGAGACTTGCTGGTTGACTCAAATATTTTGTCGGCGCTTTTGGCGACAAAACCATGATAAAGCTTACCATCAGCATCTTCATACCTTTTTGCAAACTCGAAGTAGCATGACGGAATAGTCATTTTCTTGTCAGTGAACTCAATTTCCACGCTGTCGGCAAGCGTTGAAGACTGCTCTAAGAGAACATCTTTTGAGCCTTTAATTTCGCCTCCAGAAGAATTAAGTTTGAATCCCTTTTCTTTCAAGTAGGAGTTGAGCTCTTCAAGACTCTCAAAACTATTGAGCTTATTAACAAAAACAGTAAAATGGTTTGGACGATAGCCAATGGCGGCCACCCAAGCAGCGTAGTCGCTTTCTTTTCTGAGGCCCTCATAAGTGTCGGCGTTTACGGCCCATGGGCGACCGAGGCTAGAGAAATCGAAACGTTGAATCGTGTCATCGTCCACTTGTGAGACGAGTTCGTCAACAATCTTCCTAAGGTCCTCGCTGAAGTCTTCAAGCCTCAATTCAGAAATAAAAATCTTTGGCATATTTTCATCAGGATGCTGGTAGTGCTTGGCAAAAAGTTTTTTCTCCTCAAAGTGATACTCTCCGCCTTCTTTGTAGCCCGCCTTAATGAAGGGCCTAGCGATGGTGTCCACTCCAAGCCTAGGATGGGCAAAAGTTCTAAGCGCGATGTGATCGTTCACCACCTCGTCCCCTCTTTCTTTAAAAAGATCGACGATTTTTTGGGCCTGAGGGTTTAGCTTTATATAGTCTCCCCACATTTTTTCCAAAAGCGCGTTAATATCAGTGATTTGTGTCATAATTACTCCTTATTTCAGGCCATTAATGGCCAGATCATAACCCAATTCTCGGTCGCTTTAAATGACAAAAGACAGCTTAATAGGTAAGATACGGCAAACTTTGACTTATATTTCAAACAAAAGGGGCCATATATGGAATTTACACTTCGCGGCGACTATTTTGACGGCCAGTTCTCTCACTCTCAGGGGCTTGGGCCACAGGACATTTCTAACTCTGACGAGTCCATCACCAAAACGTGCCCGGCCAATACAGACCATGAGCTTTGGCGCGCACTCGTTGATTACTCTCATATTGATAGAACTATTGAATCAGCGCAAAAAGGCTTCGAGTCGTGGAGGAAAACGCCGCTTGCCGATCGTATAAACTATCTTAAAAAGTTTCAAAAGATGGCAGAGGAGAGAAAAGAAGAAATCGGCAGAGCGATCGCTCTCGAAACAGGCAAGCCATTGTGGGAGTCCATGACAGAAGCGGGCGCCGTGGTCGCCAAGGTCAATGTCACACTCTCCGACTCGCTTGAGAGAGTGAAAGATCAAACCATTTCAGAAGTGCTGCCTAATATTGACGGGCATATTCTTAAAAAGCCTATCGGCCCTTGTCTTGTGATTGGGCCTTTTAATTTTCCCTGCCACCTAGCGAATGGCCAAATTCTCAGCGCCCTTTTGACTGGCAATAGCGTTATCTTTAAGCCAAGCGAGAAGACGATGTATTCCGCCCAATTGCTTGCGGAATGTTTTCATCAGGCGGGCTTTCCAGATGGCGTCATAAACCTCATAAACGGAACGGGCAAAACTACTCAGGACATTCTTAAGCGTCCATGCATCAAAGGAATCTTTCTTCACTGGCTCTATGGGCGTGGGAAAGAAAATTCTTGAGTCAGTGGGAACAGACCTGACAAAGCTTGTGGCCTTGGAACTTGGAGGCAAGAACGCGACGATTCTTCATAAGGACACGGATATTGATCATGCTCTGCCTGAGCTTCTTCGTTCTTGCTACTTAAGCTCTGGGCAGAGATGCACCTCAACCAGCATAATCGCTGTTCACAGAAGCATCGAGCAGGAATTCATAGCAAAATTTAAGGCCGCGACTGAAAGAATCATTATTGATCACCCCATTGATTTTAAGCAAAAGCCTTTTATGGGCCCTCTTATCGACCAAGCAGCAAAAGACACCTATGAAAAATACCTTGAGCTCGCGAGAAAGAACAATGCCGAAGAGCTGTATGTTCCAGAAATCAAGACCAGGTTTCCCGGGCCATTATGTGTCCCCAACAATCCACTATTTAAAGGAGGCCAAGAAAGACAATCCTTTCACCCAAGAAGAGGTCTTTGGCCCTAATTGCTTTTTCACGCCTTTCGATGAAATAGATGAAGCGATTGATATCGCGAATATCTCTGACTACGGTCTTGCTTCCTCTGTCTTTACTCAAGACAAGGGCATCTATCACCAATGTCTGCAGGACATTCGATCAGGACTTATAAACCTTAACCGATCCACAGTGGGCGCGAGTTCCCGGCTTCCTTTTGGTGGTCTTGGGAATTCCGGGAATTACCGTCCTGCCGCGGTCAGCATGGTGGACCATACTGTCGCAACAGTTTCTAGTTTAGAGACTCTTGATAATAGCTCTAAGTTAGATGACGTCCCAGGTCTTAAGTAGCGAAAAGGCCGCTTCAAAAGAGCGGCTTTACGTTTTTCTTCTTGCCGCTATTCAATTCACGCATATTGTGGACTTTGTGGTCATGATGCCGCTTGGTCCGACGCTTATGCGGGTTATGAACGTGAGCCCCATCCAGTTTGCCTCGCTTGTCTCGTCCTACAACTTTAGCGCGGCCATAGCTGGCGTCCTTTACGGAGATAGTCGCCGACCGATTTGGAAGAAAGAGGCTTCTGATTATCTGTTTTATTGGTTTTATCTTGGGCACACTCGCTTGCGGTCTTACTCATGAGTTTGAGTTTCTCCTTGCCGCGAGAATTATAGCGGGAGCTTTTGGGGGCGTTTTAAATGGAATTGTCTTTGCGATCACAGCCGACCTCATCCCCTTTCATAGACGAGGCGCCGCCATGGGCGTCATCATGTCCTCTTTTTCCATCGCAAGCATCTTAGGGAGTGCCCATAGGTCTTGCGATCGCCGATTCTTTCGGCTGGCAGAAGACTTTTTGGTTTATTGCCGCTTTCGGTGTGCCGGTGGCCTTCGCCTCCCAGTATGTTTTCCCCAACCTCAAGGACCATATAAAAAACAAGACACCTATAGAGGACTTGAAGAGGTTTGGCATACTTGCTGTTGAATATGAAGTACCTCAAGGCCTATATGCTCATCTTTCTGATGGCCGTTTCTAGCTTTAGTATTATTCCTTTTTTGTCCCCCTATGCGGTCAAAAACGTGGGGCTCGCTGAGTAGGATCTCAAATACATCTATCTGGTGGGAGGTCTTTTCACTGTTGTGACCTCCAGGCTTGTGGGCAAGGCGTCAGACCGCTTTGGCTCTTTTCATGTTTTTTCGAGTCTTGCATTTTTCTCTTTTATTCCCATCTATATGTACACCACAGCTCCTCCAATGGGGCTCGCCCTGTTTCTTGCCCTGTCCGCGTTTTTTATGACGGTCGTTTCTGGCAGATTTATTCCGGTCATGACTCTCGCGTCCGAAGTGCCAGAATCCGAGGACAGAGGAACGTTTATGGGACTGTTGAATTCTATCCGGTCCTTGGAAGCGCTAGCGCGACCTTGATCGGCGGCGCCATAATTGTCGAGACTCAATCAGGCAAACTAGAGAGATTCGACTTCGTGGGCTATTTTTCCATGGCGGTCTCTTGCTGGCCATATGGTTTAGCGCTATCGTTTGGAAAATAGTGAAAGAAAAAAGAACAAAAGATCAAAGGGAGACAGTGTCTAAAATCAAACGGTTTTTTAAAAGTCGAAAATCTGGTGAATCTCTATGACCCCACGAACGACGGCGGGAATTGGTGGCGTGAGCTTTGAGCTGGCGCCCAAAAGAGTGCCTTGGAGTCATTGGGCCAAGCGGCTCTGGCAAGTCCACTCTCTTAAAGTGCATCGCCGGAATTATTCATGAGTATCAAGGGACAATCACTCAGAGCCCGGACGTGGTCATTGGTCATGTGGCGCAGGACGAAAGCCTTGATCCGGAGCTCACCGTTTTTGAAAACCTCGCTCGAAGAAATTGAGACCGTCAATGAGCCAGAAAAGATAGCGAACCAGGTTCGCTCAACACTTTCCATGCTTGAGATTACCAATGAGATTGACAGCTATCCACGCGAAATTAGCGGAGGGCAATATCAGAGCGCCATTATTGGCAAAGCGCTCGTTAGAAACCCCAATCTTCTCCTTTTTGACGAGCCCTTTGGCCATCTCGATGAAAGACTTAGATTTGAGCTTATGACGGAGCTCTTTCCCCTTTTTAAGTCGCAAGGGATCGCCCTTGTGTGGGTCACTCATCAAAACCACGAGGCCCTCGCCTTCTCTGATAGAATTATGGTCCTTAACCATGGCGAGGTGCAGGCGATCGACGCCCCTTATGAGCTCGTGTACAGGCCCCCAAATCTCTTCACCGCCCAGTTTATTGGACGCGCCAATACAGTGGTCGCAAAGCTCATTGAAGACCAAGGGGAGACGCTTGCTATTAAAGTCCTTAATGAAGAGACCCAAATAAAAAAGCCCAAGGCCTATAAAAAGCCGCAATATGAAGAGCTCCTTCTTGTTATTAGGGCAGACCAAATTATGAAGAAGGAAAAAGGCGAGTTTGAAGGACGCATTGTCGGAGCGCTCTTTCTTGGCGAGCGCTATCTCTGCGAAGTGGAGGTCGGCTCCCGAAGTGAGCCTGTGGATGAATATTCCAGGGCATGAAAGGCCTGAGAAAAACCAAAAAATTAGATTCGACATCGATAAGGAAAGGCTTCATTCATTAAGCGAGGTTTAAATGAAAGTCGATTTTAAGGTCGGTCTTACGCTGACGCTTATTCAGCTCTTTTTTGGGATAAATTTTGTCTGCTCAAAAATCATTGTAAATGAGCTGGATCCGCTTCTTTGGACATCGCTTCGCTTTCTTGCGGCCGGAGTCATTCTTTTTCTTTTTTTCCGACTTAAGAATATTCCCTCCCCTAAAATAATAGTAAAAGGGGACCGCTCCAAGATCGCTGCCCTGTCCTTTCTTGGCATGGGGCTTGGTCAGCTTCTTATCATGTACTCCCTTCTTTTTACAAGCGCTGTCAATGTGGCCTTGATCACCTCGACCATTCCCGTCTGGGTCTTTGCGCTGCTAGCGCTTGCTTCAATGGAGTCAATGCGAGCGAACAAAATAATTGGCCTGATCGTGTGCGCAGCGGGATTTGTCTATATGAAAGACTTCTCAGGCGTGAGCCTTTCAGGCGACTCAGTCATTGGCGATCTCATCGCTCTTGCCGGCGTTTTTATGGTCTCAAGCTATATCGCTTTCTTAAAGCCGCTGGCCATGCGCTATAATCACTTCTGGCTGAGCTGGGTGGGCTTTCTTTGCTGTGGCCTTGCTCTCCTTCCTTTTGCGGCCATCTTCAGCGAATGGAAAATCGCGGGACTTGCTTCCACAGGAGTTCTGGCCCTCAATATTTTATTTTCAATTATTTTCGGAACGGCGCTCACGTACCTTCTTAAATAGCTGGGTCCTTAAAAGAGTGGACAGCTCTTTTACAGCGCTTTTTGTGTACCTTCAGCCGGTGGCGGCGGCGGTCCTCTCCTACTTCGTCTACGGCACTGTGATTGACTCTAGAGTGCTGATCGCTTCTCTTGTGATCTTCGGCGGGATTGTGATTTCCACAAGAAAGGTGGAGACAATTTAAAAAGCGGAAAATAGCGGAAGCCCAATACTTAGCCCATAGGACTCAGTCGAGCTCCCCTCCGCCGCCCATTTGATGTAGTTGAGCTCATAGAAGATCCCTTTTCCAAAGCGGACCCAAATATTATTATAATCGAGAGCGGCATCGGGACTCACAAAGCCTCCAAGCATCACTTTATAATTCTTCCAACCAAAAGGATGGCCTGAGAGTCATCTCAAGTCCCTGAGGATAAATAATTTGGTGCTGGTCCACCTCTGGCGTTTCGAAAAGAAGATCTTGAAATCCAATAAGCGTGTTGAAACACCAGTCGCTTGTCCCATATTTTCGCGATATCGGTCGAGAAATAAACGCCTAGGTTATTAAAAGCGCTGTTCTCTTTTTATATAGGCGTCAAAAAGCTTGATTGAGTTTTTCTCAGAGAGGGTATAGCGGCCGTAGAGCATATACATGAGCTGGGCGTGATCATCGTAGACCTGGTCATCTGTCTCAGAAACAAAATGGTAGGGGCCAAAGCCTAGAGCGACTCCTATTCTTTTTCTTCTCTTTGGCACCTTGGCGCTTATTGAAAGGATCTTCTTTTTTCCCTTTTCATTAAAGAGCTCTATTTTAGCGGGAAAATGTCCTCGAATATTGGCGAGTCTTCGCCCCTCTTTAACGCCCTTCGGCTCTCCAATCAGGCGAGGACCAAAGAACCTGTAGAGTCACTTCTTCAGAGCCTTGCTCGCCTGTAATGCTTTCCTTGCAACCAAGGCTTAGCCTCTCTCCCTCAAGCCCCGAAGCCTCTAAATTATATTTCCAGCAGGAATAATCAATAATAAGATTGCTCTTTCCCTTCAGGGAGGTCAAACTCAAGCTCCCCTATTTTTTTCCCGTTAGAAAAAAGCGGGCTTTCTCTCCCTCGTAAGGCGATCCATAAAACGAGCGACGGCATATTCTCCCTCCTGTTGAAAGAGATGATCAACCCCTTGATAGCGAAGCCTAAGTTTTTCAGCGGGAAGCTTGCTTTCCACCTTTGCGAGAACTCGAGGCAACAAAAGAGTGTCTTCAGCTCGAATCCAGTAAGCGAGTTCTTTACAACGCCGTGGAGAAGCTCTCCCCTTCGAGAAAAGGCAAGATGGATGTCTTCCTTCATGAACATCAAAGTCCCGATCAGCGGTTTTTACATCGCCAAACACCTGCCCGTATTGAGCAATGGCCGAGAGAGTGAGAAAAAACTGATGAAAATCAATAGCTTATTCATAGATGCGCTCATTGTCTCATGGAGATACATGAGGGTCATTTAGGTAAAATCTTCTCAAAGTCTAGGCCCTCTCAAGGCCATGATCTATCAAATTTAAAAGCGCCAGCGCTTAAGACTCGTCTTGTTCGGAGTATCCTTTTAGCGGTAAAAACGCTAAAAGGAGCCCCATGAAACTCGCTTTAATGTTCTTTATTTTATAGTCCTAAACGCCTCGGCCAGCACAAATATCGTAACTGGCATCGCGAAAATTGAGGACCTTTTGAGGGCTCTGATAAGAGCCAAGTTCTTACCTATAACGATGGTCGAATTTTTGAGATTAGCGAAAGTGAAAGTGAGATCTTGAGGACCCTAGAGCTGGCGCAAAAGGCCGCGCTCTAAGGTCGAACTCGAAGTTAGAGAGCGGCAACGCTCTCGAAGCGCCAAACTCTCGACCCCAAATAGTGTCGGCAAAGCTACTTGCCCCGGCGAAAATGCCCTCAAACCAAAGCATTCCATTCTACCACAACTATGAGCCAACAAACGTAACAGCATGGACCAGGCCGAAAAAATGTTTGATGGTCTTCAGGAAGGACAAGATGGTTCACACAATGCTTCAACGGGCGCATATCTGGAACGACAACTGCATAAGGACTTTGGAGTGAAGTCTGAGAAAATCTTCATTTTCTATACTCGCAAGTACCGAAGTTACGACAGAAGCTGGAAGTGGTGGTTCCACGTCGCGCCAATGGTCCGAGTCAAAGGTCAGGAAGTCGTTCTTGATACCGAGTTCGCAAAAGGTCCTCTCACTGAATATGACTGGGAGAAGAAATTTAACCGAGCCCTTGAGAAATAGCGGGCATCGTTGCAAAAGGATTTCACGCATTAGCGTCTACTATAGCGATCCAATAATCGAAACGAGTACTGCAATATCCAGGTGGTCCCTATGTATTATTGGGAGCCCTCAGATCTTAAGGCCCTTGAAAATGAGGACGCTGTCAAAAGCCACTGGATTAATAGCGAAATCAAGAGCGCGGCGGCCGAAATTTTTCGAAATTGGGTTCCGATGCTACGAGGAATACAAAGTTCCCTAATTGAGTTGTCCTTGCTATAAGAGCAACATGCGAGGAAACACTTTCGGAAAGCTATTCAGTGTCACAAGTTTTGGGGAGTCTCACGGAGAGGCCATAGGCTGTGTGATTGATGGCGTGCCAGCGGGCATTGAGGTGGATCTCTCAGGCCCTCAAGAGAGAGCTTGAAAGAAGAAGGCCTGGCAGGCTCCAGGTCTCAACAAGCCGCAATGAAAAGGACGCCCCAGAGATACTAAGCGGCGTCTTTGAGGGCAAGACCCTCGGCACCCCTATCGCCGTTATTATTAGAAACACCAATCAAAAGAGCTCCGACTATTCGCCTGAAATGAAACGACCTGGTCATGGAGATGACACCTATGAGCAAAAATTTGGCCATAGGGACTACCGCGGTGGCGGACGAGCAAGCGGTCGCGAGACAGCGACGCGGGTGATCGCTGGCCACTTTGCAAGTCTTATTATTCCAGACTTGGACTTTAAGTCCTATATTGAGACCTTGGGAGGCTATCATTCAAAATGCGAAGATCCCTTCAATACCGCCCTTGGAAAAATCGGCTTTGCCGATTCAGAAAAAGAAGAACAGATAGAAAAGCTCTTCTTCAAATGAAAGAAGAGGGCGAAAGCGCTGGCGGCTCGGTAAGAATTCATATTAAGGGCGCGCAGCCAGGACTTGGCGAGCCCGTTTTTGACAAGCTAAAGGCCGACTTCTCCAAAGCCATGCTTTCCATTGGCTCGTGTGTGGGCATTGAGTTTGGACTTGGAAGAGAGTTCACCACCCTTGGCGGCAAGGCGAGCACAACATCCAAAGCAAATTTCGGCGGCATCGAGGCCGGCATCTCAAATGGTGAGGAAATCACCTTCCTCGTCCATTTCAGGGCCCCTTCCACTGTGGGCGACAAGGCCCAACTAGGTCGCCACGACCCCTGTATCCTTCCAAGGGTTCTTCCTGTCGTTGAAGCGATGGCGAAGATTGTTCTTGCTGACCATAAGCTTAGGCAGGGGGCCTATCAGATTTAATTCTTAGACTTGAAAAGCCTTCTTAAATAAAAGTCCGAAACACTAATGCTGGATCGCCACACTTTGTCGAGCTCAGTAAGCGGTCTTTTTGTTTCCGCTCCGGCCAATGGCGCGCTATTCCACTCATACTTTTTCTTATCGTAAATTATGCCTTCAGGGCCCTTGCATAGCGCCACCAAGGGCATAGGACTTATTTCGCGCCTCCAGAAGATTTTCCCCAAAAGCGATGAAAGGAGCGTCAGAAAGAGTGAGATTATAGAGGGTAGGAAAGATGTCTTCATGGCTTCCAAACCTTGCAGTTTCCGCGGCCTCGGGCCTTAGGCTATCAGGAACGTATATATAAAAAGGAACTGTAAACTTAGTGAAGATCTCTTCCCTGCCATAAGACATAAATCCCCAGAAATTGTGATCGCCTGTGAAAGAGAGGACAGTATGATCAGCGAGCTCGCTTGTTTTCACCTGTCCTATAAAGTCAGACAAAGAATGGTTGGCGTATTCAAAGGCCTTAAACCTTTCCATAAAAAGGTCCTCCTCCCTAGTGATTCTTTGGCGCAGTTCTTCAGGAAGAGTGAGCTCTGGGGAATTATAGCCCTCAGGCGTTTCAAAAGGAGGATGGTTGCTGGTGGAAAGGGCCAAAGATAAACTGTGGCCTCTTCGCGTCCTTTAGCTTTTTATAGATATAGTCAAAAAGGTGCTCGTCATAGAGGCCCCATTCCGTTCCGGCCCGACCTTCAAGCCCTAGAGCGTTCCTAATCGCGTTTTCCCCCTCTACATGGTGATAATTCTGACGTTGAAAATACTTTCCTATGTCTCGCCAACCTAATTTTCCACCATAAACAAAAGAGGTCTCATAGCCATTTTCTTTATAAGGAACGTGCGCCGCGCTAGGAAGCTCCATTTGCATATAACGGCTCTCGGACAGGTATCTCGCGCCAGGACGGTTGGGAATATTGGTCGCGACCACCATCAAAGAGCCAATTGTGCCATTGTCGCCGGAGACAAAATTTTTAAAGAAGAGGTCCTCTTCGATATGTTTTGAAAGCCCATTTAGAAAGTCAAAACCTGGACTATTGTATTTAATCCAGCTCGCTCCAAAGCTTTCCATGACGACCACCACCACATGCGGCCGCGCCTGGTCAACCTTTTCATTAACAGGCGTGCGCCGCTGGAGCAGACTTGCAAGCTGGTCTTTCGCTGTCGGGCTTGTGTCGACTCCAAGAAAATCGCTAAAGGCCTCATGAATGTCTTTATAGCCCATGGCCTTTTCCATATGAAAGTCTTTGGAATTTCTTCTCTTTCTTAGTTTCACGGACTTTTCAAAGCTCAGTATGCCATTCACCGCGATTTGGTTGATGAAGATATTAGAGGAAAAATCAGCGTATTTTGGGGAGAGGACCATGTCTCCATAGCCTCCCCTGGCCCCTCCAAAGAGAAGCGCCAAGCTCGCAAGCGACATAAGTCCAAACTTCAAAACGCCTGGGTGAAAAAATGATCGGTATCTATCAAGGGGCCTAAAAATTTTGGAAAGACACAGCCAAAAGAGTCCTATGACAAAGATTAGTCCGCCCAGGCCCCACCCCACTGGATAGTTCTTCCAGACAGTTTCCATCAAGCGCCTGGGTGTCGTCCTCAATCAGCCCAAAAAAGAGAATATTGATGTGGTCTTGAAAGTAGGAATAAAAACCCAAGTCGGCCCCCACCAGAAACAAAACGACCAAGGCCATCAGAAGATAAAAAGTGAAGGAGAGCTTGAAAAAAACATTCGTCAGAAAGCGCCACTTGATAAGAGAAGTGATTATTGAAAAAAGAGCAAACGGCGCGAGCAAGTAAGACGCGACAATCGTGTCATAGCGCCAGCCCATATAAAAGGCCTGGACAATTTCGGGCGTGTTCGCCTCCACAAGCCCAGGAGGGGAAAAATAAGACACAAAAAAGGCGCGAGCGAGGGTCATGATCCCTATAAAGAGAATGTAGAGAGACAAGGCCTTTCTAAGGCATATTAGGAGATAGTCGTTTCGATTGAGATTAATTTTCATTAAAAAAGAGTGTAGTAAACAAGTCCTGGATTGTCATTGAATCATGCGCTCAAATAAAAGAAGAGGACCGCAATTGGGCCTCTTCCTATTTTCGAAAAAATTTAATTCTTTCTTATTGAATTGTGTCAGCGTACATAAGGCCAGTGCCGGCGCTGTCCAGGTGCTCGCTTAGTCCCGCTTCCCAAGAAGTGTGAAGCCTCCCGTACCAGTCTGAAGTGTGGGAAGAGCAAGAGGCGTAACCGCCATGGAGCTGCCCTATCACTCTATGCTCAGTGTTGAATAGAGGAGATCCTGATGAGCCTGGCTCAGTCGTCCCGACGTCCCAGTCAGTGATGCGGACATGAGTGGATCGCCAGGCACTTCTTCTTTTAAGTAAGTCGTTGTGCTGATGGGATCAAACTCAAAGCTGATGGACTTTTCGTCAGTGTTTGGGTGGTGAATGGCCGTGGCGCCGTTGCTTCCAATGTCTCTTGCCTCAAATCCGGCATAGGAAACGTGGGCCTCTGGCTCTGGCTGTTTAAGAAGCTTCACTAGCGTGAAGTCACTTGCGGAGCTGTCTGCTAAAAATTCGGACCCAGTGTTGAATTGTTGCTTTTCCCCGTTTCTAGAACCGCCACAGCTCGTCGTTTGGTAGTTCCAGTAAGTCACCAAAGAGGCGGCATTATACGAGCGAATTTTGCAGTGATGGGCGGTCATAAAATAAGGAGTGCGGTCGTTTGCAGTGTTATTCACCATAAAGCCTGTGCAGAATGTTGATCCGCCTGTTGAGATGACAGCAACACTATTGATTTCATCTCTCCAATCGTCCCCTTCGCTACAAACAACGTCCACGTTGCATGAGCCAGACTTTTCAGTCGTCTGGGCGAATGTTCTATAGCCTTGGTTGATTCTTGTAAGACGCAAACGAACTGAATCAATTTCTGACTGAGGAGCGGTAAGCTCAATAACAACATCATTTGCCATGATGACCGGAGTCCATAGCTCATTGTGCATATTATTGTCAGAGCTAGTGAAAGTTCTGATTCTTTCAGACAGATCAGCAGAATAGATATCAAGCTTCGCGTTTGGAGTGAGTTTGAAGTCGGTAAAGGCGAAGTTTAAAGAGACAGCTTGGGCCGCCTTGACTCTGTACTGCCATTTCCATCCACTTTCAGTTTCTGCCCATTGTCCATCAGCGGCCGTGATGTCCACTTCCTAGGAACAGCAAATCTTGGAGCATTGCCAAGCTTTTCATTTAGAACATCTTTTCATGGATGAGTTGATATCGAGTGCTGGAAACGAGACAGTGGAAACGGCTATTTAGGTTCAGGCTAGCGAAGCGGTAGCGCTGAATCCAAGAGCGCATAATACGCTTATTAGTTTTTTCATGGAACCTCCTTGTTCTTAATAAAAAATCTTCTCCTCAGTATAGAGCAGGAAAATCCAAAACCGGGCATAAGACAGAAGATGTTAGATGATTTTATTCTTTGTCGTGAGAGTTAATAGTTGAGCGGATCAGAAAGAAGCTCAGAATGCCCGTTATAAGATGAGATACAGCGCTACTATAGAAGACGCCTTTCATCCCGTAAAAGCGGGAGGTGATGAAGGCCAGAGGCAAATAAAGAACCAGAAGATTAAGTACCACCAGCATACTTGAGGAAAAAGGTTTCCCAATGGCGTTATAAGAGGCGCAAGCGATAAGCCTCATTCCTAAAAAGCCAAAAGACGCTGGTACGATTTGAAAATACCAAATGCCTATTTGAATGACCTCTTTGTCCTCGTTAAAGAGAGGCATAATCAGATCGCCAAAGTTTGAAAGAATAAAGGCCATCAAGGCGGCCCAAAGGAGCGCAAGGACAGCGCTGGAATTGAGAGCTTTCTGTATTCGCTTTATTTTATTGGCCCCGAAATTCTGTCCAACGAGAGGGCCCATGGAGCTTGATATCGCAAGAATAAAAATAAGAGCAAAACTTTCAACTCGCGTGACGACACCAAAGGCCGCAATCTGCGCCTCGCCCATTCTTGCGACTAGCGCAGTGAGAGCGCTCAAGCTTATGGGGGTAATCATATTCGCGCCGGCAGCGGGAAGGCCAATATAAAGGATTTCTCTCCAAGATTCTATCGCTTCGCTTAGCTTAGGCGTCCTGAATTCAATCATGTGGTATTTAAACTTTAAGAAGTAAAGGGACGCCACCATCGTCAGCGCCCTTGCAATCACCGTGGCGAGCGCCGCGCCTTTCATGCCCATAGCTGGCACAGGGCCAAGGCCAAAAATCATAATGGGATCGAGGACGATATTGGCCAGAGCGGCCACCATCATGATTAATGATGCGGTCTTTGTGTCCCCTTGGGCGCGGATGGCGCCGTTGCCGGCCATAGGAAGGGCCACAAAGACCATGCCTGAAAACCAAATCGTCATATAATCTTTAATAAAAGGCATGAGCTCAGGAGTGGCGCCAAGCCACTTAAAAACCACGCCCATGAAGCTAAAACCAAGGGCCACAAATATGACAACGAGGATGAGGGCCAACATCATCATATCAAAAGTAAAACGCTTAACTCGCTGAGTGTCCCCTTCTCCCAAAGACCTAGCGATCAAGGAGCTGCCGGCGGTGGCGATTCCTAGAGCGATGCTGGCAAAAAAGGTGACCACAGGGAATGTGAGGCTAATGGCCGCCAATTCTTGTTTGCCTAAATTCCCGATAAAGTAGGTGTCTGCTAGGTTAAAGCCGATTATGGAAAAAATGCCCCAACTCATCGGGACGGACATTTTAAGAAGTGTTTTAAATACAGGGCTTTGCGTTAGGCTCATGAGCTCCCATTATAGGACAGTAAAGCTCATGTAAAAAGCCCTTAAGTTTACTTAAGTCAAAGCCGTATAGGAAATATAATGAAATGCTTTAAGAGAATTTTACAATGAAAGTAGCGCCTAGAATGGGAGAAAAACTAAGTGTTCTCGTGGTGGACGATGAAGCTGAAATTTTGGAGCTTCTGCACTCATTTTTAGAGGCCATGAAATGCTGGGACTTTATCGTTCAGGCGAAGGACGGAAAAGAGGCCATTCAAAAAATCCAAAACCAAAGATTTGACCTAGTCATAACTGACCTCAATATGCCTAGGGCGGGCGGAATGGAGATTGTAAAAACTCTTCACAACCTGGAGAAAGACAAGCCGTTCTCGACCCCAGTTCTCATTCTCTCGGCCAATATCACAGGAGAGACCCTCAAACAGGCGACTGCCTTGGGCGTTAAGTACGCTCTCACAAAGCCTTGTTCATCGGAAACATTTATGGAAAAAATCACAGGCATCTTGAAGCGAGAAAAGCGCCAGAAAATAAAAATACTCTAGCGCTCAGCTTTTAGTAGGCCAGTTCAATGTAAAGAGGAAGGTGATCTGAAAAGCCCTCTCCTGTTTTCTCATCAAAGCCCTTGGGAACTTCATGGCGTGAGCTCGAGCCTGTCATATCGTTCACCCAGATCCTCTCCTTCAGCATCCATGGAAGCTTATGCACCCTGAAAGACTTATAGAGGGGCGCGATCCCATTTTGGGCCCTTCCCTTAAGAAAGAATATTTTGTCTAGGTAGCTCCACTCTCCCCTATACCAATGAGAGCCAGAAGCAATACGGTGACCGAGTTCACGGGCCTTTTCATGAACAGTTATAAAGAGTGGCTTTATGACAAGGTCAATGCCATGAGGGCTATCAGACTTGATTGTGTTGAAGTCCCCGGCGGCGATGACCGCGTCCGCAGAGCTTTGTTCTGCGGCATCGACCAAAGTCTGGGCGGCAATGAGCCGGGCCTCGCTTGGATTCGATTGGCTCGGCCAATGATTGGCAAACACCCCAAGAGTTTTAGCTCCTAGAGATATTTCCACCTCCAAGATGCCTCGACTCTCTTTTGCGACGCCCTCTAAATTGACCTTGTGCAGTTTTTCTTTCACAATGGGACGCTTAGAAACAACTGCCGCGTCTATCCCTCTGGCGTCAGGCCCCTCAAGAAGTGAGACAAATTTGTAGCCTTTATTTTTTAGGCCCTGATCAACAAGCATTTTAAGAACTCTCTTATTTTCAACTTCCTCAAGGACAAGGACATCTGGTCCTTTTCCTTTATTGGTCGACAGAATGACCTTTGATAGGTTTTTTATCTTCTTTTTGAGAATCTCCTCGCTCCAATCGAGTGTGAAGCAGACCTCTCTAAAGTAATCGTGCTCAATTGAGGAGCAGAAGTCCTGGACCTCTTGAGAATTGTTTTTGATTGCGAGGGGCATATAAGTGTAGTCTTCCTTGCCCTCATCATGAAGCGTGTCGAAAAGGTTTTCAAGATTATAGGCCATTAATGAGATAGTGGCTTTCGACTCGCTCGCCTGGGCATGGCCCGTTAGCAGAATGGCCGTTAAAAGCAGAAGAACAGATTTCATGAATTCCCTCCAAATCGATGCAGCGATATTCACAAAATTGTACAAGAAATTCAATGGTATTATTAGTTAAGGTTAAGTGAAGACATTAGACTTTCTAATAGTGTCGTTTTGCCCCACTTGTATTTACTAAGACTTGAGCGTTTTTTTAAGAATATTGGGCGCTTTCCTATAAAGTCACTGTTAGAATTTATTAGACTTTCGTCCCACCTCTACCGCCACCTCCAAAGGAGCGGGGCCTGCCATTTCCACCGGAAGCTCCATCACTTTTTTGGCCTTCGAGATGGAATACATGGATCTAACCCCTATGAGCACCCAGACAGAATTGACCGCAAAAGAGGCGTAGGCCTGACAATGGTAAGTGTAAATAATCAAGCAAATAGCGCCCGCAATATTCATGTATTGAAATGTGTTGGAGGAGCCTTCGGCCTTGCCAGTAGAAACAAGGAAATAGGCGCCAAGAACGAGAACAGCTCCCACCCAGCCAAATACTTCCGCGACGATAGAACCCATGTTCATGACCTCACAAAATACGTCACTGGTCTTGTAGACCACGATTAAATTTAGACCCATTTTCTATTTTTACAAAGAAAAAAATGAAGGGAAATTAGTCTTCGTCGCTAAACATGAGATTTCGCTCAAAGTCTTCTGGCGAGGTCGCCGCCGCCTTGGCCGCTTCAAGGCTAATCACATCGGCCTTATAAAGATCAGTGAGATGTTGGTCAAAGGTCTGGGTGCCCTGGCCCTGCTTGCCTTTACGGATATACGTATAAATTTCGTGAATTTTGTTTGCGTCTTGTATCGCCTCCCGAATCCCAGGAGAAGTGATCATGATCTCTTGCGCCGCGACCCTTCCTTTGCCATCTTTCGTCTTCAGAAGACGCTGACTTACCGTTGCGTGTAGATTGTCAGCGATCCTTGCTCTTACGGCGTCCTGCTCTTCTGGCGGAAACATGGAAATAAGTCGTCCCACTGTGTTCAGAGCGTCGGTGGTATGGACAGTTCCGAAGACCAGATGTCCTGTTTCTGCGGCCTTTATCGCGATGGAAATAGTCTCAGCGTCCCTCATCTCCCCAATAAGAATGATGTCGGGGTCTTGCCTAAGAGCGGAGCGAAGAGCGGCGCCAAAGTCATCGGTGTCTTCCCCAATTTCCCTCTGAGTCACCCTCGCCTTTTTGAGAGGGTGAATATATTCAACAGGGTCCTCGAGAGTTAGGATATGGACCGCTTTGTTTTCGTTTACATGATTGATCATCGCCGCCAAAGTTGACGACTTCCCGGAGCCTGTCGCTGCCAGTGACAAGCACAAGGCCCTTGCTCGCCATGGCGATTGAGTTCACCACCGGCGGAAGCCCGAGGGACTCGCTATTTGGTATTTCAGCGTTAATAAGCCGAAGAATCAGTCCGGCCTTGCCTTGATAGCGGAGAAAGTTAAAGCGAAGTCTACAGAGCTTTGGAATAGCGAAAGAGCCATCGAGCTCCTTAGTCGACTCTATAGCGGCTCGCTTGCTTTCATCTTTTATAAGGATCTTTGCGACATCAAAAACATCGTCCATCGTGTAGGGATCGACTTTAACGGGAACCAAGTCGCCACGCACTCGAAAACAGGGCCGCTCATTTGACCGGATATGGATATCGCTGACGTTATTGCTGACGGCAGACTTTACCAGTTTTACGAAGTCTTCTTTGGAGATTGGCATCTCGGTTCCTTTAGTAATTCCCCTATCTTATCGGCATAATTACCATGGGCTTTAAGAAGAACTAAAGAGAAGTTTAAGAAAATTTAAGGCAGGTCCTCCTGCCCTAAACTAGGCCTATCATCGTTTAAAGATGGAATTAACTGAGTTTCCGTTCATGGTGCGAACATGCAATAAGACCTTTTTGGCGCTTAGTTCAGTGGGAACGGTGTATTCATAGGAAAAAGGAAGCATCTTTCTTGGACAAAAATTGCTCACCTTTTTAAGGATAGGAAGCACCGAATAGACGTTTTTGCCGTTTGAAAACGCTGCGATCTTGTCAATCTCAAAACAGTCGCTTAGGTGATAGCCTCTAAGCTTCACTTTGCCCTCGCCTATCTGCTCCACATAGTCCACGTAAGCGTAGGTGTGCGAATCAATGGTCGCGCGAGAGGCATTGTCCATAAAGAGTTCCTCAGTAGCGGTGGTTTCACTTTTTTCGTTCACAACAATATTATATTTCCCAGACTTCAAAAGGCCTAGAGACAAAGTTTCAGTGAATGGAACCGCCATTTCAGGACAGAAGGGATTGCTTTCCTGGTAATACAGGGAGGTCAAAGTCACCTTGATTTTTCTATTTTCAATCTTCACCTTCGCCTTAGGACTCTTATGGCAAAGATTGGGAAGGTACCCGCTCACCACGATCTCCACATTGTCATTTGAGTCAAACTCCAATGGCGCATAAACGTCCTCAACTGGCACGATTTTCTCTATGGGTGTGCCGGCATGGGCGGTGAAAGAAACAAGAAAAGAAGCGATTAAAATTAGGGCCGTTTTCATAGTTAAACCTCGTTTGTTTGAGGCAGATATAGCGCCTCCCAGAGGCCATGAAAACCCGTCTTTATCCTTTTTTACCATCTTAAGTTAGAAATAGCTTAAATGCTGACTTACAACAGGAATTTGCTCCCTCGAAAGAAGCAAAAGCATTTCCAATGAGTCTTTTGCCCTCATTCGAAACCACGACTCCGGACCCGTCTGGGCAAGCGTATACAGGATTGTGGGTCTTTCGAGAGTACTTTAAAAGCTCTTTGTCGTAGCGCAGACTGTTTCTGATAATGGGGAAAGAACTCAAAATTAACAAGGCCCATTCCCTTAAAGTTTTTCACATCTATCATCGTTGTCGTCCCGATCAAACTCAGGAAAACTAGCGGTGTGAATACTTCGTGTCATAATGATGGCGCCAGCGGAAACGACCAGTCAGAACCCCGCCCCTCGCCACAAAGGCCTTTAGCTCCTTTAAAAGCTTGGCTTTTCTAAGGTGCTTTATAAAGTAGAAGGTGTTTCCGCCAGAGAGATGAATGATGTCAGAATTGAAAACTTCCTGACGAAGCACGTCCGGATAAGGAGCGTCAATCGGGAAGTGCAAAAAGCGCTTTATATGAAATCGACGATACTGCTTAACGAAGTCTTTAAAATCAAGATGGCTTAGATAAGAACTGGACGGAATGAACGCGACTTGAGGATCGCGCTTTCCCGCGATGTCCAACATGTTTCTGTCCATTTCTCTGTTCTCGAAATCGTGACCGCCGCTGTAGAGCGCTAGCTTCATAGACCTTCTCTGCGCTCCTTAACGATTTGGTAAAACTGCTTCATCAAATCGTCTTTCCAGAACTTCTCATTTGGCCTTTCTTTTTTGTTGGGCTCAAAAGTCTGAAAGGTGGAAAGGTTTTTAAAAAGTTTATAGACCTCGTCAGGGCCGAGTTCGTCCCTCTTCTTCATCACAATATCGATAATAAGTGTGATGGCGTCGCCAGTGACTCTTTCCATTTTATTTATGACAGAAGAGCGCATGCTCATCTCGAGAAGGGCCTGCTCCTTTCCTTTCTTCAAAGTTTTGGAGGCGGCCTCAACAAGAAGCCAATAGTTCTCTTGAAAGCTTTTTATCTTTTTCTTTCTATAACTATTGGGCTTGAGGTCTTCTTCGTCAGCGTAATTTGAGCGAAGAATTTCAATAAACTCCTCGTCAGAGATGTTCTCATTTCTCACGAGGTAGATCTGGGGAAGCTCTCTCAGGAGGTCTCTCATGCAAAAGACCGCGTCCCAAGTTATTCCATCGCTCACTTTGACAAGGCCCCTTGAGCTTTTCGTTCTCTCAAAATAGGCGAAGTCCTTTCTAAATTCCTCCACCAACGCTTCATTTTTTTTCAAAAGTTCAGGAATGGTTTTCGGGGCGAGTCCAAGTTTGAAAAGAAGATTCTCGTTCTTTCTTTCTTCAAAGGACTTCTCAAAAAGGTCCAGGACTTCATGCTTTTTGAAATCGTGGAGGGCCTTTTTTTCTTTCGATTTAAGAAAGTCAATCATTTGAATGAAAGTCTGGACCATCTTCTTGGCCTTTTCTTTCTGCTCGATGATGTTCGTAGAATATCTTTCCACATCATCATAGCGGTATTCATAATGGAAAAGACCAAATTGGCGAACCGATCCGTAATCAATGATCCCGCCGTCCATAAGAATATTGTCCCCGTCCCAATCGAGCCAACAAAAGATATACTCGTCCTCAAAGTCCGCCACCGTTTCAGCAAAAACTTTTGCGAACCTTTTAAGAAGAAAATCGTACTTTCCAGCGCCTTTGGGACACCCTTCAAATGAGGTGTCCCCCCTCATACTGTCGATATAATAGTCGACCGCCTGTTTAAGGACTTTGTGATTGCTTTGTTTGAGCCAACAAAATAGGTGCGAAGGTCTTAGGAGCGATGAGTGCGCTCTCACATTGATAGAAAGGCCCTTTTCAAACTCCAGAACACAGAGCGTTTCTTCGGTGGTGACTCCGTTCTTTTTAAAGATGTCGCTAAATAGAGCGGTCGCGAGTCCTTCGTCTAATTCAGCATATCCGCACCCATATGAAATGCTTGGATCGCCAGTTTCAAAAAATCGATTGAACTTGCTGGTCGCAGGGCTCAAGCGAGTCGCGCCAGTGCCGCAGCTTGAGATGTCCCAGACTGTGCCACGGTTTTTAATTTGTCCGTTCCAAACAGAGCGTCCGTCTCCACTCGCCTTTCCTGTTTTGTCATCATGCTGAAGCTGCAGGTAGCGAGTCGCCATATAAGTTCCCGACTTCATCTCCTTTTCAGGAAAAGTCTTGCCGTTCATTTGGTCAAATTCATTGATGATAACGATGGCGAATGTGTCGAGGATTTTGTTTTCTAGGTCTTTGGTGAGCTTTTCTTTGTGATCAGTAGGTATCAGCCCCATTTCTTTTGCTAGGTCGTAATTAAAGTAGCTGACCTTGCCATTTTTGCGCTTGCGAGCGGGATAGTTCACAAACCCATCGGGGACCGCTTCCTTATAGGGATGGGACCCATCTATTTGGTCGAACTTCTTATAAGGGCTTTGCTTTTTTGCCTTTTGAATTTTTTGGCCCACAACTTGAGACATCCTTATGTCCTTTTGATCCTGTTCACCCTTAATTATACACATAAATAGTACGGTTTTCCCAAATTCCACAACTTAGAGTCCGCAACTACCTAAGATGACTAGCGAAGAGCGGCAATATGCTTTGCGACTTTGCCTCTAGCGACCATAAAATGCTTGTCACTTAGCTCCAGCCCCTTCGAGATCATCCTAATTTCCTCGCTCTCGATATTCTCTACGCTTCCATCTGCCGCAGCGAGAGCAAAAAGAGCCTCAACAATCTTAAACCGACTATCACGATCAAGCACGTCCCTTAAGGGATAAACGTATAGGTGATTTTCAAGCCCGGCCAATTCTTTGATGTGGCGTACAGCGAGTTGCGAAATTTTGTCTATGGTTTGTTGATCAAAGTCAGTCCACTCTTTTAAGACCTCTCCGATATGCGCAAGCTCGCTTGCGTCGAGCTTAAAGTCCACATAAGCGACTCGGGCCATTAGCCCTGACACGCAGGCGATCTTGATAAGCTCACTTTCTTCGAGGTCCGGCAGTTCTTTTTTTAGCTCGTAAAAAAGCTCGCTTTGATTGGACTCTTCCGCTTGTTTTTTGAATATTTCCCAAAAGGCCATTGATAGCTCCTTATTGCTGTATAAACTATTAGAGAAAAGTATAAACAATCGGAGAGATAAATGAAAATTTTTGGGAGATTTACCATTTTAATCAGCGCGCTACTTTTAAGCGCGTGTAATGAATCTGCTGAATTTGCCAAAGGCGATTGCGTGCAGAGGCCAGATTCAATGATCGTTTATAGATATGAAGGAAAAACAGAAGAAGGGCATCAATTGTCTCAAAGTTCTAACCCAAGCCTTCCTTCAACTAAAATTGAAAAAGACATGGGAGGATATATTGAGTCGGTTTGTAAGTAAGAAATAGAATAGAGGACGTTTTATTGGAAGTTGATGTTATTGATCTTGAAAATAGCGACTTGTCACATAAGCAAGCCTGGTTCTTTTTTCAATGGACTCGGGCCTTTCTTCTAAGAACTCAGCAAGCTGCGGTCCATAGCCCATATCGATAGCAAAAGTGTCCGCTTCAATTTGCGCCTCGAGTGGATCCATGAACTTGCTCGCATGACGATGATAGAGATGTCCAAATTCATGAGCAAGCACGGCCTTGGCCCAGCCACTGAAGGAGGCCTGAAGCAGTCTTTTAAGCTCCGGAAAAACGATGATCACACTCTTCCCTCTTCCTTGCACGCTACAGGCGAACATGCCACTTGAGGGAGCGAGAATAACTTCTTCTGTCTCAAAAATTCTATTAATTGCTTTTAAAGACAGCGAATCGAAAAAGTCTAAAAGATTTGCTTTGATATAGCGCTCTTTTTCGATCCATTGATGATCGGGTCTTTTAAAAAACCAATCCACGAAGTCTTGTTTGTCTTTAAAGTAATGAAGTTTTCGTTTTAGTCCTAACATACAAGACTTATCGGGAGTTTACAGATTGGCCTTATCCCCTGAACTAGAGCCGGAATAAAGCTCCCCATGTGGTCATAAAGCTTGAATTTTCTTAACATTTGGCATTTTTCTTTTTTTGACCTATTGCGCGCAGCGCAAATGTCGATACAATACTTAAATCACTTCGATAAATCTCACTTGATTTTGTGTTGTACGTCTGTAGATCTGCGCGTTGGTTGGTCCAAAGCAAGTGAAACCCAGAAAGACATCCTTTGTAATTCATCGACATTCATTTTAACGGAATAGGCCGTCTCACTACGTCCTGTTTTCTGTGAAGAATTTCGCTGTAGCATTGGTGCGTCTACGCTTCTTGAAGGAGCGGTTATGAAAACAAAAGGCTTAAGGAATCTCGCTTTCATTGGTTTCACGGCTCTTTTTCTTGTTTCCTGCCAGGAAGAAGAATTTTACAAAAAAGAGTTTATTGAAACTTATGAAGATCAGTACAACAAAGAAAATCCAGAAGACCCAACGGTAACACCTGACCAAGGTGGTTCAACTGACGGTGGAGCAACTGATGGTGGATCAACTGACAGCGGATCAACTGACGGTGGAACAACTGATGGTGGATCAACTGACGGTGGAGCAACTGATGGTGGATCAACTGACGGCGGATCAACTGACGGTGGAACAACTGATGGTGGATCAACTGACGGTGGAACAACTGATGGTGGATCAACTGATGGTGGATCGACTGATGGCGGTTCAACTGATGGTGGTTCAACTGATGGCGGTTCAACTGATGGTGGAACAACTGATGGTGGATCAACTGACGGTGGATCGACTGATGGTGGATCGACTGATGGTGGATCAACTGATGGTGGTTCAACTGATGGCGGTTCAACTGATGGTGGTGGGACTGATGGTGGCGTCACTTACATCGACGTAAAAGACAGCTTCTCTCAGAACGCTGCCCCTAACCAAGTCGACATCCTTTGGGTCATCGACAACAGCGGCTCAATGAAAGAAGAGCAAGACGCTCTCGACTACAATTTTGATGTCTTCATCAAAGACTTCGTAGACAAAGGCATTGATTTTCAAATGGGTATCGTGACAACTGACACGACCAAGAGTAACTGGCAAAAGAACATCAATGAATCTTTGCAGGTTTTGGACTCTCAGCATCTGCAGCAGGACAAAAACAAGTTCATGGACGACTTTGGAAGGCTGATTCATGTTGGGACGAATGGCAACATGGTCGAGAAAGGACTGAAGGCATCAGAGGTGTTTACCAATACTATTTTCAATAACGGTCTAGCGCCTCATCACTTCAGAGATGACTCTTACTACGCAGTTGTTTATGTTTCTGACGAAGAAGATCAGTCTAGCAAGCTTCCCGAAGAGCATATTGCTCAACTGCAGAAGTGGAAAACAAATGCCGGTCTGGTAAAGGCCTACTCTATCGTTAATATCAGCAGGCCTTATCAAGCGGGCGGATATTACACTCCAGGATACGAGCGTTACGCGAAAGCAAGTGAGGTAACTGGGGGTAAAGTCGCAGACATTAATGAAGACTTCTACTATCTACTAAGCGACCTAGGTTCTGAAATCGCAGGCCTGACCGACAAATATCCTCTCTCTCAAAAGCCAGTCGATACCGGAGCGATTAAAGTTTTTGTCGACGGCGTCGAATGGAGCTCTGGATGGGCGTATAGCGAGTCCAGTAACACAGTAAAATTCTCGGTCGTGCCAGCAGTTGGCTCCTCTATCGAGATTCGTTACCAGGCTCAACAGTAATCTAATAGGCGCAGTTTAAAAGCTGCGCCTCTCTCCCCTCCCAAGTTCACCGCCACTTAATTGCGATAACAAAGATAGGAAAAAGATGAAAAGAAATGTTTACGCAAAGACCTTGTTAATGCTGACTGCGCTGTTCATGGGAACAGCGCCTTTTGCTGTCCAAGCTTCAGAGAAAGACCTCTATGACTTTCTTTGGCTAGACCCAGATAAAAAAGTCTACGTTCTTCAAAACAAAATTTACCCTAAGACCAATTCCTTCTATGTGGACCTGGGCTACGCGCAGAACATGACCGGCGAGTTTCAAGACACCACAGGAGGCCAACTTAAGGCAGGCTACTTTTGGAGCGAGGAATTCGCGCTCGAGCTTAATCATCTTCAATTCGGTAGCCAGAACAATTCTGCTTATAACGGAATCCGCGCGGTCAATGGCGCCGAGCCTTTTATTAGACGAGGAATAAAGACAACCTCTCTATTTTTGATCTGGTCTCCATTTTACGGGAAGATCAACACCTTCAATAAGATCTTTTATTTTGACGTCTACTTTGGGGCCGGAACTGGAGCCATGGTGATGGAAAGCAACCTGGACTCCGTCACAAAAGAAGACACGAAATCAACTTTTAAAACAGAGAGTTTTGTTCCCATTCAAACTAAAGTCGGGGCCAAACTTCACTTAAATAGGCATGTTCACGTAGGCATAGAATTCATGAACAATAACTTCCAAGCGGGAAGCGCGGAAAACCCTAATAGCAATAAGTGGCGTCAGTCGAATGACTTTATCTTTAGCTTGGGGGTGTCTTTCTAATGAAGTTTTTAATCATAGTGGCCCTTGCGGCGGCGCCCGCCCTCGCAAAGAGAAATTACGTTTCTAAGAGGAAAGAGGAAAAACGCGACGCCGTTTATAACAAGGCCCTAAGAAATTATGACCATCAAAACTATTTCACAGCGCTTGATGACATCGCAAAAATGTACAAATTCCAGACCCCGGACACAAACACGCAGAACTTCCTCCAGAAGCTGGTTTTAAAGACAGGGACTTACTATTTCAACACCTATGACGATCTCGAACTTAGGAAGATGAATATCCCCACGACCGATCTCATCATGGCCAAAAGAAACTTGTACCTTCACAAATACAAATACGTTCATAAAAGACTTAAGCGAATGCCAAAAGGTCACAGACTTTATCCAGAATCGCTGCTTGTGAAGGCGACTGCCTATTATTTTGACAAGGACTATGAGAGCGCTGTTGAATACTTTGACAAGTGCTCTAAAGCGGCAGAGGAACGCAAAGAAGAAAGTGACGCGAAGCTAAGAAATTACTTTGCTGTGATCGAGGAATCGTGTATAATCGATGTTGCAAGACTCAGGTTCAAACAAGGCGAGTTTGAAAAAGCCATCCGGCGCTACGAGGACATCCCCAAGACATCAATTAAGTGGCCTTACATCTTATTAGAAAAAGCATGGTCCTATTACTACCTTGGAGATTACAATCGTTCGCTAGGCGTCCTGATCACCTATAACTCTCCCCTACTTGAGAGTTACTTCATGCCTGAAGCGGAAGTTTTAAAGGCGCTGAATTATTACCAACTTTGCCTTTATCCTGACGCTTTAAACGTGGTCAAAAGATTTTACGACACCTATAAACCAAAAGCCGAGGCCCTTAAAAAAGTTATAAGAGGCGCCAAGTCTGACCTTCATTTTTTTGAGCTCATGTTCAGGCCAATTGCTGAGTCGGAAAAAGAGCACAAATTCATCAGAAACATTATCACTCAAGTGAGCAAAAGAGTTAAATACAGCTTGGATCTCAATTCGCTCTACGCTATTAACTCCGAAATTTATCACAACCATAAAGACGCAAATATGAAAAAGTTGTTAAAAACTCAAAGAGACCTAAAGGAACAAATCAATCACTACGTAAAGGTGTCCATGACGAAGTTCATAAATGAGACCCATAGCTTATCTAGCGACATGTTCAACTTAAAGCTGGAAATTTTGGCAAAGCAGAGGGACCTGGTTTACAAGAGGGAAAAGATTGATGCAGGCCGAAGCCGTGGAAGCTTGGAGAACGTTGAGAGAAAGCCTTACCAAGAGTTCTGGACTTTCAATAGCGCCTTCTGGGCGGACGAGCTCGGGGACTACTCTTTTGGTCTAGAGTCAAACTGCAAAGTGAAAGAAGGGAGAAGGGAATGAAAAGCCTTTGAAGTACATTGTTCTCATTGCGCTTCTGTTGTCCCCCTCAGTCGCTCTGGCAAAGAAGAAAGTCATATACAAGTACAAAGAATATGAAAAGTTTGACCTAGGCGATTTGGAAATAAAAGGCTCAATTGTCGCGCCCGGAGACCTTTCAGTAAAAGAGAGAAGAAGAAAGGTGTTTGAAAGACGGTTGATGAACAGAAAGAGACTTCGATCATAAAATAATTCAAGACATAAAATTTTTGCGCTGATTGCGCGCCGAGGAGAGAGCAAATGGAAAACGAAATGAAAGCGGAAAAACAAGAATTAACACCAGTCGTTCAACAGCAGACGCCCGACCAAGAGCTTAACGCAGTTCAAGGATTCGCAAAGTTCATGGACGATGGCGGGATTTTTATGTGGATCATTCTTGGGATTTGGGTCTTTGGCGTGGCGGTCGCCGTGGAAAGGTTTAAGTCATTGTTCCAATACGATGTGGACGGCACAAGCCTAATGAACGAGGTTAAAAAAAGCGTTCTCACCAACGAGGTCCAGGCGGCGATCCAAAAGACTTCAGGCAGCAAGTCGCTTAGTCGCCACCGTTATAAGGAGCGGTCTTAAGCGGGCCAACCAAACAAAAGAGCAGATCCAAGACGCCTTGGAAGTCGCCATGCTCGAAGCGATGCCGTTTCTCGAAAAAAGACTGAATTACCTGGCGCTTGTCGCGAACGTATCGACACTGATTGGGCTCCTTGGAACGATTTACGGCCTTATTCAATCTTTTGCAGCGGTCGCCGCAGCGGACGCCGCCTCCAAGGCCGAGCTTCTGGCGCTTGGCATTTCAAAAGCGATGAACACGACCGCTTTCGGCCTGATTTCCGCGATCACAATAATGGTGGTCCACTCCATCTTGAGCTCCAAAGCTGAAAAAATAATCGGAGACATTGAGAAGTCGTCAGTGAAGCTTGTCGACCTGCTTGCGACAAAAAAAGGGTCCGCTGCCCAAAGCGCGGAAAACAATGAGGCCGCTTAATGATGAAAAGAAAAAAATTAAACAAGATGCCCAAATTGAATCTGATTCCAATTTTGGACGCGATCTTTATATTCATCTTCTTTCTTTTGATGTCGGCCCAATTCCTCGACATTTACGAGATTGGCAGTGAGGCGCCTATAACCACAACCCTTTCTCGGCCGAAGCCTGACAAGGAGCCTCTTAACCTCACGCTTGAAATCGCCAATAAGGAAGTCGTGATTAAAACTGGCCTGGACGGAATTGTCTTTAAAAAAGTGAAGACAAAGGACCTCACCGCTCTCAATGAGGCCTTGATTGAGCTTAAAAATAAGCACCCAGAAGAGAACTCCGCCATTTTAAAACCGGCAAAGTCCTTTAAGTATCACAAGATCGTTAAAGTAATCGATCACACAAGAGAAGTGATGAGGCCTGAAGTTTATGTCACGGCAGTCGACGAGAAGAACAGAAAATATCCTTCAAAAAAGCTGTTCGACAAGATTATTTTTGAGACCCAAAACTAAGAAAAGGCAAAAACAATGAGAAAAATGTTTGGAAAACACAGAAGAGAAAAGGCCGAGCCGATGGAGCTCGACATCACCTCTTTATTGGACATTCTTGTCATCCTGCTCGTTTTCCTGCTTAAAAGTTATAACGCTTCGAACCTTAAGCTCGATCTCGTAAAGTCTCTGGCGATTCCAGACTCGAAAGCGAGAAAGCTTGGAGCGCACGCGATCATCGTCCAAGTGGACAAAAACTCCGATATTTGGATCGATAAAAAGAACATTGGAAAGGTCCAAGGGGCGGACAAAGTGGACGCCCTTTATGATGCGCTTCAAAGAAGAAGAGACGTGGCCAACGTGCCTGGCGCCAAGACGGCCAAGTCAATCAATCTTGTTCTTGACAAAGACCTTCCCTACACGGCCATGCAGAAGGTCATGCACACCTCCGCTCTCGCCGGCTATACAGACTTTAAGTTCATCGTTCAGGGGAACTATTAATGAAAATATGGATCTCAGTCGCCATTCTTCTGGCCTGCGCCGCGCTTCCTACAGGCCTGGCCCAGGCAAAGGGACCCAAGACCTCAAAGGACAAAAGCTCCAAGATCGACAGATGGACATACCTGCTTAAGCTTATTCAGGAAGAAGAAAAGACCATCAATATGGTCCGAAGAAAGACCGATCACCTCATGTATAGACTTTTTGAGCTCAAGACTGAGAGAATCAAGCTCTTTAAGGAAAAAGAAAACAAGGCCTTTCTCAATGCGGACCATAAAAACAAGAAAGTCTCTAGAAAGCGGGCCTTTAGGAAGACCCTTGAGCACTACAACGCCACTCGTCGTTATGGTCTTTCTATTCTCAAGCGCTATCCGAGAACTAGATATAAGGCAGCTATCTATCACACCCTGGCGTTGAACTCCCGCGACTACGCCTATGACAAAAAAGAGCTGGGTTATCTCTACCAAGCGATAAAAAACACGAGAAAGCATAGCGAGACTTGGTACCTCGCGATGACCTCACTGGCGGAATATTTCTACAATGAGAAGAAGTATAAAAGCGGCCGTCGGCCTATACGATAGGATCATTCATAACACCGAAGATCAGTGGCACACAAAAAACCTGTACAACTATGGTTGGTGCCTTCTTAAGACCCATAAATTTGGAAAAGCGATCGATCGTGCTCGAGGAGGGCTACAAGCTAAGTTTTAACACGAAGTATATCGATTTCAGAGAGCAGATCATGCAATCGCTCGTCTCTTTCTATGTGCTTGGAAAAGAGATTGATCGCGGCATCAAGTTTGTCATGAAATACGATAAAAGACCATTCGACGCCCTCGCCCGCTTTGCGAGAAAGACAAGTGAAAAAGGTTTTTTTGCTGAGACCGAGAAATTGGTGGGCCTTGCCGAAGACAATTTTGACCAAGACAAAAAGGCCGAACAACTCGCGGACCTTAGACTCTTCCAATTTGATTTCTATAACCAGTATAGGCGCGACTCAAAGATTTTTGAGATGGCCGAAGAGCTCGCCTCGATAAAGCTCAACGACTACCAACGCGAAGAGGCGATAAGAAAGATAAGTGAAAAGGCCAGAACAGAGCAGATTATTCTCAAAAAAGACTTCGACAAAGTCCAAAAGGCATATAGCGTGGCGAGACTTGATAGTCTTGTGAGGTACTTTCGCTTTCTGTCCAAACTCGACAGGCCAAACGACGCTATGTACCGCTATTTCACAGCGGAAACGCTTTATTCCGTCCAAGAGTACAAGCGCTCCCTGGTCGAATATAAGATCGCGTTGGAAACACAGCTAAAGTCGCCTTCAAAGATGGACTTAAACAGAAAAGTAATGGACGGGATTTTCTCATCAATAGACTTTGCCAAGCTTAAAAAAGAGCAAGAGAAGAACGAGCTGGAGTACGCTTATTTAAAGTTCATACAGTTATGGCCGAAAGACAAGAAGTCCCCCACAGTGCATCAGAAACTTTTTGCGATTTACCTTTCAAGAAAAGATCATGCCAAAATGGAAGAGGCCCTTTTGGGATATAATAAGGCCTTTCCCAAGGAAGGCGAGACTCAAAGAAGTCTTTTCCGTCAAAGAATCGACCTCTCTATAAAGGACCAAGACACTTTCCGCCTGGCCACTCTAGTTAAGAAGATGCAAAGCGGATACTTGTCTTTTGAAAGAGAAGAGACAAAAAAGTCCGAAGTCATTTTGGCCAATCTGCTTTTTAATAAGTTTCAGAAGATGAACGAGGAAGGAAACACCGAAGACGCCATCGCCGGCTACAAGAAGGTCTTTTACAACGCTCACTACCCGCAGTCCACAATCGCTGAGGCCGGTTTTAACATAGGTATCTTGTACACTGACCTCTACGAAGCCGCAAAAAGCGTGAAGTGGTTTAAAAAGTCCTTTCCTCTTTTCACCGACAAAGAGAAAAAAGCGAAGAGAAATTACATAGAGAAGATGTCCAAGAGGTCGGCGCTCCTCCAAGACTTTCTGAACGCCGCTCATATGCAAAGGATTGTGCTCGATAATTTCTGCCAACAAAAAGAAAAGAACAAAAAGAACCTTGAGCAGGCGATCGCCTTTGACCTCGCAAATGACTATGTCTTGAAGGCCTTGCATACATTTGACAGCTATAAAGGCTGTTCATCAGACACCACCGGAGCAGAGGCGCAGATGGTCACTCACTTTTTCAGAAACGGCCACACTAGAAACCTGCTCTCTTTTGTTTCCGAGCATAATTTGTACTCCTCACACAAGGCCCTTCTCCTTGATTACCTTGAAAGGCTTTATTGGCGAAACTACAAAGATCAGGCCTTAAAAAGCCTTTATCGCCACGAGCTAAAAAGTCTCAATGACAGGCAAGTCAATAACACCCTCGCCGGCGTCAAAAAGCTTGAGCAATACAAAGAAAAGTTTGAAAACTTTTTTAGAGGGCCGATAGTTATCGGGCAGAAATTTGATCCGCCCAAATTTAACGGGCAGCTTAACAATAGAGCGACGCAACTCGCCCAGATGATCGCCGACACGAAAGCTCTCCTCGATATCGGAAACGCCCAACTTACTCTTATGGTCTATGAGCAAACAAGAAGCGCCTTAAAGCAGTTCGCCCAGGAAGTCGAAGGCTACAGACCTCAAGGAATGCCGGAAGAATTTAACAAACAGTTTTTGCCTCAAATGAAAACGCTAGCTGGCGCTTTCTATCAGAAGGCGGACGCTCAACAAGAGGCCGCCAATAAGCTCGCCAATGACTATGAGATTCTGGCCGCTCAAAGGGCCAAATCGTCCGTAGACAGCAATGTATTGGACTTGGTGGACATCAGAATGCCCGCCTCATTAATGGCCAACACTTTTGACCTCGATTAAAAACGGAATGACCATGAAAAGATCCATCAAAGCCCTTATCTTCCTCGCCCCGTTGACTGTGTCATGCGCCCATAAAGGGCTTGATCGCAAGCTGGCGGACTCCCGCCTGGACTCTCTCAGGCACGAATCTTTAACTAGATACAGCCCTGAGGACCTCGCAAAGTTCTCCGGGACGGAGAAAAACATTGCGCAGTGTCATAATGGCCGATATAATGAGGCTCTAAGCGCCTTCAAAGATGTTCTCGATGAAAATCGTAAAAACCCCGTTTACTGGAATCACCTAGGCACCTGCTACTATCTCAAAGGCGAATACCCTAAAAGCTTGATTTATTTGGACATATCCAAAGGACTGACTAAAAATAAAAAGCTTCTTGCGGCCATTGAAAATAATATTGGGCTTAACCACCTTGGCCAGAAAAACCTCCTTGAGGCAAAAGAGGCCTTTAAAAAATCAATCGAACTCGACTCCACTGCTCTCACTCCCCGCTACAACTTGGCCCAGCTTTATCTCTCCAAAGGGCTTTATGGCAAAGCGAGAGAAATGCTGAAAAGCGCTTGAAAAAACAAACCCTAAGGACGTGGACGTAAACTATAGCTTGGCCCATTTGAGACTTATGCAAAACGATTACAAGGGATCTCTTGCTTATTTTAAAAGAATACCTAGCGTCTATTTAAAAAGAGACGATGTGGCCCTGAACCTGGCGACCGCTTACTACTTTCTCGGTGAAAACGACAAGGCCTTAAAGGCCCTGCGATCAGGCGCCGATGGATGTTGCAAGGTTTGCAATGCAGCAGACAGAGCTGAAAAAAAGAATAGAAAGAAAGATAAAAGACTAAGACAAATAAGAACGCTGCAAAGGACATAGGAAAGCTTATGAGCAAAATAAAGGCGAGCTGCTTTGATCTGCGACTCCCTAGCGGGGAAACGTTGCCGGTCAATAAAGAAAAGCTTTTAGTGGGCTCCTCAGAGAAATGCGACATTCGCATTCAAGATGGATCGGTCTCTTCTTACCACGCGATGATTTTCGCGGACGAGGAAGGCCTCGTCACAGTTCTTGACCTAGACAGCGTCAATGGCGTTTATCGTAGCGGGGTCAAAAATAGACTCGCGGGCCTTTATTGGCGAGGGAGACACGGTCTCTTTTGGTCAGGCCCATGTTGAGCTTGGCTCCAACTATCGAAGAAGGAGCCTTTGAGCGCGAAGACGAGGCGGTCGAAGTGTCGGCCAAAGAAGAAAAAATATATGTGCCTCAAAGAGAAAGAGAGAACCAGGCGCTTATCGATGACGAATATTGCGATATCGTTTTTGACGAAGAGGGGTTCTCACCTCTAAACGATTCTCCACTTGCAAAAAATCGCCTTCGCCAATTATATCGATGGCGAAGAGCTGGAAGGCTCTTTTGAAATATCCAAAGAGACTGACGAGACCTGCATTATTGTCACAACGCTCGTCTCTGGGTCAATTTTGGAGCAAAATTACTTGCCTCTTAAGGACGGCTCTTTCTTTGCGAGTGGATCAAAGAACGGAGGCAAGAACCTGTTAGTGGACGTGCTCTCTCCAGAAGAAGAGTTCCCGTTTATGGAAATCTCTGGCGAGAAGATAAAATCACACCTCCAGAGGGCTTTACTTCTAATTTAAGTGACCTGACCTTTTCTTCAAAAGAGGTCATCATTTTGACTAAAGGAACTTTCCAGATATTCATCGAAATTGGCGGCGCTCCCGCAGAGCTTATACGCTTGCCCCTTCTTGCGAGAGAAAAAGAGTTCTACAAACAAGCGGGGAAAATCTTCGCCTCCATTATGCTTCCGATGCTCTTGCTCCTTTTGGTGGACTTTAGCATTGAAAAGAAAAAGGACCCGAGAAAGCTTTCTATCATCTACAAGAGGCCTACCAATACTGAGATGAATAACAAGGCCCACGCCTCCAAAGGACGCAAGCAAGACCGACAAGAACAACGGCCATAAGAAAACTGAACAAAACAAGAAGAAAGTCGCTAGAGCCAAGGCGGGAGAAAAGCAGGCCAAGCCTAAAAAGGCCCAGAAGGTCGCCAAGGCGCCTGCCAAGAGCTCTAAAAAGACGGCCAAGTCCAAGGCGCCAGTCAAGGCGTACGAGTTTAAGCTCGCGGCCAATGTCAACTCTATGATTGCCGATGGCAAGACTGCAAAGGTCGCCGCCGCCCGATCGCCAGCGAATTCCGCGCCCAGCGCGCTCTCAGGCTCCCTCGACACCAAGGTCAATGGCACCACAAGCGCGAAGGTCGGGTCCATGGGAAGCGATCTTTCCGGCGCTTCTAAAAGCTTCGGAGCCAAAGGGCTCTCAGGCAAAAAAGGCATGGACACGTCTTTTATTGAAACTGAGACTGTGGTGCTTGGAAGCATGGACCCAGAACTTCTAAGAAAGATTCTCCAGCAATATCTTCCCCAGTTTAGACACTGCTACCAGCAAGAGCTCGCCTACAACTCTGAGGACATCCAAGGGATCGTCGACCTTAACTTTGAAATTAGTGGAGTTGGACAGGTCGGTAAGATCGACATCACCGCCAAAGACAGCCGCTTTTCAAATAAGGGCATCAACTGCATGACCAAGGTGCTTTCCATAATCGACTTCCCTAAGCCCAAGGGCGGTGGACGAGTCGCTGTCAGGCAGCCGCTTAACTTCTTTTCCGAGAAAGAAAGAAGCTAATTTAACTTGCTTTCCGCTTGTTCCCGGCCTAGAAATACTCTATGAGCTGGGAACAAATTCTTCAATACAAGCCCCTTTTAACTTATATCGGTCTTTTGCTGCTCTTTTTTGGTCTGCATGTCGGAATTGGCACAATTATAAAGAGATCGAATATGCCGATCGAGCAAAAGCGCAGGTCCCTAAATAGAGGAAGAGTCGCCTTTTTCCTCTTGGTGGTCGTCTCCTTTTTTGTGACTTGGGCCTCTGAAATATATTCTGTCATCCTTTCCCTTACCGCGATCGCAGCGGCGCTTGCGATCGCGACGAAGGAGCTTCTCTTGTGCCTTGCGGGGAGCTTCTATAAGGCGGTCACTCACCCTTTTAGCGTGGGCGACAGGATTGAGATCGAGGACATTAGGGGCGACGTCATGGAAATAGGACTTTTCGCCACCACTCTTGTGGAAGTTGGTCCAAAGGACATGACTCATCAATACACAGGAAGATCTGTCACTATTCCTAATTCAAAATTTCTTGCGGTGGACGTGGTCAATGAGACTTTTTCTCACGAGTTTACCCTTCATGTGTTCACTGTCACAGTCAAAAATAATGAAAGCTGGATCAAAGAACGAGACCTGCTTCTTCAATGCGCCAAGGAGAGCTGTGATCAATACGTGGAGGACGCAAGGAGCCACTATGAATCGATTTCACGCCGTCGCCACTTGGACACGCCCTGGATCGAGCCAAGAATTAACGTCAGAGTCCACGATTCCAAAGAACTACAGCTTATCGTAAGGGTGACTGTTCCCGCTCGAGCGAGAGGAAGAATAGAGCAAGAAATTTTGAAAAATATCTAAAAGGAAAGTTTAAAAGCTAAGACTCTTTGACGTCGGCTCTTATTGCTTTTTTCTCCCCGTCGTTAGAGTCGAAGCTCTTTTGGATATTGTCCAGATGCTCATTATACGCCTCGGCCAAATCATGAAAAAAGTCGTCTTTTCTAAAGCGGGTTTTGCACTCCTCCGGCGCCTCGCTAGCAAGTTTTCTGAACCGGATTTTTAAATTTTCCAGAGGTCCAGCGATTCTATGGGACAGGAAGATGCCATACACTGCGAGAATGATGGACGAGGAAATTCCGGCGCCCAAAAAAAGAGCGCTTATCATCATAAATTGCTCTCTTACAAAGTGATAGAACCGGTCCCCCGACTCAAGCCCCATTTCATTGCCTAGAAAGTTGAACCGATAAAAAATAAAATAGAGACCTACGAACAGAACTCCCATAGTCAAAAGATTGATGATGACCATCCTGAAAAATAAAGGGATATTGAAACCCAGAGTTGATGATAAATTTTCTTCTGTAAAATGGGAGGTTTCATCAGGCTCCCAAGCTAAGACCGCAATCAGGACAGGCGCAACGAAGAGGTGGAAAACTCAAACCCACAGGCGGGACACACTGCCTTTTCCTGCGAAGGATCAAATACGGAGTTTAGAAGCTCCAGGTCCACATCATGGCCCTCTAGAGACTTGGCGAAACTCTCGTCTATAGTAGGCCTTGATGGCGGGAAGATCATTTCTCTTTGGCGAGGACTTCGACCGTCACCGCGCAGCCGCGCGCGCAGGTGGCCTCATTATGATTCAGCACGATCTCGACGCCCCTGCTCTTCAGAGCGTCCTGTAAGTTCTTCGCCTCGTTAAGGGACATAATGGCGATTTTTAAGTGGTCCATTTTTCAATCCGTTTTTAACCAGCTAATCTTTTATAAAACTGGAGCCTAACTCTAACACTTTCGAGGATTTATGCCCAACTTTCCTGAAAAAATAGCGTACTCTGGCAAATTTGTCCAAGTCAAAGAGTCCATCATAGATGGACATACTTGGGAAAAGGCCTACTTCCCGGACAGCTTGGTGGTTTTTCCCATAACTCAAGACAATGAAATTATTATGATTGAGGAAAGAAGGCCGCATGAGAAATCTAGCGTGCGTCTAAAATTTGTCACAGGACATATCCATGAAGAGGATGCGGACGTTTTAATGACCGCAAATCGAGAGATGATGGAGGAAGATGGGTCTTCAGGCCAGAAAATCTAAAAGAGTTCATGAAGATGGAGTCCAGCGGAACAATCAACTCCAACTTTCATTACATCATCGCAAGCGGACTTTCTCCTAAAAAAATACCCAACCCCGACGGCGAGGACAGCATTGTGGCGGTCCACAAGGCTTCCGATATCAAGAGATTGAGGAAATGGTGTTTAAGGAAGAGTTGCCCTGGAGCGTTTCCACTCTAGGGCTGATCAAAATTCTGAACGCCTATAAAGAGCGAAAAAGTGGAAGCTCTCTATGGCATGACATATTGTGACGGCATTTTTTCATAAGAGGTGCCAATCACATTATACAGATAATCATATTGAGTCCCTAAAGGCCTCGACAACGCTTGGGACTGTGATGAAATAATAATTTTCCATGTTCTTTGTGAAGGCGGCCTTGGTGAAGTTGCCCGCGCCGGCATGAACGGCGCCCGAGCCGTCCGCATAATTGAACACAATAAACTTATTATGATGAAGCAGATGGTGGTTTTGATTGGACTCAACATACCTGAGTATTCACTCCCGCTCCTAGAATTTTCATGGTGTTCACATACTCATAGTATAAGTTTGACCCGTGCGAGTCCTTCTAACTCCAGTCCAGTAGATATCATCGTCTGCGATAAAACGGACCTTCTTAGACGCTTCGGACGCCTCTTGAGGCCCTGTTACAAGATCAGTGTGGGTGAAGCGATGGACCGCAATGTCGACCGCAGCGGACTTCTTAAGTATGAGAAAGAATATTGTTCATGGCCCTTTTGCCGTCGCTTGGGACGATCATCATTTTGACATCGTCTTCTTCCGGAGTCATGATCTCCGCCCGACAGCTTTGAAAGTCTTCTTGTATTCTTTGCGGCAATTGCCCGATTTTAACATCGCTTTTTTAACGCATTCATGGGACTGGGCGAGGAAAGTGTTCTTATTAGTGGTCACGAAAGTGCCAGTTTTCGTGATGAAGAATAGTTCCTGAGGACATATTGCCTGAGCCATAGACAAGCTTTACTTTATCGCTGTTTTTGTACTTGGCGATGATGATCTTATTATGAGCGTATCCTATGCCTTTGGCGTTGCCTCTAAAGTAGGTGGCCGGAAAGTTGGGCTCTTCCCCGTCGGCCAGGTTTTCAGGCCGACACTCCGCAATCATATCAAGGGCGGACCGAGAGCCAGGTCTATCTTCGCTGTTGGAGTCAATGATAAAAGAGACTTTTATATTTCTTTTGATCGCGTCGCAAATTTCATTGGCGATGTCGTCATTGGAAAATGAAAGAAAGGTGAAGAAAAGAGATTCAATCTCTTTTTCATTAATAAGCTTCACCAAGTTATAGTGGGGCGAGGACTCACGGACGGCGTTCTTGTCAAAATCCTCTCCTCGTGCAATAAGCATTTTTTGGCTTGGCGTACAAGAGTGTGCCATCATTCGCTTCTACGGGCGATTCATACGGATACTCTTTGCAGATTGGATTGGTAAAGTAAACCTCATATTTATATGGGCTATAATCGGAAAGCTTAATGCGCGTGAGCTGCGCTGGTGAGCGCCATAGCAGCTAAAATGACCCGAATATTCATGCTTCCCCCTAGGATATTATTTCAAGCTTTGTCCCAGATACCTGTGGGCATGTAAAATTGAAAGGACAGATGACAAGCCTGCAATTTTTATATAGATACTAAGCATGATTGAGCAAACAGAGATTACTCTAAAACCAAAGGCGCGCGGCTTTCACTTAGCGACTTCAGAAATATACGAAGGTCTGCCCCAATTGCCTAAAAACGGGCTATTGCATCTGTTTTTAAAGCACACTTCCGCCGGCCTTACCATAAATGAAAATGCGGACCCTAGTGTGCGCTATGACTTTGAAGCTTCCTATAACCATATCGTTAGAGAAAATGAGCCCTATTACACCCACACTGCCGAAGGCCCGGATGATATGCCCGCTCATATCAAGGCCTCCATGGTCGGAGTCGAACTCACATTGCCTATCACCAACGGAAGGCCCAATCTCGGGACCTGGCAAGGGATTTATCTTTGCGAATTTAGAAATCATGCTGGACCTAGAAAAGTCGTCGCCACAATTTACAGATAGACGCCCGCTTCCCTTCCAAAGAGGCTCGCTCTTTTTCGCTCCAATGGAGGGGATAACGGACATTCATTATAGAGAGACAATCCTAGAGAATTATCCGGAGTGGGACTTCATCTCCACCGACTTTTTGAGGGCGCCGACAGTTGGGGCCTATCCGGAAAAGCATATTCTTAAACACTATGGAAAGACTTCCTACGAGGACATAGAGAAGAGAAAGAAGACAATCTACCAGATTCTCACCACCGAAGAGGCCATGACTGAGGACACTGTCACAAAAATCGAAGGGCTTGGTTTTGAGTATTTGGACTTGAATTTGGGCTGCCCCTCCAAAACAGTCTGCAAGCACCGAGGTGGCAGCTTTTTCTAAGCGATCTGCAGGCCCTGAGAAAGGTGATTCGCAAAATAAGGGACAACTTTCCTCACACCTTCACCGCCAAAATCAGAGTGGGCTATAAAGACGACACGCTTTTTGAGTCCATACTAAAGCTTCTGGAAGAAGAGGGAGTGGACGCCATCGTTATTCACGCGAGGACTCGAGACGAGATGTACAAAGGCGTCGCAAAGTGGGACTACGTCAAGCGCGCCGTTCAGACTGTCAAGACCCCAATCATAGGAAATGGAGACATTTGGACGACTGAAGACATTGAAAAATATTTTGACTACACTCTATGCCACTCTGTCATGATCGCGAGAGGCGCTCTAAAAACGCCATGGCTTGCGAGACTGAGCAAGGCCTGTGAAAAGGACTCCGAGGAGCTTCGAGTTCACGAAATCAACAGGTACTTTAATAGTTATTTCAAAAGAATCGACTCGCTTGACATGGAAGAGCTGAAAAAGCTTAGGAGGTTAAAGGCCATCTCCAGGTACATCTTCGATGATCTCACCGAAGGCGCCGCCAAAAAGAAGGCCTTTCTCCTGTCCAAAACAAGAGAGGACATGTTTAAAGCTCTTGAATCTCTCTAGATCCTATTTGAAAAAAGACCTCTCTTTCCCAGCGACTGCCTTCTTGCAGCACCACTGAGTGTCGTCCAATGGGAAATGGCCCAAGCGGCACCGAAAGCTTATAAAAGGAAACGACTTCCGCGCACATCTCTCCCTCGACCTTCGACACCACGTCCACCATGACCACCCCCTTTCCGTTGCGAGTCTCCGCTCTCGCGGGCGAGTAGCAACTGTCAGGAAGGTAGCCCTCGATCTCCAAGACGACCTCGCCAGAGACCTGCTTGATTGTGGCGATCTCAAGTGGGACCTTCTCAAGTCCTTTTGCTTGAGCGTTAAGTGGGGAAAAAAGAAGAGCGATGAGTCCAGTGATGAGTGAAAGCTTTAAGCGCATAGATACCTCGCAAGTGTGACGGTTTGCCGTTTAGACTACCCAAAACTTGCGATGGTCTCATATTGTTTATACCTAATTAGCGAAATCGCCTATTCCTTCTTAAGGTACTTGTAATGATTTCGGATAAAGTAGGATTTGCGAAAGTTCTTTATGCGAGGTGAATGGAGAATATAAGAGCTTTCAAACATGAGCATGACCCATGGAACGTCCTCGTCGACAATTTGCTCGATTCTTCGCATGATCCTGCGGCGCTTGTCTTTGTCCAGCGTTTGCACAAGATTGGCATAAAGAGCGTCCACCTCGGCGTTTTTATAGGCGCTTTTATTTATTCCAGGAGTGTTGGCGCCAACAAGAAGCTGAAGAATATTTTCCGCGTCAGGATAATCGTAAATCCAGTTATCAGTAAAAAATTGCAACTCGCCCGCTCTTCCTTTTTTTAGAAACTCTGAAAACTCCAGGGTCTGCACTTTTACATTGATGCCTATTTCTTCAAGACTTTGTTTAATAAAAGCGGCCTCGTCCTTATGAATGTTCTGGCTCCCTCTGGTGGAGTAAGTAAGCGTGACTTCTCCTGGGGCGATGCCTGCCTTTTTCATCAACTCCCTTGATTTTTCCGGATCGTACTCATAGCTCATTTTATGGCTAGGATTATAGCCCGGAATGCCAGGATTAAAGATCGAGTTGGCGCGCAAATTCGTGTTATTCGACATGATTTCAATATACTTGTTAATGTCGATGGCGTGAGCGATCGCCCTTCTCAGGTCCTTGTTCGACCCCAATAGAGGATCGGACATATTAAATCCAAGCCAGCGGCTTGAAATGCTTGAGAAATGTCTTATTTTTATATCGCGAGAAGCAAGTTCTCTCCCTAGTCCAGAGCTTCCCTGTGTGATGTCCACCAAAAATTTTTTGGGCACGCTAAGAATGTCGAGATCACCGTTCATAAAGGCCTTCCACCTCTCCCCTTCGTCTTCCATAACGGTGAAAGTGATTTCATCAATAAAAGGCAAAGTTTCAGTGGAGGACATTAAAAGGTCTTGCGTATTGGCATAGCGATCGCCAGCAGAAGGATACTTTTCGACGCGAAAACTAGGGCTGCTCTTAAAATAGAAACGATTTGCGCCTTTTTCGGCCAGGTAAAAAGCTCCAGTTCCGACCAAAACCTCGGAAAGATCATTGTCATACTTCTTTAAAAGATCGACAGGGACAGGAGAAGTAAAAGGCATGCTAAGAAAGTAGAGCATATTGGGCTCAGGGCGAGTCAGTTCGATCACCAATGTGTGGTCGTCCGGCGCCCTAAGCCCTTCTATAGGGGTCGAGAGCATAGAGTCCAACGAGTCCCCCACGTCCTTTGAAAACTTGTCGAGGCCAACTATCTTTCCTGAAAAAAGCCAGCTGCCAGTGCTCCTGAGGGACGGGAAAGCAAGGCGCTTAATTTGATTGATAAAGTCCTGAGCTTTTACGGTGGTCCTGGACTCAAAAAAAGGCGTCCTATCGTGGTAGTAAATATTTTTTTTAATCGCGATTGTGTAAGTCTTCCCGTCAGAGCTCACTTTGGGCATTCCTTCGGCAAGAGAAGGAATCACCTCATACGGCCTTTTAAGATAATGGTATTGGTAGAGCGTCTCAAGGGACTGGCCTATGACTTTTAATGAGTCGTCATTAAAGGCGATCGCGGGGTCCAGAGACCTTATAGGTCTTGAAAGAGCGAGGTTAAGTTCCGTTTTAACGTCTTTTGAGACAAGGCGGTCTTTGACAGACCAAGCTCCTCCTGCCGCGATCAAAAGTAATGCAGAGTAAATAATAGCTTTCATCATAGCCTTTATTATAAAATAGGGCCCTAAAATAGGCAAAGAGCGGCAAGAGTGTTTGTTTTTACCGGCTTTGCGTTTACAATCGACCTATGTGCAGATTATTCGGTTTTCGCTCTATTATTAACAGCCAAGTTCACTCTAGTTTGCTTAGCGCTGAAAACTCTCTTCGCGATCAGAGCATGCGGCATCCCGATGGCTGGGGAATAGCCTACTACCTTGAAGGGGTGCCTCATCTTGTGAAGTCGTCTGACACGGCCCTGGACAATTATCTCTTTCAAAAGGTGTCGGGAGTGGTCTCCTCTCAAACGGTCATGGCCCACGTCCGCAAGGCCACTCAGGGCGAGCACACGATTTTAAACTCTCATCCCTTCCAATACGGCAGTTGGATATTCGCCCATAATGGGCATATCAAGCAATTCAATGAGAATCGTTCAAAGCTGACAAGTCTTATTGACCCAGAACTTTGCCGCTTTATTCTGGGAAGCACCGATAGCGAGTTTTTCTTCTTTTTAATTCTAAGCGAACTGAAAAAAGGGTATTCTTTCAGTCAAGCGCGCATTCCCATGGACCATATTAAAATCGCTATCGAGCACGCGGTGACAAAAATCACCAAGTATTTCCGGCGATCTCACCAATAGAGACAAACCTGTAAAAAATGAAAATTACCTCAGCTTTCTTTTGACCAATGGAGAGACCCTTGTCGGCTTTCAAGGAGGACAGCCGCTAAATTACTGCACGCATAAAACGAGATGCCCCGAAAGAGACGATTGCCCTTTTCACGCGACTAATTGCGAATCTGCCGCCTCTCATGGAGGCAAAGTCAATCACCTTATCTTCTCTTCTGAGGTAATCGAGGGCAAAAATGTGTGGAATAAATTGGGGCCTGGCGAGATGGTCGGGATTGATCACACCATGATCTTTCACAAGGAAAAGATCAAGGCCCCTTTTGAGAATTAAGCGGCCTTCTTCCAGAGCTCGTCCACGAGTCCATACTTTTCTTGAAATTGGATATTCTTGAAGTCATTAAAGATTTCTAAGTTATACGCCTCAACTTCACTCATGAGGCCCATTTTCTCGTCCAGACTTTGACTGAAGCATAATCTCAATAAATTGTATTTGAAACTCATCTAGTTCCGAGTAAAATTCAACACTTAATTGATGGGTCTGGAGTAAATCTCTGATCCCTCGCGCATAGTACTTCATAACTGACCTCCGCATAGCTTGCGCTCTTCTTGTATTTCTTATCGGTCAGCTTGGTCAAAATTTAAAAAAAAGCCGACACTTTCACAATTCTAGATAATATTGCTAAAATTTTGCCTAGAGAGGAGATCAATAAAAAACATGGACTTTCAGCTCATTCTTATTCTCGTTTTCTTTGCCGCCTTTTTTGCGATGAAGACATTGGCGTGGATTGTCAGCCCGAACACAAAAGTGTCTTTTTTGTATAGCTCTCCCCTTTTCGCTCCTTTTACCCAAAGGCGCTCCCTTAAGAAGACAGCGTCTAGTATCAGAAGGCTTAAAGAGAGATTTTTCTTTCTGGCGATCATTAATATTGTTGGCATAGAGGCCTATCAATTTATTTTTGAAAACTATGAGTTGCCCCCCGCCATCAAAGGCATTCTCTTTGCTCCTTATCTTTACACCTTCACCAACCTCCTGGGCGTGAGCGCTCAGGCATTGGGCCTGCTCACAAAAGAGATCCCAACAGACATGCATAATCATCCTTACCTTAGTTCAAGCTTTAGCGAGTTTTGGGGAAAGAGATGGAACGTGTGGGTCGGCGACTGGCTGGCGCTTAATGAGCAAAAAAAGCGGCGTGAGAAGTCCGCAAACGAAAATGTTCTTCGCCTTTCTTTTCTCTGGACTTTTTCACGAGGTCATTCTCGCTCTTCCTTATTATATAAAATTTGATAAAAGCTATTTTGGCTATATGACTCTCTTCTTTTTGCTCCAGTATATTTTTGTGAGCGTTGACAAGGCCTTTCTCGGCCATGGCCCCAAGCTACCTAAGAAGAAGTTTTTTATGGATTGGCCTCACGGCCACAGTTCCCTTGTTTGCGAACCCGTCTGTGCTCGCCTTTTTTGGATTTTAATATGAACACTTTTTATTCTATTCTCGTCGATCTCGGCGTCCTTGGCTTTTTTGGTTTTCTTTATTACTGGTGGCAAAAAAGAAGAATTATTCGCGCTTCAGTTTATGAGGTCAGAGAAAATGTGCAGGAATTTCTTTATGACCTTCACTCTTATCTTGAAAAGAACAAGAGCCTCAGACTGCTATTCAATACTAGATGATTATGCTCGTCATTTGGAGGCGGCGGCAAACACCGACGACCTTGGGCAAATGAAAGTGGTGGTCATGCAAAGGCCTATTGAGCTTCCAAGAGAGCTCTACAATTCCTTGGGAGAAATCGAAGGGCTATTTTAAGCGCAGCAAGGCAGCATCAACTGAGAGCTGAATTTGAGGTCCGCGTGAAACTTTACCCCTATGCCCAATAGCCTTGCGGACTCTGGCCTTTCAGCAAACCTTCTTTCGAAAAGCGAATAAAACTTGTCCAAGCTCAGCCCTTCAAAAGGCTCCTCGATGGTGGTTTGAGTGAAGTCAGCATATTTTATTTTGATGAATATTGTCTTCATCGATCTGTCTTTATGCCTCTCAAGCCTCCCGACCATCTCCTCAAAGTTTTTTTCCAAATGGCCATAAGAGCTCTTTCCTATCACTAATATTTTCAAAAAACGTGCGCTCAACGCTTAAGCTCTTTCTTTCTCTTTCTGGCCTCACCTTTCTATGGTCCATGCCCCTGGATACATATAGAGACTCGGACCAAAGCTTCCAAAGTGCTCTTCAAGCTCAAGCTTGCTCATCTTTTGAAGATCTTTAAAGGTGATCAAATTAAGCGAGCTCATTTTCTGCGGCCGTCTTGGCCCCTACCCCGTTTATCTTCTTTACTGAAAAGTCTTTAATAATATCTTGTGCCGATTCTGGAGTTATTGTGAAAAGGCCATTGGGCTTATTCAAATCGGAAGATATTTTCGCCAAAAGTTTATTATAAGAGACGCCCGCGCTGCCTGTGAGCCCGGTTTTTTCAAAGACTCTTCTTTTAATTTCCTTTGCGATAAGGGTGGCGCTATTTCCGAACTCCTCACACTCGGTCACATCAAGGTAGGCCTCATCCAGAGACAGGCCCTCCACTTGGTCAGTAAATTCATGAAAGACTTCAAACACTTTTTGTGAGGCTTCTTTATATTTATAAAAATTTGGCTTCACCAAGAATAAGATCGGGACATTTTTGAAGGGCCATAAAAGTGGGCATGGCGCTACGGACTCCAAATTTTCGAGCGACATAATTGGCGGTGCAAGAACTCCTCTCTTACCGCCCCCGATGGCTACTGGTCTATTCTTTAAGGCGGGTTGTCCCTTTCCTCGACTTGCGCATAGAAGTAGTCCATATCGAAATGAATGATTTTGCGCTGCTTCTCCATTATGGTGTCTCTCCGCGTAAATAATTATTTTAAAAAGGTCCGCCTTTTGGGGTTGACCTACGGATTCCTTACGGATAACCTAGATCTAAGATACTACGGAAACGATACGGAAATCAACCGGAAATGTTCACAAACCTTGCATGGAGACGCGTTTGAGCCTGACAAAAAAGCAAAAACAAGTTTTAGATTTTATCATTGCGTATATTGAGGAGAACGAATTCTCTCCCACGCAAATGGAGATAAAAGACCACTTTGGATTTAAATCGCTAGGCTCAGTTCAAGACTATATTCGCTATCTTAAAAAATGCCGGCCATATTGAAAACGATCCCAACTCAGTGCGAGGCCTTGGACCCGTTGAGCCGGAAGCGCAGACACAGGCAGAGAATATAATGCAAATACCTCTTCACGGAAAGGTGGCCGCCGGCAATCCTATAGAGGCCATAGAGGGCAACGAGTTCATCGATGTTCCCGCCTATATGATTAGAAAAGGGACACATTATGCTCTGACGATTAGTGGCGAGTCCATGATCGAAGACGGAATCTTAGACGGTGACGTTATCGTTGTTAAAGAGCAAAACACCGCAAATAATGGGGACACAGTTGTGGCCGTCATGGAAAATGAAGCGACAGTGAAACGCTATTATAAGAAGAAAAGATTCTATTGAGCTTCATCCTGCAAATAGCTCAATGAAACCTATAATCGTCGAAGACGGAGACTTCAACATTAAAGGCGTTTTGGTGGGGCTGATTAGAGCTTACTAAGCGAATCACCAAAATTTCCGCACACTTAAACTAGACTTTTTAGTCAAGGAGGACTTTCTATGCTCGATTTTCAAGAAAAACTACTAGAGGAAAATCTAATTCTTAAGCTTCAAGACAGTTTCATGGACAGGTTCTGCTTAGAGCAGACCCGGGCAAGCGAGTTGGCCTTAGAGATTGTGGACATGTTTTCTTTAAGCGACTCCAATCTCAAGGCCCTCGACCAGTACTACTTAAGTTAGCCGTGTTCTACACATTCTTTGTAGTATTTATGTTGCTGTTCTTTGTCTCCAAACTTCTCCCTTACGAATAAACGCAAGATGAGCCGTTAAGGATTTAGCGCTCATCTGGCCAAATAATTTTCTTCCCCCCCACACACCTGTTTTCTCCCCAAGACAAGCTCCTTGGAGAGAAAACTTCTCTTGACCACTTGCTCTTATAAATTTTTCCTAGGGCCACCGTTGCACGGGCATTTTAGGTATCAGAACGAACCAGTCCCAAAAAGACCTAAGTAAAAAACCATTATAAATCGAGGGACTTACAAAGTCGGTTTTTGGCGCGCGGCCTGCTCTATAATATGTGAGCTGAAGGACGGAGGTTCTCCTATCCTACCTAGACCACACACCTTCGATTATCCCGGCATCGGGCTAATCTCTAAACAATTCACCCATCTTACCTTGCCTCCTCCTCAGCTCTCTTTTGAACTTCTCTTCAATCAACAGCCCATATCATTCATCTTGAATGAAGCTCTAAGCGTAAAGCTCGGTGACTTAATGTCCTCAGAAGTTTTTGCCCACTGCACAATATCGGGTCTCATTGGATATTTTGAAGCTCCATTTAACATCATTGAGAAACCAAGGAAGGTTAAGAATGAAGAAGAGATTATTTGGCCTTGTGGCCCCCCTATTATTTTTGAGCGCCTGTAATGGCAGCGGAGTATCAACAGGAACTGGAGCAGGAGCGACACGCCTTGTGTGGTCGACCTTCAAGCGGCAATGGACGACTATTACGCGAAGGTCACTGACGATGATCCAAATAACGATCCTACAGATACGCCTCGTGAATGCGATCTTCCGGCGCAAACAGCGGGCCCGGAGCTCACATCGAATTTTACGCTTATAGACTTCAACGCCCAACAAGAGGAAAAAATGCGAGAGTCCATCAAAAGAGCTCTTGTTGTCTTAAACTCAGATGAGTTCAAGCAAAGAGTCCTCGACTTTACATGGAACGGAGGAAGACAATTCAATGGCAATAATGGGCAGACCAACGAGGAAATTTACGAAACAATTATGAACGCGTCTGAAACTTTAGAGCCTGGCGTGGACCATGAAATCGATCTAAATATCGTTCTCTACTACAGCATGACCTCCACTGTTGGCTATACCTATCCAGACCAAAACAAGATTTGGGTGAACTCCAAGTTCTTTAATGGTTATAATTACGGCCAAGTCGCCGCGAACGCGATCCACGAATGGACGCATAAGCTTGGCTACGGGCACGATTATTATAACAATGCAGACCGTCCATACTCCGTGCCTTATGGCATTGGCGGAATCATTAATGAATTAGTCAACAAACTATAAGTCACCGACTTTAAAAGCTTTTCAGCAAAAGGCCTTCGTCAAGAAGGCCGTTTTTTTTGGGCAAGCTTTTCCGACACTAACAGCAAGAGGCCGTTCGCCGGGTATTCTAAAAGTAGCGCAGACCTCGATCTGCGCGCCAAGGAGGGCCGTCATGCAAATCAATACAATGATATTGATAACTCTTAGTTTGCTCGCCAGGAAGCTGCAAAGAGCCACTTCCAAACGCGAATGTTCCCCCATGCGAGCTCAATGCTCAAGAGGCCATTGTCAAAGGACATGATGTGGACCGAAGCCTCGCATTTTCTAAGGAGGACGGTGAAGAGCAAAGAGAGCTGCAATATTCCAAAACATGATCCAAACGCGAATTTAAATTTCCATGTTCAGCTCACCGATTTTAATGCGGACAAGAGTCAAAAATGCGTGACGCTCTCAGAAGAGCGAGAATTGTTTTAAACTCAAAGGCCTTCCGGACGAAGGTCATGAACCACACTCATAATGGAAAGAAAACGTTTGTAGACAATAATGGGCAGACTAATGAAGAGGTCTACCAAACAATCATGGAGGGAGCGGAAACTCTTCTGCCTGAAATAGACAACGAAATGGACTTGGACATCACGCTCTATTATAAAAACAATTCTACGGTCGGATACACATACACTGACACCACTAGAATCTGGGTCAATAATAAGTTTTTTGCGGGCTACACTTTAGGTCAGGTCGCTAATAATGCGGTCCATGAATGGACCCATAAAATCGGCTACGGGCATTCATTTTATAATAATGCTGACCGTCCCTTCTCTGTGCCTTATGCTGTCGGTGAGATAGTGGAAGAGATTAGTCGACAGCATGTAGCATAAATTAAAAAACGCCAAAGTCTTTAAGGGCGGCCTCGGTCACCCTTTCTTTTTTTGAGTCAAGTTCAATCACATAAAGCACGCCCTTGATGCGCGCTTCATTCTCGTAACACCGGACTCATTCTCATAGCGCTCATGGCCTTGTCTAAAAGGAGCCTTTGATCGATATATGTTTTTCCAGGATAGGAGCCCTCTCTCATCGAGATGCAACCATTGGTGGGGCGATGAGGGTAATAAGGGCTTTTAGGATCAGTGTTTGTTCTTCCCGTGCCGTGGACCCTTAGCCACCTTCTTCCCACGTCCCTTGCGATGCTTGCCTGGGACCACCAAGCTTTGTCCTTCGGGCCGATTCAGGGAGCAGAGTTTTAGTTTGCTCATCACTTGGGACCCAATTTAGAATCAGTCTTCTAAACTTGCCAAAGGCGTCCTGTCTATTCGCCTCAGGCATGACAGAGTCGATAGTGTGAACGCCTTGCGGAGTGTTTCCATTGGTCACATTAAAAGGTCTTCCTGAGGCGGACTTTGCCAAAGCAGGCAAACTCCATAGGCCTCCATCTTCTTCTCTCACAAGACGATCAAATCGATCTTTCATCACAAAGCGACAGGGCCACTTTCTATCTTTTCTGCAAAAGAGGAAAAGCTTTATCCCTCAGAGTACCTTCCTGAAGCGTAAGTCCCAAGGTCGCCGCGCCTCATAGACAAGGTCTTCGATCTCCTCTTTGGTTCTTGGCGAGCCCGCCTTTGCTGATTCAATTTTTCTTAGCGCGATCTTTATGGAGCGCAGGGCCTCTCCTTTAAATTCAAATTTCAAATGGGAGTAAAGCCCAGCTTCAGAGGCAAAATGCATGGCATCTTCGGCGTTTAACCTGTTAAGAACAATATTTTTTTCGGACTGGGAGCCCAGCGCCGCCCTCATTTCAGCAAGCTTTAAGCGCTCTCTCAATTTTAAAGGTCGACTTCTGAATGGCCGCGCTTTCAGAGTAAAAATTAAGGGCCTCTAAAGAGCCTGCGACATATTGTGACCATAAGAAATGAACTCGTTCGGAGGGGCCCATCTTCTGAGGGTAATCTCCTTCATAAAGATTTAGCTCGGAGTGCTTTTCAGCTAGCGCCGGCGCATGGCAATAAAAACAAAATGCCCAGTAAAAGAATGGTGATAAGTCTCATAAGTCCTCGTTATCTCGATTAACCGATAAATCTTATCAAGATCGATCACGAGCTGACAAATAGCTAAGTAGTTGAAAATTAATATATATTTTTTACACAACGCATAAGTTTAAATTGTATATGCTTAAAAATTGATTCATAGTGAAGTTAATTAAGGATTAATCATGAATCGCAAGACCTTTATTCTCGGTGTCGCTGGAGGCTCAGGCTCAGGCAAGACCTTTTTCGCCCAGGCCCTCCAAAAGAAATTACAAGACCAGGCCTTTGTTCTCTATCAAGATAATTACTATATCGACCAAAGTCACCGCTTTGACTTTGATGGCGGTTCAGTCAATTTTGACCACCCAGAAGCGCTCGACTTTGACTTATTGGCCGACCACCTAAAAGAGCTTAAAGCTGGCGGGGATATCCGCATTCCCAAGTATGATTTTGCCACTCATAAAAGAATGACTGAGACCATCTACCAGCCCTGGAAAAAAGTGGTGATCGTCGACGGCATTCTCATTCTCACCCAGCCCAAACTGCTTGAAATTTTCGATGAAAGTATTTTCGTTGAGACGCCAGAAGAAATCAGGTTTGCCAGAAGAATGAACCGAGATGTGGTGGAGAGAGGCCGCACCCCAGAAGGAGTCAAGGCCCAGTTTGAGGCGCAGGTAAAGCCGATGCACGATCTTTTTGTTGAGCCCTCTAAAGAGCATGCGACTTTTATATCTAGCGGGGTGGACATGGACGCGTTCTATCGTTTGTTGGCCAACGTCCAGAACAAAATAGCGGCGCTCAGTGAGGAAGCGCCGCCTAAAGTCGACTTAACGGAAAGAACTGGTCTTATCTACTAGCTCTTCTTGCTGGATCTTCTCGAAGTCTTCTTTTTAGTGGGCTTCTTCGCTCCGCCATATGTGAAAATATCGTCCTTTGTTATGGCATGAAAGTACTCAGCTTCTTCGGCCAAAATTTTTGCCGTCGTCTCCACGACCGCGCAGATCTCAACGCGCACGCCCTCACTCTTCAAATGCCTAACAAGCTCAATATAATCAGCGTCACCTGACAAAATAATAATGCAGTCCACCTTGGCCGCAAGCTGCGTCGCTTTAATAGAAAGAGGAATGTCCGCAGACTTATGACAAGGCACTACCGAGCCATGATAATTTTGATGCAGTCTTTCGGCGAGCTTGGAAGAAATGTTCTTTCCTTCTCTAAAATAAATTAGACGGTTTAAGGCCCGGTCCCCTATCAGGCGAGGAATTAGGGTGTCAAAGTTGATCATCCCTCCGTTCATATTGAAGGCCCCATCTACGGAACGCTCAATATTATTACCGTCAATTAAGATCGCCACATTTTGGCTTATATATATTTCATAATCACTCATAGTTAAGTTGTAGCTTCTTTTCTAAAGAAAAGCCAGCAATGAACTAGTATGGTCAACTACTTTGCTCTCATGAACATTATTTCCCCTGTATTTAGATGCATTAAGCAATGAACTTAAAACAGCCGAAACCTAGGTAACATAGAAAACGTTTCAAAGGAGAACATATGAAAACGATCTTTTCACTAATGGTACTAGGCGCTCTTTCAATCGGTGTTTCAGGCTGCGCGCATCACGGTCACGATCATGGTCATCACGGTAAAAGCTGCTGTAAAGAGAAAAAAGACTGCAAAGACGGCTCTTGCAAATTGAAAAAAGACAAAAGCTGTTGCGAAAAAGAAAAAAAAGAAAAAAAGAAAAAATAATTTAAAAATGGCGGGCCGCTAGCAAAAACTTTTAGTAGCAGCTGCGCGAGCTCGCCCCTATTTCAAAGTCCAAACTTATCACCTGATTGCTTCCCCTCCTTAAACAATTGAACGATGTTTCAGATGAAAACACGCAACTAGATAAAAGAGCGTCTTCAGGGAACTCTGTTCGATAGAGACTCTCTCCAGAAAGAGAGCTGCTTATTTCTAATTCCCCCCAGTTCGAGCTGCCTAAAACCAGATCGTTCGAAGCGTCCACTGCGTACACATTGCCAAAACGATGAGACCCTAAATAGTCCCCGTTGGCGAGAGAGTAGACTCTGTAAAGGCCCCGGATTTTGGCGATAATAACGCTCTTTGAAAGATCAAGAAAAGAAAAGCGCAAATAAGCAGGGAGCTTGATTAAAAACTCTTCTTGCATCGTTCTCACATCGTACTTTCCAATTGATTTGGCCCAGCCCCGACCATTGCCGACGACTAGATGGCCGCCGTCATGTGTGAGCCTTACATAGCGTATGCCATAAGCGTGAAAGCTATTTATTAACGATCTGGAAGAGACATTATAAACATCGACTTGATCAGCTCCGTTCGGAAGAGAATAGCTCACGGCCAAAATATTTGAGTCAGAGCTAAATTGGAACTGCGGATCTCCATAGGCGCTGAAGGCCATAGTACTCTCATACCTTTTGTCCACAAGCTCCAAAATCTGATACCATCTGCCTGAAGTTTTAGAAACAGCGATTCTTCCATCAAAGCTGGCCTTTATGAAATTAACAGGTATGTCTGTGGCGACTAGGTCAGAGTTCTCAATTCTCCAAAGAACCCTTTTTCTGTCTGAAATATACGAAAGAGCGGTTTTGCCGTCTGCCAGCACTTCAATGGACTTGATCCCTACGCATTTTTTTGGATCTGATGCGGAATCTCTATCACGAGGAGCCCTGCTGCCATCATTATCTTTGTCTGAAACTTTTCCCGATTCGCAGCCACTGAGCATTAATGCGCTCAGCGCCAAAAAAGTGGCCAATGCCGATTTTGCTTTTTGCATATCCAAGCATTATTTCAACTAAATTGCGCAAAGCCAATTAACCTAGGTTAAAAAATTAATTTTTTTTCATTTTCAAAAAAGCTCATTTTCTTAGGCCAAACCCTTTAATTCCGATAAGTAATCAAATGATATCAGTAAAAAACCTGTCAAAGATTTATGGCCCTGAGGGATTCATGGCGGTCGATAATATAAGCTTCGAAGTGCCGAAGGGCGAAATCGCCTGCATCATTGGCACAAGTGGATGCGGTAAGACCACGACCCTTAAGATGATCAACCGTTTGGTCGAGCCGACGTCCGGAGAAATCAGAGCGAACGGCAAGCTGGCCAAGAACTTTGACCCCGTGGAGTGGAGGCGCAGCATGGGGTATGTCATTCAAAAGGCGGGGCTTTTTCCTCATATGACTGTGTCCGAAAACGTCTCGCTTCTGTCGAGAATAAAAAAACGCAAGATAAAAGACATAAGATCTAGAACGCAAGAGCTTTTAAGCATGGTGGGGCTAGAACCGGCCCTCTATATGGACCGCTATCCAGTGGAACTAAGCGGAGGGCAGCAGCAGCGAGTGGGCATAGCAAGGGCCCTTATGGAAGACCCGCCAATTATGCTGATGGACGAGCCTTTTGGGGCCTTGGACCCCATCACAAGAAATTCGATGCACGAAGAGTTTCAGACCTTGAATAAAGAGCTTCAAAAAACGATTCTCATAGTCACCCATGATCTTGAAGAGGCCTTCAAGCTTGGAAACAAGGTCGTCCTTATGGACAAGGGAAAGATTATTCAACAGGGACAAAAGAGAGACTTCATCGAAGGCCCCGCCAATCAATTTGTTGAGGAGTTTGTTTGTGAACAAATCAACTCTTAGCTTTCTTTCTCCTTCTGATGAGTTTTTCGGTCCTGTCTCAAGAAAGAAGGAAAATCACCATCGGATCTAAGACCTTCAGCGAATCGATTATTTTGGCCGAAATGGCCGCTCTTCTTTTAGAAGAGGAAGGTCTTGATGTTATTAGAAAGACGAATCTTGGAGGCACAAGCGTTGTTTTCGACGCTCTACGCGCAGGAGACATTGACCTTTATCCTGATTATACTGGCACAGGCTATGTTATGATCCTCGGAAAATCGGGAGAGAGCGACCCCGAAAAAGTGTACGCCACGGTATCATACGAATTCGCCAAAAAATTCGATCTTATTTGGTCAAGGCCAATCGGTTTTAATAATACTTACGCCCTCGCCGTCAGACGCGGCGATGAGACGATTCCGCGATGCGGACTCCATATCCGACCTCAAAGGGTCTTTGGCTGACAAGGTGTTTGCCGCGCCTCACGAGTTTATGGAGAGAGGCGACGGTTTTCTGCCTTTTAAGAAAAAATACCAGCTCAAATTTAAAGAACAAAATATTAAGGCCCTCAACTCAGGGCTGATGTATTCCGCCATCAGAGACGAGCAAGTGGACATTATCATGTCCTACTCCACTGATGGAAGAATAAAGGCCTACGACCTCAAACTGCTTGAAGACGACTTGAATTTTTTCCCGCCGTATTACGCGGCCTATCTGACCAGCAAAAAGTCTTTGCGAGAGTTTCCCGAAATAAAGTCCCTTTTTTCTCAAATAGAAGGTCTCGTGTCTGAAGAAGAAATGATGGAGCTCAACGATCAAGTTGACCGCGGGAAAAGAGAGCCAAAGGCGGTGGCAAAAGACTTCCTCATAAAAAAAGGGCTGATAGACGGAGAGCTCACCGGGGGCGGCAAAAAGAAAAGAGGCTTCTTTCTCTTATGTCTACTCCAAGAGATTTTATCTTAACAAGCTCATTTGGGAGCATCTGGCCTTGTCTTTTAGCGCGCTCCTTTTAGCGTTCCTTCTGTCCGTTCCTACTGGAATAGTCCTCACCAGAAGGCCAGCGCTTGCAAAAATTGTTTTCCCCATCATAAACACTGTCCAAACGATTCCAAGCCTCGCTTTGCTTGGCTTTCTTATTCCCATAATGGGGATAGGCTACATGCCCGCCGTTTTGGCGCTCTTTCTCTACTCGCTTTTGCCATTAGTGAGAAACACTTACACCGGAATAGACGCGGTAGAAAAAGACATGATTGAGGCCGCAAAGGGCATAGGCCTCACAAATAACCAAGTTTTGATGAAAGTTGAAATTCCTCTGGCCCTGCCAGTGATTTTGGCGGGGGCGCGGACCGCCTCTGTGATTGTCATAGGAACGGCCACATTGGCGGCCCTTGTCGGGGCAGGCGGACTGGGAGACCCCATTTTTCGCGGAGTCGCCACGGTCAATAACGATTTGATCCTTCTAGGCGCCATCCCTTCAGCTTTGCTGGCCGTCTTGGTCGACCGCGCCCTAAGCTTTTTGGAGGTCAGAGTCGTTTCTAAGGGCCTTCGTCTCTAGATTCTCAATATTGATGCGAGCTTTTTGAAATGAAATATTCTTCGCTCTCAACTCTTTGTGAAGCTCTTTTCTTATTTCGCAGCGAAGCTCCCAAGCGGCCGAGGGATTGTCCACCCAAGCTGCCACCCAACATTCGACAGCGTCTTTTTCCATGGACGTCACCCAAAAGACGGGCTCTTCTGTGTCCATGCTGAAGACCGACTTGCGCGCGACGCTTCTGGCGATTTCTTCCACTTCCTCAAGGTCGCAATCGGGCTCGACGTAAAAAGACACGTGGGCCCACAGAAGAGAGTCATGCATGGTCAGATTTTGAATTTCTTTCGTGAGCATTTTTGAGTTAGGAATGACGAAACGTTTCCAGTCCCAGACTCTTAAAACGCATTGAGTGAGATCAATTCTTTCAATAACGCCATATTGGCCCTCTATACGGACTGTGTCCCCCACTCTAAAAGGCTGAAAAAATGAAACGATGATGCCTGCGATAATATTTTCCAGAAAAGGCTTGAGCGCAATGCCGGCCACGACCGAAGCTATGCCGACGATCAAAGAAATATAAATTGCCGGAAGAGCGGAAAGATAAGGCACAGAAAGAATGATCACCCATAGGGCGAGCAATAAAATAGGCCAGAGCTTTTGGATAAAAACAAATCTTGCCCTGATGCTGTCGATGCCCATCTTTAAGATCTCTTTTTCATCGACCTGCTCGGGAACATCGCCATGAATGGGCTCAAAGACCTCTTTTCTTTTGGCCTTTTTTATCCTCTTCCCTTTCTTGTTCGAGATGGAAAGACTGCCGGCCAAGTAAATTAAAAACATGGAAAACGTGACAAGGGCCGGGTAAGCGTATTCAATAAAAAGCGCTTTCATACTTATTCCTTAGTTCGAGTAGTCCGCTCTAGCGCGGGCTCATTGAGCCGCTCTTAAGCTCAGCAGTGTAGCTCTTTATCAGCCCGGCGACCTTGCCGGACAAAAACGCCATACCGATGATATTAGGCAAGGCCATTGAAAGCAACATTAAGTCGGCGAAGGCGATGACTTTTCCTAGTTCCAAAAGCGGTCCCAAAGCAGCGGCCAGAATAAAGCCGATTTTGAAAGGCATCACCAACTTCTCTCCGAAAAGAAACCTTACTGCTGACTCCATATAGTAGCTATAGGCAATTATAGTCGAGTAAGCAAAAATAAATGTCGCAAAAGTCAGGCCGTAGGGCATATAAGAACCCAGTTTTTCAAAGGCCTTGGCGGTCACTTGAGCGCCCAGCCCTTCCATTCCTGGCAGCATATGAGCCTTAGTGGAAAGGATGGCAAGGGCGGTCATGGTGCACACAATAATAGTGTCGATAAAGGGCCCAAGCATGGCCACAACTCCCTCTCTGACAGGTCGGTCCGTTTTTGCCGCCGAATGGGCAATTGCGGCCGAGCCAACGCCCGCTTCATTGCTAAAGGCCCCTCTTCTCACCCCTTGAGTGAGAACGCCTATGAAGCCCCCGCTATAAATAGAGTCAGGACTGAAGGCCTGCCTGAAAATGTCCAAGAAGAGGGCAGGCACCGCTGAAAGATTGGTCATTATAATGGCAAGACAAGACAATACATAAAGCCCGCACATCAAGGGCACCAAGCGGGAGGTCACATTGGCTATTCGTTTAATGCCCCCAAGGACAACGATGCCCGTGAGGGCCGAGAGACAGAGCCCCACCATCAAAGGGCGGGCGCTTAAAGAGGGAAATTGATTGGCAAGAAGCTCAAATGTCTGATTGCTCTGAAAAAGATTGCCGCCGCCAAAAGAGCCTAGAATGGTGGCAACGGCCGAAAGGCCTCCGAGTAGCGCGCCAAGCTTTGGCAGTGATCGCTCTTTAAACGCCTGAGTCAAATAGACCATAGGTCCGCCAAGGGCCCGGCCTTCAGAATCGATGCCTCGATAAAGCTGGCCAAAGGCGCAAGATGAAAGCTTCATGCTCATTCCAAAAAAGGCCACCACCCAAAGCCAAAAGACGGCCCCGGGCCCCCCAACTGAATCGCCACCGCAACGCCAGCGATATTGCCAAGGCCGACCGTCGCCGACAAGGCCGACGTCAAAGCTTGAAAGTGGCTGATTTCGCCAGGATGAGAAGGATCATCGAATTTTCCGCGCAAAATATCAAAGGCGTGCTTGAAGAGGCGCACATTTATAAAGCCATATCTAAAAGTAAAAAATACGCCGCCCGCTGCGAGCGCGGTCAATATCAGGGGGAAATTGATGAAAGGAACAGGCCAGAATAAAAAGGAGGACAAAAGATCGACTATAGCGCCAAAGCCTTTATTGATCAGTTCAGTCAATGGACCTCCCTTATAGTTGATTAAGTATGCTGTCTAAAAAATTGATATAGGGCTCATGCGCCCTTTCCCCATAACCTCCGCTTAGAAGATATAATTGAGGGACATTTCTTTTTTTAAAAAATTCGTAAACAATTCGATCTCTTTGAAATATCTGATCAAGAGAAAGCCTCAAAGGAGCGCTGCTCTCTAAGGCGTCGGCCTCATAAGGATCGCTACCGGCCACTATAATGGCAAAGTCGAACTCTCCATGCCCGCTTTCAAAAGCTTCAAGCCCCTCGGCGAGCTTTTGGCAATAGATGTCCTCTTCCCCAGATTGCACTGGAACGTCTAAATCACTGGGAATGAACCATGGACGCTGCTTGCCCTCTTTATCATAACGACTGCTGTCCAAAGGCCAGCCGCTTGCCATGTGAATGCTGAAGGTAGCAACGCAAGGATCATTTTCAAAAATTTCGGCCGTGCCGTCCCCTTTATGAGCGTCGACATCAATTACGGCCACTTTCTTGACTCCATGACTATCTTGAAGTGAGCGCGCGGAAATAGCGATGTCATTAAACTGGCAAAATCCTCGACCCTGAAAGCTCATGGCGTGGTGCAGGCCTCCGCCCAATAAAAAGGCAAAACCATTTTCATAGGCCTTTTCGGCGCAAAAGATGGACGCGCTCACCTGCCTGCGAACGCTAAGCATCAGGCTGTTCAAAGGCCTGTTGGCCTTACTAGGATTATAGCGATTAAGCTTTCCGTTTTCGTCCCGGAGCTCAAAAGTCTTGATGAGCTCTTCTTCAGGGCCTGCATGCACCTTTTTATAAAATCATCATCATGAGCAAGCTTAAGAACCTCAGGAGAGGCGGGCCCGAAGTCTGTTTCCAAAAGTAGCGATGGGTCTAAGTCCCCGGAATCAACTTTTTGCCTAAGCCATGTCCAGATTTTATCTACCCGTTCATCGAGCATTGGCACTGATATACCATAGGCGCGTAATGACAATTTCAAACTTGCGTTATAAATAAACATATCGTGATTGTAAGGGCTTAAGCGCCCAAAGGCAAAAAAGGGAAAGGAGATTATTATCCCAAACTTAAGAGACAGCATCACAGTCCAAAGATTAGGCCCAGGCCGAAATGACGTCTGATAAAATCGAGGAACTCGCCCAATTTCTTTACACAAACTTGGATCAATTTGGCGATGACATGCGAGTCCATCAGGGCCTGCTTAAGCTACCTTGCAGACCCGGCCAAAGGCGGCTCTTTCTTTGCGGCCATGGACGGAGAGAAGATTGCTGGAGGAACGGCCATCTTGAAGACCCATATGTCTCTTTTTCTTCCTGAAAACTTTCTCGTTTATATCGCGGTCGCCCCCAATTATAGAGGCCTGGGAATAGGGAAGAAAATACTTGATTTCGCGAAAGAAAATCTTGACGGAGGAATCGCTCTTCACGTGGAGCCAGAAAACCCGGCAAAAAGACTTTACGAGCGCGAGGGCTTTACGAACAAGTATCTAGAGATGAGGTATCGACCTTAGCATGGCCTACCTAAAGCTCTATCGCAATAAACTCAAACATAATCATAAACAGCTAGAAAAGCTCTTTCACAAACAGGGAGTCGATTGGGCCATTGTCACAAAGCTCCTTTGCGGCAATAAGCGCTTTCTTCAAGAGGTCATTAATCTGAGGCCGAAGCAAATTTGCGACTCCCGCCTGTCCAATCTCAAAGTCATCAAGAAGCTCGACCAAAGCGTGGAGACCATCTACATCAAGCCGCCCGCAGCTAAGAACGCAAAAAATGTCGTTCGCTATGCTGACATAAGCATGAACACTTCTTATGACACAATTAAGCTGCTTGCTCGCGAGGCAAGAACTCAGAAGAAAGTTCACAAGATCGTTATTATGATCGAGATGGGCGACCTGAGAGAAGGCGTGCTGGGACATAAGCTGATAGAGTTTTACCGAAAGGTTTTTAGACTGAAAGGCATTAAAGTCATAGGCATTGGAACCAATCTTAATTGCCTCCATGGGGTCATGCCCTCACAAGACAAGCTTATTCAGCTTTCTCTTTATAAGCAGATACTTGAGCTTAAATTCAATATCAAGCTGCCTTGCATATCCGGAGGGACGACAGTCACAATTCCTTTGATTCACAAAAAGCAGCTGCCTAAAGAGATTAATCATTTCAGGGTGGGAGAAGCGCTCTTTTTTGGCGCCGACCTCTTCACAGGAAAGACTCTTAAGGGAATGTATGACAATGTGTTTGAACTCTGCTGCCAAGTGATTGAAATAGAAGAAAAGCCCGCCATTCCTAGCGGAGAGCTGCAGGAAAATCCCAGCGGTGAAATGTTTGAGATCAAAGAAGAGATGATTGGCAAGAAAAGCTATAGGGCGATAATTGATATCGGCCTTCTCGACGTAAACCCTGACTTTCTCACTCCCGCAGAGCACGAGGACATTAAAATCATAGGCGCTTCAAGCGACATGCTTATCATCGACTTGGGCGAAAACACTTCAGGCGCCCAGGTCGGGACTATCATAAAATTCCAAGTTTCCTACATGGGCGCTCTTGGGCTTATGAATTCAAATTATATTGAGAAGAAAGTCATTTAATTGGCAAAAGACTGCCCAACGCCTATATCACGACTTTCCTTTCGAGGTCCTTTGGAAGCCGGGCGAGGATTTCGTAATTTAATTGATCGGTGAAGTTGGCAAACGAAGACACGCTTATCTCGCCCTCAAATTGCTTTCCTATCAAGACCGCCTCGTCCCCTATCGAAACATCACCAATGCCTGAGACGTCCACTGAAATGGCGTTCATGTTTACGGTCCCCACAACTGGAGCTCGCTTGCCGCTGACTAAGCGCCCTGCCATTATTGCTTAAGGCCCTGGCAAAACCGTTTCCGTAGCCAACCGGTATGACCGCTATCTCTTTGTCCTCCTCGGCGAGAAAACCCGTGCCATATCCGACAAAGTCTCCGGTCTTGACCGACTTTAGCCCCATGACTCTGGACTTCCAGCTTAAAACTCTTTCAAGGGGATTTACTTTAATTCCCTTGGCGTGAAGATAGGTCACCCTCGTCTCTTCGCTTGGCCAAAATCCATAACAGAGAATGCCCACGCGAACCAGGTCCAAGCGGGTCTTCGGAAAGCGCAAAGCGGCGGCGCTACAGGCGCTATGCTTGATTGGAAAATCTATTCCCATATTTTTAAAGGCCTCAAGCGCCCTTTTATAGTTTCTAATCTGTTTTGAGACCCGCGTGTGATTGGCGACACTTTCCGCGCCAGCGAAATGAGTGCATATTCCAATAGGCTCCAAGTCGTCATTGCGCTCTTTAAGAAAATTTCGCCACTTCTTCAAATTCCTTTGGGTCGAGACCAAGCCTATTCATGCCCGTTTCCACTTCCAGATGAATCTTTGCTTTTTTGCCAAGGGACTTGGCGGCGTCTGCCGCAAGTCGAAGCCTTCTTTGATCGAAGACGAAAAACTCGATGCCCCGCCTTCATAACGTCCCTGATCCGGTGATCAGGGACGTCTCCCATAATCATGATATCGATTGACCTCTCTGGCAGGGAGCCTAAGCGCCTGAAAGGCCTCATAAGCGGAAAACACGGAAATATGCTTGACGCCATTTTTAACAAGCAGAGGGACAAACTCCTCTATGCCGTGCCCATACGCGTTGCCTTTGACGACACAACTCAGCTTTGAGCGCTTGCATAAGGTCCTTCTTTATAAACTCAAGATTGTTCCGCAGGGCGGTCTCGCTAATTTCTAAGAATGAAGTATTTTCCATTCAGCCATCATAGAGGAGAAATGGCCTCTTTTAAAGGCTCATTTGACAAGGCAATGCCCATTGAAGAAAATGAGTCATGACTCCAAAGCGCTTTGCCTATATTGATATTGAAGCGACAAGCGCTCATCCGGAGCTCGGCCATATTATTGAGATCGCCCTCGTTGTGAAAAACGAAAGCGGAGAAATGATTGACCATTTCCATAGTTTAATTAGACCTCCTCGTCCGATACCTGAGAATATTACCGCCCTAACAGGAATCACAAACGCCATGGTGGCCAATAGACCCGAGTTTAATTCGGTGGCCCAAAAGCTATATTCCAAGCTTAGAGGGCAACACTTTGGTCGCTCATAAAGTCGAGTTTGATGCCGAAATTCTTGCAAACAAAATTTAAGGAGCTTGGGCGTCGACTTTTCTCCTCATACTTTTTGCACGCTTGAGCAGGCGATGAAGCTTGCCCCCGAAATGAAGTCTTACTCTCTTTCAGCTCTCTGTAATTTTTTTGGGATAGAGCTCAGGAAAAACCATCGAGCTCAAGATGACGTGGAGGCGACCGTTCGTTTAAAAGAGAACTTAGACCTCTTAAACTCGAATATTGGAAAGGAAAAGAGCTTTCGGCGCTATCTTCCAAAGCATGAAAAGATAATCAAGAAGGCCCCAATATCTCCCGGCAGAATATTTTTCAGAGAGACCGCACGGCGCCCTTGTAAATTCTTTTGCCTGCGATAATCTGCAAGCTGAGCTAGAAGAGAGATTGGCCCTCTCAGCCAGAAATAAGAGCGCTATCGCAAGGGCCGCTGCATGTCTCTTATTATGAGACAGGCTCATTGAGCAAAGCCTTGCTACTGCAAACAAAGAAGGAGGCCCCGCTTGCTTGGTCGATCTACTCTGTTCGCAGGGCCTTTAGGCGAGACCATACTCAGATGCGGCAAGGCCCGCAAAGGAAGGTCAGCGCTTCTTTACTTTAGAGACAAGAGTTCGGCCCTAAGCGAGCTTAAAGTAATCATTTCCAAGTCTATTCCTAAAAACAAATTCGCTTACAGGGAAGGGCCAAAGCTCGACAAAAGCGAAGTCGCCAAAAGAAATATGCTTCTAGAAGAAGAAATCAAAAAGAGGAGACCAGAGGTCGCAAACACTCTTTTCCGCTCTTTGAAGGCCTTGGACGGAAAATATCAGTACGTCTACGTCGACAATTCATACAATTTCGCTATTTTTGAGGACGAAGGAATGATCGAGTCAAAAAAAGAGCTGAATGAAAAGTTGCCCTTAAAGCGACCGCCCTTAAAAGATTAAGGCCCTCCGAAAGGAAGGCCTTAGAGCTGGCTATGCTTTACACAAAAAATCAAAAGAGAAAGACAGACGCTATTTTAAAGCTCAAAGCGAAGGCCCTTTAGGGCCGGCTATGCCACATTTCTGAAGTAACTGTCCATAAATTCCTCCTCGTGATAGAGGCACACTATTGAGTTTAAAACGCCCTTGCAGCCCACGCCTAAAACTAAATTTCTCATCATCATCGCTTCTTTATGACTTGCTTGCTTCTTTTGGCATGTCCACCAGCCCTCTTTCACGAGCGGCGGGCATAAGCGAGTTTCGACAGTAGCGATAGAAGCCAAGTTTTTTCTTAAAGAGAAAGTCGAGATTAACTTCCTTAGAGTCAAGGGATTTTCAATCACCGAAGCGATCTCCTCCAGTGTGGCCTTTCTCCTTGCTTCAAAGACTTTCCAGGAGCTTCCTCCTGGACAAACTTAACAAAAGAGTCATTCAGAGCGTCCTCCAGTATTTGCCGATAACTGCTCACGATGAGCCCGTTTAGCTTTTCTCGGTCTTTGTCCTTTTTATGGATCTCCATCTCAACGGAAATAAGATTTTTCTTTACCCTATCAGAAAGTTTGCCATAAATCGCCGGCGGAAGAACGTAAGTCTGCACATTGCTCACCACTTCCCTGACTCCCCGGGTGCTCAATCAGGGGATTTGCCCGCCATCGCCCGAGGCCTTTCATGGGCGTGTGACTTGGCAAAATAGCGCTCGCTTAGTCTATCTTGTACGATAAGGGGATATCTTAGCCCGCTTAAATAAGGGTTGATCGAGTCGAGCTCCTGCGAGCAGAAATCGTTTTTAGCGTAAAGGTTTTCCAAATAGTATCCCGTTTCCACATATTCAGAGGAAACAAGGTCCATGTCAGAGATCTTAAACCAAATTTCCACATTTTTGCCGTCATAGAAAGGGAAGAGTGTTTTCTTTATCAAAAACCTCTTTATGCACGGACTCCACTTTCGCGACCCAAAAATGATGAAAGTCGCTTATAAATAAATGGGTGTCAGCGCCGATTGAGCGATTGCGCTCATGGGACTCTTGAAAATTTTCGAAGCGCAAGTCCTCATCATATGACGACATTTTAAGCTTCCCCCAGTAAAGGTGTGAATTATTCGGATCGCCCATCGAAAGATTATTTTTTAACCGGTGAAAAAATTCGTGGGCCTGAGTCTTATAACTCTGATTCTCCCCATTTAACAGCGGATTAAAAACGACGTAAAAACTAAAGGGCTGTTGCATACCATCTCCTTGCCTTAGTAGCCTTTTCGGCTGGTTGACGTCCCAAAAGATGAGTAAAACAATCAAGAACTGTCTCATAACAATTACTTACGGACGTTTACAATCACTATCTAACTGATTTTACGTACAGCGACCGGTAATCTTTACATTGCGCGGCAATATCCATTGAAGCCAATGCCATGCCGCATTAATATGCACTGAAATTATTTGAGGAAAATGAATGGAAGCGCAGCTTTATTTGCAAAAAAATATGAGGGAGAGGTTTGACGAACTACGTTCGAAGAACAACCAATTCTCTTTGCGCGCTTTTGCGAGACTGCTGTCCGTCTCGCCCGCCTCTCTTTCCGAGTTTTTAAACGGCAAAAGAAATCTTTCGCCAAAAATGCTTAAAAAGCTGGCCGAAAAACTCTGTTTGCCTCCTGAGGACCTTGAGGTCCTTGACCAAAAAATAATCAGAGAGAAAAAAGGGCGTCAATCACAAGTCCTTAGGTCCCAAGAAGAATGTTCAATTGCAGAATGATCAATACTTTCTTGTGGCCGACTGGCACTATTACGCCATTCTCTGCCTAGCGGAAACTCCTGAGTTTAAGGAGGACTATCACTGGATTTCAAAGCGTTTGAAGACCACAGAGGCCAAAGTGAAAGATGCGATGGAAAGGCTTATCCGTCTTGGCTTTCTGACCTATGATGAGGACGGCAAGCTATTTCTATCAAGACATCGAACTCAGCCACCACGGAAGACACTCCAAACACATCTCTCAAGAAGAGGCACGCCGATAACCTAGACGCGGCCAAGGAATCGCTTTTCTCGGACGATGTGATGGCCAGAGACATGAGTTTCATGACGATGGCCATTGATCCAGTGAAGCTTCCCGAGATAAAAAAGATGGTCCGCAAATTCCAAGACGAGCTCGCGGACTTTATTGACAAGGGCGATAAAAAAGAAGTTTATGAAATCTGTATGCAAATATTTCCAAGAACAAGGGTTAATAAGGACAAAATCTATGAAGACTTTCAGTAAGATTATTATTTCGGCGGCGCTTATAGGGACTAGCGCTTTCGCCCAAGAAACAACTGTGGACCGCGAGCGTGAGAATCAGGCCAATTATGACATTCTGAGAATAGTGCGCGGGTCGACTACGGCAAGACATCGAGGGGGAAATGGCGGAAACTCCATCGCCGCTCAGTTTAACGCAATCGCCGGCAACGCCTACAAAGCGCTCATGTCCCATTGCGCGGAAGATCGTCATGAGCTTTGCGAATACTTGGACGATTTCGGCAGCGCTTTGACCAAAGGAGAGCCGGACTTTGTCACAGTGCTCACAAACCCAGTACTTATAGCTTATGACGGAAATCCTAGAGACGCCTTGAATGTCATCGAAGAAGATGGCGAGAGAACTATTCATTGTCAGCACAGAAAGTTGGAGAAACCTGGAAAAGAGCTATAACCCGGCAAAGAGAAAGCTTTCACTTGTTTTGCACGAATACTTCTCTCTCATCGGCATCGACGCGAGCGACTACTATGTTGCGTCTGATGAGTTTATAAGGCTTGTTGAAGACGAGGACTATGATATATCCAGAATCGCTGATAGCTCGCCTCTTCCTTCTCCGTCCTCTTTAAGAATAAGAGAAGTTGAGAATAGCGAGCTGGACAAAGGCAAAAAGCTTGAAATCCAAAGCAAGCTTACTCAACTTGGATACGATATCGTTGACGGCAGCGAAAACGCGAGATACGAGTTCAAGCTCAATATCAGCTGCAAAGGATTTATCACAAAGACCTGCTCTAGCTATCTGGAAATGGTGGACTCTTATAAGAACATCAATAAGGTCGCCCATGAAAAGTTTGAGATTGAAAAGGCGATCGGAAAAAAGAACGCCATTAACGACCTTCTAAATTCGACGTTCAGAGACTTTCCCTTCTTTCAGACAGTAAAAGACCCAAATTTAAAAAGCGAAAAGGCCTTCCTTCGGGAGGGCCTTTTTTTTGAATGCCATTTAGTTTTTACATGTTCCAAAACTTTATTTTCGTTCGAAACATTTTGTTGGCCTCGGCTCTGGCTTACCTTCCTTGGCCCTGTTAGAACCTTTGTCAGCTTGAGGGAGCAAAGGGCCTGGGGAGGCCCTCCCACTAGCTGCGAAGATCTTTCTTACAGAGAAATTTTCTTCATTTTTCATTAGGGGTTATAAGGACGCTGGATTCAGCGTCCTTTTTTTTTGCTCTTTGGACGCGACGTCACTCGAGAACAATGAAAGTACTTACTATAGTCTTTATTACCCGTTCCAAAACCGAATTTGCCCCTTGAAACAGAAAACTGAAACACAGTGTTCATTTTCGTGGATCGGCCCGCCAAGAGGCGCTAAGTTGCGCTCAAGGGAAAATCGGTTTGGGGAAACCGGAGCCGATCTCGCAGGGGTTTTCGAAAGAAAAAGAGGTCGGTAAGAGAGGAAGTCAGAGAGACAATAGAGAGTTAACTGAATCTGGTCCTTTAAGAATTTAATGTCCAAAGCTTCAGTCACAAAAAAAAAGGCCGGATCGTATCCGGCCTTTTTCTTTTTATTGCAGCAAGTTTTCCACGTTCTTTTTAAGCTCTTTCGACCATAAAAGCTTCACATACTCAGCGTGACTCCAAGCAAGAGGCGTGGCGGACCCTGTGCCCTCTCCCGATTGTTCAAAGACCTGCTCAGGAATCATATTCCCTTCATTTGCAAAGCCTTTGTAGGAGTCAAGAATTTCGTCGACCTGTCTTTTGGGCCGCAGACCAGCTAAGGTCTCCCGCTTTAAAGCGCTCTATAGCAAAACGCCCATGCTCGCTGGAAAGAAGCGGCCATAAACGGCCTCTTCTTCTCCTCGCCATAAGCGTCGTAAGAGTATCTATACCAGCCATCGCCATTGGGGGTTTTGACCCTAAGTCGCTTATTGAGAATCTCGAGAGAGTGCTTAAGTCTCCAATCAGAGGCGGGCACAAGCCCTTGCAGCGCGAGCTTTAAAAAGCCTTGATCTAGGATTTCAGTTTGTTCGCGTCTTTCACCAGAGTTGGCGATCGTGCACCACGCGCCGTTATTTGGGTCCCATGGGCCGGTATGAGTGTCGCACCCGCCGACCCTAATATAATAGCGGCCGTCCCCGTACTTGCCTCTTTCTGTGAAGGTCCAAGTGTGGATATTGTCTCCCGGATTCGTCAGCCAGCCTGTGGCCGTTTGTCCATAAGAGGAGTCTTCGAACATTTTTTCGCCCATATAGAGGGCCGCCGTGGCGGCGGAAAAAGAGGACGGGCTGATGCCAAAATTTTCTTCCCATCTTTCCTGGGCGCTCCAAGGCCCATACTTCTTCACAAAATCAAGGGACAACTTCGCCATTTCCCCAAAGCGAGCAAGAAGTGAGGCCTGTGCGTTTTGATTGGCCCGCTCCCAAAGTTGATAAAGAATGTGAACAGGGTAAGCGGCCTGGTCGAGTTGAAATCCGCCCCAATATTCCTCTCCTGTGGTCCAAACGTTTTGCGGAAACGCTCCCTTTCTTTCAATTAGTGCGGCCATCAAACTCCCACACACCGTCTTGGTATTGAATCTCTTTTAGGTAATTAAGCGCCCTTTCAGGGGCCGCAAGGTCTCCCGCATTTATATAGGCGGAGCAAACATGATACAGATCGCGAGGCCAGACCAAATGATAGCCGCCCACCATCACCCCTGGATACTCCCTCACTTCCTCTCCCCATGGATTGGAAAGGGAGGCGATGAAGGCCCCCGGAGATTGTTTGTCCTCATGAACTCTGAGGGCGTACATGGACCTCAGGTAAAGCTCCTTATGCACCTTGTCGAGGTTCTTAGGAATTTTTATCGTCTTTAAATAGTCGTTCCACTTCGAGACATATTCCTCTTTTTCCTGCGGCCAATTGAGCTGGGAAAAAGTTTTGGTCAGCGCCAAAGTTATAGACAATATAGAATTTATAAACGCCTTTTTTTGCCGGGATTTTTAGCTTTCCAGTGCCCGCCAAGTTGCCGTTGGAGGCCTCCTTAAAGGCGTTGTCCATCTTGAAGTTGTTCATCAGGTCTTGAAATCCGTCAGTGAATCCCACATAGCCTATGCTGGTCTTCTCAAAGCCGGTGGTGGAGCTGACTTTTAAGGAAGTGTCTCCCTCCCAAAAAACCAGCTTGTCCTCTTCAGCGCGGCCGTTGTCAGAGAAACCTGTGTTATTGAGAGCGGGATTGATTAACGAGTAGAAGCTCAGTCCATCAACGTTCGCTTGAATCACGACCTCGTCCACCAGAGCATGGTTTCTCGCCATGGTGTAGAAGGTGTGGCTAATGGAAAAGCGCTTTTTATGGTCTTCGTTCACCAGCTTTACTAAGCTAGGCGCCATCGCCTCCACGTTTTGCTTTACCCCCGTCCTTTCTTCTAGGAAGAATGTTTTTCCGTCAGAGACCAAGAGTTGGGCGTCCTTTATTTGCGCCTTGTCTATAGTGGGATAATAGGTCTCAGTTAGCGCGCCTTGAGCGTTGGTGAACCATACGAGTGAGCTTTCCCAAGTGTTGCTGGTTCCCACCTGCACCTTTTTGGCGCTCGACCAATTGGGAACGGTCCCAGGCCATCCGGCCGGAAGCTGCGCATGGGCGAGGCCGATAAAGCTCGCCATTAGAGCCAATAATTTCATTTTTCTCTCCAAAGTGTATGTTCGCGTGTGTGTTAAGAAATTGTTAGGAAACATTACCCGGCCGGTGGGAGTTTGTAAATCTAACGCGCAGCCTTAACGTTGCATATGTCAGAATTTTTTAGTTATAGTGCCCTAAAATTAAACAACTAGAGAACGTTAGAGAGCTAAGTATGAGCATTGCCCTTAATATCACTGATTACGCAGTCATCCTTCTTTATTTTGTTCTCGTCTTTGCCATCGCCATAATGGTGACAAAAGGCGAGCGAGAAGACTCTGACGACTATTTTTTGGGAGGAAGAAACTTGGGATGGTTCGCTATTGGGGCCTCTCTTTTCGCCTCCAATATCGGCTCTGAACACCTTATAGGTCTTGCGGGCTCTGGAGCGAAGGGAGGAGTCGCCGTCGCCCAATTTGAAATTCTGGCAGGACTTATTCTCCTGGTTCTTGGCTGGGTCTTTGTGCCTTTTTACTTGAGAAGCGGCGTCACGACCATGCCTGAATTCCTGCAACAAAGATACAGTTCGGCAGCGAGGAATTACCTTTCTATTATTTCAGTGATCGCTTATGTGCTCACCAAGATTTCAGTCACGATATTTGCTGGGGCGGTCGTTTTTGAGGCGATTGGCTTTGAGTTTTGGACAGGCGCCGTTGTGGTGGTCTTGGCGACAGGCATTTACACTGTCATGGGAGGGCTTAAGGCGGTAATTTACACGGACGCGATGCAGATGTTCATCATTGTGGGCGGCTCCATAGCCGTCACAGTCATTGGTCTCGACGCCATAGGCGGAATGGGCCAGTTAAGCGCGCAACTTGAGCCCAGTTTTTTTGACATGTGGAAGAGCGCTAGCGACCCGGAATTCCCTTGGACAGGAATTCTCTTTGGGGCCCCTATTTTGGGCGTTTGGTACTGGTGCACCGACCAGTTCATAGTTCAAAGAGTCCTGTCCGCTAAGGACATTCACAATGCCAGACAAGGCTCTATATTTGGCGGTTTTCTCAAGCAGCTGCCGCTATTTATTTTTGTCTTCCCGGGAATGATCGCGGCGGCGCTCGCCCAAAAAGGCATGATCTCACTTGAAAGTCCTGATCACGCCCTTCCGACCCTGATCGCAAGCATTCTTCCCCAAGGCGTCAAAGGGCTTCTCGTGGCGGGCCTTCTTCGCTGCCCTCATGAGCTCACTGTCTTCAGTGTTTAACTCCTGCTCGACCCTCATCACCTTCGACTTTTATAAAAGAAAAAACCCTGACGCTTCTGAAAAGCAACTCGTCAGAGTAGGGCAAGTCGCGACCATTGTTCTCGTTTGCGCCGGGCTTTTATGGATTCCGTTGATGAAGCACATCTCGTCCGGACTCTTCACCTACCTGCAATCAGTTCAGGCCTATATCTCCCCGCCGATTGCTGCGGTCTTTTTGCTTGGCATCTTTATCAGAAGAATCAACAATGCCGGAGCGATGTCCGCTCTTATTATTGGAGCGATCTTGGGAGTGGCAAGGCTTGGCCTGGAAATGGTGAAAGACGAATTGAGCGGGCCTCTCTTTTCTTACGCAGACATAAACTTTTTGCACTTTGCTCTTTTCCTGTTCGTTATATGTTCGGCCATTTTGATCATCGTTTCCCTTATGACGGCAAGGCCTGACTACGATTCCATAAAAGACATTACCCATGATTGGGGAGCAAAAATGGCCATTGGCAAAAAAGTGGGCAGGGACGCGGCCCTCTCTATCGGCCTTCTTGTCATCATTGGCATTATTTGGAGCGTTTATTCATGAAAAAAGCGATAGGCATTGACATAGGCGGCACCAACACCAAAATCGGCATAATCTCCGAGCTCGGAGAACTCCTGGAATTTTCAAAATTCCCCACTAGGGAGCCGGCGAGTTTGAGGCCTTCACTCAGAAAGTCAAACAAACTTGCGATGAATTGTTAGAGCTCCAAGGCCTAAGTTACCAGAACGTCACAGGCATAGGCGTCGGCGCCCCAAACGGAAACTATAAAACGGGAAGAATCGAGTCCCCCCCAAACCTAAAACACTGGGGCACAGTCGACCTCGTTTCTCATTTTAAAAAATATTTTGAGGCCCCTGTCCTTTTAGACAATGACGCCAATGTCGCGGCGGCGGGAGAAGGACGCTGGGGGGCCGCCAAAGGAATGCATGACTTTATCGTTGTGACCCTTGGCACCGGCATAGGAACAGGGGTCGTCGCCAACGGGAGCATGGTCCGCGGCGGAAACGGGCTTGCGGGCGAAGGCGGCCATATCATTGTGGAGCCTGAAGGCAGAATATGTGGATGCGGCGGCAAAGGGCACCTTGAGATGTACGGCTCCGTCTCAGGCATAAAGATGACAGTCAAAGAGCTTCTCAACAAGGACATGACCTTCGCCCAAATCTATGAGGCCTACGAGCGGGGCGATCAAGGAATTTTCAAGGTGTTTGAAGTAACGGCCGACACTCTCGGAAGAGGTCTTTCTTCCATGGCGAGCTTGATGGCCCCGGAAGCCTTTGTGCTTGCTGGGGGCGTCGCGACCATTGGCGAAAAATTTTGCGCGCAAGTTAAGGCCTCAATGAATGAATACGTTTACCCCCCTTTAAGGGGCAGATTGACGTCAAACTCTCTTCAATTTCCACGGGAGAGGGGGCCGTATTAGGGGCGGCAGGCATGGCGCTATAATTTGCGCCTGAACTTCTACTTTGCCACTAAAATAGACACGGGAGACTTCTTAATGAGAGCGCTGGCGACACTTCCCAGGAAAAGCTCTTTTATCTTTCCTCTCATATGCGAACCCATCAGAACCAAATCTATCGATTCCTGCCCCACATACTCCACCAGCTTGTCGCTGACACTTCCTTTTTTGTCCAACACAACACTCGCCTCCACGTCCACGCCTCTCGTTCTTAACTCGTCGGCCTTATCCTCTAGTTTGTCCTCAAACTCATGGATATTCTCGGAGATCATCTCCTCTATTTTCCTATTGAGCTCCCCTCTTGCGACGTCATCGCTTTGGTAGCCCTGATAATAGCAAGGCACCACATTCACAAGATGGACTTTGGCGCCAAATGAGTGATGAACTTTTTCGGCCCAGTCCAAGCGCCTGGTCGCAGTGGTGAGAGAAGTCGTAGGCGACCAAAACGTTCTTTGGCCTGGCGACCCTTTCATTTTTCACAAGCATAATAGGGCATGAGGACTTATGAATAAGCTCTTCAGTGACTGTCCCTAAGAACTTCTCTCTAAGCGTGCGTTTTGGGTTATAGCCAAGCACCAGTAGCTCCGTCTCAGGATCAAGTGATTGCTCCACAAGCACATCGGCCCCTCTTCCTGGCCTTGATTCGCATTGGGCCTCAGATCCTCATGCCCCTCCAGATCATCGAGTTGTTTTTGCAGGGCCTTATTGTCTCCCTCCAGAATGCTGTCCGCATACCTTTCTGAGCCGTCAATATGAAAGCGAGAAACAATAGAATCGATGGACTCTTTTCCGGCGATTTCGTCTCCATGCAAAAGAAGAAGTTTTTTCTTAAAGGCCACGGCACCATCCCGCAGCGGCGTTTAATGGCAACATGCTGTTGTCCCTTAAGTCGTCTCCGATAACAAACTCGCCCATAGACACTCCTTATCTTGCCCTTTAGCGCGCTAAAAAGAGCTTATATGTAGAGTATTTTTACAAAGACCGACCGAGTTAGCAATTGATCACTCGCTATACGGCCATTTACACCGGTTTGACCCGTTTATAAAATAGGAGCTTAGATAAGGATCTTTTTACCAGGAATCATAAATGGAGGTATTTATGAACCTGACCCCTTCCAGAAGAAAAAGAGGCTCTGAGCTGGCCCGGAGAGAAAAATATGGCGATGTTTGGTCTGCCTTTGACGACTTTTTCAATTCGCGTTTTGGAGACCTTCCTATGACGAGCGAGTTGAATAATTTTAATCCAGAAGTTAATATTCGCGAGACCAAGGACTCTATCATCGTTGAGGCGGAGCTCGCGGGGCTTAAAAGAGACGAGATTGACATCGAGTTTCGAGGCGATCAGCTGATTCTTCGAGGAGACAAGAAGAGCTTTGAGGAGGACAGCAAAGACGACTATTATCATATGGAAAGAAGATACGGTTCCTTTTATAGAGCGATTCCTCTTGATGAAAATGTGGAAGAGTCAAAGTGCGACGCGACCTTCAAAGACGGGCTTCTTACCGTGACTCTTCCCAAGAAGGAAGGCGGACAGAAGTCGAAAAAGATAAATATTCAGTAAAAGAAATGGCGGGCATGTCCCGCCTGTTTTTAAAATTGGTCAGTGTTCAACAAAACAAGTGTGCAGGCCTCTTCCACATGGGCGCCTTTCGACTGAAGCGGTTGGTAAATCTCTCTATTTTCGCTTCCAGGATTGAATATGACCCGTTTAGCTCCGAGACTCTTCAGCTCCTCAAGCAGACTAGTGGAAACGGTATGATTTACGTACATGGTGAGAGTATGGACGTCTTTGGAAGGTCCATAACAGAATCATAGACCCGACGCTCCCCAACAGAATCGAGTTTAGGGTTAACTAAAAAGACCTTGTGCCCAGACTCTTCGAGACGCTTCATGGCCTTATAGGAATAACGCTCAGGCTTATCACTGGCGCCAAGAATGGCAACATTCATGTCAGATGTCCTTTTATGAGGGCCTTAAAGCTATAGTTTAAGTATTAAAGCCGCATTAAGAGGTCGACTAGCATTCCCATGAAGAGAAATAAACCGACCGAAAGGGAAAGTCCTTTCATTGATCCTCCTAAATAAATTATAGCTAAGATGAACAAGGTCTCAAACTTAAATTGGGCCCTAGTGACCTTTGTATAGGAAAAAGTTCATAAACCTTGATTTTGAGGGATTTATGGAGCAAATTCAGCCTTATGACACAAAGCTCCTTAGCGGCCTATTCTGATAGCGAACTGCTCTCCATGAGAGTGAAGGACTTGCCTTTAAAGGCCAGTCCCCTGCCCTATCCACGAAGCGATGAAGAAATTTGCTCAAAGCTAAAAAGGAGAGGAATTAAGTGGGCTCCCGATATTTGGCCGAGCGACGAATGGTTCTCTCCGGACGGAAAGGCGGGATTCGCCTTCCCCTTTACGCTTTTGGACGAGAGGTTGGTCGCTCTTGAAAAAAAGTTGATAGGGTTTTGCGAAGGCTCCACTGAGCGCGAGTTTGAAAAACTTATCAATCATGAATGCGCTCACGCTCTAGACAACGCCTATGCTTTAAGAAAGCATCCACTAAGAACGGAGGTGTTTGGCGACTCGAACGGCCCTTATCCTCGCAGCTATTTGCCTCTTCCTCACTCAAAAAAATACGTAAGGCATCTTCCCGGCAACTATGCTCAGGCCCATCCAGAAGAGGACTGGGCCGAAACTTTCGCCGTTTGGCTTGGAACAAAATCAAAATGGCGAGAGCGATATAGGAACTGGCCGGCGCTTGATAAGTTAAAGGCCTGCGATCAAATAATTCGTGAAATTAGAAATAAGGCCCCTGTCTCTAAGGGCCGAGGCCGTCCTCTTCATTACTCAAAAGACGAGCGCACACTTAGAGAATATTTTGCTTGGAAAAGAAGAGAATTTGGCCTGAATCGAAGAAGCTTTTTTTCTCGTCCGGCAAAAAGCGCTTTCGCTAAAACGGGAAATCAGAAGGCATTGGAAGTGATTAAGCAAAATGAAAAGGAGTTGACTCGCTCTCTTGTCTTTGTCGCGGGACTTAAGACATACGAGGCGAGGCATATGATACGCGATCTAAAGAGCGAGTGCAGGAAAAAGAACTACTCTCTTCAAAGTCCAGCGCAGGGCTTAAAAAAATCAAGCGAGTTCTATGTGGCGAGCGCCCCGACTTACGCTGAAAAGGGAAAACGCAGGATCTACATGTGAAAAAAGTCCTACTCATAGCGCATAAAAGTCTCCTCCCTCCTGACGACGCCAAAGAAAGCGACGTCGATCGCTTTAAGACTCCATGGGCGGCGGAGTATGATGTCGTCCAAGGGCTGAGAGGCTTGGCCATCAGGTCGAGGTTCTTGGCATTGACGAGGAAATATCGCCCCTCATTGAAAAAATAAAGACCGATCAGTCCCGACATCGTTTTTAACATGCTTGAACAGTTCAATAACGATCCCGCCATGGACTATCATATTGTGACACTTTTGGAGCTTCATGGGCTTGTCTACACAGGCTGCAATCCAAAAGGACTGCTTCTTGGCCGAGACAAGGCCCTAAGCAAAAAGATCCTAAGCTATCACGGAATTTCCACCCCCAGGTTCTTCACTCTCGACGCCAACGCTGCCTTTAGGCCTCCAAAAAAAATGACCTACCCTATGATCGTAAAATGCGCTTTCGAAGAGGCAAGTTATGGGATAGCGAAGGCCAGCATTGTGAAGAATGAGGAGAAGCTCAAAGAAAGAGTCGGCCTATATCCAAAATGAGCTCGGCCAAAGCGTGATCGTGGAGGAATTTATTGTGGGAAGAGAAATCTATGTGGGGGCATTGGGAAATAAAAAGCTCAAAACTCTTCCCCCTTGGGAGCTTAAATACGAAAACGTGGAGCGGCCTGAAAAAGAGATCTACACCGAAAGGGCGAAGTGGAACGAGAAATACCGAGAAAGAAAAGGTATTTTGCATGAAAAAGCGCAGCTTTCGAAGGACATAGAAAAAAAAATAATCAAGGTCTGCAAAAGGGCCTATCGCGCTCTCGATTTAAGCGGCTATGCTCGCATTGATCTGAGACTGAGCGAGTCTGGGGAGCCCTATATTTTAGAGGTGAACCCCAATCCCAATATCGCTTACGATGATGAGTTTGCTCAGAGCGCCCTAAGCGCTGGAATGGAGTATAAAGAGCTTCTGGACGCGCCTTATTAAGGGCCTGCCCAGAGACCGAAACAGTAGCCCCACTCTCATTAACTTTTCCTAAATGCAATAAACTTTATTTTTTGGCTTTTATCCGTCGATAAATATTTATGGCCAATAGAGATCCACGATGTGTTATTTGCAAGCACCTAGACGAAGCGAGATCCACTAGTTTAAGCTTCAATTATGTCTATGGTGAAGAGGGCGCTCCCATTCGGGTGCTGTTATGCCGCAAGCATGAAGTCGAGCTCTTCAAGGCGGGCCAGAAGAAAGTTCTTTCCTAAGCTATTACAAGATCCTGGCCGACATCGTCGATAGCGCCGAAGTCGAGTTTATGCGTCTTTTTGAAAAGACAGTTCGAAAAAACTTAAACGAAATATATTAATTTCACGCCCTCCTTGCGGAGCGCTCGCCCTTTCCTATAAGGAGGCATGTTTAAGCTTTCCGATTTATGCTCATTCTTGCCGCCTCCGCCCAAAGTTCCGTGCTCATCAGCGGCTTTGACCCTTTTGACGGCGCCAATGGAAATAACAGCATGAAAATCGGAAAGGCGGCCGTTCAAAGACTCAAGTCCCTTTACCCCAAATCAGAAATAAATACTGCCAACTCAGGACCGTGTACGACAAGTCGGCCGAGACGCTTAAAGACTGCGCCTCCTCGATGAAGGAAGCGCCAAAACTCTATTTTCGCTCTTGGGGAGGCCAATTGCGGCGAGGTCAAAATTGAGACAAGGGCCTATAATTTCGATAGAGACTATTCCCAAGACAATGACGGTATTCATAGAGAGGGGCAGAGCATCAGCCCAGAAGGCCCTCTTTCCATCGGAATGAACTTTCCTATAGAGAGGCTCTGGTGCTCTCTTTCTAGAAGAGACAAGCGGTACACCGTGGTCTCAAGAAATGCCGGATCTTTTGTTTGCAACAATCTGGCCTATCACATTCTTGAGGACATCCGGGCCTTCCTATGGTTTTTGCGCACGTTCCCCAGGAGAAGTTGCGGTTTTCGATCAAAACATCACTACAAAAGATCGCTTGATATTATCATTTCTTTGGCCTCAAGCGCTCTTAAGAACGGACCTTTTACGGGGAAAATGCCCGCCACAAAAAACGAGGCGTTCAAGCGACGTCGAGATAAGCGCCGGCTGCGAGCGCGAATTTTTTACGAGCTTCTTAAGGCCTATTAGATCGTCTCACCAATCAATTTCTTTTTTGTCTCTAAAGAACTTTCCCGTAGGAGGCGAGTCCTTTGTTGCGAGCCAAATGATCGTCTGAACTCCCTCTTTCGGGACTCAATGGAGCCGACTCGCCCCCAAGGTCAGTCCTGACCCATCCGGGACAAACGCTATTGACTGATATATTAAACTCTTTTAGCTCTTGGGAGAGGATTATTGTGAGGGCGTTTAGCGCCGCTTTGCTCGTTCTGTAAGCCGCCCAGCCCTCGCCCATATCGTTGAGGGCGCCCATGCCGCTAGAAACGTTTATGATGCGGGCGTTGCGCTCCTTCATTAACTTTGCGAAAGCTTGGGTCACTTTGAGCGGCCCGGTGAGATTCACCTCCATTGTTTTCAAGACGATGACAGGATCGACATTCATGGCCTTGTTGCTTCCCCTCTCCGGTATCTAACATGACTCCCGCATTATTAACTAAAATATCGAGCTTTCCGCTTTTCTCCTGCACCGAATTGACGGCCGATTTTATGCTCGCGCTCTTTGTGACGTCCAACTCGACCGGAAACACTTTGAGACCTTGGTCCTCGAGAGCTGAAGCGGCCTTCAAACCTTTGTCTAAGTCGCGGGCCCCTAAATAGACCTCGTGCCCCAGACTGGCCAATTGCCGGCAAGTTTCAAGTCCAAGCCCTCTGTTTGCCCCCGTGACTAAGGCTGTTTTAAAGTTCGCTTTCATCTTCGCGTCTCCATTGTTAATTAAATGTATAATCGCTCTTCATGACAATCGCAGTCAATATGATAGCTTGGATAAAACTTCGTCGCTCTAGCAATAAAGGTTTATTAATGAAGTCACGATTCAATATTTGGCCGCTTATCATCACCTTTTTCGTCGTGATCACTTTTCAGAATATTATGCAGACCAATGTCGGCAAAGAGCAGGTTTCCTATGACGAGTTTATTCAACTCTTTAAAAGACAAAAAAATAGACGAGGTCGTCATTGGAGAGCAGACCTTACGAGGCGTCGCCCCGGCGCCAAAGGACGCGGCCGACGGGGGGCCAACCCCCCAAAGTGTTCGTGACGAACAAAGTCGACAAAGAGATGGCGGAGGTCCTCAGACCGTACGGGGTAAAATATAGAAAGGAAGTCGAGAACACATTTCTTACAGACATTCTGTCTTGGGTGATCCCTCCTCTTATTTTCGTTTTCATTTGGATATATTTCATGAAAAAAATGGCGTCTAAAAACAGCCCAGGCGGAAGCTTGATGAGCGTCGGCAAAAGCAAGGCGAAAGTCTATGTGGAGAAGAACACCGGAAAGACGTTCAAAGACGTCGCTGGCGTGGACGAGGCCAAGCAAGAGCTTGAGGAGATCGTGGACTTCCTTAAAGACAGCGAAAAATACGGAAGACTTGGCGGCCGCATGCCAAAGGGAGTTCTTCTAGTTGGCCCCCCAGGGACAGGCAAGACTTTGCTCGCCAAGGCCGTGGCCGGAGAAGCAGGCGTGCCCTTCTTTAGCATTAGCGGCTCGGAGTTTGTCGAGATGTTTGTGGGCGTCGGGGCGGCCAGAGTGAGAGACCTTTTTGATCAGGCCCGCAAAAGCAGCCCATGCATAATTTTTATAGATGAGTTGGACGCTTTAGGAAAGTCGAGAGGCTCCAACAATATGTACGGGGGCAACGACGAAAAAGAGCAGACACTAAATCAGCTTCTGACCGAGATGGACGGATTCGAGACCAAGGAAGGAATTATTCTTCTCGGCGCGACCAATAGGCCTGAGATCCTGGACCCGGCCCTTCTTAGAGCTGGTCGCTTTGACAGACAAGTGCTTGTGGACCGGCCAGACAAAACGGGAAGACTGCAAATCCTTCGCGTGCATATCGACAAGATTAAATACAATAAAGAGATGGACCTGGAGCAAGTAGCGTCTCTCACCACAGGGTTTACCGGAGCCGACTTGGAGAACCTGGTGAATGAGGCGGCGCTGGTGGCCACCCGAAAAGAAAAGGAAGTCGTCGAACTTGAAGACTTCACTCAGGCGACAGAAAGAATTATCGCAGGTCTTGAGAAGCGCAATCGAATCCTCAATGAATTTGAACGAACGGTCGTCGCTCACCACGAAATGGGACACGCGATTATGGGGATGGCCCTCAAGTCAGTTGAACGGGTCCACAAGATCTCGATTATCCCCAGAGGCATGGGCGCCTTAGGATACACCATTCAACGCCCCACAGAAGATCGCTTTTTGATGAGAAAAGAAGAGCTTGAGGCGAAAATTTGCGTTCTGCTGGGAGGAAGGGCCGCGGAAATGGTCATTTTCGGACACCTCTCCACAGGGGCAAGCGACGATCTCGCAAAGGCCACAGACATCGCCCGCGGCATGGTCACAAGATACGGAATGGTCCAGAGCCTTGGCCATGTGAGTCTTGAACGAAGTCAATCTCAATTCTTGGGAGACCAAGGCCCTAAGAGCCATGATTATTCTGAGCGCACGGCGAGAGAGATAGACGAGGCCGTCAAGCTTATTGTGGAAAACGCCTATCAAAGAACTCTCACGATTCTAGAGAACAATAGAAAGCTTCTGGAGACTTCGGCCCAGCTTCTTTTGGAGAAGGAGACTCTTGAAGGCGAGGACCTTGATCATATCCAAAAATCTATCAAAATGAGAGGAAGAGAGAGGGCCTACTGAAGGGAGAGCTGAAACCCATTTGCCCTCCTAATAGCTTTTCGCTATAACCATTCTATGGGCAAAAACTTTTGGTCGATCTTGTTCGGCCTTTTTCTTTTTATTCTCTTTCTTAATCTCGATCTAGGACTCTGGGCCTGCGCAAAGTCGCTTTTTAGCTGTTTTTGTTTTCACAGTTTATAATTGGCTGATCGCTGTCCTTCCGCTTTATGTCACGGGCTTTATCGGAGTCGCCCTCGCCTCCCTTGTCGGGGCGGAGTCGGCCTCCGTTCTTCTTTCCTCTTTTGCCCACCCTATCGTCTTTCTATTTCTTGCGGGCTTTCTTTTCGCAAGGTCAATGAGCGAGACAGGCCTAGATAAAAGAATTTCCCTCTTTGTCCTTTCAAGAAAATTCATCAATAAATCCTTCGATCGACTTGTCTTTGCCATCATCTTTCTGGGAGGCTTTCTCTCGCCTATGGATTTCCAACACCGCCACGGCGGCCATGCTGCTGCCCATCGTTCTTGGAATATGCAAAAGCTTGGGAATTAAGGACAAAAAAACGATCGGGCTCATGCTTTTGAGCATGGCCTATAGCACCAGCGTGGGCGGGATCGGAAGCCCAGTGGGCTCCACTCCCAATATAATTGTTATAGGAATGCTCCAAGAGCTTGCGGGCGTTGAAATAAGTTTTTACCAGTGGCTCTTAATCGGAGCTCCTCTTTCGCTTCTTTTTAACTCTCGTGGTTTTTTGGTACGTGAAAGGCAGCATTCCTCAAAGTGAAAAGAAGGTGGACCCTGAGTACATTGAGCGCGAACTCGCAAAGCTCGCTCCCATGCAAAAAAGCGAGAAGTGTCTAGTGGGGCTGTTCCTGACGCTGGTCATTTGCTGGTTTGCTCCAGGTTTCTTGTCAGAAATATGGGGAAAAACCTGGCCGATTTCTGAGCTTGATTAATGATCGGCTTGACCCGGGCATGACAGGGCTCTTCCTAGCGAGTTTTCTCTTTATTTTTCCCCTCTCAAGACCTCAAAAACTGCTTGCTCCGGAGGAAATCAAGTCCATTGACTGGCCTAGTTTGCTCCTTTTCGGATCGGGACTCGCTTTAGGAAAGACCATGTTCTCGACAGGGCTCGCTCAGATTGCCGGCGACTTACTGGTCGCTCATATTCTCGGTTCAGGCTTCTTTTTGCTTATTTTGTCCTTGAGCGTTTTTACTATTTTTTCAACTGAGCTCGTCTCAAACACTGCCACCGCCAATATACTAGTCCCGATAGTGATCGCCGCCGCCGCTCCCTTGGGAGTGAGCCCCGCTCTGCCCGCGATTGCCGTGGCCCTTTCTTGCTCCCTGGCGTTCATGTTGCCAGTGGCGACCCCCCCAAATGCCATTGTGTATGGGTCAGGCACTATAGACATTCCCATGATGGTAAAGTTTGGCCTTTTTCTCAATATCATTTTTTCCATCATGATTGCCTGCCTTTTCTTTCTTCTTGAGAAATTTGCCTAATATAAGCGCTGATCTTTTCCATAAAATTGCATAGAATGAAAAGGCCAACTAAGGAGTCTCAATGGCCAAAACATATCTCAAGTTTTGATTTTCCAGAGCTAAAAGTCATTGGCGGGAAATATCGAATAATCTCCAAGCTAGGCGGAGGCTGGGAAGGAGAAGTATATAAAGTTGAGGAAATCTCAACAGGCATAGTGAGGGCCGCCAAATTCTTTCTTCCGATCAGAAACAAAAACAATATCAACGCTCGAAGATACGCGAAAAAGCTGCATAAGCTTAGAAGCTGCTCAATACTTATTCAGTACTTCACCCAAGAAACGATGCTTTTTAAAGGCGAAAAGGTCACCTATCTCATTTCCGATTATGTGGAGGGAGAGACCCTGACCCAATTTTTAAAAAACTTTCGAGGCAATCGGCTACCGCCCTACCAGGCCTTGCATCTCTTGCACGCCCTTGTCCGCGGGACTCGAGAAGATTCACGCTTTTCGAGAGTACCATGGGGACCTTCACTCTGATAATGTGATCATTCAAAGGTTTGGGCTTGGCTTTAAAGTGAAAATCCTAGACTTATTCCACTGGGGCACGCCCAAGAGCCAAGACTTTAAGGACGATCTCGTGGACGTAGTCCGTTTGTTTTACGATGTGATTGGCGGTCAAAAGACCTATAAGAACATGCCCGCAGAAGTAAAAGAAATAGTCTGCGGCCTTAAAAAGAGCATCATCACTTCCAAGTTTAAAAATATGTCTCAGTTGAGAATTCACCTCGAGACGATGGAGTGGAGCGTGTACAAATGAGCTTCGATGTTCAGTTTTATAACGGCTCGATGGAAAGGCCGCAGGCGCGGGCGTTCACAAATGGGCTCCTTTACTACTATACCCACCCTAGCGGATGGGACAAGCCCATGGAAGACGGAATTATCACCGTGGAAAGCGATGGAAACCTTGTGGCCGCATTTGTGTGCGACGGCATGGGCGGCCACGCTGGCGCGGACAAGGCCGTGCTCAGGATCTATGAAAGCGTTAAGAGCACATTCGCAAATAAAAAAGTGTCCGCAAACTCAAGAGAAAATATGCTCGACGCCATCGAGCTGGCCGACAAAAATGTGAAGGACCTAAAACTAGGAGCGGGATCCACAATAGCCGCGTTTGAGATAGGACCTGACTTTGCTCGCAGCTATCACGCCGGTGACAGCATCTGCTACTTTATAGGACCAAGAGGAAAGATAAAATACTTGTCGGTCGACCACTCTCCGCGCGGGCACGCTTTGGAGTCAGGCCTTGTGCACGAGAAAAATGTCGACAAACATATTGAGGACAATATTGTCTCCAACGGGCTTGGCTTTGACCCGATGACTCTAGAGATGAGCCAGTCTATCGAGCTAGGAAACTCTGACCTGCTTTTTCTTTCTTCCGACAATATCGCGAAGCTTTTCTCTGAGGAGAAGATTATAGACTTCATCATTAATGGAGAATTTGACAAGCGAGCGGACAATATTCACCAAGAGCTTATGAAAAACATTGAGGAGACAAAAAAAGACGACACCAGCATGGTCCTTTTCAAATTCGGCGGAAAAGTGAACTAGGCTCCAGCGCGAAAAGCATGGCCATTGTCAAAGCCGCCAAAGAGGCCTAAAATGCCTAAAGAAAAATTAAGAAACGAATAACATCGTCAAGGAGTGACATATGTCAAAGCTAAACATCGTGGAATCAGACGGGACTCTCTCTGATGAGAGCAAAGCTCGCATCCTAAAGCATACAGAAGTTCTTGAATGCGCCTGCCCTCAACACCTTTTAAAGGTCCTGAGGAGCATAAATGACTTTCAAGAGTATGAAACCAACTGCATCATTAAATACCCAAAGGACCAAGAGATTCATTCATGGCTGCTTGAGCAGTCTAAGGAGCTCGAAAAGATGGCCACGAAGACAATTGTGGGCCTAATGAGAAAAGAAGGGATCGTGGACGAGGAGCTTTATTTTTGCGCGCCTCCAAACCTTAATTAATCCTAGATCTCTTCGCTTTTCTGCCAAAAGAAGCTAGTCTTTTGGCATGAAAGCTTTAATTTTATTCCTTGGCCCTTTTATTTTTCTCTCCTCCTCGTTCGCCCTCACGCTTGAGACTTATAATATAGGTCTTGCTAGAGGATTTGTTGATTTCGCCCAAGAAAGGAGGCCCCACATTATCGACTCTCTGAGATCGGGCAAAGCGGACGTGCTCTGCTTGCAAGAAGCTTGGACGTTGGAAGATCGCTTAGAATTAAAAGAAGAACTTTCGCTCCATTGGCCTCACTCTTATATTCCTCCCATTTATCAAACGACCACCGCAAAAAGGCCAAGCTGCAGGCCATGGGAGCTTTTTGGCGAAGGAAAATTTGTGAGCTGCATGCGGTCTCAATGCGCAATGCCGAGGGGGACGAGTTTGCCGATTGCATTTTAGAAAAATGCTCGAAGAGCCTGCAGCGCTTGAAGAGCGAGAATAGACAATGCGCCAGCTCACTTATGGCAAAGGTCGGCCAGAATCCCATTATCTCCATTCTTAAATTGCTAAATCCCTTCTATAGAAGCGGCCTTTACGCCTATCGCGGTTCAAATGGTCTGGTATTGCTGTCAAAGCTCCCTCTGCAAGAGAAAAAAATAATTGATTTAAGCGACATCTCGACTCTCAACAGAAGACAAGCGCTAAGCGCAGTCATCGAATATAAGGGCAGGACATAAGAGTTCTTTGCTCCCACCTATCGGCCAAATTAAAAGCCCCCTACACAGGCGCAAGCGAAAGCTGGGAGAAAGAGAACTTGGCGCAGGTAAAAAGAATTGTCCAAGAGACAAAAACCTTCCCAAGGTGATAGTGATGGGCGACTTCAATTGCGGACTCAGAGGCGAGACGGCCGAGGAGGAGCTTCCTGAGTCTTGCGAGCTGCTAAGCTCTCACTTCTCCGATCCCGGAGCGGAGCTTCGCCAGTGCACCTATTGCTCTTCAAATGCCCTCAACTCGAGGTGATAGTAGCTCCTATCATTGACCATATCTTCCTCAAGGGGCCTGGACAGCGAACAGGGCCGAGATCACAAGAAAAGAAAAGATAAGGCTTGGTCGAAGAACGAGGAAATGACCACAAATTTGTCTGACCACTATGGGCTTAGAATCTCAATAAAATAAGAAGGCCATAAACTGCCCCCTAAGCGTGGGGACGGAGCGATTAAATTCTTCCAAATTGATTTGGTCAAAGTTCTCAAAGCTTGGATGTTTGCTTTCCGCCTTATCGTCTCTAAAGAGTCTTCCTGTTTTCATCCCCGCCTCTTGAGCGGCGTCCAACTCTTCCTCAATATCGGAAAGAAAAAGGACATTTTCGGCATCATAAGGAAGCTCTTCAAGAATCTTCTTATAACTCACGGCCTCTCTCTTGCGCCCCACATTTAATCGAAATGACGACCAAGCATAGGAGTCAAGTCTCCTGCAATGCTATGAGAGTAAAGAAGTTTTTGAGCGGCAACAGAGCCGGAAGAGTAAATTCCTAGAGCCAAGACCTTGGGCCTTCCAGTCCGCGAACTTTTTCGCCACCTCAGGATAAATATGGCCTTTGAGCGCGCCGTCTTCATAGCCTTCTTTCCAAATGTGGCCTTGGACTTTTTTTAAGAGAGGGTCTTTTCGGTCTTCGTCAATATAAGAAACCAATAAGTTAGAAAGCTCTTCGGGGCGTATTTAGACCCAACTCCCTGGCCTTTTGCGCCACAGAGTCAAAGTTTTGAGAAATATAGGAAGTCCATATGTTTTCGTGCGAAAGGGAAAAGCTTATTTTTGACAAATTTGATGTCCGTGGTCGTTCCCTCAACGTCCATAAGGATGAATTTAATCATGCTGGACCTCCAAGTTTACGCTCCAAGAGCTCGCATTCCATTAGAAATTCCAAGGCCTCAATTTGTCTCTTTGCAGACTCAATTGTTTTTCCCCAAGAATACAGTCCATGCCCTTCTATAAGAAGCCCATGAACGCGGCCATTATTGTTCAAAATAATCTTTGATCCAAGCAATGGAACTCCTCCATATTCTGAGTGTTGCTGAATATGGGAAACTCGACTTCGTCTTCGTGTGTTTGAACGCCCTCAAAGGCCTTGAGGACCTCATAGTTTTTAAAAATGACCTTTTCCCGGTCGCTATAGGCGCGGGACAAGACGGTTCCATTCACAGAATGAGTGTGGAGCACGCATCCAATGTCAGAAAATGAAGAGTAGACCGCGCAGTGAATAAGCGTCTCAGCGGAGGACTTCTCCCCCTCAGGACTCAAGACTTTGCCTTTATTATCAATAAGGATAAGGTCGGCAATACCAAAGCGAGATTTGTCGACTCCAGACTTAGAAATCACAATTCTTTCTTCCGACTCTCGAAAAGAAAAATTCGAACTGGTGGCGGGAGTCCAACCTTTGCCGCTAAAAAACTTGATAGTGTCGACGAGTTTTTCTCTCTTAGTCTCAGCTGTTCACTTATTTCTCCTCAATGCGAACTTTGGTGGTCGTGTAGTTGGGGCTCCAACCATCGGTTCCACTAAAGTATCTTATCGCTTTAATTCGCTTAGAGCTGGTGAGTCTAAACCAATGCTCCGTGTCCGCCGGGAACATTGATATAATCTTGGGCCTCGACTTTAAGCTCCACCTGCGAGCCGTCGGGCAGAACAAACCCAAAAACCCTTCTCCGTCCACAATAAAGCGAACTTCGTCGTCATCATGAGTGTGAGGGGACATGAACTTTTCTAACATGGCGTCCAAATTTGGAGTGGAGCTGGAAACAGCGATCATGTCTCTGGACACATAACCGCTGTCCTTCTTTTAGCCTTTCAAAGTAGACGTCAAGGGCCTGGAGAGCGGCGCTCTTCTCCTTTTCAGAAAGAGTTTCCTTTTTTAAAAGCTTGGCGCCCTCGCTATCGGGTATTTCCCACATGCTTAGCTTTACGCCTAAAGGAGAGAGCTCCTTTTGTATGGACTCCAAATTTTGGCTCGAAGGTCCATCTTCAAAATACAAAGTTGCCATGGCAATACTCCTGGTGGTGTACGCGTAAAATAACAAATCTAGGGGAAACTAAAAAGAAAAACTTAGTTATTTATCTTTTGGGCAATCTTCATTGCTTGGGACTTGGAGCACGGTGAGCCTGCGCAATCAAACGCGACGGCCATTTTGTGAGTGCCTTTTCGCAAAGGGTCTGATTTGACAGTGATTTCAATATTATAGTGAGCGCCTTTTACCTCGTCCCAATCGAAGCGAATCCTTGCGAAGTCGCCATTTTCAAGTTTTTTGGTGTAGCCAATTCTCATGTCCTTAAACATGGAGGAATTCATGGTCGACTTGTACTTTTTCCAGCCTTTTGAACTAGGAAGCCCAAAGCCAAGGTCCTTAAGAGGACTAAATCCATAGACATAATTTCTCGCGTGATTGACATCGTCCATTTTTATGCGAATTTCAGAAGTCCCCTTTTGAAAACGTCTAAACTTGGACACTCTTTATAAATTTTTCGTGTCCAAGAGGTCGGCCGCTTTTTCCAGGTCCTTGCATCTTAGCCATTCCAGAAAGGGAGACTAATATAAGCCAGAGACTAAACGATTTTTTCATAAGGCGCAGCTCCCGAGTTTAAGAGCGAGATCGTCCATTCCGTGCTCCCCAAATTTTCCATTCTTCTTAATAGAGAGGTCGCGACTGTGTCGGACATCTTGCTAAGCCTGGTGAAAAAGCGCGAGCCAAGCTTGCCTAGTTTGCCCAATTTCTGGACCCTGGAAACGAGCTTTCCAATGATATTAATGCGCTTAAAATATTTGGCGGCCTCGACGGGCGACCGCGCCCAGGGTGACTCCCCCCAAGAAAATAGAGGTCAGGACGTCAACGCCAATGCCCGAAACAAAAGAGCAGAAGATCTGGGCCTTTGTTTCATTTGGCAAGGCCATTACTCCCTTGGCGAACTCCTTCATTGAGCTTTCAAAAGTGACAAAGAACTCTTTTATTTTGCCAAACTGCTCGACTTTGTCGTCCCAAAACGCCTTGGGGTCGGAAACTAAGCTTTCAGCTCCTTTCCAGAGCGAAACGCCCATGCCCACAGTGCTGTCATACACGCCTTCAAGGGCCCCCATTAAGCAGCTTGAGCCCATTTTCCAATATCCACCTGAATAACTGGCGGCCAGTTGATTCATGCTTGCCTCCATCGATGGAAGCGCATTTTCTAGGTCGGCGGCGCAGAAGGCCGTGTCGGCATGAGCGCTGGGAAAAGGTGACAAATTTTGAGAAACACTTTCAGATGAACAAAGGTCTTTTTTCCAAAAGAAGGCTTAGCGAGCTTTTAATTTCGCCCACAGGAAATATTTATAAACGCAAGCGAGTCTATATGCTCTTCATCTTTTTGATACTGATAAACGATATATTTTCCGTAGTCCTTCAAAAGAGGACGATCAATCTGTCCTGGCGCGTTCTCCACCACCAGCATAGCGCGATCAAGCGTGCCGTCAGCATAGACCTTGTGCGCGCCAGGAAAAGTCCAAGGTCTTCCCTGGGACCAGAGGTCCAATTGAGCTTTTGGGCCATTTTAATGACTTTTGACTCCGCCTTGACCTCGGGCCGAAGCGATAAAGAAAGAGCAAGAAAAAGAAAAAGGGCGGGTCCTGTACAATTCACCAATTTATTGTACCAAGGACCGGGAAAGGAGACTATCAAGGGGATTTTTTCCCCCCTAAACTAAAAAGCGGGGTCTTGCCCCGCTGTTTTAATATTCTTCTTCAGAGTAATGGGAATCAGAAGAATCAGAAATTCGTCCACAACTGGAGCTTCGTCCGCTCCTTCAGACTCTTCAATCACTGGCGCATCATCATCCACGATGACATCATTTTCTTGAGCAAATGTATTGGTCATTGCTCCAAGCAAAAGTAGCCCTGTTAGAAAAGTTTTTAAGTTAAATGATCCCATATTGTCTCCTGGTTGGCGCGAGTAATCGCGATGGTTATAGGGAATATTCTGCAATCTTTTTATAAGAGAGAACTCTGATTTCACGGTCGCCTCTTCTCATCTAAGAGGTCCACTTTTGCGCGTATCAAGATTTGAAGGGAGTTGGTTAGCTCCCTTCCCATCTCGTCCATAATAATGGGCAGAACCTGCTCGCTATTGGTGGACAGCGAGATGCGTTTAATATGGCCGTCTTTGTCCCATTCATTAGGAATGATTATTCCCTCGAGCAAAAAGCTTTCCTGACGCATAAAACCCTTCCCTCACAAAAAGAGAAATTGCTGTTGGAACATTGCTAAGCAACGGACGCGCCAAAAAAGAGGTCAGGTAAAATCTTTTCTGCTGATTTGATACTTATTAAGAAGTTTATGAAGTTGCCGAGGCGTCACCCCGGCTATCTCTGCGGATTTGTTGATTTTCCCCCTCGTTTCGCTCAAAACCTCTGAAAGATAATTCCTTTCCAAGACCTCTAAAGCGTTCTTTCTCGTGTCTGCGAGAGTGGTGAGACCCTCATTTTTCTGAACTATGGGGACACTTATTATTTTGGTGCCCTCAGTAATGACCATTGGAAGGCTATCAAGCGTTAGGTTTGGCGTGCTCTCTAAAATAAAGGCCCGCTCTATGACGTTCTCAAGCTCCCTTATATTGCCAGGCCAAGAATGGGCCATAAGGGCGTCCATAGCCTCAACAGTGATCGCCTCAATGACCTTGCCCATCTCCTTGCTATATTTGGAAAGAAAGAATTCGGCCAGGTCAGGAATGTCCTCTTTTCGGTCGCGAAGGCTTGGCATCTCAATCGGAAACACGTTTAAGCGGTAGAATAAGTCCTCTCTAAACTCGCCTTTTTTCACAATCTCATCGAAGTTTATATTCGAAGCGGCAACGACTCTAGCGTCAACTTTTTGCGTTTTTTCTGAACCGACCTTTTGCAAAGTCTTTTCTTGAAGAGCCTGCAGAAGCTTAATTTGTATCGAGGCGCTCACCGTCCCAATCTCATCAAGAAAGATCGTCCCGCCGTGCGCGAGCTCAAACTTCCCCATTTTGTCTCGATGGGCGCCGGTAAACGAGCCCTTCTCATGGCCAAAGAGCTCGCTTTCAGCAAGACCTTCCGGGATAGCTCCGCAATGAACGCCGACAAAGGGCATAGAAGAGCGATTGCTTAATTCATGAATCATTTTTGCCAAAAAGCTCTTCCCGGTGCCCAGACTCGCCAGTGATCAGAACAGTGGACTTCGTGGGGGCAACACTTTTGACCATCCCATAAATCTCTTCCATCTTTTTGGACTTGGTCTCCAAGAATATTGTTTCCTGTCTAGTGGGCAGGCTCATTGATTTCATGTCCATATTATCGGTCAAACTTCCCATTTAAGGCGCAAAAAACTGAACCTCGAGTTCTTTTTTTTGAAAAATGACGCGGAATAGGAATTCGGAGTTCCTATTTTCCGGTCAAATTCGCTCCTATGGCCGGCGCCAGTATTGTAATGCTCCTCAAAGGCCTTTCATATAGAGGGGCGCCATGGGAGAGGCGAATGACCGACAATATTAAAAACATAGAAATTTTCCGTCCAAAAGACTTCGAGCCCGAAAATCATTTTTACACCAAGGTCCTAAACGCTCAGCTGCATCCTTTGGTCTCCTATTTTTACCATCTTGATAACGAGAGAATCGCCCAGCGCTTTTGCCATCTCAATCCCCAGGTCAACTCCACCGCTCTGAAGGAGCTGCTTCAGCACAAGACCAAGCGTTTTCACTGGGGAGGGTCGGACCTCTTTTACACCACGACCAAGAGCGGGAACAGAAAGGTCGTCGTGATTGAGACAAATTCCTGCCCTTCTGGGCAAAAGTCCATGCCCCTACGAGATGAAAATATCGAGCAGGGCGGCTATCATGTCTTGATGACTGAATGTTTTAAAAGGGTTTTGGAGGAGAAGTCCTGCGTGGAGGGAGCGCTTGCTGTCGTTTACGATAAAAATTATATGGAGGCATCAGGCTACGCCGCCACTATGGCGGACGTGTTTAATGAAGAAGTGTTTCTTGTGCCTCTTCATCAAAAAAGGGGCGACGACCTGTCAAAGTTTGAAGACGGCGTTCTCAAAGTGAAGATTGATGGATCCTGGAGGCCCATTAGAGGGGCGCTTAGATACGTGACTCAAAGGCCTTGGAATAGGATTCCTCTAATTTCAAAGACAGTGATCTTAAACCCAGTCATTGCCTGCCTCGCCGGAGGCAGAAATAAGCTAGTGGCGAGCAAGGCCTATGAGCTCTTTAATGCGCAGTACGCTGAGCACGGCCTTGCCATCCAGTTCCCAGAGACAGTCAAAGATTTGAATAAAGAGGAAACTAAGCTTTGGGTGGAGAGATTTGATTACCTTGCCGTCATCAAGGTCCCCTACTCAAACGCCGGACAGGGCGTCTACACAATCTCTAATAAAAAGGAGTTTGAAGAGTTTTTGGAAATTGATTTTCCTTACGAGCAATTTATTGTTCAAAGTTTGATCGCGCCAAGGGACTGGTATCCAGACCTGACAGACAATAAATATTTTCATGTCGGAACTTTCCCCAATAAAAGAGGAGAAATATTTGTGGCCGATCTTCGTATGATGGTCGTCAATCGCCCTAATATTGGTTTTTGTCCAGTGGCCACCTACGCAAGAAAGGCGAAAGCCCCCCTTACTTCACAATTGCCCTCAGACTCCTGGGACATGCTGGGAACCAACTTGTCCATAAAGCTTGGAGAGGACAAATGGGACAGCGACTCAAAGAGGCTGATGCTTATGGACAGAAGAGACTTTAACACGCTTGGCATGGGCCTCGATGATCTCTTGGAGGGCTATATACAGACAGTCGCTTCCTTGGTCTCGATCGATAAATTATGCGCGAAGTTGCTTGCCGGAGACAAATTTAATCACGACCTCTTTGCCTCCCTCAATAATGACCAGACCCTTCTAGAGGAACTGTATAATGGCTAAGAACTTCATGGAAAAATGTGAAACTCTAGAAAAGCTGGACGTGGAGCATTTTGCGAGGGGCAAGACCCATCGATTTAAACTGAAAATTTCTGGAGACCAATTGGGAGACGCCGTCTACGTCCCGATTATCTTAATCAGAGGCGACTCTGATGGGCCGCGCGTCGTTGTGGCGGCCGCGACGCACGGGGACGAGTTAAACGGCACCTTTCTATGCTTTCAAATGACGCAGGAAGTGAAGCCTCGCGAGCTCAAAGGTGATCTGATTCTTGTTCCCATCGTGAACGTGCAAGGCTTTAAGGTCAAATCAAGGGAGTTTATTGACGGCACCGACCTCAATAGAGTCATGCCTGGAAAAAGAAACGGCCTTCCGGGCGAGGTCTTTGCCTACAACTTTTTTAGAAAGATCATTCTCGGGGCGGACTATCTTTTCGACCTGCACACCGCAAGCCGAGGCCGCATCAACACGCTTTATTCCAGAGTTAATCTCGACAACCCTAAAGTAAAAGAGCTTATTAAATATCAAAGAACGCCGATTGTTCTTCACGCCTCTGGCGCGACCAAGACGCTTAGAAAGGCCGCGGAGGACTCGGACACGACAGCTCTTACGATTGAGATTGGCAATCCCAATATCTATCAGAAAAAATATGTGCGCGAGATTTTGCTAGGACTTCTTCACTGCATGCAGGACGGAATCGGAAACCTCCAAGCGAATAGGGACTTTGAGTTTAGGCCGAAGACCATATGCCGGTCTTCCAGCTGGCTGCGCACAAAAAAGGGCGGACTTTTGGAGGTCGAAGCGGACTTGTATGATCAAGTCTATGAAGGTCAGCGTCTAGCGGTGATCCGGGACGCTTTTGGCCATGTGGTGCAAGAATATTTTGCTCCCTATGACGGAATTGTCATTGGAATCGACAGAAATCCGGTGAGCATCCCAGGAGACCGAATCATCCACCTTGGAAAGACTTAGGGGGACACCTCTCAAAGGCCCGAGACCTTTGAGAGACGGGCCTATTAATCTATAACTTCAATGACTTCGTCTTTTTTAAAGCGGACCTTGGACCTTTCGGTATATTTGTCGTCATCAGCGCGATGCCCCACGGGACAGAGAAGCACCGAGCGAAGCCCTTTTTCTTTTAGGCCAAGTATTTCATTCACTTCCTTAGGCCTAAAGCCCTCCATGGGGCATGAATCGATCCGGAGCTTGGCGCACACGGTGAGAAGAGTGCCCATGGCAATATACAACTGCTTCTTCGCCCACTCCAACTTCTTGTCTTCCGGCCTGTTGACCGCCATCATGAGCATTTTTTTGAAGCCCTCTAGGTTTTCTATTTTTTCGCCTCTTGTCTCGGACACATCCTCCAGAAAGGCGTCCACATGGGCCTCGTCCACATTGGCCTTTGCGCATAAGACAATAAGATGGGAGGCCTCTGCGATTTGTTTTTGACCGAAAGAAGCGGCGACAAGCTCCTCTCTAAGTTTTTTGTTATTTACAAGCAAGAACTTCCAAGGCTGTAGACCATACGAAGAGGCGGTAAGCCTCAAGGACTCTAACAGAGTGTCGACTTCCTCCTTGTTCAGTTTCTTATCTGGGTCAAACTTTTTGCAAGCATAACGCCACTCGAGATCTGCTAATATGTCTTCCATGTCTCTCCTCTATTAAATTAGCGGCCGGGACTTTAAAAATTTTAACAAGTCCTGGTCCTTAGCGATTTTTTCAGAAACAATATTTAAACAAGAGGCCAAGGTCGGATCAAGTTTATCAGTCGCGTCCCCCATGTCTCCAGGAGACACAATCTCTGTCCAAAATTTTCCGGTATAGGTCTCCTCGCCTTTTGAGCCTTTAAGCTCCAAAGAGATATTGCACTTGGCCTTTTCTGGCTGATATTTCTCAATCACTTCCTCCACCCATAGCTCTTTCACAGTGATGTCGAGGATCGCTTTGGCGTCGTTTTGGACAATTAAAAAGCCCCTAGTCTCCAGGGCCAGCTCCAAATAGTCCCTCAAAAACTTTTCCATTTTTTCTGGCAGCAATACGGGCGTTTTTTGGAAACTTGGCCCCCGTTCTCCCCTCTCCCACAGCGAGTTTGTTTTCTCTAGCGTCGATGATCTTGTCTATAACTAAGGGAACGCGGGCGTCTGAAGTGGAACTCACAGTGGAGAAATTCTCAAAAGGAACAAAGTTCTTTTCTCCAACAATGATTTTTTGCTGAGCGCAGGAAGCAAAGACAAACAATAAAAGGGTCAAAAGTTTCTGGTTCATGAGTCTCCTAGTACTTTACTGAGCAACCATAAGGTTTGCTTTCTTTAACTTTTATTTCTTCGCCCTTAAGGGCCGAGTTCAAGGCGAGTTTCACAAGAGGTCTGGCGCTTTTTAGATCAGCTTTACTGGTGGAGGCAATAGTGTCAATCGCTCCATCGTATAGGACCTCTCCTTTTTTGCTGAGAACAAACATATGCGGCGTGACTTTGGCGCCAAAGGCCTTTCCCACGCTTCCGTCTTTGTCTAAAAGTATATATGTCGCTTTAGATTTATATCTGACCTTGTCCTCGAGGGCCTTATCGGGCGTTGAATAGCCCTGCTTGCCTTTTGCGGAGCTAATGACCGACGCCCACACCACGCCCTTCTCTGTAAAATCGCCTTGAAGCTTTTGCATTTGGCCTGAATCATAATGCTTCCTAACAAACGGACATCCGTGATTCAGCCACTCTAAAACAACGAACTTTCCTTTCAGTTGAGAAAGAGAGACTTCTTTTCCGGAAGCGGCCGCCAACTTAAACTCCGGCGCCTTTGAGCCAACAGTGAGGACTGCTTGCGCATAAAAACAGACAAGAAAAAATAAAGCGCCCGTCCGAATCATTTCAAACTCCTATTCTTGCTCTTCGCCCTGCTCGGCCTCCCAAGCTTTAAATCGCTCGAGGTCTGATGTAATTTGCCCAATCACCCACCTGATCACGGCGATATCATCTAAGAACCCAAGGCCGATTATAAAGTCGGGCATAAAGTCCGTCGGGGTGACAAAGTAAATGATCGCAGCGACCGTGTAGAGTATCGTCTGGGAGGAGACATTTCTATAGCTGCGCGAGGCCCATGCTCGCGCCATGCGAATTAGCGTCTTAAGGTCTTCAACATTTTTCCCTAGTGACTCTTTCACACTCTGGGTGCTTATTTTTTCTTTTGCCTTGTCGAGTTTGAACTTGAGCCCTTGAGGATTCTGCATTAAATCGCTGGCAATATCCAGAAATTTGCCTTTTACATAGGCCATGAGTTTTCTATTCATTTTCATCTCATTTATACGTTTAAAATTTGAACCCACTTTATAACCCGAAAAAGGCAAAAGGGCTATTTTTTCAAGCATTTATAAGTGAAACCGTTCTCTTTCCTTTTTCGCAACTCGTCTGTATATTTCCTCGCATTGAAGTGAAGGGCGCAAGCCTTTCTCTCTCCCTCTCTCTCAAATTGTGTGACGAAAGGGCCTTCTAAATTGAAGGCCCTTTTTTCGCCCAATTTTAATTTCGAAACCGGCCTTAAGCTTTTCTAAAGATTTCTGATATAAAGTATATATAATTGTCCCCTGAGAAT
>CAVVFE010000004.1:0-12498 GCA_963747475.1 uncultured Bacteriovoracaceae bacterium
CAGGAAGACGGGTCCTATTTGAGACGGCCGCTCGGCTGACATGCCCAGAAGCCCCAATCACAAACTGAAGACCAATGGTCCCGGAGACCCTGTCGCTTCCCGCGTCTAGCTCTTTTTGATAGCAGTATCTAAATTGGGGAATGTGCTCCCTTAGTATTCGGCGAATGACGTCCGGGTCCATTGATCCCAGTACTACGGTCTCCGAAGGGATCCCCGCGGTGTAAATTCCCTTTTTGGCCGAGAGCCCCTCCGCTCCTTTTGATTGGGCGATCTTTCCAGTGGCGGCGCCGGTGAGGCTTCCGACTTGGGCGCCCACATCGGCCTTTTTAAGATTAGTGGCGACTCCCCCTCCGACCGCGTTGGCGGAGCCGATGTTGGAAGAGCTCGAGCTAGTGGCGGTCTTCGCGCCTCGAAGTGATCCGCCCTTGGCCATAAGGCTTGATATTGAGCTTTTGAAGTCGGCCGACTTATAAGTGTCCACCACGCCTTTATTGGGGCTTTTTGTGGCGCTTTTCGCGCTTGGCGCCGCCCTGGAAGCGCTGGCCGCGGCGGACTTCGCCGTGGTCGCCGCTTTCTTCGGCGCTGGCCTTTTGACCTTTTTAACTCTCTGTTTTTTAGGCGCTGTTCTAGACCCCGGATCCGTCTTAGCGGTCTTCTTAACTTCCGGTTTCTTTTCAGGTCTCGCCTGTTTTTTGGGTTGTTTCGGCTTTTTTACCGCGACCTTTTTCTTCACTCTCTGCTTTTTAGGCGGGGCCTTTTTGGTCTTCTCAACAGCGTCATTTTTATTAATTGTGAGTTTTTGCTTGTAAAGAATTGTGGCGATTCTTTCAGGGTCCTTTTCCTTTTTCATTTCTTCGTCAACTTGATAGAAGAGGCCCACCGCAACAAGGGGAAGCACCAAGAAGATGAGGATCATGGCGAAATACTTTTTCAAGGTGTTGTCGCGCCCAAAGATAGGCGCCGCTTTGACCTTAGGCGGCGAATCAGTTCTTCGCACATAAATCTCTAAGTCGCCATTTGCAAGACGAAGAATATCGTTTTCCATTAAATGGACTTGGCCCTCGTTTCTTTTCCTCATATCGCTATCAGAAAGATGAAACATCTCATAGCCTGGTAGCTGGTTCACTAAACATCCGGTCTTGGTAACCTCCACAAAGGGAGTTTTGTCCTTTTTTCCCAAATAAGGAAACTCTATATCTTGGCCTTTTGGATTTGAGCCCACGATCGAATATGTCCCCTTTCTGTCAGGGAGATAGTCCACTGAAAAGACTTTGTCCTTAAAGAGAATAATCACCTCGACTGAGCGCTTTTCCACTTCGTACTTAAAAATGGGGTACATTTCTTCAGCGTCTTCAAAGATGTATTCGCTATAATCGGCCTTGGGATCAGAGGCCAGAGGGTAGACAATATAGGGTCCCTCTTCCTCGGTTTTCTGGCCTCTATCTTTCGATTCCTCTTTTGGAGGCATGGAGGCATCTGGAGATGGAGCTGGACTTTTTGGAGTCCCGGTGCTCGGGACGCTTCGGCGGCGCCTCCTCCTGGTCCCTATGATGAATGCTAGCGGCCCCAGCTTGGGGCTCCAGGGTCTCTAAAACGGGCGGTAGGTCGGTTGAATTGACATACTCTTTAAAGCTAAAAGTGATATTTCCAAAGGAGATTTCGTCCCCAATATTCAAGTGGCCGCTGACAATTTTTTCGCCATTAATAAAAGTGCCGTTTTTGGAGTTCATATCATAAACTTTGGCCCCTTTAGGCGTCAGCTCCAATATGGCATGGACGGCAGACACGACACCGCTGGGAACGATCAAATCGCAGCTATCGACTCGCCCAATAAGAACTCTTCCTTTAGAGAATACATTGCCCCTTATTCCATGGACATTGCCCTTAGGCATTAACTGATAAAGACTTTCGCTTTTATTTTTAGAAACTTCCACGATATTTCCTTTTTAGCTCCCGTCCTGGGACTGTTTATCTGACGTTATCCAATGCTCTTTTCATTTCCTTGTTAAAGTTCTTCCTTTCGGGGATCTTATTTCGAAACTTTTTCCTAAATCTATTGGCGACAGAAAGGTCCCCGGGAGACCCTTGGTCGCCCTCAACATCGATTGCCGAAAAATCAAAACGTTCATACTTTTTGTACTGGTAGTTCACCTTTCCTTTCGCCGCAAAAGCGGGGACGGACATGATGGCAAGGGCGATTAGATAAACTTTCATTTTTATAGTCCTTATAGCTCTATTCTTTTCAAGGCCTCTTCGTAATAGGCCTTAAAGGGGCCGAGCTTGTCTTTATCAACTTCATCGAGGGCGTCGCTTGCGGCCTCTTTTTGGCCCGACGCACGAAAGGCCAGCGCGGCATTTATTCCAATATAAGGTCTTTCAAAGAAGTCCTCATCAATTTTTTTAAAATAGCTTAGCGGCGAGTTGGGAATCTCCCGCCATCAAATAAGCTGCGCCTAGCCCCGCAAGCACGTCCACGTCCTTGCCCCCTTCTAGCGGACGAAGGTGCCTAATAGCGTCGTTGAAAAGGCCATAATCGAGATAAAGCTGGGCCAGGTTAAACCGTGGGGTCTTTGCGAAGTTGGAGCTATCGATCGCCCTAGAGAATGCGACTTCGGCCTTTTGGTCCTGCCCTTCCTTTCTGTACATCACGCCTATATTATTGAGAGCGGGGCTGTAATTGGCCTTAAACTCCAATGCCTTATTATAAAAAAGGAGGGCCTTACGCCTCTTTCCCTGCAATAAGTAGCAGGTTCCGGTTTGGTTCCAGAATGCGGGATTATTTCGATACCTCTCCTGCTCCTTTGAGACGATCTCCAATGCCTCCTTATAATCGCCTTCGTAGCAAAGCTTGGCAATTTTAGCGAGAGGCTCTTTTATCTCAATGTCCCCATCGTAGTCTTTAAGCCTATAAAGGCTCTCGTCCTCCAGGGCCCCCGCGTTTTTTATTTCAACGCCCTCATAATGATCTTTGTCCTCTTGGAACTTTGCTGGCGCGGGCTTTTTAAAGTCCGCGTTCGTCACATCATTTACATCAACTTTCTTTTTGCCGCCCGTCGCGCATCCGACCAAAACGAAGGCCATAATCAGTCTAATCATCTTTTTCCGCTCCTATCCATGCTGACCGCCTTATGCGGGTAGGCGTACTTTATGGTCATGCCCTCCACAGGGTGTGGCGCGAGCAGATAGTTATAATCGCTTAAAATTTTATTTTCCTCTATCGCCTTCCATCCCTCTTTTTTGTAAGAGGCGGCGGACTGACGAAGAGGCCATAAACCTGCGCCATGGATTTTTTAAAGCTTTTCACATACTCAGGCCCTTTTCCTGGAGGAGTGAACTTCTCGACTTCTTCTGCCGCGCTTTCATACGCTTCCACCAAAACTTTATAGGCGCCTATAATCCCTTTTCCTGAGCCAATTTTCTGGATATCGCCCGCCATTTTTCGTCATTCTGTCGAGCATTCCAAGCTTTGTTTTCAAAATATTATTGAATGAGCCTTCTGGAAATCGCAACTTTGTCGACTTCATTTTTTCAAGTTGTCCCACAAGTTTCTGAAGCTCTTCTTGGGCGATATCATCAAGACCTTCCAGAGGAATGTCTTGCTTTAAACTCTTCGCTTTCTTATAGGCCTGCCATTTAAGTTTATTATATAGCCTCACCTTCGAGTCGTTATTGTATTTCTCATGAACCTTTTCGAGCAGCGAGAGAGGATGGACAACGCGGCCTTTTGCCATATTCGATCGATATAGCTCGTTTGTTAGGGCCTCGTAGTCGTTCCATTTATTTTGCTTTTTGTACTCTTCAAGAAGCTCAAACTGGGCCTCAAGCACGTGTTGCCTCGGCACCTTACATCTCTTGGCGAGGTTGATTATATCTTCCGTCTTCTTGAGGTCCTCTTCGGCAAGGTGCAGATAAACTGAGTTTTTAAAGGCGACCGACTTTTTTCTCGTTTTCCGAGAGCAAAGCTTGGCCACAATTCGGGTGGAGATGTCGGCCGAAGCGGCGAATTCCTGCTTGGTGAATAGATAACCAGAGATGGTCAAAAATGAGTCGCTAAAAGAAATAGCGTCTTTCACCGGCATTTCTCTGAGGGCCTCCACTGACCATTTATACGCCTGCGCAGGAGCTCCTAATTCATAATAGAGAGCGGCGAGGTTGTATTTCGCGTTTATCTTGGACTTCTTAGTGGAATGGGGGTCTTTAAGTATTTTATGGTAGCCCTTTATCGCCACGGCCTTGTCGCCTTTGGAGAGCGAATTTTGAACGCCCTCGATTTGAATAGTGGTCAAAAGTTCTTGGAGCTTCTTTTTGTACCCGGCGCTGACCGCGTATTTTCCCGCCTCTATATCGGCGATCCAAAGCCTGATTGTTTTATAATCTTTCGCCTTGCGGCTCACTTCCATCATATTAGCGATCATCGCCTCTTGGGTCTTCCAGTCTTTGGGGTAGACTTTTACATAGCGATCCAGCACAGACTTGGACTTAGAGTAGTTTTTTTCGTCCAGATATGTCTTGAAAAGTTTCTGGTAAATTGCCTTGCTTTTTTCGCCGCGAGGCCATTCTGACAAGTACTTCTCATAAACAGGAGCGTAATACCGGTCTTTGATAGATTGCGGCAGCCTTCTCTGCCCAAGGGTCGCCAACATGCCCTCCGCGCTATTGGCCAAAAAGTTTTTTATTTTTTGCGGCCTTGGCGGAGTCAAAGGACTCGTTATAGAAGACGATCGCCTTGCTATAATCTCCATTAGCATAGGCGGTTTCCGCTTTGTGAAACTGATGCTCTGGCGCCTCCCTAGGATCGACCTTGGTGAGCATTTCAAAGTAGTCCATGGCGATAGACGCCTTGCGATCTCGGACTTTTTTGAGCCTTTTATAAGTCTTGGAGACCACCTGTTTTTGAAGCTTGGCCGCCTGTTTTTTCAATTGATAGCGAAAAGTCTTGATTTGATTCGCGTCTAAAAGCCCTTTTTGAAAAAGGCCATAGAGTTTGCCAGAGGCCTTTGCGTGCTGGGCCTCTTTGCCAAACTGATCATATAGGGCGAGCTTCTCTATATAGATGGCCGGCAAGTCTTTTTCATTTTTCTCATATTTTACAGCATGGCCTAAGACCTTGGCCGCCTCTGTGTATTTTCCCTGAGATTTTAGAGTGACAGCGACTCTTAATAATTTATCTGTGAAATCTATTCCTAACTTTTTAAAAAACTCAATTCCCTCCTCGATTCGCCCGCTGGTCGCGTAGAAAGTGCCAATGTCTCTTTCGACTTGATCGCGCATGTCGACAAACTTCTTATTGGCGCTGGCGCTATGGACCTCTCGCATCTTATTGATGGCCTTTGAGACCTGGCCTGCGCGGTAATAACTCCAAGCGAGATTAAAAGAGTCTTTTGTCCACCATTTGTCCTTTCTCTTGCTTAGGGCGCTTTCATACAAAGGAATCGCGCTTCGATATTTCTTTTTATTATAATAGACCTCCGCAAGAGAGATTTGTGACTTTATCTTTGTTTCAGCGCTTCCATGAGAGCGCCGATTGGCGTTTTCGAAATATTTTTGGGCCTGCTTATTTCTTCCCGCTTCTTTGGCGTTAAAGCCAAGGATATAATAAACGTCTCCAATATTCTTGTAGCGAGGAAACTGTCTGGTGATCCTCGCCGCCGCGCGATTGGCCTGCGCAAAATATCCCGCGGAACGCCGGAAGAATTTGGACTTATTTTGCTTTCGCCGCTCATTTGGCGGAAGGGCGAGGTACTCCTTATTTTCCTTGTCTCTCCATAATCTCGCCTTTTCGAGGTTAAGCTCAGCGATCCTCAGAAGGTAATCAGGATTTTGGCCTTTGACCTGCCCGGAAAGCCTTTCTATTTCAGAGAGCTCCTCATCGATGATTTCAACAATTCTTGCTCGCCTCTCATCTAGGCTCAGGCCTTGAGCAAAGCTAAAAGACGAGGCCAATAAATATAAGAATTAAATATTTCATTTATTAACACTCCGAACCGAGAGCAAAAACATAGTCCCCGAGCTCATCGGCCCAAAATTCCCCATTAAAGTTCCAAAAATATTGTTTTTCATTTCTTTCAATATACTTTACGTCTCCGCGCCCCCGTTCTTTGTCGTCGAATTTATAAAGCCGCGCCTTTCTTTGCTCCAAGACCTCAAGCTTAATATAGCTCATGCCTTCGAAGGCATGGTAAAGTTCAGCGTACTTTCCAACAAGCTTGCTTTTCACAAACGCCCCGAGAATTTCTTTTTGGGCCTGCATGGTCTCGCTAAGTTTGAGGCGAGGACGTTATTAAACCTTGAGCGGCCTCTTCCCCTCACTTTCTCATATTCTTTTGCGGCAAGAATCAAAGACTCTTTTATTTCTAGATAGGCCGGGTCTCGGCTCACGGCCTTCAAGAGGGTCGTCAACAAGGGCGTATTGCTTTTCTTTGAGGACTCATAGTCAAGCATCAGACGGTAAAAACGCTTATAGTCCTTTCTATATCTTTTTAAATAGAGCCTAAGCGTTCTCGCGGGGCGAAGGTATTCATCATAGAAACTGTCACTAACGGTCTTCGCATCGGAATAAAGGCACATCTTCATATAGGTCAAGGCCTTTAATGTCTCAATTTCTGGCGTGAAAACATAATCAAAAATAGGCGCCTTATAAGTGACAAGTTTGCCCAGAGTCCTATTATAGTTCTTTAAATAATAGCTATTCCAGGCCTCTTCAAAAAGCACCTCAGGCCAGATGGGGCTTGATTTGGGAATGTCCAAATACTTTAATTCGGCCTCTTTATAATCGCCTTTGGCAAACAAGGCCCTGGCCACTCCGAGCACGCAATAGTCATGATTGACCTTCAATTGGTTCGCGACCGTCTTTGAGCTCGCCTTTTTTTTAAAGCTTTCGCTCGATTCTTTGGCAGTCTTTAAAATGTGAGATGGCCTGATCATATTTCGCGATATTGGAAGCGGCGGCCCCCATCAGATTCGTCGCAAATGGATAGGCGGGATGGTTTGGGTTTATGCCAGAAGCTGTATTGATCGCCGCTCGATAGTCTCCAGAGCGAAGGTATTTTTTGGCGAGCACGTAGGCAAGCGAGTTGGATTTATTTCCTTTCAGAGCGCCAGTGGGAAGGGTCTCAAATTGTCTAGGGCCTGCGATAGCGACAATCTCTTCAAACGCGCTTTCAAGGCGGCCATCGAATTTTGCGTTTGTTTTAACAAGGTATTCCTTCATGAAAGGAATGGCGGAGAAATGAAGGTCCGCCTCCACGAGCTCAACCACCATGTTTCGGTATTTTTTAGAGTTATTGCCTCTTGCAGAGTAGGCCTTGGCGGCTCCGCTTACGGACGCTTCCAAGCAACAAGACAGGGTTAAGCATGTGATTAATACTAATTTCAACATATTGACCTTTTAAAAAGTGTAATTTAGCCCCAGCTTAATATCGTAATAATGCGACCAGCGTTTTTCAGTTCGAGCGTCTGTGCCGTCAGTCCTCGCCACGTCCGCATTAAGGTGTAGCCCTTCAAATCGTATTTCAGCGCTCCAGTCCTGAGTGATATAAAAACGAAAATCAGTCATCCAAGTCGCCGCAGTATTTGTTTCTTCAGTCAAGGCCTTTGAATTACTTCCAAACTCCTCTCTGTTATCAAGAGTGGTTACATTGGCAGCGCCTAGGCCGAACATCCAATCGTAATAGAAGATTTTATTGAAGGTGTTTATTTTTGCGTAGAAGGGCGCCCAGACAACCATGGCGCTAGTGAGTGTGTCCACTTTACGAAAGAAAGGTTTAGCGCCTTGCTCCCTGACTCCTTCCTCTGTTTTATTTACGCTGCCATTAGACTTGGAGTAGGAAAATTCCAGGCCCCAGTCCTCTTTAAAAAAATAGCCGCCATGAAGAGAGACCTCATTGCTATTGATAAAGGCCCCATTAATTTGCGCGCCCGCCATGGCGCCCACATAAAGCTTGTTCTTCTTTCGAAACTTCCTATTTTGAAGAACATAGACTTCTTTGTCCTGATCTAACCAAGAAAAATCATAAACATTTTTCTCGCTGGCAACGAGCTGAAGAGAACTGACTAAACAGATAAGTGATACTAGAAATTTCATAACCGTCCTTAGTAGTAAATTTCCATACATCTAATAAATTTACTTACTTAGATATTTTATCAGGAAAAGGACGGCGCGCAAGGCGATAGAGTCTTCCCCTTGCAGATTTCGTTGAACTCGCAAGAGGAGCAGTGACCTTCTTCCACTTGGTCAGGTCTCCCAAGATTTAAGCATTGGGACCAAAGGTAGTTTTCCACATCCGATTTTGAAACTTTTTGCTCAACCATTTCCTGGTCATCTACGTAGCAAAGGACTAATTTAATAAGGTTTTCAGCGCCATTATTAAAGCTCGCCAGAGCATAGGCGTATAATTGGAACCAATAATTAGCGGGCACTCCGCGTTTGCTTGAACCAGTTTTAAAGTCCCAAATCTCAATCTTCTTCTCATCATCTAAGGAAACAATAAGGTCAGGTATTCCGCTCACCATATATTGAAAGACTTCAAATTTAATCGGCCTTTCACTTATAAGTTCAGCTTTCTCCCCAAAAGAATTTAGCTTTTCAACAACCCACTTGGCCTGCTGTGGAAATTGGCATTCTTCAGGAGGCATCTCCCCTAATATAACCCGAGATAATTCATCATGTACTTGGGTGCCTCTTTCCGCGGAAGAAAAGCTCTGAGAGCTCAACTCTTCTTGATTTTCAGTCAAAAAATTTTCTTTGACCTTTCTCGCTCGCGCCTCTCTGCTCGCTTTCAAGTCGCAGCACATTTTTTAAATAGAATTTTCTGGGGCACAAAGACACCTGCGCCAAGCGAGTGACCGACAATTCCGGCAATAAAAACGAAGGCAAAAGTTCGCTCTTTTGTTCTATCCCAAGATTGTCGTAATGGAACATTGGCGGCTGATTGGACACAAGGCCTAAAAAGCTTAAAGAGAATTTTCCAGAAATGTCCACACCTCTTGCGCAAGCGCTCATCTCCTCTTTAATTTTTTGTCCTTCTTCGGAATTGGCGAAGAAATTATCAATTCCATAAATCCAGCTTCCCTTGATTGTTGGAGTCTTAAGCGCCCCAAACTGAATTCTTGCCCATCCTAAAGACTCCTCGGCCCTGGTGCAGGCGACGTAGAAGAGCCGCTTTGATTCGCTAAACTCTTTTCTCTTTTGTCTGAGGGCCTCGAGCATATAATGAGGAGACTTGTATTTTTTCTTTCCGCCAAACTTCTCGCTCCACTTAAAGCTAAAAGGCGACTTCCCAAACATGTCTGTATTAGGAAGATTGGCGTCATTGGTGTAAATTCCCCCAAGAAGGACGCGAGGAAATTCAAGGCCCTTGGAGGCGTGAGCTGACATGATCACGATTTCTCCCGGATTTTTCCCATACTGGAAGTCAATTGAGTAGCTTAGGTCGGCCCAATCGTCCAACCTTGAGGATATTCTCGAAAGATCGCCCGGCGCAAAGATCTATCAATAAACGAGCGTTTTCAAGATTTTGCTTATAAGTGGAAATGGCAAGCCCCGTCGATGAAAGGAAAAGAAGAAAGGCCTGATAAACTCCATAATACTTCATGTTCTTTTGAAAATCCGAGGCGAGCTCAGAAATGTCATCAGGGGCGCCAAAGCCCAATATTTTGTAGTAAGACCTTAGAGAGAAAAGAAGATACTCGTCCTTAAGCTTTCCTTGGTCGAATAGGTTTTTAATAAGAACATAAAAAATGCCAAGGACAGGGTCTTCCAGCATGGGGACCTTCACCTGAGAAGTGAAGCCAAGCCCGGCGTTTAAAAGAAGCTGCATCAAGATTTTGGCCGGCTTTAGTTTTCTATAAAGCACAGCGGTCTTCTTGTCTTGCTTTTTTATTTCTTCCAACAAAGCGAGAGCTTCCAAATATTCCACATCAGAGCTTGAGAGTTTCTCTAGCTCGCCCTCTAAAAATGAGGCGTCAGCGTGACCTCAAAGATCTCGCCTTCTGGCCGCTCCTCAATGGGGGCCGTTTGTCTTACGACCTCGACCGCGTAATGGTCCCTGCCTTCAAAGCCAAGACCAAGCTTAAAGACGTGATCAAAAAGAGCGTTATTAAAGTGGACAACACTTTTGTCCGAGCGATAATTGTTCTTCAGTTTAAGGTTCAAAGGGGCCTTATTTTCCATTTCCAAGAAAACCCCTAACTCCCCTCCACGGAACCCATATATGGCCTGTTTCACATCTCCAACGCAAAAAACTTTGTGAAAGTTGCCTCTCACAATTTTTTCAATAATGGAGAACTGAACAAAGGAGGTGTCTTGAAACTCGTCAACAATAATGTATTCATATTCCTTGGCGACCATCTGAGCGATGTCAGGCTCTTGAAGTTTTTGATTAACGATGTATTCAAGATCGCCAAAGGTGAATCCAGGAGAAGCGGCATAGGCGCTTTCAACTTCCTCAAAGAGGTTCTTAAATCGCCCATACCAATTGGCGACTAAATTTTTTCCCTCGTCTTCAAACCGGGTCAGGTCCTCAAAGGCCCCTTTGATAAAGTCCTTCAGGCCCTTTGGCGTATTCATAGAGAGTTTTCGCCTCCTCTGGCACCGCTTTGGCGCTCGGCCTCCTTGGAATCTTAAAGTCATTATCGGCAAGCTCCTGCCCGAATGCGTTCACAGCGCGCAAAGAGTAGTCTCTTCTTTGAGAAAAACTTAACGCCCTTTCTAAGTATTTAAACCAGTCTTTGTCGGAAAAATCTGAGGCAAAAGAAATATCGCCCTTCCAGTCAAAGAGCTCGCTAAAATTCTGGCCTAATAGCAGCTCTTCCATCGCTTCGTCTGCTTTGGCGAGAGAATAGCCGTCTGTGTCCATGCTCTTCCACATAAGCCTAAGTGTCGGGTCTGAGATGATATTTTTAAGGGCGGAGAGAATCGCTTTTTTTTCTTTATAAACAAGCTCCGTGAACTCGTCCCTTTGCCCGCTCGTCTCAATTTTATCAAGGGCGCGAGTGAAGATGTCTTCTATGGCCTTTGAAAACTCTCCCTCGCCAATGATTTCATCAGAGGGGTTTATGTCCGAAAAGAATCCCTGCTTAATAAGCTTGTAGCAATAGCCATGGATGGTCGAAATAGTGAGGGAGTCAAGGTTTTCAATGGTCTTGTCCCATAAAGACTCTCTTTCCGGGTCCGAGGCCTTGGCCTTATGAAAGTTGTCCCGAATACGAATGCCAATTTCGCCCGCGGCCTTTTTGGTAAAGGTCATCAAGACCACTTTTGAGAGCTTGCTTTTTATGTATTGCCCAAAGTCTGGATCTGTGTCGGGACTGAACTCAGATAGCCAGCGCTTTGCGAGATAGATAAGATGCTCAGCGAGCACGAATGTTTTGCCCGAGCCGGCGCCTGCGCTCAAAAGCGCGCCGCCTTGATGCTCTATCGCTTTGAGTTGCTCTGGATTAGGACCTGGCATGCTCGCCTCCTACTCTTCTTGGACAAAACTTATTAAGATCGCAATAACTGCACACCTTTGGCTCTAAAGGTCTTGGAGGAAACTCCTCCTCATTTTTTAGTCTTTCTATCGCGAGATTTTCATATTGCTTATAGTTGTCAAAAAGATCGATGAAGTTCTTGGACAGGTCGCATGACTTCCCGTCAAAGGCCCCTTAAAAGAGTCCTTAACTTTCTCGTCCGAGAAAAAAAGAAGCGATGATGAAGGGTCGCTTAGGCAGACGTACCCTAGCCCAAGGGACTTTTCGTCCCAGTCCCAGTGATTCGCGTAAAACCATAGCTGTATTTTTTGAAATTCCTTGAAGCCTTTCTGGGTGGTAATGGAGCCCTTGCCTCTTTTAAAGTCCACTAGAAGCACAGATTGATCTTTTTCGATAATGCAGTCGATGCTTCCTCTAAAACCTTTGTCTTGTATAGGGGACTCAAAGGACAGCTTCACCCCCTCTTGCCCTTTCAGATGAAGCAGCCGTTCTATGGCCTCCCGAGTATTCGCGATGGACTCAAGCTTATGCTCTCTAATGGCGGAGCGCCAAGAGATTTCTTCTTTGCTAGCTCGTCCACAAGCTTGCTTGAAATCTGCGTGTTTATTTCTCCTCAAACACCGAATTTTCATTCACATATGTTTCGATAATCGCGTGCTGAATTCGCCCAAGCTCCAAGGGGGTCCAGTTGGTCTTCAATCATATACTCGGGAGAATATCCCAGATTGTATTTAAAAAGATATTTCCGAGGACAGTCCAAATAGGCCTGAAGTCTCGTGGCGCTAAGAGAGGAAATTCTCTTTTTTCAAGCGGCGACTTCGTGGTAGGTCGTCACTTTATCAAAACTTAGGGGAAGGCCCTCTATAGTGCAATGATTTCCTCAAAGAAGCTTTTCCAGCCCTGATCACTGTCTATGACCCCCTCCTCGACTAAGAAGAAGCTCTGATCATCAAGGGTGTCTATCAGCTTTTCCTTCAGGGCGAGAAACTCAGTTCTGCTCGTCTAAGTGGTCCTATGGAACCAAGATAT
>CAVVFE010000005.1:0-18430 GCA_963747475.1 uncultured Bacteriovoracaceae bacterium
ACAAAAAAATAGGTCTGACTTAGCCAGGCATCATAGAGCTCTGGGCTTTCGTGAATTTTCAGGTTTTCTAATTTAGTCGCCAGGGGCCTGATCATTTCAATAATTTCTTCAGCTTTCATACTTGGCTCTCCTCTTTATGCCGCCTTCTTTGCGGGGCTTAGGTTCATATTGATAGACTCATAGGCATTGTTTACTAGTTCTTCTTCGTCCGCGGTTAGAGGGATGCGCATCGCCTCGTCCATGAGAAGCATTTCCACAGGGGTGTTTTTCGTATGAAAGGGGCCATAGCTTTTCGCTCCCCATGACATGATTCTTTCGGCGAGCCCATTGTCTGATCGAGTCGCCCCAATGGCGGCCTCGCAATTAAAAGGGACGAGCATTTTTTGCGACAGCGCCAAAAGGCATTTGCTAAATGAGACTTTCTTGTCCTTTAACTTGAAGTCGGGGTTTACTGTCATCCAAGAGGCCGCGAGCACTCTTGCAAATCGCTCTCTTTTGAGAGTGGAGGTGAACTCCCTAGTGTAACTTTTAAAATAGTCCTGTCCCTCGCAGGCCTTGAGATTGATATTCTGAATGGAGTAGAGATGAACAGCTATGGGGACTGAGTCGACAAGTATGGCCCCTATCGCATCATGCCGGTAAAACTCGTCAGGCCAAGAAGGAGGGTCTCCCCCTGTCTTTTTGAACTCCATCGCCCATACACCCTTCCAAAGGAAAAATACCTCGTTAATAAATGACTCTTCTTTCGCTCTAAGCTCGCCTCTGAGAAAGGCGATTTTGAATTCAACTTCATTTTCCATCATTGCTTCTCCTTTCTCTGCGGTTAGGACCATGTAAAATATACCTTGCTGGGGCAGTTCTTATAAAATTGGGAGAGTTAGCGGGTATAATTTTTCTTAAGCGCCAAAATTATGATGCTAAAGAAAGTGAAGTTTTAAGGAGTCCTTAATGAGTCCGGAGGAAGTTCAAAAGCTTGCCCCCACATTATTTTTTATTTTATTTCTACTTGTAGCGTTAAACACCCTCGTTTTTTTCGGCTATTTCCTTCAGAACAAAAATAAGTCTTCTTTCAAAAAGGCTCTTCGCCTTTTGGGGCGTGCAGTTCATTTTTCTTTTGATTGCCCCTTTGTTCCAGAAGGGAAACCTTCTCATGAGTGTGCCTTTTAGCGGCAGCATTTTTAACGTTTACTTCATCTACCGAGCGCTCTTTGCGGACATCTCTAACAAAGTCAGCGGCTATGGGATCTTCTTTAAAATTTTCTTTCTTATCTGTTGGCCGTTGGCCTTCGTCATGGAAGCGCTCTATGGCGACTTTACTCTCACCACTTTGCCGCTCGCGACCGGGCTCGCGGCGCCGCTAATATACGCAATCTATTTGACCTTTATTAGAGGCGATAAGGAATTTAAGACCGTGCCTCATAAGGTCTTGGGAGCTGGCTTTTTGCTAGGGGCGGTCCATTGCTTTAATTTTTCTTTTTTTAGGGACGACCCTGGAAGCCTTATTTGGGGGACTACTGGGCATATCCTTCTTATCACCCTTTATGGCATTGGCATTTCAAACTTCTATAACTATATGTTGCATAAAAATGAAAATATTAGGTTGGGGATTATTAGTTAAAGACAAGACCGCTGAGCTAAATGAAAGGCTCAATCAGGTCGAACGCCTTAAGGACAGAAACGAGGACCTATTTAAGGTGGTTCTTCATGACATTAGCAACCCCATGAGCGCGATCTTGGGCTATTTGACTCTTCTAAAAAGCATGAAAAAAAGCCTGAGTCCTGATCAGGAAAATAAGTATGTGGACAGGGCGATGGTGGCCTCTGAAAGCGTGGCAAGCACTATCCGCCAGGTGCGCTCTCTCGCTGCGGACGAAAAACAAGGAAGCTATGAGGACCTTGTTTGCTTAAACGAGTCTTTTAAGACGGCGCAGACCATTTTTGAGCCGCTTTATGCTAAAAAGAACGTTTATTTAAGGGTGAACATGCCTGAAGGGCCTATATGCATTAAGGGCAATAAGGAGCTATTTATTCACTCCGTCCTAGGAAATCTTTTGTCTAATAGCCTTAAGTTTACCACTCCTGGAAAAGAAGTTGTGCTCGGGCATGAGCTCAAAGAGGGAAAGGTGAAGGTCTTTGTCGAAGATCAGGGCCACGGCATAGATGAAGATCAGATAGAGAGCATGTTCGATTTTGAAAGCTCAGTTTCTACCAAAGGCACTGAGGGCGAGGTCGGTAATGGATTTGGCATGCCACTGCTCAAAAAATATGTCGAGCAGAATAAGGGCGAAGTCGAAGTGAAGTCCACCACGATCAAGCAGTGCGGCCACCGCCACGGCACCAGAATTTCTATAAGTTTCCCGACCGAGGAAATTCCATTTAGCTAGTTATTTTTTCGAGCAGTTTCCATGCCTCACCTTGATATTTTTTAGGTGAGCAATGATGAGACAAATTGAGCCAAGAGTCGTCAGCCCATAATGGGCAGAAATAGGCATAAATCCTTCGAAGAAAATGGCAGCGAGGATGAGAAGAACTCCGGCAAGGGCAAAGGCCAGAATGTCCTTATGTCCATGTCGCTTCTTGCAAAGAGGGTAGACCGCGAGCGCGATAAGAGTCACGACAACAATCGCAAAAACTTCGTGGGCCTCTTCAGTAAAAATGCCTTTGATTCCAGGAAAGAACATGATTACAAAAGGCGTAGCTAAGCAATGAACTAAGCACACGGAAGAAGCGCAAACTCCAAACTTGTCAAAAATTTTGTTCATTTTACTAGCCCTGATCTCTCTCAATTGCGACCCCTTTAAATTTCGGCATTTATATCTAAAAGATGACCCTTTGGCGAGAGGCCGTATAAAAAATTGACAGCTAGGAAATTTTGACAATGGGCCCAGTTTAAATACTTGATTTTACGAGTCAGTCTTGGCATTGGCCTTGCAAATTTATGGGCCTAAGGAAAGAACTATGAGAAACTTTGTTATTCTAATTTTGCTATTTTCGACTACGGCCTTTTCAGTTTGCATGACTGAAATCGATGCGGACGCCTATGGCTGTTATCCGTTACATGAAGACGGCAAGGCCATGAAATGGTGCTCGGACAAATATGGCAGCAAGTTTAAGGCCTATATCACCGACAATACCTGCTCAAAAGAGCTTGCGGCCGTCCTTAGAGGAGAATCATACGACTCTTCTGAAGACAATGAATTGGTGGAAGCGGCCTGTATGACATACGAGCAGGGCATGGAGAATGGCTGCCAGTATTACGACTATGTCGCCGCCCAAAGATTCTGCGCTGAAAATTATGGCAATAGATATATTCCTTTTGTTCCTGACAATGGCAAATGCTCTCTTTCCAGGGCCTCGGGTCTTAGAGGGGAGCTCTCTGGTAGATACCTTGTTCAAGGTCTGAGCTCGAAAATGGACGAGGTCGAGACCATCATGACAATGATTGATCGGGAAGGCCTTAATCCTCTTGGCGGGCTTGAAAGCAAAAGACCAAAAATAGGAAATGAATTTTACACGGACACAGTTCAGGCCTTGATGGCCAGGATGAACACTTTGAAAAAGGCCATTTACGAAAATGGTCAGAAAAATGTGCCAATCAAAGACGAAAAAACTGCTCAGTACTTAAAGTACGCATTTCGCTATCTAAACGTTTTGGCAAGACTCTATAGAGTGTACGCTTTTGTGGCCCACGAAAACCATGTCGCCTTAAAGACCTACACATTTGAAAACCTTGAGTATCTTAATTTGAAGCTTAAAAAAGAGCATGCTCTTGAAATTCTCGCTAGGGCCAATTTCCGAGCAAAAACCATAGAGAATGGAAAAAGTGTTGAGTTTTTGATTGGTCAGCAAGACCGTCAAACTTATGAGCTTCTCGCCATTAACGACCCTCACACTAAAAAGGACTACGCAAAGCTCGTGACTTATTTGGGCGTGAGGGAGAATCTGACAAATCTTGGGCCGTGCAGCGCATGAGCCCTGATCATGTGGCCAACGCAAAGACGAATTCATGCGGAAACTTTTTGTCCTTTAGGCCAGGCAGAGGCGGGGAAATGGAAGATTCTGAGGCCTATAAAGAGCTTTTTGAGTACGACGTATTTTATAGTGATTACGTTCCTCGCTGGGAGGCCCTAGTCAAAGCGTCTCAAGCTCCATCGCTCTTAGACCAAGACAAAGCGACCGATCTTGGAGAAACAATATTTAAAAGAGTGCCTGAATTAAAGGACCTTCTGTTAAATCAAATGGGAGGTGTTGAAAGCCTGAGAGGCCAGGCGGCAAAAGACGCTCAGATGCTGATTGAGGCCGAAAACGCCACTTGGCGACAGTTTAGCTACGGTCACTTTAGCACCATTGTCATGCCTGGAGATGATGTGCTTCATAAAGACGCAGTCATTGAGAGAATCGCAGAAGAAGCTTTTTATAAAAGACTTGAAGGGGTGGTGGACGTTTTTATCGCCTCTTACCTCTGGGTGAGCGACGCCGCGATAAGAAGAATGGAGTCTGAAATTCGCTCTTATGCCAATAAATATTTAAAGGCGCCGTTTTATGCCTCTATGAAGTCCGCGCTCTCGAGGGAGTTGAATGGGTATAACCGGCCCTCAAGGTTGGCCGCTAAGAATCGAAAAGAAAAAGAAGAGCAAACATATAAGGCCGCAAAGAAGGCCATTGTGGCCGTGAATGTCTTGGACGCTTTGGAGGAGGAGACATTTGACTTTAGAAAAATGAACACTCTCGAGCCTCAGTCCATAGAAGAGCTCTTTATGCTTTTTCAGGACAGGGTCGAAAGGGACTATAAAGACTTAAGACAGACGTTAAAGCACAATGAAGAGCTCTCGGGGCTTCTGAACCAAATGTTTCAAGAAATCGCGAAAGATTTCAAAAATCGCTTCACCGGCAAAGACGGAGAATTTACCGGAACTGGGGCCGAGCGCTCTCGCGCCTTAAGACAAATCGCGCACTCTGTCGCAAAAAAGTACTCCGCAAAGCACCCCTTTAATATTTCACGCTATCGCATGCGAGAGGCCTTGCCAGAAGTCGCAAGAGACAACACAAGAGTGGCCACTAATAGAAGGTACATCCCTGTTCTAAAGGACAACTCGGCCGCTGGCATGAGCAAAAGCGAAATGCTCGATAATCTTCCTAAAAAAGAGTATATGCGCGAAAACTATGTGGTAAAGCGGGACAATACTCGGGTCGCCAACACAAAGCTCTTTCTTGGAGCGACTAGGCCTGTCGACAAAACTTTCAATGGCCAAAGAAATAACCCGGACAAGGTGACCACGGGAGAGCTGGGACGCCCGCTTGAGGTAAGCTCTCCAGGCAAGCTTAAGACCAACCTAGGCGAGGTGGACATCAATAATAGCAAGCTTATCGAGCTCTTTAAGAATTATGGCCTTCTCACTGGAAAGGCCAAGTCAGATAAGAACACGACGCTATCGAGGGAGCTTAACATTCCTGAGTGGGACACAGGAGAAGAAATCACAAGTCCTGGCCACTTTCTTTTTAGAGCTCTAGAAGCTCTAAATCTAGAAAGAGTGAGCATGCATAAGAGCGCTTATGGAAGATTTGCCGGAGACATTCAAGCTCAAAAACTTCTGGCAAATGGAAGAGTTTCAAACGCTTATCAAGCGGCCCCTCTTCTTAGAATTGAGCATAAGGTAAGCAAGAAAGTAAAAAAGTACTGTTTCACAAAAACAGACAAGGCCTATCGCTGTGACGAGACAAAAGTCGCAAGAGTCCCTTTGCTCGAAAGGATCGCTTTAGAGGCCTATGATCGCTCAAACAACCGCCTTAATAGCAGAAAAGCGAAAGACCTTATTTCCAAGACGGTGGACAAGGCCATAGACAATACGGACGAGAAGCTCGCAAAGTTCTGCAGTGTGAACTATTTGAACTATAAAAATGACGACGACTTTAGAGAGGCCTTTAGAGCTTCCAAGTATCTTCGGGCGACAATCACCGCTTCCGTCGGCAAGAAAAAGGAAACTGTTCAAAGGCTCTCAAAGCTGGACTCGGAAATTAAAAAAGAAATAAGAAGCCGTTGGCAGGTTCTTGAAGAAGACTATTTAATGCCCGCGCTTGATATCACTATGTATATGTCCCTAGCGGCATTGGCCGTGGTTTTGGTGGTCGGCTCTGGCGGCGCCGCTCTTCCTGGCGTATATGCGGGCCTTTATGGGCTTGCCTCAACAATTCTTGCTTGGGACCTTGTTATTGGCGTGAGCATTGGCGTAGGCAATGCAGTCGCTCGCTACAACACCCATTTTATAGAAACTCCGGCCAACTAAGGTTTCAAGAGTCACTTGCGACTTCACAAGTTGATTTTTCAAAGACTGTGGACTGGGGAATGCTGGGCGACGACAGAAAAATGTTAAAATCAAAACAAGTCGAGTCCGCTCTTTTTGCGGCAATGGACATCGGCTTTAGTTTTATGCTTGTGAACCAGCTTCGCGCGGGGACAGGCATAGTAGGGAAGAAGGCCTTCCAAAGACTTACTGGAACAAAGCTTAGAGGCTGGTCTGCGAGGCCCGCGTCTATGCTCAAAAATCCGCGCTTTAGTCAGCTTCGAAAAGAGATGGGGCTTTTTAAAGCGCTCAAGAAGAAGGGCTCTTATATTGGCAAGAAGGTCTTAAGCTTCATGCCAAAATATCAAGCGATTCCAGACAAAATGATAAAGTCTGGAGCGTTGAGAATGGGCATGGTGAGAAAGGCGAGACAACTTAAAATCGGCAATAGCCCTTGGGCCATTTTGGAGGACCTCAAAGGCCATACTTCTAAACTTGGCTCTAAACTTAGCGATTATAAAAAATTTGTCCAGGCGGACAAGAAAATCGCTGAAAGCGTAAGGCTTAACCGGGCGCTGCGGCCAAAAGAGGTCTTGGCGCACTTTGACAAGACCGCTGTGAGCTTTATTCCGAAGGCCCTTTGGAAGCGAGTTAAGTCCGGAGACATGCGAAAGATCGCCGACTTCTTTATCAAGTATGACGAAGTCTGGGAAGAGCTAAAGCGGGCCCAGGGAGCGGTCATTCATCAGAGAGTCAAAAATATCGACGCTGTGGCCAAGAAGCTTGATGACTTCAAAGCGGGAGTAGGCGCTGGACATTACCGGGACGGCAACTATATGGAAAAGTTTATTAGCACCCTAACGGACAATGAGATTCTCGCTTTGGAAGAGGTCTCTAAGAAGTCAAAAGGCATTTTCTCCCACTTTAAAAGCGTATTTAAGGACCACGCGAAGGTCGTAAGCGGCCTGAAGCCGGTCAGTTACCTAGCAGGTTATAAAGGACAGGGCTTTGCTCAAAAAGTCTATCCAGAAAGCTATTTCTTAGACGGAAAGCTGGACCTTAACTACCAAGTTAAAAGCGACGCGGAGGACTTGATAAACTTTTACGAGTCTATGATGAGGACTTCTGCGGCAAATAGCCCAGTGGTGAGAGAAGCTAGGGAGGCGACCGAGGAGGCGCTTGCCAGAAAGATAAGAAATCAAGACGGCCATATCAGAGATTACTAGATTTAGGTCATTGGCTTCCAGACGGCCATCGAAATGGCGACGAGAGCGATGAGCATCCATGGCCAAAAAAGCGGGCGCCTTTTCTGGAAAACGTTTTGCGACGATAGGTGTGGCCACAGTCAGCACTATCCACATCGCGATCTTGACTTTAATCCAGGTTGGATAAGGTCCTGAATGGGAGAGCCCAAACCTTCCCATAATCGCGAAGCCTGTTCCCAAAAGCAAAAGGCACGCAAGGCCATTTACAATTTGTCTGATCTTAGTGGCTCCGCCATAAAAAAGGGCCGTGGACATGGATAGAGTGACCACGGCGAAGAAAATATGCAGTATTTTTATATCATGATAATTCACTTAGCGACCCTTGGGCTTAGTAGACCTGACATGGAGGAGACTTAAGCCTCTTCATCGCTGCCCTTGCCTCCACTCTGCTATAGCCAAGCACGTCCTCGAAGGCCTCTTCGGTGATCTCGTCGAGCTCTTCTTTTGTCAGCCTCTTGTCCGCTGGCACATCGCCGACCTTGTTAAAGGGACCACCATTTTTGTCATAAGCTCTTTTTTCCACAAGCTCCGCTCTTCTCATATCAACTCTGGCCTTTAGCTCCAGCACTTCGGCGCTTGCCTTTTCGTTGAACTCTTTGCAGCCTTTCCCAATAGAGCGCTGTCCGGTCTTTTTGGTGATCAGAAGGGAGCCTTCAACACTGTGGTGAATATTGCTGGCGAGGAGAGGGTTTTCTTTTGCGATTTTTTCGCCCATTTCTAAATTTCTTAAGAGATAATTTTTGGCCGTTTCGTCCACGCCCTCAAGGCTTTCTGTGGCGGCCACTAGGCGATAGTTTCTTGCCTGGATTTCGTCCACCACTGACTTGGGGCTTGCGGCAGGCCTGTTTCTCCTGAGGTGCTCAGGCATTGTTTGATTTCTTCTCGCCATCGCCATGCCTTGAACGTCGTCAGTCAGGCCATGATAAGGATCAAAAAGTCTGCCTGAAGGGCCAAGAATTTTCTTATAGGCGGCCCTCGCCATGGACGGCCTCACGTCATTCATAAGAACCGTAAGGTTTTCCATGACCCATTTTTGCACTTTATTCATATAAGGGAGGTCATCATAAAGGCCTTCAATTTTCATTGCCTGCTCTTTAGTGATGCCCATTCTGGCCCAGTTTCCAAACTCGCCATCGGCCGTGGCCTCCCTGAGATAGCTCTTCAATCGCTTTTCGATTTGCTCTTCCAGCTCTCGGGCGGCGTATTTCTCGCTTCCTTCGGCGACTTCTCGCACAAACATTTTAAGAATGCCGGTGTTTGCAATGGACCTTTCTGCATAACGATGACTAGGGGCCGACTGGCAGCCAATAAAGGAGATCGCTAAGAAAAAGAAAATTAGTTTTGTCATAATTTAGACTCCAGTGTTTCTCTAGACCTTATCGAACTTTGGTCGAATTTCTTGATATGAAAATGGCCAATTGATTAATTGGCGCTATAATGCTGCTAAACTACTGAAACCACTAAAGAGGAGCCGCCCCAAATGCCTGATAAAAGCTCGCAGCCGGTCGTAAATTTTAAAAATGTCTTTGAGAAGCAGCGTGAGTTTAAATGGGAGCTTAAAAAGACGAGTCATTCCTATCGAATAAGCAAGCTCAAGCGATTCAAAGAGGCCCTGCTAGAGAGGAAGACAGAAGTCGCTAATGCGATACGCGACGATTTTGGAAAGCCTCAAGTGGAGACCGATCTAACTGAAATTATGCCAGTCCTTTCCATGATAAATTTGATGGAAAAAAACCTGGGATCTTGGATGAAAGACGAAAAGGTCAAAGCGCCTCTTTTATTCAAAGGCACTTCCAGTTGGGTGAGAAAAGAGGGCAGAGGGAACTGCTTGATCATATCTCCTTGGAACTATCCCTTTCAACTCACAGTTTATCCTTTGCTTACCGCCTTTGCCGCCGGAAACACTTGCATTGTGAAGCCCTCAGAGTTCACCCCTCATACCAATAGCATCACGAGGAAGCTTTGCGAGCGCGTTTTCTCTCCTGAGGAAGTCTCTTTTTTTGAAGGAGATAGTGAGCTCTCTACTGAACTTCTAAAATTGCCTTTTGATCATATTTTTTTCACAGGCTCTACCCCGGTGGGCAAAATAGTGGCCGAGGCCGCGGCGAAGAATCTCGCCAGCGTTTCGCTCGAGCTTGGCGGCAAGTCTCCGTGCGTGATCGATCGAATAAGCGATCTAGAAAAAAGGTGTGAAAAGATCGCTTGGGGCAAACTGGTCAATGGGGGGCAGACTTGCGTGGCGCCGGACTATCTCGTCGTCTATAAGGACCAGCTCGAAGGGGTGGTGAGCTGTCTTAAGAATAATATTAAGGGCTTTTATAATGAGAGTTACGAGGAGTCTAAGGACTATTGCCGAATCATCACGGACCGTCACGGGAAGCGATTGGGCGACCTTGTAGCGGACGCAGTTTCCAAAGGGGCCGAACTCGCTTGGGGAGGGAAGTACCACGCCCAGACAAGAACAATGGAGCCCACCATTTTGCTTAACGTGAATAAAGAAATGAAAATCATGCAAGAGGAGATCTTTGGTCCTGTTCTGCCTATTTTTGCGGCGGACTCTAGAGAAGAAATGCTTGATTTTGTGAATGACTTTGACAATCCGCTTTCCTTTTATGTCTTCACAGATAACAAAGAGTTTGAAAACTACTTTTTGGAAAACACTTATAGTGGAGGAGCGACCATCAATGACACCTTAATTGGGGTCGGTCATCCCTATCTACCTTTTGGCGGAGCGGGAAAAAGCGGCATCGGCAAATATCATGGAAAATATGGCTTCGACGAATTCAGCAATTTGAGATCAGTCACCAAGAGAAAGTCCGATCTTGGCGCCACCTATTTTTACCCCCCTTATGACGAAAAAAAGGAGGGGATTGTAAACTCCCTCTTAACTAAGCTGTCAAAAATTTTCTAAGAAAAAGAATCTACATATTCCTGAATCGAGCTTGCTTGAGTTCTTTTCAGGAGTTTGTCCATTTCTAGCTGAAATTGGTTTAATATTCCAGGTCCCTGGTAGATAAATGAAGTGTATATTTGGGCCATCTTTCCGCCTTTCTTCCAGAAGTCGAGGACGTCTTCGAAACATGAAATACCTCCGGCCCCTATAACCGAGAGGTCCCTAGTCTCCCGCGTCATATCGAGCGCTAGCTCTCTTGCTTTCTTTGCCTCCTCACGCATGAGCCTGCCAGAAATGCCCCCCGCTCCATGCTCATGCTTTAGGCTCGTGTTGGTGGCGATAATTCCTGAAAGCTCAAACTCCTTGCATAATTCCACGAGGTCTCTAAGGTCTTTTGGGTCAAGCTCGGGAGCTATTTTTAGGTAAAGCGGTCTTCTAAGAGCGCTCCTTTTTTCCTCCACCGCTTCACAGATGGACCTAAAGCCTTCCTTCGACTGAAGTGCCCTGAGGCCTGGAGTGTTTGGGGAGGAGATATTAATCACCAAATAGTTTGTGACAGGCGCAAAGGCCTCATAAAGGAGAGCGTAATCTTCAGGAGTCTGCTGCGCGGAAGTGTCCTTATTTTTTCCTAGGTTCGCTCCGAGCAAAGCGGGGGACTTGAGTTTTAATGTCTCAATTCGTGACCTAATTTTTTCCGCGCCCTCATTAGGAAATCCCATCGCGTTTACCAAGCTTTCGTCTTTCGCGAGGCGCTGAATACGAGGCCTCGGGTTTCCCGCCTGGGCCTTGGGCGTGATGGTTCCAACTTCGATCGCGCCAAAGCCCAAACGAGAGAGAAAATCACAGGCCTTGGCGTTCTTGTCAAAGCCCGCGGCGAGACCGATGGGGAAGCTCCACGTCATATGGCCATCACTTAACTGATGTCTTTTGTCAGGCTTTGCCTTAGGAAGTACGTCTGCCGCTTGAGGAAAGCGACGCATTTGTCTAATAGAAAAGTCATGAATTTGCTCTGGGTCAAATTGAAATAATAGGGCCTTAAAAAAGGAGTAAAATGCCATGATTTATTTATAGCCTCAACCGATAGGGGTTTCAATCTTTTAATACTGTTACTTTCGCGTAGGGGTGTTAAAATAATTGGATATGAAGCAGATACACGGAAAAGCGCTGTCATTAATTATGTTCTCCTTTTGTATATTTGGTCAGGCCTATGGGCAAGAAGCTCGGCCGGAAAAGCTCAAAGTTAAAAACAATGACCTACGGGGGGAGAGAGAAATTTTCTCAGTGTCTAATCCCAAAAACATTTCCCAGAATCTGTCGCTACTAGAGTCTGGTGAAAGCCAGTTCCTCTTGGAGTTGGCAGGCAAAGACCGGAGAAAGGTCTCCGGAGAGTCCGTTCAAAAAGCGGACGGAGTTTTTGTTAAAGGTTTTATCGACCTTAAATATGGGACAAGGCCCGCTCAAATCGGAGACTGCCCCCATTATGTGACTCTTTTTTTTCGCGGAGATACCGAAAAGGTATGCTCCGGCGATGACAAGAGAATGGCAAAAATTGATAGGCTTCTTCAAACTGTAAAGCATGAATTAAAAGAAAAATAAAAGGTAAAAGGAAAAGCTCTCTATGAAATTCCCAATTAAACTAAAGCTAATGTCCATGTTGATGGCGCTTTTTATGGGCGCTAGTTGTTTTGCTCAAAAAGCTGGCTCCAAAGAAGATGAGGCCAAAGAAAAGAACAAAGTCCTAGGATCTATCATTCCTGATATGAAATATTCTAAGGAAGTCATTCTAGGCAATATTTTAGAAGGCTCCCTTCAAAACTGGCACTTCACTAAAAAAGAAATTAATGATGATTTGTCCGAGGACGCGTTCAAGTTCTTCTTGGAGCGAGTTGATTTCGGCAAACAATTTCTTCTGAAGGAGGACGTTGAAAAACTTTCTAAATACGAGGACAAGTTTGACGATGAACTCGCCTCTGGGAAGCTTGAAGTGGTGGAACTTTCTTCAAAACTTCTGAAAAAACGCATCAAGGAAGTTCAAGAGACGGTCAAGAACCTACTGAAAAAACCTCTCAACTACGATGAGAAAGACAAGTTCCAGACCGACCCTGAAAAAAGGGACTTCGCCTCTAGCAAGAAGGAGCTTGAAAGAAGATGGGTCCGAATCCTCAAGTTTGATATTGTAAATCAATACCTCGATTTATTGGACGAGCAGAACGGCGAGGGCCCAGATAAAAAAGACAAAAAGAAAGAAAAGAAAAAAGTGAAGAAGCTCTCTGATAAAGAACTCGAGAAAAAGGCGAGAGAAAAGGTCGCTAAAAGATATGACAAAATCTTTAAGCGATTGGCGGAGGAGAAAAACAACGAAAAACTTGATAAATTCTATAATTCAATCACCAAGGTCTTTGATCCGCATACCCAATATCTTATTCCGGAAGACAAGGAAGACTTCGACATCGATATGAGCGGCAAGCTCACAGGCATTGGGGCGCTTCTGAGAGAAGAAGGCTCTTATATTAAAGTCGAAAGGATCATTCCAGGCAGCGCTTCATGGAGAGGCAAAGAGCTTGAGGCCGAGGACATAATTCTTGCCGTTGGTCAGTCTGAGGAAGACCCTGTGGACATTGTTGATATGAGCATTAGAGAGGCGGTCAAGCTAATTAGGGGACCTATAGGGACCGTTGTAAAGCTCACAGTGAAGAAGCCGTCCGGCGCGGTCCAAGTGATTGCGATCACAAGGGACGAAGTCGTCATAGAAGAGTCTTACGTCAAAGGCACGGTGCTTGGACACAAAGATTTAGACCTAAAGGTGGGCTATATAAAAGTGCCAAAATTCTATAGAGATTTTGAGGACGACAAGGGGAGAAATAGTTCTGATGACGTCAAGGCCGCTTTGCAGGACCTTGCCAAGAAAGAAAAAAATCTTGCCGGTGTTGTCCTTGATTTAAGAAATAATGGCGGCGGTGCCCTAAAAGACGCCACCTTGATGTCTGGACTCTTTATTAAGAAAGGGCCTGTTGTTCAAGTCGTTTCAAGCGACGGGAGCAAAGAGATTAAGGCCGACACTGATGGGAAGGTCTACTTTGACAAACCTCTCATCGTTTTAGTTAACAGATTTAGCGCTTCCGCTTCTGAGATTGTCGCCGCGGCGATGCAGGATTATGAAAGGGCTTTAATCGTCGGTTCAAGCGAGCAAACCCATGGCAAAGGGACCGTTCAGGCGGTTCTCCCGCTTGATAATTACGCTGGTCCAGTTGGCAAAGTTTATTCTCCGCTCGGGGCCCTGAAGATCACAATTCAGATGTTTTTCAGAGTCACTGGCGGGTCAACTCAATTCAAGGGCGTGCACCCTGATATCGTTCTCCCTGACAGATATGCTTATCTTGAGTCGGGCGAAAAGTCTTTGGACTTCGCGATTCCTTACCAGTCCACTGAGCCCGCGGCCCACGCTAAATGGAAAAACAAGTTTGACGTTGAAAAGCTAAAAAAGAACAGCTCTAAGCGGGTCGCAAAGTCGGAGAAGTTCAAGAAGATCAAGGAGAGTGTTGAATGGTATAATGAGCGCAAAGAAGAGACAGAGCGCTCCTTGAGACTTGCTGACGTCAAGGCCTACAGAAAAGAGGCCAAAAAGAAGTCTGAAGAGTTTGAGCTTGAGAAAGAGAATGAGAAAATAGTTGTGACTCCACTAAAAAAGGCGAAGAACGACGCGAGCAAAGAGACTCAAAAGGAGTTCACAAAAGAGTTGAGAGTGGACCCTGTCATCGAAGAGACGCTCTATATTATGAAGGACATGATCGCGGGATAAGATGTCCGACTCTAAGAGGCCTAAAAAAAGAGAGCTGAAGACGCTAGATCTAGAGGATCTAAGCTCTTCAGACCTTTTTGAAGCTCTCGAGGAAAGAGAAGAAATTGTCATCGATGCCGGGGTGAATCTTGATGAGCTAGATTCAAGAGGGGCAAAACACCTGTCGGCCCCGGCCTCCAAGGCCAGTAAGTTGGGCGAGGTCTCTCAGACCTCAGACCAGCTTCGAAAGAATAAAGAGCAGAACGCCTCTCAAGAACGCCTAAAGATCCTAGATGAAAAAAGGACTTTCGATAGAAAGGTCATGAATTGGAAAGGGATTGGAGTCATAGCGCTTATAATTCTTGTGGGCGTATTTTTTGATCAAGGCCTAGGCCGCGCGGCCTTTATTGAGCCAAGCAAAGATTTGAAGTATGCGGCCTCTGCCGTGCGCTGGTTTTTCAATTGGCTTCGCTTTTTAGGGGACTATTACCCACTCTTGGCCCTCGCTTCCCTCATCTGGATTCCTTTGAAGAAAAACTCCCCTGACATGTACGCCCTTAGTTTTGACGGGATTGTGGCCCCTACCGAGATCGGGTCTTTTGCTCTCAGAAAAAGAGTGCCTTGGGCGAGCATTAAAATGGTGGACTTTGGAAAGAGCTCAGGCGCGCCTGTCATGAGGCTTATGGGCGAAAGCGGTCGGAGCCTGGCCGAATTGCGTCTGGACATTGACGACCCTGAAGGGCTTAATAAGGCCATCGCCAGGTTTGCTCCCGCTGGAAGTCCCGTCAGAAAACTTATTAACAATTAATTCTTTTGTTGCTAACCTCTTTCTACTAGGAGTTTAGCATGTCTAAAAACAAGGAAAGCAAAGGGCAAGAGCCTTTTAATAAATACGTCTATTACGAGAGGGCCGTTCAAAATCCGCAGAACGAGCTCGACTTTTTCAATGAGAAATACAAGAGCATTCGCAAGAAGGCGCCAAAGACCCTAAGAGAAGATTTTTGCGGCACGGCCGCTATTTCATGCGCTTGGGTCGACCAAGGCCCGGAATATCATGCGTGGGGCGTGGACCTAGACCCTGAACCTATCGAATTTGGAAGGGAAAACCATCTCGCCAAATTGGACGGCGAAACGCAAGAAAGGATGAGGTACTTGCAGGGCAATGTTCTTAATACTGAGACCCCCAAAGTTGACGTTTGTTTTGCCTTTAACTTCTCTTATTATATTTTTAAAAAGAGAAAAGAGCTCCTGGAGTATTTGAAGGCCGCCCACAATTCGCTAAATGACGATGGCGTGTTCTTTATGGACCTTTTTGGCGGTCCTGACAGTCAAACAGTGATGACTGACGTCATTAAGCATCCAGGCTTTAAATATTATTGGGAATGCCAGATGTTTAATCCCATCACCAACGATTGCCGATTTGCCATACATTTTAAGCGCAAAGGCGAAAAAAAGCGCAAGGACGTCTTTGTGTACAACTGGCGCATGTGGACGATGATGGAGCTTAGAGAGCTTTTAGAAGAGGCCGGCTTTAAGTCCACCATCGCTTACTGGGAAGGTGAAGACGAGGACGGTGATGGCAATGGAGAGTTCTACGCCACAGAAGAGGCCGAGAACTGCGACGCTTGGGTCACTTATATCGCGGCGGTAAAATAGCGCTTAAGAGGCGCTAACTTCTTCCAAAATATCTATTATTTTTTTGAATCTTTGCGTGGGAAATTTCTCGCGCATTTTTTTTATGATAGAGGGCATTTTTATGTCCTCCTCGCTCTCTATGAGGTAGCTTGTGAACTCTTCGGCCAAAATAAACACAATAGTTAGGGGAGACAAGTTTCCGCTGTAATGCTCGGAGAAGCCGACTCCGTGAGTGATACCGTGATGCTGTCGAACGATGGCGTCGGCCCCCATAGGCGCATGCGGAAATTTCGCCACCAACTCGGCAGCGATCTGCGCGTGCATATTAACGAGCGCTTCCTCCTTCTCGGGAAGTTTCGCGGCCTTTAGCTCTTTTCCTGAATGAATCTTTGCTTGCTCATCTGTGCTTAAAGCGATGTCATGAAAAAACGCCACGAAATTCATCGTTTTCTTTTGTTCGTCATTGCACCAATCAATTCCCTCCATTAAGTGCGAGCAGACAGAAATCAGAATCTGGCTATGCTTATAAAGGAAGCCCGATTTATTTGAGAGGAGCCGGCCACAAGTTGGGACATTTTTGGATACCGTCTTGAAGCGCGGGCAATGGCCTTCATGTTTTTCTTTGCAAGGTCAACGGTCTCTTCTGTTATTCCCACTTTTTGAAGTTTGTAATGAAGGAGCTTGTTTTCCATTTCAGCGGCGGAGATGGCCTCTTTTTCATTTAAGGCCTCTGGAGAGATATTGGAAACAATTTCCTGAGTTATGTTTGTGACCACGCGCAGACGGTCTGACTTTAAAACATACACGCACTCATGTCCCGCTACTTGGAGCTTTTTTAGCTCCTCTTTATCGACTTGCCCGTCTGCGGGGGTGAATAGCTCATGGCCCCCGCCTTTTTCAATATAGATATCGCAGGCGGGGCTTCGAACTTCGCTAAAGCACTCTAAATCAATGGGGAAGAATTCTGGCACCACTAAGGCCGCCATGTCTTGGGCCGTGACATTTAGCGCTTTGGCGGCCTGCTGGAATGACCGGCCTAATATTAAGACCATTCTCTAAATTGACGGCGCCTTCAAAGCTTTCGGCGCCTATTGAGATGAGAGCGATTTCTCTTAAATTGTCCGCGTCCACATACTTTTTAACTATGGGGGTGAAACTCGCTTTTGAAATGATTAGAGAAATATCTTTGTTCTTTTGCAAAAATGTCTCGAGCTCTTTTAGATTTGAGGCCCTTGCGACACGGGCCCCCACCCAAACCTTAAGATTCAGTTGATAGAAGCGAGCGAGCTGATCGTTGTCCTCGACCAGTAGTGTTATACCTTTAGAATTAACCATTTAGCTCATTATAGCTTCAATCCGCTTTTTTTCTAAGTAAATTCCCATTTACATCTTAAAAATGCGCGAGCGTATTGATATTATTCCTTTCTACTAAATTGAGTTACTTAGGAGCCCAAATTGAGCGCAAATGACCATTATTCCAGAAAGGAATGGAAAGAAATTGCCGAAGCTTCCCTCAGGGGAGTCGATCTTGAAAAGACCCTCAACACATTCACAGTTGAAGGGGTCAATTATCAAGGCCTGTATGATAAGAGAGACGGTGTTCTTGAGTTTTATAGTTTTCCCAAAAACTTCAGTTCTTCCCCCGTATATGACTCCTCACTCGTTTCCAAGAGTGAGTTAGAAGAGGACCTTGCTGAGGGGGCCGACTCCGTTATTCTTGTCGTCACAGGAAAGAAATGGAACAAGGACTTCGACGGGCTCAATGCCTCATTTCTTTTGCAAAATGTGGAAGACAAAACACTCGCAGAGTTTTCCCATGTGAAAAGCGCTTTTGTGGACTCCACCAAGCTTGCTTTTGGGGACTTCAACTCCGAAGCAAAACGTGTCCTCAAAACGGGGGCAGGTTTTGCGATCAATATGTCTCAAGTCCATAACGCGGGAGCAAGCTGTGTCCAAGAAATTAGCTTTGGGCTTAACATGTTCACTCGCTTGCTTGAGCTCGGAGTGGGGCCCAAAGACATAAGGTTCATTGTCGCCACCGACTCTCTATTTTTTATGAGCATTGCCAAACTTCGCGCCCTTCGCTATTTGGCGGAAGAGGCGCTGGTAGCGTTTAATAAGAAGCCAATCGTTAATATCATTTCCCTTTCTTCTTTAAGAGAGCAGACTCTTTACGATCCTTGGGTCAACGCCCTTAGAAACACGACAAGCTCTATGGCGGCGGTCCTTGGCGGGGCCGATTATGTGGGAGCGAGACCCATGGACAGCGCCTATTCTCATTTGACGGGGGTGCCAAGCGGCCCGGAGGCGATAAGAAATCGCAGAAATATTTTGAATGTGCTTCGCGATGAGACTCATCTTGGTTTTGTGAAAGACGCCGGAAAAGGGAGTTTCGCGATTGAGGCCCTCACCAAAGAGCTATGCGCGCAGGGGTGGGAGAGCTATCTCAACTGGAAAGAAAAAGGCTTCTTCGATGAAATGAGAGATTTTTCAAAGTCGGTTGAAGCGATGGCGCGCGCCCGTTATGAGCGGATTAGAAAAAGAAAGGACATCATTACAGGCGTGAGCGATTTTGCAA
>CAVVFE010000006.1:0-287217 GCA_963747475.1 uncultured Bacteriovoracaceae bacterium
CCTTCGCCTATAGATGTTGGAGAGGTCAAAGGCAATGACGGAAAGATGTCGACAAGACAATCTCTAGAAAACCTGACCCTGCCGATGACTTCTCTGGCCTTGCTTTTAAGATGCTACCGACCCCTTTGTCGGGCATTAACATATTTAGAATTTATTCGGGAGATCTGAAGGCCGGAAGTCAGGTCTTTAACCCTCTAGAAGGCAAAAAAGAAAGAATTGGAAAAATTTTGCAAATGCATGCCAATAAAAGAGAAGAGCTCCAAGTGGCAGGCGCAGGCGACATCGTCGCCATTACAGGACTGAAATTCACCACCACAGGCCAAACCCTTTGCGCTTCAAATAAGCCTATTATTTTTGATCTTATGGAGTTTCCAGAGACGGTCATCTCAATTGCTATTGAGCCAAAGACCAGCGCCGATGAGGACAAGCTTCACAAGGTGCTCGAACAGCTTAAAATGGAAGGCCCTTATTCAAATATATGACCAATAAAGAAACGGGACAGCTTCTTATTTATGGTATGGGAGAGCTTCATCTGGAGATCATTGTGGACAGGCTAGAGCGCGAGTTCAAGGTGGGAGTCAATGTGGGCTCACCTCAAGTCTCTTACAGGGAAAGCGTTAATGGCACGGCAAAGGCAACTAAAGAGTATAGGAAAGAGATTAACGGAAAAATCCAATATGGAGAGGTCACAATTGAGGTCACTCCCTCGGAGGAGGAGGTGGTCACTTTTGAAAACGAGGTTAAGAGCCGCGAGATTCCAAAGTCCTTCTTTGAGCCCGCGGAAAAAGGCGTTTATGATTCCGTGTTAGGCGGCGCGCTTGCTGGTTACCCGTTTATTGGCATTAAAGCCACCCTTAAAGACATGAAGTTCAACGAGGACGAGTCCAATGAGCTCGCCAACACAATTGCCGCCTCTATGGCCTTTAAAGACGCCTGTGTGAAGGCCGGAATAGTGATGATGGAGCCAATCATGGACCTAGAGGTCATAGCCCCGTCTGAGAGCACCGGTGATGTTATTTCTGACCTAAACGGGAGAAGAGGAAAGATACTTTCCATGAATCCAAAAGCGGACAAAGAGGTCCTTAAGGCCGAAGCGCCGCTTGCGGAAATGTTTGGTTACAGCACCGATCTTCGCTCTCGGACCCAGGGAAGGGCTAATTTCACGATGACCTTCAAAAAGTATGAACGATTGGACAACAATCTAGCCAAGCAGGTATTGCAGAAACGAGGAATTTTTATTTAGTCCCTCGTGGTTTCATAAGAGAAAAATTTGGGCAGGGCCAAAAAAAATAGTTTTTGTGTTGGGGATTTGCTTGACAAGGCAAGGCCCCTGATTTAAAAAGACCTTCATTTCGGATATTGGAGACTAAATGAAAACGAATAGGCTAAGAATCAAGCTAAGAGCTTACGATTACAATATTCTTGACACCTCTGTGCAGGAAATTGTTCAGACCGCTAAGAACACTGGCGCAAGAGTGGCTGGGCCAATCCCTATGCCAACTGAAATTAACAAGTACACTGTTCTCAGAGGACCTCACGTAAATAAGAAATCCCGAGAGCAATTTGAGATGAGAACACACAAGAGACTTGTGGACATCATCGACCCCACTCAGCAGACTGTGGACAGCTTAATGAAGCTCGACCTTTCAGCTGGTGTTGACGTAGAGATCAAATACTAGTATATAAAGCAAACTTTGTTTGTTTAGTTAAATATTAACCATGAATGCATCCCAATAAGTGGGTGATGCTGTGGAGGCAAAATGTCAGAAGCAACCAAGCTCAGCTTGTCAGCTGTGTACGCGAAGAAAGCAGGTATGACCCGTATCTTCGACGAGTCCGGCAAGCACATTCCAGTGACTGTGGTTCAGTTAATCCCTAACGTAATTTCCCAAGTTAAAACCGCTGAAAAAGATGGTTATAACGCTTATCAGTTGGCCTACTCTGAGAAAAGAGAAAAGCTGGTGAATAAACCTGTAAAAGGTCACCTGAAGAAAGCCAACATCGATAAAACTTTCTTTAAGTTTTCTGAAATCAGATCTGAAGAAGTAAGCGAAGAAAATCTTGGCAAAGAAATCTCACTTGAAACATTCGCGCCTAAATCTTTTGTAGATGTTACTGGCACTTCAAAGGGTAAAGGCTTTGCGGGCGTTATGAAGAGATACAACTTCCAAGGTGGCCCTGCCGCTCACGGATCTAAGTTTCACAGAACAACAGGTTCAATCGGTAACAGAGCTACACCAGGCCGCGTTTTTGCGCAAAAGAAAATGCCCGGTCATATGGGCGTAGACACCAAAACAATCCAAAATCTTGAAGTGGTAGAAGTGAACGAAGAAAAAGGCTATATGCTTATTAAAGGTTCTCTTCCTGGCGCTAAGAACGGTTTTGTTAAAATCGCAAAAGCGCTAAAGAAGTAGAGGTAAATCATGGCTGAAATAACTATATTAAATTCAAAATTTGAAAAGTCCGGATCTCTAAAGACAAACTTGTCTTTGGACGCCGAAACAATCAGCGCGCCGGCCGTTCACCAAGTCGTTAAGGCGACTTTGGCCGGCAGAAGACAAGGGAATGCGTCGACTAAAAACCGCGCGAAAGTCAGCGGTGGTGGAGCTAAGCCATTCAAGCAAAAGGGAACTGGTAGAGCTCGACAAGGTTCTTCTCGTTCACCTCTTATGGTCGGGGGTGGCACCGTCTTTGGTCCAACTCCAGAGATTATACGCAAAAAGTTAATAAGAAAATGATGAATAAGGCCATCGAATCAATTATCGCCGACAAGTTTCAGGCCGGTAAATTGACCGTGGTCGAGAGCTTTGACTCTAACGGTAAAACCAAAGATATGTTCAACGCTCTTAAGCGAAAGAAACTTGCTTCCTGCTCTAGTCGTAACTGATCAGAAAGACAGCAAAGCTATTTTGGCGGCAAGAAATATTAGAACCGCTAAAGGCGATGCCAGTAGAAGGCTTCAGCGTTTACGAAGCTGTTAAGTTTGAGAACTTGGTCATTGAGAAAGCGGCCCTAGAAAAACTATTAAGCAGGTTGGTGTAATTATGCATTTAGAAGAAGTACTCATTAAACCATTACTTACTGAAAAATCTTCTCTTCAGACTGAGACGAGCAATAGATACTCTTTTTTGGTTCAGCCTAAGGCGAACAAGAACCACATTAAAAATGCAGTGGAAAAATTGTTCAACGTTAAAGTAATGAATGTGAAAACAGCGGTTCTTCCTGGAAAAGTTAAGAGAGCGGGACGTCACACAAGAAAGTCTCAATCTTATAAAAAGGCTTATATTCAGATCGCTGAAGGTCAGAAACTGGAACTATTTAAAGGTATATAAGAGGCTATTATGGCAATTAAAAGATTTAAACCGACATCTCCATCGCTAAGGAAAATGGCCGTTTTGAGCTCTGAGGGTCTTACGAAGACTGTTGCTCCGGTAAAGGCTCACTGCTAGGTAAAAAGAAAAACTGCCGGTAGAAACGCTCTCGGTAGAATCACTTCTAGAAGAAGAGGCGGCGGTCACAAGCAAAAGTATAGGATCATCGATTTTAAGAGACAAAAGATCAGATATTCCTGCCACTGTTAAGGCGATTCACTATGATCCAAACAGAACATGTAATATCGCTCTTCTTGTCTTATGCTGACGGTGAAAAAACTTACATCCTGGCACCTAACGGCTTCAAGTTGGAGACTCCATTATCTCTTCCGACAACGCGGATATTAAAGTTGGAAACTCAAAACTATTAAAAGACATCCCTGTTGGTACCTTGTTCACAATGTTGAGCTTCACCCAAAAAGTGGTGGTCAAATGGCCAGGTCAGCTGGCGCTTACGCTCAACTTATGGCGAAAGAAGGTAAAGAAGCTCTTTTGAGACTTCCTTCTGGAGAGCTAAGAAGAGTTAAAAACAATTGTCGTGCGACGATTGGTCAGGTTGGAAACCTTGAGCATGAGCAAGAAAATATTGGTAAAGCTGGTAAAAATAGACTCAGAGGTAGAAGACCTAAAGTTCGAGGTGTTGTTATGAACCCAGTTGATCACCCACACGGTGGTGGTGAAGGTCGTACTTCTGGTGGTAGACACCCCGTCACTCCTTGGGGCAAGCCGACTAAAGGCGCGAAAACAAGGAAGAACAAGAGAACTAATAAGTTCATCGTTAAGAGAAGAAAGTAATTTAGGAGAATATAAATGGCTCGTTCGATTAAAAAAGGCTTCTTTGTTGACTACCATCTTCTTAAGAAAGCTGATGAGGCGAAAGCTGAAGGTAAAGCAAATAAAGTTATTAAAACGTGGTCTAGAAGATCCACGATCATTCCAGACTTCATTGGTTTAACCTTCGCTGTTCATAACGGCAAGAAATTTATCCCAGTTTACGTCACTGACAATATGGTCGGACACAAGCTTGGAGAATTTTCTTTGACCAGAACTTACTACGGCCATGGCGCCGACAAGAAAGGTAAAAAATAGGTAGGTCACTATGATAGTTGTAAAAAACAATAACGTTGGAAAATCAGCTAGAAAAGTCAGACAAGTTGCTGATCTTAGTTCGTAGAAAAAAAGTTGAAGACGCTTTCAGAATCTTGCGTTTCAACGACAAAAAAGAAATCTCGATCATGCTTACTAAGCTTCTAAATAGCGGTCTTCAGATCGCTTCTGAAAGCGAGAAATATGACTTGGACAATTTGGTTGTTGAGACTATTGAGGTTAATGAAGGTCCTACACTAAAGCGAATCCAACCAAGCGCCCAGGGTAGAGCTTTTAGAATCAGAAAAAGATCAAGTTACGTAACAGTCGCTTTGAAAGAAGCATAAGGAAGTAATAATGGGACAAAAAGTACATCCATACGGTTTTAGATTAGGTTATATCAAAGATTGGCATTCTAACTGGTACGCCAAAGATAATTATGGTGACACTCTTCAAGAAGATCTGAAGATCAGAAACTACATCACTAAGAATCTTTCAAATGCTGCTATTGCTAAAACTGAGATCACAAGAACTTCTGACCAGGTAAAAGTGACTGTTTACTCCGCTAAGCCAGGCGTTGCTATTGGCAAAAAAGGCGCTGGGATCGACAAAATTAGAGATGACCTTAAAAAAATCGTTAACTGGCGCCTTTTTTTTCAATATTGCCGAAGTAAAAAGACCTGATGCTGAAGCTAAGCTTATCGCTGACAATATCGCGCAACAACTTGAAAAAAGAGTTGCCTTTAGACGGGCCATGAAGAAAGTAATGACTTCCGCTTTTCGATCTGGCGTTAAAGGGATCAAAGTTAAGTGTTCTGGTCGTCTTGGCGGCGCTGAGATGGCAAGAAATGAGGGCTACTCTGAAAGAAAAGTTCCTCTACACACTTTAAGAGCAGATATTGATTATGACACCTCAGAGGCCATGACTACTTACGGCAAAATTGGCGTAAAAGTTTGGGTTTATAAAGGTGAGATCTATAAGTAACCAAAATTAGGTTTCTTTGGCCGCTCTGGCGGCTTGATGAGGCGGAGAGACCGCCAATTACTAGTAAAGAGGTAAAAAATGTTAAGTCCAAAAAAAGTAAAGTGGAGAAAGCAGCAGAAAGGCAGAATGAAAGGTGCTGCCCATAGAGGGAACACAATCACTTTTGGTGAGTTCGCTATTCAAGCACTAGAGCCGGGCTATATCACAAACAGACAAATTGAGTCCGCTCGTATCGCCATCTCAAGAAAGACTAAGAGGGGCGGTAATATCTGGATCAAAATCTTCCCAGACAAGTCTTTGACTAGTAAGCCTGCGGAAGTACGTATGGGTAAAGGTAAGGGATCTCCTGACAAGTGGGTCGCCATTGTTAAGCCTGGCCGTGTGATGTTTGAAATCGGCGGAGTTGAGAAGGAATTGGCAAAAGAGGCCCTAAGGCTCGCCACCTACAAGCTTCCTATAAAAACTAAAATAATTACTAAAGAATAGTGGAATTATTTGGCCATCTATTATATATACGGCCAATAAATTTTTTGAGGTAAGTCATGTTAAAAATGAGCGAAGTAAATAAAATGGACGCTTCTGCGATCGTCCAAAAGGTTTCTGAGGTAAGAAAAGAGCTTTTCGACCTAAGGCTGCAAAAAAACACAAGCAGTGTGGAAAAGTCTCATATGCTAAAGACCGCTAAGAAGGACATTGCGAAGCTATTAACAGCTTTGAATAGTAAAGAGAGTAAATAGTTATGAGTGAATCATCAAAAAGATTTAAAAAAACACTTAGAGGCCAAGTTGTCAGCGAAAAATCGGACAAAACTATTGTTGTAAACGTTCAAAGACGTTTTAAGCATCCGGTTTACAGCAAGTTCGTAAACTCGAGCAAGAAGTACCATGCTCATGACGAAAGCAATATGGCGAAAGTTGGCGACGTAGTAACAATCATCGAATCAAGACCACACTCTAAGCTTAAGAAGTGGGAGCTGGTGTCGGTTAAATAACACGGCTTAATTGGGAGAACCAATATGATACAAATGCAAACTAAATTGGAAGTGGCTGACAACTCTGGCGCGCGAATCGTTAAGTGTGTGAAAGTTCTTGGCGGATCAAAAAGAATGTCCGCGAAGCTTGGAGATGTTGTCGTCGTTGCCGTTCAAAATGCTCTGCCTGGTGGCAAGGTTAAGAAAGGTGACGTTAAAAAAGCTGTAATCGTTAGAACTAAATACCCTGTACGAAGAGAAGACGGATCTTATATCCAGTTTGATAACAATAGCGTTGTCATTCTTAGGAAACCAAGGTCAAGACCCAATGGGAACTCGTATCTTCGGCCCAGTGGCAAGAGAGCTAAGAAACAAGAACTACACTAAGATTTGTTCTTTGGCTCCTGAAGTTCTTTAATTAAATAGGTGAATTATGCAAAAGCTTAAGTTAAATGACGAAGTAATTGTTTTGGCCGGGAAAGACGCAGGAAAGAAGGGAAAAGTTAAGAACATTAACTTGAAGAAAAATACTGTAATTGTTGAAGGCGTAAACGTCTTCAAAAAAGCAGTAAGACCTACCCAGGAAAATCCTAATGGCGGATTTGCTGACCTAGAAAAAGGAATCAATATCAGTAATGTTGCTGTTGTTTCTCCAAAAACAGGTGGTCCAACAAGAGTAAGAATTGAAACAAAGACGGTAAAAAAGTCAGAGTCGCAACTAAGTGCGGTTCTGAATTGAAATAATAGAGGTTGTCCATGGCAAGCAGATTAAGAACTCTGTATACATCAGAGGTTAAAAAGAAAATGATGGACAAGTACAATTATAAAAATGTTCATCAGATTCCTAAGCTGGAAAAAATTGTACTTAATAGTGTCACTCAAGACGCAGTCACTAACGGCAAAGTGGTTGACAGTATCGTGGCTGATCTTAGCCGCTATTTCTGGCCAAAAGCCAGTTGTCGCTAGAGCTAAGAATTCAATCGCATCATTCAAGTTGAGAGAAGGTCAAGCTCTTGGCGCGGCCGTGACCCTAAGAGGCGACAGAATGTATGAATTCCTTGACCGCCTTATCTCTTTTACTCTTCCGAGAGTAAAAGACTTTAGAGGTCTAAACCCTAAAGCTTTTGATGGCAAAGGCAACTACACTCTTGGCGTTAAAGAGCAAATTATTTTTCCTGAAATCAATTACGATAAAATTGACAAGATTCGCGGAATGGGAATCTCGTTCGTAACCACGGCAGACTCAAACGAAGAGGGAAGAGACCTTCTTAAAATGTTTGGAATGCCTTTTAGAGAAAAATAAACAAGGAATAGAATATGGCTAAAGTAAGCGCTGTCGCAAAAAATAATAAAAGAAAAGAAATGGCCGGAAAGGGCGAAGCTAAGAGAGCTGAATTAAGAGCTAAAATTAGCGATCCTGAGACTGGCGATGAGGAAAGACTTGAGCTTCAAAAAAAGCTTCAAAAGCTTCCTAGAGATACCAGCAGAATTCGCGTTCGTAACAGATGCGAGCTGACTGGAAGACCTAGAGGTTTCTATAGAGATTTCAAACTTTCCAGAATAAAGTTTAGAGAATTTGCCCACCAAGGGATGATTCCTGGCGTAACTAAGTCTAGTTGGTAGGAGAATAGAATTATGATGACTGATCCATTAGCAGATATGCTTACAAGAATTAGAAACGGCATCAGAGCTGGGCACACTAAGGTTGATATTCCTGCCAGCAAGATGAAAGCAAACGTTTGCAAAGTTTTAAAAGAAGAAGGCTTTATTAAAAATTTTAAGATTGTCGCAAAAGACGACAGCTTAAATTAGAGTTGGCCTTAAAGAAGGGCCCTAGTAGGCATTGAAAGAGTTTCAAAGCCAGGGCTTAGAATTTATAAAGGGTACAGAGAAATGCCACGTGTACTAAGCGGTTTGGGTGTCTCAATCGTTTCTACATCTTCAGGCATTGTTTCCTCCAGAAAAGCTAAAGCAATGAAGCTTGGTGGAGAGGTTCTCTGTAACGTTTGGTAGGAGTTGACCATGTCAAGAATCGGAAAAAGACCAGTAGAAATACCTGAGAAAGTAAATGTCTCGATCAACGAAACTCTTGTTGAAGTTAAAGGCCCAAACGGAACCCTTACTTTCAATTTCAATGATGACGTTTTGATCAAGCAAGAAGAGAAAAGTCTTGTTGTAACCCCGGCCGATGAGTCAAACAGAAGCCGCGCAATGTGGGGAATAACTAGAACACTTCTTTCCAATATGGTTGAAGGGGTTACTAAGGGCTTTACTAAGACGCTTAGAATTCAACGGAGTTGGTTATAAGGCGGCAGTTAGCGGCAATAAGCTCACTCTTAACCTTGGGTACTCTCACCCAATTGATTATGAGCTGCCTGAAGGCGTAAGCGCCAAAGTGAACAAGAACACAATCGAGATCTCTGGCGCGAATAAAGAGCTTGTTGGCTTCACTGCAGCTAAGATTCGTTCTTTCAGACCACCTGAGCCATACAAAGGCAAAGGTGTTAAGTACGCTGATGAGACAATCATCAGAAAAGCCGGTAAAGCTGGCGCTAAGAAGTAGGTGATTTATGAGAAAAACATATAGAAAGATTAAAAATGCTTCTAAAGCGAAAATTTACAGAAGAAAACTTTCAATCAGAAACCAGATTGAAGGGAATTCTGAGAGACCTCGAATTTGCGCAACGAAAACAAACAAGAACCTTTTTGTTCAAGTTATTGATGACTCGACAAATAAGACTCTCTTGTCCGTTCAGACATTCGGAAAGAATGGCGTTAAAGGCGGCGCAAATGTTGAAGGCGCAAAGGCCGTAGGCGAAGAATTGGCCAAAGCTATGTCTGGTAAGAACATCAAAAAGGCCGTTTTTGACAGAAACGGAAGAAAGTACACCGGCGTGATCGCGGCTCTTGCCGACTCGATCAGAGAAAACGGAATTCAGATTTAATTAGGGGTTATAAATGACTGAAAATACTGAAAATAAAGAAGCAAAACCTGCCGAGAAAAAAGCTCCCAGAGGTAGAAGACCTCAAAAACCTGCTCCTAAAAAGGGATCAGAGCTGGCAGCTGATGTTGAAGAAAGGGTTGTCGCCGTTAACAGAGTCGCAAAAGTTGTTAAAGGTGGTCGACGCTTTTCTTTCTCTGCACTTGTTATTGTTGGGGATAAGAAAGGTAGAGTTGGATTTGGACTTGGCAAGGCCAAAGAAGTTCCAGACGCTATCAGAAAAGCTAGCCAAGTTGCTGCAAAAAGAATGGTCTTAATCCCAATCGAAAGAGGAACTATTCCTCACACCGTTTTGGTGAATTCGACGCAGGGAAGATTCTTTTTCACCCAGCAGCAGAAGGTACTGGTATTAAGGCCGCAGGCGCATGCCGTACGATCCTTGAACTTGCTGGCGTAAAAGACGTTTTAACTAAGTCTCTTAGAGGGTCAAACCCTCACAATGTTGTGAAAGCCACTTTCACTGCTCTTAAAGAACTAAGATCTGTTGAGCAAATTGCAAAAGTGAGAGGCGTAGATGCTAAAGGCCTAAGAATTAGCAGATCTAATTAATAGGGACGAGGAATTGTTATGAGCACAATCACTATAAAATTGAAAAAAAGTTCTATCGCTTGCAGCGAAAAGCAAAAGGCTAATGTAAGAGGTCTAGGACTAAGAAAAGTAGGTTCTACCAAGACTTTGGAAAACACTCCATCAGTCAGAGGCATGATTAAAAAAGATCATCCACATGGTGGAGATCGTAGAAGAAAAATAATTCTAGTTTGAGGTAAGCTATGTTGACTCTAAATAACTTGAAAAGCCCAAAAGGCGCTCACAGAAACACAAAAAGAATTGGTAGAGGCCAAGGCTCAGGCTGGGGAACTCAAGCTGGTAAAGGCCATAAAGGCCAAAAAGCTCGTTCTGGCGGCGGTGTCAAACTTGGTTTTGAAGGCGGCCAAATGCCAATTTACAGAAGACTTCCTAAGAGAGGCTTCTCGAACGCTCCGTTTAAGACTGAATACGCTGTAATCAATCTTGGCAGAATCGCAGAAAAGTTTGAAGGCGAGGAAGTAAACAGAGAAACTCTCATTGAAAAAGGCATGCTAAGCGGCCGTTTCAAGTCTTTGCCAATTAAAGTTCTCGGCGAAGGTGAGCTTAAATCTGGACTTACGTTTAAAGGAATAAACAAATTTTCTAAGTCTGCTGAAGAAGCTATTAACAAAGCAGGCGGAAAAATCGAGACTAAGGAAAGCTAATGGCCGGCGCTCAAGGTAAAATTGAAGAATTAAGAAAAAGAGTGTTTTTCACTCTTTTTATTTTAGGGGATTTTCAGGGTCGCAACTCAGGTGCCTACACCAGGCGTCGATAGCGCAGCCCTAACTTCTTTCTTTGACGGAATGCAGGGATCTGTTTTTGGGGTTTTTAATAACTTCACTGGCGGCGCTCTGCAAAGATTTTCCGTCCTGGCCTTGGGCATTATGCCATATATCACATCGTCCATTATTTTCAGTCTGCTGGCCGTCTCTTTCCCCGCGTTGGGTGAGCTTCAGAAGGAGCCAGACGGGCATAAAAAAATTCAACAGTGGACCCGTTACGCGACCGTGCTTCTTTGCTGTATCCAAGGCTATGGCCTTTCAGTAGGACTCGAGGCCCTTAAGAGCCCAAGTGGCATGCCAATCGTGCTAGAGCCAGGGCTTGGCTTTAGAGGGCTTACGGTGATCTCCCTAACTGCTGGCACTATGTTCGTCATGTGGCTTGGTGAGCAGATCACTGAAAGAGGAATTGGAAACGGCATCTCTTTGATTATCTTTGCTGGTATTGCTGCGGGAATCCCTGGAGGAATTCGCGACACCCTAAACTTGTTCCAAAATGGCGAACTTTCTGGCTTCAGCTTGGGCATTGTTATTGCCATCATGTTGGCGGCTTTCTGGATAATTATTTATACAGAAAAAGCGTTCAGAAAAATACCAGTTCAGTACGCAAAAAGGGTCGTCAATAACAGAGTTTTTGGTGGACAGTCTTCTCATCTTCCAATCAAGGTGAACATTTCTGGCGTTATGCCTCCTATTTTTGCGTCTGCGCTTCTTGGGTTTCCTACAACAGTATCTCAGTTTATCCCTGAGGGAAGCCCGCTTAAAATGTATTTTGATACGATTCAGCAGTCTCTTTATCCTGGGAAGACTCTATATAATGTGGTCTTTGTGGGTCTCATTATATTTTTCTGCTATTTTTATGCTCAGATTCAATTTAAAACTAAGGATATCTCTGACTCCCTTCGGAAAAATGGTGGATTTATCCCTGGCATCAGGCCTGGTGAAAAAACTGCTGAGTTTCTAGATAATGTTGTAAACAAACTTACTCTCGTAGGAGGCATATATATTTCATTAATTTGTATTATGCCGGCCATGCTTTTTAATGTTGCTAAGGTGCCATTTTACTTTGGCGGAACTTCTTTGCTCATTCTTGTGGGTGTTGCTATTGATACTATGGCCCAGGCCGAAAGTTTCATGATATCTCAAAGATATGACACAGCTTACAAATCTAGAGGGAAGTACAGCGGAGCGAGAAGGTTTTAATGAAAAAGAATCTCATCTTCTTAGGAGCTCCCGGGTCTGGAAAAGGCACTCAATCATCTAAGTTGGTCGAGTCTGAAGGCTATGGACATGTGTCCACTGGCGACCTTCTGCGTAAAGAGATTGCTAAGGAGTCTGAGCTTGGCCAAACCATTAAGGGAGTGATGGCCAGTGGAGATCTTGTTTCTGACGAGCTCGTCGTAGAGCTTTTAAAAGCAAATCTTGATTTAGACAAGAAGGCTTATATATTTGATGGTTACCCACGCAATATCGAGCAGGCAAAGACCTTGGACGGTATTTTGGGAGATTACCCGCGGCTTGCCATCTATTTTAGCATCGACACGGATAAGATGGTGGAGAGGCTAACGAATAGACGGATGACCAAAGACGGTAAGTATATTTATAATTTGAAGACCAATCCTCCCCGCAAAGATGGGATTTGTGATGTGACAGGCGAGTCGCTTATTCAGCGCAAAGATGATACTGAGGAAGTTGTTCGCAACCGCATGGAAGTCTTCGAAAAAACAATGGGCGAAGTCAAGCATCACTACGCAACTCAGGGAAATCTGGTTGAGGTGGACGCAGACCAATCCATGGAAGACGTTTATAACGCGATAGTTAAAAAAATTAAATAATAACCATATTTGTTTATTGCCATTGTATTGGATTTTATATATACAAGGGTGTTCAAATCATAGGTGTATTGAATGGCGGAAGTTAAAGGTGACATTCTAGAAGTCGAAGGCGAGGTGTTGGAGCTGCTTCCAAATACTAAGTTTAGAGTGAAGCTGCCAAATGGGCATAAGGTTTTGGCTCATATTAGCGGAAAAATGCGGATGAATTTCATAAAAATTCTTCCGGGGGATAAGGTCCTTGTAGAGATTAGTAAATACGATTTAAGCAAGGGACGAATCATATATAGAAGCAAAAATTAGGGCAAAAAAGGTAATAAAAATGAAAGTAAGAGCAAGTGTGAAAAAAATTTGTAAAGACTGCAAAGTAATAAAAAGAAAGGGCGTTTTGAGAATTATCTGCAAAGCGAACCCAAGACACAAGCAAAGACAAGGTTAGTAGGAGACACGCATGGCAAGGATATTAGGTGTAGACTTACCTAGAAATAAAAAAATGGGTATCGCGATCAGATCTCTTTACGGAGTTGGTCCGAAGATTGGCGCTGAAGTTTTAGAGAAAGCTGGCGTTGACGCAAATCTTCCTTCAAGTGATTTAACTGAGGAGCAAGCAAATACAATCAGGCAAGCTCTTGATGAGTACACTGTCGAGGGCGATCTAAGAAGAGAGATTGGTCTGAATATCAAGCGTCTTAAGGACCTTGGTTGCTACAGAGGAATTAGACACAGAAGAAGTCTGCCATGTAGAGGTCAGAGGACCCACACGAACGCAAGGACTAGAAAAGGCAAGTCTGTTGCGATCGCTGGTAAGAAGTCAATTAAGCAAATGAAATAACGGGAATAATTTATGGCTAAGCAATCTGGAAAATCTGGAAAGAAAAAGACTAAAAAGAATATCCCACACGCTGTGTGTAGTATTCAAGCTTCATTTAATAACACAATCGTGACTTTTTCCGATCCTGCGGGCAACGCACTTGCGTGGGCGTCTGCAGGCGGTCTGGGCTTTAGAGGCTCAAAAAAGTCTACTCCTTTCGCCGCTCAAGTCGCTTCTCAGGAAGCTGGCAAGAAAGCTATGGAGCACGGCGTTTCCTCTGTAGATGTTAAGGTCAAAGGGCCAGGCGCTGGCAGAGAAAATGCGATTAGAGCTCTTCTTGGACTCGGCCTTAAGATCACTTCTGTTGCCGACAAGTCGCCAATGCCGCATAATGGTTGTAGAGCGCCAAAAAGAAGAAGAGTATAATTCACTATTAAGGGAGTAAACTAGATGTCAATCAACAATACGTTCTCTGCTAAAAACTGGATCGACATGATCCGTCCCACCGCTCTTGAGGTGGACAAAGACGCCCAAACTGCCAATTATGGTAAGTTCGTCGCTAAGCCACTTGAAAGAGGCTACGGCCTAACTCTTGGCAACTCTCTTAGAAGAGTTCTTCTTTCATCTCTTCAGGGCGCGGGAATTGTCGCTGTTAAAATCGATGGGGTTGAGCACGAGTTCGGCACAATTAATAACGTAAAAGAAGAAGTTTCTGAAATTATCCTTAACCTTAAGGAAGTGAAGTTTAAAATTTCTGAAAAAGAAGAAGTAAACCTTGTTCTTGAGAAGAACTCTGAGGGCGCTGTGAAGGCGGCTGATATCGGTGAAAGCGCCAATGTCGAAGTCCTTAACCCTGAACACACCATCTGCAACATTTCTTCTGGTGGATCTATCAGAATGGAGATCAAGGTCGCAAGAGGTAAAGGTTATGTTTCAGCTCTAGACAATAAGGAGAAGTTTGATCTCCCTATCGGTTGGATGTTTCTTGACACTCTTTTCTCTCCTGTAAACAGAGTTAACTACACTGTCACGAACGCAAGGGTAGGGAAGAGAACTGATTACGATAAGCTTACGCTTGAAGTTTGGACTAATGCTGGTATCGATCCGCATGACGCTGTCGCTTTTTCTGCGAAGATCCTTAGAGACCAGCTTGCTGTCTTCTTAAACTTTGAAGATGAAGACACTCCTGTTGAAGTTAAAACTGCTCAAACGACAACTTCTTCTTCTCCGACAAACGAAGCGCTGCTTAAACCAGTGTCTGAGCTTGAACTATCTGTTCGTTCCGCAAATTGCTTGCAAAATGCGAACATTAAGTATATCTACGAACTCGTTTCAAAGACTGAAGGCGAAATGCTTAGAACTAAGAACTTCGGCAGAAAGTCTTTGAACGAAATTAAAGAAATCTTGACTCAAATGGGTCTAGGTCTTGGAATGAAAGTTGATAGCATTATGAAGCAAGTTCAAAATGCTAAAGACAACCAGTAATTAGGGGATTTTGAAATGAGACACTCAAAACATAAATACAAACTAGGCGTTGTGCCTTCTCACAGAAAGTCTATGATGAGAAACCTTGCAATCTCCATGATTGAGCACGGGAAAATCAAGACAACACAAACGAAGTGTAAAGCTCTTAGACCATATGTTGAAAAGCTTGTGACAATGGCAAGAGAAGATTCTGTTCAAAACAGAAGACTTGCTTTTTCTAAGCTAAACAATAAAGAGGCTGTGGCGAAACTTTTCACTGATGTGGCGCCTAAGTTTAAAGAAAGAAATGGCGGATACACACGCATCATCAAGCTTGCTGACGGCAGAGTTGGCGACGCGAGCAAGATGGGCTTCATCTCTTTCGTTGATTAATTTGCAATCGCTTTAGGGCATATAAGACCTTCCAGCAAGCTGGAAGGTTTTTTTTTGCCTAAAATTTGGACGGCCATGGGTAATAAAATAATCATTGTTTCAGTTATTGTGGTTTTCACTTTCGGCTACGCTGTTTATCACGCCTTGAAGCTTGATAGTAAACTCGCCTCTAATGCCGATTATTTTAGCTCCAACTCCGTTCTAAAGACCTTGCCTAGCGCCAGCTTCACCAATTACTTTAATGGCGAGAAAATCGATCTGCAGGCCCTTGCAAGCAAAGGTAATACTGTGGTGGTGCATTTTTGGGCCACTTGGTGCGGGCCTTGTGAAAAAGAATTTCCGCAAATTGTAGAACTCACTGAACGCTTGAAAAACAAAAAAGACCTCAAGTTCTTTTTTGTGGCCGTTAATGACAAAGACAAAGATGTAAAAAAATTCCTTAGCGGCCAGAAAATGGACGATAATTCAAATTTTGTCATCGCTCGGGACGATTCTTTTATACACCAAAAATTTTATGGGACTTATAAGTTGCCGGAAACATTTATCTTCTCAAAAGACGGCACACTTATTAGGAAGTTCACGGGAGCTCAGAGGTGGACAGACCAGGGCTTTGTGAAGATGCTTTCAGAGCTCTAAGTTACTAAAAACACATCTTAAAAACCTAAGTTTTGACAAATCTTTTTGCAAATCGCCTTTTGCTGTCAAGGAAATCAGCAAATGCGCCGATATATCATATGAAACTTGCGCAAATTAAAGCTTTAAAAGCAGGGAGTCGCATATGATTGATTGGAAGAACATTAAAGACCTTCACGTGAATAAGAAACTTGAAGATGTTATTGGAAAATGGTTTGGCGTCGACATTTTTTACACTGACAAGCATGGAAATATTCACGCAGACATCACAAAAAAAGATCACAAATTTGAAAGCCACTTTTTTAAAGTGCAGCACTCAATGCCTTATGGACAAGAGCTTTTGTCTCAAGACATTGAAAAAGGTCTTGATCTTCTATCTAGCGAAGACAAAGAAGTTTTCTACTTTAACTCCTTTTTCCCTCACGTAAGAATGCTATCAGCGAAGATTGAGGTGGACGGAGAGTTTTTAGGAGCGGTTTTTGCTTACCCCTATGTGACGGACCAAGTGACAAAGACTGAGCTTGAAGAAATTGAAGCTAAAATGATCGAGTGCGGGGCCAATGCGGAAGACGCCAAGTCAGCGTGTGACAACATCAAAAAGCTGCAACATCATGAGTTTGATTACCTAAAAGAGCTGATTGGCCTTGTGGCCGACGAGGTCTCGACTGTGTATGGCGAAGTAAGCAAGAGGGAAGAGAGAATCGCTGACCTCAATGCCGAGCTTGGAAACAAGTACCGCTACCATAATATCATCGGCAAATCTAAGCCAATGCAATCGGTCTACCACCTGCTCTCTAAAGTCTCCAATTCAGAGGCCACAATCCTTATTCAAGGCCAAAACGGTACTGGTAAGGAAATGGTGGCGAAGGCGATTCATTATAATTCTCAAAGAAGAGACGCTGTTTTCATGGCCGTGAACTGCTCGGCCTTCAACGACAACCTCTTGGACTCTGAGCTCTTTGGGCACGTTAAAGGCTCGTTTACGGGAGCGGTGAAAGACAAAAAAGGCGTTTTTGAGGTCGCAAACGGCGGAACGCTCTTTCTGGACGAGATCGGTGACATGAGCCTCTCTATGCAGGTCAAGCTTCTAAGAGTGCTTCAAGAGTCGACTTTCCTTCCAGTGGGCGCGACTAGCCCAAGAAAGGTAAACGTCAGAGTTGTGGCGGCGACGAACAAGCCATTAAAAGAAATGATCGCCAAGGGCGATTTTAGAGAAGACCTTTACTATAGAATCAATGTTATCAATGTGGCTCTTCCCTCATTGAAAGAGAGGACGGAGGACATCCCGGTTCTTATGGACCACTTTCTTGAGAAAAGATGCGCTGAAATGGGCCATTCTCTTAAAAAGTGGAGCAAGAAGACCCTTGAAAAGTTTTTGGACTACTCTTGGCCTGGCAACGTTAGAGAGCTGCAAAACGAAGTTGAAAGACTTGTGGTCCTCGCCGGAGAAGACGAGACCATCACTCCTGATCTAATCAGCGAGAGAATCAAGGACGCTGTTGACGGGCCGACTCCGGTCGGAAACCTTAGAGGCATCAACACTAACGGCTCTCTTAAGAAGGCCCTTGAAGAGCTCGAGTCTTATATGATTAAGGAGGGGCTTAAGCGCTGCAATTTCAACAAGTCAAAGCTAGCGAAAGAGCTTGGCATCAGCCGCGCGGGACTTATTATGAAGGTCGATAAGTACGATCTTGATAAGAGAAAAAAAGCGGCCAACGAATAAATTTTTGCGCCGTTTAAATTTATCTAAAAAATAGGGAAGCTTTGGCTTCCCTTTTTTGTTCCTATGACACGGCGCTTTGACCTCCAGCTCGTTGAAATCCTACAAGCCAAAGTGTATAAGACCCTATCTTAAAACATGGAGGAATCATGGCATTTTCCAATGAGGAAAAACGAGAACAATTAGCTGAGTTTAATCGCCAGGCCACCCTCGGTGGAGGCGAAGAAAGAATCGCAAAACAACATAAACAAGGAAAATACACGGCGCTTGAGAGGATACAAAGGCTCGCTGACCCTGACTCTTTCATCGAGTTCGATAAGTTCGTCACACATAGATGCTCCTCATTTGGCATGGAGAAAAGGAAGTTTTTAGGCGACGGCGTTGTCACAGGCGTTGCTGAAATCAACGGTCAGCGAGTGGCCATTTTCTCGCAAGACTTCACTTGTTGGGGCGGTGCGCTTGGAAAGGCCTATGCTCAAAAAATATGCAAAATCATGGACTTCGCTATTGAAAATAAAATTCCTGTAATCGGAATCAACGACTCTGGCGGAGCTCGAATCCAGGAAGGTGTGGAGTCCTTAGCGGGCTATGCGGACATCTTTCACAGAAACGTGCAAGCGTCTGGAGTCATCCCGCAAATCTCTCTTGTGATGGGCCCCTGCGCCGGTGGCGCTGTTTATTCTCCTGCCATGACTGACTTCATTTTCATGGTCGATAAGACGTCTTACATGTTTGTGACTGGTCCTGATGTGGTAAAGACTGTAACCCATGAACAGGTGACAAAAGACGAGCTTGGAGGGGCGCACACTCATAACGAAAAGTCTGGCGTTGCGCACTTTCTTTGCGACGACGAGGACGACTGTCTTGAAAGAGTGAGAGAGCTTCTCTTCTTTCTTCCTGGCGGGAACTTCCAACGCCAACCAAGGGCCAACACAACTGACCCTGTGGGAAGAAAGAACAGCAAACTTAAAGACTTTATTCCGGTCAATAACAAAAAGCCGTACGACATGAAAGAGCTCATCATGGAAGTGGTGGACGGCAAGCATTTTCTTGAGTACCAAAAAGACTTTGCAAAAAATATCATTTGCGGCTTTGCTCAGGTGGGAGGCCATAAAGTCGGAATCGTGGCGAACCAGCCGGCGGTTTTGGCGGGCTGTTTGGACATCGACTCGTCCACAAAAGCGGCCCGTTTTGTTCGCTTCTGTGACGCTTTCGAGATTCCGCTTCTCACTCTTGTGGACGTGCCGGGCTTCCTTCCGGGAACGACTCAGGAGTATGGAGGCATTATTCGTCACGGGGCGAAGCTTCTCTACGCTTTTTCTGAAGCGACAGTTCCTATGATCACGCTTATCACTAGAAAGGCCTACGGCGGCGCTTATGACGTTATGGCCTCTAAACATATCGACGCTGACATAAATCTTGCTTATCCGACTTCGGAAATCGCTGTCATGGGCGCGGAAGGGGCGGTCAATATTATCTTTAGAAACGAGCTTAAAGGGCTTGAGGGAGAGGGGTTCGATAAAAAGAAGGCCGAGCTTGTGGAGAGCTATGAAAAAGAGTTCGCCAACCCTTATAAGGCCGCGGCCTTGGGCTATTTAGATGAGGTCATCTATCCCGAGGACACACGGGAAAAAATCTATCGCTACCTAGAGTTCTTGAAGGACAAAAAGGTCGCGAGACCAGATCGTAAACACGGAAATATTCCGCTTTAATCGGGAGAAGAGATGAAAGCGAAGAAGATATTAATATGTAATAGGGGCGAGATCGCCATCAGAGTCGCCAAGGCCGTCAGAGAGCTTGGTCATATTGCCATTGGCTTTTGGACCGACAACGAGCCAGAGGCCGCTCACTTGGAGTTTTGCGACCAATGGATTCATCTGAAAGGCTCAGGCAACACTGAGACCTATTTGAATATGGGCCAAATTCTTGACCTCGCAAAAGAGCACGGTGTGGACGCGGTCCACCCTGGATACGGCTTTCTTTCGGAGAACACAAACTTTTGCAAAAAGCTTGAAGACGCGGGCATCACTTTTATTGGTCCGCACGCCGAGGCCATCCACAAGATGGGCGACAAGGCTATCTCAAAGCAGATGGCGAAAGAGGCCGGCGTTCCTGTCGTTCCCGGATCGACCGGGGAAATCGACTCCGCTGAGGAGGCCGCGGGCATAGCTAAAGAGATTGGCTACCCTGTGCTTCTGAAGGCCGTCGCTGGGGGCGGCGGTAAGGGCATGAGGATCTGTAATAGCGAGGACGAGCTTGAGAAAAGCTTTGACGCCGTCAGAAGAGAGGCCCAGTCCTCTTTTGGAAACCCAGGCGTCTTGGTGGAAAAGTTTATCGTTAATCCTCATCATATTGAGGTGCAGATTCTGGCGGACAATAAGGGAAATATCTTTCATTGCTATGAAAGAGAGTGCTCCGTTCAAAGGCGCCACCAAAAAATAATTGAAGAGGCCCCTTCCCCGTTCGTTGGAAACGATCAGGCCTTGAGAGATAATATTTGCGAGACAGCTGTAAAGCTCGCAAAGGCCGTAAATTACAATTCCGCAGGCACGGTCGAGTTCATCATGGGAGAGGACAAGTCTTTTTACTTCCTTGAGATGAACACCCGTATTCAAGTCGAGCATCCAATCACTGAAGAAATAACTGGCGTAGATCTGCTTGCGAATATGGTCAAAGGAGCTCTCGGTGAAGAGATGGACATCACTTCCCAGGACCAAATCCGGATTATGGGACACGCCATTGAGTGCAGGATTTGCGCTGAGGACCCCGTCACGATGCTTCCTGCGCCGGGTCTAATCAATGGATTTGAATTTACTTTTCCTCAGGGCATTCGCTTTGACCACTGCATCTATGACGGCTTCGAAGTGAAATCCGACTTTGATCCAATGATTGGAAAGCTTATCGCCTATGGACATAATCGAAACGTTGTTATACGAAAGATGCGCAGCGCGCTTAGGGGCCTTGCCATCGAGGGAATCAAAAATAATGTGAGTCTTCATAGGGTCATCGTAGACGAAGAGAACTTCAAAAGCGGCCACTATACGACCAATTATATCTCAGAAGTCGCGCCTCAAGAGAGAGTTGAGGAGCTTAAAGAGACTGAAGAGCTGTATAAAAAAGCTATTTCCATGGAGATGGCGGCGATACAAGAGAGAAGAGGGCTATGAAATACTATATTATAAATTCAGAAGGCAAAGAGGTCTCTTTTGATGTTTCCTCAGTGACGAGAGCGCAAGGCGGGGCCTTTGGCTTTGTATTAGACACTGATGATGGCAAAAAGAACTATTTTATTAAAAGCCTTGCTGGCAAAAATTATATTTCCGAGGACCAAGTCTCTTGGGAGAAGGCCCCGGTGATCAGCCGCTCCAATGGCGTTGTGAACGTGAATGAAAGCATGAATGTTTACCGAGGCTTCAAGCCTTCAGGCCTTGCTCAAGGAAGCGCCGGAAGCCTCGTGACTGATATGCCTGGGAAAGTAGTGAAGGTTCTGACCGCCGAAGGCGCCATGGTCAACCAGGGAGACACGCTCTTAATTCTCGAGGCCATGAAAATGGAAAACGAAATTAAGGCCGGCATGGACGGCACCATTAAAACTGTAAACGTTTCAGAGGGCCAGAATCTTGAATCAGGTCATCTTATGATCGAAATCGAGGAGTAAGTCCTCGATTTTCCGATCAATATTGGCAAGAATTGCCCCGATAGTAGGGGCATTTTTGTGCCACTAAGTGTCATGTTATACTAATAACATGGAAAAGAAGCCTAAAACCCCATCTTCCGACATCATTTTAAGCGAAAGCCTCAAATCTTACTTTTTTGACCAACTTCAAGAGGTGAATAAAAAGGCCATTTGCCCTGTTCCCGAGGAAACGCTTTTTTACTCGAGCGAAGTGTTAGAGAGCTGCGCTTTCTCGGAAAAATTTTTCAATGTTGAAGACGGGAGAGTGAAAGAGAAAGTCTTGGGGCTTGAGCTTTTACAGGCCTCCAATTATTCGCCTGAGAAAAGAAGAAGGGCCTATAAGGAGATAGCCGACACGGCCTTGGTCATGACGGGCTATTTTTCTAAAAGCATAAGCGAGCGAATTGTTTCGGCCCAGTATTACTCTGAAATTGGGCAGACGGCCTATCTGAAGCTTGATGACGTTCAGTCACGATGTTTTGATATTCCGAGCTTTTTCAAAGTGATGTCGACGTGCTTTGGAAACTTGGCCGAGATGATGTCAGTCGTGATGACCAAAAATGAGAGCGCCCAAGAGGCGCCCTATCTTTTGAATCAAGACATTACTAAGAAAGTGTCTTAGCCCTGTTTTCCGACCTGTATTGTGTTCCAGTCTGTTTTTAGGAATCGCGTGAGAAAGCGGTTGAAGTCCTCGTGCTTAAAGTTTCTGATCTTTTCGAAACTCACGTGCTGATAATCAAGACCAAGCCTGTGAAGAATCGGAATCGAGTAAAAGTTTGCGTAGTCTTCATTAGTCTGAATGTTCAAGAGGTTTTGACCGTCTATCATGTTTTTCACGCGGTTAAATTCTCTTTTTGAAAGACCTTTTTCTCTAAGCTTGTTAAGAATGTTGAGAATCGCGTCTATCGCGGCCTGGGTCTTCTCGTTTCCAGCTCCAATATAAATTCCCCAATAGCCGGCCTCAAGGGCCGTGTGATGAAGCGGCTGCACGGCATAGCAAAGGCCTTTTCTGTCCCTTACGTCCACAAAGAGCTCCGATGATTGGCCTGAAAGATAAGAAGTGAGCATTTTTAAGAAGAGGTCTTCGGTCGTGCCGACTTTAAAAGCGGGCCTGCCAATAAAGATATGCGTTTGTTCTCTGTCAAAATCGATCTTTATGTCTTGCCCGGTCATAGGCCTGATGGCGCTTTTCGTTTTTCCCTTGGCCGTTCTCGGCCTGCAGATCTTTAAACATTGGCTTCAGCTTTTCCAAGATGTTTTCTAGCTCGTCGTCTCCGCAATAAGTGATGACGAGAGGGCTTTTTTCGAGCCTTTCTTTATGAAGGTCGGCAATGGTCTTTCTTTTTATTTTCTTTAAAGACTTTTCATTGCCGATAAGGTCCATGCTATATGGGTGCCCATTAAAGACCGTTTGGTTCAAATTGGTGAAAGCGATCTTAACAGGGTCTTCTTTTTGAATTAGGAGCTGTCTTTTCACCAGCTCTTTTTCGATCTTGAGATAATCGTTTGGAAAATTTGGCCTTAAAAGCGAGCCAGAGAATTGCTTAATTAGGTGATCAAAGTGCTCGCTAAGTCCATGCATGCTAAGACCGTAGGCGTTCTTGCCTGAAAAACCGTGAAGGTAAGCGGACTTCTTTTCTAGATCGCTTTTCAGCTTCTCAAAAGACAAATTTCCGTAGCCATAAGTCATAAGCTTGGAGGCAAAGTGGTAGACCCCATTATTGGCCTCATTTTCATGGGCAAGCCCTCCTTTCATATAGGCCTGCATGACAAAAGTGGGGGACATTTTGTTTTTCCTGTACACAAAATGCACGCCTTTTTTGATCTCCAAAACTTTCACTTCGGGATCAAATTCGCTCTCTTGGGTTTTGAGGCTCGGGGCCTTGGTTTTGACCGTCTTGGCGGCATTTGAAAGCTTGTTTCTAAAGGTCTCCAGCTCTTTTTTCACTTTTTCACTGTCGACCTTTCTTGGTATCTGGGCATTGATGTGGATGGGCCTTGAAAAAACATCGAAGAGGGCCTTGCTGACAGAGATCTTGGTCGAGGCCTTAATGTCATGAATGAATTCTTCCTCGCAGTGAATATCGCCTGACTGGGCAAAGCCATGGCCTAAAGAGAAAGCATAGGACTCAATGGACTCTTTTTCATAGACTTTGCTCGCCACGTATTGGTTCTTGATTCTTAGAACTTCGTCTTCTTCAAAGCCTTTTGCGAGAGTCGTCTTAAATACCTTAACGAACTCATTGAGCGCCTCCTTAAGGTTGTCCTCTGGAAGAGCAATCCTCATAAAATGACAGCCTCCATTATTAAAAAACATCGTCGAACCGGACACTGTGCTTGCGAGACTAGTCTGAGAGACAAGCCGCTTATACATGGGGGAAATTTCTCCATAGGCCAAACAATTCAACGCCAAGTCCTCAGTGGCAGAATTGTCCGCCTCAAAGGCGGGGGCCTGCATATTTAGCGTGATGGTGACTTGATTTACGTCTTTTTTATGGACCGCGATTTGAGCGTTTGGCTTAAGCTTAAAGGGAGGAAAGACAGTCTTCTTTCCAGGGGGAAGCTTAAATTTTTCAATCGAGGTGGAAAGCTTGTTCTGGTTATGGATGTCTCCTGAAACGACGAGAAGAGCGTTTGAGCTATTATAGTTTTGCGCTCTAAATTCGAGCAGCTGGTCGCGAGAGAAGTTCTTGATGGTTTTCTCATTGCCTAGAATAGGGTTTTTATAGCCCTTGGTGAACGCGTTTTTTTGAATCTGAAAGAAGTTGTACTGGCCAGGAGTATCAAGAGAGCGGCGGTACTCCTCGAAAACGACTTCTCTTTCGGGAACCAACTCGTCCTGCTCAAAAAGGGGATTGGTCACCATGTCCATAAGTATATCGACCGTCTTTTCTAGCTTATTATTAGGCGTGTTGATGTAATAACAGGTATAGTCAAAAGAGGTGAAAGCGTTTATTTCCCCACCATACGACTCAACGTCCCTAGCAATTTTTGCCCCTGGCCTTATTTCTGTTCCTTTGAAAAACATGTGCTCAAGGAAGTGGGCAATGCCGAGATTGCTTTGATTCTCCAAAGCGCTACCGGCGCGAAACCAAATCTGCACGCTCGCGCAAGTGCTGCCTGGAGAGTGTATGAAGAGAGTGTTGAGATTATTGGAGAGTGTTTTTTGTTCGATTTTCATAAAGTGCCGACTTTTCGCTTAAATTAGTAATTCATGTATTATAATGGTTAAACAGACCATTTAAAACCGAAGAAAACGAAATTGTTTTAGATAGGAGAGGTCATGAAGACAGGCCTGGTTTATTCCTTTCAGGAATCATCTTGGTTTAGCGTTAACAAAATTGTGAGCAATCTGCTGAAGTCCTACGAAATGGCCCTAGGCAAAGAAAGCATTGTGCCAATCAACTATTCTATGAACCTCACTGATGCGGAGAACAAAGCGTCCGTTAAAGCGGGCATGGGCGAGGCAATCAAGCGCTTAGTTATTTTAGACCATAGGCCTCACCCTCGCGGCATTTTTGAGTGGATTGGTCAGGAAAAACTTCAACAGCTTGAGGAGATTGTTGTTCACATATTTGGAGACTTTACGCTTAATTTTGCAGAATGGCGGGCCAGTGAAAAACTTTTAAAAGGAACGAGGCTTCGCTTTCTTTGCGCTTCACCAAAACAGGCCTCCCTCATTCAAAAGTTTGCGGGGCAAAGAGCCATTATTTCGGTCTGCCCCTTTCCTGTTGATTCTGACCATTTCTTTTACGATTCCAAAAAACGGGAGAAATTTCGAAGAGAGCGAGGCCTAAGCGAGAGCGACTTTGTATTTTTATATGTGGGAAGGATGTCCCTTCAGAAAAATGTCCAGGAGACTATCAAGGCCTTTTTAGAGCTCAAACAAAGTGGCGGTCTAGGTCCGCGCCATAAGTTCTGGCTTGCCGGCGAGTTTGATGTTATCGGCAATCCTTACGTGGAGGACAGGCATGTCCTGGGCGAATATTTCAGAAAGATTCAGCGCTCTCTTGAGGGCTACTCTGAAGACCTGAAGAAGGACGTTAAGTTCCTTGGATCTGTCCCCAATGATGAGCTTTGTGATTTTTATAATGGATGCGATCGCTTTCTAAGCCTTAGCTCATATCAGGACGAAGACTATGGGATGGCCGTGGCGGAGGCCAGCGTGTGCGGTCTGCCCAGCGCCCTGACTGATTGGGCAGGCTATTCTTCCTTTAAATGCGACTCTGTGCCAAACTTCACAAATTATATGAAGGTCGAGCTTGGCATTCACCGCGCTCTCATAAATAGTGATCTGGCAAAGAAATTGATTCTCAGTTCTGCCTCTCATATGGAAATGGAGTCAAGGTCTAATGCGTCCTCATGGTACAAGGAAAAGCTCACTCTTCAGGCGGTCGCAGGCCTTTTGAAGGAGACCTCCAAAGAGCGTCCTGAAGTGTTTAAAGGATTTTCTGAGCTGCTTAAAAGGCTTGGGGCCGTGGCAGCTTATAAAAAAGCTCCCTACATGAATGAAATGAACAAAACTCTGAATGAATTCTATTATAAGGTCTATGACGTCTATGCTGAATAAGATTCATTCACTAATTTCTGAGGCCCATGATGAAGCGCTTATTTGCAGAAAATGGGACATTAGAAGAAAAGATCGCCTGCTTCAGGAGGCCTATGGCAGGCTATATCCTTATACGCACAGGTATTACTTTGAAGGAAACCCCAGCTATTTAAACGATTATGCCGGCTTTGTGGACATGGACCGTTATCCCCTGATTATGCTCAGAGATGGACTCGTGAGCTTATGCGCATTTTTCATCAAAAATCATAGACCGCCCGCGGGCTTCAACACCTTTCTTTTAATAGACGGGAGGTTTGAGGCCATCGTTCCGAAGGGTTGGAAAGAACACGTGGCCTTCTATAGAGTGAATTTTCCCAAGAGTAGCTCTCCAAAGTCCTCCCTTGTCTTGTGCGCTATGGCCCACCATTTTCAAGACTTTGAAGACTCTGATCGCGCCTTCGAGAAAATAAAATTAAGCTCAAGAGGGAGGCCTCTATTTTACGCGCCCCTTAGAGAAAGATACGTGGTCCGAAGCGTTAGACGAAACGCCCTACCTCCATAAAGGCATGCAGTCTCTCTTCAAGGTCTTTGGGACCGCCTACCATGTTGAGACCGACAATAATAAGGTCATGGAGCTTCCATTAAAAGAAGGTGATGAAGTGTTGGACCTCTATGAGGACCTCTTGTTTGCGCCGGACAATTATCTTCATCACTGGTTTGCCGCCAAAAATGTTCAGGCCCCCGCTGTGGACCTGGATATTCCAAAAAATCACATTGAATACGCTCTTTCTATGCACCATAGCGTTTCTATTTTTAACTCTACTGACGACCTTGGCGCGGTCTATCCTGAGCTTGCAGTGGACCATAAGTTGTCAGGGCTGATGGCCTCTCCTACGGAAGAGGGGTTTATAAGATTTATTCACGGCTTTTTAGATAGATTATTTTAGCAGTCTCAGCATAAACCGCTTCCACCGGGGCAGCTTCGGCCTCACGACAATTCCTAGAATATGCTCTTTTTGAACTGGAGGGTCGTCTTTAGGACTGTTCAACGATTTCGTTATGATATGGCTTCCCTTTTCAGTTGTCACCTCCCGGTAATAGAAATGACAGATGAGCTTGTCTGATTGCCAATAAATGATGGGATCAAACTTTTCCAATTTTTTATTCCCCAGAGGAAAAACCAAAACTTTCTCGCCTGGGTTGATAAAGGGGGCCATTGATCCCGTTAAAATCTCCACTTCGTTTGGGCCGTTAAAATTTGATTTGAGGTCAAAGAACTCTTGCAGACTAATCTTCACCGGGAGGCCTGCCTGCATTAAGCTGAATGTATTTCTCAACGGCGTTAGAGGGAGTTCCATCAAAAGCGATTTTTTTGTCGGCCAAAACAATGACCCTATTGCAGACTTTTTCAATCAACTCTGGGTGATGAGATATAAAAATGACCGCCCCCGAGTCTTTAATCATGTCCTCTACACGCTTTGATATCTTTTCATTAAAGAAGGTGTCGGCCCCGCTGAAAACCTCGTCCAAAATAAGAAGGTCTGACGGCCGGGCGCTGACTACGCTCAAAAAAAGCCTGGACTTCATTCCCTTGCTATAGCGTTTAAAGGGGGTCTTGGAAAATTCCCCAAGCTCGCTAAACTCGATAGCTTCTTTCCTTATCTGTTTTCTCTCCGCAGCGCTATAGGTGTCATAGAGGAGATTTGTGAGGATCCAGGCGTTCTCCTCCCCCGAGAGCTCGGGTTGGACCACAATGGAGGTGTCAAAAATGGCCCGGCATCGGCCATAAAGAGTGATGCCTTTATTGGTTCCGTGCATGCCCGCAATTGTTCGGCAAAGCGAGGTCTTCCCCGACCCATTGACGCCCAGAATGCCAAGCCTTTCGCCGCTTCTTAGCTCGAAGTTCAGGCCTTTAAGCAGCTCGAGCTTTCTTTTTTCTTTAAAGAGCAGTCGAGCGGGGTTTTTTGCGAGTTTAACAAAAACGTCTCTAGCAGTGGACAGTCCATGGAAGGAAAGGTTGTAGGAGATGTCGAGATCTTCTATTTTTAGAATGGGGCTAGATGTAGAGGTAGAGTTCATTTTTCTTTTTCTTCCATAGGGCAGCCGCCGCAAGCAACATGATGGCCGTGTAGCCAAAAGCGATTATCAAAGCGTGTAAAAGACCTTCTGGGTCATAGTTCCAAAGACTTCTTTGGAAAGGCTTAATGACGGCGTAAAAAGGATTGAGTTCCAATAAAAAACGAAACCTTTCGGGCATCATCGATTCTGGATAAAAAATGGGCGTCAAAAAATAGAGGATACTAAAAATAAATTGAACAATGTATTGGATGTCTCTGAAAAACACTTGAAGCGTGGATACCAAGACATTAAGGGCCATAGTCATCAGTAGCATCAAGACCAGGTTGAGCGGCAAGAACCAAAGCCCTTCTGCGCTTATGGCCTCTCGAGTGACTGTGAAGATGAGCAAGCAGAAGAAGGGGATCAAAAAGTTTATGAAGTTGTCGGCAAGTTTTGAAAACAACAAGGCCAGGGGGCTTAGCTGAAATGACATGAGCACATCGCGCCTGGTGATGAATGAATGGGCCGTCTGGGAAATGGCCGTTGTCATGAAGATCCAAGGAAGAAGGCCTGCCAATAAAAAAACGAAGTAGCGCTCTATCTTGAGGTTTAAAATATACTTGAAAACTAGTGAGTGCACCATAAATTGAAGAATGGGGTTGAACATGACCCAAAGCACGCCAGCAAAAGTGTTACGGTATCGACCTTTAATGTCGGCCATGGTCAACGTATAGATCTTTAAGAGATTGGTTCTTAATTCCATGGTCCTGCTCATTTGAATTATTTTAGTAAGCTTTTTGATTTTAGCATGTCGCTGAATCCTGGGCAATATGGCCTAAGCTAGTCATGAAGCGGCGCCTTGTGCTAATCTGCCTCGCATGACAGCTCTTTATGTTCATTTTCCCTTCTGTGTTCACCTTTGCAACTATTGCGACTTTTATAAGAAAAAGCTTAAGGGCGTTTCTGAGGTGGAAGAATTTGAGTCTCGCTTGCAAAAAGACTGGACCTCGGTTCAAGAACTTGCGAACTCAGAAAATAAAACAACTAATCAAACCATCGACACGCTTTACCTTGGCGGCGGGACCCCTTCTTTATGGGACCGTGGGGGCGCTCATTTCTTTAATGAATTTGTCTCGGACAACGGCCTTGGTCTTGCGCCTGACTGCGAGTTCACTTTAGAGGCCGACCCGGGAGCCTGGAGTGATGAGGGCGTTTTTGCCTGGGAATCGATCGGAGTGAACCGTTTTTCTGTCGGTGTGCAGGCCTTTAATGATGAGTTTTTAAAAATAATGGACAGACATCATGATAGGGCAGAGGCCGAAAAGACCCTTAAGTATTTTAGTGAAAAAGGCCTGAGCTTTAGCGCCGATCTAATGATTGGGCTCCCGTACTCGGTGCAGAAGAAGAGGAACATTCTAAAAGAGCTTGAAAAAATGCTTTCGTATGGTCCAGATCACTTAAGCGTGTATATTTTAAAAACGAGAAGCAATTACCCTCATAATGCGGCCCTTCCTGACGACGCCTATATCGAAGAGGAATACCTAAAGGTCTCTGCGTATTTGCGAGAAAATGGTTTTGAGCATTACGAAGTCTCGAACTTCGCAAGGCCTGGCATGAAGTCGCGGCACAATATGAAATACTGGCAGGCCAAAGATGTTCACGCTATTGGGCCCAATGCAACGGGATTTTTGGCGACTAAAACCGGCGCGATACGTTACCAACATAAAGCGAGTTCGGGCCCGCTTACGCTAGAAAAACTCGACCAAGAGGCGCTCCTTTTGGAGAGAGTTTATCTTGGCCTTCGCACTGACCAGGGTCTGAATCTTAAAAACCTGCTGCCGAATAAAGTTTTGGGCCTGGAGCGGCTTGCAAGATCTTGGTCAAAGGCAAAGTATCTGCTTAAGGCCGATATTGACCACCTCGTCTTGTCGCCTAGGGGCTATCTAATGATAGATTCCCTCGTGGACGATTTATTCAAAAACGATCTGATCTAAGTGTTCAAAATCACATATGAGGCGACTTTCTTCGCAAATTCTCGCAAATTAATTGGGACCTTCGCATTGACATCGATCCAATCGACACCATGTTATGAATAGAAATTTGAATTAACGGAGCAGAGCGTAATGGAAAATGAAACTCAGAATGAAGAAGAATTAAAAGCAAAAGCTGAGCAAAACGAGTCAGAGGAAGCAGCGGAGGCCGTCTCTGAAACAGAGGACAAAGGACATGATGAGATCACAGGCGCCGAGAGCTACAAGGACAAATATTATTATGTGATCGCTGAAATGCAGAACATGCAAAAACGCTTTGATCGTGAGAAGCAGAGCCTTCTTAAGTATGGCAGTGAAAATATCCTCAGTGATATCGTTGAAGTTGTGGACAATTTTGAAAGAACTCTCAGCTTTATTTCAGATTCCGAGGACAAAAATATTAAGAATATTGCTGTTGGAATAGAAATGATCCAAAAGCAGCTTCTGGAAACATTGGAAAAGCATGGCCTTAAGCAATTGCGCGCCCTAGGCGAGACTTTTGATCCTAATTTTCATGAGGCCTTGCGCAACAGAGCCGGTAAAAGACGCTCAAGACGAAGAGATTATAAAAGTTCATCAGAACGGATACAAACTTAACGATCGGGTCATTAGACCAGCAAAGGTCGTGATAGCGAAAAATTCATAATAAATAATTAAATAATTGAAGGAGAAACACATGGGAAAAATTATCGGAATTGACTTAGGAACAACAAACTCCTGTGTCGCAGTCTACGAAAACGGAAAATACAAAATTGTCCCAAATGCGGAGGGGCATAATACCACTCCATCTGTAATTGGCTTTAATAACAAGGGCGAAACGCTTGTTGGTCAGGTGGCCAAACGTCAGGCGGTCACAAACCCAAAGAAAACTCTGTACGGAATAAAAAGACTTATCGGCCGTAAGGCCGACGCTGCCGAGGCCAAAGAATTTGCTGACGTGGCGCCTTTTGAAATTTTCGCCAATAAAAATGGCGACGCTTGGGTCAAGGTCGACGGAAAAGAGATGGCCCCTCAAGAAATCTCGGCAAAAGTTTTAGAAAAGATGAAGAGCGCGGCCGAAGATTATCTTGGTGAAAAAGTGACTGAGGCAGTCATCACCGTTCCGGCCTATTTTAACGACGCCCAAAGACAAGCGACTAAAGACGCTGGCAAAATCGCGGGCCTTGAAGTTAAAAGAATCATAAACGAGCCTACAGCGGCAGCTCTCGCTTATGGGATGGACCAGAAAAAAGACATGAATATCGCTGTGTTCGACCTTGGGGGCGGGACATTTGATATCTCAATTCTTGAAATTACTGACGATGGCGTTTTTGAGGTCAAGGCGACAAACGGCGACACCTTTCTAGGCGGTGAAAACTTTGACGAGGACATCATCAACTGGATGGCGCAAGAGTTCAAAAAAGAGAACGGAGTCGACCTTAAGCAAGACCAAATGGCGCTTCAAAGGCTAAAAGAGGCGGCCGAGAAAGCGAAGCATGAGCTTTCATCAACAACTTCTACTGACATCAACCTTCCTTTTATCACGGCCGACGCTTCTGGACCTAAGCACTTGAACCTTACTCTTACAAGAGCGAAGTTTGAAGACATGATCTCTGATGACATGAACAAAATAACTGGGCCATGCATGACTTGTCTCAAAGACTCTGGTCTAGAGAAAAGCGAGATTGACGAGGTCATCCTTGTTGGCGGTTCCACAAGGATCCCCGCCATTCAAGCAAAGGTAAAAGAGATCTTCGGAAAAGAGCCTTCAAAAGGCGTTAACCCTGATGAGGTTGTCGCTGCTGGCGCCGCTGTTCAAGGCGGCGTTCTTCAAGGCGATGTTAAAGATGTGCTTCTACTAGACGTCACTCCGCTTAGCCTCGGCATCGAAACTCTTGGCGGCGTTATGACAAAAATTATCGAGAAGAACACGACTATTCCTTCCAAGAAGTCGCAGGTCTTCTCTACTGCTCAAGACAACCAACCGGCCGTTTCGATTCACGTCCTTCAAGGAGAGAGAGAATTCGCCAACGACAACAAAACTCTAGGCAAGTTCGATCTCACTGGAATCGCCCCGGCCCCAAGAGGTGTTCCTCAAATTGAGGTGACTTTTGACATCGACGCAAACGGCATCATCAATGTTTCAGGGACCGACAAGGCCACTGGCAAAAAACAAGATATCGTTATCACTAGCGGCTCTGGGCTGACTGAAGAAGAGATCGAGCAAATGGTGAAAGACGCTGAGACCAACAGAGACGCTGACGCGAAAAGAAGAGAAATCGTTGACGCTAGAAACAATCTTGACTCTCTTGTTTTCGCCACTGAAAAGGCGCTTAAAGAGGCCGGCGACAAAGTTCCTGCCGATAAGAAAAGCGATGTGGAAGCGGCCCTTGAAGAGGCCAAGTCTAAAACGCAATCGGAAAACCTTGATGAGGTGAAGGCCGCGACTGAGAGGCTCCAAAACGCTTCTCACTCTATCGCTCAGTTCCTTTATGGACAAGATGGGCAAGGAGCAGCGGGAGCTGAGGGCGCTCAACAGGCGGGAGCTCAGCAAGAAGACCAATCAGAGTCTGAAGGCAAGAAAGACGATGACGATGATGTGGTAGACGCTGACTTTAAAGAAGTCTAAGCTAAAAATAATAAAAAAAAGACCTCCCTTAGGGGAGGTCTTTTTTAATTTAAGAACTCTCTAGGAAACTGACTGCATGAGTAAAAGAGACTATTACGAAATATTAGGCGTGCAAAAAGGCGCTTCAAAAGAAGAAATTAAAAAAGCTTATCGCAAGCTTGCGATGAAGTATCATCCCGATAGAAATCCAAGCCCAGAAGGAGAGGCCAAGTTTAAAGAGGCCTCAGAGGCCGCTGAAGTTCTCCTCAATGAAGAAAAAAGATCAAGGTATGACCAATTTGGTCACGCTGGAGTTGACGGACAAGGCGGTTTTGGCGGCGGCTTTGGCGCTGGCGGCGACTTTGGAGACCTAGGCGACATTTTTGGCGACCTTTTTGGCGATATGTTCGGCGGCGGAGGAAGAAGACGCGGCCCCGGAGGGCGACGAGCTCGCAGAGGCGATGATATGCAGGTGGGCGTTGAAGTCACCTTTGAAGAAGCGGCATTCGGCTGTGAAAAGGAAGTCTCTATCGTAAAAAATGTCATCAAAGAGGGGACCACACCGCAGACCTGCGATATGTGCCAAGGGCATGGAGAAGTGAGAAGACAACAAGGCTTTTTTACCATCTCCCAGACTTGTCCAAAGTGCGGAGGCTCCGGCGAAATTGCGCAACGAGTGAAAAAAAAGTCCACTCTAAGCGTAAAAATTCCTGCTGGAATTGACACAGGACAACGGCTCAAACTGCACGGTGAGGGCGACGTGGGCGGCCAAGGGGGACCCAATGGAGACCTTTACGTCCAAGTGCGGATTAAGGTGCATGAATTTTTTGAAAGAGACGGCTTCGATGTCTTCTGCCGCGTGCCTATAACTTTCTCTCAGGCCGCATTAGGGGCCGAGGTCGAAGTTCCCACTCTTAACGGGAAAGTGTCGATGAACATACCCTCGGGATGCCAGTCTCATAGAAAAATGCGCCTAAAAGGCAAGGGCATTCAAAAATTGGGAGGCTATGGCTTTGGCGACCAAATTATAACTGTAATAGTTGAAACACCCACTAAATTAAGCGCGGAGCAAAAAGAGCTATTTGAAAAAATGGCCTTATTAGAGGACACAAATAGTCCAATGTCTCGCGGGTTCTTTGAGAGAGTCAAAGATCTTTTCCAGTAAAAAAGCGGCAAAATAAGGGGTGGCGAAGTTTCCCATGACATGGCCACCTTTGCTCGTTAAAATAAACACAACCAAATTTCAAACCCCTGAGGAGCTCAGTTATGAGGTTGTTTGCTATTTTTATGGCCCTTTGTTTCGGCCTTCTTGCCGGATGTTCAAATATCAAAATGCTCACGAGAGAGGACATCTACTCAAAGGAATTTCTTAAGAAAATCGACAGCGTGCAGGCCACCTATCGCGGCGGCGACAAAGAACTCGCTTTGGCCAAGCTTCAGGATATGGAAAGTTCGGGGCCCTCCAAGGCCGAGCTTGCGAAGATCAAAAACTTGCGAGGTGTCATTCTTTTTAGTGAAAATAGATACCAGCAAGCGGCAAAGGAGTTTGAGGGGGCAAGGCCTCTAATTGACCTTGATAAGGAGCTCCGGGCCCAAGTCGCCCTTAACCTCGCTAGTTCGCGCTATAAACTAGAGGACAACGAGTCCGCTTACAATGCGCTTGAGGACGTCAATCCAGATAATTTTAAAGAAAAAGAAAGAACAAAATTCCATCAATTAAGGCTTCTTCTCGCGCAAGGGCAAGGAGCGAATAAGGCCATTGTGGGCTCTCTTATTTATCTGTTAAAAGACAAAAACTCTTTTGACGCGGTGGAAGCCTCCGAATACAAGTCCCTTCTGATGGACAGCTTTAGAAAGCTTGCAAGCAGCGAAAGGGCCTATGTCTTGGAGAAAAATGACGATGCCAAAGGAGCGGTCATCCCATTCCTCGCTGCAGAGGAAGCTCTTCAAAGATACTACTTTGGAGACAAGTCCGGGGCCGAGGACGTGCTTGGATGGATGAACAATAACTATGGCGAACTTGCCGATGTGAAAGAGTTTGTTGATGAGTTTAAGTATAGAATTAACAACTTTTCAAAGGTCGACGCGGGGGCGATTGGCGTAGTTTTGCCGTTGAGCGGCGACAAAGAACGATTTGGGCAGAAGGCTCTTTCCGGCATTGATACCGCCCTTAATAGCGGCAAGTCTGAAATGTTTAGCGTAAAGCTTTACACGAGGGACAGTCGAAATAACCCCACCGTGGCCAAAAAACTTATTCATGACCTCGTTCAAAAGCACCATGTGTCCATGGTCATTGGGGGGCTTTTTCCCTCCACCGCGAAAGAGGAATATTTGGAGGCAAAGAAGTACGGCGTGGTCTTTATTTCTCTCTCTCCCGTTCATTTGAAGAAAGAGGAAAAAAATCATTTATTAATTGAGGTGCCGGGCTCTGTTCAGTCTCAAGTTGCGGCCTTGTTCTCAGACAGCTTCCTTGAGAAGAACGGCAATGAAATCGCCATGCTCTACCCAGAGAGCGAAGGTGGAGAGGCCTACGTTAACGAGGTTTGGAGAAGGGCAAAGGAAGGCAAGATAAAAATAAAAAGCCTCGCTTCCTATGACAAAAACGTCAAAGACTACAGGGAGTGGGTGGAAAGACTATTAGGCCTCAAGTTTAAGCGAGAAAGAGAAGAGGAGCTCGAACTTTGGAAAGAAGTTTACTCGCTCGAAAAGAAGCGCTCCAGCATCAGGAGGATTCAAACTCTTAAACCTGTTGTTGATTTTGATTGGGTCTTCACTCCCTCATACCCGCATGAGGCGATTCAAATTATTCCGGCATTCACCTACTTTGACGCTCGCGGACTAAAGTACGTAGGCGGACCTAGTTGGATGAGCCGCAGGCTGATGAAGGAGCAAAGAAACTTGGGAAGCCTACGTTTTGTGGGGGACGACCCTGAAGATTTTAACAAATCATTCGTGGAGACCTTTAGCCGTCGGAATGGACCTAAGCCAGGGCTCGTTGAAACGCTCGCATATGAGGCCATGAACCTTGGCCTTATTGTCGTTGACGGCGCAAAATTTGAGAAGAGAGAGGAGCTTGAGCGCAAGCTAGTTAATATGCAGAAGCTCAAGGGAATAACAGGCATATGGAATCTGAAAGAGGGAATTTGGCTAAAAGACATGGACATCATGCAGATCCAATCTAACGAAATCAAAAAGGCCCAGCTCTCCCTAAATAAAGGTGAGAAGGTTGAGGCAATTTAAGACACTTTTATTTCTTCCGCTAATGGCGCTTTTGGCCTGTGGACAAAGAGGGGGAGAGAGCGAGTACGAAGACGTGTTTGGAGGCACCTGGGACGTCAAAGAGATAAACTGCCGTGAGTCTCTCACCTCGCCTCCGAGCGAGACCTATCGGATGTCCATTCCGGTCACGCTTTTTAAGATCAAGTTTGAAGGAAGGACCTTTTCTTATTCGGTCGAGCTTAGCGACGGCTGTCAAACTAATATTAATGGTGTGAAGTCAGCGGAATACAAAACGGCCTCGTCTGGGACAATCGGATTTTTTGATGTTGGCACAAATGCGAGCAGATGCTCAGCGGCCCTGCGTGAGGCGACGGGGACCCCGGCGACCAATGTTAATGTCCCTTTTGGCATCACCGAAATAATTTCTAGGAATTTGTTGTGGGAACTTAAGACGGACGGCTCTATTGAGGTGGGGCTTCCGCTCTCGTTCAAGGGAAGCGAGGCGGGCCCTTGTGGCGGTTCCTGCTTATGTTCGCTTGAAATGGTGAAGACCGATTAGTTTGGATACTTGAGGTAGTACACCTCAGAAAAGTTCCTTCCATACTGGTCAAGATCAAGCCCATAGCCAACGATAAACTGATCTTCAATTTGTTTTCCTATATAGTCCGCCTTCACTGGCACTGCTCTTTTATAAGGCTTATCAAAAAGAGTAATGACTTCAATATTGGAAGGCCCCGCTTGGGCCAATCTGTCTTTGACGAAATTTAAGGCCCGGCCTGTGTCGATAACTTCTTCCACGATCAAGACATTCTTATTCAATATGTCAGAGCCCAGATCTTTCGTGATGACGATGGTGCCATTGCTCTCTTTGGTGCGTCCCACAGCTTCCACCTTCATAAAGTCCACGTAAACTTTTACGTTTTTGATATGCCTTACTAAGTCGGCCATAAAGACCATGCTTCCCTTAAGGAGGCCCACCAATACCAGCTCTTGGCCCTTATATTTTTGGCTTATGGTGTGGCCTAAAGACTCGACCACTGTTTGCACCTCTTTTTCATCGATGTATTCAACGAACTGCTCGGACACAAAGCCGGAAGGAAATTTTAAAAGCTCAGACATGCTATTCTCCAATCAAAAAGTTCAGACCCAAGTGATTCACTCAGGAATGTTTGAGCGCGGGGAATTTTCTTTTTCTTGCGCGCCTAATGGCCAAGTGTTACATTTTACATACAAAAAATCTATCGCTTCCGGGCAATTTTCCCGCAGGCAACTTTTCTACAAGGATTAAGAGAATGTTTAAGAAGATTCTGGATTGGTTTTCCAACGATCTTGCGATCGACCTAGGTACTGCTAACTGTCTTGTGTATGCTAAAGATCAAGGCATCATTGTCAACGAACCTTCAGTTGTTGCCGTCCACCAAGGCTATCGCGGAGAGCAAAAGGTCCTTGCCGTGGGAAAAGAGGCCAAGGAAATGCTTGGCAGAACGCCTGGCTCTATAAAGGCGATTCGTCCGATGAAAGACGGAGTTATAGCCGACTTTGAAGTCACTCAAGCGATGCTTAAATATTTTATTCAAAAATCGATGAACGGCTCCAAAATGGTGAAGCCAAGGATCATCATTTGTATTCCTTTTGGGATTACCCAAGTTGAGAAAAGGGCCGTTAAAGAGTCCGCCGAACAAGCGGGCGCAAGGGAAGTCTACTTGATTGAAGAGCCGATGGCCGCGGCCATCGGAGCGGGCCTTCCCATCACAGACCCTTCAGGAAATATGATCGTCGATATTGGCGGCGGCACCACTGAAGTGGCGGTCATTTCTCTTGGTGGAATTGTTTATTCTAAATCTGTAAGAGTGGCGGGCGACAAGTTTGACGACGCTATCGTTAGTTATATCAAAAAGAAATACTCGCTTTTGATTGGCGAAAGAACTGCGGAGATGATCAAAATCTCAATTGGCAACGCTTACCCATTTGACGAAGAAGTCAAAACGTATGAAGTCAAAGGCCGCGATCTCATCGCTGGCGCGCCAAAAACAATAGAGGTGACTTCTGACGAAATCAGAGAGGCCCTTTCTGATCCTATCGCTGAAGTCATAGAGGCCATCAAAACGTCACTAGAAAAAACTCCGCCGGAGCTTGCTGCCGATATCGTCGACAACGGAATTATTCTTGCTGGAGGCGGATCACTTTTAGCAAACTTGGACATGCTGATCAAAGAAAAGACTGGCCTTCCCGTCTCACTGGCCGAAGATCCTCTGACATGCGTAGTTAGGGGTTGTGGCATGGCCCTTGAAAACCTTAGCCTTCTTAGACAAGTTACGACGCTGTCTTAATTCAATATGGCCGGCAAAAACGGAGCTTACTTTCAGCAGCTAACTGAAAAGGAAAAGTTGAGCAAGCTCACTCAGGCCGGTCGCTCCGAGTCTCTTTTGACCATTTGGACTAAAGGGGCCTCACAAAAATCTCGCATCTCCTGCGAAGAGTTCCTGGCAAAAGACCTAAGGCTCATTTGCTCAGGCCTAAGCGCTAAAAATCTGCTGGGACAGACCGTTCTCTACACTTTTGACCTAAATGGGCTCTCCTTTTTTGGAGTTGGGGACCTAAAAGAACTTTCTAAAGGAAGAGTCGCCTTGGAGACAAATGATAAGCTTTTTAAGAGCGAGCGACGCTCCTCCTTTAGGCTTTTGACGTTTCCTCATCATCAAGCTTATATGCACCTGCCAGTGAACGATGAAGACGTTCAGTCCGGAAATGTTTACGGCATAAAGTCAGGCATGAGCGAGACGGGACTTTTTAAGTCCTTTTTAAACCTTATCAAGTCCGAAGAAGAAAGAGGCCAGCTTGACGGCCACTCAGCTTTTAGAGCTTTAGACCTTTCCGCGACCGGGGTCGCAATCAAAGTCGGGGCCGTGGAAGAAGGGCTATTTGAAAAAGAAAGGGTCATAGGGCCTCTTGCCCTTGAGCTAAACGATGAAGTCGTTGAAATTCCAGAAGCTCAGGTGGTTTATAAGGTCGACCTTGTTTCGCAGGCCGGAGAGAAGGGGCCTATAAAGTCGGCTTCAAATTTTTGAGCGTGGACGAGGCCTTGGACCAAAAACTTGTGAGGCTCGTTAATAGCGCGCTTAAAGATTTTGAAGAAGAATTTGAAGACTTTATTAAATGAAGGCCTTGGTTTTATTATTACCTTTTTTCATCGCCTCCTGCTCTGGACTCTCAAGCAAAAAGTTTGTTCGAGCCAAAGAAGGGCAAAAATTTTATCAACTAAAAGATAGAACGGGAGAGTATCTCCTTAAAAGACGTGTCAAAGTTGTGAACTCCAAAGTGGCGACAAAGAGCGAAGTCTTCGCAAATAAAGCGTCTATCGAGCCGCTTGAAAAAACTGTGGTCGTTAGTAAGATCGGAAGCGTGAGCTCAAAAAAGGGGCCAAGACCCGCCCTGAGACCGAGCGCCTCCGAGCATGTCATATGGTTTGACAAGAAAAGGTATTACACGTCCACAAAAGTGGACCCAAAGAACAAATCTTTGAACGTAAAAATGGAAAGCCCTGAAAAGGAATGGAACGGCAGCAAGATTTTTGCCTTTCCTAAGGGAAGCGCTTTTTGTTATTTTTCTCAATTGGCGGAATGCGTTCGCGCTCATGGCTATATAGAGGACAGGGAAAGACCAAGAGAGATTCAGATCATATGGGACAGTTTTCCTTATCATTCTGAACTGTACAAAGGAATCTCAGACGCGCCTTTTGCGAAAGGCATTTGGGCCTATGATAAAATTGTGGAAGGAAATGTGAGATTTGGTCTTTTGGTCGAAGGACAATTAATTCTCTATGACTTTGACCAAGAGCAAACCCTTAGAAATGTTTACTGGGTTGCGCAAGGTCACTCCCTAACGGTAAAAGAGGACTAATGGTTAATATTAAGGATTTGGGACAATTATTTATGACAGGACTTTCCTCCGTCTTTTTGACAGAGGAAGAGGGGGCCTTCTTGGAAAAAAATAATATCGGAGGAACGATATTATTCTCTCGCAACTATACGGACCCCGGACAAGTCGCTGAGCTCGTTAATGATATACAAAAAAGACGAGACGAATACCCGCTCTTTATTTCTGTTGATCAAGAGGGCGGAAGGGTCAAAAGGTTTAAAGACCAATTTATCCAGTTGCCCTCTATGCTTGAGGTGGGCAATAATGATAGTCCGAAGCTTACATTTGAGCTTCATCAGCAGATGGCCCATGAGCTCGCCGCCTGCGGAATCAATTTAGATTTTTCTCCCTGCTGCGATATTTGGAGCAATCCCAATAATAGCGTCATTGGGGACAGGGCCTTTGGAAAAGACGCTGAAACCGTGGAAAAACACGTGAGCGCGGCCATTAGGGGCCTGCATGCGGGCAATGTGCTGGCCTGCGGAAAACACTTTCCGGGACACGGTGACACGACTAAAGACTCTCATTTTGACCTTCCCTATGTGACCGCCAACTTGGAGTCGCTAGAAGAAAAAGAGCTTCGCCCTTTTTTAAAGGCGGCCAAGTCGAGGGTCGAGTTTATGATGATGGCCCACTTGGTAGTCGACGCTATTGACTCAAAACTTCCATGCACTTTAAGCCCTAAGGCCTATAATTTTTTAAGAGAAAAGTTAAAGTATAAGAAAATAATCATAACTGATGATATGGAAATGCAGGCGATCACCGATCACTACGGCCATGGACAAGCGGCGGTCATGGCCTTAGAGGCCGGAGCGGACATCTTGCTGTATCGATCTGTTGAGGCCTGCTCCGAGGCCTTTGTGGCGGTGAAAGAGGCGGTTCGCAACCAAAGACTAAACTTGTCAGATATTGAAGAAAAAATAAAGCGGGTTCACGCCTGCAAAAAGACTTATTTCACCGAATATAAGCCTATTTATATACCGGCCATTTCCAAAGCGATTAACTCAGAAGATCAAAAGAGATTGCTCAGTCAATTGAAGAGCTGAGCAGATTTTTCCCTTATGACCCGGCCCTGAAGCTTCTCCAAATATTTGATATTCTATAGAAGGATAAGAATGTTTGGAGATTGACCCCATGGGCAATAAGTTTTTATTAATTCCATTTTTATTTATGGCGCTGACCTGGCATGGCCGGGCGCATGCGCAGGCTTGCGGAGATTCCTTTGAGGGCATTAACGCTGCTTGTGTAAAGGCCCAGCTCTCTAAAAAAAGCGGCGAAATAAAATTTAAAGTCCCTGAAGACCCAAGCGAAATAAAGGGCAATACGTACTTCTTTGTCACTGAGAACGGATCGCCTGGGAAGTTCATGGTCACTTCCGGTTTCGCGTCAAAAAACGAATGCTCACTAGGGCTTTCTGTCACCACCTATATTGGAAATCAAAGCTTCAATCCAGTGGGCTATTTCAATATCACCAAAGAATTCAACACATGGAATCTTGATAAGAGCGGCTTTGATCGCATTGGCTCAAATGATTTTCAGCTTTATAGCAAAAAAGGCATGTGCATTTTTGCCAGCAATCAAGCAAAGGGAATGGCCTACGCTAAAATTAAACAGCCAGAGCTGATTCAAGGGAGAGAAAGCCTTTATTATGCGGGAACGGCGCTGATTTTCTTGGCGGTCTTCTTGGTCGCGCGGGCCGTCTTTAAAGATGATGCCCGTTTTAAGGCGCAGTCGACCCTTGAAGACGCTGAAAAAGAAGAGCAAAAAGAGGCGCCGAACGATATCGTTTTAAAGTACTCCAGGCCCTTTTTTAAGCGTTATATCACTCCTGTCGTTGAAGGGATGAAGAACAAAAAGAAAATAAGAGACAGGTATAAAAGAAAGCTTGCCTCTGCCGGCATGACAAAAGCTCTGAGCCCTGAGGACATGTTCGCTTTTAAGCTTTTTCTAATTATAGGCTTTCCAATCGTGTATCTAGGACTTAGGGCCTTTCTTGAAGAGAGTTGGCCGCTGGCGGCGGTGCCTGCCATTAGCGTGTTGGGCTTCTTTTACCCCGACAAAATTTGGCTCGAGGGGAAAATAAAGCAAAGAAAGACGGAGCTTATTGAAAACATGCCCTTTATTGTGGACATGCTGGCGCTCTCCGTCGAGGCAGGGCTCGACTTTATGGCCGCGATTCAAAAGGTCTTGGACAAGGCCCCGCCGTCCGCGATGTCGGAGGAGTTTGAAATACTTATAAGAGAGACAAGAGTCGGCGCCAGCAGAGCGGAAGGCCTTAGGCAATTGGCATGGCGATGCGACTGTTTGCAGATTTCATCATTTACAGCGACATTGATCGCGGCGGACTCGGTGGGAGCGTCCATCGGCCCTATTCTTAAAAATCTTGCGGCCGAGATGAGGCAAAAAAGATCAGCAGAGGCCGAGAAGAAGGGGGCCACGGCCGCGACCAAAATTTTGTTTCCTATGATGGTGCTTATTATGCCCGCAGTTGGGCTGATTATTATCGCTCCGATCGCCCTGCAATTGATGGGGGACTGATAATGAGAATTATACACAAGCAAAGTGGCAAGGCCTTGGCGGAAAATGTTCAGGTCGCGGAAAGTTTTTTTGAGAGGCTTAAGGGCCTTATGTTTATTAGGGAAATGAAAGGCCATGACGGTCTTTTTATAAAGAACACCAATTCCGTGCATAACTGCTTTGTGCGGTTTCCATTGGACTTGGTCTTTGTGAATAATGATATGCAAGTAATTAAGATTATAAGGAACTTTAAACCTTGGAGATTTACCCGAATATACTTCAAGGCCAGGCATGTCCTGGAGCTGCCCGCCGGGGCGGCAGGCAAAGAAATTAGAGAGGGAGACCAATTGGAGGCCCTAGGTGTATAAACTTGTCGCCGTTGGAGGCAAGCTTCGCGGCAAGGAATTTATTTTATCAGAAGGCGAAAACGTGCTCGGAAGAGGGCTTGAGGTGGACCATCCTCTCAAGGCCGACGGCGTTTCGAAGCGCCATATGTCCATAACTGTTAATGGCGAAACTTGTTATGTCCAAGACTTGGGCTCGTCTAACGGGACTTTTGTGAACGGAAAGCTCGTTAAGAGCGCGACTGTGAAAAATGGCGATAAAATCGCCGTTCCTAACGTTATTTTTCAACTCGTTTACGTGACAGAAAAAAAGGTCGTCGTTAAAAAACAAGTCGCCAAAATGGACCGAGAAGGCGAGGACAATTCTGTGGACTTTAAAGAGACCGCGCCCAAAGACTTTTTCGGAAGAGTGAAGTTCGCTTTTAAGAATAAAGTTATGTCTGTCGTATACAGCTTCAATGAACAATATGAGTGGAACGTTCTCTTGGGGATAATTCTGTTCATTTTCGTTTGCGTGAATATCGCCTTTACGATTGGGCCTGTTCTGCGCGATGGAAAAGAGCTTTTAAAGCACGAAATTATAGCGCGGGGAGGGCAATATGCTGAGGAAGTGGCAAGATTTAACCGCGCCGCCCTTTCGAGCGGGGACTTAAACAGGCTCGAGACTGGCTTTTTGGAAAACGCCGCGGAGGACGTCGCCTCTTATGAACTCTTTGACCTTGAAGGGCGCATCGTAAGACCAGTAGGCAAGCTAAACTCCTATATCTCTGACGCCTTTTCCGCCAAGGTGAGAAGCCAAATTACTCGAGGGGGTAGTGAGAACGTCCATCGAACCATCTATGAAGTTGTCGGGGACGGCGAGATTGGAATAGGCAAGGCCATTTTGGCCTACGACAGCAATACTGGTAGAAACGAGCCGGTCGGTATTATCACAATCCGGTTTAAGCCTAGGTCTTGGGCCGCCCAGGCCGCCAATCAATCAGGCTCTTACCTCGAGGCGCTTATTATCACCTGCATTGTGGGCATCATATTTTTTGGAGTCGTCTATTATATGACTACGAGACCTCTTGAAGTGATGAGGATTCAAGTAGAGGAAGTTCTTAGAGGGCGCAGAAAAGAGCTTGAGATGCCGACGCTTTTTGAGGAGCTAAGCCCTTTGAAAAACACCGTCAACTCGGTCCTGCAGCGATTAAGAGAGCTGCAAAGCGATGACGGGGGAGAGTTCGTTGAGCTGGAAGAGGACGCTCCATACGTGCGAAGCCTCTATGAGTTCATGCAAGGGGCCGAAGGCCCTGTCATGATTTTAAACTCTGAAAAATCTATCGAGCATATAAATTCCGAGGGGGAAGATCTCACAGGCATGAGAGAGAGCTCAGCTGCCGGCACAAGCTTGCTTGATTCTGCCAGAGACCAGGGCTTCGCTGCCACTGTGATCGACCTCTGTGATCAGTCGGCCAATAATGATGGCTCTAATCAGAGCGAGCTGTATGAGCTCACGGGAAAAAACTATATGATTCATGTTTCAGGCCTGGTGGGGAAAGACAACTTTACCAAGGCCTTCTATGTGACCTTTGTGGAGGACGAATAAAATGGGCGCCGCCGTTAAAGTGTTAAAACATTTTGAAAGCCCAAAAGAGCCAGGCGAGCACTTTCGCTTGGTCTGCTTAAATGGCAAAAATAAAGGCGTCGCTTATTTCCTGAGAGGAAATCGCGTTGTGATGGGCAGAGGGGAGCGGGCCGACATTAAAGTTCATGACATAAAAAGCTCAAGAGAGCATGCTGAAATCGCCAAGGTCGGAAAAGAGTATGTGCTCACGGACCTTGGGTCGCAAAACGGCGTGATTGTGAATGACCTAAAAATTAAGCAACACGCTTTGAGTCCTAATGACAAAATCATAATCGGGCAGACTGTGTACCAGTTTGGCGCCGTAGAGGTAAAAGAAGTCGCGCAACGGGAGAAAGAGAGCGTTGAGGAGTTTAAGGACGAAACGTTTGAAGAGGAGAGGCCTAAAAGCAAATTGACTCTTACTTTAAGCGTTGTCGCTGTTTTGGCGATTGCTCTACTGCTTGGAGGTGAAGAGGAAAAAGGCGACACTCAGGGCCGAAAAAGCTCGAGCTATAAAGTCAATGAACTCTCTGATCCTTTTGTGGCGAGCCTTAGGGAAAAGAGATCAGAGAGCAAGAAGAACAAGGAAAAACTCAATATTTACTTTCAAAAAGGGCTAAGGGAGTTTAGAGAAGGCAATTTTTTTAGGGCCATCGCTGAATTCGAACACGCTCTTGCGTGGAGCCCGAACGATCCTCTTGCGCAATTCTACCTAAGAAAGACAAAAGAGGCCCTGGACGAGTCCATCGAGGAAATGTTTATCAAGGCCAAAAGAGATGAGGAGTCATTGAAATATCAAAAGGCCTCGGTCTCTTATTGTGGAATTCTCCGATTATTATACCGCTATCCTGAAGACGACCGGTATAAAAACGCCAAAGAAAGCGTCGCTAGGCTCGAGGAAAAACTAGGTCTTGATGAGGGAGGCATAGCTTGCGCCGAGGAGATTACAAGATGAAAGTCGCGGTGGCACGGTTCTGTGAAAAACTGTATGACTTAGAGGTCCCTGAGATTGACCTCTTAAGCGGCTCTGAGATTTTCATTGGCCGAGCAGACGACTGCCACTTTGTTCTTGATGATCAGCAGGTCAGCCGAAGGCACGCAAAGATTGTTTATGAAAATGGACGGTTAATAGTTAAAAAGCTTTCTGACTTAGGGGCGGTAGCAGTAAACGGTAGAGAAATAGACTCCGCTTCGCTTGTCGAAGGGGACAAAGTCTCAATAACAGACTTTGAATTGCTATTTGAAGAAGTCCCAAGCGAGAGCGCGAACCTTGAGGAGCCAAAAGCTCCGGAGCTGAGCGCGGTCGAGTCCGCGCCAGAGGAATATCAGGTCAGCGAAGAGGCGACCGCCATCGTTGACACCCTCGAAGAGGCCCCTGGCGAGGGAGATAATGAATATGCGCATTTGGAGCATAGCGAATCCGTTTCTGAAAATAGCTCCCACGCGGACGATGAGTTTTTAGAAAATTTAGCTGAGGAAAATCATGAGGAAGGCCCCGCCTATTCTGGCGAGGAGGGACACGAGGCGTTTGATGACAATAGCGGCTTCGACGAAGCGGGCTTCGAAGAAGAGGACGGCTTTGGCGATGAGGGCTTTGGCGATGAGGGGGACGCGGGGTTTGGCGCAGGTGAAGCTGGCGAGTCCACACAGGTCTTCTCCAATTTTGCCAAATATTATTTGGAAATAGACGGAGAGAAAGCGCCCTTTGACAGGTACACCATAGAGGACAAAGAAGTCTTTATTGGGCGCGACCCTGAGAAATGCCAAATTTATTTAAATGATCCTGAGGTGTCTTCAGTTCATGCTGTGATTAGAAAAACCTTGGTGAACTGTTATATCGAAGATCTAGACTCCTCTAATGGGACGATATTCAACGGTGAAAGAGTCAACAAGGCCGAGCTGACAAACAACGACAACTTCCAGATTGGAGAAACGATCTTCACCACAAAAATCGTCTCTGAGCTTCTGCAAGAAGAGGGCGATCGGCTTATGCCTGTCGAAGAGGGACAGGAAGTGGAGGTCGAAGAAATCATTGAAGAGGAAGTTGACTATGGGGAAATGGTCCCTGGCAATGACGAATATTCTATGGAGGAGGTCAAAGAGAAGAGCATTATTAAGCGAATTCTAAAAGACCCTAAGAAAAAAAGGCTACTAATCTATGGAACAGTTGGTCTGCTTCTTTTGGCCTTGTTTGGCGTCGAAGAAGAGCCAAGTATGGTGGACGCTCCTGGCGAAAAAAAGAAAGTTGAAAAAAGCGCCAACGAAGCGGCCGACGAAGAAAAAGGGACAAGACCAAAAGAGAGCAAAAAGAATTTGTCTCCCGAGGTGGTGGCCAAGCTTGAAGAGAACTACGCCCTGGCCTTGGCCAAGTATGAGGCGGGCGAATATTACGAGGCCAGACAGTACTTGGACGTCATTAGAGGAATAGACCCGGACTATAAGGACACTCCAACCCTTGCTAAGCTCGTGAAAGAGGGCACGGACGAGCTTCTTAGGATCAAGGCCGAAGAGGAAGAGGAAAAGGAAAGAAAGATAAGACAGATAAAAATAAACGCTCTTCTTGAAAAGACCAAGAAAGCGGTGTCTGAGAGGCAGGTCGCGGTCGCAGAGAGCCTTTTCGGGCAGATCCTTGAGCTTGATCCCGAAAATATGGACGTGCCCCAATTAAAACTTGAACTCGACGCCTATAAGGCCGAGCAGGAAAGAATCAAAGAAGAAGCGGCCCGTAAAAAGGCCCTGCGAAAAGCGATGGTGGACGCGCTTCAGCCTGGAAAAACTCTGTACCTAAAAGAAGAGTGGTATAAAGCGATTGAAAAGCTTGAAAAGTTCACAAAGAAAAAGGGCATGGACGAAGACCTTGTCAAAGAGGCGACCGATATGTTGATTGACTCTCGAAAAAATCTCTCCGCCCTGATCAACCCTCTTTTAGGCAGGGCCCGCTCATTCAAAGAGGGGCAGGACCTTAAACGCGCCTATGAGAGCTATGGAGAAGTGCTCAAATACGAGCCAACAAATGAAGAGGCCTTGGTGGAGAGAGAGAAAATTCATGAGGAGCTGCGCGCTCGTTCTATGAGAATTTACAGAGAGGCGCTGATCGCTGAAAGCCTTAGTCTATTTGACGAGGCCAGAGAAAAGTTTGAAGAAGTGCAGCAGGTGTCCCCTATAAACAGTGAATACTATCTTAAAGCGAGTGAGCGCTTGAAAAATTATTTGGAGTAGAAGTGAATTTGAAGTCTTTCTCTGCAGAATCAAGTCCCGGCCCTTTTCTTCAAACGAATGAAGACGCGTATGATTTCGATCTGCCGAACGAGCTGTTTATGGTGCTCGACGGATTTGGAGGGGCGGGCATTGGCGACATCGCAGTGGGAAGAATTAGGGAAAGGGTCAAGAAGTTTTATACCAAGTTTGCGAGCGATCCTGACTCAACGATGCCCTTTTATTTCAGTCCCAAATATCTTCTAGAAGGTAATGCGCTTATAAATTCGCTTCTGTTTGCTCATAATGAGCTTTTTAAAGAGAATATTAAAAAAGAGTACGCAAGGCGGGCGGGGGCCAGCGGCGTTTTTGTCGCAAAGTCGGAGAGCATCGCAAGCGTGGTCTCTGTAGGCGCTTGCGCCACTTTTCTCTATCGAGAAGGCAAGCTTGAAAGAGTTCTCGTCGAAGACAGCTTCCATTTTCTCTCTGGGAACTCTGGTGTGTCGCACCTAAAAACCATGCCGCTAAGTGGTTTTGGCCTTTTTCCCGACCTGTATTATCAAGTAAAGGAAATCAGGCTTCGGCAGGGAGACAAGCTGGTCATTATGTCTGATGGCGTCTTTGGTCGATTGAGCTTGGACGAAATAAAAGATGTTTTAATGTCATATGAAAAGTCGGGCAAAGAAAAAATCTCCATGCTCTTTGAGGCCGCCAATCATCGAGGCAATCTGGACAATCAGTCTTGCATGATCCTCGAATTCTAAAAAAAGTAATTACTTCGCTAACCCTCTAAAAATAGACATTGCGGCTTGGTTTTCGTACCATGGTCAAAAGGATTTTGTTCAATTAAAGGACTATTTGATGGAACACAAGGTGTTAATTGCCGACGACAGTCTCACTATACAAAAAGTAATTAAAATTACTCTGGCCAACGAGCCATTTGAGCTTAGCGAGTGCGCTAATCCAGATGAGCTCGCGAGCGTCGTGAGAGAGGCCAGTCCTGAAATCGTTTTATTAGACTTTAATCTCTCTGAAAACAAAACTGGCTACGATCTATGCCGAGAAATTAAACAAATCAATCCAAAAATTGGCGTTCTGATGCTGTTTGGCACCTTTGACACTATCGACGAAGAGCTTCTTCTAGAATGTGGGTGCAATTATCATATTGTGAAACCATTCGATGGCAGCAAGTTTATAAATCTCTGCCGCGCCCTTGCCCAGGACTTTCAGTCGGCCCCTTCCGACGGAGAGGAAGAAGGGCTGGACATTGACGATGTGTTGGCGCAAAAAAGCGCTGAACAAGAGGAGCCCGCCTCTAAAGGTGACTTTGGCGAGGACGATTGGGTCATGAATCAGCCTCGATTAGAGGAGCCAGCAGAAGAGGACGAACTCAGCGCTCCGCAGTTTGAGCAAAACGATTTAGCGAAAGAAGTTGAAGAGTGGGGGATGGAAGTTCCCTCTGTTATTGGCGCTCAACAAAGCGGCGCGCCTGAGGTCCCAGATGTCATTGGCGAAGAAGAAGCAGATCTGCCGGGACCAATTGAGGGCTCTGTAGAGGAAAACCAAGAAGCGTCTCCTATCGAAGTCCCTACAGAGGACGAGGAAATTGGAGGGCCTGAAGGCATTGAGCTTCAAGAGCTTGAAGAGGATGAAGGCATTGAAATTGAGACCTTTGAGCCTGAAGAATCATATGGGACTGAGACCGAAGAAGAGCTTGAGCGCATTAAAAGCCAAATAGAGGAAGAGCCTGAAGAGGAAGAGCTTTGGGCCGCTGATGTTGTCGAGTCCGACTCCGAACCTGAGGAGTTTAGCGCAATGGACACAGACAGCTTTGATCATATAGAGGAAGAGACGATTGAAGAGGAGGCCCCAGAAGACTTCCCAGATGCCATCGGCGTGGACGAAGGGCCTTTTTCAAAACCTGGGCCCGCTCCCGAAGCTCAAAGTGGTGACTCAAATACTGAGTCGATGGCCGCAAGCGCCATTGCCGCTTCAGAAGAAATAAGTGAAAAAATTCAAGAAGAGCTTGAGGCCCAATTAGGAGCGAAGCTCTCCCCGCTTGTCGAGAAGTGCGTAAAAGATTACTGCCGGGAGCAAATCGAAAGAGTCGCTTGGGAAGTGATTCCAGACCTCGCTGAAAATATTATTAAAAAAGAGATTCAAAAAATCTCTGACTCGATTATGGACCAATAGTCTAAAGAACGAAAAGGCTCGCATTATAGACGCGCTTAATCTCAAGCGCTGTTTCGATAAGGGCCTCTCCGTCTTCTCCAATCCCGACGAAGAGCCCAGTAATTTCCTCACCATCTTCTTTTGCCACCACCTTTCTTCTTAGATGGCCACAGCGCGCGCTCCAATTCTTCACGACTTCAGTTGGAGTCAAACGGTTATGAACAATGTAATCGTACAGTTCAAGTGAAAAGTTCCATGGGTCTATGCCGTTTGATTTTTCAAAAAGGCAGCCCATCTTCTCCCTTAGATCGGACGGTATTTTGTCCGAGGGGTGAAAAAGATTAAGCCCAATGCCGGCCACTAAGGAACCTTTCTTCGATTGAATAAGGATGCCGCCGCATTTCTTTCCATTCATAAGGCATATATCATTTGGCCATTTCAGCTTGGCTTTTATATTCCTTTTCTCGAGGAAATCGCAGACGAGCGCTCCAAGCTCGAGGGAGGTAAGAGAGAGTTTCGCGCAAGGGGCAAGACCAAATGACATGGCGATAGAGCGCTCAGAGCTAAACCATGGTCTGGATCTTCTCCCTTCGCCTTTAAGCTGATGGTCGCAAAAGACCATAACGTCCTCTTCGCCTTGGGAAAGACGCTTAAAGACCTCTAGTTGGGCCGAATCACAAGTGGAAATACGGTGCTTTGCCATTGTTGAAGACTACTAAAAAATTCGCTATATATGAACCAATCATCCTAAGGAGAATTCATGTCCCTCATTAAAAGGTCCGAGCCTCGGACAATCAAGTTTACGACCGGAATCAACCCTTACGCTAAAGGCAGCGTTTTGGCAGAATTTGGAAACACTAAAGTTCATATAACCGCCTCTGTGGAGGAGTCAGTGCCTCCTTGGATGCGCAATAGCGGCACGGGCTGGGTGACGGGAGAGTACTCTATGCTGCCTGGCTCCACACACGACAGAGTTCGCAGAGAGAGAAAAGGGGCGTCTGGAAGGACCCAGGAAATACAAAGACTTATAGGTCGCTCTTTGAGGGCCGTGGTGGACACTAAAAAGCTTGGCGAAAGACAAATTGTCGTCGATTGCGATGTCCTAGTCGCAGATGGCGGAACGCGAACGACCTCTATTTCAGGGGCCTACGTGGCGCTCGCGATGGCGGTAAATAAATTGATAGAAGAAGGTCTTATCAAGGAAAGTCCGCTAAAGGAGCCCCTTGCGGCCCTAAGTGTCGGAATAGACAAAGAAGGCAAGATTATCGCCGACCTAAACTACGAAGAGGACAGCACCTGCGAAGCGGACGTAAACGTCGTTATGACAGGTTCTGGAAAGTTTGTTGAAGTTCAAGGCACCGCCGAGGGCGAGCCTTTTAGCCGCGAGCAGCTTGACGCCATTTTGGAATGCGCCAAGTCCGCAATGGAAAGGGTCTTTGCCGAGCAAGAGAAGGCCCTGTCGTGATGGAGCTTATTCTTGCTTCAGGCAATCCCAATAAGGCCAAAGAGCTCAATGAGCTGCTGGGGAAGAGCGCTCATATTCTTCCCGCTTCTGAGAAACTAAAAGTCGAAGAGGACGGGGAGACATTTAGAGCGAACGCTCTAAAAAAAGCCAAGGCCTATCACGATTTCTTTAAAGGTCCTTCGGTCGCCGACGATTCCGGCCTGGTCGTCGAGGCCTTGCCAAATATGCTCGGCGTGCATTCGGCCCGTTTTGCTCCAGAGCTTGAAAATTATAAGGACAAGAACGCCAAGCTTTTAGAGCTCATGCGCGGCAAGGAGGGGGAGGAAAGAAAGGCCTATTTTGTGTGCGTACTTTGTTTTTATCTCTCCGAGAAAGAAATTTATTTTTTCGAGGGACGACTCCAAGGCCATATCGGACATGAACAAAAAGGGGACAAAGGCTTTGGCTACGATCCCATCTTCGTCCCAGAGGGCAAAACGGAACATTTGGCGGAGCTAGAGGAGTGGAAAATGCAGAATTCTCACCGCGCAAGGGCCTGTCGGGAAGCGTCATCATTTTTTATAAAATGAAAAACTTCGTTGCCAAAAAGCGCCCAATGCATTAAATATTATTTTCATCTTTTGATCTCGGGGTGTAGCGCAGCCTGGTAGCGTAACTGCTTTGGGAGCAGGAGGTCGGAGGTTCAAATCCTCTCACCCCGACCATCTTTTTGTTGAAAATAAAAAGATGTAAATCAAGATGGCTGAAAGTCCCAAGATTTCAGCAATTTAAAAAGCCCTCGTTAAGAGGGCTTTTTTTATTCTATTTCTTTAAAGTTATATTTGAATATTTTGTTCGGCCGGGTCTCTTGCGAATTGTCACCACACTAGGCGCGGACGCAATCTTAATCTCTTTTCCCGTTTGCGGATTTCTGCCGGTTCTAGCTGATCTTTTGCTAATGGAGAAAATTCCAAATCCTGTTATTTCCACCGATTCTCCTATGGCCATTTTCTTTTGCGCTTCCGCGGAAGTTGTTCTAACCAACTCTTTTAATGCGTCTACAGACAGTCCGGCCCTTTTGGCTGCTTTTTCATAAATGGCCTCAGATTGTTTCCTATCTGCCGATTTTAAAAGTTGTTGCTCTTTTTTATAGACCTGTTGAAGCGAATCGATAAATTGTCCATAAAGAGAGCGAGCGTATTTAGGGTCGAGCTCAAGAGAGCCCATCTCTTTAGAGATAGCGTCCAAGAAATATTCCCCACTGTCTTCTCCTGTGTAGATGCGAGCCAAGTCCTCGGAAAATTCTCCAATCACTCTGGCGCCTCCGCCAATGATGTCTCCTCTTCTACTGGTCGGTTTATTGCTTCTGGCTGCATTATAGTCTTGCGCCTCCGCCGCTTGGGGAAGAAAATCTCCAAACATATTGTCAGCGTATCGAGCGGCCATCCCTTGGTAAAGAGGATTGCTTGAGATGTCGCCGCCGTCTTCGTAAAGAGGGTTTCCCATTACTAGTTCTATATCGTCTGTGCCGTCATCAAGCCCGTCTCCGTCGGAGTCGGCATCGACAGGGTCCACCTTTTTCTCGCCAGGATACACATCTCTGCGGCTGTCATCGCAATCTCCGCCGCCCTTTGTGAAAAGGGCAAGTCCTTCCACATAAGCTGAGCATCTTTTCTTAAGAGCATTTCTGGTCTCAAGGGACAAGGCCTCCATGCCCGTTCTTTTGGTCTGGACTTCTTGAATGGCGTCGATTACATCTTGATCTACTTTGCAGGCGCTGGCCGTAATCAGTAACAATGCTGTTGCGATAAACTTCATAACTCTCTCCTCGTTGACTATTTCTCTCGTGTATTCTCTCGTGCCTACTGATTTGCAACGGGCATGCCAGAAAGACCCTCCCAATTCTAGGCATCTAAAGCTTTGAAGTGTGAATTGACTCAACAGTGTGAAACTTTTATACAGATTTCAATGAGTTAAGCTCTCTTAATGTCGAATCCTTTGATTTCTAAAAACAAGTGGCTAATTGCAGCAATTACTCTAGGGGCTTATACTTAGAGGGTGCAAATAAAACTAAACCAGACTAATAATAATCGACTTTCAAAGAGGGAAAGCGGATTCCTATTAGCGGTAATTATCCTTTCTTTTGCTTTGCTATACCAGTTGGACTTTTCTGGACTATGGTATGATGAGATATTTAGCCATTATTTTGTGGCCGAAGGGAACCTAGAATCTATATTTTTCCAGGACCCCCATGTCTTTAAAGTTCACCCACCACTTTATTACGGCCTCAATTATTTTTTTCATAAAATATTTTTCTTAAAGCCTACAGAGTTTACTCTGCGGCTAATACCTTTTGCTTCTTCAGTAATTTACGCTGTTTTGTCTTATTTTTTAGTGAAGCTTCTCTTTGACTCTCGTGCCGCCTTTTATTCTGTGTTGCTGATTGTTTCTTCCGCGTTTTATATGTATTACGCTCGGGAGTCGAGGATGTATGCTCCTAATGTCATGTTTGTCATGGCCTCCGCATTAATGATGTTAAAAACCGCTCAGGAGGACCATTGGAAGTGGAAGTTCGGCTACTGGCTTTTTTCCTTCTTAGCGCTCCTAACCCACTTCTCTTCTCTCTTTTATATAAGCTGGATCTTTCTATTTCGTTATGTGTCTGCTTATCGCTCAAAAGGCCGAATCGGTTGGAAGTTGGCGCTCTCAGAGTTTTTCGCTCTTGGCGTCGGTGTGGCCTACTTTGTTCAAAAGCTGACCTCAAGCAAGACCTTCCACGACCATATCGATTGGATTCCTGCTCCAAGTTATGAGACTTTTAAATTATTTATAAGAAATGCTTTCTTCACCTCCACGTACTCCCTAAATTGGGACCTGCCCTTTCCTCAAGATTATTTGGGTCTTTTTGGGACGATTTGCGTGGCGCTTATTCTAGTTGTTGGCATTTTACGCTATAAGAATAAGCGCAATTTTACTTCGTGGTTTTTTCTTTTTTCTTTGGGGCTGTTCCCTATTGTTGGCTCTTATATCTATTATCTTTTTACCGGAGTCTCGGCCTTTTATCCCCGAGGCTTTAATGTCACTATAATTTGCTTTTTTATTTTATTGGGGACCTGCTTTTCTTTTCCTTCCAAATTGAAAAAGACCACTACAGGCTTTTGGCTTTTTATTTGCGCCGTTTTGCTTCACCATAATTTTTATGTCAATTCGGTCTTTTTGGTTCAAAAAGACTTGGGGCTCAAAAAAGTGGCGAACACTTTAGCTAATCAAAAAAAACCATTGCCTATTTACACTCAAAGCTTTTTTACTGCCTATATCATTCAGGCGCTTAATAGAGCGGGCGCCTCAAATCCGGTCTATAGGTATGACCGAAGCAAAATAAAAGGAGAGTTTTGGTTGCTCAATTTTTGGGGGGACAGGAAATTTCTTGAGGAGTCCTCAAGGGTTCCCTATTGGAAGGAAACAGGCAGAATTCAAACAAAAATAGACATGATAACCGCTAGAAAATTTAAGACAATCGAACAAAAATGAAAGTGAGGGAGGCAGGGATCTTATACGTCATCATTCCTTGCTATAACGAGGAGAAAAGGATTAGGCCCGAGGTCTTCGAGCAAACTCGTTCATGCAAGTTTGTATTTGTCGACGATGGAAGCTCTGACGGCACTTATTCGATCTTGGAGAGACTGAGCTCTTGCGAGCATATAGATTCTTTTCGAATCAACAAAAATGTGGGAAAAGCAAACGCCGTCCGGGAAGGATATCAATTTTTGTCCTCCTCCTTGGAAAGTGAGGACCATGTGGGGTACTTGGACGCCGATCTCTCGACAACATTGGAAGATTTTTTCGAGTTGGAAACCTTTCTTGGCGAGCATGACTTAATCATGGGGAGCAGAGACAGAAGAGGGAATTCTAGAGTTGTCCGCAGAAAGGAACGGCATTTTGCAGGGAGAATCGTCGCCTTCATTTTAGGAGCGCTTTTTAAGCTGCCTTTTTATGATACACAGTGTGGGGCAAAGGTCATGGGATTTAGCTCCGCCCAACAGGTCTTTTTGCGCCCCTTTGTGACTCGCTGGTTTGTGGACGTGGAGATAATACTGAGGCTAGGAGCTGAGAGGACTAGGGAAGTGCCCCTTAAAGGTTGGAAGCATGTGGGAGGAAGCTCTATTGGTTTTGGGTCCGTTCCCTCAATTGCAAAAGATATCGCTCGGTTGGCATGGGCCTATCGAGGAAAGAGGTTTTGAAGCTTTTTTATCAAAGACAAGCTAGGCGATTTTTAAAGTTATTGTGAAGAGAGTGCCCTTGTTTGGGCCTTCAGTGCTGGAGGCTATTTCCAATTCGCAGCCCATTTTTTCACACATTGTTTTGGCAATTGTCATGCCGAGGCCGCTTCCCTTTTCTGATTGGGTTCCAAGCCTGCTAGTCGGGAAATTGGGGTTGAAAAGATGCGCTAAAATGTGCTCTGGGATTCCAATGCCGTGATCTCTTATATATAAATTCGCATGAAGGGCGTCTTTTTTGTTCGCGTGGATTTCAATCACCGATCCTTCATGACTAAACTTTATGCAATTGGAGATAATATTGACCAGAACCTGGTTTTCAAAAATATAAGGATCGCATAAGACCTCAAGCTCCAGTTCCCGGCAAACGACTTCAATCTTTTTTTGCTTAAGCCGATCGTTGAGAAGAAAAATGGCGGCCGAAACAGGCTGGGCCAGAGGACAGGGAACAAGTTTAAGCCTTCTATTGCCAAGCTCTGTTATGGTCATTTTCCTCACTGAGTGGATGACGCGATTAAGGCTAGATATATTGCTGTCTATGCTTTGGAAGTGTTCGTTCTTTTCCCGTTCCGGAGCGGCCTTCTTTAAATGAAAATTCGCAAGGCCCACAGATTGCACTCTATTTGAGATGTCATGCAGCAGAGTCTGTAAAAGCCCTTGAACCTTGTCTGTTTCCTTTCTCAAACGGTATTCATAATTACTCGTCGTTTTCACGTAATGAAATATGATCAGGGTCGAAAGACCTATCCAGCCAAAGACAATCATGGCCTGAGAGGCCAACATTCCAGCGTCTGATATAAGATAAGGAAACTCATAACCTTCGAGCTCCAAATAGAGAAAGCTAAGGGCGATGGTCCCCACTAGAGAAGAAGAAATAATAATGCTCTTATATCCTTCAATCACTCCCGCCAACATGGGAATTATTCCGTACCAAATAAGAATGGGGCTAAAAAAGCCTCCTGTAAAAAAGCTATAAGTCCCTTGGTGAATAATGCCAGTCGTCAGCATGAACAGCGTCACAAATAAGAGATTTCCAGTGCCTCTGAAAAGGAGAGGACTAAGAAGGTGCAGGAAAGAGCAAGTAAAGCCGACAATGCATGGCACGGGGGAGTCTATTGTCAAAAATGCGCAGACAGCATAGCCCCACATCAAAACACTTGTCGAAAGAGTGACTGTAAGATGGGCGTGAATGGCCCGAGGATCAATGTGAAGAATATTGTCCCCGGAAACTAGCCTGTAAATCCTGGAATAAGGCCTTTCAAAAAATCTCATAGAGTTTTAAGGTACTCAATTATGTCCTTTTTGTCCTCAGGTGAGAGTTCTTTATAAAAGCGAAATTCGTGACCTTTATTAGAATGACCGTCCCGCTTTGTGTAATAGACTCTGCGGTCTCCGCGCTTGGCCCTTTTTAGCAATTTTTTAGCTTCGGGAGAGTTTGGGCCCCTTTCAATCAAAAGACCTAAGTGATTGGCATCGAAGCGGTCTGCTTCGCCCGCTCTGTAGAGGTCAAAAAAGTCAGGTCTCGTTGCCGCAGGGCTTAAAAGGTCCATTAGGGTGGGCACTGAGCCGTTATGGAGATAAGGAAAGCGCGCCCACACGCCCCATAGCCTTGGAGCGACAAAGCCTCTTTCCTCTCTGTCCATATATTGCATGATATCGTTTAAGGGAGCGGCGTCGATAAGCCTTAAAAATTCGTCTGTGACAAAGTCGAGCCGCTCTCTGTCCGTTCTCACCACCCGCCAAGGAATGACTTTTGACTCTTTGAAAATGGGATTTTTGTGCTCGTCTCTTTCATAGGTGCCGTGGCATTTGTAGCATGTGTTATTGAATATTTGTTTTCCGCGGAGCGCCCTTTTCATGTTCACTTTGAAGGGATATTTAGGAGGGAGAAACTCGGCGAGAGTGTCCTCTGCCTTGTGGACCTTGTCCAAGTACTCTCTTACATTCTCAGGACTTTGCCCGCCTCTAAGCTCCACCGCCACTGCCCAGCCGGGAAGAACGCCGTTTGCGAAGCCGTCCCAAAAGGAGCCGCTTTTTCTTTTTTGACCGTATCCCCATAGATGGGGAACTTTGACTTGTCCTCTCCCAAATTTCTTGGGCATGGGCGTTGCCGTAATTTCGTAAAACCAACTTTTTACTTGGCTAGTGGGAACAAGACCTTGAGTGAGATTATTAAAGGAGTCATTTTTAAGAATTTTAGTGAATTTGAGGGCGCGATTATGGATCTCCCTAAACTCCGGCTTCAGAGGCCTGGGGGCGGCTCCCCAAATTAGCTCTGCGATGTACGCGTCTTTGCCGATTTGACCAACATCGATATTTTTATTGCCTAGCCCCACAATGTATTGACCTGCCGCCTTTCCGCTATGGCAGGCGACGCATCCGAGAACGCCCATCTGCATATTTTTATAGGGCACATTAAAAAAGCCTTGAATTTTTCCATCGACGAGGTTGAGCCCCCATCGCTCGTTAAGCGGGCCATTGTCACCTGTTCCAATCCCAAGTTTTTTGGCTATTTCGTAAAATTTGACCATGTCTGGTGAGATAACCATCCCACGGCCTTTATAAAAAAAGTTGAGATTTCGAAAGGACTTTTTCGCCTGATGGTCTCTTTCGCCCGCGGATTGGCCCAAAGATTTAAGGAGAAGACGAGAAGAATGGATATAAATATTTTTTGCATGCTAAAATCCTTTTCCCACATGGTAGGAAAAGAATTTTAGTCTGTCTTGCGCGCGCTGCGTCTTGTGGGCTAGTTTTTAGGTTAGTTCTAAAGTTTTGACTTAAAAGTGAGGCAATTTATTTTCCCGTCCTTAAAGCCCACTGAAATTTTTTCCGCTGAACACTCATAGTCATTATTGTATTGGCAGCTCTCCACTTTGCAGGCGCCGACGCCCGCGTTATTTTTTGTCTCCTGAGTGTGATGCTGGCTGTCTAAAAAGGTGTCGCAGCCTGGGTTATCATAGTCGCCGACAGTGATGGCCTTGGCATGACACCCGCAATTATTATTATACCCGCAGTCTTTTACTGAGCATTGCTTGACCTTTGGCATCTCTAAAGTCATTTTCTCCATTGCTTCCTCCTGATTTTCTCATTTTAAGAAGCAAGTCTTTTGCCAAAGAGGGAATCAAAATCCTACAGAGAAGCCAAGCGGGCCGAAAGTATGGAGCTTTGATAGCCTTCCAGCGCGTCTGTGGAAGTGTTAAAAGAAGTGTATTTGACTCCCAATAAGAAAGGGAGACGGAAATAGTCCCAGACAAGTCAATATTGCCGGCGTACTTTAAGACTCCTGAGGTGGCGTGAGCGGAAACGCCAGTAAGGTAGCCAAACCTTTTGCCTAAACTTCCCTTGAAGATCGGCCCTGGCGCCTATCATAAGGGCCTGAAAGGAGCCGCCTTCGAGCTCATTGTCTTTTTGAATGAAAAACGGCAGGGATTCGACCGCAATAGAGGGTCCGATAGATACCCGGCGGCCAAGTTATAGGCGCAATTAACTTCCGCTCCAAAGGCGTCATAGTCCTCAAGGCTGACTTCGTCTTCGCCTGAGCTAAGAGCTGTGGAGTAATGGAAACTTCCCTGGGGAAAACAGCGAAGAGGTGATTTATAGGCCCTTTGGAAAAAGTTAAGCTCAATGCCCCCAAATGAGACGCTTCCCTCAACTCCCTTTATAGGATCATTTTGGTCCTCAAAAGACTGGCTGTTGGTCCGAGTGTCAATTCCAAAATGGGCGAAGAGAGTCTTGGCGGCCGCCTCTGACTCAGTAATAGTCAAGGACTTCTTTTGGAGGAGAGGGAGCGACTTTTTCTTCCTCCAATCCACCACGTAAGCTCTGTTCTCGAGTTGACCTTGATTGTTTTTTCCCTGTCCTGCGGACTAGCGGAATTTATAGATCTTTCCCCTCACTTTCAAAAAGAGAATTGATGGCTCATCAAATTTTGCCTTCCATTTAAAGGTCAGGCTTTCTTGGTTATGCGCCAAAATAATGTCCTGTTTGGGATAGATCAAGGTGAAGTCATTTTTTCTCCTTGTCTTAGTTTTTTAGCGTTCTTTTTGCCTACAGAAAACTTTTTTGAAATCACTTTCTTGTCCGCGCCTTTAATCATCACCACATATTCCCAGGGGAGTCGGCCGGAATGGAGTAAGAATTAAACTCCTTTTTTAACTTGAGCCCTGTCGTTCTTTTTCCGTCTTTCATAATCGCAAGAAGCGTTGGAGCTTTCCTCTCAGAATGCTTCCAAGAAAAGGAGATTTTTTCGCCGATGGCGTAGCTCTCTTTTGGAGGCTCGCTAAAGACGAGTTTGTTTGCTCCATAGGCGCAAAAAGTTGAGAGAGCGGTCATGAGAATGCATAAAACTTTAAAATTTTTCATGCCTTTATTATAACCTGACAGAAAAAATTGTTTATAAGAGGAAAGATTCTCCACTAAGAAAGCTTAATTATTTGACCACCTTGGCGCTTGCTTGAACAAAGGAATAAAAAAAGACGGCGTCAGGATCATTTGCCACCGCCTTGAGCTCCTCATGGGCCGCCTCGGCAAGTTTTTCATCAATGACGTTTTCTCTTATAAGTTGTTCTTTTCCGCTCATAAGAAGGTCCGTCCAGAAATCAATGGTCTCTTTTCTTTTGTCGGGGAATCGGTTGTCATAGTGCCATGTTTTGACTTCCGTTTTAATGTCTTGGAAGCCAAGGGACATGAGGAAGTTGCCGAACTTTGCCCCCACAAAAGGATCTCCCGCGTTCTCATATTGGTAATCATTGAACTTCATCCAATAGGACCAAACATTGGGCGAATAAGGGTCAAGGAAAAAAGACGAATTTAGGACCTCGGTGATAGTGATCGTGGACCCCGCTTTTGAGCACTCGCCTTGCTTCGCTGAGAACTCTCTGGGGGCTGGGAATATGCTCAAGCACCCAGCAGAGAAAAGCTCCGTCAAAAGTGTTCGATTTAAAGTCCATGTTTGTGGCGTCCATCTTGTGATACTCATAGCGACCCTTTGCAAAGTCTTTGTCGGCCATTGAGGCCTTCGCCGCCGCTAGCTGATTGTCATTTAAATCTATTCCAGTGAGCTTTAATTCTGGGAACCTTCTGAGCAAAATCTCTGATTGGGCCCCCACGCCAGAGCCAATCTCCAGCAAGTTCTCCACGCCCGAAAGATTAATGTCTTGGTAGACCTTGAACTCGGCAAAACGAGCTTGCTGCCTTAATCTGTCCTGCTCTGTTTGGGAAAAACCATGCAAATAAGGAAAGTCTGAATTCTTCGCCATCTTTTTGACCTCAATTAGGTGTGGATATCTTGCGTAATTATCTCGCGTAATTGTCGCTTTTTCGACCAGGCAGGAATGTGTCTTCCTTTTTATAGGATTTTTGCGCGACCTCTATGGCCAAGTACCCAAGAAGGGAGAGCGCCAAGGGCAGCAAAAAATAGATGGCGCGAAAGCACAGCAGGGCCGCAAGCATCGTGGAGGAAGGAACGCCAGGAAGGGTCTTTAAAAATATGGCCTCAATAACACCCACGCCGGCAGGCACCCGGGCGATTACGCCTCCTATGCTTGCGAGCAGATAGGTGAAAAAAACCTGCCCCCAGGGAAGACTGCTGCCGAAGTGGGTCAAAAGAAGAAAGAGAATTGTGGCGGCCAGGCACCATTGGGCAGATGAAATAAGGACTTGAACCAGCGCCAGTTTTGTTTGGGGGACAATAAGTTTCGCCGACTTGATGGTGAAGCTTGCCTCCTTTGCGCTCGCTATAATATAGGCCGCGATAAGCCCCAGTCCAAGAACTCCCAGCGGCCAAGTGGCGGAGGAGGGGAGAAACCTCATCGCCTTTTCTGGAATGTCCCCAAATAATAAGGAGAGTGAAAGCGCAAAAGTGTAGCCCACCCAGGTGGTGACCACTGAAAGCAGCGCCGCCATGGGAATCACTTTTGGAGAAATGCCCCAGCCATTATAAATGCGCATCCTGAAGCCCAGCCCTCCTACCAGGGCCCCGAGATTAAAGTTGAAGGCGTAAGACACGATGGCCGAAGGGCATATAATCTTTAAAGGCGGCGTCTTCTTGAGCAATGTCTTAAAACTTATATAGTCGTAGAAAGAGAGAATAAGGTACACCACAGCGGTGATTGAAATGAGAAGCGCCAAGAAATGCGCCAGATAATGTCCGCAAGTAATTTAAGACTTCGCTCCAATTCAACTTTTTCAAAAATGCCCACTAAGAAATAGAGCGCCACCCCCACAAGAACGACGGAAAATAACGGAAGTATTTTGGTCCATTTCATTTTAGCCATGCTTGGGTATCCCCCATTTAATGTCGATAAAAGAAGAGATGAGAAGAGCCAATCTCTCCCACCATTTAAACTCTGCCTCCTCCAAGACGGCCAGTGTTCTCTTTGACGCTCCTGAGTGGGACTTTATGAAAGAGAGGAGGCCCCTTTTATTAAGCTCTGAGGAGACTCTGTCTGGTCTATCTCCGAGATGCTCCGCTAGCAGGTCTGAAACGCATCTCTGAATAAAGCCCGCCTCTTCTGAAGAGGCATCGTTGGCCTCAATGGAGGCATTGAGCTCAGTGTCGACACGCATAGACCTTTCGTTTAAGTTTGCGGAGCCCACTGTCATAAACCTTCCGTCCACTATCATTAATTTGGAGTGAACGACCACATACGTGTCGCTGTTCTCGCCTGGAACAGACGGATAATAGGCCATGAAATGATTTTTGTGGTCAGCTTTTTTTATCTGTTTTATAAAGGAGTCTCGCTTTTGCTGAAAGATCGCCTTTTCAAAAACTCCACCATAAGTCTTTGGCAGAATGACCACGAACTCAGGAGGCCTTCTCTCTTTGAGCCTGTCTATAATGGCCTCCACCACCTTTTTGCTGGTCAAAAATTGATTTTCTATATAGACCCAGTCACGAGCCTTTTTAATCGCGCTTATGTAAAGCTCTTCTATTTCGAAGATTTTTTTTGAGCGCGCGGTCCTGGAAGAAGTGGACCTGCCGCTTTTGATTTGAGGCCTCTTGTTTGCTAGTCGTAGTGGCTTTGACTTGGGCCCTTTCCTTGGGAAGCTCAAAAAAGCGGGAGTTGAGTTCTCCTTTGACCATTAATTGCACATCATGCCTCGGTTTGTACTTCTTTCCTCCAGGAAGGCGCCGGGTTTGGAAATGGGCCTGATGGTCTCGGTCATCATAACGGCCACTGGTGATGTCCATTCCGCCCACAAATAATGTGTTGTCTATGATGGCGTATTTTTCATGCCTAGAGCCAAAAAGGTAAGGGGACTTGTCGCGGAAATGAGCAAAGTTTGGGGGCAACTTGTCCGACCATCTCGAGTCTTTGAATTTTTGGCGGCCAAAATTAAGATAGAACCCAGGGACCCATACCATGGTTGTAATGGACAGATCTGGTTTTTTTATGCTCAGAGACTTGAAAAACTCGACTAGGCTGTCGGGAGCTAGAGTCATGCTTGGAAAGAAGAAGGCGGTCTTCCATGACCCAGCCGGCCAGCAATGATTCTCTCTTCTGCCTCCCTGCACATCTTAAAGAACTCTTGATAATAGGCTTTTGCGTCGATAAGCAGACTTAATTGATCAGCATTGGCGCTACACCAATGGTTTCTCTCTAGAAATAATAGGCCGTAAAATTTGTCTCCATCATAATCCTGACCTTTATTATTCAAAAAAGAGGCCAGGCCTGATCCTGCACGAATTGCCTTATTGCGGCGTTTCTGTTCTAAAGAGATGCTAGAAGTTAAATTACTTAAGATAAATAAGATTCTTTTTAGAGGAGCAAGCTTTGTCGAACAAAGAAATTAGGGTCCCTTTTCCTCATAAAGGCGAAAAACCAGATCAAATTATTAAACAACTTAAAAGTTTTAAAAATGACGATTATAAATGGGAATTAGGCAAGGTTTTTTGTCTGACGTATCCTGTGGGCGACGATCATCATGAGTTCTTAAAAGAGTCCTATGGTGAGTATATTGGAGAGAACTTCCTAAATCCCATGGCGTTTCAGTCCCTTAAAAAAATGGAGAGAGAAGTTGTTCGCATGAGCATTGATCTTCTAAACGGCGATGATGGCTGCGTGGGCACAATGACGTCCGGCGGAACGGAAAGCATTCTCATGGCCGTCAAGGCCGCAAGAGAATTATGCAAAAAGAAGAAACCGTGGGTCTTGAGGCCTGAAGTGGTGGCGCCCAAGTCGGCCCATGTCGCTTTTGAAAAGGCCTGCAAGTATTTTGGCCTAAAGTACGTCACAGTCGATCTGGACAAGGATTATAGAGTTAATATGAAGGCCCTCAAAAAAGCGGTAAATAAAAACACTGCTCTTATTGTGGGATCGGCCCCGCAATACCCGCAAGGAATAATTGATCCCATAGAGGAAATCGGGCCGCTTCGCCCTAAAGAAAAAATTGCCCTTTCATGTCGACGCCTGCGTGGGCGGTTTTATTCTTCCTTGGCTTGAAGAGCTTGGTGAAAACATTCCGCTGTTTGACTTTAGAGTTCCTGGGGTGACGTCCATGTCCGCTGACATTCATAAATATGGGTTCGCCGCCAAAGGCGCCTCTGTTGTTCTTTACAAGAGCATGAAGTACATGAAACACCAGTTTTTTATCACCGCCAGCTGGCCTGGCGGGGTCTACGCATCCCCAAACTTTCCTGGCACAAGGCCTGGTGGCGCCATAGCGGCCGCTTGGGCGACTTTAAAGAAGTTCGGAAGAGAAGGCTATCTTTCTCAGACTAGGAGAAGCATGGAGGCAAGGGCCAAATTCATGGAAGGCGTAAAGTCTATAAAAGGGCTTGAAATATGTGGAGATCCGAAGACCCCAGTGATCGCTTTTGAAAGCGTGGACGAAGGTCTCAGCGCCTATGCGATCGCGGACTTGATGGCCGAAAAAGGCTGGTTCTTTGATCGCGTTCAAGAGCCTCAAGCGATTCACCTTACCATTATGCCTGTTCACAATGAAACGGCCGACGCCTTTGTGGCGGACCTTAAAGAATGCGCCCAAATAGTGAGGGAAAATCCTGAGCTCGCTAAATCGGGAGACGCGGCCATGTATGGAATGATGGCCAAGGTGCCTGTGAAAGGGCTTGTAAAGAAAACTGTTGAAAGCGTTATGGAGAGCATGTGGGGCCCAGAAGGAAAAGCTCCCGATCTTGAAAACGCTGGCAAGGCCGAAGACGCCTCGCTCATTATGAAACTTGCGGACCAGTATGGGCCAAAAGGCATGGAGATTTATGAAAAAATCGAGAAAAAAGCGAAGAAAATAAAAGACATGAGTCCCTTTAATAAATAAGAAAGGCGCCAGACTTGTTAGTTAATATATTTATTGCTGTCATTGCCATTGCTTTTCCTTGGGTCGCGAATAAGCTTGCTGAAAAATATTCTTTTTTTGAAAAGCTTGGGCCTATCGTGGTCTGCTATATTTTTGGCTTCCTCATCGGAAATTTATCAATACCCTTTGATGTTGAGGTCTTGAAGACCCTTGCAGACATCGTTGTTCCTCTTTCTATTCCGCTTTTTATTTTTGGTGTGGACTTTATAGGTTGGCTAAAGAGCGGACGTGACATCGCTCTTAGCTTTTTATTGGTCATTGTCTCCGTCACGACTATGACCTTTTTGGCAGGGATCTCCTTTCACGAGAGCATTCCTGGTGCGGACAAAATCGCCGGCATGCTGGCAGGGGTCTACACCGGAGGAACGCCTAATTTAAGCGCTATTGGAAAGGCCTTGGAGGTCGCGGAAGAGACAATAGTGCTCGTTAATGGCGTAGACATGGCGACAGGATCAATTTATTTGGCGATTCTCCTCTATTTTGGAAACAGATTCCTTTCTGGCTTTTTGCAAGTAAAAGAGATTTCGGAGCAAGAAAAAATAGAGCATATCGAAGAGGCTGGCGGCATGAGAAGGATTTGGAAGGGGGCCGGCATTGGGCTTGCGCTTTCTCTCCTCGTCCTGGGACTGAGCTTTGGCGTCAATCAATTAGTGTTTGGCGCCCTCAATGTGGCCTTTCTTATATTTTGCATTTCTCTTTTCGCGGGAATGGCGAGTTTTAGTCCTAGAATAAGGTCCTTAGAAGGTCCTTATGAATTAGGGCATTATCTATTGATGATCTTCTGTGTGGCCATAGGCGGACTCGCCAATGTGCGCGAGCTAATGAATTTATCATTTGATGTCGCTCTTATGTGCTCAATTGTGATCTTTGGCGCCGTTGCGCTTCACCTTCTTTTGGCGAAGCTTTTCAAAATTGACAGGGACACTGCCATCATCACTAGCGTTGCGGGAATTTACGGGCCGCCGTTTGTGCCCCTGATCGCTGATAGGTTCGGAAATAAAACCATGATTGCTCCCGGCATCGCGACCGGGCTTGTGGGCTTTGCTTTGGGCAACTACTTGGGAATCGGCATTTATTTTTTGCTTAGATCAATTTTCTAGCTTGGCTCTTCCCACATCATAGTCTTCATATTAAAGGCGAATTTTCCTATATAAAGACGAGGAGACTCTTCGCTCACTTGTATATCAATATAGCGGTAATGAGCGCTGAAACTTTCTCCAAAGCCTAAATGCCCCTCATGCTCATAAACTGGGGAGACCTCTTCAATGCCTTCGGCCTTTATTTCAGGAGGAGTCTGCTCTGAAGACCAGGCAATTTCAAATCGTTTAAAGCTTGTGTCTATCGTCTTGCTTATGACTGTGTCTCCGCGCTTTTGGACTTCTTTGATGACTCTAGGTCTGCGTCCGTCCCGAAGCATTATGCCCTTTGGGGCGTTTGCCCCCGCAAGAAGCAAAGGGAATTGCCGGTCGAAAAAGACTTGATAGGGCACAGGATTTAAATTTCTTTCATTCGCCCAATTCTGGAATTTTTCCCAGAGCCAATAAGAGGTCAGGATATGTCCATGCAGATTTTCAAATGTTTGAAGCGCCTCTGGGGCCTCATCTTTGGAGACTTCCTCAAAAATCTGAAGTCTTAACTTGGCCGCCAATTCAAACTCGACGGCCTTCCGGAAAGACTCCTGGGCCCTGTCTTCAATCAAGTACAGGCCTGGTTTAAACTTCGCGAGGCTTGGAAAAGAGGCCTTTTCGTTAATTAGGCTCGTGTTTTTAAAATGGTTATAGGTCTGCTCTGCGGAAAGAGAATCGTCATAAGTCTCAAAGGCCTTTATGATTTCGTTGAAGTCGTCTTTTTCGTCAAGCCTTTGGGCGTTTCCGCCAGGCCCCACGTCCACCCCCATGAAGGGATAGTGAAGCCATGGTCTATTGTGGACATATGCCGCGTACTTAACAGGAAGGGAAGGCTCGTTCACAAGAGGATTGTCCTCCAAAGTTGCGCCGCCCATATTCACATGGCATCCCCCCTCCGTTCCGCCGCTGAACCCCGTACCACCAATTTCTATAGGGAACGATATCGCATTTCTCAGCGGCCTTAAAAAGAGGCGTCATTGTTTGGGTGAGATCCTTGATAGAGACAAGGGGGGGTCTTAACTTCAATCGAGCCTGGGTCCATGGTCACAATAAAACTTGGTCTGCCTTGATTGTCGAAAGTCTCGTATTGGAGGTGGTCCCAGATATCGACGCTTTCTTTGAAAATTCCCTTGAGCTCATCGGCCAATGATTGAGCAAACTGGGCCATCTTCTCTCTTTTTAGTGGCGTGTCAGAGGTGGCGCAGAAGCCTTCGTCCGTCCACCAATTGGGGATCGTGAACGTTTGTTCAAATCCAAATGTTAGTTTCTTTGCGAGCTTCATGTTTAAAAAGTATAGCATATGTTCAGAGTATTTTAATGAAAACCCTGGCTCCAAAAGGTAAATGAAGGCATGAAAGTATTAATCACAGGCGCCACCGGATTTATAGGAAGTAAATTAACAGAGGCCCTTTTTACAGCTGGTCATGAAATTGTGGTCGTGTCTCGAAGCAGGGAAAAGGCGAGGAATAAACTCCCTTGGCCCATTGAAATTATTGAGGGCGATCTGGGAAAGGGGCCTCTTGAGTCCCCAAGCTTAAAAGAGGTCGAAGTCGTTATCAATTTGGCCGGAGAGAATATAGGTGAAGGCGCTTGGACCGAAGAAGAGAAAAAAGAAATACGCGATTCTAGAGTGGCCCTTTCGCAAAATCTATCTGACAGTCTCGATCACGATAGGCTCAAAGCTTGGCTGCAAACCTCAGCTATTGGCTATTATAGAGACTCTGAAGGAGACGAGTGGCTTGATGAAAATTCTCCCACTGGTGATAATTTTTTGGCCGAGGTGACTAGAGAATGGGAAAGCACCGCAAGAAAGCTTGGAAAATAATATTCGAGTCGCCATCGCTCGTACTAGGGGTGGTCCTTAGGGAGTGATGGCGCCTTGATTGAAAAACTTCTTCCGCTTTTTCGCTCCGGTATGGCCGGTCCTTTAGGTGACGGGCAGCAATGGATGAGCTGGGCTCACGTTGAGGACGTAGTTCGCTTTTTTAAGGCCGCGCTGGAGGAAGAGGAATTGAGCGGAATCTACAACATCACCGCTCCAGAACCGGTCAGAAACGAAGACTTCACCAAGGTCTTTGGTGAGTTGGCGCATAGGCCCGCTTTTTTCGCGCGCCCGCTTTCGCCATCAAGGGGCTCATGGGAGAAAAAAGCTATCTTGCGCTAAGCAGTCAAAGAATAGCGAGCCGCCTTGCAAACTCTTCTTTCAAGTTTAAGCACCCAGGCATTAAAGACGCTCTTGAGGAAGTCTGTGGCCATAGGGCGATGGCCCCACACACGGACAAGCGCTTTCACTATACTCTTAGAAAAGCGATGTTTGTCGCAAGAGATCCATATGAAGTTTTTGAGTTTTTTAGAGACCCCTCCAATCTCTCAAAGTCATTGTCATCCGATGACGAATTTGAGTTGGTGGACGCTCCAAAAGAGGGGCTTTCGAAAGGCAGCCGATTTTCCTTTAAGGTCAAAAAACTGGGAATCCCTACCAAGCTTGAATCTGAGGTCTTTAAATAGACGCCCCTACAAGCTTTATGGACTGCCAGATACACGGTCCTTTTCGATGCTGGCATCACGAGCATGAAATGTCGAGGTTCCCGGCGGCAGCAAAATTATAGATCATATTTGGTACAATCTGCCCGGAGGGATTTTTGGCGATCTCGCCGCCTCGATTAAGGGAAGAAAGGAAATAGAAAGAGTGTTTCGACGATCGGGCCAAGGGCATAAAAAAGGCGCTGGAGTCGGCCATATGAAGAGCCCTTATGTGGTTTAGAAGAGACCTTCGGCTTCATGACAATATGGCCTTGAGCTGGGCGACTCAAAACTCTCGCGAAGTCTATTCAGTTTTTGTCTTTGATAAGAACATTCTCGATAAGCTAAAAGACAAAAAAGACCATCGCGTTTATTTTATTCATAAGACCCTAGAGGCCATGAATGAAAAACTGTCGAAGGAAGAGGCGGGCATTTATATTATTCATGGAGATCCTATTGATGAAGTGCCAAAACTCGCAAAAGAGCTAGGCGTTGACGTCGTCTGCGCCAATAGAGATTACGAAAGATACGCCAAAGATCGAGACAAGAAAAGTCTCCTCTAAGCTTAAAGAGCAAGACATAGAGTTCGAAGGCTTTAAAGACCATGTCATTTTTGAGTCCAATGAGATTAAAACAAAAGAAGGCAACTTCTATAAAGTCTTCACTCCCTATAGTCGAGCATGGCTTGATAAAAGGAGCTCATCGGAAGACGCGATGAGCGAGCGACCAGTTGATTTACAGAAAATGACCTATAAGCGACTCAAAGGCAGGACAATGAATCTCGATTTATCGGAGATTGGCTTTGAGGAAACTGAAAAAGAAAGAAAACGTGACATGGACGCGCAAAAAGCGTCTAAAAGCCTTTATGAAGAAGATCGAGGAGTATGATGACAAAAGAGATCTGCCCGCTGAAAGTGGAACCAGCGAGCTTAGCGTTTATCTGCGTTTTGGAAATCTCTCTATCAGAGAATGCGCCAGGGCCTTGGGAGACATAAAGAAGCAAGGGAAGAAAGACCTGGCTTAACGAGCTGATTTGGCGAGACTTTTATTCCGGCTTTTTTGGACACTCATAACGAAATTGAAAATAAATCATATAAGTACGGCAACGTAAAATGGAATCATGACGGAAAAGGCCTTAATGCGTGGAAGAGAGGTCAAACAGGCGTTCCCATCGTTGACGCTGGAATGCGCCAGCTTAACACCACCGGATGGATGCACAATAGAGTGCGAATGATCGTTGGAAGCTATCTCACAAAAATTCTTTTAATTGATTGGAAAGAAGGTGAGAGATACTTTGGCGAAAAACTTATTGACTATGACCTTGCTTCCAATAACGGAGGATGGCAGTGGAGCGCTTCCACTGGCGCCGATGCCGTTCCTTATTTTAGAATATTTAATCCTTACACTCAGGCATCGAAATTTGACCCCGAGGCGAAATATATTAAGACTTATTGTCCCGAATTAAAGGACTTGCCGGCGAAATACTGCCATGACCCGACCAAGATCACGGACAAAGTGTGAAAACGAGACTGGCTTTAAGCTCGGTCGAGACTATCCTGCGCCTGTGGCCGATTATAAAAAAGGCCGCGAAAAAGCGCTTGAGATTTTTAAGGCAGCTTCTTCAGGAGGAAAATGAAATGGAAAAATTAGACGTCGCTATCATTGGGGCCGGACCTTCCGGCATTTACTCCGCGAGAAAACTTGCAAAGGCGGGAAAGAAAATCGCCATCTTTGAAAAGTCTCGAAACATAGGGGGACGGCTTGCCTCAAGAAGATTAGACGGACACGTCTTTAATTTTGGAGTGAACTCATTCCATTCCACCGCTGAAGAGCTAAATGAGATGATTGAGGACGGCCTGGAAAATGACACTTTGATTCGCGATGGAGTTGAAATTACCGCCAAATGCGCCATCACTGATTGGACGAAATCGCTCGTAAAAGACATTGATGTTCGCCTTCAAAAGGAAGTGATCAAGATTGAGACAAAAGATAATGAGAATATCGTTCACTTTCAGGACGGAGGGTCCGTGGCCGCCAAGGACGTTATTATCACTGCGCCCGCTCCTCAAGCGCTGGCCCTTTTGGAGGCCTCAGACCTAAAAGCTCCAGAGCTCGATAAAGTCGAATATAATTCGGCGATTTATTATATGGTCTCGATAGATAGAGAGTTGAATGACCTTGCCGAGTTCAAAATTCTTCAGCACATCAAAAAGGAAAAGGACTTTTATTTACTTTCTTTTAATGAGGACTGGAGCGAGAAGAGCCGCGAAGAATTAAGAGAGGAATTTGACGAGGTGTTCCGGCCTACCGAATCTCACGTACATAAGTGGCGCTACGGAAAAGTCAAAAATTCCATTTCAAGTGATTGCCAGATGGCGTTAAAGGACCGCTCGATTTATCTAACCGGCGATTATTTTTACGGTGACAATATGGATAGCGCGGTGCTTTCGGCGCAGGGCGTCCTTGATGACGTCTACGGCATCGATTAGGCGCCTCTTCCGGCCTTTTCAAACGGCTAAAAATGCGATAAACCCTAGACAATCGCTCGCTTTTTGAGAGAAAATCTCAAGACACACACAATTACGCGACCGACATTGAAAGAGGGACACACGCATCATGAAATTGATCCGCTTACACTTGCAGGGCTTTAAATCCTTTAAAGACAAAACGACCATTCATTTTGACCAAGGCATCACCGGCATCGTCGGGCCAAACGGTTGCGGCAAGTCCAATATTGTGGACGCCCTTTTTTGGGTCATGGGCGAGCAATCGGCAAAACACTTAAGAGGGACAAAAATGAAGGACCTCATTTTTGCGGGATCCTCCAAATACACTCCGGGCGGTTTTGCGGAAGTCACCCTCGTTCTTCAAAACGACACAGGCAAGCACATCCATATCGCCAACCAGGTCACAAAGCCCGCGGAAATAGCCCTGACAAGAAAGCTATACAGAAACGGCGAGACTGAATACAGGATCAACGGAATGCCGGCAAGACTCAAAGACATCCATGAAGTCTTTATGGACACAGGCGCCGGCGCCAAGTCTTATTCGATTATCGCTCAAGGAGAGATCAACCGTCTTGTTCAGGCCAAGCCGGAAGAAAGACGGACCATGATTGAAGAGGTCGCTGGCATCACCAAGTTTAAGATGAGAAAGCGCGAGTCTCTTAAGAAAATCGAGAGGACTCAAGCGAACCTAAATAGACTAAGCGATCTGCAATCTGAAATTTATAAGAACCTTAAGTCCCTCGAAAAACAGGCAGAGAAGGCCGAAAAAGCGAAAAGGCTAAGAGAAAAAATTCAAAGACATCAACTCATTGTTGATTCCCATAAGGAGTTCGACTACCTCACTGATTTTGTGAACGCCAAAAGAAAGCTGAAGCAAAATGAGGAAGAGTTTGAGCAGGCCACCTTAAGAAAGGAGCAGCTTGAGCTTGCCCTTGAGGACGAGCGCATCAAGAAAACTGATCTCATGGAAAAGATCGACGGCCTTCAGGCAGAGTTTAATGAGATGGCCAAAGAGCTTGCCGCTGGCGAAGAGAGGCTCAAGCATCTTCGCTCCGCTCGGGTGGACAAAGAAAATAGAATTGAAGAGCGCCAAAAGGAAAACGAAGAGCTTGAAAAAGACATTGAGGCCAGAAGCTCTAAACTTGATGAGCTCAATGAAAAATTAAGAGACCTTGAAAGCGCCAACTTCGAAGAGATGGACTTCTCCACTATGGAGGAGCGGGTAGAAAACCTAAAGCTTGAGCTTGAGGAAAAAGAAGAGGAAATTCGCGATCTAACTTCTCAGCTCGAAGAGACTAAAGAAACTTTTACTGAGATCGATCAAAAAGTATTTAGAAATAACTCCAAGCTTGAGGAGTATTCAGCAAGTCTTGAAGACATCGCGGCCGAGATTGAGGAAATAGAGACCTCAACCTCAAACTTTTCTGATGAACTCGTTCAACAGAGAGAAGAGGTCTCCACACTTCAAGACCAATTATCAGGCCTAGAGGAAAAAAGAAATAACCTCAAGTCCGAGCTCGCCTCCAAGGGCCAAGAGCTTAAGGAAAAAGACGGATCGCTTCGCGAGCTTTCAAAAGAGGTCATTCAGATCGAGTCCAAGCGTCAGTCCCTTATTGATATAAATAAATCTGGAGAAGGCGTTAAAGAAGGCGGTCTTCAGTTTTCGGAAAATGAAGGAAAGGGATCATTTGAAGTCCTTGGAAATATCATTGAATGTGAGCCAGAGTACGCGAAGTCTTTAGAGACGCTCTTTGAGAGCAGCTTTGACGCCCTTATTGCCTCCACAAAAGATCATGAGAAGCTTTCATCATTCTACTCTTTAAACCCAGACACGAGTCTTGATTATATTATCGCTCAAAAGAACGGCTCAGACTGCGGTGAAGAGACCGCTGAAAGGCTTAAGCTCAAGGGCCTTGATGATGTGGTCGCGATTAACGACATCATCAAAGTAAGCAACTCTGAATATAGCTCCACACTTAAGACGTTTTTTAACGGCTTTTATGTCTGCAAAGGCCTTACAGGCGAGCTTGCTCTTCGCCTTTCAGAAGAGCTTCAATTTAAAGGTCTCGTAAACCTTGATGGAAGTGTCTTTGTCGAAAAGGGACTTAACGACGTAAAAATCAGCAAGAGAAATCCTGACCAGGCCTCAATGGGAGTTGTTCAAAGGAATAACCTCATAAACGAGCTCACTGAAAAATACGAAGATAGAAAAGCGACTTTGGACACTCTGGAGGCCGACGTTGCCGCTCTTGAAATTAGAGTGGAAGAGCTTAAGAATGAGTTTGAAAACGCGAGCAATGAGTTAAACGAAACAAACACGCGCTTTGTCTCTTTGAAATCTTCTCTAGAATCAAGAGAAGACAGCTTTGGCGCGACATCATCCAGGCTTGAGATTCTCAATAATAGAAAGTCAGAAATCTCCAAAGCAAAGCTTGAAATCCTCGAGAGCGAAGAAAGCGTTCTTTCTCAAAAGGACTCGCTTGAGGAAAAGATAGATTCTTACCAAGCGAGCTTGGAAGAGCTCAAGGACAGAGAACAAGAAATTAGGGCCTCTTACGAGGATCAAAGAGGCGAGCTCCTAGAGTCTCAGGCAAACGCCAAGACTTTCCATTCACAAGTAGAAGGTCTTCAGTCTCAGATTGACGACGTTGACTCTCAAGTCGCCCGATATAAAGAAAAGCTAAACGCGAATAATGAAACGCTTGATAAGCTTGAATATGAAATCCAAGAGGCCGAGGCCGCGCTCGAGGCCCTCCAGGAAGACAACACAAACCAGGCCGATATCATGAGCGAGAAGGAAAGTTTCCTTAACCTTGTGAAAGACGAGCTAACTCAGCTTCTTACAGGCATGCAAGGCCGTGAAAGTGAGGTCAAAGAGCTCACTTCTAATCTCAATAAGATTGAAAAATCTAATGTTGAACTCAACATGAAAGTGGATCAGACAATCACTGACGAAGAGATTCTCGTTAAAGACTGTTTTGACAAATACAGAGTCGACCTTAGAAATTGTTTAAAGAGCTTCTTAGAACTTCATAGTGATGAGCTTGAAGAGCTCGCAGGCCTTGAAAGCATGTACGTGATGGAAAGCGAAGAAGGCGAGATCACACTCGAAGCTGTAGAGTATTCTTTTGAGAAAAAGTTTCCAGGCGTTCTTCGCGAATCAAAAGAAAAGTACAAACGCTATAGATCAGAGCTTAATCGATTGGGCGAAATTAACTGGCAGGCCATTGAAGACTATGATCGTCAGAAGCTTCGTCATGACTTCTTGCGCGAGCAAGAAGGTCAGCTTAAAAAATCTCTTGAAGACCTTGAGACCGCAATTCTTCATATCGATGAAAAATCTAAGGCCCGTTTCAAAGAGGCCTATGACGAAGTCAACGAGCGCTTTGAAAAAGTCTTCCCTATTATTTTTGGCGGCGGAGAGGCCCGCTTAAATATCGTTGGCGACATCGACAGCAACGAGTGCGGCATTGATATTATCGCCAAGCCTCCTGGAAAGAAGATGCAGTCCATCAACCTAATGAGTGGCGGCGAGAAGGCGATGACAGCTGTCTCGCTTATTTTCTCTATTTTCCTAGTAAAACCATCGCCTTTCTGTCTGTTAGACGAAGTCGATGCGCCCCTTGATGACGCAAACGTTGGCAGGTTTAATGAGCTTTTAAGAGAGATGAGCAGCGAGTCTCAGTTTATTCTCATCACCCATAATAAGAAGACTATGGAGCTCAATGATACGCTTTATGGCGTCACAATGCAGGAGCCAGGTGTGAGCAAGGCCGTTTCAGTCCAGCTGCATTAATGGTAAAATAAGAGCATGAAAACAATCACTTTATTATTCATTATGTCGGCGAGCGCGCTCGCCGGCTTTTTGCCCTCCAAATTTGAGGCCGACTTTTGATGATGTGAGGGGGAAGACCAAGATCCCTGTAGTCATCAAATATCAGTACCCTCAGCAAATTTATTATGAAGTGAAAGGGGACGCTCCTCTTCTTTATGTCTGCAATCCAGAAAAGACATGGAAGTACACGCCTCCTTTTATTGAAGGAGAGAAGGGCGAGCTTGCTGTGGGAGATTCGGGGCAGTTTTGTTATTCGAGAATTTTTGATTCGTTGGCCAAGGGCCTCGATAGCAACGCTCTCTATGGCGTCTCAAAAAAAGGAGAGACGGCGGTCCTAAGCTTTAAAAAGGACGCCAAAAGACAACTGGGCCTTGAGAAGATAGAAATAAGCTTTAAAACAAAGGCCTCCAAGGTGGAGAGTTTGTCTGAGGCAAAAGAGATGAAAATGTTTCTTTCCAATAAACCGGAGCCAGTGAAGCTTATTTTAAAAGAATTCAATTCTGCCCCCAAGTTTTCAAAAGACGAGTTTAAATTCAGTCCGCCAAAAAACACGAATGTGACTAAAATGAAATAGAAATAAGAAAGGCCGCTGAAGCGGCCTTATTTAGTCTTGAATCAGGTTTGTTCGTGCCACTCTTTCATAGAATGGGAGAGTTTTGAGGTAGTAGTAGGTCCCTTGCGCGTCCACCATCCAGACTTCACCGTCATCATAGACAAAGTAGTTTCCACCGACATATTGGGGCTCGTCATTTGAACGGTCTTTATTGAGCCCGGCCGCCGTGACCTTGAGCCTTCTGTCTTTATTTCCGCCATCAAAAGTTCCATTGGCCGAAATCGTGTGGATATTGTTCTTATAGTCAAAGAAGTAGTTTCCGCCCGCTTTTTTGAGGTTTTTATAAAGGCCAGAGCGTCCAATTTTTGAGACGGAAAAGCCCTCTTTAGTCACGCCCACGGTGTAAAGTGTTCCGTCTTCCATAATAAAGTAGTTATGTCCGATGGTCTCTACGTCGGAAGCGTCCTCTTCAAACTCACCTGTGAATTTGGCGTAGCCGCCATTGATTGGATTTAAGACCACCAGTTCATTGGACCGGGTAATAAGGTAGACCCCGCCTACGACTTTCGCCTTTCTGAAGTAGTCCTCATCACTGTCCTCGTGTTCGACGACAATTCCATTGGTCATCACTATATGGGCGCTGTCGTCTTTAGTTATAAAGAAGCTTCCACCAACTTCAGCGATGCTTTTGCCATAAAGGTAGTCTGGTTTTTTATAGAAGTAGCCGTCCACATCGGAGGTGTAGAGAGAGCCGTTATTGGCCACTAGGTAGTTTGTCCCAGTTGATTCAACGAGCTCTGGAAGAACAAAAAAGCCGTCAGGCTTAAACATCTTCACAAGGTTAGCTCCCGGAAAATATCCTCTTGAGGTCAAAACCTGGCCGTTGTCCAGGACCATGTATCCATGGGTGGAGCCAATGTTTTGGGCAAATAAAGCTATGGGAAAGGCGAGCAAAAATAGAAGCTTTAACATTCTATCCTCCGGTGGTCGTTATTCAGTCGCACGAAATTTACACCAATGGAGGACTTGGCGGTACGGTTTTGAAAATCTTACAAATATTTAGAGGTCTATTAGACGCACACTGACCAAAAGGCCAAGCTTGGCAGGGAAGAAGCTCGTAAGTTCTTGTTTTTCTATTCTCTGATCATTGATAAAGGTGCCATTGCTGGAATTGAGATCCTCTATCATGAGGGCGTGACCTTCTTTGTAGATGCGGGCGTGCTTTCTTGAAATACCTTCGGCCAAGATGCGCAGGTCGCAGTCTTTTCCCCGGCCGACAATAATTTCGTTCTTATCGAAATGTGTGGACTTTGGCGCCGTCCTCATTTTCAATTTCAACTTCAATTTGCATAGTGGAATTATACTTCAAAGGCCTTATTGAGCAAAGAGGCAATACTTTGACCATTTGAAATAGACACGGCCCTCCCCGGAGGGAAGGCCATGGAGATAAGAGCATAAGGTAGGAGAGAGGCGGGCCGGTAGGTGGGCCGAGCGTCCTTGCAAGCGTGGTTCTTCCTTAAGATAGTTAAATTCTATGGGTTTCTTCTAGTTCTTCCTGGCGAAAGCAGCTTTCCACAAGACAATCTTGGTCAATCGCAAAGCTTTTGGCGCCCTCGTCAAACATGCCGTCAAAGAACTTAGTGTTTTCGAATCTGGCCTGTTCAAACGTCATATTGGTGAGCGAGCACGATAGATAGTTGCAGTTAAGGGAATTCGTTATGCTAAATACACAACAATCCATCGCGCACGCCACCAAGTTGCAAGCTTCAAACTTCGTAAAGCTCAGCTCGCAATTTATGAACTTACAATTGATAAAAGCGCAATTCCTAAAAACAGTAGATTGCAATTTAGCGCCATCAAACACAACATTTTCAAAGTGGACATTTTCATATTTTCCCCCTGAGATATAGCCGTTCTCTAGATGAGCGTCCTTTACTGTCTGGTTGGCCACATCTACATAAGTTCCTGTTATTAAACATTTTTCAATTTCTAGAAGCGTTGTATCCATAATGCCCCCTTGGCGTCATGTTCTATACCAGTATGTATTAAATGACTGATTGCGTCAAGAAATTAAGATTGCACGATGCAATAATAATTTCAATATAATCTGCAATATTAGCAGCTTGCGCATGCAATTTTTCTAATGTTATTGCTTCTTGATGTCGATGAGCAGGAAGGATCCAAGAAGAAATAAAGGAGGGTCATATGATTCATTTTGACGCTGAATACACTGATATGTTCCTAGGAGTTGTGCGTAAGTATATGCAATTACGAGGTGGACTATCTCAAAAGGAACTTGCGGAGCAAGTTAATATCGGAATCTCAACGATGTCCCGCTTTTTGAACCAGAAAACCAAAGAACTAGATCCGCAGTTGATTGCGAGCATAATTGCAAAACTTAATATTCCCTTGCATGAGGTGATTGATTTTGTGGAGGAAGACTCCAACCACCATGTTTAAAAAATTGGTGGCGTTTTATAAAGAGGGCGAAGCTGCCGAAGAGGAAAGTGAATCAGGCGCTGATTTACCACCGAGAGAGATGGGAGAGATCGAAGCAGGCCTCGACGAGGAACAAACGCAGGACCAAGACGAGAGCCAATATAAAAGGCGTAAATATGTCTTTTGGGGAACGCAGAGGACAATCGGACTCTAATCTAAGCATTAGAGACAAATTAAATCGATTGAGCCCAAGACAAAAAGGCTTTCTCACTGACTTTCTCGACCTCGATGTTGAAGGAAGAGATCTAATCGTTGACGTGGGGAACTCATTATTTCGGTACTTTAAACAGGCAGGAGCTGATTTTTAAAAGATGAAATTAATTATGGGACTTTTATTTATCAGCTTAAGCGCTCAGGCCACGCCTAAGAATTTTGAAGTGTGGTTTATAAGTCCTGATAGCGCCAAAAGCGCGTCTTTATTAGAGAGCTTTATCTCTTATTCTTCATTCGTCGCTCAGAATAACCTGCAATGCCAGCCTATGGGAGATTATTGCTTCGATCCTCAGATGGGCATGTACAAACCTGGAAAAGGGATTAAAAGCGCCGAGGCCGATTATACCGAAGCGGACAAACTAGAGGACTATGATTACAAGCGCAAGGCCTTGGGAAAGGAGAGAGCAAGGCCTAAATGCGATAGCGATAATATTTTCGATATCTATTGCGGTAAAGGCAAGGCCAAAAAGCGGTCAAGACTAAACTTACTTTATGGTTTGATATCAGCTCATCAATGAAGCAAGTTGATTTCGCAGGCCATGATAAAATGTGTCAGCGGGAAGCTTTCCTAAGACTCGTTAATAGAGACTGCGGCTTTAATCAAGAAATGAAAGTCATGGGGTTTAACGAAGCTAAAAAGCAGTTAGGCACCATGCAAAGCGTATGTCTTAATCATGGGCTTAATAGCCGTGACCGACTCATAAGAGACATAAAGAACTCAGACGCTGACCATCTCGTTGTCATCACTGATATCTTTGAGGCCGACGAAACAATTATAAATTTTATTGAAACCTCTATCGGGGGCTCTTACAAAGGCGTTGAAAAGCCCATCTATGCGAGCGATTTGAAGGCCATGGCGGGAGACGTTCGCAAAAAATGTCTGTAAAGCTCTAAGAAATTCAGGTACAAGAATCCTATGATAGAAGAATTAATCAAGTGGTCTCATAGAGAGTTCAGCGACCTTCCGTGGAGAAGAAATCGCTCTCTCTATTCCACTCTTGTCTCCGAAATAATGCTTCAACAGACCACTGTTTCCACTGTTCTGAATCATTACGATCGCTTTCTAAAAGAGTACCCAAGTGTGAAGGCCGTCGCTCACGCGAGCGAAGAGCAGCTGACCGCAAGCTGGAAGGGCCTTGGCTATTATCGCAAGGGCCAGAAACCTCAAGAAGGCCTGCGGGCATTTTTTTGAGAACTTTGGTGGAGACATTCCTCTTGATTTTGAAATACTTGTCTCGGCTCCCGGCATCGGCGATTATACCGCGAACGCCATTCTTGCTATAGGGGCCAATAAAAAAGCGCTCGCTTTGGACGCGAACCTTGAGCGAGTGCTTTCCCGTCTTTATGGACTCAAAATTAAAAAGGGCCCAAAGCTTTTAAAGGAGCTGTATTCGGGCTTTAAGAACAATAAACTTTGCCCTGATCTCGAAGAGGGCAACGCCCGCGCCTATAACGAGGCCCTAATGGATTTGGGCCGTGTTTATTGCAAGGCGAATAAAGCGAGTTGCGAGTTATGTCCCATGTCTCAAAATTGCGCCGCTTTTCAAGAAAAACGTCCGCTTTATTATCCAGTCAAAGACCATTCTAAAACAAATGTGACGCATGAGTTGGAGCTATTAAGAATTATTGTCTTTAAAGGCGACAAGGTTCTGGCCTATAAGAAGAGCGATAAAGAGTGGCTTTCCGGGCAATGGGAGTTGCCTAGTTATGTTTTAAGAAGCGAGGACAAAAAGCTGAAGCAGTATCCGCCTATTCACTTTTCTTATGCCGAAAACCTTCCGGAATTTAAGACGGGCATTACCAAATATAAGATTATAAATAAGGTCATTATTCTAAATCTAAAAGAATTAAATTCTTTAGGAGTTGATGTTTCAAAGTTTGAATGGGTGGTTCCAGGCGTTCAACACTTGAGCACGGCCTCAGAGAAGGCCTTGAGGACCTTTTAACTGTCAGTCACTTTCAGAAGCTGCCGCACTCTTTTTCTCGCTTTTGAGTCGTAGATATACTTGCCATCTTTTTTATCGGCCCCTTTAAGAAACTCCATTAAATCAAGCTCGCATTTAGAGTAGTGAATCTCCTCTTCTTTCTTTTTGTGAACAAAACTTATTGTCAGGACCTTGGCGTCCGCTTCTGCCAGCTTATTTATTACTCCGCCATTTAGCTTGGAGGAGATGACCTCTCTATAATCGTCCTTTGAACTTAGACCATTTGGAGCAAGGGCCGAAAGCTCTGTAAAACTCACAACCCCTTGGACTTGGTCTTTTTCAAAGTAAAATCCATATCCCTTTTGGGGACTCGTCCTGAAGGCCTTGCAAAGTGGGACTAAGGCCTCGTTTGAGCAAAGCTTCTCGGGTGGCAGGTTTTTGAGCGCAAAAGATGTTCCTGTTATTTGAACTGGAGGCCTTTCCCTGGAGTCCTCTCTTAGAAGCTCGGAGGCGATATAAAAGGCTGAAGCGGCGACAGCTGCGCAAATTAAGGCAATAAGAATCTTTCCCTTTGGGTCCATTCCCTTTTTGGACGCTTCTTTTAGTTCTTTTTTGAAAGGTCTGGGTTTGGGTCTTGGTCTAGGGGCCGGCCTGATTTTTTCTAGAGATTCTAAGTGGAGAGTGACCCTGGGGGAAAGATGCGCAGGGAAGAAGGTCGTCAGCTCTTCTTTGGTCACTTTTTTTTCATTAATAAAAATCCCATTGGCGCTGCCGAGATCTTCAATAAAGACTTTCTGTCCCACCAAGGAGAGCTTCGCGTGTTGACGGCTAACGTCTTCACTGATGATTCTGATGTCCGAAGACTTGCCTCTGCCAATTATAAAACTCGGTTTATCGAGCAAGTAATCGCCAGATGGCGCGTCTTCTATCGTGACTAATACTTTATACATCTTAATAAAACTTTAATACATTAACGGACTTTGCGCCACTCTCTGTTTCTGCCTTAACTTCCTGTTTTCTTGTGTAGGCTTGAGTCCATGGCTTATAAAGTGGGCGGCCAATATTCCGATAAGTGGAATATAGCTATATGTTCGGTGAAATTGCCGATCTCTTGGTAAAATGGATTTATAAATCTTAATAGGAGAAATAGGTGAAAAATAAATTGTCCTTCTTAAAAAATCAGACAGGCATATCCATGCTAGAAGTCACCGTCGCAATGGGCCTTGTGGGGCTCCTCTCTGTAGGCACAATGAGGATGTTGGACACGGCCCAAAAGCAGACGAGAAGAAATGAAATGAGGACGGTCGCCGGACAAGTCACTCTTAATGTGAAGGACTACCTTAATTCGAAAGAGATATGTAAAGAGGCCATATATCCCGCCCTTGCTGAGCCTGAAGAGAAGAGTGAAGAGGCAATGATGGGAAGATTGGACGGCATATTTAGAAAAGTAAAAAACTCAGAGGGAGAAGTTGTGAGCCTCTTCCCCATTATCTCGAAAATGGAAAACCGGCCAGACGGGCTAAGAGTGGACGATATCGAAGTGTTCTATGAGGGCATTTCCGATATAGACATGGAAACCTATAACGATGATTCATACAACAAGCAAGGAAGCGGCAGAGTAAGGCTTCTTATGAGCTATTGCCCTAATGGCGGAAGCAATTGCAAGGAAGAGGACAGAAAACCTATTCACAAGGCCATACCCCTAAAGGAGATCTACACCGAGGTGGACGATGACGGCAAGGTTCTGCGAGCAGTATGTTCTTCTTCACAAGACGGGATCTTGGACGAGGCCGAAAGAATGGTGGACGTAGTCCAAAGACAGGTCTGTCAATTGGCTTTTGCTAATGCGGCCATGAGTGGTGATATGAAAAATGATCCCGAGTGCGGGAAAATTACTGAAATAAAAGAGGTTGAAGGACCTGAAATTACCTCATCAGGCCCTGGACAGTTCCCTGTGCCTATGCCCATGAACCTTAAAGCTTGTCGCTTTACGGGAGTGGTTCCCGGCACACTTCAAATCGCCTTGTCGGGCGGCGGCGGAGGTGGTCATGGAGCGAGCCGGCCGAACTCCGGAGACGGTGGTTCTGCGGGAGAATTTGTTCTTAAAAAAATAAACCCTCCCGCTGGAGAAGTGTGCAGTTTCTATGTTGGAAAGGGCGGCCGAGCTGGAGGAAGCCATAATGACGGTAGCGGGGGCGGAGACCCGGGAGAAGACGGTGAAGAGTCCACGTTCTCCTGTCGCGGCGAAGTTTTGGCAATCGCTAAGGGCGGTCCTAAAGGGCGAGGAGAAGGTGGAGACGGAGACGGAAGACGTGGAGAGAATTCCAACTTTTTCGAATACCTGAAGGGCTTTTCTGGAGGTGGAGGGGCCGGAGCGAAAAAAGGTGGAGACAACGCTAAAAAGGGAGAATACGGTGGCGGCGGCGGCGGCGGAGCAAAAAAAACGTTTATGAAGGGAGTAAGGCAGCCCGCGGCCGGTGGAGACGGAGGCGTGAAGTTTATGTGGAAGGAATATACTGTCGAGCCCCTTTACAATATTCATGACTGTGAAGTTTGCGAGGCCGGGGAGGTGCGAAATCACGAAACGGGAGCCTGCGAGGAGATGTGCTCTGGTTATAACCAAATCTATAATGAGGAGTCAGATTCCTGCCTGTGCGGAGAAGGAACAATCAAAAGAGATGGCCAGTGCGTCAGTTGCCAACAAGAATTGCCTGGGTCTGTTAAAATTGGCAGCATGTGCTCATGCCCGGCCGGTACTACTATAAGATTTTGTGGAGGCCGTGAAATGTGCGTGGATCCTGGCCAAGAATACCTGGAATGCCATAACCCTCATGGCCAAGAAGAAATTGAGCCGGGCCTCTAAAGCTTTTTAATTGCTATATAATTTTTAAGGCGGGACCTTTGCTCCCGCCCATAGGGCAGAGAGCCGTCTCCTAATACCGTCGCTCCGTAAAATCTTTTGACTTCGATTACAGCTTGTTTGTAGGGGATCTCTTTTTTGAAAACTTTCGTTGAGAAGTTAATAATGAGATTGTCTATATTTTCTCTCGCCAAGTCCTTAAAAATTCCAGCGTTAAGTTTCTCTGCAATCCAAATTTTCAAACTTTGATCATTGCTCAAAACGCCCGGGCGCTTATCTAAAATTTTTCGATAGTCTAGGTTTCCAATCACCTGGGCCTCTTTAAGGCGGAAGCCGAATCCCCTCTTTCCCTGCACTCTGAAAGCTAGGCAAATAGGTCTAACGATGTCGGATTTGCATAACTCGATAGATTCTTTGGTCTTTTCCAAAGTTTTTACTTTTTCTTTTGTGACGGTTTGAGGTGGCCCTTTCATTTCCTTGGCATTTTTTTTGCTCTTAGTAGGAAGAAAATAAAAGAACGTAATCACTAAGAAGACTATTAGAACGGTAACGAAGTTCTTATTGAGCTCAACTGGAGCTTGACGCTGTATAGGGCTCACGCCACGGCGCTCAGGGCCCAATTTTGCCTTTACAGGCCTGGGTCTAGATCTTTTCGGGGACGCCAGGTCCATGTCTTCAAGCGCTTCTACTCTAATGTCCCCCGCTAAGTGCGCGGGAAAGAGAGAAGTTAGTTTGGCGGTTTGGACTTTTTTGCCATTGATGGTGATCCCATTGGCAGAAGCAAGGTCCTCAATGATTAAATCATCGCCCTCTTTGTGTATTTTAGCGTGCTGACGACTAACGCCTTCTGAGATAATGCGGACATCGGACTGCTTTCCTCTCCCTATAACTAGAGGCTCAGCTGTGACCAAGTGATCGCTATAATTATCATTGTCTCTGTAAACTCGAATTTTCATATTGAACCATATGATATCAAAAAAAACCGAGAAGGAATATAAGCCGGATTCTGTCGGGGACCATCATTCATCTAGGCCTGCTGTTGCCGACAGGCTCAAGCGTCCTACCCGCCAACTTCCCCGAGCAGGGGTCAAGCATTGGCCTATTTGGACTTGCGCCACGTAGAGTTTACCTGATTTCACTACAGCCGAACTGTACTTGCTTTCTGTTGCACTTGTCCTCACCTCACGGTGGACGGGCGTTACCCGCTACGTCGCTCTTTGGCGTCCGGACTTTCCTCGAGGCGAACCTCGCGATGGCCTTTCCTTCTCGGTGGCAGAACTATAGTGTTTTTTGCGTCGCATGACAACAGCGCTTTCTTTTATTTTTGGGCAAAAACTGCTAGAAAGTGGCGATCAATTCGGAGCCGCTGTGAAAAATTTGAAGACGCCTATCTCGCTATTTATTGCCTTAATGCTTCCCTCTAAGGCAAGCGCTGTTTTTCAGGAAATTTGGAAGGGCTACAAGGTGAGCACTATTGCTCAATTAAGGCAGCTGGAGTTTGAGTCCACAAAAAATGCTCTCGACGTGAGTTTGAGCTCCAACGCTTGGGCCTTTGAGCTAAGCGCCGGCTACGATGACACATTTCTTGACTCGCTTTTTAGCTTCAACGCCCAAAGAACGATCTCAAATTCTTATGGAATTAAGGTGTCAAAGCCAACTTTCCGCTACGGCACATTCTCTTTCGAGCACACCCAAACTCGCGTGGACATCTCAAATTGGAATACTAATCTCTTTTCCACCACAAACGTCGAGCAGCTGTACGAGGCCAAAAATAGCCTGACTTATAGCTACGATATTTTGGGAAGGGAGTTGCCTCTAAAAGAAGAGACTGCGCTCGCGAAGAGCTTTTCAGATGAGGCCCAAAATAGCCTAGAAGAACAAGAAGAAAGGGCCGAGTTTTTTAAGGCCTATTTGGCGGCAAAGCTTCAAGTCTATCGCGCTCGGCTAGCGGAAGAGTTTCTTAAAAGGGCGCAAGAACCTTAGGAAAAGGATTTATAAGCGTTTTAAGGACGGGCTAAGCGGGAGGCCGAGTATCTTCAGGCGAAAAACTCCGAGCTTTCACAAGAGCAAGAATTGCAAAAGGCCTTGAGCTCTTTAAAGGAGAGCGTCGCTGTCATCGAGAATATTCTGGGAAGGGACATTCCTCAAAAGTATTTTGATGAGCTTAATTGGGAGTTTCACGAAGTCGCTTATTGGAAGGAGCTTTTGCCCGAGAAATCAAATCCCAATTTGGAAGCGTTAAACGCCCAAATCGCCCTCGTTGAAAAAGACTTAGAACGATTTCAGGACCAAAGAGGGCATAAGCTTTCACTGAACGCTGGCTACACCACGAACGCTTATACTGAAGACATAGACAATAGCATCTATCAGGGAGACTTTATCGATCCTCTCAATGACTCCAAGCAAGTCTCTTTGGTCTACACTATTCCTCTTGGAATGGACTTTGACAGCTCTAAAAGACGCAAGCTTTTCATTGATAAGAAGAGAACCGAGTACCAAAAAAAGAACTTGGTCGATGAGATTAAGCTTCGAAAGAAGGTCTTTTTAGAAAGGCTGGCCAGGCTCGCCTCTGCCTATCGGTATTCAGCAAAGCAGGTGGAAGTCGCTCAGAAAAGAGTCGGTCTGCAGCAGCGCCTTTATCTCCGAGGGCTTGGGCACCTTTGATGAGACCATACGCGCGGAGGAGGAGCTTCTGCAGGCCAAGTCCTCCCTTTACAATAATCTTTATGACTATGATTACGTCGTCTCTTCCCTGGCCTATCTTCGCGGGTCGCTTAACATTTTCTTAAACTCTTATACGGACTGATTCAATGAAAAAGGCCCTCGAATATTTTGTAAACAACTCTGCTGTCGTCAATCTCATCACGCTTTTGGTTGTGGTCATGGGGGCTCTCTCTCTTTACTCCCTCAACAAAGAGACTTTTCCCAATGTGGACTTTAATTTTATTGTCGTCCAGACAGGCTACCCTGGAGCGGCCGCTGAAGACGTTGAAAAACTTGTCACTTTGGACATTGAGAGGGAGTTGAAGGAGGTCGATGGCATCGAAGAATTGAACGCTATGAGCGCTGAAGGCGCCTCTATCATTTCTATAAAGGTCGATCCTGATTATAGCGTGGACAAGGTTTTAATGGACACAAAAGACGCTGTGGACAAAGTCTCCGACTTTCCAGACGATGTTGAGGACCCCGTGACAACTAAGATTGATAATAGGCATAGGGGGATGATGAATGTGGCCATTTTTGGCGACGACGAGTGGGAGCTTAGAAAAAATGCCAAGGCGATGAGAGACGTCCTTGAGCGAGAAGACCGCATCGCAAAGGCGACTCTCACAGGCTACCGCGATGAGATCTTTTATGTGGAAGCGGACTTAAACGCTTTAAAAAAATATGAAATGACCCTTGCCGAGGTTTCTGAGGCGATAGCAGACAGGCATGTGAATGTCAGCGCGGGAAATCTCAAGGACCCCGAAAGGGAAAAGCTCGTCAGGACCCTCGTTGAAAAGGAGACTGTAGGATCGATCGAAAATATTGTCATTCGCTCCACTGACTTGGGGGAAAACCTCAAAGTCAAAGACGTCGCCAAAGTCTCAAGGACTCTAAAAGACAAAGAAAGGGAGGACCGTGGAGATGGCAAGCTGGCGATCTTCCTAGATATCAGCGCCAAAGAAAGCAGCGATGTTTTAGAGACGGCCGACATCATAAAGAAAAGGCTTAAGTCTGAGTCCAAGCGTTTGGGCTTTAAGTATAAAATTTATGACGATTTTTCTTTTTATGTTGAAAGAAGGCTTGGGGTCCTCTCTCAGAACGGCGTGCAAGGCATTATTCTGGTCGTTATTTGTTTAATGCTTTTTCTAAACGCTAAAGTGTCAATTATCACAGCTCTAGGAGCTCCTTTCGCCTTTTTCTTTGCTTTCACCTTGATGGACAGCTTTGACATCACCATAAATTTGATTTCCATGTTTGGGCTCATTATGGTCTTGGGGATGTTGGTCGACGACTCCATCATCGTCGCCGAGCAGTACTATCAAAAGATCGAGGCCGGAGCGGCCCCGAAGAAGGCGGCCGTTGACGCCGCCTGGGAGACCTTGGGGCCCGTCACCGCCACCATAATAACCACTATGGTGGCCTTTGGGTCTCTATTTTTCATGGAAGGGATTATGGGCAAGTTTCTTTGGCCCATTCCTGCCGTGGTGATTATCGCCCTTGGCGCTTCTTGGCTGGAGTGCTTTTTTATTTTGCCAGGGCATCTTGCTGATTTTGCCGGGCACGAAAAGAGCCCTGAGCGAAGCAGGTGGTATACTCCGCTGTTGCATGCTTATGAAAAAACGCTCTCCCTTTCGCTGAAATACGCCAAAACCACCCTTCTTGTATTTGTCGTCCTGTTTATTGGAAGTGTTTTGACGGCGACCACTATGCGTTTCGAGCTTTTCCCCTCTGATGACCTTACTAAGGCCTTTATAAATATAAAGGGCCCAGTGGGCTCGCCCTTTAAAAAGACCAAGAAAGAACTTTTGAAAATTGAAAAAATACTTTTTGAGGAGGTTTTGGACGGGGAGTTGAAGGGCGTCCAGACCATCACAGGCTTTCAAAACTTTAAAGGCGGACGCTCTAAGCGAGGCTCTCATTATGGCAGTCTTGCTGTGGAGTTCACAATGCAGCATGAAAGGGACCGAGGCATTAATGAAATCTTGGCCGGAGTTGCGGAAAAGGCCAAGGCCGTGATTGATCCTGACTACCAAGTTTCTTTGGAAAGGCAGTCCGCGGGGCCTCCCACCGGGAAGCCGATTAATATAGAGCTTTATGGCGACGACCTTAAAGGTCTTCTAAGACTCGCGGAAGAAATTCAAGAAGAAATTAAGGACATAAAAGGAGTGCTGACTACAGAGATCGACTTCGAAAAAGGCAAAAAGCAAATCATTGTGGACGTAAATGAAGAAGAGGCAAGGAGGCTGGGAGTCTCAAACTCCCAAGTCGCTCTAGAGCTTCGCCGCTCTCTTGAAGGCATAAAAGTCGCCACTATCAAAAAGTCCGACGAGGACGTGGACATTGTCCTTAGGCTTCTAGAAGAGCAGCGGGCGAGTGAAGAGGCCATCAAAAATATTGAAGTTAGGAACAAGCAAGGAAGGCCTATCAAGATTAAGCAGCTGGCCAATTTTCAAGAAGTGGCCGGAGCCTATATAATAAGAAGGAAGGACAGAAAACGCGTGATCTCAATCGAGGGCGACGTGGACCTTACCGAAAGCACCTCTGTCGAGGTCAACGAAAAGCTAAGGCCTTACCTGGAGGCGAAGGTCAAGGACGTCCCTGGGGTCTCCTTTGAGCTTTCCGGAGAAAATAAAGACACGCAAGAATCGCTTGAAAGTTTTAAAAAGGCGCTCGTCGCTTCCATGATTATTATTTTCCTCATTATTTTTGTTCAGTTTAAAAGCTTCGCTCTTCCTTTGATCATTATGTCAGCTATTCCTTTTGGGCTTATAGGAGTGATTGGGTCCTTCAAGGTCTTTGGACTTTCTATTGGCTTTATGGCGCTAATGGGCATGCTGGGACTTGTGGGAGTGGTCATAAATGACTCTATCGTTTTGACCACTTTTATCGATCGAACCTTGAAAAATGAAGGGTGGTCGGTGAGCTCGGTGATAAAAGCTTCATTGAGCCGATTCCGGCCGGTCATTCTGACGACCTTCACGACAGTGGCGGGACTTTTACCTGTGGCGCATATGCCTGGAGGAGATCCGTTTTTAAAACCAATGGCGATGAGTTTCGCCTATGGTCTGCTTTTTTCCTCGGCCATCACTCTTTTATTCATTCCCGCCTTTTATAAAGTCTTTCTAGATGGGCTGGCGCGGTTTAATAGAGGAGAGAAATTAGCGCACAAGTGATTAGAATTACGGTCGTAATTGAGTTTTTTGCTCAACAAATATAGAAAAATTGCCGATAGGCTAAACATGAAAAGCCTAATGCTAATTGCCTGTTTGCTATCACTCTGCTCGTGTTCGACTTTTTCAGGTTCGTTCGCGCCTGTCGCCTGGGGAGCGGGCGCCTATGTCGCCGTTCCTCTAGAAAGCGATGAGGGAGAGACTGCTAGTGATATTAATGAGGAAGGTCCTTCTAGAAAGGTCTCATCAGAGAAAAAAAAGAAAGGCCTAAATGATTCTAGTAAAGAGAAGCTTTTGGAATAAAGATCCTGCCGCAGCTAGAACATGTTTTCACAGAGAGGTCTTCTTCAACTTCCTTCTCTCTTCTTTTGTCCACATTCATCTTGCATACTTCGCATCTGCCTGAGTCGATAGATGTGAAGGCGCCAATAGAAAGGCCTTTTGATTTGACTTGCTCATAGGCCCTCACAAAGTTTTCTGGGAGCTGCTTTGCGCTCATCTCAATCCTTCTCGCCAATGAGTCGATTTGCTTTTGATTTATGCCGGACACTCTATCGACTTCGTCTTTTATTTCTTGGATCGTCTCGGAAATCCCCGCGAGAAAAGTCTCCTTCTCTTTGATTTCATTCTCTAGGGCCTCACTCTTCTCAAGGAGCTCCAGGCCTTCATTCTCCAAGCGATCAATTTCAGAAGCGATCGTCTCAGCTTGATGCTCCATCTTTTCAATGTTTTTAGAATCAAAACTTCCTGCCAGGTCCGCTTTTATTTTTTGCATTTTTGAGCTTGCGAGACTCAGCTCGTTTTCGTTCTTAGCAGATTGGGCCCTGACAATTTGGAGATCGTTTAAAAAATTTTGTTTTTCCGTCTCTTCGTCAGCTTGTCTTTGCCTAAGCTTTTCCACGCGGGCGGTTTCTTCACTATTCTCATATTGAAGTTGATCTTGCTCTTTTTCTAAGCTGCTGATTTCTTTAAGAATCTTAAAATACTCTTTGTTCATGTCTCAACCATTTATTCAAAATAGGGTAGTTTCCATTCTATGAGCTATTTGAGTTTTGAAAAGCTAAATCAACGCCTGTCTGACATGGAATCCCATAGTTCATTCTTTGTCATAGATAAAAAGGTGTTTGACCTATGGGGGGACAAATTAAGCTGTCTTAATGACAAGAAAGTGTTCTTCGTTAAGGGGCCGGAAGCGTCAAAAAGTTTTGCCTGCGCGGAGGAATTAATATCTTTTTTACTAGAAAAGGGAGTTAAGAGAAACTCCACCCTGGTGGCGATTGGCGGGGGAGCGCTGAGCGACTTGGCCGGCTACTGCGCGAGCGTTGTCCTTCGAGGCATTGATTGGGAAATTGCTCCCACCACTCTTTTGTCGCTTGTGGACGCTTCTATCGGGGGAAAAACGGGGATAAATACCCCTTTTGGAAAAAATACGGTGGGAAGCTTTCACGAGCCTCAATCCACTCATATCTGTCTTGATTTTCTTGAGACCCTGCCGGAAGAAGAGGTCATCTCAGGAAAAGGAGAAATACTTAAATACGCTTTTTTAAACTCACATATTGCTGATCTGGTATTCAAGGGCGAAAGCGTCGTTAAGATGGTCGAGGCATGCAGGTCCCATAAGGTGGAAGTGGTAAAGAAGGACCTGCTTGAAAAGGGAGAGCGCGCTTACTTGAATTTAGGCCACACGTTTGGGCACGCTTTAGAGAAGTCACTGCTCATTCCCCATGGGAAAGCGGTCGCAATGGGGATTGAAATTGTGCTTAGGATTTTTAGGCCTGAACTTGTTGGCGCTTTGAAAGACCTTAAGGCCAATTTAAGTTTAAGCTTCGGCCTTCCCAAGGCGGTGAACTTTGAAGACATTTCAAGTCTCATGCTAAGAGACAAAAAGAACATTACGGGCGATGAGGTGGTCTTAATTGTTCCCCAAAACTTAGGAGAGGTGGAGAAAAGGTCCATTTCTCTCTCTGAATTAAAAGCTAGGTTATATGAGCGCTGTCCAAGTTTCCTCGCATAATTTGCCGGCCGATGTCCAATCACCGGCCTCAAAGTCATACGCGAACAGGGCCCTGGCGGTCGCCGCTGTAAGCCCTTCGTCTTTTACTCTCAAAAATATGCCTCAAGGAGACGACGTCCACTACATGATCGAGGGCCTACGGGCCTTGGGAGTTCACATCAGAAAGAAAGGGAGCTCTGTAAAAGTGGGAGAGCTTGGGGCGCAGAAGGAAAGTTCCGTCTATCTGGGCGAAGGGGGCACGACTATTCGGTTTTGCATTGCGGTCGCGGCGGCCCTCGGAAGGGAGATCGCCTTTGAAGCTCATCCTGATTTTTTCAAACGGCCCCTTTCAAGGTACCAAGAAGTCTTGGAGAAGGCGGGGTCCAGGCTTGTTAGGAGGGGGAACGCTCTGGAGGTCTCAGGAAGGCTTAGGCCCGGTGTCCTTGAAGTGGACTGCTCTAAGACCACTCAGTTTGCTAGCGCTCTCGAATTGGTGGCCGATATCGCAAAAATCCAAATCATTCCCATTAATCTGAACTCTTCCAGCAAATACTTATATATGACCAGTTATGTGAAGCAGGCGCTCAAGAGGAACAAGAAGTATTCCATACCGACGGACTTTAGCTCTCTTTCTTACTTCGCCGCCTATGCGGCCCTCACTGAAAAAACGAAAGTCACTAACTCTTTTGGCCTTGATCCCTTCCAGGCCGACGCCAAAATTATCGAAATCTTAAATAAGCTAGGGGCGGATGTTCACTTCAGCTCCAAAGGGCTTGAGATAGCTCCCATTAAAACTTTTTATGCTATTGAGGTGGACGTCTCTTTGTGCTTAGACATCGCCCCCACTTTGGCCTTTTTATTTGCCTATTCTGGCAAGCGACAGGTGATGAAAAACTTAAAGAACTTGCGGCACAAAGAAAGCGACAGGCTAAAGGGCATATTGGAGTTGCTGAGCGCCTTTCACATTCAGCACTCATACAATGAAGAAGATGACGTCCTCGTCATCGAAGGCGGCGCCCCTTCAAAAGGTCTCGCTGAAATCGAGGTCGCAAGAGATCATAGGATGGTGATGGCCGCGAGCTTATTTTTAAAGTTGAATGGTGGAGGAACAATCTCTCCAGCTGACGCTGTCGCAAAATCGTTTCCTGACTTTTTTTTATGGTTTAGTTGATGACTTGGTCCACGCAGTCCACAGGCAGAACGAACTTTTTGGTCGCTCCAAAGAGGGGAAACGTTTTGTAGCGGCCTTCAAACATTTCATTTCTAAAGACCTTTTCCACTTTTATTTTCTCATACCTTTTAAGACACTGCTCGCTGACCTGAACTCTGTCCTTTTCACAGACATGATCGCCCGCGCTGCACTCTTGAGGGCCCACTAGCTGGTCAATTGAGACGGTGAATTTCTCTTTGCCTTTGCGGACTATGACCTTTGGGTAGGCCATGTCTTCCACTTCCACGACGGCGAATTTTTCGCTTTCTTTGCTCTTTTGAGAGCTGGCGCTCTCCTCTTTGATAAGGGCCTCTTTCCCCAGGCATATACTGTCCCCCCTAATATTCAACTTGCAAAAAGCGTAAGCTGTTGAATTTGCGGTTAGAATCAATAGGAAAGTTAAGATTTGCTTGGGCATGTGGATGGTCCTCCTTCAAGTGTTGTAACAATTGTGAAGAAAAACCGGACTTTTCTCAAGGAGTTTGTAAATCTTACAGATAAGACTGAGATCAAATAGAAAAAAGGCCATCCATACAAGTCTAGCGGAGAAGCTCTCTTATCGCCTGAGCGTATGGATGAGCGGGGTTTTGGAGGGAAAAGCTCTCCAGTTGGGCCCTGACTTTATTCACTGGCACGATATAAGAGAGGTTCTTCCATATTTCCTCTCCTTGGCCCTCTTGAAGCTCGGCCAGATACTCTGCGCTTTGGACTTTTGACGGTTTGGGAGCGCCCCCAGTCCAATTGAGGCCAACGATTTCCCCAAATCGATTAAATACAGGAGAGCCAGAGTCTCCATGAGAAAAATCACATCCGACGGCCCGACTCCACACTTGGTAGTCCGCTGTATGGACGGTGTCAGGATCGCTAATGTACCTTGTTTCGTCGCTAAAGAATTTGCAGTGCTCGTCATCGGAAATAAGCAAAGATTTTCTCAAAGGATTATTTTGAAAACCATAGCCTACGCCGTAAAGTTGCCCACTTTCGAGAGGATCTCTGTTTAGCAAAATCCCAAGGCCCTTTAGGACCTCTTCTTCTTCAGGCTTGATTTTTAACTCAAATAGGGTGAGTTCGACGTCCGAAAAACTGACAATAAAGTTCTTACAAGAAAAGAAATCGTCTAAGAGAACAAAGGTCACCCAATTAAAGCTATAGCAATTTAAGGCGCCAGGAAGCACATGATGATTTGTCGCCATAAGGTGTTTGCCATCGAATTTGCCTAGATAAAAGGCCGTGCCTCCATCAAAGCGCGCGACGGCCATGGCCTGGCTTTTAATCGAAAGCGGCACGTCGTTAAGGTTGGCGTGAGTAAAGGCTTTTCGCCCCCATTCCGGTCCTATTTGATAGGGATTTTCATCTTGAGCTTTTGCAAGACTACAAAAAAGAAAAAAAAGCGCGACCAAGATAATGACATTTTTCATGGCGAGACCATAGATCAAAGCTCGCCGTTGTTCAAGGGGGAAGGAAGAAAAGTGAAAAGGCCCTAGAATTCCCTAGGGCCTTGTTTTTATTGGCCTTGCTGGTCCTGCTGCTGCTTTGGCCTTGTGCTCGGCTGCTGACCTTGTTGCTCCTGCTGTTGTTGACCAGGCTTAGGTCCGCCCTCATTACCAGTGTCGCCATTGGTGCCGGTATCGCCATTGGTGCCTGTGTCGCCATTGTCTCCGGTGTCACCATTGCCCTCGTCCTGGACAAGGGTCAACTTGCCACAAGCAATAGGCAGAGTTGTCTCGGCAGGCGCGTCTCCAAGAGAGCCGACAGTGTCTGGCAGATTGCTGTCTTCGGCGACGCCATGGATGACCACATGCCTTTGACCTAAATTTAGTTCTTCTCCCTCAAGCTTAACGACGGCGTCGTCGGGGTTTGGGTCTTCATCATTTAAGTCCCCTAAGAGATCATCATAGTTGGCCGTTTGAGAATAAAAATAGTCTCCCATTGGGTCCGCCGTTGGAAAGCCATCAGCTCCGGCGTCTTGCCCTGTGAGGTCTCCATCTAAAGGTATGAGAATCGCTCCGTACTTAGGCACACCTTCTAATACGTCCAGGTATCCATCGCCGTTGGCGTCGTCGGCCTCTGTGGGACAAGCGTCACCAGCGTGAATATGCTGGAGGTGAACAATGTCCGCAGGCGCGCCATTGATATCGACCTCAGCAATAAAGTCTCCGTCCTGCAACGTGACCGTCACGGCGCCTTCTAAGTCTCCAGCTAGGTCTGAGTTGAGAACTTCTAATTCGGCCTTATAAACTTTGTCTTGAGCGGCCTCGCCGTTTCCTGTTGTGTCGCCTTCAGTCTCCACGGAGGTGGAGCCTTCTCCTTTGGGGTCTTCTTCCACTTTCTTTTCGCAAGCATAAAGTCCCATCAAGGAGGCGCAAAGAAACCCACTAATTGTCAGTCTTTTAAAATTCATAACATTCTCCTTATGATGTTTTCGTCACATCATAAGGTGCAATGATGATGCCCATTGTTAAGGGCGAATGTCTTACTTGACTGGAGAGGAAGTCAGACCATTCTTGAGGAAGTCGATGAGTTGGTTTTTCTCTTCCTGAGTCAGATGAAGGCCGCGATTCATTTGATAAAAACGCGGAAGCCTTTTTAGTCGCTCTTGAGAGGACTGGACGCTCATCTCTTGAAAGCGAAGAATGTAATTGTTTGAGTAGGAGCTAAGAGCGGCAAATACACTATAATTTGATAGTGACGTAAAAGGGTCATTATAATGGTCCACAACCTCCTCTAGAGTGGCGAAAGCTCCGCTATGAAAATAGGGGGAAGTAAGGGCCACATTTCTTAGGGCGGGGATTTTAAATTTAAATTTCTGTGTCTCCATACGGGTGAGTTCATAACGGCCAAAATCTTCTTTACCGTCTAGAGGGGTTATTTGAGGAGCGGCAGAACTTTGAAAAGACACACCTCCAAGCAGCGGACCTGAGTGACAGGCGACGCAAAAGCCTTTAGTCATAAAAAGCAGGGCCCCTTTTTTTTGTTTAATGCTTAAAGCCTCCCGCTGTCCTCTAAGGTAGCGGTCCCAGGCCGTGTCGGTGGCCTGAAATCTAATCTTCTGAAACTGGGCCAGGGCCTGGGCGACATAGCCTATATTAAAATTAAGCGCATTTACTCTGAATAATTTTTTAAACTCCGCTCTATAGGCGGAATCTTTGTAGACTCTGCGGGAGACAATTTTCCATTTTTCAAAATTATTTAGGCCTTTTGGGTTTTCGCCGAACATTTCCTTGTCATTCGCGATGGGAAAGAGGGCTTGCGCTTCAAGAGGCGTTCTCAGCAGTTTTGCGATGTCGGCCCTTTTGGGACTTTTTCCATTTAGCTTGGGCTCAGGGGTTTTAAGCCCGCCTCTATAAGAAAGGCCCACTCGCCCGTCCCAGAACATATGCGTGTGCGCCTCATGCCCTTTATTCCAAAGGTGCTGGGCGTGCCTGCGTGTGACACCAGCGCTGTTTTGAACACGAAGAGGGCCGAGACCAGAGCCTCCCGTCCCAATGGAGAGGGGAAGACCGTCGCTTGTGCCAAAGTCAGGGTGATGGCAGGTTTGGCAGCTTATATTTTGAGGTCCAGACAGAATTGGATCTTTAAAAAGCTTCGCTCCAAGCTTAGTCAACTCTGGGTGCCTCGTCTTTTATGGACTCAAGTGGTTTAAGATTAAATCGATTAGCAAGATCCAATATTTGTCGATCAAGATCGTTTCCCAAGGCAAGTGGCGTGATAAAGAGCGTAAAAATAAGCATATAGATTTTCATCGCCGGCATCTTAGCGCTTTTAATCTGTTTTGCAGCTATAAAAGTTACATGCTTAGTGCCAGGTCATAACTAGGTCGCTAGGAAGAAGAGATGAAAAGATTATTCTGGGCCGTCCCAGTAGAAGAAAGAATTGGCGACTCCACTCTCACTCAGCTGAAAAAAGTTCAAGTCGCCGCCAAAAAGAAAGGCCTTGCCGTTAAATGGGTGCCAAAAGAAAATTTTCACATCACCTTGGGCTTTCTTGGCGAAGTGGAGGAAGACAAAATTAGCGAAATGGTCGAGGAAGTTAAGTCCGCAGTGGAGGAGATCGCTCCCTTGGAAATAACGGTCAAAGGAGCGGGCGCCTTTCCAGACATCAAGCATGGTCGCCACATCTGGCTTGGAGTAAAGGCGAAGCGGGAACTTGTAAGACTAGCTGAAACCATAAAAAGCTCCCTCGGTGATGACTTTGATCTTGACCAAAGGTCCTTTCGGCCGCATATCACTCTTGGAAGATTAAAAAATCGCTCCAACTTAAAGGACCTTCTTTCCCCATTAGAAGGCAAGAATTTTGGAAAGATGAAAGTGGAAGAAGTGGTCCTGTATGAAAGTGTTCTTGGGGGACCCTTTCCTCTATATAGAGAGATGGAAAAAATAAAGCTGATATAATTTGTTTTCTTTTTGAGGCTTTTTAAAACATTTGCTTCAAAACCTATAATGAGTTAAGGTTTTTTTAAGGAACCAAAGAATGTTTAGTAGACTCGTCATTCCGTTATTAATTTCGATTTCAATTGCTTTTGCAGCTGCGGCGCCTGTAAAAATTTCTCTAACGGCCGCCACTGAAATAAGCCTTGATCTTAATCTCATTAAACCTTTGAAGGACCATGAGCAACAATATGAGTTGATATCTCATCCTTTTATCTTGCTAGGAAAGCTTGAAGACCTTGAAGGCAGCAATGAGTGGATTCAACGACTAGTTCTAAACCAAAATGTGATAATTAATCCGACCTTAGACTTTATCTATTTCGCCCAGCCCCCTCCGTCCATCAGCTAGCTAATTCAGCCCTAAAAAAACTTTTTTCATGACGAAATTATGGTTAATTTCGTCCTTAGCTAAATTATTTTTACGACCAGTTAAGACCTTCAAACATGTTTGAGGATATCGCTGGCGAGGATATGTCGGAAATGAAGACGAACAGCAGAACAGTCAGTTTAGTCGGCCTATTTTTAGGTCTCATTACAATATTTTCCCTCAGTGGCTGCACTGACAAGCACCACGCTGAAGAACATGGCACTTACGCCGTGGCCGCCCCTTGGAGACAAGACCTCACTATCAACAAGGAATATGTCGCCCAAATTAGGGCCTCTCAGCATATTGAATTGAGGGCCTTTGAAAAGGGGTATCTCACCGAAATATTTGTGGACGAGGGGCAAATGATTGAAGAGGGACAAAAGATGTTCCAAATTATGCCCTTAATCATGAAGGCCGAATACGCCAAGGCCAAGGCCGAATATGATGTCGCCAAAATTGAGTATAAAAACACGAAACGTCTTGCCAATAAGAACGTCGTTTCCGCCAATGAGTTGGCGCTTGCAAAGGCCCGACTTGACAAGGCCAAGGCGGAAAAAGATCTGGCCCAAACCCATCTTGATTTGACTTTGGTCAAAGCTCCCTTCACTGGTTTTATGGGCCGCTTTGAAGTCAGATTAGGAAGCCTAGTTGAAGAAGGCGAGCTTCTCACGACCCTTTCTGACAACAGAAACATGTGGGTCTATTTCAACGTTTCCGAGTCCGATTACCTTGACTATATGGAGACCAAGAAAAAGACGGGGGACGACGAGGTTCAGTTAATGCTCCCCAATGGGAAGTATTTTGAAAATAAGGGAAAAATCGACACCATCGAGGCCGACTTTAATAATGAAACCGGAAACGTCGCCTTTAGGGCCAGCTTCGCCAACCCTGAAGGTCTTCTTCGCCATGGAGAAACAGGCACGGTCATTTTGAGCGAGCCGTTAAAGAGCGCTCTGGTCGTTCCTCAAAAGGCGACTTTTGAGGTGTTAGATAAAAAATTCGTTTACGTGGTGGACGCTGACCACAAGGTTCAGACACGGCAAATTGAGGTCTCTCACGAGGTCAGCCATCTTTTTGTTGTGTCGTCAGGCCTTGAGGAAAGCGACACAATTCTGCTCGAAGGCCTAGGCAAGATCAATATAGGCCAAGAAATTGAGACTAAGAAGAAAAGTCGCGAGGAAGTGATCGCAAGTCTCAATCTTAAAGTTGAATAAAACCACCTAGACGGAGTATTTAAAATGTTTCAAAAATTCATACACAGGCCTGTCCTTGCGATTGTGATCTCGGTGATCATCGTTTTTATGGGACTTTTGGCCATTCGTAATCTGCCAGTTTCACAATTTCCAAACATCGCGCCTCCGAGGGTCATGATTACGATCGCCTTTCCTGGGGCAAGCGCCGATGTCTTGGTTCGCTCTACCCTGATTCCTCTTGAGCGCTCTATAAATGGCGTTCAAGGCATGAGATATATGGTCTCGGACGCGACAAGCGCCGGGGAAGCGACCATTCAAGTTCTTTTTGAGCTTGGCACTGACCCCAACCGAGCGGTCGTCCAAGTTAAAAACCGGGTGGACCAAGTCATGAACAGGCTTCCCCCTCTTGTCCAGCTTGAGGGCGTCGTAGTGCAAAGAGTGCAGCCCAGCATGCTCATGTACGTGAACCTCTATAGCAAAGACAAGAACGCGGACGAGAAGTTTCTCTACAATTACGCCAATATCAACCTGCTTCCAGAACTAAAAAGAATCAAAGGAATCAGTAGGGCAAAAATTCTTGGCTCCCGTCAATACGCCATGAGGCTTTGGCTCAACCCTGACCGAATGAGGGCCTATAATGTCTCCACTGATGAGGTCATGAAGGCCGTCGAAGAACAAAGTGTCATCGGCAGGCCCGGCCGCATTGGACGAAGTTCGGGCATCAAGGCCCAGTCTCTAGAATATGTTCTTATTTACAAAGGCCGCTACACCACGCCCGAGGAATATGAAAATATTATTATTAAGTCCAATGCCGAAGGCGAGATTCTTTACCTAAAGGACATCGCTGAGGTCAAGCTAGACAGCGAGTTTTACGATATTTACTCCAATGTGGACGGTTACCCCTCGGCGGCGATTACACTTAAGCAGACCTACGGAAGTAACGCAAATGACGTTATCGCTCAGGTCAAAGAAAAATTAAAGGAGCTAAGCCCCAACTTTCCCTCTGGCATGGAATATAAAATCAGCTATGACGTTTCCAAGTTTTTGGACGCTTCCATAGAAAAAGTTCTCCATACTTTGTTTGAGGCGTTTATTTTGGTGGCCCTGGTTGTTTTTGTCTTTCTTGGGGACTGGCGTTCAACGTTGATACCCACGCTTGCGGTTCCCGTATCTTTGATCGGCGCCTTTATGTTTATGCAAGCGTTTGGACTGTCAATAAACCTGATCACGCTTTTCGCGCTAGTGCTTGCGATTGGAATTGTTGTCGATGACGCGATTGTCGTCGTGGAAGCGGTCCACGCCAAAATGGAGGAGAAGAATGTCGGGCCTTATAACGCTGTAAAGATGGTCCTAGGCGAAATCAGCGGAGCAGTCATCGCCATCACGCTTTTGATGACGGCGGTCTTTGTTCCAGTCGCTTTTATGACAGGGCCTGTGGGCGTCTTTTTTAGGCAGTTTTCAATCACAATGGCCACCTCAATTGTTCTTTCAGGGATCGTTGCCTTGACGCTGACGCCAGTATTAAGCGCCATGATTTTGAAAAAACACTCTCACACCAAGCCAAAGCGCAGAACTCCCGTCTCAATGTTCTTGGACAAATTCAATGAGAAGTTCGAGAAGACCACCGGGAATTATGTGGGCTTCTTAAAGAAGATCGCTCATAAAAGGACCCTTACCTTCTTAGTCTTGGGGCTATTCACTCTGGGCATCGTTGGTCTCAATAAAGTCGTTCCGTCGGGGTTCATCCCTAACGAAGATCAGGCGATGATATATGCGATTGTGCAAACGCCCCCCGGCTCCACCCTTGAAAGAACCAGCGCAGTCGCTAGAAAACTTCAGGCCATCGCCGAAGAAATCGAAGGGGTTGAAAGCGTTTCATCACTCGCCGGCTACGAGATTCTGACAGAAGGAAGGGGCTCTAACGCTGGGACTTGCCTGATTAGTTTGAAAGACTGGTCAGAGCGAAAGCATTCTGTGCACGATATCGTTGAGGAACTAGAGGAAGAGACCAAAGACCTAGGGGCCGTCATCGAGTACTTTGAGCCGCCGGCCGTTCCGGGCTATGGCGCCGCGGGCGGTATCGCTTTTAGATTATTGGACAAAACAAACACGACTGACTATCAGAAGTTTGACAAGCTCAATAAGGAGTTCCTGGCGAATCTTTCTAAAAGAGAAGAGCTCACAGGGATCTTCACCTTTTACTCGGCAAACTTTCCGCAGTATGAGCTGATAATTGACAGCAAGGCGGCCATGCAGAAAGGCGTTTCTGTGGGCAAGGCCTTGGAGAACTTGGACATCCTAATCGGTAGCACCTACGAACAAGGCTTTATTCGGTTTGGTCGCTTTTTTAAGGTCTACACGCAGGCCGCTCCTGAATTTAGAAAGCTTCCTTCGGACGTCTTGAAGTTTTATATTAAGAACGAGGCGGGAGAAATGGTCCCTTACTCTGCCTTTATGAAGCTTAAAAAACGGCAAGGTCCCAATGAGATCACCCGCTATAATGTTTACACTTCGGCCGCTATAAGAGCGGTGCCTAGCAAGGGCTTCACTAGTGGCGAGGCCATTGAGGCCGTCAAGGAGGTCGCGGAAAAAACGCTGCCTAGAGGCTATGACGTCGCCTGGGAAGGTCTTTCTTTTGACGAAGCAGCAAGAGGGAACGAGGCGCTTTATATTTTTGTGGTCGTTCTTCTATTTGTCTACCTCGTCTTGGCCGCGCAGTATGAGAGCTTTATCATTCCTTTGGCCGTCATGCTTTCCCTGCCGCCGGGGATCTTTGGGTCTTTCCTGCTTTTAAAGATGATGGGACTAGCGAATGATATTTATGCTCAAGTAGGACTTATCATGCTTGTTGGGCTTTTAGGCAAGAACGCCGTGCTGATTGTTGAATTTGCCAAACAAAAGCAAGAAGAAGGTCTAACAGTTCTGGAGGCCGCTATCGAAGGCGCGAGGGTCAGGTTTAGACCCATTCTTATGACTTCTTTCGCGTTTATCGCAGGGCTTGTGCCGCTGGTGATTGCGACTGGCCCTGGAGCTGTGGCCAATCACACGATTGGCGCCTCGGCGCTGGGGGGCATGCTCTTCGGAACCATCTTCGGCGTTGTTATCGTCCCTGGACTGTATTTTATCTTTGGCACACTCGCCGAAGGAAAATCTCTTATTCGCGAAGAAGACGATCGTCCTCTGACAGAAAAAGGAAATCATTATGTTGAAGATAAAGAGTAATTCACTGATAGGGCTTTTATGCCTAGGGCTTTTACTTCAAAGCTGCGCGCCTTCCCTTCCGAAGGTGAAGGGCGCGGACAAGGAAATGCCCACGCTTCCAAAGGAGTTTCCCGCTTTTTTGGAGACTGAAGAGGTCTCAACTGGCGTCACTCCTTGGAAAGACTTTTTAAACGAGCCGGCGCTTGCGGCCCTTGTCAAAAACGCCTTAGGGAACAACCAGGAACTCAATATTATTCGCCAAGAAATCAATGTCTCAAATAATGAGGTCATGGCAAGAGAAGGGGAGTACCTTCCTAGGCTTAATTTTGGAGCGGGCTACGAGGCCGAAAAGGTGGGCGAGTTTACCCACCAAGGCGCAAGCGATAAGGCCACTGAGTATGAGCCTGGAAAAACTGTGCCAGAGGTGCTGCATAACCATGAGATTGGCCTTTACGCTTCATGGGAAGTGGACATTTGGGCGAGGCTTAGAAACGCGACCAAAGCTGCCTACTACCGCTACCTGTCTTCTGTGGAAGGTCAAAAGTTCATGATCACTCGGGTCGTTGCCGAGGTGGCCAATACTTATTACGAGCTGCTGGCCTTGGACAGACAGTTGGAAATTGTGAACCAATATGTGGAAATTCTGAAGCAGGCCCAAGAGCTACTGCAGTACCAGCAGCAAGCGGCCAAAGTCACTTCACTGGCCGTCAAAAGGTTCACGGCAGAGGTGCTTAAAAACCAGAGTCGGCAGTATGAGCTGAAGCAAAGGATCGTCCAAACGGAAAACCACTTAAACCTATTGGTGGGGCGATTTCCGCAAAAGATCGAAAGAGACTCCAAGCTCTTTGAAAATCTAAGGCCTCTCGTTACCGTCCCTGGAATTCCTGCTCAACTACTAGAGAACAGGCCAGACGTTAAAGAGGCCTCCTTAAAGATAAAGGCCGCAAAACTAGATCTCAAGTCCGCAAAGGCCCGCTTCTATCCGTCCCTCAGTATTGATGCGGGCGGAGGCTACCAGGCGTTCAACGCCGAGCACCTGTACGATGCTCCCCAGTCGATCTTTTATAATATTGCTGGCAATTTGACCGCGCCGCTGCTTAACCGAAAGGCCATAAAAGCGGACTATTTTTCGGCCAATAACAAACAGATCCAGGCCGTCTATAATTATGAATACACCCTTATTAAGGCCTTCACTGAAGTTGTGAACCAAATGTCCAAAATCAATAATCTTGCAAAAATTTATGAATTGAAATCGAAACAGGTGGACGCTTTGGTGGACTCGGTGAATATTTCAGGCATTCTTTTTAAGGCCGCTAGAGTCGACTACGTCGAGGCCCTTATGACACAAAGGGACTCCCTTGAGGCCCAAGTGGAGCTGGTAGAAATTAAAAAAGAGCAACTCGTGTCCAGAGTGGACCTCTATAAGGCTTTAGGCGGGGGCTGGAGGAACCAGGCCCTGAAAAAGGAAAAGGAAAAAGAGGAGGACGAAAGCTAAGTTTTTGACAAAACTAGGGCGCAAGAAGCGCCCTTTTTTTTGCTATCTATTTAGATAAGGAAAAATCTCTTGAGAAAGTCGTTGGTTGTCCACCGAGACTCCAATCACTTTTTTAAGCTCATTAGCGGTATTTACAAGATTCTTTTCTTTTAGTTTGTAGATTTTTTTCATATCGCTTTTCATCTTGTTAACTTCGCTTCTCTTTGGCTCTTTTTGGCTGATAAGCGTGTCGAGCATAAGCTGTGCAAGTTTGGAAAGCTTAACTTTGAGTTCATTATTTCTTTCAACGCCATCGTGGACGATCGTTTTGACTTTCGCCTTTTGGTCAGCGTTGAACTCATCATGACTATCTACGATGTCGGAGACCTTGTCTTTTATTTGTTCAGTAGTACGGTACGGGTACTTTTCGAATTCCTTTTCGGTCTTTAGGTTAGTGGACGAGCAGCTTGCAAGCACAAGGGCCGCGCTAAGAACTAGAAATAGATTTTTCAACTTTTTCTCCTTGTGAAAAATTAAGTAACTGCAACTAAAGTATTAAGAAATGGTCCTGATTGGCCAGAGAGTTGGATCAAATGGCGTGACTAAGCGCGGAATACAGGTAGCGTCTAACGATGATGCACACCAAGGCTTTGAATAAATTTTACAGGGTCCTTCGGCGATCTCTACGCGAAGCCTTCTTAAAAAGGTAGCGTCCCTCAGGTTTTAATCGATTCAAAGGGAAAAAATGAAAACGATTCTATTTATGGTCTTTGCGGCTGGCATGGCCCACGCTTCACTTTGTGAAAAAATTTACGACCCCGAAACCTATAGGTGGAGAAAGGACCTGGACAAAAGTCGGTGAGTCAACGCCCATTTTGCCCAAAGCGATGTTTGAGAAATACGTTCCTGGCTTTGACTATGGAAAATGCATGGCCTCAGTAAAAGAAGAAGTTTACAACGTAGATGGAGAGTTTGTTTATTTGCTTTTTACCCATGAAGATTCTTGCGATGGCGGCAATAGCTATGGCTCCGTTGTAAAGAGCAAGGCGAAGTGATTGGAATGATTCAGGACAGCTTTCTTGATTGTTAAAAGGGCATTTCTATTCGGTTTGTTGCTTACACTAGGTTGCGCCAGTGTGGGTGAAAAGAGCAGGGGCAAGACGTTGCGGGACTGGACAGGCGGCAAAGAGATTAAGGCCACTTTCAAGTTTTATTCGCTACAAAAAGGAGATGACATCCCCTCTGGCTCTTGAGCTACAGGGGGGTTATGATCCTCAAAATCACCACGTAAAACTAGAACCACAGTCCTGGAACAACAGACCTGATCATCATCATATGATCGGGCTTCTTGGTGTGGTGGACCAAAACTTCGAAACCTTTGGCGGTGAGTTGGAGGCTTATGGCTGCGAGCAGTTTTCTTTAAAAAAATCTTCATCGTACTCTTTATGGACACTGGTGGGGAAAGTTATGGAATTGCTGTGATTGGTGTGATGAAACCTGGAACCACTCAAATAGTTACCATATCGAAGAAGAATTAAAATTGGTTTTAGAAGAGCTGAACAACAGCTGTGATTTGGTTCCGGCCAAGACTTCGCAGGTCAGACGGTAGATCCTCATTGGTCATTCTAATATCAATGCGTTGAGTAGGACATAATCGTATGAAAACTAGACAGTAAAGATTCCCAACCCTTAAGATTTGGTCATTAATTATCATTAAGCATTAGGTCCTAAATGAAGCTTTATATTAAGTTTAAATGATGATCTGACGAATAGCTATCATGAGCAGAAGAAATAAAATTTACTTGAGCTCAATCCTTGTTATTTTCTTATTTTGGAATGTTGAGAACTCATTTGGTAACTGGTCGGAACTGAATAACATTCATTCGTATTTAGAATCAATTGACCATCCAGAGCAAAGTTTAAAGGTTGGGCTGGAGATTAATAGGTGTGGTGGTGAATCTAATGTCCACGACCCTTTCGATTTTGTAACAAATAACGAGTTAAAACAAGAAAATATGTTCAATCAAAATAAATTCGATACAGATACATTTTGTAAAGATATTGAAAGCATCTGTGAAAAATGGCATGGCAGTAAGTTTTGTACTGATACTATTATCGAAGGGATGAGGTATGCAGAAGAAAAAATTCGCGCAAAAGTGACCAAATACACCGAGATTCGGTTTTCGACTTTCACCAATGATGATGCTTTTCTGAGTACTTGTTGCAAAGATAACAGTGGGTGTAAACAGTCATTAAAAAATATAAACTTAAAAATCACTCCTGGGAAACCTGAGTGGGATTCAAATAGATGGGATGCTTCCACTAAAACTGTATTCCTTTCTCTGCACACAATAAGTGGATGTAGAGATGAGGCTTGTATCGATGAAATTCTACTTCATGAATTAGGACACTCTTGTCATACAGCTATCGTAGATAATTCTAACCACAGTGAGATTTCAACAAAGGAAGATTCTTGCGCTGAAAGAAGAATTCCTTATTGGAAAACATACGCGAAATATTTTGGTGAAAATGTTACCGAATGTATCAAAGCTGGTGTTTTATTTAACTTGGAAACAACAGATCTCGACCCTTGCGCAGATCATTGGACGGATGAAGCTTTTTCTTCAGTAATTTTTTCCAAATATTACACAAATAAACTTCACTTCCAAAGAATATGTAAAGCGTCGAGCGCAGATATTGGCCATCCACGAATGAATGATTTTATTCATTGCATCCCTAAAAGACAAAATCAATAGGTCCATCCCATTCACTATTAAAAACTTTTTCCTCACCACCAAAATCTTCGAGATCGGTAAGTTTAAGCCCCCAAACCCGACTGTGGCCTGAGTTATCAAAAAATGCCGATTTACTTAATCTTTGGAAGATTGAGATTAGGTTTGGCGGGAAGACTTGGTGTCCTAAAACGGTTAAAGACCCTGCAGGCTTGTAGGGCGGAGCTGGTGCGTCATGTTGGGTATTACGTATTACGTATTAATTCAAAAGTGCCCAAAAAACTGACACCCTCTGTAGATATTTCAAAATGCAGTGAGTTTGTTCATGAAGTCTGGGAAAATATGAAAGCTATAAAAATAAAAGCCATTAGTCAAATGAACAGCATATTGGAGACCAGCTTATGAGAAAATTATTAATAGGATTATTTGCACTAGGAAGTATTTCTAGTTTCGCATATGAAAGTGAATGCAAAATTAAAGGTGGTGTTTATTCAAACATTGATTCCTCATATGAAAGAGCTGCAAGAAAAATCCAAGTAAGATATCTAGGAGCTTCAACCATGGAATTAGAGCAGAGCGTTTTTGATGACTTCAAGTTCAGTGAAGATTTAAACCTAATGGCTCTTTCTCAGTCTGTAGAGTCAAATACTTTTGGAGAATTCAAGCGATATGAACCCTATGAAAGCTTCAAAGTCTCGTTTGATAGTAAAAATAAAATTAATGGAAATACTATTAGATTGGAAATGTATGAAGATAAGAAGTTTCGCTTATTTTTAGAAGATAATGATGGAAACTATATTCAAGCTTACGCAGGGAAATGTAAAAACAAGATTAGCATTGATCAAGCAAAATCAATGAGCAAGGCAATTAGAGAGGCAAACACTAATCTCTGAGTTCCAAAATAGGCTCTGGTCACAAAGACCAGGACTTGATGAATAAAAGTAAAATTCGTTCAAGAAAACGAGGTTTTCTAAACATGGATATAAAGACAAAGAAAATATAATCAAAGTTTGGAAATAAACCATTAGATTTTATGAGTGAAAGCTCGGGAGACTATTATGAAGAAATTATTAGTAGGATTATTAGCATTAGGAAGTATTTCAGCATTCGCAGGAAAAGCGGAAGTTATTTGTTCAAGTGCAACTAATAGTCAAGAACAAGCGATCAACGAGCTAAATGTACTTCACTTGAGTACTAAAAATGTCTCTTCAATATCGGGTGTGACTTTTATTGAAAACAACATTGGTGTTAAGGCATGTGTCTCTATAGTTACTAAATAACGAGATTTATGAGAACACCTGCCTATCAAAGCTAAGAGAACAGGATCTTTTAGTTTGGACAGGTCTGCTGGCACCTTATCCAAAAAACTGGTGGTCCATCCCAGTCACTATCACAAACTTTTTTCCTCACCACTGAAGTCTCTGAAATGATGAAGTTTAAGGCTCCAAATTCATATGATGATTTGAGTTTCCTCACTCATTTATATGTCAAAAAGCGATATTCATTACGACGAATTTCTAGAAAGTTAGGGTGCTCGAAAACGACGGTGAGGAAAAAGTTGAGAGAGGCAGGGATTGAGGTCTTAGACTCAAAACTTGAGTCCCATGGAGCTCTGAAAAGAAAGGTTGAGAGGCTGAGGAAACGTGGTTTGAGTTATCAGAGAATAGCTGATCTGTTCAATTTATGGAGAATAGACACAAGGTCTGGTGGTGGAAAATGGCATGCTGAAAGTGTAAGAAACGTATAATGATGCCTATTTTCTTTTTTTACACTATGTGGTATAGTGGGGTGGAGGGCCAGAGGTGTAAATGATAGTCAGCTTTAGTGGCAAGATTGTAAAAGATATTTGGAATACAAATAAATCAAAAACACTGCCAAAAGACTTTTGGTTGAGAACTAAAGCCCTTTTAACCATCATGCACGCCTCAAGTGAGTTGAACGACTTAAAGATAAAAGGCCAACCTCCAAACATTCGCCTTCATAAATTAAAGGGTGATCGAAGCGATTTTTGGAGTGTTACAATAAAACTGCCTTGGTGCATCACTTTTAAATTTAAAAATGGTGAGTTTTCCGAGGTTAAAATAGAGAATTACCACAGGGGTTAATTATGATTTCAAATCCAATGCCTATGCACCCAGGAGAAGTTTTGGCTCATGTTTATATGCCAGAAATGGGATTGAACCAAACATCGTTGGCTGAGCTTTGTGAATGTTCTCCTCGCAAGATAAATGAAATTGTAAATAAAAAAAGAGGAATCTCCGCTTCATTTGCGATTGTGCTTGAATCTAAATTGGGGACGAGTGCCGAGATGTGGGTAAGGATGCAGGCAGAGTATGACTTGTGGGAAGCTAGGCAAAAAGCGGCTTAGATGCTTTTAATCGCACTTTTATTACTTTCTTTTACAGCCTTTGGAATGCCTTGTGATCCTCATGAGGTTTACATTAGACAACACAAAGTGGGCTCGTACCAGAAAAAAGATGGAAGCTTTGTTAGGGCCCATATTAGAAAAGCTCATTGCAGAGAACTTAGAAAATCAAATTATTTCAGGGATTCGACCAGCAAGAAACTTAAAGGAATACAAACAGTAATCAAGAAATGGAAATCAAATGAAAAGGCGACTTTAGAGAAGCACTTGTAGAAGATTCCTCCTTGGTTGAGGAAGTACAAGTTCTCCGAAATACTTAGAGGTAGTGTGGGAGGCGATCCTAAAAATCCAGCCTCCGTAATTCCTTTATCTAAGGTTTTAATTGTATATGACAATTTTTTCAAACGCCCGGATAAGACTGACATTCTGGTTCATGAAGTGGCTCATCTAGCAATTCTTGATTTAACACAGAAAGAACTTCTTGGCTTCGTGAAATCCTCAGGATGGACTATTGATAGAGAAAAGGGAATTAAACGTCCTCCCAAGGTGCTGGTTCTTCCTGATTCCTCGGAATCCGCTAGTGAAGATTTTGCAAATCATGTTGAAATTTACCATTCGAATCCAGAAAGGCTTAAGAAGTTAAATCCCAAAAGCTTTTCTTTTATAGAATCAATAATTAAAAAGATGGAGAGGCAATGATAAAATATTTTCCTTTGATGGTAGTTTTTTTTCTTATTGGTTGCTCCTCGTCTTCTTCATTAAATAAGACAGGGGATATTTTTGATAGGCTAGTTGGAGTGCATCAAATAGATACTGTTGACGCCTTAGTTGAAAACTTTGGACAACCAATTCAGATTAACAGAGAAGAAGATCCTGACCTACAGGAATACAGATACGCAAAATTTTCGACGTCTGTTAATAAAAGGACAAAAGAACTAGTTGGAACTTCTATGCCTTTTTGGAAGGACTTTGACGCATATGCATTCTTAAAAAAACGCTTTAAGGGATATAAATGGATCGAAACAGCTATTCCTTCCAAAAGTGAAGATGTTGTTGAAGAAAAGTTCAAAGTTGAGATTCCAGAGTTAGGCATAAAGTTTGAATATGACAATCAGGATCCATTACGGAGGCCAATGTGGATATTTTTTAAATAATGTTTATAAAAAAAGCCTCCGCAAGGGAGGCTTTTTAGTTTGGACAGGTCTGCTGGCACCTTATCCGAAAAACTGGTGGTCCATCCCAGTCACTATCACAAACATTTTTCCTCACCGCTGAAGTCTCTGAAATTATTAAATTTAAGGCTCCAAAACCATACGATGATTGAGTTTCCTCACTCATTTATACGTCAAAAAACGGTATTCACTGCGACGAATTTCTAGAGAGTTAGGGTGTTCTAAAACGACGGTGAGGAAAAAGTTGAGGGAGGCTGGAATTGAGGTAATTCATTGGAAAAGACGAAAGGCGATAAAGTACATTTAGTCGTAAGGATCAAAGTTAAAGGATAAAGGTTTTAGTTATCAGAGAGATCGCTGATTTATTTAACTTGTGGAGGATAAAGACCTAATCAGGCGGTAGGACTTGGTATCCAAAAACAGTTAGGGATCTTGATTAAGGACAAATATGTTAAAGTGGTAAGATAAATGAATCCCTATGAAGAGATTTCATAAAATGAAGTGATTGTTTATTCTGTGTAGATATAGAGTTATAACAGTGAATCCCATTTTAACCCGACTAATGAGGGGAGTATTGAATGTGAAATTCATTTTGGTTATAACAATAGAAAAGTATTTCTTAAATTTCGCTGAGTACACCTTGTGATGTTAATAACTGAAGAGACAAGAATCGGATTGTCAAAATTATTCAATTACCCTTTAAAATTCTTTGTTTTGATAAAGAAGTTAGTCAGGCACCAAAAACAATTTTGAAAAATTATGATATTAATATTTAGTCAAAAAAATAAAGAATCAATTAACAAACAAGATAGGACTTGTTAAAAGATCTCAAGGTGTGATGAACTAGAGGTGAAATTTAGGTGAATAATGTGTTAATAGAGCAAAATAAAAGACTAAGGTTTATTACAGTGAATCAGATAATAGACTTAAAGTAATGCCTGAATAAGAGTAAAAAACTGGAATTAAAAATAAAAAAGCCTCCCATGCGGAGGCTTTTTACTATGGACAGTCTGCTGGCACCGGATTCAAAAAAGCTGGTGGGACATGCTGGACTTGAACCTGCGACCACCCGGTTATGAGCCGGGGGCTCTAACCAACTGAGCTAATGTCCCAAGGTTAGACCGCTAATGATAACCAAATATCGTCGGTTTGAGAACCAAATATTATCAATATCTTGCTCCATGTGGTATGAATATCGCCTAATCTTAAGCGCTGTGTTAGAGGTTTTAGATGAGCGAAGCGATAAAATTTCACAAATATTCCGGCTCTGGAAACGACTTTATTCTCGTAAATATAATTGATGGAGGCGGCCACTCCGTCGCTTGAGAGCGTTAAAAAATGGTGCTCTCGCCGAGTGGGCATTGGAGCGGACGGCGTGATCGTCATAGGGCCAAGCGAAAAGTGGGACTATAGCATTCGCATCTGGAACGCTGATGGCTCTGTGGCCGAGATGTGCGGCAACGCCGCTCGCTCAAGCGTGCACTTCGCCCATCACTATATGAAACTCAAAAAAAATTGGTACCAATTTGAAACTTTAAACGGCGAGTACGAAGGAAGAGTTCTCGATGGCGACTTTGTGGAAGTTAAAATGACCGAGCTCTATGACGTCGACAAATATGACGTGAGAGACTTCTCGACTAAAGGAGCTCTTGTATTTGAACACGGGCGTTCCTCATACCGTGCTTCAAGTTAATAACGTCGATGACATTAATATCAAGTCGCTTGGAAGTGTCGTCAGACATGATAAGCGCTTTTCGGAAGGCACTAACGTCGACTTTTTTGAAATCGTGAAAGAAGAGCCGCAAACGGTCAAACTTCGCATTTATGAAAGGGGAGTGGAGGACGAGACTCTTTGCTGCGGAACCGGCGTTATGGCCACCGGCTGTTGCCTGTCGCAAGCTTTTTGATTGGACAGGCGAAATCACCGTGCTCGCGCGGGGCGGCAGAATGACAGCTGTTGTTGATAGTGAACTTGGCTCTCTTCTTTATCGGGGAGAGGTGAAACATGTTTATTCAGGCGAGATTGATTAGCGATGAGTGATCGTCTTGATAAAGTCATGGTGACAAAAAAGATCGTTCTCACCCGCTCTCAAGCGCGCATGCTTATTGAGCAGGGGGACGTTGAAGTCAATGGCAAGAAGGCCTCAAAGCCAGGTCTGAAGGTCCGTGATGAAGACGAGATTGTCATTGTTGATAGAACTCTCTATGTGGGCCGAGGCGCTTATAAGCTTGAAAAGGCCATCGAAGAATTTGACTTAAACTTTAAGGATCTGGTCGTGGCAGATATTGGCGCGAGCACCGGAGGCTTCACCCAAGTCTGCCTTAATAATGGCGCCACCAAGATCTACGCCATCGATGTCGGGCGCGATCAGCTAGCTGACGTCCTTAAAGACGACGAGCGCGTGGTGAATCTTGAGGGCGTGAACGCCAAATACCCCATAGACATTGAAGAGAAGGTGGACGCTTTTGTGATGGACATCTCTTTTATCTCTCAGACACTGGTCTTGAAAAATGTCATGGCGCTTTTAAAAGACCAAGGCTTTGGAGTCACATTGATAAAGCCTCAGTTTGAGGCGGGCCCTGGCCGCGTGGGAAAAAAAGGGCTTATTAGCGAAGAGAACAGAAAAGTCATTTTACAGGAAGTTCTCGATTGGATGGACTCAAACTCAATTGAAGTTAAAAAGCTTATCGAGTCTCCTATCACAGGCAAGACCGGAAACACCGAGTACTTGGCGCTCGTTCTCTAAAAAACGCTAGAGATCAGTCGTTAGTCTAAAATTAATTGTGTTGATGATGTTCTCAGGCTGAACACCAAGGTCTCTTTTATAAAGAATGTCTTTTAGGTATTGGACCTGATACTCAATAGAGAAGTTTTCCCCTAGCGACCTGTTTAAGATCGCCTTTAAATTCGCCCGCGTGTTCTCAAAATCAAGGCTTTGATCGCTTAAATCGAGGTAAGGGCTATACCAAAAGTCAGCTTTGAAGTTGGTGGTCGGAGTCAAAAGCTCTGTATAGTAGAGGTGAAAGCCAAGACGAGCGTTATTGCGCTCTTTGATGTCTCCATCAATAGTCTCAAATTTGCGGTTATCAAGCATCGGAGCAAAGCCGAGCCTAAACTCTTCTCCGTCCTCATTGGGCTTTTGAAAATGCCGATAAAAACCGGCCGGGGCGAGATTCACCTGAGCGATGGGGTTTTCAATATCGCCTTGCTGCTCGGACTCGTAAAGACCATAGACAAAGTAGCTCCACTTGTCACTGAAGTCTTTGATTGTGAAAGTGGAGTCGACTCTTCGATAGCGCTTTTCGACTTCTTCTTTGGTGTAGCGGTTAACTATTTTCGTTTGGCGCTGCTCGCCCTGGAGAGCGAAATCATATTTCTCGCCTCTGTTTTTCAGCTTGAAACCAAAGTACATATTTTTTTGCTGATTAAGGGTCTCCCATGAAATAGGGAGAGGCGAATACGCTGAGTTCAAGTGTGGAAAAGTCTTTATCTAGTTTTTCTCTGCTGAAGTTTTTAGCAAAAAAATCCTGCTCTTTTGGCCTTGCTTCTTTTTTAGGATATCCGCCTTTTTCAATGATTGACTCAGGCAGGTCGTAATTGGCCAAACGCTCTTGTTGAAGTTTGAGCCCTTTATTGGCGTCTTCTTCGCTATAATCATAGGCGCCCGAAAAGTCGACTTCACGATAGCCCTTAAGGCTTTTGGGAACTTCGCTTTGATTTATTGAATGCAAAAGGTATGTGGAGTCCATGCTGACAAGTTCTGGTCTGATTACGCGGTATATTTTCCAATGGGAGAGAGTTAAAGACGATTGAAGGCAAATGCCCCTAGCAATAAAGCCTTCCTGATTGGTCATTTTGATATGATCGCCTTTGAAGACGCCGTCCTCCAGTCCTCTGTCGAGCACCAGAACATTCTTATCGTAAATTTTTAAAATATGAGTCTGCATTTGGTCACTGGTGATCAAGGCCTGCGCTTTAGAGCACGCAAGGACTCCGGTGATGAGAAGACTAAATAAAATGAACGAACGAAATGACATAGTTTAAGGATAAACTATGCCCTAAGTATTCAAAATAGGGACGATCTTTTTGCCTATTTGTAGTTTAAAACAGAAACGAGGTCAGGTATCTGACCTTCCAAGTCGTTTAAGAATTTGAGGTTTATAAGCATGCTGACGCCCTTAACGTGATAATTATTTTTCTCACAAAGAGCGATCGTGGCCTTTAGAGTGTCCTCCTGTGGCGAGAACATCGTCCACAATGAGCACATTTTTCTGAGTTGATTGGGCTTCATTTCTAAAGTGTCATCTCCGTACTCAAGGGTGTAGCTTTGGGAGGTGACTGGTGGGGGAAGCTTTCCTCGTTTTCTAACCAGAATAAAGCCCTTATCATATTTGGCGGCCAGCGCCGCCCCTAAAATAAAGCCCCGTGATTCAATGCCCACAACGCAATCGACAGATGTCCCAATCAAGTCCTTTCCCATGGCCATCCACCGTTTCTGGCAGCTTTTGCTCTAAAAGGGGGCTGAAGTCTTTAAACACAACTCCTTTCTTTGGGAAGTCTGGGATGTCGGTGATGTACTTTTCCATTTCTGCTTTCTTCATGCGCCGTCCTGATTATTTGGAGTTTTCTAGGTTTACGATTAGTCGACAAAAACTTCAATAGCTTTGTTGCTAAGTTTAATGACTTTTTCTCGGTTAATGGCGCTTGCCACCCCTCTGGCCTGCTCGCGAAATATTCTTTGCTCGCTTTCCTCCTGAAGGTGGAGACTGTACATCTTCTCTTGGGCTTCTGCAGCGTTCATATGGCCCGCGTCCTGAATTGCGTTAATGCGATCGGCGTAGAGGCTCGCGACCGCCGCCCGCTTGGGCCTGAGTAGAAGAGAGAAAGAAACTGATAGTGATGATCTTATTAAACATATTTAACCTATCGGTTAACTATTATTAAGATTTAGCCGTGTGTCTAATATTTATGCGCTATTTTTCCCTTTCAAGTTTCCGTTATATGGAGAAAACTTGAGCAATATACTGGCATAAGCTTTGCTCTATATAATGCCAGACTAAATAAGGGAGGACTTATTGAAAGCTCTAGTTTTATGCTCGTTTCTGCTAGGTTCGGTATCACTTCAAGCGAATAATATGATAAAAGTAAAGGCGATAGGCTCATCTCCCAAAGGACAATTTGTCGCATTCGAGGAGTTTGGCTATCTCAATGAAGACAAGGCCTCCTTTTCCCTCATAAGGGTCAAGAACGTATGGAAAGATCATTATGTTGATAAGCCAATTAAGGTCATCAGCAAAGACGGCGAGATGGAGCTCAACCAGGTGAGAGCTCAGGCCATGAAAATTGCGAAAGAAAGGTTGAAGGTTTTTAATATTTCGACCTAAAAAATGAGGACAAGGTTTGAAGACAGAATACGTGCTCTCCCCGGAGCTTCGAGACGCGATAAAAATAGCGGAAATCACTCAAAGGCCGCTTTTAATCAAAGGCGAGCCGGGAACCGGCAAAACACTTCTCGCTCACCACTACGCCCAGGAAAAGGGGCTGGAGCTTTTTCAATGGAGTGTAAAGTCCACCACCACTAGCAAAGACGGGCTCTATTTTTACGACGCCCTCACAAGGCTGAACGATTCGCGTTTTCCAGGCGATGCCGGAAGAAACGTGGAAAACATCGAGGATTATATTCGCCTTGAGGCCATGGGAAGGTCTTTTGCAAACGATGAAAAATGCGTTCTGCTGATTGACGAGATCGACAAAGCCGACATTGAATTCCCTAACGATCTATCTGACCGAGCTTGATAAAATGGAGTTCACCATCACCGAAACAGGTCGAGTCATCAAGGCCCAGACAAAGGCCCATCGTTTTTATCACTTCCAATAACGAAAAAGAGCTCCCCGACGCCTTTCTTAAGGAGATGCGTTTTCCATTATATCTCCTTTCCCGATTGGGAAACGATGGAGGACATCGTCAAAGTCCATTATCCCTCCATTGACCGGGGGCTTCTCAACAACTCTCTAGAGCTTTTCTACAGACTTAGGGAGGCGGACGAGCTCAGGAAAAGACCCTCCACTAGCGAGTTGATTGACTGGATCAATATCCTTGCCCACCAAGGGGCCGACTTCAAGGGGGGAGGGATTCCTTATGTGGGGGCGCTGCTGAAAAACGAAGAAGATCTTAGAAAGCTAAAATAATGTTTCTCGATTTTTTCTACACTTTAAGAGGCAAAGGAGCGCCCGGCGAGCACTGGCGAGTACCTCGACTTTTTAAAGGCCATAGAGTCTCTTTGCTCCGAGGGACGTCCTCTTGATATGGAGACCTTTTATCACGTGGCGCGGACCACTCTTGTTAAAGACGTGAAATACTATGACGCTTTCGACTTGAGTTTCGCGGAATGTTTTGAAGGCGTCGTGAGTGACGACGAGTTTAAGGAAAAGCTTAAAAGCTGGCTTGAAACGGCGAAGGAGAATGAATTAAGTGAAGAGAGAAAGGCCCAGGCCCCAGGTCTTCCCTCTGAGGAGCTTTTAAAAGAGCTTCAAAAGCGAATGGACGAGCAAAAAGAAAGGCATGATGGCGGCGCGCAAGTGGATCGGCACAGGGGGCATCTCTCCCTTTCGGCCATTCCGGCCACAACCCTGGCGGCATTCGCATCGGCGGTAATTCCGGAGCGCGCGCGGCCTTGGCCGTCGCGGGAAAGAGGGAATTTAAGGCCTATCGAGACGATGAAAAGCTTGATGTTCGAAACATCAAGGTGGCGCTTAAGAAGCTTAGAGTGCTTAAAAAGACCAGCCGAAAAAAACTCGACATTGACAGCGAGCATAAAAAAGACCTGCGACAATATGGGCGAAATTGAGATTGTGGAGACTTCCCAGACGGAAAAACGGCCTCAGGCTCGTACTGTTAATGGACGTCGGGGGGAGCATGACCCCCCATTCAAAAAGGGTGGAAAAGCTCTTTTCCGCCGCTCATCAGACCAACCATTTCAAAAGCTTCGATTCCTATTATTTTCATAATATCTTTTATGACAGCTTTGTACGAAGAGCGCCGAACTGGACAGAAGAAAGTCCGTTCGAGTGGACGATTTGAAGAAAATGTATCCAGTGGACACGAGATTTTTCATCGTCGGAGACGCGTATATGGCGCCGTACGAACTTTTTCAAATGACGGGAAGCATGCGGGAGTTCTATTTTAATTTGCGCCATTCTGGCAGGCTCGCCCGAACAGGGATGGAGAGAGTCAAGCAAATCAAAACACTTTTCCCCAAACGGCCTGGCTAAACCCTGAAAGCAAAAGGCTTTGGAGCGCGCCTACTATAAGCGCTGTGAGGTCATAGCTCCCATGTTTGAGATGACGGTAGAAGGCATGGGCCTTGCGGCGCGCGAGCTTTCTAGAAATCTTTAGGCCTTTTAAATCTAATAAGAGTGATGATTCTCTTATCTTTCCTTTTAGTCTTAATATCTTTTTGGCCTTCTCGGAAAAAGGGCTGCCGTTGTTGTCAAGGCCAAGTAAATATACTCCGTGTCCATATAAAGGGCCTCCGCCAGACCAAAGGTTTTCCCGTTTTATAGAGATCTTTGGTCTTAAGGTCCGCCTGCTCAGTTCGTCAAACGTTTTGGCGTCCACAAGCTTCTCTGTCTTGGCGCTTATTTTTAAAATTGCTCTCTGGTTCCTTTCAAGAGACGTAGAGATGATCATTCCAAAAAAAGAGGTCAGCGTAGTCCGGGTAAGGACTATTGTTTTCGCTCGTTGTATTAAGCTCAAAAAGGCCCCGCTCTTTGGAGATTGAATCGAAGCACGCCTCGTGGTCCTCTTTCTTGCGCCAAGATAAATGATGTTTCGATTGCAGTCCACCGCCACCCCTTCAAGGCCAGCGTTGACGCTTGTCTTCTCAATGGGCGTTTTGAGGGCCTTCAAAGGCGCTATTGAGGTCCAAATCTAATTTTGTGATTTTGTCCCTTTGAGACTTTTAGGACATGCCTCACTTGCTCGTTAGCGAGGTAAATGGTCTTCCCGCACACAGCTCCCCCTTCGAGGTCCCATGGGGACTTCACCCATCTTCCGTTTTGCTTCCATACAAGGGCCGACAAGTAATATGGCCAAAAACCATCACTTTTTCGCAAATTTTTTTTCGCTTGGATCGGAGCGTTTCGTGTCTTCTTGGGAAGAGCTCGAATAACTGAACGTCATACCTATTGTCAGACATGCCATAGAGGCCGCGTCTAAGCGGGGCAAAGCCGCTGATTTCCATCTCGGGCCCAGGGTTTGATGTCCACAAACTCAAGCTCTGCCGCCATTGCAAGCTGACCAAAAGGAACGACAGGCAGAAGGCCTTCATTTGACCTCCCTGGACTGGTCCAACAAAAAGTGCCAAAATTTCTCGCGTTTGGGCCCAAGCTCTTAGTCTTAGATTTAAGCAGAAAAAGGGGAACACTAATCCGAGAGACATTGGGGACTTTGTTATTTCAATCAAAGAGCCTTTTTCTATTTCTTCTCCGACTTGATGCAAGGGCAGGCGCCCCCATCCGAGTTTGTTAACGATCAGGCGCTCTTTCATGAGCATATCAGAAGTGAACCACTGCTTGGCCCCAGGCATCGCCCCCACCACTTTATTGCTGCTTTTTTTGGAGGAGCTGGTGACAATGATTTGAGGAAACTTTTTAAGCTCTCTTGCGCAAAGCCTCTCGCCCGGCAGGGCAAGGGGAGAGATGACCGGCACCATGCAGGTCTCAAAGAGAGGCACGGCCTCTATCTCAGGTTTGGGCTCAATATTTGAGCCAATCGCAAAGTCGGCAGAATGCTCGAGAATCCTTTCTTGCAGCCCTTCAAGAAGATCGATTGTAAGATTCAAAGAGGTCGAGATCTGAGGGCTGAAAAAAGCTCTGGAGAGCGGACGAATATTTTTTCAATGGGGCAAATGGCGTCGATGCTTATGGTGATTTCTGACTCAAACCCAAGCGCCATCTCTTTAGAAAAAGTTTCCAGTTCTCTAAATGTCTCCAGCGCGACCTTGGACTTTTCGAGAAACGCCCTTGCCTTGATCAGTAAGCTCGGGACGGTAGTTTTCCCTAGAAAAGATTTTTATTTGGAATTCGTCTTCGAGCTTTTTCACCGCCGCGCTGAGGCTTGGTTGAGTTTTTCCCAGAATTTTGGAAGCGGCCTTAAAGCTGCCAGCATTGACCACTGCCTCTATTGTAAGTAGTTGATCATACGTCATTCTATATTTCCTTTATAAGAAAATGCTATTGAGTTTATAGAATTAAAATAATTTATTTTTATAGAGATTTCAAGCATAATGCCAAAAAGAAGCTTTTAGAAGAGCTAAAAATCATTGGAGGAATTATGATGATAAAAAAACTAAAACAGCCACTCGTTTTGGCGCTGGGCGCCCTTTTTGCTTTTAATCTGGGAGCAAGCGAGATCAATACAAAGAAAAGTGTGGTGAGTTGGAGAGGCCAGAAGGTGAGCGGGGAGCATCAAGGAACTCTTCGCTTTGAGTCGGGAGAGGCCAAGATGTCAGAGGGCGAGCTTCTAGGCGGAAGCTTTGTGGTCGATATGAGCTCTCTGGACGTGAACGATCTTGAGGGAGAGTGGAAGAGCAAGTTCTTGACTCATATGAAGAGCGGAGACTTCTTTAATACTCAAAAATATCCGACCTCAAAGCTGGTCATTTCTGAGGTGAAAGGCAATACCGCCAAGGGCATATTGACCATCAAGGACAAAACTAGTCCCGTTAACTTCACTTATAAAAAAGACGGCAAGGCTATAGTGGGCGCCTTTACTTTCGACAGGACCAAGTTTGGCATGATTTACAACTCCGGTAATTTCTTTAAGGACTTGGGAGACAAGCTTGTTAAGGACCAAGTGGAAGTGAACTATAGAATTGTTTTAAAAAAATGACCAAGGCATAGGAGAAAAGAATGAAAGCTCTTAGAAAATCCAACGAGAGAGGGCACTTAAACTTTGGCTGGCTGGACGCCCGCCACTCTTTCTCCTTTGGCTCTTACTTTGATCCTAAATATATGGGCTTTAGTGTCCTCAGGGTGATCAATGACGATGTGATTGATGAGGGCATGGGTTTTGGGACCCATCCTCATAAAGACATGGAGATTATAACCTTTATAAAAAAGGGGACCCTCAAGCATGAGGACACTCTGGGAAATAGCTCTGTGATTCGGCCAGGAGAAATTCAAATAATGAGCGCCGGCTCCGGCATTCAGCATAGCGAATTTAATCCTGACCCCAAGGAAAAGACCCATTCCTATCAAATATGGATTATGCCCAACGAGAATGGCGTCCCTCCGAGGTACGATCAGTTCAATTATGAAGATCGAAAGCTCTCTAATGGTCTGACTCTTTTAGTTTCGCCCGAGGGAGGGGAGGGCATTGCGAGCATTCATGCAGACGCCCGCCTGAGCCTCGGCAGTTATAGCGAAGGCCATAAGGACGAAATTGCGCTTGATTCTAAAAGATCTTATTGGCTCCAAATGATCGAGGGCGAGTTGACAATAGACGGCCAAGTTTACGAAAGCGGCGATGGGCTTGCGATAAAAGATGAGAAAAAATTGGGGCTGGTTTCCTCCCAGAAGTCAGAGTTTCTTTTCTTCGATTTGCCATAAAAAAGGGGAAGCTTTCGCTTCCCCTCTCTTTCTCTCTCAAATCAGGCGATAATTATCTCCCAAGACAGGCCTTGATGGCCTTCTTGAGCTCTGAATGCTTTGAAATTAAAGTGCCCATGTTTGCTCCGCCACTGGAGTGGCATCCGCCGTGGGTGTGAATGCCAATGATTTCGTCTGTCTCTACATTAATAATTGAAGAGCCAGAGTTTCCGCCCATAGTGTCAACAGTGTGCTCCAGCACAGAAGGGCCTCTCCAGATAGAGCCTGCCAACTCGAGGCGGCCTGTATTGGTCTGCTGAGCGAAATTTCTCTCGGCGTCGGCCGCGTCACGGCCATAGCCAGTGATCATGAGCTCAATTCCTTTTTTAGGGGTTCTAAAGCTAACATTATAGTGGCCTTGAAGCTCCCCAGGGTACTTGCCTGTGATCACATTTCTTTTAAATTTGAAGACGGCCCAGTCTTTGCCCGGACCAGCGTTTTCGCTTTTGATTGAAAATTGGTCAATTTCATATACGTCTTGCGCGTTTGAACCTTGCGGCTTTCCGTCCTGGGAGACCGGAGTGTTAAATTCCGCGATTTCTAGCACTTCTTTGCAGTGCCCCGCGGTGATGGCGCATTTGTCGCTGATAAGCGTCGCTGTGCACCCAAGGTGCTTGCCCTTAACGCTGAGCCTTCCTATCTTAGACTCGAAAGAGGGAACTCTGTCATCGTCGGTCCGCAGATGGTTTTGACGCCCGCCGAGGCCGTAGAAGCTAAAGTTAGGATGAGTGTTGTTAAAATTCCTTTATACATCAATATCTCCATATAGTTAGGGGACTAGCCTAGCCTGAGGGCAGTGAAAAAGGCACTAACAACTTCTTACAAGCTCGCTGTAAGACGCAGAAATATTTTGTTATTACAGGCGGTTAGAGGCTAATCAAAGTCAATTTTCTGCTTCTTGCGGGTGATAAAGAGCATGGAGAAAATAATGATCATATTTGAAACCATGTAGCTGAGATAATAGAGCAGGCCCAAGGGCGTTTTACGTGTTTGCTTCCAGCCCTCTCTCTCAACGGCCCTGGACTTGGACTTGATGAATTCAAACTCCTTTTCCATTTTGCGGGCAAAGTCCTCGTCCAGAATTTCCACGTTGATTTCAAGACAAGCGTATCGGCTGATATAATTATGATTATAGGAGCCTATGGTCGACCATTTGCCGTCTATGACGGCCGCCTTGGCATGGACAATTGATTCGCCCCACTCGTAGATTTTGAAGTTTTGACTGAGATACCATGAGTAAAGATGTCTAGAGGACCACCTTTCAAGCTTAACGTCCGAGTCTTTGCTAAAAATAAGCTCCATTTCCACGCCCCGGTTCGCCGCCTTTTTAAGGGCCCGCATGAGCTTCTTTGCCGGGAAGAAAATAGGTGGCCGTGAGTCTTATGCTTTTTTGCGCCCTATCTAATGGCCGCCTAGATAGCCTCTGCGAATTTCGGTTTCAAATCGCATGAAGTCGTTCACAAGAGTTCGCGCTTTAAGATGGCCTTTAATGTCTTGCGTCAGAGGGGCCGATTAAATTTTTTATTTGAGACGCATTTTCGGGAAAATATTTTTTATAAAGACGAAAAATCTTTTTTTGAACTCCCTCCACTTCCTCTCCCTCCATCACGACAGCGTAATCAAGCCACGGGCTTCCTTCGTCGGGAGCAATAAATCTCTTTGAGAGATTGATTCCTCCGACCAAGGCCCTGTGATTGTCGATCACAAGAACCTTCTGGTGAAGCCTACGTCCTATATGCTCGAAGGTCTTTCCTCTGACAGGAGCGAAATACGTCCAGACCACCCCTGCTTCTTCAAATTCCCTTTTTAGAGTGGACGCTCAGTTCAGGGGTGCCAAAAGCGTCCAAGAGGACAAAGACCGGAACATTTTCTTTCGCTTTTTTTATCAGCGCCTCGATTGCGGGGCGGGTGCATTCATCATCTGTGAAAATATAAGTGTGGAAAAGGACTTTTTGCTTTGCTTCAGAGACTAGTTTTGTAAAGGCCTCAATGAATTCGCCTCCGTTTTTAACAAGAGAGGTCTGATTGTTTTCTGTGAAGTTAGCTCTTTTCACCAATCGACCTCTCCTGACATGTAGAGAGGGCAGTGGTCGGAGAGGTTCTTCCACTTTTTATTTCTCAAGGCCCGGACCTCAGTCGGATGGATGCCTTTTATATAAATTCGGTCAAGTTTTAGTAGAGGATAATTTGCCGGGAAAGTTTTTTGATAGTCGCCATGAAGCACCTTGCTCGCCTCATTAAAGTCCTTTAAGAAAGGTGCAGGCCGCCTGATTCCAGTCGTTAAAATCGCCCGCCAGAATTTTGGGATTTCCGTCACTGCTTCTTTCTTCGATAAATTCATTGATCTATTATATTGAACGGTCCTGCCCTTATGAAAGAGGTCGAGGTGAACGCAAAACGCATGGACAATTCCCTGAGGAGTTTCCAGGTCGCAGGCGAGAATGCCTCTTTGTTCTCGCTTATTGGTGGAAATATCGAATTGAGCCCAATCTTTTATGGGAAAGCGGCTAAGAATGGCGTTTCCATGATGGCGGTGGTCATAGACAGCGTTTTTGGCGTACGCCATGTCTGTCCAAATGCTATCGGCCAAGTATTCATGTTGAGCGTCAATCCATTCTTCATGTTTGTTAGACAGAGGCTTATTTTCGCCGACAATTTCTTGCAAAAATACGACATCAACCCCTGAGGAGACAATCGCCTCTTTGATTTTCTTTATAGTTGCTTGTGAATTCCGCCAGTTAAAGCCTTTGTGAATATTATACGTGAGCATTTTTATTTGCATGACGCTATTATACCTAATAAGGGAAATGATTCCTCATCAAAAGTTATTATGAAGCGCATTGTTTATCTCATTTTAGGTTTTATTTGCGGAATTCTAGGGGTTTTGGGAGTCCTTCTTCCCGTCATGCCTGGAATTATATTTTTTGTCGCAGCGGCCTATTTTTTTTCCCATAGCTCAAGAAAGATGCAGCTTCTGCTGTATAAGCTCCCCTATGTGGGGGAGGCGATTCTGGAGTGGGACATGAGCCATACAATGGGAAGGATGGGCCAAGCAGGCGATCATTGGCTTATTGTTTGGCATGGCCTTGTATCCTTATTGGCTTAATAACAAGGCCTATGCGATTATAATGACCAATTTCTTCTTCATTGGCCTTTTTTGTGTTTTTGGCTGTTCAGGAAGAGGCCTAGCTACTGCCGCTAGGCCTGACAATAGCGGCTAAGGTTTTTCGACGATGGCGACCACGCCCATGCCGCCCGCGGTGCAGATGGAAATGAGTCCTCTGCCGGAGCCTTTTTCGTTTAAAATTTTGGAAAGCGCGCCTAAAATCCTGGCGCCAGTCGCCGCAAAAGGATGTCCAAGAGCGAGCGAGCCGCCCTTTATATTGAGTTTTGAGCGGTCAATTTCGCCTAAGGCAGAGTCGAGTCCTAATTTATTTTTACAGAAGTCCTCAGACTTCCAGGCCTCTAGAGTGCAAAGAACTTGAGCGGCAAAGGCCTCATGGATTTCATAGTAGTCAAAGTCCTGAAGCGATAGTCCCGCTTTTTTAAGCATCTTTGGTACAGCATAGGCCGGCGCCATAAGAAGACCCTCGTCCTCTATGTAATTGACAGCGTAGGACTGGGCAAAAGTTAGACGAGCAAGAGGACTATAGTTATTCTCTTTTGCGTACTCCTCAGAGCAGAGGAAAACGCAGGCGGCTCCGTCTGTCAGGGCGGTGCTATTGGCCGCCGTCAAAGTTCCTTCGCCGCTTGTCTTGTCAAAAGCGGGTCTAAGAGAGGCCATCTTCTCAAGAGAAATATCGCTTCTAACTAGGCCGTCTCTCTTTTGTCCCTTGTATTCGATGATAAGATCGTCATAAAAGCCGCTCTTGTAGGCCTCGGCCGCCTTTTGATGGCTTTCGAAAGCGAGCAGGTCTTGAGCGTCCCGCGAAATATTCCAAGTCTTTGCCATGTCCTCGCAGCTCTCGCCCATGCTTTTGCCGGTGCGAGGCTCTTTTATGGCCGGAAGTTTAGGCAAAAGTTCCGCGTGGGCTAAAGCCCTTAAAAGCGGCAAGGCGGCCTCTTAGATTTTTCGCGTTGGAAAGGGCCAAAAGCCTGTCAGAGAATTTCTTTTTGAACTCAATAGGCACATCACTATTGGTGTCGACTCCACCGGCGATGCCACAGTCAATTTGACCTAAAGCGATCTTATTTGCGATGATGACCGCGGCCTCCAGAGAAGTTCCGCAGGCCTTTTGAACATCAGTGCCAGGCGTGTGGGGAGAGAGCCCAGAGTCCATGACGGCCTCCCGAGCGAGAGAAAACTGATAAGCGTGCTTATTCACAGCTCCTAGGGCGACTTCTCCTATTTCCTTTCCTTGAAGTCCCAGCTCATTCACTAAGGACTTCATGGTCGGCGCGAGAAGCTCATTATTTGAGACTTTGGCGTATCGGGTCCCCGACTTCATAAAGGGAATTCTTTTCGAGGCCACTATGCATACATTTTTAATTTGATCGGACATTTGCGCTCCTTTTAAAATTTCGTCTATTATAGCGCATATGAATTTATATTTTCGATTTTTGGCCACTATTTTAAAGAACCTTATCCTTCCAAAAAAATGCGATATTTTTGATGAGACATCAGTCGACTTGAGGGTCCTTCCCAATGACCTCGACTTGAATATGCATATGAATAACGGGCGGTTCCTCACGATTATGGACATCGGAAGAACTGATTACACCATGAAAATCGGCATGCATAGGCCTATGATGCGGGAGAAGTGGGGTGCCGTTGCCACGGCCATTAATGTGGCCTTCCTAAGACCGCTTCCGCCATTTGGAAAATATCAACTTCGCACAAAGCTCCTAAGCTGGGACGATATGTGGTTTTATATGGAGCAGAATTTTGTGAGAAATGAACAGATCGTAGCAAGCGCAATTGTCAAGGCGACCTTTCTCAAAGGGGGCAAAAGGATTTCTCCCAACATCGTTATCCCCAAGTGCGGGTTTGAAAACGCTCGGGCCCCCGAGTTTCCGCATTATCTCAAAGAGCTTATCGAAGGAGAAGAGGCCTTTATTGAAAATATAAAGGCAAAGAACAGGAGGAGTTAAGAGTCCACTTTCCAAGTATGATCAGCAAGCAAACTCACTTTTGCTATGAACTCTTTAAAGGGCGTCTTCGCTCCCCATTCATCAGGCGCAAAAAAAAGACCGGGCAATGCCCGGCCTGAGAGAGAGAGAGACTCAACTGATCGGATTTGTCTTGCGCCTTAGAGGAGTAAGCATTTCCGCGGTTGAACTTAAAAACTGGCCACACGGTACTTCTCGTAGAAAACAGAGTCAACGCGGGATCTGGGCGTTACAAGCTTTGCGCAGCTAAAGAATTTTGAAGTAAAGGAGGAATTAAGGTGTAAAACTTACTCACTTCTCTACCTTCCCAGCGGGTTTCGAGGTAATTTGACTCAAAGCCGCTCCCCCAGCGACTTTTGACCTTCCCCCCTGTCCCTGTAAACGCAAAAAAGCCCCCTATCTCTAGGGGGCTTTTTGTTTCTATATTGGAATTTGGATTTTTTTAAAACGTGTAGCGAATTCCGGCATAAACATCAAGCTCAAGACCATCTTGGCCAAGAAAGTAAGCAGTGAGCCCTGAAGAGGCGAAAAGCTCTAGTTGCTGACCAGCGATGGGGTGGGCCGTGGAAATGCTTCCATTGATGCCGAAGCCTTTTTTGAACTTGATTCCGCCACCATAGTAGAAGTCCATGTCATAGGCCTGGAGATAATACTTGTCTTCTTGCTTTTTGTAATAATCGAGGACAAATTCCGAGCTCCCTTGGCCTAGCTCGATGCCCCCCGTGCCCTCAATGACCCTGTCTTTAGACAAGTAGTATTGGCCATTGATGCCGGTCGGGTTTCCCAAAGCGAGTCCCACCGAGTGAGCGAAGGCCTGTCCAATAAATAAACTACACAATAAACTAATGACTAATAACTTTTTCATAGTAATGATATAAATCGATAAGTCCGCATTTGAAAAGACCGTCGCGTTAAAATTCGCTTTATCAAGGAAATGTCATGCAAAAATTTGAAAAGCTCAATGTTGAAATCAAGGCCCGCTGCTCCGAACCAGAAAAAGTCAGACAAATCTTAGACTCACAAAACGCGATCTATAAAGGTCTAGACCACCAAGTGGACACTTATTTCAATTGCGAAACCGGCCGCCTAAAGCTTCGATCGGGACTAATTGAAAATTCGCTCATTTTTTATCGTAGAGACGACCTAAAAGGTCCAAAGCACTCCGAGATCGCCTTGAGCCATTTGTCGGGAAGCGAGGGAGTCGGAGAGGTGCTTACAAAGGCCTATGGCATCAAGGTTATCGTCGACAAAAGAAGGCATATCTATTTTATTGAAAATATTAAATTTCATGTCGACAGCGTCGAGGGCCTTGGAAGCTTTATGGAGATTGAGGCCATCGATGAGACGGGAGAGTTTGGAAGAGAAAAGCTCCTCAAGCAATGTGAATACTATATGAAGGCCTTGTCCGTTAAGCAGGAGGACCTCGTGGAAAGAAGCTATTCAGACCTGATACTAGATAAGGAGAAGTAATATTTTGAATTCGCTAAAAAGGGAGCTTCCCGAGCTGGAAAAAATCGAAGAGTTCGCTAGGCAAGCATTCAGACATCGTTGAACTTGAAACGTTGGGGGAAATTGAGGACGGAGCAAGCGCGTATCCTGTCTATGCTCTCAAAATAGGCGCTAAAGACAAAAAACTTCCGGTCATTTTGTGTGACCGGCGGCGTTCACGGTCTCGAGCGGATTGGCTCTCAGGTCGTTCTTTCTTATCTAAATGTTTTGGACCAAAGACTAAGGTGGGACTCCGACTTTAGGGAACAACTGCAAACAAGGCGGGTCTTGAGCGTTCCTATCGTCAACCCATGGGGAGTCGCAAATAAAAGGCGATCGAATAAAAATGGGGTCGATCTTATGCGAAACGCCCCTGTTGAGGCCGAGAGCGCCACATGGTTAGTGGGAGGGCATCGCTACTCGCGCAAACTTCCTTGGTACAGAGGTCCCGAGGGAAAAGAGATGGAAAAAGAAAACCAGTTTCTTATCGATTTTCTTATGCGTGAAACGAAGGAGGCGTCTGCGTGTGTCGCTTTGGACATGCATAGTGGCTTTGGCCTGAAAGATCAAATTTGGTATCCTTATGCCTACTCAAGCGCTGACGAATTTCCCCACCTGAATGAATTTCATAAACTTAAAAAGCTTTTTGAGGACACCTATCCCCATCATGTGTATAAAATTGAGCCTCAATCTGAGATCTACACCACCCACGGGGACATTTGGGACCACCTCATTTTGAAAAAGAAAGAGCGTGGCGATGAGGGGGTCTTTGTTCCTATCACTTTAGAGTTAGGATCTTGGAGCTGGGTGAAAAAAAATCCGATTCAGATATTTTCTCTCTTTGGCCAGTTCAATCCCATTAAGGCCCACCGCTTTAGTCGCGTCATGCGTCGTCACGTCTATCTTTATGATTTCTTGTTTCGGGCGGTGAAAAACCATGAGTCTTGGGCCTGCAAAGTCGACAAATAAAAAAGGGCTTGGCATGCTTAACTTATGAAATCTCTTTTAATCTTTTCACTCCTGAGTTTTAGCGCCCTTTCTTATTATGGAGAGGACAGTCGAGCGGACTTTTATGAACTTTCTTCCTCAAAGGAAAAAGAGCTTGCGAGGGCCGTCTCCTATCAGCTTGATAAACACGAGCTGCGAGGTTGGACCTTTCAGCGCTATTGGAAGATTGTCTCAAGGCCGTTTTATGAGAGGAACGCCCATGCGTGCGAGGGGGAAAGGTTTCGCGCCCAGCCAGTGATAAGAACGGGTTGTTCTGCCGTATTGATTGCGCCAAAGCTTCTTCTCACCGCCGGCAATTGCACAAGACAACATTACTGCTCCAACGATTTATATTATTGGATGTTTAACCATCATTTGGAAGACAAAAACCTCTTCCCAGAAAAGCGCCATAAGGACAACTTTTATAAGTGCGAGAGGGTGGTGAAAGACGCTTACGATCCACGATCAGGTATGAGCTTTTCCCTTCTCGAATTGGAGAAACCAGTTAAAAATATAAGTCCCGTAAAAATTGCCGAGCATGATTTTATTCCTGAAGAGTGACGAGCTTATTTCTATGGGACATATAAGGGGCCTGCCATTGAAGGTGTCTCGGGGAGGCAAAGTTCGTGACCAGAATGAGAAGCTTCTTTCGGGTGAACTCCGACATCGCCGCCTCCTCCAAAGGGAGCGCCATTTTCAATAAACGGACCCACGAATTAGAAGGCGTGCTGGTCTATGGCTCTAAAAACTATTATAACAATGGTCAATGCTTAGAAAGCCACGTCTTAGATGACGCCTATGGCGAAGAAGTGGCCATCAAGGCAAGATATGTCCTTCAGTTTTTGAACACAAATTAGTCCCTACTAAATTTATAAAACTAATCAGGTTAGTTTTGATACCGGGGCCAGGATCTTGCTGGCCCTGGCGCCCTTTTGCCCCACTTAACCCCTTGAAAATAAGAACGTTTAAGCAAAGTCGAATTTGGCCTGCGCATTGCAAAATTATTCAATGGATTGTGAGCAAGGAGGCCAGCAATGCGAAAGATAATTCATATGCTTAATCACCATGATGGTCATGAGCTGCGGTAAGAAGGCAACGAAGGACTCGAACTCTTCCACCGGAGTTCGCAACACCACTAGCACCACGACACCTGCCATCACGGCAAAGGACATCACTCTTCATGCCAGCCGTGATTACCGCCCTGACGATTGGACTCACAGATGAAATAACAAGCCCTGTGACCGCAAGGTACGAGGTGCCCAAAAAACTCACTCTTATCGTCGGCAATGCTGGAAGGGCCTGGGCGTCTTTGTATGTGGGCAAGAGAAAATTTTGCTATAAAGGAAACGCCCCTTGGATCACTTTTGATATTGGCACTGAGTTTGACCTTAAATATGAGAAACTCATGATGAGCTCGCCCTGCAGTGAAAGAAAAGAAGACATGGAGCCGGAGACCAAAGCGGTGATTGCGCAAGGGGACGTGGTAAAGCTTGAGTATCCAAGGCGGTCGCTGCGGTATTCATTGTCACTACACAGAGGTGGAGGCCCTCATCGAAGTTAGACAGTAGTTTGACTTCAAAAAAAAGCAATTTAATCTAACTTTCAAATTTTCCAGAACGCGCCTAAACATGAAAAGCTTGCATGTCTATGATGGTCTCGTATTTTATTATTATCTTTTTTCTTGTACGTTTCCTCCTGTGGGAGCCCCTGCCTTGTGTCCAATGAAAAGACGGTCTTCGATGAAGAGGGCGTCAGCAAGTCAGAGCTTCAATCGAGAGTGCAAAGATTCGCGGGAGTGTTTATCGATAGAGCTTCCCAGGCGATTCATTTCATGGAAAGAGACATTAAAGATGATGAAGGAAAGAGACAGGCTATTGAAAGGCTTCTTGCTTACTCGTCCTCGGCCGTTGAGATCGCAACTGGCCCGACCCCTGAGGTGAATCTATTAGACATGGTCGTATTTATCACTCTGGTCAACGATCGATGGGAACACTATTGGAGGCCGAAACGTATTTAAAGAAAAGGCCAAAGCTTTCTCTGAAGAGTTTGACCAGTCTCAGGCGGAGATTTGGAATATTTTAGCGAAGGTCTCGACCGCGGGACAGCGAAGAAAGCTCAACAAGATTATCAGAGAGTGGATGAAGGACAATAGGGACCAAATCCTCGTGGAGAGAGTTCGTCTTAATGAAATTGCCGAAATTGAGGGCGAGGCCTCCGAGCAACGGGCCGAAAAAGATAGAAGGGGTTTTCACCACAGTCAAAGGAGCGGTGTCGACTGCCGACCAGGGCGTTCTTCTCGCGAACAGAGCTCTCTTTCTCTCGCAAAGGTATCCCTTTCTTGTCCGACTGCAAACTCGCTTAGGCGTTCAGGAAACGATCGAAGACTCCTTCGCCGTTTGGGACGACGAAAGTTTTGATTCCGGGGCCTCCAAGGCGGCTAAGATTACGGGCAGTATCGGACAGATGGCGAGGGAAATAGGCGAGGGCTCTCTTAAATTGAAGGCCGCTATTAAAGCTTATAGGGAGGCCTTTCCAAAAAACAAGTCTTCAAATAGCATGAAAAAAATGAACAAGGCCTTCGAGCTCACTAAAGAGATTCAAAAGTTGCCTCTCTCTTGGGCGGTGGAGGGGTCCAGGCGCAAGAGGCCATCGAGGAGACCTCCGATAGCGTTTCTTCCGTCATATGGGATTTGGCGCTTGCAGGGATTCTCTTTTCTTTTGCCACTGCTGATCTTCTGGTGGGGCGGCTATCTATTCGTAAAGAGGTCTCAGTCGCGAGCATTAGCCCAGTAAATCTTTCAAACCCTTATCTGCAGATGAAGAAATTCTCATGATATCGCGCGTATAGCATCTTCACTTAAAATTTGGAGGGAAAAATGAAATCAATTTTAGTATTGGCGATGATGATCGCCTGCCTTGGGGCCTTCGCTCAGTCGCCTAAAACCATTAAGTACAGGAAGAGCTTCGACGAAGTAGGGCTACATCAGCTTCACTAAGAAGATGGGTTTTAGCTCATTTGAGATTATAAAAGAGGAATACATTGCGCTTGGAGATGAGTATTTTTGCAGAACCACTTTAAAAGCAAAAGAAGACAAGGCCTCAGCGATGAGGGCAAGCGAGCTTCAATTCAATCTCGCTAAAGTCGTGACAATCAGCCCTTATGTGTACTGTAAAAAGCTTCCCGACTTTGCCTCCATCACGGACGAGTCGAGAACAGACAAAGACGCCCAGGCCATCTTAATGACCTATACTGATGGAAGTGAAGAGATCACGATCAGGCTCTACGGCAATAAAAGAGCAAGGATATACGATCAAAAAAGAAAAATTAGCTATAAGGGAAATGTGACAGAGGTCTACTAGGCGAAAAAAAGGCGGGACTTGTCCCGCCATTTTCATTTTAAAGAAAAGGCATACTTCTCATTCTTTGAAATTCCGCCTCGATCTTGAAGTCATTTCTTTCGATATAAGTTTTTTCTGATTTTTGGTTCAGCCCTAGGCTTTTCCAGACTTTAGACCAGCTAATAACGGGCCAGCTGGCGATTCTCATAACAGCATTCATAAAGGTCTCCTAATTTGCTCTATCTTTATAGTTTGGGCCAAAAGGTGTCAACTTGACTCTAATTTAAGTTAAAGAGCTGTAATGTAAGAAAAACTCATGAAGCTTGAGGGGAAAGCCCGTAAATAACTGTAAAAAAGATGCTTATAACCTTTTGCGCAAATGTAAGGTTTGTAAGGATATTTCTAGGTCGCTCTTCGGTAAGGTTGATACATACCAAAACGGAGGGACTCATGAACAAGACCATCAATGCCATCAGAAGATCACTTAATCTTTCTCAAAAAGAATTAGAGGCCTATCAAAAAAGAGGCCTCATTCCGGTGACGTTTGTGGGCGAAAATCTTCAGCCTTTCCATGCTTTCGCAAGCTCGCAAGACTTGGACTCGCATGCCTCTGTGATAAGGTTCCAGCATCTTGGCGAATTTATCCACGCAAGCCATGTCGGTGAAAGAGTCGAAGGTTGGTTCAAAAAGACAAAGGTTTTGGTTTTTGAGGTTATGGACTTTGCCGTTCCTCAGGAGGAAAGGGAGCCAAGGCTTTTGACCGCGTAAGGCCCCCTTTAGATGCAAAAGGCCTCGCAGGAGAATTTGCCATTTTTGCCCTGCTTTTTTTCCGCATCAACCTCAAGCTTCCATTCGCCGGTTGCGGACGGGCCAGTGACGGCGCACTTAAAGTTCGCTCTTTGCGCTTTTTTCTTATAGCCGCTAAACCAGCCGGTTTTAGTTTTCCCTGTCTTAAGCCCCCTATCGCTGACCACGCATAAGGAATGTTTTCCTAAAGACTTTTCGCCTTGAAAACCGAGATCTTTGTTTTGATATCCCTGCGCCAAGAGGGGAGGTTCATACTTCATTAGCTCCCAGGTGCTTCCACAATCGGAAAGCATGGCCTTGGTGGCGCTGACATCAAGTTTAAGAATCGTTTCATATGTCTGGGGAGGGAGGGGCTATAGGATCCATCGCGCTCTTTCTTTTCAACATGGACCACTATATTGGCGCGAACTATTTGTTCGCCGTCCTCGAAAGGGCCAGTGCGTCCGGGAAAACAAGCTCCACTTCCCGAATTTTTAGGCCAGAGCTGCTTCTAAATCTCTCTTTTAACGTTTTCTTATTCGCTACTGAATCGTCACTTTTAGAAAGCAGGTAGATGTCGAGAGGGATATTAATATTGTCCACCAGAGAGGTCTGTGGGCCTGGTAGGAAGATTTTGATTAGAGAATTTTCTTGCGCCTTGAAGGGTGTTTGGTCTTAGTCCGCAGCCGCCCGGACGGGAAGACGCCGCTCGAACAAAATTGGCCAATCTCGGCCAAATCATCACTCAAACTAATGCGCGCTCTGTAGCCCAAGCGACGACTTCGTGATCGTCATGGCCCCCGCTCCAATAAGCCCCATTATTCCCATTGCGACCACGAGCTCAACAAGAGAGAAGCCTTTCTGTTTTTCTAAAAGCATTTCACCTCGCAGGCCCTTCGCGGGCGTGTCTTCTGAAGGCCAGCAATGAGGTAGTCCAAACTCCTGTCCGCTTTCATCTCCAGCTTCCATCTTACAGGGTGAGTGATAGAGGAGGGGTCCTCATCATCAACTACTGGGACGACTCTGCATTGGGCCGGCGAAGGGGTAGCGATCTGGCCTTTCTGGCCAGGTCTGAGGGAAAGACTATTATTATCTGGCTTATACTCGAAACCTGAAATAACACATAACTTAAAGGCGTCTCTTTCATCTGAGGTTATGAACTCAGAGTAATCATCATTTGCTGACTTGTAAAAAGGGTGCTGGTTCTCTGGCCTCATTTCAAGAGGCTTTTCCGGAAGACAATTGTCTATAGAAAATTTGCCTCCCGCTGTTTTTACAGAAAGGAGAACCTTATGTTCGATTTTTGGCAAGTATGTTTTAAAGCGTCCTTTTTCATACATAGAGGGGGTTACAAATATCGAGGCGGAGACCACTTGTGAAGAGAGAGCGTTGTCTGGGCCGCTCTGTTGGGAAGGCCAATTGAATATTATTAAGCTTTAAATGGGAATAGGGGGCGAACGCTGTGCGGGGCTGATCAGTGGGCGGAGTTGTGTTGTTGTTTGTGTCAAGGTCCAGCACAGGCAAGGAGAACTCTGATAGAGTCAAGGGAGCTTTTTCTTCCTGATGGCCACCATTGTCATTTTCTTCTTTCTGATCTTCCTCTAGTCTTGGCGCTTCAGGCTCAACATATGCATCTTTTATATCGTTAGGGCCAAACGTAAAGTTGTCACCGAAAGCGCTCATGCAGGTCTGTGGGTCTGAAAGAGAGAGCGACAACTCTCTTTTTAAATTGTGATAATGCTCATGAGAAAGTTGCTCATCGACTAGAGAGAGTTTTGACTGAAAATGGTTCGTGACATAAAAGTAAGCTCCGCCGATGGCGCTAGACACCATGAGCGCCATAAGATAGACCCCGCCTTTTTGATTACTTATAAACATACAACCTCGCATCTTGTAAAGCCGTCTTTGGCCACGACTGTTATTTTCCAGTCATAGAGAGGCCCCGCGCCCGAGGGCTCCAAATGACAGCGTGTTTCGCTTGTGCTTGCGTTCATAGTGGCGCCGCTCTTGTCGGGAACGTGCAGTATGCCCATGAATCCACAAAAGTAAAATTTTTCATCAACGTCGCCCACAGGTTCTCCAGTGACCTCGGTGGTGTAAGCTTTGTAAAATATCTCTTGATTGGTGAGGCTATTGGCCCCGCATCCTGTAATTTCGCTTTGGCCCGAGTTGTCTGTGCGAACGGCGACATAGACCTTAAAGTTTTGCGTGGGATTTGGAAGAACCCTTCCTCTTGTAAAATGCGTCTGAGAATGTATGGCCACTGTGACGGGAATCATGGCCGCATCGGGGGCGCTGGTCGGGAAGAGTCCGTGCCAGACAAGTGCTCGGGAATTATAAGCTCGGTGGCCAGAATCTCAACTGGGCCAAAGCGATTAAGCGGTCTGCCTAAGGAGTTCTTATCATTCGGATCATGGCTGAATATGGGGTCCCCTTTGCTGCCGTCGTTTTTAGGTAGTGCAGTTTGATGGTCATGGAGAGCGGTATTGGCGAGGGCAATATTGCTTTTAGGTGAAGGCCGATGGGGAATCGAGCTTCCTTTAAAGTTGTGGCCACTTAAGCTTGCGTCGCAGGCCTCTCTATTTTCAAATAGCAGACGAGCTTTGCGATGCAAGGACGCAAGCTCCCTTTTTGCGGCGATTCGAATTTTAGTCTCTTGAACATACTCAGCAAGGCGCATAGAAGTGAGCCCTAGCCCCACAATGATGGCAAGGCCTATTATCACCTCAATAAGACTGTACCCTTTTTGCGGTAAACCGGGTCCTTTTAATAAATCCTTCACCTTTAAATCTTAACATATTCTTAAAATTTGGAAGACGCCTAGGGAGCAATTTTTGTCTAAGCCCATAAATTATAGTTAAAAAGGTCAGGAGGACAAGGGGATTTCGACAATAAAAGTTGTCAAATTGGCCGATTTATCAAGATAGAGGTCTCCTCCGTGGGCCTCGATTATGCTTTTGCTAATGCTAAGACCTAGCCCCGTGCCTTCACCCGGTTCTTTGGTGGTAAAAAAGGGCTGAAAGAGCTTGTCCGCAATGTCCTCTGGAATGCTCTCACCTGTGTTGCTTACAAAGACTATGGCCAGCTCCTCTCTTGTGATCACTCTTAATTTCCACTGACACACATTTGCCTTCGGATTTTTTTGCCTCATGCATGGCATTATTGATAAGGTTGATGAGAATTTGAGAGATTTGTATTCTTTGACAGTTAACGCTCACAAAGGGAGGGGCTTTTAAATTTAAGGTCAATTCCCTTGGTCTTCAGCCCTTCTTTGGCGAAACTCCACCGTTTCTTCGCAAATCTCCTTTAGGTTTTCGGGTTTGAAAGCGTCTTGAGCGCTGTCTCTAGAGAAGGTTCTGAGGCCATCGGTGATAAGAGTGATTCGTCTTAACGGAGTCGTCAATTTTTTCCGTCGCCTCTCTTAGAAGCTCAGGCGATTCAGCAAGTTGGCCCTCCGTGTCAAGCTCGCTCATCATGTTCGAATAGGTGAGTATGACAGATAGAGGGTTATTGATCTCATGAGCAATGCCGCTCGCCATCTCTCCCAGGGCGGCAAGCTTCGACGCCTGCTCAGCGCTTCTTTTTTGAAGTTGGGCCTCCTCGGTCATTCTTTTTGCTAATCTTAGCGGCCCTTTTATTTGAGCGGGCCATGCTTAGAAAAAGGCCAAGAAGCAAAAGATCGATAATAAAACCGCCTACAAGGATTGTGAGCGGCTGAGAGGATCCAGAAAGGGCCTCAAATTTTGGCGTCGATCTTAGGTCCAGGGTCCAATTTCTCCCATACAGATCGATCTTGATGTCCATTTGAAATTTTGCGTTTTGCGACCTCTTAGTGTGCTCGCTATAAAGAACGCTCGCGCCGTCTCTTAAGGAAAAATCTAGGCCTCTTGTCTTCTGCAAAAGAGCTCCATAAAGCAGTTTTGAAACGACAAAGGGGGCGTAAATATGGCCCTATGAATTCTCCCGCTTGGTCGTAAATAGGAGCATAGAAGAGAAAACCGGGAGTCTTATTATCGTCTTGGACCAAGGAGATGGGTCCAGTCATTCTGGCCTCCTTGGAAAGCATGGAGGCGATGGCCGCTTTAAGGCGATTTGCTTCATAGCTGATGTCGAGCCCTATCGCCTCTTCATTTCCCTTGGCAGGGACAATATAGGTGATTGGCCAATAATCTCCGTCCTTTATTTTAGGGCGAAGCTTAAAGGAGGGGCGCTGTTTTCTTTGCTTTTTTAAAAAGGCAGGCAGTTGTTTTTCGGTGAGGTGATAGATGACGCCAATGCCATTTATGCCAGGATATTTTTCTTCTAAGTTAAGCCCTCTAGCAAACGCTTGCCAGTCCTCTAAGCTCACTCGAGCTCCCTGGGCGTTGAAGAAGGCCACGCCGGCCCAAAGGCTATCTGCGTAGCTATTCATCCTTTCTTTTAAAATGTCCGCCGTTTGATAAGCTTCTCTTTTAAACTCTTCCCTTATTCTTTGATCATGCTGTCCTTTCGCAAAAACCGAAGCGAATATAGTCAGGGCAATTGAAAGGCCAAGAACTAGCCAATGAAACCATCGGAGGCGTCCTGAATAGTTAAATCTATTTAAGAGATTCTCGCTCATCCATTAATTTAAGCGCCCTAAAGAACTTTTGAAAAAAGCTTTCCAATTTGTCTTAGGTATTTACACCTATAGAAGGCGATAAAAAAAGTCTAGAGGCCAAGAGCTAAACGGTGTCTGAGAAGTGTTTATTTTGTTCTCTTAATTATATGATGGCCAAATCGAGTCGGCACGATTCCCGAGACTTCTCCGACCTCTAGAGCGAAAGCGGCCTTTTCAAAGTCGGGAACCATCATTCCCTTTTTAAACTCGCCAAGATGCCCCTCCTGCTGAGCGGAACCGCAGTTAGAGTGGTTCTTCGCAAGCGCGCCGAAGTCCTCCCCCTCATGAAGCTTTTTCAAGATGTCCTCGGCCTCAAATTTTTGCTCCACAAGAATATGTTGGGCGGCGATTATCTTACTCATTTATTTTCTCCCTCGGTTAGTGATATGACTATGTATACCATGCTGAAGGAAACAATTCATTATTCTCTGCACTTTTTGGGCCCGGCAGCGCTTGCTCTTGGATTTTTTAAAGATCAGTGGAAGAAGGCCTATCTTGTCATGCTTGCGGCCATGCTGGTGGACATGGACCATCTGTTGGCCGACCCCATATTCTCTCCTGGCCGATGCAGCATCGATTTTCATCCCTTGCACAGCTATTGGGCGATCGCGCTCTATGGCCTCTTTTTATTTTCTAATAAAACGAGGCTCTTAGGCCTTGGACTTCTTTTCCACATGCTAACGGACTTCCAAGACTGTCTTTGGAATTAAATAAGTCAACGCTCTTAAATATTTATGAAGGGGCATTTGTTGGCATTCTACGTGCAGAAAAATAGGCTCACCTTAGACAGGGAGAGTTTATGAGGTGGTTATTACTAAATTTAATGGGCCTCCATATCGCGCAGGCAGCAGTCATGCCCTCCTCCTTGGTTTTGCTGGAATACTTATCGGCCCGCTTGGAAACAAAAAAAATGCTTCATGGCAGTCGAAAATTCGGAGTCCAAGTGGTTGATAAAAAACTCTTTTTTGAGGGGCGGCTAAGCGGGGGGAAGCTGTCATTTATTCTAAAGGACCGACCGCATAGGCCTCTTATCCCGTCCTTGAGTTGGAGCACAGAGAGCTTGTTACCCTCTCCTTCGGGGCATTAAAAGGGCGCCGAAATAAAAGACAAACAATTTGATTTCCTGGCCAGTCCCTAAGAAAACCTAATTGCTTGTTCTAATTATTTGCAATTAGGTCTGTTTAATTAAATACTTTACTCATGTTCGTTTTAATCATGGGACATAGAAGAGGGCTTTCCAAGGCCCTGGAGAAAAAAGGGATTCCCTATGGGCTGTGGGGCCCCACGCCCCCAGTCAACAAACTTAGAACAGATCACTTAGTGGTATCTCCTTTCGTCACCAATAAAGAATTGGCCTTGGAAAAAATAAAAGGCCTTCCGCCCATTACACATATTATCGCTGGCACCGAAGAGTCGGTCGTTCCCGCCTCATGGCTCAGACTTTGGACTGGGCGAGGCGCAACCCCCATTCGACCATTGTCCGCTGCGCCGACAAGCTAAAGATGAAGGAGTACCTTTCCAAAAAACAAGTGCCCATGACGGACTTCCTTAACTCAAAAAATGACCTCTCTAAAGAGGAGGTCTTTGAGCGACTTGGCTCACCTATTATTTCAAAACGTCGTTATAGCTCAGGCGGGAGGGCGCTAGAAAAAATAACTGGAAAAGAGAGGCTTAGCGCCAACTCTAAAACAGGGCGCATTCTTGAAAAGGCCATCAAGGGAACAGAGGGGAGCGTTGAAAGTTTTATATTGGACGGAGAGATAAAATTTGCGAACATCACCCAGTACGCCGAGCTAGAGGCCGTGAATATGGTCCCCGCGGACTATGATAGCGAGATCATCGCCGAAATTTTAAATCTAAATAAAAAGGTCATCATGGACCTTAAGCTGGATTTTGGAATCACCCACTTGGAGTTTTATATCACCCAAGAGGGGGTGCTTTTTGGGGAGATCGCCAACCGGCCGCCCGGAGGCTATATCATGAACTGCCTGGAGCTCGCCTATGGTTTTAATCCTTGGGAAAAAATGGTCGACGTTGAAATTGGAAAAAGTCCAGACTTTTCCGGACCACGGCAATACGCCGCCTCAATAGTCGTCCCAAAAGTAAAAGGAGAAGTGGGCTCTATAAGGGGAGAGAATGAAGTTAAAAAACTCGAAACTCTCAAAAAATTAAAGCTCAAGGTCTCTGATAGGTGACAAATTCGGATCGCGGCTTGGCGTCGGAGACGACTTAGGGCACGCCTTATTTGCCTCCCCAAATCAAGAAAAGATGAAGAAAGATGTGCTCTTTTTTAGAGAGCAATTTCAAATCGAGATGGCCGACTCTCAGACATCAGTTAGAGCGCCGGAAGGAGGTCTTCCTCGGCCTTAAGTTGGAAGATCACCTCTTTTTCTGCTTGATGGTCCTGTCTTTTTAAATATCGTTTTATTTTTGAAAAGCTAAACACCTTCGATCCCGCTGGACAAAGGTCCATTGAAGCGCTTGCGATATTAATTTCGTCCATTAGCTCGTCTTTTGTGAGGTAGGGAAGCTTGCGTGTGACTTTTCTATGCATTCTTCTTATTAGGCGATCTTGCGCATTAAAGTTTTGCGAGGCCGATCAAGAGCCTCTTGGTTTTTTTCAAGCTTCGGATCTGGGCCTTAATTACTTGATTGTAGATAATCATGGGCACCGCGACTACGGCGACAGCGGCCCCGCCTCCAAGGATTCCGTAGCCCGTCCCGACCAGCATGGCCGCCGGAATAGTCGCCCCATCAGCAATGAGTTTAAACATCACTCCCCAAAAGACGCCATTAAGCGCTCCGACAGTGACTCCTGTCTTCACTCTTACGCTTCTTTGCTTCTTTTTAATTCTTATAAGCTTTTCCTCTTTGGCCTTGATCTGGAGATCGGCCGCCTCAATACAGTCAGCAAACGAATTAAAAGAAAAAAGAAAGAGTAGCATGAGAGACAGGCCTGTCTTTTTCATAAAACCTCCGCGATTTATGGAAGCAATCAACTATATATGAAGAGAAAAGTGGGGGGGCTAAATTGTAAAATTGACAGACATGTCAGATGGGCAAGAGAGCTGAAATAAGTTGAGGGAGACGGAGAATTGTTACATAAGAAGAGAGCGACCCGGAGTATATGCGGACTTCGGGCCGATCAGAGAAACTAGCGGTAATAAAGGCTATTTATAGAGTTGCCGTCCAGAGTTCTAACGTGAAGAAGCACTTCTTTTCTGTCCAAGTCTTCAGGCACTTTCCATTCGTATTCGAAAGGGACCATTTTTTTGGGGACAAAAAGAGCTGACCTGCTTCATTTTAGGAAGCACGGAGTAAGTGTCTTTTCCGTTATGAGTGTAGTCAATTCGCTCTAGCTCAAAGCAATCACTTGGGTTGTAGCCTCTAAGTTTAACAAAGCCCTTTTGCGTGTTTTCTTTCTCTACATAATCGACATAGGCGTAGCTGAACTCGTCAATTGAGTTGCTGAGCGCTCCGGCAATTTTGACATTTTCTTTGAGCTCATACTGGGACTTGCCGTTTACGACTATTTCATAGCGTCCTTTGTCCAAAATTCCTAGGTTGATGCTTTCAGTGAAGGGAACGATCATTTCAGGGCAAAAGGGGTTAGACTCTTGGTAGTAAAGAGAGGTCACCTTAATATTGATATTCTTTCCTTCGATCTTCACTTCGGCCAGTGGGCGATTTATGGCAGAGGTTAGGAAGAAAGCCCGTGATCACCACCTCTGCGATGTCATTGGAGTCAAATCCACTTGGCGCGAACACATGGCTCACCGGAACAATCTCTCGGGTCGGAAGCCCCGCCGACGCGGTTAGGGCGACAATGGACAAAAGTCAAAACAAACGTGATTTTTTTCATAGATAATCTCCTATAAGACTCTTTTTGAGTCTTTTAATTATTTCTTTCCAGAAAAGCTTAGCTCTAGCGCCAACGGACTGTTCATGTGCTTTGTCCGTGTTTATGATGTTTAGTAACACGATTAAAACTGACTATGAGTCAGTTACTGTCCTTTATTCGCGCTTAATATAGGGGATTATGAAACAACTCATCATTTTCATTGTATTAAGTTTGTTTGTTGCGCGTTGCCCCAGAATGTGGCGCGGCAAGTTTTACCTCCTCAGAGTTCGATTTGCCTTCATATCTTGAAGCTCGCCTAGAGCGAAAAGAGGTGGCGGCACGAATCGCCCAAGATATGGAAGAGCTTTATAAAGAATCATTTGGGGTAAGGAGCTAATCGTTGAAGTCGAGTGGTCTAATAAAAGCGTGAACGCATACGCCTTCTTTGATGACTATGACAATGCCTGTGGCGCGCATTGCGGGAGGCATGGTGATGCATAAATATCTGACCACTGATGGCCTTGCCATGGTGGCGTGCCATGAGATTGGGCACTTTCTTGGTGGAGAGCCCAAGAAATTGAGAGGTCGCTCTAATAAAAAGAGCTGGTCTTCGGCCGAGGGACAGGCCGACTATTACGCGGCAAGATGTTTGGAGGTCTACTTTTCAAAAGGTTCAGAGACAGAAAATCGAGAAGAGAGCGCTTTATCCGAGAGAGTCATCAATGAGGCGAGGAGAGTCTGCTATCAAGCCTATGTGAGAGAATGGCCCTGGCAAGTTACAGTTTGGCGAAGGTCTACGCCCAAGTAAAATTTTACGACAGACAATTAAGCCTGCTCGGAGCCAAGTCGCCATGAGGTTTTCAGCACTTTGCTGGGCCACCCAGATCCCCAATGCCGACTGGACACTATGCTCTCTGGCATCTTGAACAGAGAAAGGCCTGCCTGTTGGTTCGCGTATTAGGAGCGAATGGTCTGAAAGACCGCAAGGAATTGGTCGTAGACCCGTTCGTTTTTGTCAATTGAATTAATAATTTATGATTCATCTGCAGCCCTGCTTCGCTCGCCCAACTTTCAAGCTCTTCCTTGGAAAATCCAAAATGCTTAACTCCCATCCCCTCATTATCGGGATGGAAGCTTCCGTCTTCCTTGTCCAAGTCAACGATCGCAATCTGCCCTTTTTCTCTTAAGTTTTTTTGAGTTTAATCAGCAAGGACTTGGGCCTCTCAATATGATGAAAGGCCATTGAGCTGATGATAAGGTCAAATCTTTTATCAAGACTTTCTTTTTCAAGGTCGACATTGATGGAGTTTATATTTTTAGAGCCGTCTGTTTTTTTGTCAAAAACCGCAAGCATGCCCTCGGAGGTGTCCACCCCTGTAAGGGACTTTGCAATGCCTAGGAACTCAAGGCCAAAAAGGCCCGTTCCCGCGCCAAAGTCCATAATATCGACTTTTGATTCAAGGTGCCAAAAACTTCTTAGTCTCGCGGGCAAGGTTGCGCCATCATCTCGACTTTGCTTGGTTGGTCCCATTCGTTGGCCACTCGAATTAAAGTGGCTCATTGATGTCTTTCAAGGTCCACGTATTCTTCTCCTGGATACCAAATAAGCGTTGCCTTGGCTTTGGTGAGGAGCATTGGATTCGTCTATGCTTTTTATATAAAGAGAGACACTGTAGGTCTGAGCGTCAAGAACATAAATCTGTAGGCTTTTTGAGATTTGGGCCATTTCATTTTTAAGGGCGTAAAAGCTCTCATTACAGATGCTGCTTTTATTTATGCCTGTGTCAACTCAGGCGTCTTTTTCGAGATGACTTCACAGTTGAAGTCTGTGGCCATGGCGGCCGTGGTGAATAAACTGAGAATGATTAATAGATGTTTCATGATGTTCCTTCTGCTTAGGGGGTCGGCGGAAACCTAACTCCAAAGCAGGGGAACGTCTATAGGGGACAGAAAATATTACTTGGTCTTCTTTTCTTGAGCTTTCTTGGTCTCTGCCTTGCTCTCAGTTGGTTTCCTTTTCACCGGCTCCGCTTTTGCCAATTGCTCTTTCTTCCTAAACTTGACGAGCTCCCCTGTGGCCGTGAGCTGACTAAAATTCCAAAAGGCGAAGAAGGGAAGATCATATTCGTATTCACATTTATGACAGCGTCGGCGCCTTCTTCTTTGGCGAGCTTTCTTAGCACGAAATTGGCCTGATCATGAGTGGGGCCTCTGGCGCTTCTTCGCCTATTATTGACCACGGCCTCGACCTCTCCCACTTTCTCGTACTCAGCATTGGGAATTTCTGTCTGAAGCACTAGTATGCTTTGGTCCTGCTCCGGCACTGTCGTGGACTCAAAGTCCACATCGGTGTTGGTGGTGTAGTTCGCGCAGCTGGTAAGAGCTGTGAAAAGTAAAAAACTCACTAATCTTTGCATTTTTGGCCTCTTTAGATTCACTTTTTCTTAAGTTCTTTTAACACTTGATGTCGAAGGCGTGAAGTAAAAATAAAAGCCTTGTAATTAAGTTCAGTTTTAACAGGCTATAAGTGGGCGCAAGCGTACTTTGAACCTGGGAAGTAGGCCTTGATGGCCTCACAAGAACCGGTCTCACTTTGGGCCTCCTCTGAGGCTATAATCTGCGCTAACTCAATGGACCTGAACAAGACTTCCCCCGGCTCCAGCTCTTCTAGCTGAGAATACTCTTTGCTTAGTCTCTTTGCCCACTTCAAAAGACCGCTTAAACTCTCTTTCTTATTATTTCCGGCATCTGAAAAAACTTTATTAAAGACATAACCAAACACCGCTCCAACATGATGTGGATCTTGAAAGTTAGGTGTGTCGCAATTGGTCTCGAAGGAGACGACCTCTCTTGAGTTGATTATGTCCAAATTTTCTTGTGAGAAAATCTTTGGATGTCCGAGAGCGAAGCTTTGGCTGTCGACTTCGCGGGTCTTATCAAAACACTCAACTCCTTTTAGGGAGCGCTCAGTTTATCTAAACTGTAAAAGGCGAGAGGTCGGCAAAGCCTTCATTTAGGGACGCCAACGCAAAATCTCAGAGAATTGTCTCTTTTGCTTTGGCCTGGATAAAATTTAGGCATGGTTTTTCATTGTGGTGGCGTTTTGAAAGCAGGCCTCTGAGTGTTCAAACTCTGGGCGCGACAGAGTCTAATAAAGCGGTTTGAAAAATATGATGTCCATACTCATGCGAGCCGACCATAGGGACAAGCCAATAGGGAACACTGCTTATCTTTTTTCTTATAGTAATCGCTTTGAGGGAGAAAGGTGATCTCTTTTTTCTTTGAGTTATAAAAAGCGTTGTCTGTGTCATGGCCTATAAGCCTTTTTTTGTTCCGTGGACCGCCAAAGTACTTAATGTCTTTTTTAATAACGGGCGCCACTTGCACTTTTATGGGCGCAAGCTAAACGTCCGAGAGGCCTCGCTTACCACTTGATGGGTCTTGGAAATGGAATGTGAGAATGGAAGGCCCGCGCCCTCGAAGGTATAGTCCCCATAGAAGGCCGTTTCTGGGCAGACATTCAGCTTTCTTCCTTCCTTTTTATCCACCTTTAGGTCTGAGTAGCGCGAAATATTATAGTCTTTTTTAAGTGGGGAGTAGGTGAAGTTGATCCTGTAGAGATTTCTTGCCGTACTTCGTCTCACTTAATTGGTCCATATCTTCCTGCTCTCCACATAGTTGCCGTTTAATTGCTCTGTAAAGTTTAAGAAGGCCAGGAGCGTTTGCCGTTCGTAAATTGGTAAAGATTGAAAAAGGCGTTGGACGCGTCTTGCACAAAAGATCCAACACAGGACAGGGTCCGCCTTCTTTAGAGGGATCATCGAGTTGCCGAGAAATTTGGTGAGCGTTTTCCAGCCGTTTGACCTTGAGCCGGCCTCTTTTTGCCCGCATCCGGCAGCAATCATAAATAAAAAAGAAAGGCCGATGCTTATTTGCTTCATTCCAGTCCTTAGTATAGACCGAGGGAAGGTAGCAAATTAGTCAGCAAGAGGAGTTAACTAATTGAATTAGGAGTAAAATTTATATTGTGAATAAGAGAAGGGAATAAAGAACGGCTCCTATTATAAAAGCCCGATAATCGCTTTTTCTCTCCTCTGGCAGCTCCTCCTTGAACACATTTAGAATCACACCTCCTGAAAGAAAGGCCATGAAGGCGAAAAAACGTAAGGCGGCACATTCACAGTTGGGAGGAAAGCCATCCCATGGCCGCCGCTAAGGACAAGGGCCCATCTGCCCGTTTTAAGGTACTCATTTCGGTGTTCTTGGAGAAACCCATGGTCAGTGACCACAAAATGGAGTCCCATCGCAAAGGAATAAGAAACGAGGGAGAATGTTCCGTCTTCGGCCTGTCTAGGCAAGAGCGCCACAATAATAAAGTTATAGATGACGAAGGACGAGAGCTTCATTAAGTACAAGCGATTGGCGGAGGTCTTCCTTGATAGCTTAGTTTTTCGCTCGAGTCCGTAGAAGATGCAAAGCCCAATAAGAGCTATGAGAAAAACTTTCTCAAGATGGTTTCCTGGGAGAAAGCCTATTTTTAACGAGACCCTTTTTGCCTCCAGACTTATTTCCGGGATTAAATGTAGAAACACGTAGGAGACAGAAATGCCGCCAGCGATGGACAAGAATTTACTGCGGGGGATTGCGTCCAGAGCTTTTACTCTAAATACTTCAGTATGGACGAGGCAAAAGACAAGAGTGATCAGGAAAAGCATGGCGATTAAAATGCAAGAGCTTTTGCCGATTTGTGATAAAATAGCGAAATGAGTGAAGATATTCGAAACCAGACAAAACAGCTAGATATTATTGGGAAGATTCCTTATCTCAAAGCTTACCCTTTTGCCGACAGAAAGGCCCTAGCATCAATCTCAGTTTTTAGGACTTATTCTCCTGGAGAAAAAGTCATCAAGGAAGGGGAGCTGAACTTGTCTCTCTACTTTTTAATTCGCGGCAAAGTGGACATTGTCGTTGATAACAAGAAAATCTGCTCTTTTCGCGGAGGCGGCAGACTTTTTGGCGAGATGAGTTTTGTGAATCATTCTCTCGCAAGCGCTTCGGTAATCGCAAACACAGATGTGGTGATGCTTGCGCTAAGCATTCAAGCGATTATGAGTCTAGATGAAAACGAGCATTGTCGTCTGCAAAAAAATCTTTTTCGCTCAGTGGGAGAAATCTTGGCCCAAAAGCTTATGGCCACGAATGAATTGGCCAAAGCGTACGCTGTGGACGCTTGTGATAGCGAAGATATAGATTACGCTTAGGACCAGTTTAAAAAACAAAAAGGCCAAGATGGGTTAAATCTTGGCCTCTTCTATTTAAACCACCGAAGTGGATTAAGTTAAAAATGGGGTGGCTGAAGGGACTCGAACCCTCGACAAACAGAATCACAATCTGCTGCTCTACCAACTGAACTACAGCCACCGCAATTGAGCTTTCTTTTATATTTTCTTTGGCCCTGTCCGTCAACCAGAAATTGGCGCTTTGGCGATTCTGCCTAGCGTTACTTCGTTGAAATATTTGAAACAAAATAGCAGACCATCTTTGACGGGAAGTGTCTTTTTGCCTTAAACTTTATTTATACACTGTTTTAAACAGCCATAATTATAGAGAGGGAAATCTATGAAGAAGATCTTATTGGCAATGACTGCCTTATGTTTAAGCTCTGGGGCCATCGCTTCAGTCGTCGGACTTTCAACTCATCCATTCACCATGAACAAAAGAGTGATCACCACGGAATTTGACACCTACTTGTCATCGGGAGCTGGAATGGGCCTAACCGCAAAGTATTTTCAGCGCTTTGACTCAAAGCTTAATGTGGAGGCCGGAGTTGGCGTGAGTGATGGTTCAAGATCTAACCGCCTTTTCACTGGCGCTGATTACGAAATTTTTCCTGATTACGGAAGGCAGCCGCGAGTCTCCGCTAAGGCCATTCTTTCTTCAGCAAATTTTCAAGGCGACCGCATAAATACTGTCGGCATAGCCCCTACAGTCTCAAAGGGATTTGCTGTCTATGGAAACGAAATGTTCCCATTCTTGGCGCTTCCTATGAATGTTGGACTAAACACTAACGAAGGCACTTACGAAACTTCCACTGCTCTGGCCATGGGCCTCACTGGAAGGCTTCCTATTCAAGGCTATGACAATTTGATTGGCAATATTGAGACAAATGTTAACTTGAGAAATAGTTATACCGCCATTGTCATGGGCCTTTCAATGCCACTACAGTAAGTTCATGAAAATTATATTCTCCGATTTTGACGGCACCCTTACGAATAACGGTAAATTGGGTGCCGTTTTTTTTGAGCTTTTAGACCTTATAGAGAGAAACAATTCTGAGCTTGTGGTCGTCTCTGGCCGCTCTCTTTCATGGGGACATTTTCTTTTGACTCACTTTCCGCTCAAGCGCTGTATTATGGAAGGCGGAGGGGTCATACTCACTAAAAGTGTTGAAGGCGTCATAACTGAAGAGTGCCTGGTGAAAGAGGACGACTTGGACACACTGAGAAGAGTCACCGAAGACCTGCGCGAGGCGGTGCCGGAGACTGTTTTGTCTGTTGATAGCTTTGGTCGAAAGAGCGATCGAGCTATCGAGTTTGGCCAGATGAGCGCAAAAGATGTGGAAAAGGTCGAAAGTTATTTGCTTAAAAGAAAAGCGAATTTCGCCAGGTCAAATGTGCATGTGAATTTTTGGTATGGCGATATTTCTAAGATGAAGGCCGTTGAGTATTTCCTAAAAGAGCATGCTCCCCACATCAACATTCACGAGACCATTTTTTATGGAGATAGCCTCAATGACGAATCGCTTTTTGAGTCATTTCCGAACACAGTGGGCGTTTCGAATATTATAAGCGTATTGGACCAGCTTCTGCACCGGCCGAAAGTCATTCTGGAAGGAAAAGAAAACGCCGGAGCGTTAGGCGTTCTTGCTCATCTGAAAGAAGTCTTTAATCAAAGCGTCGACTTTTGATTCTAATTTCTTTATTGAATAGTCAGGAAACTTTTCTTCTATCCAAGGAAGAAAGTCTTTCGGCAAATGCGCCTCGAGAAGAAGCTCGTCTGCTTCACTAGGGTAGGGAATGAGAAGGGCGATCGCGTGCAGGGCGTGCCGGGAGAGCTCCATAAGATCATGGTCTTCCTCGCTTGCGATTCCGTCTTTAAACTTTCCAAATAGAGTGTGATCGTTATAAAGCTTGTCTCCGACAAGCGGAAGGCCATAGTGGGCAGCGTGGGCGCTGATTTGGTGCTGCCTTCCAGTCTTGGGAAAGGCAAGGCCCAGAAGATAGTCCTCGTTCTCCGCCACTTTTAAAAAAGTGGTCTTCGCTTTTTTTCCCTCATCAGAGTCTTCTGGAAAGCAGTGAACATAAATTCGGGGAATAAAGTCCTGGCTGTTTCCAAGGCGCTCATTGGCGACAATGGGGAAGGTGTTTTCTTTTAGCTTTCTTGCCATGAAGAAATAGCATTTTTTTACCAAGTTATGCTCAAAAAACTCGGTCACAATATTGGCCGTCTTTGGATTTTTGCCTATGAGAAGCGTTCCGCTCGTCTCGCGATCAAGCCTATGGATCGAATGCACCGTGTGGCCAAGCTTTGTCTCAAAGAAGACGGTGGCGCAGTTAAAAAGCCGCTTTCCCGTCGGATGAGTTGTCATGTAGGCCGGCTTTGAGATGGCGACGAGGCCCTCGTCCTCGTAGATAATCTCTGGTTCGAGTTGAAGGTCCAGCTTTTCACCTCGCCAGTATTCGTCCTCAAGATCTCCTTTGGGCGTGGTGACCACGACCTTCTCTCCCTCGTAAACTTTTACGCTTGGTTTGTGGGGGAAAGGCCTATTTTGGATTTGAATCTGCCCGGCCTGAATCTTTTTTTTTATTTGCTGCCTCGAAAAACTCACAAGATAGTCCGAAAGAAATTGGTCTAGGCGCATTCCCTCGTGCTTTTCCTCCACTTCAAGAATCGCCTGAAACAAATCGCTGGTGAAGGTCTTCTTTATCTCCGCCATTTTACTGGCCGTCGTAGCGCTTCTTCAGAAGGTGCTTCATGCAATTAATCGCGCCCATTTTGGTGTAGCCATAATTCTCGTGAAGCTCAGCGAGAATATTTTCGATCTGGGCCCGGCCTTCATCGCTTAGGCCCGAGTTTCGCGTGTTCTCATCGTTTTCTGAGTTGAGCTCGCTCATGTAGAAGACAAGATTTCTGCCAACGCTATTGATGATCTTTTTTTGCTCGTTTCTAAACGACTCTTTAAGCTGCTTTGTGATCCCGTCTAGCACATTGGAGTAGACGATTCCTTTGCCTGGATTGTCTAGAGAATAGGCCCCGAGCTTTGAGAGAATGTGAGATCTAAACTGCTCAGGGTCCTCTTTCAGGTGAATATTACTCTCAAACTCTTTGATAAAGTACTTGTCCGGTTCTTCAAATTTCCCAATCACCGGATTTTTGATTTTTTCCCCTTTAATGAGAGCGTTTATGTGCATGACATACTTTGAGATATATTCCTCATAGGAGCGGTTGTCCACAAGGCCAAGGGAGTCGCGAAGCTCTATGTCGAATTGATTAAGACAGTGTTGCTCAACGAGATAAAGAAATTTCTTCGGGTTGTGATAGTCGCCCTGCGCTCCGATATTTAAAAAGTCGTGCTCGCTTTTTTTGTCAGAGATTTCTTTAAGATATTCAAGGACCTCAATAAAGGTTATGTTCTCATGATGCTCGGAGAGCTCGTAAATAAATTGCTTTACCTCTCTAGGAGAGACGCCAAATTTTCCCTCATATAATTGGTCATTTTCAAACTCTGATTCAAGCTGCTCCACCCCAAGGCGAAGGATCTGCTGCTCTTCTTGGTTGAGATACTCAGGAAGTTCGCCCTCAGCGATAAGAAGCGACTTCTCCAGCGGGGTCAGTTTTTCCACAATCTCTCCAAGACGCTTGTCTTTGTAGTTTTTCGCCTGCGGATGCCTCATTCGAGTCATAACGCCCCATAAGCAAAGAGTCTCAAGAGAGTGGGGCTCAAACTTCGATTTGTCCCTCACATTTGACACTTGCTCCAAGTAGATGTGCTTTTCCTCTTCGAAGTTTAAAAGGTAAGGGACCCTTAAAAAACTGAAACGGCCTCTAAAAGAGTTGAAATCAGGATGCTGTTTAAACGCGTTAAAATGCACCTCATTTGATGAGCCAATAAAAAAGATGTCTAGTTCTGTAAGGATGCCCTGAAGATTAATGGTCTTGGTCTCCATTGTCATAAGGAGGTACTTAAAGGTGTCGAGGGGGCGCTTTAAGAGGTCTGAGAACTCTAGAATGCCCCGGTTTGCGAGAATCACCTCGCCATTCATGCTAAAAAGGTTTAGCGACTGCAAACTTGGAGGAAGGCTCGCAAGCCTTTTGTCCATTGTGATTTGCTGCAGTTTTGCGTCCACATGAAGCTGTGGCTCAATGGTCGTGGCGGCGCTCGAGTAGCGCTTATCGATGTTGAATCTCTCTACCCGAATATGCTTTATCACTTCTTCATAAGAGCCTTTGTAGTTTTTAAGGAGAGCGTCGAATATAAGCCTGTTTCTTTTTGAAAGGTCTCCATTATAAAGATAGCTCATTTGAATGGACTCAAGCTTTTCGGGCTCATCTTTAAGGGCCTCACGAATCATTTTTTGACGCGTCTTAAGGGGGATCAACAAAAGCGGATGGTCTTTTAGCTCGCTAGGCATAATGGCGCTGATCTCTGTGTCTTCAAGGTGCGCGAAAGACTGAACATGTTTTTGAGCTTGCTTTGAGCTTAGGCCTAGGCTTCCTTTGATGTAATGATCAATGGGGAAAATCCAGCTAAAGCTATAAAGAGCTCCATCTTCTTCACGAGAGTATTCCTCAGCGGTCATCATCATTTTTTTGATAAGCGAGGTTTTTGAAGAGCCATTGGGGCCCACTAGAAGGATAAATTTATTATTAAAACCTTCCTCGTTAAAATTCACAAGGTTTTGGTAAATCCTCTGCTGCGCTTTCTCTTGGCCTGCCAAAGGAGGCGAGTTTGGATGGGCCTTCTTGAATAGATTAAAGCCGCCTTTCTCAGACTTTCCGTAAAAATCAAACATGTCTTTTAGATACATGCTTGTGGTCCTTAGCTCTCGCGAAGGGCGCTTCTGAAAAGTCTCCATATACTCATCAAATGAGCAGACTTGATCGAATTTTTCTTCTTCTTTGTTTACTTCCTCTAACCAATCCATATAAACTTCCTGATATGTCTAAAAGGTCCTCTGTAAGTATAGCAAATCTTTTGATTTTCGTGGCGATGCTTGCCCTAATTGCCGGGGTTTTGTGGTCACGATTTTATGTACAGGCCCCAAAAGAAAAGAAAAAGTCCCATAACTTTAGTCAAGATTTGCTTACCCAAGCTGAAATTCTCGGAAGAATCTGGAAAGAAGGCGATACGAGAGGCCTTCTTGAGCGCAAAGCTTTGGACTGTCCGAGACTTGATCTGTCCGACGAGGTCCATCCAAGCTTCTACCAGTGCAATTATCTCTATCTTCTATGCCGCATTGACAATGGAGTCTTGACCAATTTTCGCTTGCAGGGACAGCGCTTTGACCATAAGGGAGGCCTCCTTATTGATCTTGAATATTTAAACGCTGAAAAAAGCGCGAGCCTGCGCTTTGAGGACAGCTGTCCTCGAGTCAAGCTTCTGCATTCTGTCTACTCTGCAGGTCCTTTGGAGGGAGAAGTCTACTTGTGGGACAATTTCGGGCAAAAAATAGAAGTTGACGCTCGCTATGTCACCAATCTTGATGTCGATATATGGCGGCGCTCACAAGGGCTAGAGGGGCCAGCGACTCAATACGCTCTAGCAAGGCCCTCAATCGATTTGGAACTTGAAGAAAAGAAAGCCTATTGCAATTTTAAAGGCGGGCAGCTGCTCACTAGCCGGGTTTTTGACGCCGCGACCTTTTTCCCGGCCAAGGGCTCGCATGAATATGTTTATAAGTTTCCTTATCCATGGACCAAAAGAAAAGAGAAGTTGATGGAGGTCGATTGCAAAAAACTTTTCACCAGCGAATGCGATCAAAGCAAGTACGAATATCATTCGACCTATTCCCCTTCGTGGAGCGGCGTTTTTCACGCTCTTGGCTCCTATGTCGAGGTGTTTGACAATAAATTTGAGCCTTCCGCCGATTTAAAGCTCAGCTCAATGCTCCTTCCGATCTCAAGCCCTTGGCACCGGCTTGGACTGAGGGCCTCCAGCAACGGAGCGGACCTCAGCGCCTACAACGGGAGAAAACTAGAGAGTCCGCTTGAAAAAAGAAGGAGCGCTTTTCGATGCGTCTATTACCGCTAGTTTTACTGCTGACCTGCTTGTCTTGCGAGGACAAAGGGCCTCACAAAAAGAGTTCGCCCTTCTTTGAGAAAGAGCTTCTGAGCATTTACAAGTTTCATGAAGTGAATAACAAAATAGTGAATTCAGACGAGCTTAAAATGGCCCCCGGGACGGAAGTCCAGGCCTTGAGATTAAGCGTCTACGGCAATCACTTTGAGCGCGCGGACTATTGCCTTCTTGTGAGGAGACCTCAAGGTCTAGACCCTGGGCTATTGCGCTTCGTTTTGGCAAACGACTTTGACCGGCCATGCGAGGAGCACCTTTTCGAGCCTTCTGCGTCCCGAGAGCTAGAGTTTTATAACCTTAGTATAGAGCTTGGAGAAAAAGGGCGCGAGAGCGAGGGGCTCACGCTCAAAGTTGATGACAAATCATTTCACTATCCTGTTTTTAACGGAAACAATGAATGGGGCGTGTCCATCTCGCCTCATGAAATGACAACGAAAAAAAACGCCAAAACGCTGAGCGATGGGACTCTCTGTCATGAAATAAAGGACGACTGCTCCGCGAGCGAGGACAAGTGCTCAGACTGCGCAAACGGCAGCTATTATTTTAAGACCAGCTCTTGCTCAACTCAGATTAGCCGCGTCTGCGGAAGAGATGAGTGCGGGCATAGGGGACGTCCCGCCTGTATCAGAGGAGAAGTTTCCACTGGCGTCAGCACTTATTGCATACAGGACAGTCCTGTCGGATTTTGCATCGGAGACGCTCGAGTCGCCTGCCTGAATGGAAGGCTTATCTGCGAGTGAAATTTTTTATTTTGACTTGCTTGCCTAGAAACTTGGCGGGGACGATTTCAATATTCCTTAAAGTTTCCGCAGCATAGCAGTCTTCTGTCTCTTCGAAAAATTTATGGCAAAGCTGAATAGGCTGCATTATTTGGGTCTTATTTTTGACCACACGATTGTGTTTGGTGTCGACAACAATCTTTGCCCAGCTAATATGGTCACCTCCGTAATAATTTTGAAGGACAGGGTATCCGTTGACTAAGTTTGCGACTTTGGAGTCGACGCCATTGGAAAACACAATGTCCACAAGCCCTGGAGGAAGCTTTTTCAAAGTTTCAGAGAGCTCATTTTTATAGAGGTCGCAGACCTTGTCGGTGGAGGGACGAAAATTGACTTTCTTCTCGCTGATGCCCTCGGCCTGTGACTGCATACTCGTGCAATCAAGACCTCCCGAGACCATAAGGCCTATGACCTGAGCGCCTTTTCTTCTTAGCTCATTAGAAAGAGTGATAATTTTTGCGGCCATAGGTTGGAAGTAAACTTTGTTCATTTTTTTTCTGTCCAATGATCTTGCCATGGCGGGGGAGATAAGGGAGAGATAGCCGATTTTGACTCCATTAGTCTCAACGATGGTGGACTGCAAAATATTTTCAAGCTTGAACTCCTCGGCGGACTTGAGGCTGAACAAGTTTGAGCTCACGATCTTTGAGTTTGTTTTTGACAGCAAGCGATCAAGGGCATGAATATAGTCGCCCTCGTAAGGAAGGGAAAAATCGGTCCTGGAGAGGCCTGCTCACGTCGATATCGAGTGTGTTGAGATAAAACAGGCTCTCTTCAGGGTTTTTGTCAGGACCAAAAAGAGACCCTGAGTTGACCACCGCCACTTTTCCTGGAAAATTCTCTCTTAAGAGGTCCAAATAGGCCTGATAGGCGGAGATGCCACCGCTCTTTATAGTGTACCTTTTGTCTTGAGACGGATCGAGCAGGGCCCGCTCTTTCGCTTGGACTTCCCCTCGAAAGTCATTGAGGACGGCAAAGACAATTTCTTTTTGATCGTCAGAAAGAGAGTCTTGAAAATATTCTTTTTTCTTTTCTGGAAAGGTGTACAACCTTGTGTGCCCTTCTCTAAGCTGATTTGCTCCCATGTCCTTATGAGAGCTGCAGGAATGGAAAGGAAGCAGAATTGACAGAATGATCAATGCCGCAAATTTCATTAATAGCTCGATATGCCTGAAAGTTTGGAGTAGGCCTTCTTGAGGGCCATGGCCGATAGTGTCGTAATCTTCTTTTGTGCGGCCACAGCAGAGGCTGATCCTCACGACCCCTCTGCCAATATTGTCCTCAATCCCCATGGCCTTGAGAACTTTGGAGGTCTCGGGCTCATTATCGCTGCAGGCGGAGGACGTGGTCACAAAAATATCTTGCGACTCAAGCTCAATTTGCACCGCTTGGCCGTGGCAGCCGGGAAGGCTTATCAAGGTGGTCGTCGCAAGCCTTGGAGCGCCTTCGCCAATAATGACCGCCCTGGGAAAGGCCTTTTTTACGTCGGCCTCAAACGCGCAGGCGGTGTTCTTTAAGCTTTGAAAGCCCGTCTTTAGCGTTTGAGAAGGCCTCAAGGGCGATAGCAAGGGACTCAATGCCAATATAGTTTTGAGTGCCTCCACGACGGCCTTTCTCTTGTCCTCCGCCAAAAATAATTGGTTTTAGTCTGGATGGGTCTTTCGCAATAATAAGACCGCTGCCCACAAGGGCTCCAATTTTATGGCCGCTTAGAACGGCGTAGTCCATTTTAGACTCTTCAAAATTAAAATCTATTTTTCCGATGTATTGAGTGGTGTCTGAAAAGAAAGTCGCGCCATTTTTCTCGCAGAGATTTGAAATTTCCTGCCAAGGTTGAATGACGCCGGTTTCATTATTGGCGGCCATGATGCTGACAAGCGCCACCTTGTCTTTGTGGTTTGTGAGCTTTTTCTCGAAGTCTTCAAGGTCCAGTTCGCCGTTTGGTCTTGTGTTAACATAAACAACTTATAACCTCGCTCACCGTAATAAGCGCAAGCATTCACCACCGCCGAATGCTCGATTTGCGAGGAGATAATAATATTTTTTCGTCTTTTCTTTCGTTCAACTCAGAGAAGAAAATCTGAGAGATGCCTTCGCTAGATCCTGAGTTGAAAATGATCTGGTCCGGAGAGCAGCCTAGAACGCTTGCGCACATGCGCCGGCATTTCTCCATGCCAAAGAGGATTTTCTTGCCGATAGAATGGATCGCGTTGGGATTGGCGTAGGGGCCGTCTTTGAGACGGTCACACATATACTCCCTGACCTTGGGATGAAGGGGCGCGGAGCCATTATAATCAGCGTAAATCATAGTTAGATTTTATGAAATTTTTAGCATCCTATCCAGAGCTTTTAATGAGTTTTTTTTCACGCTTTCCGGCACCGTTATCACATTGATAGGGTCATTTCGCTTGATTGAGCGGAAGCTCTCGAGAAGCCATCGAGGCCTGACGCGATACATAGTCGCGCAGAGACACTGATAAGGCGATAGAGAGCGAATTTCTTTGTCCGAGTGTTTCTTAGCAAGCCGGTTAACGAGGTTGATTTCAGTGCCCACCGCCCATTTGCTGCCGGCAGAAGAGCTTTCAATAGCGCTTATTATGGCGGAAGTGGAGCCGTCCATGTCGGAGGCCTGGACCACGTCAAAAGAGCACTCTGGGTGAACGATAACCGTGGTCTCCGGACTCTCGCTCTTGATGTCCTCAACTTGCTTTTTGGTAAACCCTTGGTGCACTGAGCAGTAGCCATACCAGAGAATGACCTTGGCCTTTTTAATTTGCTCCGCTGTAACTCCTCCGTTTTGAAGATTGGGGTTATAAACAATCATGTCCTCAAGAGGAATGCCGAGATCAAAGCAGGTGTTTCTGCCAAGATGTTGGTCGGGGAAAAATAGCAGTTTCTCTCCGTTATCAAGGGCCCATTCAATGACTTTTTTGGCGTTGCTAGAGGTGCAGATCGCTCCGTCATTGGCGCCCACAAAGTCTTTGAGAAGAGCGGAGCAATTTATATAAGTGATGGGCACAATCTTGGCGCCTTCAGAGGCGGCCTGAATATTTTCCCAAGCGCGATCGATTTCAATTCTATTGGCCATATCGGCCATGGTGCAGCCTGCTTTCATATCGGGAAGGATCACTTTTTGATCAGGACGAGTCAGCATGTCCGCTGTCTCGGCCATGAAATGCACGCCACAAAAAACGATGTACTCGCAATCAAGCTTGGCCGCTTCTTTCGCTAGTTGAAGTGAATCACCGGTGTGATCGGCAAGAGAGATAACATCGTCCTGTTGATAATGGTGTCCAAGGACGACCATTCTGTCGCCTAGCTCTTTTTTAATGGCATGAAGCTCCCGCATCACTTCTTCATCAGTGAGCTCAGTTTCCTTAATGGCGGGCAAATGATCTTCTTTTGTTTCGTATATATTCATAAGCGGGTTGTAACCTGCAATATCTAGTCCTGTAAATAGCGGATTTTCTATAACTAAATCATATTGCGCGCAGCGCAAAAACTCAATAGTTTTAAGGACTTATTTTTTGACGTACTGTGCGCGCTAACTTAGACTTTTCTTATAAGGATTAATTTTGTCAGAAAGGGAGTTCATATGACAAATCCGACGCATCAAGACAGACCCCAAGTAATTACTATCGCAAATAATAAAGGCGGCGTAGGGAAAACTATGCAGGCCTATCAATTGTCCACTTACCTTGCCAGCCAAGGAAAGAAGGTGCTTGTTATCGACCTCGATTCTCAAGCAAACCTAAGCGCCACTTTGGGAGCGGACGTGAGAAGAACGCTCATTCCTGAATGGCTGATTGGCGATGTTGATAATGAAGACGTGATTGTTCCGAGCGAAGGCAAGCACAAGTTTTATGAAAACCTTTTTGTGATTCCTTCCTCAAGACATATGGCGAATATGGCGAAGCTTCTAATACTTAGCGAAGCTGAAGTGAGAAAGCACGCGGGAAGAAAAGAGAGGCTATTAAAGCTTCGTCTCGACACTCTTAGAGATCAGTTTGATCACATCGTGATCGACACGCCTCCAATGCTTGGAGACGAGCTGATCATGGCCCTTGTGGCGAGTGATCTCATTTTGATTCCCACACAAGCTCAGGACTATTCAATCGACGGTCTTGAAGAGCTTATGGACACATTTGAAATCATCAAAGAAAGCGAAAACCCAAAACTTGATTTCTGCATTATTCCTTCAATGGTGAATGCTCGCAGAAAAATCGAGAAGCAAAGAATGGAAGAGCTTGCTCAATCATTTAATGTGGCCCCGGCCATTAGAAACCTGGTCGATATGCAAGAGTCCATCTCCCTTAAAAAGCCGGTCTTTATGATGGGCAAAAACTCAAAAGGGAAACGAGACTACAACAAGCTATGGGGATCTTTAGGACTTTAAGAGTCCAGGACTTAAAAAGAAGGAAAGAATTTTATGGGAAAGACTTTTGAGGCGCGCGTTTCAAAAAGACAAAGGGAGAAAAAAGACATCTCCTCTCATCTTGATCAAAGCATTTTTCGCATGAATGACGAAAAGCTTCTTCAAGGCGCAAGACTTGATGATTTGATTCTTGCTGATATTGAAGTCAAGAAACAGGTCAGAACAAAATTTAATGACGACTCCATCCGCGAGCTAGCGGAAAACATAAAAGAAAATGGCCTTATTCAGCCGCTCGTTGTTCACAGAGAGGGCGGTAAGTACGTCCTTATTTGCGGCGAGAGGCGCTATAGGGCCATGAGCACGATTGAGGACTTGAAGGTCGCTCCGTGCTTTATCTTGGAAGACAAGACGGACGAAGAATTGATGGCGATCCAGTTTTCTGAGAACTCTGCCAGAGAGCAACTCCACTATATCGATCAGGCCGACTCGATTGCGGGCTACAAGAAATTGACAGGGGCAAGTGAAAGAAAAATTCAGGCCGCCCTTGGCATCTCCAAATCTGAGGTCCACCGCTGCTTAACTATTGCCAAGCTTCCAAAGACGGTCAAAGAAGCGGCGAAGGTCCATAACACTGAAAAGTACGTTCTGATCGAGTGGGGCGCTCTTGAAAGAGGCAAAGTGAGAAATGATCTGAAAAAGAGAATTCTCGATGGCTCTTTGAAAAAGAGGCTTCAGCTAAAGAGAGCGATCAACGCCTCTGGACTTGTGAAAACAGGCACAAAGAAAAAGACGACACGCAAAAGCGCGGCGAAGAAAACAGAGGCCGCAGATTTGCTTAAATTAATGAAGAAAAAGTCCAAGAGCATGAAAGTTGACAAAAAAACTCAGGCCGCTCTTGAGGCCCTTCTCGAACAAGCAGGGCTTGAGTAAACAAAATTTCCCGCTATAAGGCCGGAGCTTAATCCATTACAATTTAAGCATGGAAAAAGTCTCCGGCAATTCTTTATCTTCTATTCAAACAAGAATCCCTCAAAAGAAAGGGGAGAAAGAATCTGCAAAGACGCAAGCTAAGGCCAATAAAGATTACGAAATCAATCTTTCTAAGCAAGCAAAAGAACTCCAAAAAAGCCTTCAAAATAAATCAAAAGAAAAAAATGACCTAAGCCCAGCAGAGCAGGCCCTAAAGATCCACGCCAAAAAATTTGGGAAAATGCAGAGCCCAGGCATCTTCTTTGTGAGCGGCTTTGATTGGTTTGGAGCGAGCTCAGTGAAAGGCAATTACGACGGCATTCGCGATATGGCGGAGGCGGTGGACGGCGCTCGCCATTACGCTTGGGACCAGCAAGAAGACGTGCTCGCGGAGATCAAAAAACGCGATCCAAAACAGCCTATTATTCTTGTGGGCCATAGTTTTGGCGGAGACGCCGTGATGGAAATCGCCCAAGAACTCAACACCATTGAAAACGGCTTCAGAAGAGTGGACCTTCTTGTCACACTTGATTCAGTTGGAGCGGACAATGACTTTGTTCCGCAAAACGTGCAAAAGAATCTCAATTTCTTGGCCCAAGGCAATGGGCTCATCAATGACGGCCCTAATATCGCGATTAATTATGAGCGAAGCGAAGTGGAAAACTTCCTTCGCCACGAAGATCACGCTGAGCTCGATGACGCCACTGATATCCAAGTGAAGATCCTCGAGGCGATTCAAAATATCGTTTAAATTTAGTACCTGACCTTCTTGGCACGGCTTTTGCCTTTATATAGGGCAAGAGAGATAAAAGAGAAGTGATTTCGATCACTTGAGAGGGACAGATGTTACGAAATTGTTTAAAATTTAGGCGCTGCTCACAAGCTTTACAGCTTATGCTTGTGGTTTCTGTGGCGATCGCCAGTTCAGCGCTACAGGCCCAAATTTCAAGAGCTCCGGCGAACTTCGTTCCCGATGACGACCAGATTATCGTTCCCATTGTGATCGAAAAAAACTTCGTGGACGACTTTCACGAGAAACATAAAAATGATTTTAAGGACGCCAAGAAAAAGATCCGTACTTGGACCGCCCAAGAGGCCTATGCCAAGGCCTATGGACTTGAAGACACGGGCACAATTGATCTTCCCACCGCCAAAGAAAAGCAAAAATTCTTTGAGAGAAACTATTTGCGCTATATCACCAAGGACTTCGAGAGGGGCGCCAATAAGACGGCCGAAGATTGGTATAAAAACTGGAACACAGACGATGAGCTCGCCGCCGTTGACGCCCAAGATGACCGGGAGAAATACCTTCTAAAAGCGAAGAAGAAAACAGGACGGGCCGTCAAAGACATCAAAAAAGAAGTGAAGGTCGGCAAAAGCAAAATTCGTTTAGACATTCAGCCAAGACTTGAAATAGGCATGGTGAAAATGCGGTTTCGAAGTCCCTACTTTGACGGCGAGGCCTGGGTCGGAGTGAATGGAAACCAGGAGCTTGAGCTTGAGCGCAAATTTAAGTCCACAGGGACACGGGCGCGGGTGCTCTACTTTATCGAACAAAAGCGCCTGCTCGCCTCGGTGGACCAAAGGCTTATGAAAGGCCTTAGTTTAAGGCTCACTCACGACAAGGTCGAGGCCGATGGAATCGAAAACGCCATGGGAAAATTCTTTGAAAATAATGTCGTACAGATTCGGTTTGGTATGGGCTTTTAAAGATTAGGGTGTTAAAACTCACTAAAGTATTTATAATGGGAACAGACCCTGATTTAGAGGTAACTGGAACCAATTAAAACGGAGAGTATATGTCTTTGTACCACAGCCCCTTATACCAGGACGCGCTCGCTCAACTAGAAGAAGCATCTAGCGTCATGAAGGCTGACCCAAACATTATTGAAAGATTAAAAACCCCTAAAAGGGCCATTCAAGTGGCCATTCCCATTAGGCTTGATGATGGCAAAGTAAAGACCTTTGAGGGCTATAGAGTGCAGCACAATATGACTCTTGGCCCTGGAAAAGGCGGACTTCGATTTCATCCAGATGTTGATTTGTCTGAAACCACGGCCTTGGCGATGCTTATGACTTTCAAATGCGCCCTGGTTGGCCTTCCTCTTGGAGGGGCAAAGGGCGGTGTGAGAGTCAATCCGAACGACCTTTCAAGGCAAGAAATGCAAGCGCTCACAAGACGTTTTGCGATGGAGATTGGGCCGTTTGTTGGCCCTGATAAGGACATTCCCGCTCCCGATATTGGAACAGACAAACAGACCATGGCCTGGTTCATGGACACTTATTCTCAAATCCACGGCTACGCCTCTCACGGGGTGGTCACCGGCAAGCCTATCAGCGTTGGCGGCTCTCTTGGTAGAGAGGAGGCGACTGGACGCGGGGTCGCTTATTGCATCAACTTTGCTTATGACCGCATGGACCGAACAATCGATAAAGACACCACGATCGCTATTCACGGTTTTGGGAAAGTCGGCATGCCAGCCGCGGTTGATCTCGCTGAGCAGGGCGCAAAAATCGTCGCTGTTAGCGACGTGTCAGGGCGCGGTCTACGATCCGGACGGACTGGACGTTCTCAAGCTCATTAATTGGGTCAAACACAGAAAGCTACTCAAAGACTACCACGGAGTCGAGCATCTCACGAATGATCAGCTTTTAGAGCTTGATGTTGACGTGCTGATTCCGGCGGCGATTGACGGAGTCATCACCAAGCACAATATGAAAAAAATCCGCGCAAAGCTTATTGCTGAAGGCGCTAACGGGCCGATGACAAAAGAGGCGGTCGAGTATCTGTCAAATAAGGACGTGTTTATCATCCCGGACATCCTTTGCAACGCCGGTGGTGTTATTGTCTCCTATTTTGAGTGGGTCCAAGGTCTTGCTCACTTTTTCTGGGACATCGATCAAATTAACAAAACTCTTCATAATATTTTGAAGAACGCTTTTGCTGAGGTCGTGAAAAAATCTGTTCACTACAAGGTGGACATGAAAAAAGCGGCCATGATCGCGGCGCTCTCTAAACTTGAGGCGGCGATGAAACTCAGAGGCCTTTTCCCTGGTTAATCAAAAGTTTAAAGCATGCCTCGTCACTTTGTTTATTTGCGGGGCATGCTTATATTCTTCTTTTCTTCACTCAAAAATTATCAAAGACGATCTCTTCGTCAAAGAAGAAAGCTTTCACTCTTTTAAAGAGGTCTGCAAAAAACTGGCGAAACACGTTTCTCCCCTGATAGAAAAAAAGACCATCACAAAGCTCGATTGCATGGGCACAGAAGTGGTGGTGGGAGACTTCTGCGCTTTAATAAATGAAGGGAATCGCTCGTATGCCAGAGGCCTAGTTTCAGGCGACAAGGTCAAATGCGTGAGCGCCACTAGGGTCATATTGAGCTATCAGTGCGTTTCAGGCTCAGGCCTATGCGAGGACAAGGACATTGGCTGTTATAAGCTCCAAGAGCAATTTGCCCGCAATTTATACGCGACTCACTCTTCAGTCATCTCCAGAGGGGATTCAAAAGCGCTCAATTGCTATTTTTCCGAAACAAAGGTGAAGAGGAATTGAAGCCTCGCATCTAAGGCGCTTTATATTGGAGAATTGCGCGCTCTCGCTTCCATTCAAATTTGCTCATCTCTTTTTAAGGAGATGCAATGGAAACTCAAATACTATCATTTTATCCGACTCCCGTCGGCACCCGTTTTATCACCATTTTTGGCTACTCGAGCAAGGGCGTCCTGGGCCTTGAGATAAACGGACTTGGAAAATATGGCAAAAACTTAAAAGAAAAAATTATTTATTTAAATCGGATAAGAAAAATAAAAGTGCCAATTCGAAGAATTGTGATTTCACTGGACGCAAATGAGCTGGAGTCAAACGCCAGCGCTGCCCAAATGCGCTGGCTTGAGCTGCCGTGTCTGCTCGCTTTTTGGCATCTTATTGGAGCCATTAAAGTGGCGAGTCTTGAGGACTGCGTTTGCTCTGGCGAAGTAAAGGTTGGAGGGGAGATCGTCCATTTATCTCCTCCTTCTGATTTGTTTGAAAAGATGCCGGAGTCAGAGGAGGAGTTTAAGATCATTCAGACCATGCCTTGCGAAGAAACTATGGCATATGGACTCTAAATTATTTTTAGGCCATATACCAAATCTTCAATTTAAAACTTATATGGAGAGGGTCTCCGACACGCCTATAAAGTCGATCATAGCGTGATCGCTTTTCTGCATGCAATTGTCCAGATTCACGATTTGGACCTTATTGTCCTTCACCACCACCGCGTGGCAATGCTTTTCGTCCACAAGGGCGCTGATCGCCTCTTTGCCCATGACAGAGGCGTAGAAGCGGTCATTCGGCGTGGGACTTCCGCCTCTTTGTATATGACCTAGGACGCAGACCTTGCTTGAGATATCGTGCTTTCTCCGAAAGCTCATTGGCTATGCCATAGCTTCTGCCTGGCTCTTCCCCTTCGGCGACGATGATGATTGAAGAGTTTTTGCCTCTTCTTATGCCTCTTCTGCACATCGCTTGAAAGCTTTTTATAGTCAATCGTCTCTTCGCTATTGAGCAGAATATTTTCCGCTCCCGAACAGATGCCGACTTTAAGGGCGATAGAAGAGGAGCGAGCGCCCATGACTTCGATAAGAAAAGTTCGATCACTTGATTGGGCGGTGTCTCTGATTTTGTCCACGGCCTCCATGGCGGTCTGGACGGCGGTGTCAAAACCAATAGTGTAGTCGGTGCCTGAGATGTCATTATCGATCGTTCCTGGGATGCCAATGACGGACACACCAAACTCGTCGTGCAACGCCTTGGCGCCTTTAAACGAACCGTCTCCGCCTATGACCACCAGGGCGTCAATGCCTCTGTCTTCTAGAATTTGCGCCGCTTTCGCCCGTGTTTCTTTTTCCTTAAATTCTGGACAGCGAGAGGTGTAAAGTACTCGTCCCCCCGTGGTGAATGATATTGCCGACAGAGGAGGCGTTCATTTCGAACATGTCGTTATTAAAAGGCCTTGGTATCCGCGATGAACGCCGTAGACTTTGATTCTTTCTCCTATGGCCGATCTTACGACTGAGCGAATGGCGCAATTCATTCCCGGGCTATCGCCCCCGCTTGTCATGACAGCAATGGTCTTAATCATTCTCTCTCTCCAAACTATTTAAAAATTGAATGGCCGCTAAATTCCTTTGGGGCGTCCATTCCTAAGAGGTTTAATATTGTTGGCGCGATGTCTTTTAAAGCGCTCTCGCCCTCGTGCCACTTCTATCTTTTGCCCTTTAATTTTTGGGCTAATTAAAGCAAAGGGCACAAGAGATTTCGAGTGGGAGGTGTTCGGGCTTTGATCATTATAAGTCATTTCGTCCGCGTTTCCGTGGTCCGCCGTAAGGAGCATGGCGATGCCTTCTTTCGCGCAGACTTCCATCAGTTTTCCGAGGCACTCATCGACGACTTCGACCGCGCTTGATGGCCGCTTCAAAGTTTCCTGTATGTCCCACCATGTCGGGGTTTGCGAAGTTCACGGCGTAAAAAGTGTAGGAGTCGTCTTTGAGCTTTTCGACAAGCTTTTCACAAACCTCATACGCGCTCATTTCAGGCTTTAGGTCATAAGTCGCGACGTCTCTAGGGGAGCTCACAAGAACTCGGTCTTCGCCCTCAAATGGCCTTTCCTCGCCGCCGTTAAAGAAGTAGGTCACGTGAGCGTACTTTTCCGTTTCGGCGATTTTTAATTGTTTTTTGCCGCTCTTTAGAGAGGTACTCGCTAAGCGTGCATTTGATGTTCTCTCGATTAAAAAGCACGGGGACATCTGGCATCTCCTCATCAATGCAAGGAGACATATTCATAAAGAAGTCAGGTCTTACCTTATTGTCGAACTCTTTGAAGTTTGGATCGGTGAACGCGAGGCTTATTTGCTTCGCTCGGTCAGGCCTGAAATTAAAAAAGAAAACGCAGTCGTCCTTTTTAATCGCTCCTTCCTTGTCAAAGAGAACATGCTCAACATGCTCGTCATAGACGCCTTTTTCATAGTTTTTTTGAAGATACTCTTTTGGAGAAAGAGCGCTTGTTTCGCCCGCTCCAATCATGGCGTCATAGGCCTTTTTAATTTTTTCCCATCGGCGGTCACGGTCCATTCCAATCGCTCGTCCGCCCATGGAGGCGAAAGTAAATCCAGAAACGGACTGAACGTCCTCAACATAGGAGACACCCGCCGTTTTAGAGGTGTCTCTTCCGTCTGAAAAAGCGTGAAGATAGATTTGTAGTTCAGGCTCCTCTTTGAGGTAGCCGATGATCGCTTTTAAGTGATCGATATGAGAGTGAACTCCGCCATCGGAAAGAAGCCCCATCAGATGGATTCTTTTCGAGCCGTTCTTCGCCTTTTCAATCATCTTCCTAAAAAGGTCCAGGTCTTTAAAAGTGTCATTTTTAATCGCCTCATTGATTCTCACAAGGTCTTGTCTTACAGGGCGTCCGGCGCCAATATTCATATGCCCCACTTCCGAGTTGCCGGCGACGCCCTTGGGAAGGCCCACGGCTTCGCCGCCTGGCTGAATAAGAGTATGAGGATAGTCGCTTAGAATTTTATCAAGGTTAGGGGTGTTGGCGGCTTTTACAGCGTTTTTTGGAGACTCGTCATTGATTCCAAGTCCGTCGGCGATTACTAATAAAACCCGATCGGTCATTCCTGTGATTTGCATATCGCTCCTTAAAGGCCTTAAGCATTATGATATGGATGATTCTCTTTAATACTTATAGCGCGATATAGCTGTTCAATGAATAGGAGTCTTGCGAGTTTATGGGGAAATGTAAGTTTTGATAAAGAGATTTTGGCGTCACACTCATTGTATACCGCGTCGTCAATTCCCTCGGCGCCGCCGATAAGAAATATCATTTGGTTGCGGGCCTCAAGGCATTGAAAAAGCCATTCGGAGTAGGCCTCGCTAGTGCGCTCTTTGCCAAATTCGCTAAGAGCGGCCACAAAGGCGGAGCCGGACTTTTTAAGCTCTTGGATTTTCTTAATGATGCGCCTTTCCCTCAGACTTTCGGTCTTCCGCGTTAGACTTTAACTCATGGACTTTGAATTCTAGGGCAGTGATTCTTTGAGCGAAGTTTTTTTCCATCTCCTCGAGATTACGGTCTTTGAGTTTTCCGACGACGACGAGATGGACTTTCTTCATTTAGAAATAATTGTCAGTGGGATCGGACTTCTTTTCTGGTTCTTGGTCGCCCATTTCCTGATGCTCGAAATAGTACTCTTGAGGGATTTCAACTTGAGGATAGTCCGGACCATAAGCTGTCGAGATCAAAAATATCGCGCGGGAGCTCTTGGAAGATGTGGACGATGACATCGCCCGCGTCGAGAAGCATCCACGCTCCGTCGGTGAGGCCTTCGACGGAGATGATCTCTGATGCCATTTTCCTTGAGATTGCGCTGAATCTCATCAATCATCGTCTTGGCCTGGGTGACGTTCTGGGCGGTGGCGAGGATATTGTAGTCGCAAAGAGATGAGGTCTCTTTTGCGTCAAAAATTTTGATATTGATGCCTTTGTAATTGGCTATTATCCAGGCCGCGGCCAAGCGCCACTTTTTTGGCGTCTTCGCCCTTCTTTGGCAAAAATTTTACTTACTTCTTTTTTGACAAATTCGTTTGCCATCGGTTCTCCTGGCCAGGCGCAGTGATACGACCTGCGTTATGTGGCGTTTTATTTTTTCTTTGTCTTTAGCATGAGTCTTTTTAAAAGATCAAGGTTTAGGCCTGAGACAGATGAAATAGGCAAGACTTTTTTGTCCAAAGTCTTCTTCCATTTCTTTTTGAAATCTTGAAATCTCTTCTTCGGTCATTGCGTCGATCTTGGTGAGGCAGACAATTTCCGGTTTGTTGGCGAGGTCTGGCTTGAAGCTTAAAAGCTCGTTTTTGACCGTGGAGTAATCGTCTATGGCCTCAAAGGGCTCAAGCAGCATGGAGCAGTCCACTAAGTGCACAAGAGCGCTGGTCCTTTCAATATGCTTCAAGAAATTGAATGCCAAGGCCTTTTCCTTCGCTCGCTTTCTCGATCAGCCCCGGAATATCGGCCACCACCAAGCTGTCCTCGTCCACCTTAACGACCCCAAGATTTGGCGTCAGAGTGGTGAAGGGATAGTCCGCGATTTTTGGTTTGGCGGCCGATATGCTTGAAATATAGAGTGGACTTGCCCGCATTGGGAAGGCCTATAAGAGCGATGTCCGCTATGAGTTTGAGCTCTAATTTGAGGCTGAAAGCTTCGCCTTCTTCGCCCTCTTGAGCGTGTCTTGGGGCTTGGTTGGTGGAGGACTTAAAGAAGGCGTTTCCAAGCCCTCCGCGGCCGCCATGAGCGAGGACTTCTTTTTGTCCGTGTTCCACGATGTCAAAGAGAAGGCGCTCCTCATTTTGGTCGAAAATAAGCGTTCCTACCGGGACCTTTAAGACAAGGTCCTCTCCGGTCGCTCCGTCCATTTGGGAGCCCGGCCGTTTCCGCCGTCTTGGGCCTCGTAGTGTTTCCGGCCGCGATAGTGCACAAGAGTGTTGATATTCTCGTCGCCTTCAACATAAACATTTCCGCCGCGCCCGCCATTGCCGCCGTCAGGACCGCCAAAAGGAACGAATTTTTCCCTCCGAAAGCTAGCGACGCCATTTCCGCCTTTGCCTGAGCGCACTTCAATATTTACTTCATCTATAAACTTCATTTTCTTCTACAGTGTTTAAAAAAAAGGGAGTCCTAAAGACTCCCTTGGTATTTATCAAATGTTTAAGATTTGATTATGCAGAAACTACAGAAACAGTTTTCTTCTTCTTAGTGAAGTGATTGAACTGAACTTTTCCTTCTGTCATCGCGTAAAGAGTGAAGTCTCTTCCCATTTTTACGCCTTCGCCAGCGAAGAACTTAGTTCCTTTTTGACGAACAATAATGTTACCAACGATTACAACTTCTCCACCGTACTTCTTAACCCCTCTCATTTTTGGGTTAGAGTCACGGCCGTTATTAGTACTACCACCTGATTTCTTGTGAGCCATATATTTCTCCTAAAACTTATTCTTTAGATTCTTGTCTTTATAATTAAGCGTTTACTTCTTTGATTTTCAAAGCAGTATAATGCTGTCTGTGACCATTTTTAGTTTGGTACTTGCCAGGCTTTCTTTTAAGAACGATCACTTTTCTTGATCTTCCTTGCTTAACGACCTCTGCGACAACTTTGGCCCCACTGACTAGCGGGGTTCCAACTTTTGGCGAGTCGCCGCCAATGAAAAGAACTTGATCTAGTTCCACAGAGGATCCAACTTCAGCGTCCATTTTTTGAACGTCGATGATGTCTCCGGCCTTAACTCTGTATTGATGACCTTTAATTTCAACGATACCGTACATTTTTTTGCTCCTTAGATGCATGGCTAGGGGAGGTCGGACCTACTTTTTCCCTAACTTATGGCGTAATTTGAACCTACACTTTTATTGCTTAAGAGCGTATTTGTCAATAAAAAGAATGGTGGGAAAGATAAAACCCTGCAACGTAAAATCAATAGCTTAGCTCAGTTAATCGTAAGTGCTCTAAAGTCCGTCCCTAAATATGACGAAAAAGCATATAGGAAAGGAAGAAAAAGCGTTTATGGAAAAACAAAAAGTCACCTATTTTCAATTTCAAAAAGAGCTCGATTACCAAGTCTATCTTCGCCTTGAGGGAGATAAGCTCGAAAGCGCCCTTACCCCCTCGCTTATAAGCTTGGGCTTTAGCGAGGTCGAGGAGGAGGAGCTTAAAAAGACCGCCTTTCATAAGCATGAGACCAAAGTTCTGAAAATTAACGAGGCCGGTGTACGCGTCGCAAAACAAATCCAGTCTTTTGCTGGACCTCTTGCCGCTTATGGCCCCGAGTCTTTGAGCAATCAAGGAACATATCAAGTCTATCGCTACCAGAATGTCGGCATTATGGTCTTTTCTGAGGCCAGCGCGTCCTGGGAGATGGGGCTTGTGAGGCCAGAGCACCACGAAACAGAAATTAAGACCATGCTTGTTCGCTATGTGTCATGGGCCCTTGGCGGCCAAGGTGTAGTCGGTTTTTGGGCCGTGCCAGTAGACGAAGGCTTTGTCATCATGAGGCCTGTTGAGGCCCAGTTTGAGGTCGTATTCGTCGACGTTAAAAAGATGCGCTTGATCACCCAAAGCGGCGTGAAGTCGATTGGGGCGGACCTGAATGTCATGCGCTTAGATGAGACGCTTCATAATGAGACAAGAGGCATGTCGAGAGAGTCGCTTCTAAGCTATATGGGCGCCAACACATGCTATTTTTCTCAAATGGGCATCACCCCGGCCATGCGCCATGGCCTTTATGAGCTCACCTCTTTTGCAAGGGGCGTGATTTATCCCACGGAAAATTTCCGCCCGAGAAAGGACCTTGGGGCCTAGGGACTCAGAAAGCTAAGCTCTTGAGCGGCCATTATCTTCACAAGCGGAACGAAACCTTTGGGCGCGTTTTCAACTTTAAAGACCGTGTAATAGACAGGGAAACAAGTTATTGAACAGGCCCCAGAATAGACGTGATTATTTCCTTTTTTATTTTTCCAAGCATACACGGCCTGCTCCTCTAATTTCTTATAAAGCTCTTGATCGCCCAAGCGATTGATGAGGCTTTGGTGAAAAATATTATGCAAGAAATAAGCGGGGAGTCTGGCGTAGAAATCTGTGATGACCCCATCTTTACTCTGTAACAATAAGGGGAATTTATAGCGCATATGCTCAATATAGATCTTGCGCGTTTCAAAGCCTTTTTCTTTACGAATCAGCTCCACGTCCTCGCTCTTTTCTAGCGCTTTCTTTAAGGACATGCCGGGCATGAACTTCTCAAAACGATCAAGGCTAAAGTCGTAATTAGGCGGGTCCACTTTTGCCCACGCGGGAGCGCATAACGTCAGGGACGTCAGCATTAAGAAAAAGCTTATAAAGACAGTGCGAAATGCGCAGGAAAAATGGTTCATGGCTAAGGAAAACCTCCGCTTCTTGTTAGAATTATCTCACGTTCCTGGCAGGCTCGCTGACGGTGGAAAGGATTGCTCTTTTCGCCCTCTAGGGGCCGTTTAGGACAGGTAAGTCTGAGTTGCGCGCTCCTGTAATTAGGTGTAGGCTTTTACTTAAGAATTACCTAAATTTTCGCATTACACTAGGAGAGTTTTCGGATGCTTCCAAGACCAATCAGTCCCTTCTTCATTCTCGGTTCAATCTTCCTTATGGCGTCCTCTTGCGCCACCAGAGAGGTCGCTCAGGTCGAAGAAGCTGAAGAGGCCCTTAATAAGGAAAGAAGAATTCAGACTCATCTTGTGGAAAAGGGTCTGGAGTTCTGCGAGGGCTGCATCGTGGGCTCTGTCGGAGACGAGGCACTCAGAATTTCCAATAAAAAGACTTATTATCTTCACGGTGCGGAGCACTTAAATCTTCAGAACTACTACTTTGATATACCCGTCGTTTATAACGCCGCTGTTAAAAAATGGATCAACTATTTTACAGGAAGAGGCAAAGAGCTTTTCACCCGTTACGCTCAAAGGGCCGGGCGCTACGCTCCTGTGCTTTCAAAAATTCTAAATGAAAAAGGGCTTCCGCGCGACCTTATTTATCTTTCCATGGCCGAAAGCGGATTCGCGAACCACGCGAGATCGTGGGCGAAGGCCGTTGGCCCTTGGCAGTTCATGCCATACACCGGTCGCCGCTATGGACTTGAAGTGGGCTTCTTTCTCGATGAAAGAAGGGACCCGATGAAGGCCACCGTCGCCGCTGGGAAGTATCTCTCTGATCTTTATGACCTGTTTGGCAGCTGGGAGCTTGCCATGGCGGGCTATAATGCCGGCGAGGGAAAAATTGGCAGGGCGATTCGCCGCTACCGCACAAAAAACTTCTGGAAAATTAGAAGAGGGCGCTACCTCAAAAGAGAGACAAAAAATTACGTTCCTAAAATCATGGCCCTCGCCATCATGGGAAAAAACCTCAAAGCGTTTGGCTTCGGCCCCATTGAGTTCAAAAGGCCGCTCGACTTCCAAGAAATAGAGGTGCCAGGAAACACGGACCTTTACAAAGTCGCCGATATCGTCGGAAGCGATTTTGAAGAGATGAAAAAGTACAATCCAGAGATTCTTAGATGGCAGACGCCCCCAAAAATGGAGTCTTATAAACTAAGAGTGCCGGTCGGGAAAAAAGAGGCCTGGGAGGCATTGGAAGACAAGACCATCGCCAAGGCGACAGACTATAAAATCTATCAGTTACGAGGCTACGCGTCCCTTAAGCATGTCGGCCGAAAGTTTAAGGTGCCTTCCAAAGTCTTGGCGCAAATCAATGAAATGCCCGCCACTAAGAGGCTTTTTCCAAAGACCGCGGTCTATCTTCCTTTTAGAGAGGACCATCGCCCTAGAAAGCACGGGCTCTATGCGGACCTATATGAAAAGCCCCGCAAAAGTGTCATTCGTAGACGTCGTTATAATCGCTGGATAAAGCGTGGTAGACGCAGTGGAGAGAAAATCTCGAATCCAAAAGAGTTTTACATCGTTAAAAAAGGTGATAGTCTTTGGAGCATAGCCAGAAAGACCGGTGTGAATATCAACACCATAATTCGCTCGAATTATGGGCTTGTGAAAAAGAGAATGATTCTTCCGGGAGACAAGCTGGCCATTAAATAAAAGGTCACACACATGTCAGGTTTCGGACTCAGAGCTTTTAAAAAGCTCAAAGAAGAATCTCGTAAAGAAGAAAAACGTCAGTACATTCCCCATATTGTTTGCGGGGACAGCGTTTATGCTGTCCTCACCTATTTAAAGCTTCTAAAAGAGCATGGCGAAGACAAGGTAAAGCTTATTTGCCAAAATCCTCTCGACAAACAAGACGTCATTAATCACTGGAAATGCTCCCTGCATTTTGTTCGAAGCGAGGCGGTCGCGTCGGTTTTGAGAGACGCGAACCCAAGGCTTGAGATTATTCCAGGCCCCCAAAAGGTCCTCTTCTATAAGGACGCGAAGTTTCATGAAATTGACGGCAGGGCCAAACCGCATGAGTTCATGGAGGACGAGGAATATTTTAAAGATCCTTACTTTCTTATGAGCCCAGAAAATCTCTTCGACACTGAAGAGTGGAACGAGCTCGATGAGATCTTAAGAAAAGGCCAAATCAATAAAATCATAAGCGCTGTTGAAAAGACCGAGCCAAAAGACTTGGTGGAGACCACTCATTTCGCTCTCACTACAGGCGAGCATGAGAAATTTGAATGCGACAAGCTCTATTGGTGCGAAGGCCCCAAGGCCTTCTACAAGGCCCTTATTAATAAAGACCAGGTGAGCGACGCCGTCACCGGCTACTGCGCGGGAACTGAAGAGAGAGTGGGGCTTACGGTCCATTTTGAGTGCGAGGGCCAAATCCATGATGAGGCCGGCACTGTGCTGCTTCCTCAAAGCGCCACGCATGAGTGGGGCTATTTTATTTTCGATTTTGACGCTTTTGATCCTGAAAAGAAGAAGCAGGTCTTTCGCTCGATGATGTTCATCGACCTGGATGAGGTGAACGAAGAGGAGCTTGCGAAAAAAATCCGTCTTATGAAAAGAGTCATAGGCCGTGTCTTCCCCGAGTTTGATAAGATCAAATACACCGAGCACTATCACTACGATGAGAGCCTTCTTATTAAGAACCTGCATGATGAAGACTTTTTTAAAGACAATAAGGAAAGCGAGTTCTTGAAATTTGTGGGCAATGGGGCTCCTGTGAAAAGCGAGCACTCTAAAGAAGTTCTCTATGACGCCAGAGGGATTCTTAGCTTTCATCAGCTGACCTAAGTCGTTAATATAGCGAGCATTTAAGCGAACCCTAATCATGTCTTCCATAACAATGCCTTTGTTTCAAGGCGATCCTTCATTGGAGGGTCACGGAAGATTTCCACTGCCTAATAAATAAAATGTATTCCAGGAAGGATTTAGCGGCTTTTGCCCGAGAGGCTAGCTTTTAGCACAAAAAAGGGACCCTTGCGGGTCCCCATATTCTGATTTAATTTAAAATTAAATTAGAAAGTCACTGTGAAGTTAGCAACGTTCAAACGAAGAGTGTTTGTTTTAAGATCGTCATCGTTGCTGTCGCTGTCGTCAGTGATCATGCTGTAAGAAACAGATGGAGCGTACTGAAGAGCAAGACCAAATACTTTGCCCATATTCATTCTTTTACCATACTCAATAGCAGTAGTAGAAAGAGTGTAATTCAGTTATGTCCAGTACCGTCAGTTTCGTCGAAGTTTTGGTTATCGTATCTTACAGCTACGTAAGAAGATTCCCAACCGCCGTCAAAGTTCCAGAAAAGGTTAACACCAACAGTGTTGTACTTGTCGCCAGTAGCCTTAACGTCGCCGTCAGTCGTTTTGTCTTTGTTAGCGTAAGTAAGACCAGCGCCAAAGTTGTTAGTGAATAGCCAGTTGTAGTTTAGAGCGAAAGAAGTTTCTTCTACTTCATCGTCAGCGTCATTGTTGTTGATGTAAAGATCAAGAGAGTCACAACGACCGCCATCTAGACATCCATTAAGTTCAACCATGCTCTTTCCGTCAGTCCAAGCGAAAGCAGAAGTAGCAGCTACAAGTGCAACCAATACAAGTTTTTTCATTTTCACATCCTTTTGTTAGGTTGTTGTTTGTTAATAATAACGTTAATAAAAACGCATTTAATTAATTATCTATAATATTAAGTTTAGCGATAAAAATTCATTTGCAAACATAAAATTGCCATTTAACTCGGTTTTTAATCTTCACCTTTCTTAATGTAATTTCCTACGAAGAAACTTTTAAAAAATATTATAAAAAAAAATGGTGTCAAAAAACTGCCTTGCGCAATGCGCTTCACCTTTTAATTTATGAAGGCAATATGCAAGCGCCAGGCCTGATCGGCCTTTCGCGCATTATCACTTTTTCACAAAATCTTATGACGCAAATCGCTTCGCCCATCACAAGGGAGATCTGAGGTGACCGGGCGCATTTTCTTGTTTGACAAATAAACTTGATGCGCTGAAACTTTTCTTGTTAGGCAATTTTTTCCCATTTTAGTTGGTTTAGTATCAGCTGGGAGTTAACAAGGAGACTTTATGAAGAAGCAAATTGCTATTGCCATGGGATTGGCAGTTCTATCTACACCGGCTCTCGCTACGAAGGCCAGACTTGAAGCGCTTGGCGAGGATCATTACGGATCTCAGTTCATCGAAGACAACAGAAACATCTTCTTGAACGCTGCCACAGTAAACTTTCACAAAGACATCGTGACTTACGAGTGGGGCAATAACCTAACAATACTGACTCCAGACCAGGACACTGCTGCAAACCCCAAAGTCTGAAGGTGGTTTCCTTAAAGCTTCTGGTAATATGGTATACGGTCTTCACCTTGGATCTGAGTCTGACACTAGCAATCAACTAAGAGCATGCTGCAGGCGTAACATGGCGCTTGCTGAAGAGAATAATATTGATCTATTTGTTGGTGGCGACGCTGGCATTCAATGGGGCGCCAATGTGACTTATACTGACACTAAAGATGAAACTGCCGACAAAGAGCAATCTGCTACAAGACTTAGACTTGGTGGCGTTTCAGGAAATATCTCGGCTTTCGCTCAAATTAACATCACTAATAAAGCATCAAACTGGTACTGCTGAGTTTGACGGCAAATAGCGGGTACCAACTAGGTGGTACTTACGAAATGAACGATATGTACTATATGGTTCAGTACAGAGCGTTTCTCTGGTGAAGACGCTAATAGCGACGAGATTAAGCGCTTCAAGAGCTTGGATTGGAGCCGCTAAGCAATATAAGCTAAATGACAGATCTAATGTTTGGCTTTCGGCTTGGTACAAAATGGACAAAACTGAAAATGACTTCACTGCTTCTTCGTTCTAGCTGATAATGCTGGTGAAGTTAAAGAAAACTACCTTCCTGTCACACTTGCTGCTGAAGTTGACGTTAAAGAGTGGTTGACTCTTAGAGGTTCAGTAGGTCAAAACATCATTGGCACATAGAGAAGAGGACGATGGTGATGAAAAAACTATGACTGAAAGCTTTCGTAAACGCTGGCGCTTCTCTTGTATTTGGTGACTTCCGAGTTGACGGTCTTATCGGAACTGCATTCTGGCTACTGATTCTGTTAACAACACTTCTACTGCGGGCGGCAACGCTACACTTAGAACAGACGCCCTTCTTTCAAGAGTGTCTATGCTATACAGATTCTAATAGGAAGTTAGATATAACAAACAAGGAAGCTTGTTAGGAAGGGCCGGGTGTTTTCACCCGGCCTTTTTTTTTGTATAAATTCTTTCTATGCTTAAGTTTTTAAAGATCGGCCTTATTTCCATTCTCACTATTGTTCTCACGGCGCTAGTCTCTCTGGGTATCTTCATCAAGGGAAGCCACGTGGGGAGGCTTAAAACGGACTATGTGAGCTATGATGACGACAAAAAAGCTTATGTTATAAGCAGAGTCAGGCCCAAAGACTGGGTCGAGCTTGAAGAGGTTTCCGAATACGCTCGCTGGGCGATTATTGTGAGCGAAGACTGGGCGTTTTATGAGCACGATGGGGTCGACCTCAGACAACTTAAAATAGCGCTGCAAGAGAGCATGATGGCCGGGGAGTTTACTCGAGGAGCTTCCACTATTTCACAACAAGTGGTGAAGAACGCTCTCTTAACTGATGAAAGGACAATCTGGCGAAAGATTCAAGAAGCGATTCTGACGCTGTATCTTGAAAAAATCACGACAAAAGATCGCATATTGGAGCTTTATTTAAATATTGCGGAGCTTGGAGAAAATATTTATGGCATCGGCGAGGCCTCTCATTATTATTTTAATAAAGCTCCTAAAGACTTAAATGCTAGGGAGGGGGCGTTTCTCGCGATGCTGCTTCCAAGTCCTGTTCGCTATTCAGTCTCTTTTGACAAAAAAGAGCTCACCGAGTTTGCTAATGAACAAGTGAATTCAATTCTCGTTAAAATGCGCCAAGCTGATGTCTTCGATGAGGAAGAGAGGCTTAGGCAGGCGAGCAAAAAGTTTTACTGGGAAAAAAGCTATTTTGAGGAGCCCAAGGAAATTGAGCCAGAAAGCTACGAAGATTATTTAGAGGGCGACCCTTTTCTATAGGCCTATTTGCCTTAAGCACTCATAGGCCGCGGCCGTGACGGTATTGGAGAGGTTTAGTGAGCGTATATGCTCACTTCTCATAGGCAGATAGACCATCTGATCGAAGTAATTATCGTAAATTTCTTTGGGAAGGCCCTTGGTTTCTCCTCCGAAAATTAGATAAGAGTCCTTTTGATAGTTCGCTTCAAAATAAGAGCTTTTTCCGTTGTTTTCAAAGAAAATAAGTTGATTTTTTTCTGGCTTTTCGCCCTCTAGAAAGTCATTAAAGGAGTCATATTCTTTTAATTGAACATGCTTCCAATAATCAAGGCCCAGCGCGTCTCACGGCCTTCTCTGAGATGTCAAAACCATAGGGCCTAATAAGGATAAGGTTCAGGTCCAAGGGCGACGCAAGTGCGCCCGACACTCCCTGTATTGCCGGGAATCTCGGGCGCAAAGAGTACGATATTAAAACGTTTATTTGCCATGGACCAATAAGTGGTGAAGCGATCTTACGATAAGCCCACTAGCGCCTTTTGAAGGGCAATAGGGAAGGTGAGACGCTCCATTTGCGACACCCGCAATATCGAGGTGGGCCCATTTGATGTCATTTTTGACAAAGTTTTGAAGGAAGGCGGCGGCGATCGCCGTGCCGGCCTTTCCACTCGACCCGATATTTTTTAAGTCGGCGATAGGAGACTTAAGCTCCTCTCTCCATTCGTCAATAATTGGCAGCTGCCACATGTATTCATCAGATTGGTCAGCGCTTTTCTTCACTTTATTGATCCACTTGTCATCGTTTCCAAGGACCGCGCAGACCTGAGTGCCGAGAGCGATTAGGCAGGCGCCAGTTAGGGTGGCGGCGTTGATAAGAAAGTCTGGCTCAAGGTCGCAGGCGTAATCAATGCAGTCAGCGAGAACCAGTCTGCCTTCCGCGTCGGTGTTAAGGATCTCCACAGTTTTGCCGCTGCGGCTTTTGATGATCGAGTCTGGCATAGTGGCGGTGTAGCTTACAGCGTTGTCAGTCATGCCTAGAATGCACGTGATTTTATAGGGAGAGTTGTTTAGAACGGCCGCCCTGAAAGCGCCATAGACAGTGGCCGAGCCGCCCATGTCAAATTTCATCCCCATCATGGACCCGCCTGGTTTAAGGGAGTATCCGCCGGTGTCAAAGGTAAGGCCTTTTCCGACGAGAGCGATATGCTTAGTGTTCTTGGTGGTTTTTTTAGGCGTGTAGGTGAGGTGAACAAGTCTCGGCCCATAAGCAGAGCCTGCATTTACTGAAAGAAAGAGATTGCAATTTTCCTTCTTTAGTTCGGCCTTTCCCAGGATCTTGATTTCAACGCCCTTTAGATTCTTTTTTACGTCTTTTTCAATTTCTTTTGCGTAGCCCTCCGAATGAAGGACATTTGGAGCTTCGTTCACAAGGTCTCTGGCGAAAGTTAACACTTCCGGTGACGTTTTGAGTTTCTTCCACCGCCTTCTCGACCGCTCTTTTCGCTTTTTTATCATTAAGAAACACGCACACTTTCTTAAAAGAGTTCTCGCTTTTTCTAGAAAAGTACTTGTCGAATTTATAGCTTGTGAGCTCAAGAGACTCCACAATAAGGGCGGCCGCCTGGGCCTTGTCGTTTACGCAGTTAAATGAAAGGGCGTCAATGCCGACACTTGCGTATTTTTTGCCTGATAAAGGACTTCGTGGCGAGTGGCGATCGCTCTTCTGAGCTGTTCCGCCTTGGCCGATTTCTTTTCGCCAAGTCCGACGACCATCATTGTTTCGCCTTCAGGCGCCGTGAATGTGACGATATCTCCGCGAGCTCCAGTGAAGCTATTTGCGATTTTGAGTTCTTTAAAGTGATTTTGAAGCTCTTTGTCGCTCCACGATCCCTGCCAAGACTTTCCGTCCTTGCCGTCTTTTTCATAACAGGCGACCACCTTTAATTCTGACTTGTCATAATGATCGCTAGTGAAATCAAGTTCGATTTTCATAGAGCTCCTTTTTAATGTGATAACTGAAAATAATAATAAATGACCATATTAGATTATCAGAAGCCTAGATTATTGTCTAAGTAGGGGGAATAAAGTAACCTGTTCCGCATATGAGATTCGTCCCCAAAATATATCAGCTTTTTCTCGCCTCAAACGTCATCGTGCCTTTTTTAGTGAGCTCGGTATTTTTTGTGGCGTTTTTAATGACATTTGAAATGTTTCGCATTCTTCAACTGATGTCGTCTGACGAAGTTAGCTTCGGTTTTGTTATGGGACTTATGGGGGACGTGGCGATAACCCTCGTGCCGATGGCGATACCCTTGTCCGTCTTCTTTTCTGTGATTTTTTCGCTTGGAAGGATGTCCGGCGACTCAGAGTATGTCGCTCTGCGCGCGGCGGGGCTGCCGAAAGAGAAAGATCCTTGCGCCCTTTTTGGTGGTGGGCCTTTTTATCGCCGTGAACGTGCATTTTCTTGGGCAGGAATTAGTTCCCGCCGCCCACACAAGGGTCAGGAAGAAAATCAAAATTTTGAGCTCCGCAAGCCTTATCCAAGGCATTAAGGGAGGGCAGTTTTTTACCGCCATTCCCAATATCACTATTTTTCCTCAAACGATGGACCCAGACACGCTTGAATTCGCCGACATCTTTTTGCATATCTATAACGACAAACAGCTCTTGGACAAGGTGATCTGGGCAAATGCCGGCCGCATCCTTCACGATAAAAATGAGAACACGGGAATTGAGACGTTTAAATTATTTTTAAAAGATGGAAATATCACAAGCTTTAAGTCCGGAGAGTCGGACTTGGAGAAAGATTCTCTTTGAGGAGTATGTGCTTCCCATCAGCGAAAAAAGATTTAGTTATAGGCCTAGCACCAAAGAGATAATGATGAGCCGAAAGGAGCTCACTGAGTTTATCGAAGCTGGCCTTGAAGAGGCGAAAAAGAAAAACTTTGATGAAAGAGACTTCAATAATGCCAAGTATGAATATTGGAATAGGGTGAATAACCCCATTCTGTGCTTTCTTTTGACTTTCCTGGGCTTTGGTCTTGGCATCACGGGAACGAGAGGAAAAGGCAAAAGCTCGTCTGGCAAGGCCATTTTATTTTTAATTGGGTACTACGTGGTCTATTTTTCTTTTGTGAATCTTGCCAGAAGCGGGGACATTCCTCCCTACGCGGCCGTCTTGGTTCCGGCCATTTTACTGGCCGGATGCGGAATGTATTTTTATCGAAAAGTGGACTGGGTAAGCTAGCTAGTCCTTCTCGACCATATTTTCTTTATAATAGTCTGCTTGTAGGGAACGCCTTTATAGCTTGGGAACAGGGGAAGCTCAAATTCTGTGGACTTCTCTTCGGGAAATATCAAGACTTTTAACGCCTGATCTTGTTTTAGCGTCCACCAATTGATTGTTATAGAAAATCTTTGCTATATTTAAGTTTCCAAAAAAGATGAGAATGGTCTCTTTTGCCTGAAGAAGAAGAGTTCTTCCTTTTTTAAGCACATACCTCTTTATGTCCCCGCCATCGACTTGATAGCTAATCCAAGTGTCTCCCTCCAACGCATTGATAAAAAGGTTATGGCCTTCGCTTTTCATGGCCTCTGTGATATTGTCCGGCACAATTTCGTTCGTTTTTGAGCTCCGGCGCTTCAGCGTCCAGGCTAAAGAGATTTCTTGGGGCGGGATAGAAGTCTTTATAAGGAAATTTTCCAGCGGGAATGGCCGCGGCTTTTTCCTGCTTTGGCTTTTCTTCTTTGGTTTCCTCTTTTGTTTCTTCTTTTGTTTCCTCGTTGACCTTGGGCCCTTCTTGTCAGGCTTTTCTCTTTTTTCTCTTCAGGCAGGCTTCCTCCTTGCTTTTTACCTTCTGACTGTCTTCAGGCGCTGCCTCATGTCTTCTACTCCTCGCGCCTGAGCGAGCTTCTTGGCCGTGTCCATTTCAAATAGCGAGGACTCTTTTGGCTTTATAGGCTCTGCTTGGACTTGAGACAGAGATTCTTTTTCAGATTCAATATTGGAGAAGAAGTTTACGATGCCCTTCACCACGAGAACCATCACCACCAAGGCGGCGGCGCTGATGAGTATTTTTTTATTGAAAAGCTGGCCTAGGATTCCCTGCAAATGATGTTTCATTTCTGCCGCTTCAATATCTTTAGATTTGGCGCTCGGTTGAGCTTGGGCCTGTCTTGCCTGGGAAGAAACTTCCTCTTGCGACTCTAGCATTTGCTCTTCTGGCTCGAACTTTTTGTAGGTCCTGGCCAGAGCGTCCAAGGCCTCCTGAGTGTTCACGTTTAAGATTTTTGCGCAGTTCTTCACAAAACCTTTAACGTAAGTTTTATTGGGAAGGGCCTCCAGGTCGTCCTTTTCAAGGGAGCGCAGAAGGTTGATATTAATCTTCGTCTTCGTAGCAACGTCATCTAAAGAGACGTTTTTATTCTGACGAGCCTGTCTTAAAACTTGACCTATAGTGCTATGCTTTTCCATATTTCACTATTTTAGGTGATTTTTTGAAAATTAAAAGTCTACTGCTTTTCTTTCCCCTTTCAGGTTTTTTGAATAAAACTGATTAGTTTTATCATCTTTAGCTTGTAGGGCCTTAACTTTCATTATAGCTCGGCGGGCGTATCCTTCATACTTTGTCATGGCAAAGCGCTCTTGCATATCTTTAAGGGCGGCGAGAGCGTCTGGGTAGCGTTTTAACTGAATCAAGCTTTTGATTTGGCCATGAAGAGGCTTTGGGTCGTTATAACAAGTCCCCATGCTGGCGTCCCTATATTGCTTTAAGGCGCCAATATAATTTCTTTTCTCAAAGGAGATTTCGGCCATTTTAAAATGAGCTGGGCAGTAATTAGGATTCACTTTCAAGGACTTGTTAAATTGAGCAATGGCGGCCTGTGAATTTTTCCGAGCAAGCTCAATAACGCCTAAGTTATAATGGGTTCGATGCTGACCTGCATAGGTGAGGTCTTCAAGAATTTGATGATAAAGTGATCTCAGCTTGGGAGAGGTTCCCTTCGTTCATATATATAGTCGCCAAATTTAGCTTTGCGTCCGTATTTTTATGGTCCAATTGGATTGACCTCTTAATATGAGCGACGGCTTTTTGACGGCTGTTTTTAAAAAAATAGGCCATGCCCAAGTTATTATGAATTTCAGAGTTGTCAGGATCGAGGGCCACGGCCTCCATGAGATTGCTTAGCGCTTTGGTATAGTCTTGGGCCACTAAGTTCCGAGTGCCTTGGCTAAAATAAAGCTTCGCCTTCTTTTGCGCCGAACTTAGCTCCTTCTTATTTTGACTTGCGCAGCTCGCTAAAACGCTCATGATCAACAAGCCAGAAATCTAAATTCCATAGAACACTCTTCATAGGTTCCCTCCCATGCGTATATTTTGACCAAATCGTTTGGTTTTGTAAAAGATTATTATCTTAATTTGACCAAGGAAAAGGACTCAAAATGCCTTGTGGACGGGAAAAGATCGAGCATGGCCATGCTGATGATTTCGATGCCCTCCTAAAGAGCTGCAAGTCTCTTATCATGGTGGCCGGGTGGCAAGAAATATAAGCCAAATAACGAGGTCTAAAGCGCTCGCCCATTTATCCAAGTTTTTAAAGCCAGCTCGAGGGGGATCGACAATGAATAGGTCATAAAAAGTATTCATCTTGATTTATTAGAGAAGTCCTCTAAAGAACCTTCATCAAATAAATTATGACTATAAAAGTTCCCATGGTCCCCTTGGGGATAGATGTCAATGTGATCGACCTTTATGTCTTTAGGCGTCCACGAAGTGAGGTTTCCGTCCCCTCCAAAGAGATCAAGACAGCTCTTGTAGTCTAATGAGGACAGCTCTTCCTGCAAAAGCTGAAGAAGCCTTTGGTTCATCTCTGAATTGACTTGGCTGAAGCCTCCTTTGGCGTAGCGCTCATTCCAGGTGGTTCTCACTTCACCAGACTCTTGCAGGTAAAACTCCACGTGCCCTCGAGCTCTTTTTTGCTTTGCCAACAAAGTTGACCTCATTTTATAGGTCCTCGAAAAAGACTCCTGTATTTCAGGCCGGAAAATTTTGCACTCAGGAGCTTCGAGGATTTTGTTTTCTTTTCCTTTTATGTATCCGAGTTTTTGAGGTCTTTTTGAGTAATGAAGTTGAACACGATTGCGATAGCCCAAACGGTTTTGAGCTCGAATGACCTTAAACTCTGTGGCGTTAAGGGCGCTAATCATCCGCTTGAAGGTCGAGGACTTTATATCAATCTCGTTTGAGTAGTCAGTATGCAGAAAGTCGCATCCAGGGCAGTTTTCGAAGTGAGGGCAGGGAGAACTTTTCCTTATTTCTGAAGGTCGAGTGAGCTTTGTGAGTCTTGCAAAAGTGGAGGTTCTTTTTTGATTTCAGAATTTCAGCTTCGCCTTCTTCTCCAGGCAGGGTCTTTGGAATAAAAAATATTTGATCGTCCTTTTTAAATACGCCCTGACCTAGTGGATCAATATGGTCAATTAAAAAAGAAATATGTGTTTGGTCTGCCATTTTTTCTTGTCTCGTTAATTTTATAAAAATCACTTATTATATTAGCAAGCTTATGAATAAAAGGTATCAAAAACTCCCGTTTTTATTAGAGCTCTTCGTAAATGGAGCTTTTATATTCCTGTACGCGTTTTACAAAAGTAACCGCATGACGACGCCGCTGCTTTCGGAGCAGACGATTGAGGGCGTCCTGCAAGTAATGGGGGGCATGGCGCCCGTCTTTATTCTGATCTCTATCTATAGCTTTTTCAGACGAAGCGAGACCAGCGATGAGTTCTTTCGAAAATATGTATTTCTCGCTGATAATCTTTTTTCCCATGCTCATCACTTATGGTGACGTGCAGTTCGCTTTTTGGCTTTCCGCCGTTCATCTTTTCTCTTCAGCTCTCTCCCTCTATGAAACAAAGCCTGAAGGGGAGGAGGAAAGGGAAAAAGATTATGTGATGAATGTCCTAGAGCGCATCCGTCTCGCTCCAGCTCAAATTGTCCTCTTGTCCTTTGGGGTGATTATCTTTGCCGGGACACTTCTTTTGGCCTTGCCCATTTCGGCCGCGGACGGAAAGGACATCGCCTTTATAGACGCCTTTTTTATCGCCACCAGCGCCACCTGCGTGACGGGGCTATCGACCATTTCGCTTGCTGACAACTTTAGCTTTGTGGGCCAAATAATTGTTTTAGTATTGCTGCAGATTGGAGGCCTTGGGTATATGACCTTGCATTCGTCTATGATGATTCTCCTTGGGAAGTCCATGGCCGTAAAAAACCAAGTTATGATGCAAGATCTTCTCGACATCACCTCTATGTCCGATTTGATTGCCATGATTGTCGATATTATAAAATACACAATTGTCATCGAATTTTGCGGGGCCATCATTCTCTCGACCGCTTTCACTTTTGAGGGCTATGAGTTTGGGCAGGCGCTATATTACGGCTTTTTCCACGCCATCTCAGCTTTTTGCAACGCGGGCTTTGCTCTCTTTAACGACTCGATGGAGGGCTTTGCGACCAATCCCGTCATTAGCAATACCATTTCAGCTCTCATTATTCTCGGTGGTCTTGGCTTTATTGTCTTAAAAGAGCTTGAGTTGGTCATTCGTGGCAGAAAAAAGCTGGTCAATCTCACAGTGCACTCAAAAGTCGTTTTTGTGACCACGTTCACGCTCCTCTTTGGCGTTATGGCCTATTTCTTCTTCTCTGAATATCTTCATTCTTTAAAGGACATGTCTTTTTTGACTCAGTTGCAAGTCTCTTTCTTTCAATCAGTGACAACGAGAACTGCTGGCTTTAATACAATCAGTTTAAGCGCGCTCTATCCCCATACGCTCTACCTATTCGTTCTTGTGATGTTCATTGGGGCCAACCCGGGCTCCACTGGCGGCGGGATCAAGACGACCACATTTGCGATCCTCTTTCAGTCCGTCAGGGCCACTCTGAGGGGAAAGGACCGCGTGGAATTCTTTGACAGGACCCTGCCTAATTTCTATGTCGTTCGGGCGATCTCAATTATTGTGATTTCTCTGATGATATGCAGCTTTTTTATTTTGCTCTTAATGCGGCTTGAAACTGAGCATAGCTTCCTCTCCATTTTCTTTGAAGCGGTCAGCGCCTTTGCGACCGTGGGACTTTCGCTTGGCATAACCCCGTACTTGACCGTGGCGGGCAAGGCGGTCATTATTGTGCTGATGTTTATAGGAAGAATTGGGCCTTTGACAATGGCCTTGGCCATTGGTCAAAAAAAGCAAGATATCGGAAAGGTTAAATATCCGACCGGCAGAATTATGATCGGTTAGAAAGGAAATAATATATGATCGTAACAGTAATTGGTCTGGGAACATTTGGCTCGAAAACGGCCACGCGTCTCTTTGAAAAAGGGGCGGAGGTGATCGCAATTGATCAAAACTCTGATTTGGTGGACAAGATCAAGGAGAGGGTCACACACGCCATCGCGGTGGACGTCACCGATGAGACGGGCGATACGCTCCCAGAATATATCAGATGTCGACGTCGCCATTGTCGCTATTGGGGACAATATTGAAACGAGCATTCTCGCGGTGGCGATGCTTAGGAAGCTTGGCGTGGGCAAAATCATCGCAAGGGCGACCAGCAAACTGCACGAGCACGTTCTAAAAGAGATTGGAGCTTCCGAGATCGTCAAGGTCGAGGAGGAAATGGGCGAGATTGTCGCGTCCAAGATTGTGGCCCCCCACGTTCTTCAGCGCTATAACTTCGCCGCTGGCTATTCTATTGTGGAGATCAAGCTTGGCAAAAAGTTTGAAGGCAAGACTCTCGTCGAGAGCCAAATCAGACAGAACTACTCATTAAATATCGTGGCCCTTCAAAAGAGGGTGCCTTATATTACAGAAGATGGTAAATCGGCCTTTAGGGTCGAGATCAATGACAGTCCGCTTCCGATGGACGTGATCGAGTCGGACGATATTGTCGTTTTAGTGGGCAGCGAAAAGAACTTTAACAAACTTTTTGCTGACCTTGCGGAAAGTTAGGAGCTTTCGATGAATATTTCGCTTAAAAAGAGAATTGCAGCGAGTTTTATTCTCGCCAATATTATGGTGATGACCATTGGGTTCACTGTTTTCTTTTATCTCAATTCTCTCAACCAGCAAATTGAAAGTATTACCACCAATACGAACCAGATTAATCTTTTAACAGATGAAATTCGTATTTCGGCGGTCTCCATTCTTAAAATGCAAAAGAGGATTTTGACCAATAAGGCCTCTCAAAATGATTTGGAAAAGCTAAACGCTCTGATCGACGGCTTTCACTCCCAGTTGCAGAGGCTTGACACCTTCTATAGCGAGGTGGAAATCAAAACGACCATTTCAAAAATGATCGGATATGTTGACTCCTTAAAGACCTTGCTCTCCAAGGTCTCGCTCTTTGACAAGCGCAACAACGCCGGGCTTTCTACCATTAGCGATTTGGCGGACAAAATTCTCGAGGCCTTCTCGGAATTCCAAGACATCCAGTATTATCAAAACGAGCAAAGAGACAAACAGATTGAAGAGATCATTGGCGAAACGCGGCGGTATATGCTGATCGTGCTCATTATCACATTTCTCGCGACGATTTTGATGAGTCTTGTGATTCCTGGCAAAATCGCTCTGCCTTTTAAGAAGATCAATGACGCTGTTCGGGAGCTGCAGGACTGCAATTTTGACGTTTCAATTTTTTACAATCAAGACGACGAGATCGGGGAGCTCGCGGCCGAGCTCAATAAGATGATCGCCAATATGAAGTATTTCGAGGAGCTTCGGACTGACAGGATTTCTGTTGAGCATAGAAAATTCGATATGCTCGCTAACATGGTCAAAAGAAATGTCCTGATCGCAAACGCAAACGGCGAACTTATTTATCTTAATAATTCCATGTACCGGCTACTTGATGTTGAGTCTGAAGAGGTCCTCAATAAGAATATGACCGACACCATTATCCCTGAATCCATCAAGGGAGCCTATGACTTGGCCCTGAAAAGGCGCTCAAAAATTGAGAACGCTGAGATTGTCATCACGCATAAAAAGAGCGTCGAGGTCGAAAACGAAGAGACTGGAGAGATGGAAGAGATTGGCGAAGAAGTGGAAGTTTTCAATGGATTTGCCAATGTTATCCCTATTCGAGCTAAAGAGAGTGATTTGGACTACTATATGATGGTCTTAAGCGAGGAAATGTTCGCTTAACGCGCCCTTTCTTCCCATAATCCCTGTAGCGTCTTTTGCCAATTTCATGTAAGGTATGTAGGCAAAATTAAAAGGTATTATGGACAACAAATTCATTCGAAATTTCTCGATTATCGCCCACATCGATCATGGCAAATCAACTCTCGCTGACCGACTCATCCAAGAGACCAAGTCGATCACGGACCGGGAGTTCAAAGACCGGATGCTGGACAATATGGACCTTGAAAAAGAGCGCGGCATCACCATCAAGGCCCAAACGGTTCGTTTGACCTATCTCGCGAAAGACGGAAACACCTATTATCTAAATCTTATCGACACTCCAGGCCACGTGGACTTCTCTTATGAAGTTTCGCGCTCGCTTGCTTCATGCGACGGGGCCCTTCTCGTGGTCGACGCCTCTCAAGGAGTCGAGGCCCAAACTCTCGCCAATGTTTATATGGCGATTGAAAACGATCTGGAAATTCTTCCCGTGCTGAACAAGATCGATCTTCCTCATGCTGATGTTCCAAAGGCAAAAGAGGAGATTGAGGACATTGTGGGAATTGACACCGCCGGCGCACCTGAGGTCAGCGCCAAGTCCGGGCTGGGAGTTCCCGATCTGCTGGAAAAAATTGTCGAAGTCATTCCCGCCCCCACAGGCAAGTCAGACGCCCCCATGCAGGGCCTTATTTTTGACTCGTGGTTTGATCCCTACCGGGGCGTCATCATGCTTGTTAGAATGATGCACGGGACCCTTAAGGCCAAAGAAAAAATCTGGCTAAAGCATAGCGAGAAGACTTATGAGGTCATCAATCTCGCGGTGAACACGCCCTTTTATACAGAGCTTAAAAGCTTGACTGCCGGCGAAGTTGGAATGGTCATCTGCGGCATCAAAGACATTCGCGACATCAAAATTGGCGACACGATCGTAAGCGACAAGGCCAAGGACACCCCTTCACTTGCCGGCTATGAAGAAGTGAAGCCCATGGTCTTTTGCGGGATCTTTCCCGTTGTGAACGATGAGTATGAAGAGGTCAAAGACGCCTTGGAGAAACTGGCCTTAAATGACAGCTCATTCACATATGAGCCAGAGACCTCACAAGCTCTTGGTTTTGGCTTTCGCTGCGGCTTTTTAGGGCTTCTGCATATGAGCATTATTCAAGAAAGGCTTGAGCGCGAGTTTAATCTCTCTCTCATCTCCACCGCTCCAAGTGTGCGCTATCAAGTGGAAACAAAAAGCGGCGAAGAGATAATGGTGCAAAACCCGTCCGAGCTTCCAGAGCCAGGCGAAATCGTGAGCATCAAAGAGCCAGTTGTTGAGATCTCCATTCACGTTCCAAACGAATATGTCGGTCAGATAATAACTCTTTGTGAGAAAAGAAGAGGCGTGCAGCTGGACATTAAATACATCACCTCTGAAAGAGTTCAGGTCATATACGACCTTCCTCTCTCTGAAATGGTGTTTGATTTCTACGACCAATTAAAGTCCATCACCAAAGGCTACGCGAGCATGGACTACGATTTCAAAGGCTATCAGGCGGCCAAGATGGTCAAGCTTGATGTTTTATTAAACGGAGATCCAGTAGACGCGCTTGTCGCTTATCACTCACGACTCAAGCGCCTACTATAAAGGCCGCGACCTGGTTGGCAAACTTAGAAAAATTATCGATCGCCAGCAGTTTGATATCGCTATTCAGGCGGCCGTGGGAACTAAGGTCATTGCAAGAGAGACTATCAAGGCCTTGAGAAAGAACGTTCTCGCCAAATGTTACGGCGGTGACGTCTCGAGAAAAAGAAAACTTCTTGAGAAGCAAAAAGCAGGAAAGAAAAGAATGAAGATGGTCGGGAACGTCGAGATCCCTCAGGAGGCCTTCCTTGCTGTATTGAAGGTGGACGAGTAATGCATTTTATTGAAGAGCAAGTCGAGAAAATTCTCGAGATTTACACCCAAGGTGAGCATTACGAGCTTTTAAAGAGGGCGAAGGACATCTATACCGAGCTAACTGGCAAGCTCGACGAAGAGTCAGACGAGTACGAACTTCGAATGAGCTCTTTTAATGACTGGTATATCTTTAACTTTAAAAGAGAAAATGACCGAAAGATCATCGATGACTATATCTATGACAAGAACATTGATGAGGAGCTCGCCAAGGCCTTTCATAATATCAATTATTCGCTTTTCACCTATTATAAGACAAATCTGAAAAAGCAGATAGTTTTAAAAGACGTTCTTCATAACGCGAAGGTCCCTCTTCACAAAGGGCATTAAGAATTTTGGCATGGTCCAAGACGATGTCTTTGTCGGAAGGATCGTGACTTACCAAGGCGAGAACTATCTTTTAAAGGGCATGTGCCCGCTTCCAGGCAACGTTCTAGGAAATCTCAAAAAACAGTCCAAGAAAGTGAGAAAGCTCAATAGCGCCGAAGAGGAAGAGAAATTTCTCTTGGAGCTCGAGCGCCTAAAAACAAAGTCCCTAAATTACGGCCATATTGACGCCAATAAGATCTTCGTTTTTAACAGCTAGAAATTCGCTTCTTTCTCTATTTTATTGAGAGATTTGCGCTTTGCCTTGCTCATCATCAGGTAGGGAACGACTCCTAGAGAGATTTCCCGCCAGGAGCAAAAGAAAGTAAATATTAAAGAGAGACGCCCCGTTTGCCACACCTAAAAAGCCAAAAAGGCTGTGAAAGACCGTGTGGCCCACACCTAGCCCTGAAGGAGCGATGGGAAGAGCGATCGCCACAAAGCCTATAGGGAACCACACTAAAGCTATATCGAAATAAGAAGTCGCCTTCGGCAAAAGGGTGGACCACAAACCAGAAATTCATGACGGTCAGCGCCTGAATCAGCATGCTTATAAGGGTGAGAAGAATAATTCTGTGTTTAAAAAGGCAGAGGTTTTCCCACGCGTCCACAAGTTTGGAACGAGCTTGTCCATAAGAGGAAAGCCCGCAAAGGGCCTTAGAATTCTTGCCGGCAGCTCCTTAAAGAAGAAAAGAGCGAAAAAACCAAAGAGGACTCCCATTAAAAGAACAAGATTAATGTCCATAAGGGTTTTAATGTCTTGAGAAAGCGAGCTGAGGTTTTCATAATTAATGATGGAGAAGCCCCCAAGAATTATAATGAGTCCGAAAAGACCCACAAAGCGGTCGATCAGAACACTCGCAAATAAGAAGCGATTGGAAAGACCTCTGTCTATTTCCTTAAGATAAAAGACCTTCACGATATCGCCGCTGACACTTCCAGGCAGAACGGAATTAAAGAACATCCCAATCCAATTAACTTTGTGATTTTAGCAAAGGACGGCTTTACCTCCATTTTATCGGTAATAATAAGGTAATAGCGCCAAGTGGCGAGTAGGAGGATCAGAAGGATGAAGAGAAACCCCAGTACCATTCTTATCGGGTTTCCGGCCGCCTCGCCGAGTATGGCGAGATCAAGCTTGCCCGAGTTGATAAGCCAAAATATAAGCCCAAAAGCAAAGGCGAACTTGAGAATGGTTTTGATAGCGTTTTTCATGATTGGCACAATAATATCGTTTAGTTATTCTTCCGTTAAGTGAAAATTGGAGAACCTTATGAAGATTGCCGTTATTCAGCTCACGTCAGCTCTTGAGCCTGAGAAAAACCTTACAAAAATCCAAAAAATGATCGAAGAGGCGAAGGCCGAGTCCTCCAATAGACGCGGTCTTCTTGCCCGAGGTGTTTTATTCCATGTCTGACGCCAAAACGCCCACGCCCTATCTGGTGAAAAAGGGCAATGAGCATTACGAGGCGATTCGAAATCTTGCCAAGAAAAACCATGTCTACCTTATCGGCGGAACCGCCGCCACAAAGCTCGATAATCTCGTGATCAATCGGGCCTATAATTTTGATCCTCAGGGAAATGAGCTTGAGCATTACGACAAAATGCATCTTTTTGCGGTGGACTTGAGCAAGACTAAGAACAAGACCGTTATCGATGAGTCCGATGTGTATGAAAGAGGCTCACGTCCTTCACTAATTACGATGGGCGAGTGGAAAATAGGTCTCGGAATTTGTTTTGATATTCGCTTTCCTGAATTTTTTAGAAGCTATTACCAAAAAGGCGCCACACTAATGACCGCCGCCAGCGCTTTCACCGTTCCGACAGGCAAGGCCCATTGGGAGACGCTTCTTAGGGCGCGCGCAATCGAGAACCAGTGCTATGTGGTGGCCGCCGCGCAATGGGGCGAGCATAATGAAATGATCCAGACCTATGGACACTCAATGATTGTCGATCCCTGGGGGAGAGTTGTCGCCGACGCGGGCGAGGGCGAGACTTATATTATCGCCGAACTCGACATGGAGCTTGTGCGAGAGATTCGCGGACGTATGAAGGTCGAGCCTAGATTTGAGCTAAACTATTAATCGCTACATATAAGGACTGTCGCCGGCCGCATGGTCGGTGAGGTCCACAACTTCGTCTATGAATTGGGGGAATTTGCCCTTCAACAGAGTTTCAATTCCGTCTTTCAAAGTGGCCCTGGAGGAGCTGCAGCCTTGGCAGCCGCCAGTGAGCTTTACAAAGAGCTTATTATTGTCAAAATCGATCACTTCAATGTCTCCACCATGGGAGGCGAGAGCGGGACGAATTTGTTCATCTAGGACTTTTTCTACTTTTCTAATCATGCCTTATTTCTATGGCCTAAAGGACAATTAGGCAAGGGCGCGATTCTTGAAAACCTCCATCTCTGACCGACTAGCTTTGGAGGGAATATGCATGGGATCCAGACATTGATGGAATTGCGGGGCCAGCGCGCTCTTTTCTGGCCCCCACAGGGTGGGGAAAGACATCTATGCTTCTGGAGCTCGCAAAGAACACCAATAAATCAATAGTTTACCTAAGTCCTCTGCGGGCCCTCGCTAATGAGTTTTTTCTTCGCTCGCTTCAGGAGGGCCATAGAAGCTTTGCTCCCCACTCCAGAAGGGAGCTATCTGAGTGCTTGAAAAATGGTCTGGAATTTAAACTATGGGTGCTTACCGCTGAACTGTTTTATGAGAAGGCGATTGAAGAGCTTCTGGAAGATAAGATTTTGGTCTTTGATGAATTCCATCTCTTTTATTATTGGGGACATGACTTTAGGCCCGCTCTTTTGGAAATTTACCAAATTGCGTGCCTTACTTCTCAGGCCTGCTTGCTTCTGACCGCCACGGCAAGTGAGGAGGTGATTGAGTTTTGGCGGAACTCTAGCGTTTATCAGGACAAAGTTCTTATAAATCTCGGGAATCAGCGAATAAAAAAGGAGCCCAGCGCTTTTTATTGGAGTCCTAAAAAACAGTGGGCCATTAAATATCTAGACCTTGCGGGCCCTGGGACAAAGCTCGTGTTTTGTCGCTACCGGGCGGAGGCGAAGGAGCTTGCTTTTCGCTATCAGAAAAAGGGACTTAAAACGCTTAGTTGCGTGAGTGGAGAAGTTCAGACCTTTCAGGAGAAACTTTCAAAAATGGAAAAACCAGACTTCATCTTTTGCACTTCGACTTTAAGCCACGGCGTAAACCTTCCTGAAATTAGTACGTTAATCATTCTATACCAAGTCAAGAACTTGGACCTCTGGCTGCAAATGGCGGGGAGGGCGGGACGAAAAGGGGAGGAGTTTAATCTTATTAGTGTCGACAAAGGAAATCGCTCGCTTAGGACAAGCGTGATTTCTCTTTTTTGCTTTTTATGCCATTATGGCGTTGTTTACTTCCAAAGGCTCAAGAGTGCGACTAGAAGGCATTATCATTCAAAAAACGCCCTATAAAGAGCGAGATCTCATCTGCAAGCTTCTGCTTCGAGACGGGACTCTTGCGACCCTTTATTTTTATGGCGGAAAGGGCGGCGGCAAGAAGAACAAGGGCACTATTCTAGAGATCGGATTTATGGTCAAGGTGCTCTTGGCCCCGAGACGAAAGAAGCTTGATCGCAATATCCAAATCGCGCAGGAATGGGACCTTCTTTGGGAGGCAAAGCATATACGCCAAAATTATAGGGCCTTTTATCTGATGACTTTTTTCTGCGAGTTCTTGCAAAAAATTGCTCCTGAAAAAGATTTCAGCTATGAGGAGGACAGCACAGAGAACGTGGGGATATTTAAAGTCGCAAGCAACGCCCTTTATTTTATAGAGCAGTCCCTTTCAGAGGGAAGCTTTAAGGTGGAGAGTCATCTTTTGATGTTTCTGACTAAAATGACTTTTCATCTTAGGCGTCGCGCCTGACCTCACTCGCTGTGTGCATTGCTCTCATGATCTCGAGCAATATAATTATATTCTCTTTGAACCAAGCGGAGGGGGCTTTAGCTGCTCTGAGTGTTCAAGCGGAATTGGCAAAGTGGAAAGCGAGAGCGCCCGGGAGCTTAGAGATCTCGCCCTCGCCATATTGGAGACACCTTATAAAGACTGGAAAAAGAACAGCACCGAAAAGCGCGGCCCATGTGAAGCGGTCTTTCAATTTTCTCTGCCATCAGTTTCAGTGGCAGCCTCATCAGTTTATTTCTTATCAGATGATTTTTTAGGGAAGACCTTCAGCAAATTTAGTAAGCGATTCTACTTTCGTATATTCCGAGTCGCCTTGGGTGAGATGAACGCCCTCGATCCCGGCCGCAATCCCAGCTTGCGCGTCAATAGGTTTGTCTCCAATCATAAATCCGTTTTCGATATTATGCCTTTTCATGAGATCAAGAATCATTTTAGGGGCGGGCTTTCGGCAATCGCATCCGTCATCTGGAGCGTGAGGGCAAAAGGCCACGTCTTCAAGCACGATATTTTCTTCTGCAAGGTCGCTGATAATCCGCTCATGCACTCTGTGCATGTCCGCTTCCTTAAACATGCCTCTGCCAATGCCTGATTGATTGGTCACCATGAATAGGTGATAGCCCTTGTCTCGGATTGCCTGCAGGGCCGAAAATGCGTCGGGAAGAAACTCGACCTCGTCGGGACTGTGAAGATAGTGCTTATCGATAATAAGCGTGCCATCACGATCTAAAAAAACGGCCTTTTTGCCCATGTTTTTGCTCCCTTATGAGGTTTTCTTTGTTTGTCTCAGAGGCTATGATGCGGGAATGATTGAACTTTTAAAGCTAATTTATCCTTATTTAAGGCCATATCTTAAGACCGCCATTTTTGCGGCCCTTTGCTCCATACCTCTTGCTGCGATTAAAGCCTATCAGGCCTACTTTGTAAAAAACGTAATTGACGGGATTTTTGATCCAACAGCCACCACGATGTATGCGCTTAAAGTTGGCCGGAATCTTGGTCGGACTTGCCGTAATTAATTACCCGCTTCGCTATTTCCATTTCTTCACTATAAGGATGGTGGTGGACCAGGCGACTTGTGATATTCGCCAAGATATCTATACTAAGTTTCAGCATTTGAGCGCCAAGTATTATAGCAATTCTAAGCAGGGCAATCTTCTCTCAATCATGATTAATGACACTGGCGTTTTCGCCGAGGCCTTTAATCACGCTATCTCTGTCTTTAGAGAGCCTTTGACCGCAATCGCTCTTATAGGGGTCGCGCTTTATCACGACTGGAAACTGACTACTGATAATATTTATTGTGCTTCCTTTCTTTGTTGATTGATTTTTAATGTCACGGGAAAAAGAATTCGCCGCTACGTCTCGAAGGCCCAAGAAGACAACGCCGAGATGACTCACCACGGGGCCGAGGGGCTTACGGGACAAAAGATTATCAAGTCCTTTAACCTCCAAAACTATATGGTGAAGAGATTTAATCTCGCTCAGAGGAACTATCTTAAGCACAAAAGAAAAAGCAATTCCGCTGAAGAACACTCTCATCCTTCCGTTGAACTTATCGCCGCCATCGCTTTTGGAGTGGTGATTATTGCCGCTTATTTTAGGGCCCAAGAGGACGCGCTGACTGTGGGAGAGTTTATCTCATTCGTGGGCGCGCTGGCGATGTTTATGGACCCCGTTAGCCGCTATTCCAAGGCGAACACCAAACTTAACCAGGCTCGAGGCGCTGGCGGCGCGAATTTTTCAAACTCCTCGCCCAGCCAGAAGAAGTGGACACTGGATCTGTTGAGCTTTTAAACTTCTCACGACAAAATTGAATTTAAGAGACCTCACTTTTTCTTACGGAAAAGGTGATGTCATTACTGATTTTAATCTGACGATCAAAAAGGGAGAGAAGATAGGGCTTGTTGGCCTTTCTGGTTCAGGTAAGTCGACGCTCGTTTCTCTTCTTTTAAGACTTTATGATGTTGAAAAGGGAGAGATCCTTATTGATGGCAAAAATATAAAGGACTACACCATTAAAAGCCTTCGAAATGAAATGGCGCTGGTGAGTCAGGACATCTTCCTTTTTAATGACACCATTCGCGAAAACCTGCTTGCGGGAGAAACTTATTCTGACGAGAAAATTAACGAGGCCCTCGAGGTCTCTTACGCCTCAGAATATATCAAGAATCTGCCAGAAGGTTTGGAAACACCAATTGGGGACAGAGGGCTCAGGCTATCGGGCGGCCAGAGCCAAAGGCTGACTATTGCGCGCGCCTTTTTGCGTAATTGCCCCATTTTACTCTTTGATGAGGCCACTTCCGCCCTTGATAATGAGTCCGAAAAGACCGTCCAAGCAGCGCTGGACAAGGTCGCGTCCAATCACACCGTCATCGCTGTGGCCCATAGGCTTTCAACTATCCAGAATTACGACAGAATTATTGTAATGAAAGAGGGGAAAAAGGTCGAAGAGGGTACACACGCTCAATTAATGGAGATGAACGGTGAGTACAAAAAACTTTACGAGCTTTCTATTTAGCTTAGTCGCTCTGGCTTTAATTTCTTCCTGTAATGTCATTCAGGCGGTTGGAGATGGAGAGACCCTAGTGAAGGGGAAGCCGCCTAAAGATCTGCCGCCGCACGATCAGATTAATGTTCCTTATGGGGACATATCAGAAGGAATTTATGCGTTCTGGAGGTTTGATGAGGCCAACGGAGACACTGGCCATTTTGCGCAGTATGGACCAGCATTATTTCCCGTCAGCGGATATGTTTCGACCACCACTGCTCAGTTTGGACAAGGAACAGACTGTGACACCTACGCGTCTTCAAATGTCCTTCAAAAGGGGGGACAAAGCATTACTTTTGACGCTCTTTCCGTGTCGTTTTGGGCAAGGAGCTACACCTCAGGGTCCGACCAGGTGTTTCTGGAACTATATGATCCAAATATTCCTGTAAACTTGAAGTTTGGAAAGACCACGGGTGGCAATGCTTTTGTCTCTGGAGGCGGATCGAACCTTCTTACTACTGATCTGACTTCCTATGAAGGGACTTGGACTCACTACGTTTTCATTTTAGACAATGCTAACCAAACGGTCGAACTCTATATCGATGGCAATTCCCAAGAGATCAAAAACTATGGCCCCGTTTCTGGAACTTTTGAAAAGATCAGCGTTTGCAATGATCAAAATATAGACAGTCCTGCGACTGGAGAAATGGACTCCTTGGGAATCTGGAAAAGAGCGCTGTCCCCTGAGGAGATCTATAACCTCTATACAGGAAATAACCATTTGGACAAATAATGAAATTGCTGACAGGACTGATATTTCTTCTCTCTTTAACTTCTTGCAATGTTATCCAGGCCGTTGGGGACGGCAAAGACTTTTGAATTGGAAGCCCCCTAAGGATCTGCCTAGAGACCAAAAATGTGCCATATGAAAAAGACGCCCTTGCATATTTTCATTTTGAAGAAAATGATTATGGTGGTTCTTTTCACTCTTATAATGGGGAGCGAACTCTCAGCGTTTCAGCAGACACTATAGATATCTCAACAAGTGATGATTATGGTTACGCTCTAGACTGTCAAAAGTTGGCGACCTTAGGATCGACTTATAAGGTGTATGAGTCAGCTATGTCTGTCTCAGGGACAGACGGATACACTATTGCTTTTAGAATGAAGGCCGAGGACAACGCCTATAAAGGCATTATTGTCTCAACTTTTTGAGAGCGGGGCGACTGAAGAGATCTCATTAATAAAAGAAAATAGAGCGGACTCGGGCGTCGGCGATGACCTCACAATGGCGGTCAATGGGTAAAAGTCGCTGATATAGAAAACTTCTTCGGGACATATTCCTCCCAGTGGGTCCATATCGCCGCCGTAGTGAACACAAGCAATTCCACTGTTGAATATTTTTGTTAATGGTTCTCAGTAGGCATCAGGATCTGGTTTTTCAGGTTTAAATAACTTTTTTTCGGAGCTAAGTTTGTGCAATGATTCGTCAGGCGCCAATCAATTCAAAGAGGGAATGATAGATTCTTTTGGTATTTGGGATAGACAATTAAGCATTGAAGAAATAAGTGTATTGAGTTCAAATAATAATCCGTACGAACAATGATAAAAGGCATATATAGTGACTGACGCAACAAGACAAAAAACAAACAGAAAAGAACCTAGAAAATATGGCGGACCTCGTAAGTCTTTGCAAAAGACGCGGTTTCGTTTTTCAGAGCTCTGAGATTTATGGAGGTCTTGGCTCGTGTTGGGACTACGGCCCGCTTGGAGTGGAGCTTAAAAATAACGTAAAGAACACCTGGTGGCGCTCGATGACAAATAGAGCGGACGTGGAGGGCCTTGACGCTTCGATCCTGATGTCGCCGCAAGTTTGGAAGGCCTCAGGCCATATTGATAACTTCACCGACCCGCTTGTTGACTGTAAAGAGTGTAAGTCGCGCTTTAGGGCGGACAAGATCGAGCTCGATGCTCCTTGCCCAAGCTGCGGAGCGAAGGACTCCTTTACTGAGCCGAGAGAATTTAATCTCATGTTTGAGACTCATATGGGGCCAGTGAAGGGGGCGGGCGCCGAGGTCTATCTTCGCCCAGAGACAGCCCAGGGAATTTTTGTGAATTTCCTCAATGTTCAGTCCACCATGAGAAAGAAGCTTCCTTTTGGCATCGCTCAAATCGGCAAGGCCTTTAGAAACGAGATCACTCCTGGAAACTTTATTTTTAGAACCCGCGAGTTCGAGCAAATGGAGATGCAATATTTCGTAAAGCCTGGCGAGCAGATGGACCACATGAAAAAGTGGAAAGAGACTCGCATGCAATGGCATCTTGATAACGGCATTAGAAAAGAGAATCTTCGTTTTCATCCGCATGGCGAAGGGGAGCTTGCTCACTACGCGGACGCCGCCGAAGACATAGAATACAAGTTTCCAATTGGCTGGGACGAAATGGAGGGGATTCACTCTCGAACTGATTTCGATCTAAAGCAACACGCTGAGCTTTCAGGGAAAAATCTAAATTATGTAGACCAGGCCGACGGAAATAAAAAATACCTTCCTTATGTGATCGAGACTAGTGTCGGTTGCGACCGCCACGTGCTGGCGCTTCTTTGCGACGCTTACCGTTTGGAAAATGAAGGCGAGAAGGACGAAAGAACTGTCTTGAAATTCAGGCCGCATATCGCTCCGGTAAAAGTCGCTATTATGCCGCTTATGAAAAAGCCTCAACTAGAAGAAGTGGCCGAGGGAATTCTTAAGGAGCTTCAGTTCGCCTATAAATGCGAATATGATGTGAGCGGCTCAATCGGAAAACGCTACCGCCGACAAGATGAGATCGGAACTCCGTTATGTATCACTGTCGACTTTGATAGCCTTGACGACAAGGCCGTCACGATTCGTGATCGCGACACCATGAACCAAGAAAGAGTAGAGATATCCAAAGATCTCTAGTTATGTGCGAGAGAAGTTCGGATTTTAAGGAATCCGGACTAAAATTCGTCCACCTTATATTTCTCTTTCATTGCCGCGCTGCCATTAGGGATAAAGCTGTTAAATAGCGCCGTCGCCTGATAAAATTAGGTCGCTAATTTTTATTAAGGAGTGATGGCAAAATGGCAAAATGGGTATACAGCTTTAGTTCCGAAAAAACTGACGGAAACAAAAATCAAAAAGACTTACTAGGCGGAAAAGGCGCAAATCTCGCTGAGATGTGCAATTTGAAACTGCCAGTGCCTCCGGGCTTCACTGTCTCCACAGAGGCCTGTCTTGATTATTACAATACAGACAAAAAGATTTCCGATGAAGTGAGAGGGGAAGTTAAGAGCGCTCTCGCGGAAGTGGAAAAGATAACTGGACAAGAAGTTTGGCGACAAGACCGACCCGCTTCTCTTTTCCGTTCGCTCGGGGGCAAAAGTTTCCATGCCAGGGATGATGGACACGGTCCTTAACCTTGGCATGAATGATGAGACAGTCCTGGGACTTGCTGAAAAAACCGGCAATGCGCGCTTTGCTTGGGACTCCTATAGAAGATTCATTCAGATGTTTTCCAATGTCGTGCTTGGGCTTAATACTTCCATCTTAGAGCAGCAATTAGAAGACCTTAAAGAGGCCCGTAATTATAAGAACGACACCGAACTCGACGAAGAAGATCTGGAAGAATTGGTGGACGTTTATAAGCAAGTGCTTCGCGAAGAATTTGGTACGACGTTTCCGCAGGACCCAATGGAGCAGCTATGGGCCGCGATCGGAGCTGTCTTTGGCTCGTGGAACAACACACGCGCAAGAAAGTACCGAGAGATGAACGGCTTTTCCCATGACTGGGGGACCGCTGTGAATGTGCAGTCCATGGTCTTCGGCAACACTGGCGACACTTCGGCCACAGGCGTTTGTTTTACAAGGGACCCTTCAAATGGAGTGAAGACCTTCTTTGGAGAATACCTAGTGAACGCCCAAGGAGAGGACGTTGTGGCGGGCATTAGAACGCCAGCTCCAATCAACGAGACCAGCAAGAACGAATCCAATAGAAAACTCGAAACACTCGAGAGCCTTATGCCTGAGGCCTATAAAGAGCTTGTGGACATTTATCAGAAACTTGAGTCCCATTACAAAGACATGCAGGACATCGAGTTCACCATCGAAAATAAAAAACTCTATATTCTTCAGACAAGAAACGGGAAAAGGACCATTAGAGCAGGGCTGAAAATCGCGGTTGATCTTGTCTCGGAGAAGTTGATAACAAAAGAGGAGTCGCTTCTTAGAATCGCTCCTGAAGATCTTGATAAGCTCCTTCATCCGAGGCTTGACCCAAAAGCTGAAAAAACTTATCTTGCTCATGGCCTTCCGGCCTCGCCTGGCGCCGCTTCTGGGCAGATTGTCTTTGATTCAGACGTTGCTGCTGAGTGGGCCGAGTCAGGTAAGAAAGTCATCTTGGTCAGACAGGAGACTTCTCCAGAAGACATTGGCGGCATGCACGCTTCAGAAGGAATTTTGACCGCAAGAGGGGGAATGACGTCTCATGCGGCGGTTGTCGCAAGGGGCATGGGAAAGCCATGCGTGGCGGGCTGCTCTTCTTTAGAAATTAGCGAAAAAGGAAAGACCTTAAGGGTGTCCGGTAAAGATTTTACTGAAGGAGACTTTATCACTTTTGACGGCTCCACCGGTGAGGTGTTTGAGGGAATTGTTCCGACCATTGAGGCCGAAATTTCCGACGATTTTGCGAAGTTCATGGTTTGGGCGGACGAAATCAGAAAACTTAGAGTGAGAACCAACGCCGACAATCCTGAAGACTCCACCACTGCGGTCGAGTTTGGGGCGGAGGGCATAGGTCTTTGCCGAACAGAGCATATGTTCTTTGCGCCTGAAAGGATTCTAGCGGTAAGAGAGATGATCTTTGCTGACAGCAAAAGAGACCGTGAAAAAGCTCTCGAAAAGCTTCTTCCATATCAACGTGAAGACTTTGAAGGCATTTTCAAGGCCATGACTGGAAGGCCAGTTAATATCAGACTTCTAGATCCGCCACTTCACGAGTTTCTTCCTCATAAAGACTCTGAGATGAAGAGCTTGCGGACTCGCTTGATGTGGACATTAAGGTGATTGAGCAGAGAAAAGACAACCTTCATGAATTCAATCCCATGCTTGGCCATAGAGGTTGCCGACTTGGAATAACTTATCCTGAGATTTATAAAATGCAGGTCCGCGCCATCATGGAGGCGGCCATCAATACGAGCGAGCAGGGCTTTGAAGTCGCTGCCAGAGATAATGATCCCGTTGATCGCCGAGGCCAAAGAGCTTGCCACATTAAAAGAAGAGGCCTTGGAAGTGATCGATGAGGTTTTCCAAGAAAAAGAGTCAAAAATTGAGTTTAAGCTCGGCACCATGCTGGAGCTACCGAGAGCGTGTATTACCGCTGACAAGGTCGCCAAATCGGCCGACTTTTTCTCTTTTGGCACCAATGATCTCACCCAAACCACCTTTGGGCTTTCAAGAGACGATTCAGGCAAGTTTCTGCCTTTTTATCAGGCCGCGTGGGCTTTTTGAAAAAGACCCATTTGTCGCTTTAGATAGAGAAGGGGTGGGCTTTCTTGTTGAGCACGCGGTGAAGGCCGGCAAAGGCCGTGAACTCAAAACTTCATTGTGGCATTTGCGGCGAGCATGGCGGTGAGCCTAGCTCCATTGAGTTCTGCCATAATGCGGGCCTAGATTACGTCAGCTGTTCGCCTTTTAGAGTGCCCATAGCAAGGCTTTCTGCCGCTCAGGCGCAAGTCCGATTTCCAAGAAAATAAGACCAAAAAATAGAGCGTTGTCCGGCCCCTTTTTTTTATAAAAAAGGGGCTTTTTTTTATGGCCAGAAAGGTAAAGCGGAAGTAAAAAATAAGCAGCAGCGCGTTAAAGAATGTTTACATTTTTTACCCACGGACAGGGGCCTTTTATGCTTAAAAAAATTCTTCTTCTTGTGGCCTTGATCTATGTCTCCAGCAACTCTGTTTTTGCCAAGACTTCTATTATCTCCACCGTTGAGGACACATTTCCAGCGGACAAGAGGGGACAGCTTTCGCGAGTTTTACCAGTCCCTTTTTGTCCACAAGGTCTTTCAAGGAATGGACTCATTTCTTCGTCATTATCCCGGGGACGTCTATTTAATAAGTGAGCAATACGGTCCGCTGGCCTTTAATCTAGAAGGTCTTTTGGAAAAGGCCGAACTAAATCCTAAAGAGGTCGTTACCCGTGAGCCCTTTTTGTTTTCCTCTGAGAAAGAGTACAAGCTTGCGCAAGCGAAACGAATTATCGACAGCTCAAGCGACAGTTTTGTGCTTATTGGAAATGACAAGGGCGTCGACCAAAAGGTCTTTAAAGAGCTTCGCAGAAAATATGGTGAGCGCGTCCAAGGCGCCTATATTCATGTGGTCGAAAATAAAAAGTTATCGACGGGGCTTATACCTTTTAACACCGCTTTCGATATCGCCGTAAGCGAGTTCTCACAAGGTCGGATGAAAAAAAAGGACACGGCCTCTATAGGCAAGTCCATCAATAAGGTCAAAAAGTTTAATAAAGTTTTTCCGACTAATGCTCATTGCCCTAACAGCAAGGACGAACTTAAAACGAAAAAAGTAAAAACTTTTAGTCCGCTTATTGGCTCTATCTCGCGAAAGACGTTAGAATATTGCAATGGCTAATAAAGTTGAGCGGTTAAAAAAGCATTGCGAAGAGTTCTTTGTCTCTCAAAACATGGACGCTCTTGCTATGGGGCTTATCGATTTCAAAAGACAAAGCTTTGAGAGTTTTTACTTTGGGGGCGCAAGACGATGTCTATTTTGATCTTGCTAGTCTTTCAAAGCCTTTGACCAATTCTGTGGGGGCTCTCGCCTGTCCGGAAAAAATGGACGAACGAAATGGAGCTTCTTCTTAATCATTCAGGAGGCCTGCCGTCTTGGGGGCTTCTTCCGCGCAGTGGCTGGGAGGAGTATTATTCTCAGCTATCCCATTTCCGAAAGCGAGCGCCCTTTACTCTGATTATTCAGCTCTTGCGGTTTATGCTCGAATTTAATAAAAAGCCTGGGCCTACTGCTTCACCAAGTAGCAGCAGAGTTTTGGGACGAAGGAAGTCGCTTTTTTGGAAGGACCTGCCAAGAGAAGCGAAGACGGTCCAAAATGGGTTTGTGAAGTGGCCTTCCCAATTTTAGGCAGGTTCATGATCCAAATGCGGCAGTCATAAACGACTCATGTCTCCCATGCGGGACTCTTTGGCACCCCGAGGGGCGTCTGCAAAACTCTTCTCAATTTAGATAAAGATCTGGATCTTCTTAAGGTCATGGAAAGCGAGCTTGCAGGCCTCACGGAAGGTTTGTTAAGGGCTGGGACACAGTCTCCAATTCATGAGAACACCCTGGCCGGCAATGGCGCCTCTGATCGTGTTTTCGGTCACTTAGGTTTCACTGGAACTTCGATTTGGATCGATTCTGCCTGTAAATTTGGCTATACCTTGCTCACAAACGCCACTAAAGACTATTGGTATGCTAAGAAGGACCTCAACCAGTTTCGAAAAAACTTAGGTGGGCTCTTATGGCAAGACGAAAGTTATTTAATATTATTTCTCGCTCTTTTCACTAGCGCTTTGCATGCTCAAATCGCCGTCGTGAGCGACCTGGACGAGACCATAAAAAGAACAGGCTCAAGGCCTGATCGGGTCTTAAGAAATATTCTATTTACTCAAAAAATTTACGCTGGAATGGACGACCTTTTTAAAGAAATGAGGCTTTATACTGACGATCTTTTTATCGTCACCGCTCAGCCTAAATTATCACGCTTTAATATTGAAAAGCTCATTAGAAAACAAATCTCGATGTCCGGGAGAGTCTACACTCGAAACTTTTTAGAGGACAGTCTTAAATATAAAGTGGACTCGATTAAGGACATTCTCTCTAAAGGGTACAAAAAGGTCATATTGATTGGCGACGATACAAGCAAAGATGCCAAAGTCTACGACAGAATCAAAAAGGCCTTTCCTGATCATGTGCTGTCGATCTATATTCACCAGGTGAAAAATAATGATCTTCCAAGTTCAGCGACTCCTTACTTCACCGCTTACGATCTTGCCCTTAATGAAGCGCGGGCCGGGAGAATGATCCCCGTCAGGCGCGGGCAGTAGGGGAATCGTTTTTAACCAAGAACTTAAGTAAAGTATTTCCTAAATTTGTCTATTGTCCAAAGACCATCGAGAGCCCTTTCGCTTTCCATGGTGAGTGAGCTAAAAGAGCTCACCGCTAGGGTAAAAGAAAAAATCGTCCATTATTGCCGCAAAGCGACTCTCATGGACTAAAATCTGGGTTTTAGGTATCATAAGGCCATATTAGAAAGGGAATTTTATGGCCGATATGAACCTAGAAAACGCTCTTGGGCGAGACGAACTCATCGCTAACTCAAAAAAATTTAAAAAGATTTTCTTCTACCGCATGTGCGGCACCGGCATGGGCGCGTGCGCGTGCTTGATGAAAGAAGAGGGTCTTGAAGTGGAAGGGGCCGACTCCGCATACTTTCCTCCCATGAGCGATTACTTGCGATCCACTGGGATTCCTTGCCATGACTTGGCCGACGTGGATGAAAAGTTTTTGCAGAGATTTTGATCTTATAATCGTTGGGAACTCAGTTCCTAGAAATAGCGATAACGCCCGCGACTGATTGAATCGTGCGGAACTCCCTTTACTTCTTTTCCCACGGCATTAGGTTCCCTTGTTCTCAAAGACAAGAACGTCATTGGCATTGCGGGAACCCATGGAAAGACGACGACCACTTATTTTATGACCCAGATATTGGAGAAATTGGGAGAAGAGTGCGGCTACTTAATAGGCGGGATAATCAACGGAAGGGCCCCAGCAAGAGCGGGAAATTCTAATTATTTTCCCATAGAGTCCGATGAGTACGATAGCTCTTACTTCCAGAAGTATGCCAAGTTCAGGCAGTATGAATTGGATCATATGATACTCACTTCTTTAGAGTTCGATCACGCTGATATTTATAATAACGTGGAGGAAATTGAAGACGAGTTCGGGGCGTGCCTAAAAGACCTTTCAGGCTCGGTGGTCGCAAACGACGCTTACCCCTCTATAAGAAAACTTGAGGCCGAGTTCAATTCGGGAAACTGGACCATGTATGGAGAAGAGTCACCGGCCGGTCCAAAAGAGATCAAAACAGGCAAAGAGGGAAGCTCCTTTACTCTTTATTATAATAAAGAAGACATTAGATTCGAAACAAATATTGTCGGCGTTCACAATATATTAAATATCGCGGCCTGCGCGCTATTCGCTCTAGGAGAAGGCTTTGATAAACATAAAGTTGTGGAGGCGCTAAAAGAGCTGTCTCTCGTCAAGAGAAGGCAAGAGGTGAGAGGCCTCTACCGGGGAGCGATTGTGATTGACGACTTCGCCCACCATCCTCGCGCAGTGACTTTGACTGTGGACGCAATCAAGGCCGCCTACCCTGAAAAGGAGATTGTCACCGTTTTTGAGCCCGTTTCTGCCACGGCGAGAAGCTCGCTCTTTCAAGAGGAATTCGCTCAAAGCTTGATGAAATCGTCCAAAGTGATTTTGGCGTCCAATCCCTTGAAGACCACAGTCAAGGACTCCAAAAATCTCGATTGCGAAAAACTGGCCCAAGACCTAATAGCTCAAGGAATTAGAGGCCAAATGCTCCTTTGATCTCCCAAACTTAAGAGGGAACATAGATCAGTGGGCCAATGATAAAAGCGTGCTTTTAGTCTTAAGCAATAGGACCTGCCTAGGTCTATGGGAGTCTGACTTTGTGCAAGCGATTGTTTAGCGCTTTATTGCTCTTATCATTTTCGCTTGCGGCCTTTTCTCAAGAAAAGAAGGAGAAAGAGGAAGGACCTCTCACCTGGACAGGAAATATTTATAAAAAAGCGCTGGCCTATAAAAATCTTCATAAGAAGTTTTCAAAAGAAGTTTGCTCTGACGGGGCCGATCAGACTTATTATAAGTACTTGAGAAAGTACCGAGGAACTGGTTTTTACCTGCCCCTTATTGGTGATGATGTGGACCGGAAGGCCATCAACGACAACCTTCCCATGTTCAAAAAGAAGATCAAATATATTGAAAGCGCGGCCAAAAAACTTGAAGGGCTGAAAGAGCTTCCCGACTTCAAAGAGACGGCAGGGCCTCTTAAAGAGATTCTTAGAAAGCTGCTTAATTATAAGAAAGACTATTCTCAAAGTGGGGACAAAGAGGAAAAAGAGAAAATCAGAGAGGCCTCCCAGAAGGAGGTCTTAAAGCTAAAGTCCGCCTTTGATGACTTCCTTGAAAAACTTTTCTTTTTAAAGAGTTTTGGCTTTCCTAATGACCATCTTGCCAACAGGAAAGAGTACGAGATGTATAAAGATAGGGAGGACAAGAAAAGCCAAAGACGCGCCAATAAAGTCTTTTTCATGAGAAAAATCGTCGAGGACGGCACTTATGATCGTGAGCATGGCGGATCGGACCTCTATTTGCGCTCCACACTTGATAGCCTGTATCTTGCGATTCAAAAGGAGAAGGACTTTGTCTCCGAAAATATAAGGTATGATCTGGAATGGACTTTTAGGGTCGTTGAGTCTCTTTTAGGCAGAAGTCTTCAAGAGCAGAAGGACCGCCTTGCTGACTGGTCAAAAAGAACAAAGCTAAATCTCAATTTCTACCAAGACATTATAAAGACCAAAAATAGAAAAAAAGCAAAGAAGCTTGTTAAAGAGAAAAACGACGCCACCATTAGACTTAAGGAATATGTCTATACCAAACAGGCCGAGGCCTATAAATGGTGGAAGAAGCGGCCTGAGCTTATGAGGGCGGTGTACGTGTTGGAAACGATTCTTTTTAATGAGGTCGGGCGCGTTGACGGGAGGGACGCCCTCGAAAGAGCGGACGTGGCGCAAATTGTTCTTAACCGAGTGAATGACCCCTTTTATAGCGCGCTCGATCCCGACCAAGAGCTTGTGAAGCATTTGGGACTCTCTCCTTCTGAGTACCAGGACAATAAGTGGCTTAATACATTGTTTCGGGTGGGCGAGTTTTCTTTCACTTACCACTACATTTCGAGTGTCGTGAAAATATTCTGCCCAGACATGAGCCGAATAGGCCGAAATCTTAGGGCGAAAAATGTTAAACTTTCTTTAGAGGCGATCAATAAGCGCAAAGAGGAATTCAATGCGCTTCGCTACTTTTCGCGGGTCTCCATGCTCGGTAAGATCGATATGTCCACGGTATGGTTTGATTATCAAAAGTATCCGGAACGGCCTGGGTATGAGGTCCAAAATCAGCGTACTTTAGTTCGCTTGTTCTTGGCCGGCAAATACCAATATCTCTACTCCTTTGAGGACCCTGAAGGCCGCTCGTTTCAAGTCGTAAAAATTGGAGACGACACTTACTCCGTTCGCTGGAAGCGAGGTAGACCTCTCTTTCACAAGTATCGTGACCCCCACTTATTCAAATATTTTATAAAGAAGTAATTGCTGAATAGCGTCTTCTAATGTATAAACTTTGAACTACTCTGTAGTGTATTATTTGTTTAGTTTTAACGCCCTTCGAGTAAGGGCGACATGCTATCGGAGGCATCATGCTTAAGGACTTTCTCTTCACCTCAGAATCAGTAACTGAAGGGCATCCAGATAAAATTGCAGACCAGGTAAGCGACGCCATTTTAGACGCGCTTTTGGAAAAAGACCCCAATTCTAGAGTCGCTTGTGAGACTCTTGTGACTACTGGTCTTGTTCAGCTGGCGGGAGAAATCACCACGACCGCCAATATTGATTATCATGAGATCGCAAGAGAGACGATCAGACAGATCGGTTATGATCACTCCGACAAAGGCTTTGACGCCAACACATGCGCGGTTAACTTGGCCCTTGATAAGCAGTCTCCTGACATCGCTCAAGGAGTAGATGAAGGCAAAGGGACCGATCTTGATCAAGGGGCAGGCGACCAAGGCCTTATGTTTGGTTATGCGATCAACGAGACAGAAAATCTTATGCCTCTTACGATTGATCTCTCTCATAAGCTTGCAAAAAGGCTTAGCGATGTTCGTCATGATGGCACTCTTCCTTGGCTTAGAGCTGACGGAAAGACCCAAGTTTCCGCTCAATACGTGGACGGAAAAATCAAGCGCATCGACGCCATTGTGGTCTCCACTCAGCACGCGGCGGAGGTTACTCAAAACGATATTCATGAGGCCGTGAGAGAGGAAGTTATTAAAAAAACAGTTCCTTCCGAGCTTATTGACGACAAGACAAATATCTATATCAACCCAACTGGAAAGTTTGTTATCGGCGGGCCGATGGGCGATGTTGGCGCTGACTGGAAGAAAAATTATCGTGGACACATACGGCGGGCATGGAGCTCACGGCGGGGGAGCTTTCTCCGGCAAAGATCCCACAAAAGTCGACCGCTCTGCCGCTTATGCCGCAAGACAAGTCGCAAAACACGTGGTCGCCGCAGGTCTTGCTGACAAGGCCCTCGTTCAAGTGGCCTACGCAATTGGCATCTCAAGGCCTATGTCATTTCTAGTCGACACATTTGGAACCAACAAGGTGGACCAAGACGCCATCACCAAGGCCGTAAATGAAATTTTTGACATGCGGCCTAAAGCGATCGTCACTAGGCTCAATCTTCTTAGACCAATCTATCGCGAGACGGCCGCTTATGGTCACTTTGGCAGAAACTCTAAGAGCGGTTTCACTTGGGAAAACCTCGACTATCTAGAAGAGCTTAAAGCAAAGTTTTAATTCTTTATAAAGAAAGATTTTAAACAGGCCCCTCATTGAGGGGCTTTTTTTTTATCACCAGTATGTATACAATTATGGCAGTCCCATTTTATTGGAAGTTCACTTATGGATGAAATTTATTTTCTGGCCAGGTATATGCCTTTCTGGGCCGTGCCTCTTTTTTTGATTGCAGGGGAGTTCGCTTATGTGGCCTGGATTCGAAAGAAGAAAAAATGGGTCGCCTTTTGCTTGACGCTCTGTGCGATAGGGGCGGGGTGTCTCGTTTTTTATTATTGGGCAGGTGGTCCAGAGAAAACAGTCCGCTATATCATGAACTTACATCACTTTTACACAAGATAGATTCTCCCTCTCTAACCCACCGAAATTTTTATTGTTAAAGGTAAGATTAAGAAAGATTTTTCCTGGTGTCTGAAAATTGACACCTGTGTCGCGGTTAGCTAGCATTTAATCGAGAGAGAGAGACACACTTATGGACGATTTAAATTTCCTACACAATTCCTTCGATGCGAAATTAGACATTCCTGCATCAATTGAAACCGACTCAGACGAGATTGAGCAATTTGGACTTAATCCACGAATTCTCATAGTGGAAGATGATAAGGTTCTGGGACTGAGCATTAAAAAGTATTTGATGAAAACGCTTAATTGCGATGTTGAGCTTTTTACCAATTCAATGGACTGCTTATCTAGGCTTATGTCTGATCCAGGAAGACAGAAACCTTTTTGCTTAATCACTGATATTAGCCTTGAGCAGGGAGCGGACGGCCTGCTTCTAATCGACAACTTAAAAGAGAAAGGTTTCAACTTTGTCTCGATTGCCATGACAGGTTTTGCGAGCATTGAGACCGCCATTGCGGCCACGCGAAAAGGCGTATTTCATTATTTAACTAAGCCCTTTGAGCTTGAAAATCTTCAAAAACTTGTCATAGAGGCGATTAGCAAAAAGCTTGGAATAAGCCTCTCAAAGCTTAGAAGCGATATCGACACAGTCAATAAGACCGCCTCCAAAGTGATTCGCAATATAAAAATTGAAAAACCGTCGGACGATGACGTTTTTTGCGACATGATTGGCAGAAGCAAAGTCATGAAGGAAGTTTTTGAGCGCATTCAAAAAGTGGCGCTCACAGAATCGACCGTGCTCATCACTGGACCTTCAGGAACAGGGAAGGAGCTTGTCGCTCACGCGATCCATGAGCTCTCTACGAGAGGGCACAGAAATAAAGTTTCCGTTAACTGCGGCGCCATTCCTAGAGATCTTCTCGAGTCCGAATTATTCGGGCACGTTAAAGGCTCATTTACAGGAGCGATTAGCAATAGAAAAGGCCGCTTTGAGCTTTCTGACAAGAGCTCTATATTCCTTGATGAAATTGGAGATATGCCGCATATGCTTCAAGTCAAGCTCCTTAGGGTTCTTCAGAACAGAACAATCGAGCCAGTTGGCTCGACTGACACTGTCAAAATAGACACTCGTGTTATCGCCGCCACACATAGGGACCTTGAAAAAATGGTGGTTGAAGGAAAGTTTCGAGAAGACCTTTTTTATAGACTGAATGTCATTCCAATTAAGATTCCCGCTCTTAAAGAGAGAAGAGAAGATATACCTCTGCTTATTTCCTATTTCGTTGACCGTTTTTCCTCTGCTGATAGAAGCAATGAAGTCACCTTCAGTGACAAGGCGCTTGAGATGCTTTTGGCCTACGACTGGCCAGGAAACGTAAGAGAGTTAGAGAATATTATAGAGAGGCTTGTCATTCTTCGCGGAGGAAACGAGATCCTTCCTGAGGACCTTCCTGCGAAGATCTTCCGGCATAATCCACTGGCGACTGATCACTACAAGCACATCTTTGAGCTGCCAGAAGAGGGCGTAGACCTAAAGAGAGTTCTTTCAGACATTGAAGACTCGCTTATTCTTCAGGCCTTAAGCTATACTGACGGCAATAAAAACCAGGCCTCAAAGCTTTTGAGCCTCAATAGAACAACTCTTATTGAAAAGATGAAAAAGAAGGCCCTCCATATTTAATGGGCCTTCGCATCTCGCTTCTAAAGGCGCTAGAGAAACAAGATATCTCCGCTAGCGATCGTGAAAAAATTCTCTCAAAGCTCTTAAACTACAGTCCTGAGTGGGCAGAATCTCAATTAGAGACAGGTGAAGAGGCCTTATATGCCGGCATTCAGGAGGCCGCCCTCTCTACGCCCTTTTATGATTATTACCAAGTTCTTTTGGATCTAAGGCCTGGGGAGCGACTGGTGGACCTAGGAGGCGGCCATTGCAAAGGCTCCTTATTAAGCGCGGCCCTTGGTCGATCTAGCGATTGTTTGAGTCTAGAAATTTCAAGCAAGAGAATAGAAGGAGCTCGTCGAACACTGAGCTCTTTAGGGCTAGAGTCTAGCGGGGTCCTAAAATTCAATATACTGCGCGATAGATTGCCATTAGTGGAGGCGTACTTTGTTTATCTGCCCTTAGGCGAGCTGATCTATAGGCCTATACAACAGCTTCTCAAAAACGAGCGCTCGGCCCGCTTCTATGTGGTCGAGAGTCATGGAGACATGCTTGATTTCTTTGACTCCCTCTCCAAGTGGTTTCGTCCCCTAAAGGTGATTCCCTCTGAAGGGCAGCGCCATAAAAGCGGTGTGAGCGTTTATCAGTTTGAGCCCCGCTCAGTTCAGGTCGAGGACTTGAATTCGCCCGACTTTCTTTATGAATTTGTTTTCAAATTTTCAAAAGAGCGTCAGGTCAGGCTTAAAAAGGAGTCAGGGGAAATAAATGTCAAAATGAAGGACCTTCTGCCGCTCTTGTATAATGGACAAATGAGCTTTGAATGCTTGAGTCTTAAGCGCATTGTGGACTATCAAAACGTGCGTTATAGACGGTCTTTAGAGCTATACTTATCACCTTAAGACGATCAGTATTGGGCATGAAAAAATACTTCCACGTCCGTGTCGCGGTCGACACCAATATATACACTATTCCCTATGACAAAGAGCTTTTCCGATATGGCGCCGAGCTTATCGTTCAGACAGAGTTTGGTGAGGATCTCGCTTATGTCACAAGCTTTCCTTTTGAGTCTGATGCGAGACCTGGGCATATGGCCCGCGCCGTAAGGCAGGCGACAAAAGAAGACCGAGAACTTTCAAGAGAAAGGGAGCTGCAGGCCTGCCAAATAAAAAAAGAGATTAGGCAGCTGGTCCATAAACTAGGTCTTCATATGAATCTTACTCATGTGCTTGTTCCGATCAAGGGCAAGAAAATATGCGTCTTTTACACCGCCAAAGGCCGAGTTGATTTTAGGGGGCTTTTAAGGAGCTTGCGGCCGTTTATCCAGGGACAAAGACTGTCCTTAGGCAAATAGGGCCAAAGGAGAGAAGAGACTCTTTTGCGATTGACGCTCGAATCCCTTATGGAAAACGAAAGTATGCTTCTTAGGTCTTTTTCACGTAACTTTATAATTGAAGATGCTGGCAGCTATTGGGCGATAGTCTCGATTGAGAATTTCGTAGCCTAAAAGATCAAGTTGATCATCGAATTCATCGCATCTTTCTTCAATCACTTTTTCCAGAGTAAATTCGTACAGCTTATCACTGGTGCCGGAGCCAAAGTGGCCCTTTTCTTCAGAGGACAAGCTTCTTTTGCCTGAAGGCGTAATCATGGAGGCCATTATAGCTGTTCTTAAGCCTAAGGAAACACAGACTTTTTTTCCCTGTAAGAAAAATGACAGGAAAAATTTTGCCGATGAGTAAAATTTTCCTTTTATCTGACACAAATTTCTGTAAAATATAAATAAGAGCTTCATTAGGATGATGAAGACAGATTACTAACGAAACAGGAAGTTTCTTAATGCCCCAAGCGAAGTCGCAATTCACATCGTTGAAAAAATCAACGTTCAAAATTCTGACATGCTTATCGAAAAGCTTTGCGCTCACTGGACTATTTTTCCAAGCGGCGCTTCTTCAAGCTAACGCCGAAACCTTCTCCCAAGAAACTTTTAAAACTCATCTGCGCTGGTCTCTAAACGCGAAAAAAGACTCTATCGTTTTGAATAAGAGCTCTAATACGCTTTCTATAAAGACATTAGACAAGTCCTTATTCAACGATGTGGCCGGAGACATCTCCAAGCTGGACATGAATAAAGACTATTTTAAAGACGTTGACTATTCTGAAGGAAAGGAGGGAGCTCCCTCCGAGATTAAAGTGTCTTTAAAGGACGACAGCGTTGAGCTCTTCACTTTTTTCAAAGACAGAGAAGACAAGCATATTTTAGACTTTTGGATCAATCACGACCTTGTCGCCACCAAGAAAGCGGCCATTCAAAAGAGGCCTGAGGTCAAAAAAATTCTCCCGGCGCCCAAGAAAATCGTCAAGAAAAAGGTCCCTAAGAAGAAAGCAACACTTGATAAGGAAATCAGCGTTCTTAACGCCAAGAAGGTCGTTAAGAAGACCAAGACGCAATACAAGGACTTCCGCTACGGCGCCGCTTTTGTTTGGGACTATCAGGCCTTTATTCCGCCTCTAGAGAGCGAAATCAACCTTGCCGTCAAAGGACCTGATTATTTCTATGAAGTGGAAGATCGCTCTGTTCAAGAGGGCGATGATAAAGAAACGCATATGCAGCTTTCCATTAACTTCTATAAAAAACAGAAGTGGGGGCTCATGACGAAGTCTATTGAGCTCTATGAGAAACGCTATGGGAGCGACAAAAATAGAGATTTAAACGACTTCATGAAAGCGGTCTCAATGATAAAGAACGCGATCAAGCCTAAAGTAGACGCCAACTTTAAAAGTGACTCTGAGGAAATGGGGCCACAGCCTAGAGTCACCCAAAAAGGCATTTTTAGCGCCGCCGCCTCTATTCTAAAAAATGTGATTGATAGGACTCAAAATTACGATATGAAAAAGGCCTCCATGCGTTATATGCTTGAGGCAAGCCTAAGAGACAAAGATTATATCAACGCTCTTCAGATGGCGAAGCAGCTTTATGTCGCAGCGACAGGCGAGTTTGACGACGAGATGATCGTAAGAAGCTCAAGAGCGATTCTTTACTCGCTTGCTCACCTTCGTCAGCTAGAAAAAATGGAGGAGTTTCTTCAAAACAAAGCGGTGATTAGAGTGCTTCCGGCCCAAGAAGGCGACGCTTATGTCGCTTTGCTCGCCTTGCTCAAAATGATAGAGACCAAGTCATCGCCCGCTTTACAGCGAATCAAGCTGGCTATTCAAGACCGATACATCCCGCTATTTTGTTTAACACGGCCGAGGCCTATTTCCGAGGAGCCGAATATGAGAAGGCCATCAAGCTCTTTGACGAGTTTGTGGCGAACTACTCATTTTACAATGTCGCCGGCAAGGCCAATTTGAGAGTAGCTCTTTCCTATGATCTTCTTGGGAAAGGACGAGGAGAAAGTTCTAAAGCTTTACGAGAACGCGATTAATAAGTCATCTGACCCGCAGTCACGATTCGAGGCGAAGGTCCGCTATGTGGGCCTTAGAGTGGCGAGAAAGAACGAACTAGACGAGAGGGACTTGGAAACAATTTCATTTCTTGAGGCCACTCCCGCTGAAAAGAGCGAGCAGGACCAAGACCTTAAAGAGCTTCTTTGGCTTACAAGGTTGAGAACTTTTATCGCAAAAGAGGACTATGAGGGAGCTCTTGCGTATCTCTCAATCGATACCCTTAGAGACCTTAGACAAATCGAGAGAAGAACCTTCAATGGCGACGGAGCTGAGATCGTTCTCGGCATAGTCAAAAAGGCCTATCTGGAGGAGGAATACGCTCGGGCGGTCAAGATTTGGGAAGTCTTTAAGGGCAAGTACGAGGACAAAGTCGCCAAAAATCCGTACGCAAACTTCATTGTTTCTGACTCTTACTTAAAGCTTGGGCTAGAGAAGAGCTTTGAAAGGTCCATGAAGGACTTAGAGGGGCTTAAAGGCGCTCAGAACAGAGTTTTTCCGCGTTGGGTAAAAGTTCATAAGGAAATAGATCTTAGTGAATACCTTGATGAGCTTAAACTTGCGAAGCTCATCAAGAGATGCCAAGTGGAAGGAGGCCGACGCTTTTCTTTCGCAAGTAAAAGACAGAGAAAACATTAATTATAATTATTACAAAGGGCTTGTCTCTTACCGTTTGAAAAAATACAATAAAGCAGTGAAGTTCTTTGAAGGACTTCTCGTCAAGCCGAACGCGAAGAATATGCTTTCTCCGCTTCAGAGTCTAACCATGCTTACCGCCTATGCGGAATCTCTCTATCAGGGGAACGATCAAGAAAGATTTAGAACAAACACTGCCGCCCTTATCAATGATTTGAGAAGATCAGGAGCAGAGAAAAGAAAAAAAGCCGTTGAGCGTTTAGAATATCTCTACATAGAGTCTCTAAACGGAGAGAGAAAAGCCAATAACTCTTTAATCAGCGACAAAGCTGGGGAGTTTTTAAAGGAACATAAGAAAGTCTTCTTACCGCGACAGAGTGAAGTACCTAAGAGGGGTCGCGCTCATTAAGGCCTCCAATCAAGAAGAAGGGAAGAATCTTGTTGGAAGAGCTGATAGGCGGGAAGGAAACACCGGAGTATATAAAAGGACTAGCGAGGTCGGAGTTGTCGTCGCTAACTTTAGAAAATAAGAAATTATAAATAGCAAAAGAAGACAGGAGGTCGAATGTTTGCGCAAAAAGAAGTTACCCTAGTTGGAAATCACCCGAAATTTAAGAAGGCCATCGAGCTTGCCCGCAATATCGCGGTCACAAAAGCTCCAGCGCTTGTCACTGGCGAATCAGGCACAGGAAAGAAAGCTTTCTGCCAGTTCGTTCACCAGAACTCCGCTAGAAAAGAGGGCACTCTTCACTTGGTCGATTGTTCAGGGGACGCGACCAAGGTCGAAAATGAAATTCTTAGGCCATCGCGACGAGGAAAGCGGACGCTTTCACAAAGGCGTCCTTGAGAGAGCAAATGGCGGTTCTGTAATTTTGGCAAACATCGACGCTCTTGAAGAAAAGTTTCAAAAGAGGCTTTACACAATTCTTCAAGAACTTTCCGACTACGACCTAGACGTTAGAATTCTTGCGACGACCTCCAAAAATCTTTCAAAATATGTTGGGGCTGGAAGATTTCATAGAGCTCTTTACACTTATTTCTCTGGATCACAAATCAGCCTTGCTCCGCTAAGAGAAAGAGGCGAAGACGTAAGAGTTATCGCCGAGCATTTCGCCGCAGCTTGGGCGACAGAAAACAAAACCAACGCTCCCGCTTTTACTGGCGAGGCCGTGGACAAAATCTCGAACTTTTACTGGGCCCATAATGTCGCCGAGCTAAGAAACGTGATTGAAGGATCTATGAGCAACGCTCAAAACGGCCAAGTGGACGTAAGCGCTGTCGAGCTTGGAGAGAAAGAAAGCTGAAGCTCAAACTCAGGAAGCTGATGAGGACGGATTTAGACTTATGTCCCTTAAAGAGGCGGAAAGACTGCTCATCAGAAAAGCTCTTATCCACACAAGCGAAAACAGAACTCAGGCCGCGAAAATTTTGGGCGTTTCCATCAGAACTCTTAGAAATAAGATCAACGAATACAGAACTGACGGAAACAATTACTTCGTTAATCTTAGATAAGACAAGACAGGGGACTCAATGAACGTCAACGACAAAACACTTAAAGCTCTCGCTTCCGCGGTAAAGATGAGAGAGATGAGACAAGAGCTTATCTCCTCAAATATCGCAAATTCTGAGACGCCAGGTTACAAGGCCAAGAGATTGGACTTTGAATCGGCCTTTGCGAGAGCGTTGGACGTCGACGGGAATATGGGAATGAAGGTCGAAGACGGCAAGCATTTTGACGTTGGAAGCGGGGGCTTCGACAACCTTCAGCCGGAAACTTATAACGATCCGAATGGCGTCGTTAGCGAAGACGGCAACACTGTCGACAGAGAGGCCGAAATGGCCAAAATGACTGAGAACAAAATCATGTACGATGCGCTTGTTCAGTTGATGAACAAAAAGATCGGCCTCATGAAATATGTTGTCCAGTCTGAGAAGTAAGCAGGGAACAAAGGAGCCTAAATGGACTTGTTGAAAAGTATGAAAATTAGCTCAAGCGGCCTTTCGGCAAACAGAAAGCGCATTGAAGCTATTTCTTCAAATATCGCAAATGCCCAAACGACCAGGACCGCGGAAGGCGGGCCGTACCGCAGAAAAGAGGTCGTTTTTGGCTCCGAGCCCGCTCGCGACTCATTTTCAGAGGTGCTTGAAGGGGAGATCGACGCAAAGGCGCAAACTGTCCACGTGACAGACGTGGTCTCTTCGAACAAGCCGCCAATACTGAAATACGATCCGACTCACCCGGACGCGAACGCCGAAGGGTATGTTGCCATGCCGGACATCAACGTTATGAAAGAAATGGCGGACATGATCTCCGCTCAGAGAGCTTATGAGTCAAATATCAGCGCGATAAACACGACAAAGTCCATGGCCATGAAGGCCTTGGAAATAGGGAAAAACTAGTCCAACTAGGGAAGAGGTAAAAGATGTCCATTAAGTCGTTTGGCCAAATGCAAAACACGCTCAACTCTTACGATATGAAGAATTGGTCTAAGAGCGTTGAGTTTGGAAACAAGACCGAGTTCGGAAAAGGACTCGGCGACATCTCTTCGAGCGAAAAAACGGGAAGCAAGTCTTTTGGCGACTTCCTTCTCGAGTCCGTTGGCAAGGTCAATCAGTCTCAAGTCGAGGCGGACACGGCAGTGCAAAAGCTTGCCAGCGGAGAGAGCCAGAATCTTCATGAGACGCTTCTGGCGGTCGAAAAAGCGGACATCGCTTTCAAGACCATGAATCAAATTAGGACCAAAGTCATTGACGCATATAAAGAGATTATGCGCATGCAAGTGTGATTAATTAGGCGGTTACAGGAAGTAACAATAGAATCAGGAGGATTCTTTGCAAGACTTTTTAAAACAGGTATCACAAAACTTCACCGACTTCTTCAAGTCGCTCGACGCCAATCGAAGAATTGGGCTTGTTGCCATTGGGGCAGTGATCGTTATCAGCATGGTCGGAGTCATTGTTTGGGCGTCTAAGACCCAGTATAAACTTCTTTACACCGACCTTTCTAAGGAAGACGCTGGGACGATCTCCCAAATGCTAGAGTCAGGAAAAATCGATTATCAAGTCGCCGATGACGGAAAAAGCATTTATGTTCCTGAGGACCAAGTTGATATCTGGAGACTTGAGATCGCAAAGAAAGGCGTGGACTTCCAGAGCACAATTGGCTATGAGGTCTTCGATAATCAGGCCTTTGGCACAACAAGCTTCGTTCAAAAGATAAACAAGCAGCGCGCCATCGAAGGCGAGCTGATGAAAACGATTAAGCATATTCGAGGAGTTGAGAGAGCGAGAGTTCACTTGTCTCTTCCTGAATCAAGCCCCTTTGTGACAGAGAAAAAATCGCCGAGCGCTTCAGTTGTTCTTGATATTGGTCGCGGAATTGGCCCTGACCAAAGAAGAGATTAAAGGGGTGCAACATCTTATAGCCGCGAGCGTGGACGGGATGAGAGTGAAAGACGTCGTCATTATCGACTCGAAAGGCTCAAAGCTCACAGAGAATGTGGGCGACGCCATGGCCGAGCACACAGCGAACAGGCTTGCTCTAGAGAGCAAAGTGAACAGAAAGTACGAAAGTCAGATTGAAGAGATTCTAAAAAGGGTCGTAGGCGAAGGAAAAGTCATCGCCAAAGTGAACGTCAAGATGGACTTTACCGAGTCTTTTGAAACTCGCACTGCCTATGACGGCGAAAATACCGCGGTCGTTTCCGAAGTCTCCAATAAGCAGCTTTTAAACGGCAAAAGACCTTCTCCACAGGGCATTCCTGGCGCGAGAAGCAATATTCCAGGTGAAAAGCCGCAACCTGGCATACCTGAGACAACAAACAATGTGGACAAGAGCTTAGTGACTAAGAACTATAATGTTCCAAAAACAGTCACACAGTCGAAAAAGCCTACTGCGGAGTTTAAGTCTCTGTCTGTCGCCGTTATGGTGGACGGAAAAAGGATTCCAGTCACAGACGAGAGCGGAGAGGTCCTACTTGATGATGAAGGGCTTCCGGTCACAAAGTACGAGCCATGGTCAGAGGCGGAAATCTCAAACTTTAAAGCGATCGTTGCAAGCGCCATCGGCGTCAATGAAGCTCGCGGAGATAAACTAACTATCAAGAACATGGAATTCGCAAAAGAGGACCTAAGCGAAGCTGAGGCCATCTTAAGACAGAGGGAAAATAGAGAGATAATCAAGAACCTCACAAAGTATCTGATGATAGGTATTCTCATCACCCTTCTCTTCTTTGTGGTGGTCAGGCCTTTTATTCAGTGGGTCACGGAAAACACTGTGGAGTCCATTGAAGACTTCCTTCCTAAGACCATCGAGGAGCTGGAAAAGATTCAGGCGAACCAAAAGCTTCCTGGACTTGAGGACGCGCTTCCGACAATTGAAGACAAAATGAACCCTGAGAAAATCGAAGGGAACATGATTAGAGAAAGAATTATAAACTTAATCGAGTCAAACCCAGCGAAAGCTGCCCAGGTGGTCCATGAAATGATCCACTCGCAAGACTCAAGCAAAAGAAATAGCATAACGAAATAGCGTAAACAGGAGATTAGCATGGCAGATGCTAAAACATTAGATCCAGACGTCGAGTACGCCCTCTTATCAGGCCTAGATAAGTCCGCGATCTTGATGAGTTCTCTTGGGCCTAACACCGCTAAAATGGTGTTTAAGCACATGAAGGACAATGACGTCAAAAGGCTCATTAACAACATGTCCCAAATCAACAAGTCGCCGATTTGGATGGTGAAGAGAGTGTTGGAAGAGTTCTACTCAATGCTTAATGAGGACTCTGATCTCCTATTTTCTGAAAACAAGGGCCGAGACTTTATTCTGTCCACTCTCGGCGAAGACCGCGCGAAACAACTACTAGGCCAAGTAGTAGAGGTCGGAACAGTCAACACCCTAGAGTCGCTTGAGCTCGTTGACACAAGAACTCTGGCAAACTTTTTAATCAACGAACATCCGCAGACGATTGCTCTCATCATCGCCCACCTGTCGACTGACAGAAAAGTGGACGTGTTGAGAAAACTTCCTGAGGGGCTTCAAGCAGAAGTCGTTCTGAGGGTCGCAAATCTGGACTTTGTCTCACCTGAGCTTATCGCCCAGCTTGACGATGTTCTTAAAACTGAGCTCTCTACATTGGGCTCAATCGACACTCAACAGCTTGGAGGCGTCGAGCCGATTGCCGACATGCTCAATATGATGGACAAGAACTCTGAGAAGAACGTTATGGCGAGAGTGGAAGAAAAAGATCCAGAACTGGCCGAAGAAATCAGAAAGCTCATGTTCGTTTTCGAAGACATCGTTTTTGTGGACGATCGGGGCATCCAAGAGCTTCTTAAGATTGTTGATAATCAGAAGCTTACTATCGCTCTTAAGACCGCTCCAGAGGAAGTTAAAACGAAGCTCTTCAATAATATGTCGAACAGAGCGGCAACGCTTCTCAAGGAAGACTTGGAGGCGCTCGGACCTACAAAGCTTTCCGATGTGGAGAAAGCCCAGCAAGAGATTGTTCAACAAGTTAAGGACCTTGAGGCCAAAGGCAAAGCGATCATCTCCCGCGGAGGAGAAGGAGACGCAATGGTCTAGTGAAAGACCAGAAGCAGGGACAGAGAAACTAATAGGAAGGTTATGGACAAGAAGAGCGCAAATTTTGAAGTCAGGCCGTTTAAGTTTGGACAGCTTGACCCCAACGCTGGCAAAGAGCCTAATTCCGATATTGAGTCTGTGAGCGAATTTGAGCTTAGATCGCTCAAGGACGCTTCCGCCTTCAGAAGCAATATTTCTGACGACGTAATTCGCAAAGAACGAGACTTTGAGAGCAAGAGCAATTTTTCAATTCTGCCTCTTGTGAGAGAACATAGAGGCCTAAAAGAGCAAGAAGAGAGCGAGGCCAGAGACGCCATTGAGGCGGAGGTCCAGAAGCGAGTGGCGGCCACAATTGAAGAGGCAAGAGCTCAAGGCCATAGAGAAGGGCATCAAGAGGGATATCAAAGCGCCTATCAAGAAGCGCTGACCAGGTTTGATGAAAAAATAGAGGACTTCTCGGACATCTTGGGCCAGCTAAAAGATCAATGTCATAAAGTCCTTAGCGACAACAAGCAAGACGCTTATAAAATGGTCAAAAGCCTTACTCAATGGGTGACACTCAAAGAAGTTCAGGACGAAGAATATCTTCAAAGACTTCTGGAAAAATTGATCCTTGAAATGAACACCAAAACAAACCTAGTGGCGCGGGTCTCTCAGGAGTCCTTCAAACGAATGCCCGAGGTCGTGGAGAGAGTCGAAAAGAAGCTAGGACAATTGACAAATATTCGCGTCGAAATGGACCTCGACCAAGAGGGTCCCGGCATTATTCTTGAAAGCGGCAACGGCATTATTGACGGCTCCATTAAGGCCCAAATGGCCTCGCTCGATAGGATTTTTGAATCGGTGACAAAAGATGAGTAGCACTTCGCTTGATTTTCGGCCTATTTACAAAGAGTTTGAATCGAGCTCGCCTTACCAAAACATCGGAAAAATTCTCGCCAGTCACGGAATGATTTATGAGGCGACGCTTCCCCGCGCCATTATGGGCTGTAGCGTGGAGTTCGTGACTCAAACTGGCGAACGCTGTCTGGGCGAGGTGGTGGGCATTGACGGCGATCGATGCAAGGTCATGCCATATAAAGACATTATCGGCATCAACTCCCAAACAAAAATCTATTTAAGGGACCTTACGACAACGATTAAAGTCGGAGAGGGCATGCTTGGAAGAATTGTGGACTTTCAAGGCAATCCCATAGACGGGAAAGGTCCTATCGAGGGCGCAATGGAAACTCGCTCTATTTTTGGAGAGCCAATCAATCCCATGCAAAGGCCTCCCATACGCCAAAGTCTGGACACAGGCATAAACGCTGTGAACTCGTTTATCACCGCGGGCAAAGGGCAGAGGCTTGCGGTCATGGCGGGCTCCGGGGTCGGCAAGTCGACTCTTATGGGAATGGTCGCAAGAAACACCAACGCTGATATCAATGTTATCGCTCTCATTGGAGAGCGGGGCAGAGAGGTTCTTGAGTTTATTGAGTCTGATTTAGGGCCTGAAGGGCTAAAGAGATCTGTGATCTTGGTGGCGACTTCAGACACTTCAGCTCTTATAAGGGCCAAGGCCGCGCACGCCGCGACCACTATTGCTGAATACTTCAGAGACTTAAATAATGATGTCATTTTTATGATGGACTCCGTCACGCGTTTTGCGATGGCCAATAGGGAAATCGGCATGTCCACTGGCGAGCCGCCAGGGCAGAAGGGCTACGGGCCGAGTGTGTTTGCCAAGCTTCCGAAACTGATGGAGAGGGCAGGCACCAAGAAAAACGCGGGCACCATTACCGGCATTTATACCGTTCTTGTCGAGGGAGATGATATGGACGAGCCTATTGCGGACGCTGTTAGGGCGATTGCTGACGGACATATTGTCTTAAGCCGTGATCTGGCGGCAAAAAACCACTATCCGGCCATTGATGTGCTTCAGTCCGTTTCAAGGGTCATGAGCAAGGTCGTCTCCCGCGAGCACGCTATCGTCGCAGGCCATCTGCGCGACCTGATGAGCGCTTATAGAGACTCTGAAGACTTGATTAACGTTGGCGCCTACGCCAAAGGGACCAATCCTAAGGTGGACAAGGCGGTGGCCATTCATGACGATTTGACTGAGCTTCTGCGGCAAAGAGTCGAAGATGCGGGCTCTCTGGACGAGGTCTTTGATCGCATGGTGGACATCGCAAGAAGCGCCGAGGCGGCCGTGGACCCAAGCTTTTTGGAAGGCGGTAATCAATGAAAAAATATAAGTTTAAATTAGAGGCCCTCCTCAAAATGAGAAAACTCGAAGAGGACCAATGCAAATTAAAAATAGGCAAGCTTCAAAGCAAGAAGTCTGAGTTATTGGCCGAAATAGAGAACCAAAAAGAGGGCATCAACGAGGCCTATAAGTCCCAAGAGGCGACAATCGAAGGGGGCGCCTCAGGCCTTGACTTGAGGTTTTATCCCTATTTTGTTCAGGGAAAGCGGGCCGCCACAGCAAAGCTCCAAAAAGAAATTGCCTACTTGGAAGAGCTTCTAGCAGAGGCCTACGAGGAGCTGAAACTGTTTAGGGCCAAAGCGAAAGTTTTGGAGGAAATGCGAGAAAAAGACCGCAAGGCCTTTAAAAAGAAGGCCAACAAAGAAGAGCACCAAAAAATTGAAGAACAAGTCATGAACTGGAATCAGTTCCGCGCAAGCAATGACTAAATAGGAAATAAAAAATGAAGAGTTTAATTTTACTTATTCTACTAAGCTTCGCTGCGGTCGCCGGCAAAGGCGAGGGAAAGAAGGTGTACACCGAGAGCGAGTTTGAGGCCAAGCTCGCAAAAGAGCTCGATAAGCAAGTGGACAGAATCAAGAAGTCCTCAGTGGCAAAGCTTACTAAAGAGCTCTTGGAGAAAGAAAGGGCCTTAAAGGAGCGGGAGAAAGAGCTTGATCGTCGGGCCGAGCAAATTCATCTTGGCGAGGAAAGCCTTGCGAAGAGCGTTCTTGCTCTTGAAAGTCGGCAAAAGAAAATTCTTGGTTGCATTGACGAAAACCAAAGAAAAGAGGCGATTAGAATCAAGCAGCTTGTGAGCGTGATTTCCAATATGAAGCCCGCTAAAGCGGCGGAGCTATTGTCGGTCCAAGACTCCTCAATTTCGGTCAAAATCATTGAAATGATCGAGCCAGAGCGAGCTTCCAAGATTTTTAACCTGATGGACAAGGAAGTTTCTGCCCGGCTTCAAAAACAATACTTGAATATGCGACAATAATTTAAAGTCCCGTATTAGGGCCTCTTTTAGGAGCAAGTAAAACACAATGATTAAGGCTTTAAGCAACCCACATTCGCAGGCCAGAGTTTCGGGAGGGGAAATGGACCTTCTCTCTGCTCTAGGGAATCAGCTTGGAGCTGATCAGGCCTTGATGAAAGAGGGGACGATGGACCCTGAGATTGCCGCTCTTCTAGGTCAAAATGGCGAAGCTCCAATTGACTTCAAGGAAGCGCTAAAGTCTATGTCCGTCGAGGACGCTGAAGCTCTCATCCAAAATCTTAATGAGCAGACGCTTAGCGCCGCTCAAAAACAAGACGCATTAAATAAGCAAGTCGAAGAGCTCATTCCGGAGAATGTCACCAGGCTTAATGGCAATGAGAACGGCAAGGCGAGCAAAGACCTTCAAGCTCTATTGAAAAGGCCTTCCTAAGGAAAAGCTGCAGGCCCAAGTCGCTGAGAAGCAAGCTCCGCAGTCCCAAACCGCCCAAACTCAAGGCGCCAAACTTCAAAGCACTGAAGGGCTAATGGACCTTAAGAGCTTTATGGCGCAGCAAAGTCCAACATCTAAAACGAGAGCGTTGAGCGCTCAATATAAAAACGAAAATCAGTCCATGATCACTAACAAGGCCTTCGCTGAAAAAGAAATTCCCGTTTTTGGGCTGAACGAGTCCGAGAGCGAATCTGAAGGCTCCATGGACGATATGGGGCAGAATAATGATCATGCTCTTATGAAGGCGCAAAAGGCTCCTGAAGGCGCAAACTCTAGCGGAAAAGTGTTTGACGTGAATTCGCTTGCGAAGTCTTCGGACTTAGACAGCACAATCAGCCAAATACAAGATTATATAGTTCAGGCCAAGGCGGCGAAAGAGCCGACGGCCCAAATGTCTTTCAATCACCCTGATTTAGGGGACGTGGACATTTTTGTGAAAAAGAGCGGAGACCACGTTGACGTTAGAATTGGGCATCAGAGCCAAGAGGCGGCTAAATTCTTCAAGCAGCATCAAGGCGATCTTCTTCAGGCCTTAAATCAGTCAGGCGTGCAAGTCGGCGAGTTCAAGCTTGAACCGTCCAGCTCATCTCAAACGAATCAGCAGTTTCACGACCAAGGCGAAAAACAGCAATTCGCCGATAACAGAGGACAGAATCAGGAACGTCAGAGAAAGGAAGATTCTCAAAAGCGCGAAGAGCTTTGGAACCTTCTTAATAATGAGAGGAAATCAGCCTAATGCCTAGCATGGGAAGACCCGTCACAGCCAAAGAAAGAGCTTTCGGCCAAGTCAAAATGGCGCCCAAAGACCTTTCTAATCGCAGAGAGCCCACTGGAAAGGAGAAGGAAAGACTTCTCAATAAGATCACTGGCTACGCTCCCAAGAACGATATGTATGGCGACAGCAAGACCCACAACAAAATGGGCAAAGACGAGTTTCTTAAGCTCTTGACGTATCAACTTCAAAATCAAGATCCAATGAAGCCAATGGAGCAAGGAAAAATGGCGGCGGAGCTTGCGCAATTTTCTCAGCTTGAACAGCTTTCCAATTTAAACACCAAGTTTGACGACCTCAACTCCAACGCCAAGGTGGAAGACAAGTTCTATGGCGCGAGTTTTCTTGGGAAAGAAGTCGTCACTAGCGGTCGCTCTCTTGACTTTAAAGGCGAGGGGACTGACGCGGACGTTCTTTTTACTCTTCCAAGGCCCGCTTCGAGAGCTCTGATCAGAATTTTTGACTCCAAAAATAATATGGTCGGTGAGATCTGGAAAGAAAATCTCGGACGCGGAAACAATAATGTGCAGTGGGACGGAAAGCAGCTTGACGGCGCCATTAGCGGCGCTGGCGAATTTAAGGTCAATGTCCTTGCATGGGACGACAATGCCGATCCAATGGAAGTTCAAACAAAAGTGAAGGGCCAAGTCGAGTCCGTGTTCTTTGAAAATGGCGAAGCGGTCCTTCTTGTCGACGGCAAAAAAGTTTTCCTTAGAGACGTGGATTCTTTCCATGTTCCAGGACAAACTCAAAATGTTAACGTGCATGGCAAGAACGCTCCAGGAACTGCCAGCGCTTTTAATCAAGCGCAGACAACACAGCAGCGCCCAAAAAGCGCGTGGGGCAAATACTGCGCCGACAAATTTGCCTATTGCGGACAGCGTAAAAAAGAGAGTAAACTTAAATAATCAAGCCCCTGTAAAAGCTTACCAAGCGAACAACGCGGAAGTGGGAACAGGGCTAACTGATGTGTACGACGTCGAATAATCAACGGCGCCGTTAATAAGAAGAGTAAAGAAAAACTAAAATGAGCAAAAACGTAAACATGCTTATTCCTAACGTCACCAAGCTTCCAGGTCAGAAGCAAGTCGATGTTTCGAACAAACTTCCTCAGAAAGGGAAGCCAAGCGAGTTTGGTGAGCTCCTTAAACAACAAGAATCGAGACCGCTTCATGGCGGGATTGATATCAGCGCCCATGCCGCAAAAAGATTGCAAGAAAGACAAATCAACTTTGACGGCAACGAGTATATGAAAGTAAAAGAGGCCATGGGGAAACTCAAAGCAAAGGGCGGAAGAGATTCTCTCGTTATCACTGATAAGGCGGCCTATATTGTTGATGTTAAAAACAATAAGGTCGTGACAGCTGTCGATAAGGGCAGCATGAATGAAAACGTATTCACAAAAATAGACTCAACTGTTTTTGTGTAAACGAGTAATAAAATTTAAACGAGGTTTTGGCTGGTCCTTTCCGGAAGCCATATTCGCGGCCTGTAGTTGTCGTGAATCCTCAAAAGCTTTTTGTCTAGGAGGGACGAATGGGTATACTTTCATCATTTAACATTGGTGTTTCAGGTCTTAACGCTGCTGGTTCAAGCATGAGCGTTATCGGTGACAACATTGCGAACGCTGGCACGTTTGGATTCAAAGGCTCTAGAGCGGAGTTCCAAGACGTTCTTGCGAAGTCCCTTAAAGGCATTGACGGCGGCGACCAGATCGGGTCTGGCACAAAGCTTGCTCACATCACTCCCAAATTCACCCAAGGGAGCATTGAAAGAACTGAGAATATCACCGACCTTGCCGTCAACGGCAACGGTTTTTTCGCTGTGGAGTCTCCAGGCGGAAGAGGCTTCACAAGAGACGGGTCTTTCCACTTCAATAAAGAAGGCCAACTTATCAATGGCGACGGCTTCAAAGTTCTTGGGCTTTCAAGCGGGCGATGAACGGAAAAATCACTGAGAAAATGGGCGACATTCAAGCTTGGGAACACCACAATCCCGGCCACGGCCACAAGCAATATCGACATCTCTATGAACTTAGACTCTAGAGAGAAAGTGAAGCAGTTCAACCCTCAGGACCCTAGCAACACTTCTAACTTCAACACAAGCTTCTCGGTTTACGACAACGTCGGAACTCAAAGACTTGTGACCGTTTACTTCAATAAAGCGGGCAACGGGCAGTGGGACTACCATGCGATGGTGGACGGAGCTGACGCCGCAGGCGGAAAGCCGGGCACAATGGTCGAGATGGGCAAAGGCCAGTTGAAGTTCAATAATAAAGGCGAGCTTCAAGAAGAAGTCGTTCAACAAAACTCTTTTAATTTTAATAACGGCGCGGCCCCAGGCCAAGAAATCAAGTTCAACTTTGGCGAGTCTCTTGCTGAAGGCGGAAGCGGCAAAGACGCGACCACTCAATTTGGCTCTGACTCAAGTGTGGCAAGACACACGCAGAATGGCTCAAGCGCTGCGACTCTTTCTTCGCTTTCTTTCAACGACAAAGGCATCTTGACGGCCGCTTACGATAACGGCGACGTAAGAGACATCGCTCAAGTCGCGGTCGCGAAGTTCGAGAACAACGAAGGTCTGTTCAAAATGGGCAAGAACTTGTTCAAAGAAACAAGAAAGTCCGGACAAGGCGCTCTTGGCAAGCCAGGACACGACGGAAGAGGGGAAGTCCTTTCCAAGTCGGTAGAGCTTTCCAACGTGGACATCGCTAGCGAGTTCATCAGCCTTATGGGCGCTCAAAGAAACTTCCAAGCGAACACGAGAACGATCACCACAAGTGATCAGATGCTACAAGAAGTTCTAAACATCAAGAGATAATCTCTTGATTAATAACTAAGCCAATACACACCACAAAAAGCTTACGGGCCTCCTAAATGGAGGCCCTTTTTTTATAAGTGACCGAAATTACGAGCCTTCGAGTCGACACAATTTTACACCATGGCTTGTTATGGAGTCTTTTCTCGGTTACATAGTGCGTTAATTTGACCCCAGAACCCCGGAGGAACAATGTTGAAGTCCCTAAGCCTTTTGATGCTGCTGCTGTTTGCGGCGAGCGTTCAAGCGAAAACATTCACAAAAATCGGCAAAGTCGCCAAGGCGTCTTTTCAGGCCGCAAAGCAGTCCGATCGATTTTGAATACGATGTGCTTTATTACGTGCCAGAAAAACTAAGAGGCCAGACAGACCTAAAAACGTTGGTCTTTTTGCATGGAGGCGGGTCAGTCGACAAGCACCCGCTCAAGCTCGTGGAGAATTGTCGAGATGTATAGCGAGGACATGATCAAAATCGCCGACGAGCTCGGCATCGTTTTGGTCATGCCGTCGGGCTCTGGCATAAATTGGGGCTCCCATCTTTTAAATTATCTTAGAGATCTTAACGCCACCATCAGGGCCGAGCTTCCCGTCGATCCTGACAAGATTGGGCTTAGCGGACACTCCATGGGCGCGATGGGAATCACCAGAAGCTCTCAATGGCTAACTGACGAGTACGCTTTTTTTATGCCCGTCGCGGGCGGAATGGACCCGAAGTATGCCGATCGAAAATACTTGGCGACAAATTTCAACACGAACTATCATCACCTTCAAGGCCTCAATGATCATTTTCAGGTCTTTGTTGAAAGATGCCGAAATCAAGAAGCAAAAATGGCGGAGCTAGAAAAAAAATACCATCGGGACTCAGGGCTTGTGATGGAGTACTACAATGGATCGCATAATTACCCAATGCCGCTACTTCAAACTCGTCTGGAGGAGGCATTCGCGAACACTAAAAGAGACCTGTATCAAAAAGAGCTTTATGGCGTCTTTTACTATCAAGACGAAGTCGTGACTGATCAGTGGAGCAATGGCAATCCGTATTACAAAGGGCCGCGCGACAGCTATTTCTGGGTGAAAGTGGAAAAGTTTGCGAATGCTGTTAGCTCAAAAGTCGTCGAGATGAGGGCCAAGATCGACTCGGCAAAGAACAAAGTGATCATCAAAATGACCAAAGGCGCCGCAGAAAATAAAGGTGCTTTTGAGCGAGAAGAACTTGGACCTAAATCGCGCCGTTAAAATTGTGGTCAATGGCATTAAGAAGTTCGCTCAAGGTGCCACAGAAAAACTTTGAGGCCTCGGACGTTGGCGAGAACTCAGGCTATGACTTCCAGTCGACCGTGACAATTAAATTATAACGCGCTTTTAAAGGCCGGTTTGAAACAGGACCGGCCTTCCTTTTTCTCTTTGTCTTGAATGAAAGTTTTTTCCATTTAGCTTAAATTGCACATGATGGCTCCAGTTGACTTGGGTCACTTGCCCAGACTTCTCCTTTTTGGGGGAAAGACGAGCGAGGTCGGCCGAAAAAATTTAAAAGATGTCCCTTCAAATGGAAGTTCGCTCCGCTTCCTCGACGCGATCATTATTTTTTTTCCAATTTTTACTGCGTGAATGTCTTGCCCTTTTAAATAGCTAAAGTCTTGGCGGGGATTTGAACTCTTTCATAGATGTCTATAGGGGACACTGCATAGACATAGTCATTCTTTTGTTCATGAGAGAGAAATATCGTGAACGTCTCTTTTTGGACTGCCTCGGAGGAATATTGCCCGTTGATTCTTTTCCAGTTTCCTCGCTTGTTCCCGATGTCGACGGTCACGTCCTGAGGCTCTGGAAAAAAATAGCCTATCCCGTCATGGAGCACTCCTCGTATATTTTTGTAGGTCTTTTTTCCCATGATGTCTTATGGACGCCTCCGTTGCGAAGGAGCACGATACACTTTTCCTCTAGCGTTCTTCTGGTCCACAGTGGTCACGACTTCCTCACAGCCGGGCGCGCACTCAATGCCTGAGCCTATCGCCACGGCGAGTTCTTTATGAAAAGACCATGTTTTAAAAGCGGAGATCTTTTCAAATAATCGATTGCTTTTAAAATCAAAGCTCGCAATGCCGCTTTGTCCGTCGCTCGAGCCGCCCACATTGCGGCTCTTGCCTAGGTATCTCATATGGGCGAAGCCGTCCCAGTTTCCAGGTTCGTAGACCGCAGGCCTTAGTTTTTTGAGCTCGACAGTTGCTCCAGGCACGAGCCTCCAGTCCCAAACGGGGAATATGTCTTCATACTCTTTTCCGTCTCGCATGATAAAAGTCGCTCCGTCCGCAAGGTGATGAGAGAGAAGTCCTTCGCTATTTGAGGGGGCGTCGTTATTAAGCGTTCTGTAGGAATACATTCTCGCGGACATGAAGAAATTCTTTGTCTGGTGGACCATATAGTCTGAAGTGTAAAAAAACTTATTGCCCGTCAGGTAAGGGGCATTTTCTGTTAGCGATTTGTGGCAGAGAGCGAACTCATCTCTCCTAGGCAAGGGCCTTTCTTTTAGCAGCCCACAGGCCTCAACCAGTTTCTCGGCGCTCTTTGCTTTCCGAGAGATCTCTCTTCCCACTACGCTATAGTCCCACTTGTCTCCTCTTGTCATCCAAATTTGAGCGTCAAGTATATAGGAGGAGAGCATATCGATTTTGTTCTTAGGAAAGGCGAATCTTGTGCCCGCAAAAATAGAGACAAGCCTGGCCATGTCTCGCGAATACTTGGAGCCATACCCTCCATTATAAATAAGAGGGCCGTGTTGATGGAAATGAAAAGTCTTTTTGGATCCCCTCCCATTTCGTGTCAAGTGAAGCGAAGTCGAGGACCTGGTAAATTTCCTTGGCCCCCTTTTCTATGTCACTCGGATTTTCTTTAAATGCCCCACGAATCACTGTCAGCTCTGAGTACCAAAGTCTATTTTGGCCGGTTTTTCTAATTTTTGCTCGATCAAGAATAAAAAAGGCGCTTTCAACGCGTTTTCTTCCAAGCTCGTCTTCCAGAAGCAGCATCGTTCTCGCGAATCTTTGGGGAATGCCAATGGTGTTATGCCACCAATTATAGCTCTGCGGGTCTTTTTTGATCCAGGCATCAAAGGTCTTTTTGATGACCTTTAGCAAGTAAGCGTCATGGTATTGGGGATGACCCGGACTAGCGTAGGCCCTCGCCATAAAGTCCATACGGCGAGGATGCTCGCCAGGAGTAAATTGGTTATCGTCCAAGGTGTAGTCGATTTCAGGCCAAAGTCCGTTTTTTTGAACTGAGATGCGACCACTTCTTTATTTCTGGAATAAAAAATGATTCCGCCGTTTTTCTGATCTAGACGAACATCGTTTGCGAACCTCATCTTTCAAAAGATCATAGTCCGTCGCAAAAGCGGCCGAGGAAAGGACAAATATAAATAAGAAAAATTTCATAGGCAGTAATAAAGCAATATAAGCGCCAGCAAATTGGCCTCTGAATCGGCCAATAAACGCCCATGAACTGGGCCCGTCCGTCTAAATTTTTGACAGTGGTTTAAAAATCATTTTCAATGATGTCCTCTTTGGCCCGCAAAAAGGAATATTTTAAAGAAAACACAATTAATAAGCGAGGTGAAAATGAAAAAGCTATTAATGACTTCAATGATTTTGTGCGCGAGCCGGCAATTCTTTCGCGGGCTGCGCTGACTCTTACTTTAAGACGGCCGGAAGGCTCGCCCCAGAAGGGCTTGCCAAAGAGGCAGAGATCTCTGAAGGGGGATTTTTGGTCTTAAATGCGGTGGCCTTAGGCGCTGTCGGCGTGGTGGCCGGACCTCTTGCAATGGCGGGCGGTGGCGCTGGGCTCAAGGCCTTTTACGACAAATCGGGAAGACTTGAGTTTTTTGGAGAGCTTATTCAGGCATCTAGAAAATATAAAATGGCGTCTTTCTTTCGAGACGTGGATCCCATGGACTATATACCTCAAACAAAAGTGGGGATGGCGCCTATAGTGGACAAAACACTCTATGGACGCGTTGAGAAAAAAGTTTTAAAGAGAAGCCCCAATGTTTCTCGAGAAGAAATTCTAAAAGCGATTGCGAGGGCGGACGACGAGAGGATTTTTGCCATTCAATAAATGGGGAAGAGGGCTTTGAAGACCAGCGTTAAAAGTTTTAGCTCAGGTGATTATTGAAAACCTATAGAGACCTCTATGAGCTGCAGAAAGTGCTTGTTCAGTCGGCCAAGAAGCTCTTGACTGGGGACAAGCCTTTCGTGCTGAATGCTTGTGAGGTCAAATATCTTCTTGGCCATTTTATTATGTTCATGGTCCTAATGCTTATCGCTTAGATAGATGACTTTTTTAACCCCGCGCTGGCAAGAAGCTTTGCGCATTCGTTGCATGGAAAAAGCGTCACATAGCAGGTGCTGTTTTCAAGGGAGCGAGGGGAATGGATAATCGCGTTCGCTTCGCTATGGACGACATAGCCGTACTTTTGATGCTCAAGAGGCTGAGTCTTGTCTTTGCCCCAGGGAAGCTTTGACTCGTCGATTCCCGCGACAAAGCCGTTATACCCCATAGTAATTTGATGGTTTTTTTGATCGACAAACACACAGCCGACTTTCGTCGCCGGGTCTTTTGATTTAAAGGAAGCAATCATGGCCTGGAGCATGAAATACTCGTCCCACGATAGCTGTGATTTCACTTCAAAGTAATTAGGATTGTCGTCGATCATCTCGTTAAGCTAGTTACAGAGAGGGGGATTCCTCTAAGCTTTCCATAGCTTGTTTTAGCGCATCTTCGCTGTTTTGACCAAGTCCTTCGTCTTCATAGCTTTGATCATCGTCTTCAAAATGAGGGCCAGCTTGCTGCTCTTCCTGCTTTTCGCCGTTGAGAACTAGGATCTGATTGATATGGTTATGAAGGGTCGTAAGCTCTTTCAAGAAATTTTTCTTTGTCTTCGTCTGTGTAGGACACTTCTTCAAGAAGCACTTTTGCCGCCATGCGGTTCATTCTTTTGGTGAGGGTCTTTAGGGCTTTGTATTCGCCTAGAAAGTTTGGGGGCCGTGCAGGTCTCTTTCGATCGCTTTTTCGACGCCGTTTGTGCCGATGTACTTGACCATGTCCCTGATTTCTTTGGCGGACTTGGTCTTTACCACATCAACGATTTTCTCTTGCTCTTCAGGCGAAAGTTTAATGAGCTCATTCGTTTGGCTAGCGTTGAGTTCGCCGTGCTTTCTCGCTTCTTTCACTTTTCTTAGATGATCTAGTGTCTCGATCAATGGCGCTTTTAATGACTTTTTTGGAAAGCCCTGTCTTTTCAGCGGTCATGTCGATGAAAGAGCGCTTGTCATTAGGGAGATCCGCCTTGATCTCATTGTCTTCCTTGTTGTTGTCGAGATCTTCTTCTTCAAACTTGGTCGCCATCGGATTGAGCTCTTCATAGATCTCTTTTCCGCGGGCCAAGCATTTTTCGAACTCGACTTTGTTCAGGTCAAGACGAACAAGGTTCTCGTCAATGGACATAAGCTCTTGTTCTGAATTTGACTTGTGAACTTTAACGACCGGAGCCTCTTCGATTCCGAGCGCGGTGAGGGCGCTATAGCGTCTTCCACCGGCAATGAGCTCATTGTTGCCGTTAATGACTAGAGGTTGGATAAGTCCCACTGTTTCGATGCTCTTTTTGAGTTTCTCGATGTCGGTGTCGGTTCTAAGATAAGAACTTTTAACTTTCAACTGGTCGAGTTTCATCATTTCCATGGGAGTCTCCTTCTCTCTAGAATCCTCTCTCTCAAATTTGTGTTTGCCTGCGGCAAAACTTGAGAGCAGTGTGTGTCTCGGGTGTGTGTGTGGGAGGAATGTAAAGAAGCGCGCAGGATTTGTCATGCGCTTTTTGAAAACTCTTTGGCGAAACGTTCTAAGCGCTTGATGACCTTTTGCGCGCAAACAAAATAACTAGAGTTTCAGGGCCTTTCTGATGAGCTTGTCCATGATTTGATTACTAAGAAATTTGTTTAGGAGGTGAGTGAACTTCGCCCCCTTGCCCATACGATAGCGCGTCTTAGGGCCGCTTGGACTCGATTGCATGAAGAAGACATCTGGCGACTTCGGAGGTGGGAGCCCCATTATGGGAAGCGTCTTCAGCTCTTAGGAGAACCCTGTCCATTATGAACTGATAATTGCTTATGGCCTCTTTAGGCACTTGTGAGAGTATTTCTTCTTTTCTATCAAGCGATTTGTCCCAAATAGGCGTCTTGATCTGGCCAGGCTGCAGAAGAGAAACTTGAATATTTGAATTAAGCCCCAACTCTCTTCTGTACGCGTCGGCCACGGCCTCAATGGCGTGTTTTGAGGCGCAGTAAGCTCCCATAAGAGGGCTCACAAAATAGCCCGACTGCGAACCAGTGAAGATAAGTCTTCCGTCCTTTACTTTTCTTAGAAGCGGCAAGAACGCTTTGGTGACTCTCACTTGAGAAGTCACATTGATCTCTAATTGCTGAGAAAAATCTTCTAGGGGAAGATGTTCAAGCGGTCCCGCTTTGACGATTCCCGCGTTGTTCACAATGGCAAATTTGTCTTCAGAGCTTAAATGTTTGGCAACTTCATTGCTCGCGGCGTGAACTTGTTCCTCTTTTGAGATGTCGATTATTATAGGCCTTAGGTTTTTATGAAGCTCTGAGAGTTCCATAAAATCGCTCTCTTTTCTGACGCCCGCAAAGACAATATGGCCGTTTTTAGAGAGATAAAGGGCGCAGTCTTTTCCTATTCCTGTTGAAGCGCCCGTTATAAGGGCATATCTATGACTCACCATCATCTCCAATTGAGCCTACTGGACAGCAAGCAAGGGCATTTTCACAGGCCTCTTCATCTTCAGCATTTTTGGCTGCTTTGCCACATAGGCGTGGCCGTCGTCGTCATTCATTTCAAAAAAACCAGGGGCCTCTACGCAACAAGCGTCACAAGCGATGCATTGGTCATCGACGTAGTATTTTCCCTCAATATTTTGGCTCCATTTGGCTTCTTTATCGGCCATTTGAACTTCCTAATTGGACATAAAAAAAGGCGGCCATAAGCCGCCTTGGGTTTCTGCTTATTATAGCAAAAGTCTTATAATAAATTAGGGTAAGTGACAATGTTTGCGTCTTCTTCCAGCTTCTTTACCAGCTGGTTTCTCGCCTCTTGAGATATCTGAGCGTTGAGAGATTTGCTCTCTTTTTCAAGCTTCTCAGAAACAAGCTTTTCAAGCTCCTGAGATGATTGGGAAGACTCGACTTTTACGATTTTCATGTCAATCGGGTTGTCTTCAACAAACACGCCTTTTTTTCCGCTGGCTATCGGGCGCCACTGTTTCTGGCTTAAAGGAAATGGACCCTGCGGAATTTTCAAAAAAGCTCATGTTTACATCTTTTTCAAGAGTAAGGTCATACTGTTGAGCAAGACGCTCTAGCTTTGAGTTGTTTCCTTTTTGCAGAGCCGACTTGATATCGGAGAGGAGTTTCTCATTAAAGGCCTTTAGCTCTTTTCTTTTCGCCTTTTGAAGGTGTCTTTTCACAACTACGTCCTTAACATCCTCAAAGGACTTATTAATGCCCGCCTTTTTGTCTTTTAGGTAAATAATATGCCAGCCAAATTGCGTCTTTACTGGAGCTGAAATCTGTCCTTCTTTGAGATCAAAGGCCACTTTTTCAAACTCTGGGACCATTGAGCCTTCTGAAAACCAGCCTAGGTCTCCGCCTTTTGAGGCAGAAGGGCCTTTTGACTCTTTTTTGGCGACAGACGCAAAGTTTGAAGGTGTGACCTTTTTTCTAATTTCCTTTGATTTTCTCCTCCGCATTTTTTTCTTGAGCTGGAACAAGGATATGGCTCGCTTTAAGCTGCGCAGGCTTGTTGAACTCGTTTTTCATGTTTTCAAAAAGCGATTTGCAAGTTTTTGATTTTTTTCCTCTTTTAAAAACTCATTGATTTCTTTTTTTGAGACGTCCAAGTACTTCGTATTCGCCTCTTTTTCGAAGCTTACTGCGCTTACTTTGGCCCCAGCATTTTTCATTTTTAGGGTGGCCTTAGCGCTTGCCTTGCTGACCTTTATCTCTCCAAGGGCCTTTTGTAGTTTCTCTAATGAGGCCTCTTCTTTGATCATCTCCTCAAAAGTGGCCGGGTTGAGCTGATTGCCTGCCAAAAGAGCTTTATATTTTCGGACATCGAACTTGTCATTGGTCTGGAAATAAGGAAGCGCTTTAATTCTCTCCTTGATCTCTTGAGAGCCAGACTTGATCCCTATATCAGTCGCAAAGTTTGCCATGAGTTGCTGCTGAATAAGATTTCTAAGAGCAGACTCTTTTATTCGGAATTGTCTGATTTGTTGAGCAGTAAGGTCTTTTCCAAAAATTTTTGAATAGCGCTGAATTTCTTGGTTGACGATCTGGTTGTACTCTCTAATGGTGACAGGTTCGCCGTCGACCTTGGCCACTGCTCCTGCGCTTGAGCCAAAACCTTGAAAACCAGTCAAGGCGAAACTGACGATGATGGCGGCTATAAAAAACGTCAGGATTATGTAGGAGACTTTTCCGGTAAACTTATTCATCATTTTCTGTTCCTTTTATTCAGACTGGTTGAAGACTTTCGCGGTCAGATTTTTAGACTAAAATTCTATAGTGTTTTTGGTTAAAGTCAATTTGCGCCAGGCGTTATGTGTTGGTAATATATTGGCATCTAGCGATCGGTTAGATACCTTATTTTGGACACTAGAAATCATACTTCGCGGGATGTTAAGTTTTGAAAAATTTTACTGTGGATTCGTCCAAGTGGAAGCTTGTAAATAACCTTTTAGTCGTCGTTCTTGCCCTCTGGGGCATCGCGACTCAAAGTTTTAATCTAAAAGATGTTTCGGTCTTCGAAGGCTTTCTCATTGAGGCCTTTGCGCCCCTTCAGAGGGGGACGGTCTCGGCAAAGGAGAGAGTCGCCAGCATGTTTGATCATTATGTAATGATTGTGAACACTTCCAAAGAAAATGTTGAGCTGCGAAAAACTGTGGACAAGTTGAACAATAAAATCTTTGAGTACCAGGAGGTGCGCAAAGAAAACGAACGCCTAAAACAGCTGCTTCAATTTGGTAAAGAGATTCCTAGAGAGAAAGTTCTCGCCCAGATCGTAAGTTGGGACGCCTCGAATGAATTTAAAGTCCTTCGCATAAACAAGGGGGCGAGAGACGGTCTTAAAAAAATGTCTCCCGTAATCACTATGAATGGACTTGTCGGCTATGTTTATAGGCTGACCCCAAATTACGCTGACATTCTCACAATTTTAGATCAGAACAATAGAGTGGACGCGATAGTGGCGCGCACGCGCTCTCATGGAATTGTGGAAGGCGTCTCCGACTTCAAATGCCGGCTAAAATACCTTAACAGAACTGAAAAGGTCGAAGTGGGAGATGAGATCATCACCGCAGGACTAGGCAATATTTATCCCAAGGGAATAAAGGTGGGAAAGATCACGAAAATAGACAAAGAAAACTATGGAATCACTCAGTCAATTGTGGTCACTCCCTCTGTCAACTTTCATAAGCTAGAAGAGGTGGTCGTTTTGATTGAAAAAGATGGCGTTGGGCCTGGAAGCAAAGGCCCCACGGAAGACCTTGCCAAGCAGGACCTACAGACTAGCGCCAGCGCGGACGTTAAAGACGCCAAGGAGGCCATGTGAATAAATACGCTCCAAAAGACATCTTTTTAGGCGTCTTAAAAACTTGCGGACTTTTGATCGCGCTAGAGATATTCACCACGGCCTTTTTGCCGGCAGTAGGAGTCCTTAACTTTAGGCCAGAGTTCAATGTTCTGATCGTTCTCTTTTTGGCCTTTAAACTGGAAACGCCGGCGCTGCCTTGGCTTATACTTATTGTTCAGTATGCCCACTCATTATTTTCGATTGAAGGCTGGGCCATTGGCGCGTTTACTGGGGTGCTTATTTCTCTTAGTGTGCGCTTTCTCAAAGACATGCTTGATTTCAGCACCGCTATTTCAACAATCATCGTTGTTCAAATATTTCAGCTCATCTGGTTTTTAATCTCTAGCTTTTTGCTCTCCCTCAAGCTAGGCGACTTTGGAAGCTATTTTTATCTTTTCTGGGACGATATTCCTGAGAGTTTCGCGCTATCTATTCTGGCGCCATTTTTCTTTTTCGTTCTAGATCGTTTCTGGAAAGTGAACTCTAGAAGTGTGGGAGTCGCTATTTAATGTTCGGTGATGAAGAACTGATTAAACTCCATAAAAAGCGAGCGACCCAAGTCGCAAATATTATCTTGATATGCTTTGGCATCGTGATGCTTAGACTATGGTACCTGCAAGTGTACAAAGGAGAGCTGTATCACCGTTTTTCCATACAAAACCGATTGAGAAAAGAGGTGGTTCGAGCGCCGAGGGGAATGATTTACTCGGCCAATGACCAGCTCCTTGTGGACAATATTCCGCGTTTTGACGCTGTTTTAACCAGGCAGTACCTAAAGAATAAGGAAGAAACTCTAAAAAGGCTCGGGTCCATTTTGGGCATGGAGGTCGAAGAGATCCAACAGACCATCAGAAAGTATTCAACTCAGGCCAGATATCGTCCCATAATTATCAAGAAAAATATTTCTTTGGAGGAAGTTTCTCGAATTGAGACTGAGAACGCTTTTTTGCCTGGGGTAAGTGTGGACACCTTTATTAGCCGCGAGTACGTCGACGGCGAAGTGGGGGCGCATCTCTTGGGCTACATCTCTGAGATATCACAGCAGCAACTGCCAAAGTATAGGAGCAGGGACAAGCTTGATTACCATTTGGGAGACTTTATCGGGCAGTTTGGGATTGAAGAAGAGATGGACAAGACCTTGAGGGGCGACAATGGCTTTGAATACGTTGAAGTCGACGCTCTAGGCAGGAAGAAAAAGTACATCAACACGGACAATCTTTTCCAGGGAATAAGCGATCAAGCGCCAACTCCTGGACATAACCTTAAACTCACCATTGACCGCGACATGCAGAAGGCCGCTTATGAGGCGCTCAAGGGCAAGTCCGGGAGCCTTGTGGCCTTAGACGTCGAGACGGGGAAAATTCTCACTATGGTCTCCACGCCCGCCTTTGATCCGTCCCAGTTTAGTCGCGGCCTGACGATGGACTATTGGAACTCTCTTATTACTAACGAGGAAAACCCGCTGAGAGACAGAAGCATCCAGGAACACTTTTCTCCAGGCTCGACCTTTAAGCCTTTCACCGCCATCACCGCTCTGGAAGAGGGAATTATTGATCCTAAATCAAAATTTCGATGCCACGGCACTTACCGTCTCGGTCGGCGGGTGTATCATAGCTGGAAAAGGTGGGGAACAGAGAAGGTGAACGTTTCAGACGCGCTGATGCAGTCTTGCAATATTTTTTTTTACAAGACCGCCACAGATATGGACATCGATAGCCTAGCAAAATACGCAAAAATGTTTGGTTTTGGTCAGCGATCTGGCATCGCTTTGCCAAGGGAGGTCTCTGGGCTCATTCCCACAAAGGATTGGAAACTGAAAAGAAACGGCATACCATGGCAGCAAGGCGAGACTCTCTCGTGCTCAATTGGCCAGTCCTACGTGTTGACAAGCGTCCTTCAACTTGCGAATGCCTATGCCGCCATCGCGACCAAAGGAAAGCTTTTTAGGCCCTATGTTGTCGATGAAGTTTTTGATTACAATGGAAGAACGGTAAAGAAGTTTGAGCCAGAGCTGATTAGAAATATTGAATTAAAAGACTCTACATGGAAGGCCGTGCGGACCGGACTTTACCGTGTCGCCAACGAGCCTAAAGGGACCGCCTGGTGGAGAAAAGGGTTTGGAAATAATATGGCCGGCAAGACAGGCACTAGCCAGGTCGTTAGGGCCTCTAACACAGACGGCCTTTATTCTAGGTGCTCTGAAATGCCTTATAAATATAGACATCATGGAGTCTTTGTCGCCTTTGCTCCATTTGACGATCCAAAGATCGCGGTGGCGGCCCTGGTGGAGCACGGATGCGGGGGCTCCAGCGCCGCCGCTCCGGTGGTGGAAAAAGTCATTAGTCAGTACATGACCAAATATCTTCCTGAGAAACAGAAAAAATTTGCTGAAGCTGAAAAAGAAAAATACTTCAGCTATTTGCGCAAGAGAAACGCCGCCCGTAAAAAGGCGCAGGCAAAAAAAGAAGAGGAAGAGGAGGCGCAAGCGGAAGAAGCAGACAGCGCTTCCGATTCTGGCCAAAACGAGAGTGAGGACTAGTGAATAGGACTGTTTTAAATTATCTTAAAAAATACGACTATAGCTTTCTATTTACCATGCTAGTCATTTTTATAATCGGCGTCTTGAATCTTTACTCCGCCACTCACGCTCACACCTCAGATAGTATGCAAAACTTGTATAAGTCCCAGATTCTTTGGTTTGCTCTGGCCAATGTGGTGGCCTTTGTCATCAGTCTTTTCCCGCCAAAGAGTTTGTTTCGCTTTGCCTACTGGGCCTATGCCTTTAATGTTCTTCTCCTAGTTCTTGTCTTGATCATGGGCAAGGAGGGGATGGGGGCCCAAAGATGGCTTGTCATAGGCGGTTTCAGACTTCAGCCCTCTGAGCTTATGAAGATCTCGCTTGCCTTGGCCTTGGCGCGATATTACACGAAGAATAGTCCAGAAAAGGAGCTATATCTGAGGGACTTGATCACCCCTTTTCTTGATAACAATTATTCCCACTGTGCTCATTGTGGTCCAGCCTGACCTTGGAACAGGGCTTCTCTTAATTCTCATTTTCTTGGTGGTGTCGTTTTTTAAAAGGCTTCGTTGGAAGTCCATCGGAATCATCGCCCTAATTGGGCTATTGAGCGGCACGGCCATGTATAAATTCGGCCTCAAGGAGTATCAGAAAAAAAGAATTCTCACCTTTATCGATCCCTATGCGGACGCGAAAGGCTCTGGATATAACGCCATTCAATCCGAAATAGCCATCGGATCTGGTCGCTGGCTTGGGAAGGGATTTAAAAAGTCTTCTCAGGCATCTCTAAACTTCCTGCCAGAGAATCACACCGATTTCGTTTTTTCTATTTATAATGAGGAGCATGGATTTTTCGGATCCATTATTCTTGTTTCACTATATATATTTCTGCTGATGCGATTTATATGGTTGGCCGGTTCAGCTTTGCGCTTTTTTGACTCTGTTCTCACCATAGGTCTCATGGCGATATTCTTTTGGCACACATTTATAAACATGTCGATGGTCATGGGGCTGATGCCCATCGTTGGGCTGCCTCTCCCGCTTATGTCTTATGGGGGATCGAGCATTATCACCTTTGGGATATGCATTGGGCTTGTCACCTCAGTCAGCAACTCAAGAAATCTGTTTTAAATGGCCTAAGGAAGAAAAAGAGAGGCGCAGCCAAGCGCGCTCTTGGCGCCTTTGGCCCTTCCTTTTGAGAGTTTGCCCGCCGCGATTTCGGCCTTGCGAATATTGTTCATAGTTGGGATAGTAGGGGGGGGAGTCTTTTATAATTCTCCGCATATTTTCAACAAAGGGCCGGCCATTGGCCTTTGAATGCGCTGGAGGCCTTTTCAAGAGCGTCGTAAGTCCAAAATAGCTTCTTTCTTTCATGGAACCACGCTGCCTCGGAGGACGGAGAGTAAGACCCATAGCTTGCCGATGCGAACTCGTCCGCATACACATAAGTCTTCCCAAGCCAGAAAAGATTTTTCTTTTGGCCGGTAGGAGTGAAATCTTTTAGATCGTCAATTAATACCACCCTCTCCAAGTCCTCATTCACAAGTCTTAAATCTTTTTTATAGCGCTCCGTGAAAGACGCCTCAGGGATCGGTGCTGAGTTGACCATAAGGTCCTCCTTGCTAAGGATTTTATGAGCGATTTCATAGAGGGATTTATTGGAATCGGGAAGAAAAATTTTTTTTAATAGCTTGTGGTTCCTTGATTTCTCTCCTCCGCTAAAAAAAGACACGCGAAAGTCTGGGCTTTTTTCCAAGGCCGCGATGACCTCTTCGGCCCCGTCAGCAAGACGATAGTATTTGCCATCGACAAGTAGAGTTCTCGCGTCATTACTCATCTCATCGCCTACTGAGTAAACAAGCGTCCAGTCCAAATCAAAGACAATGTCCACTTGCGCCTGGGCAAAAGAGAGGGAAATGAGGACGAGAAAGATCCATTTCATTTATTTTTTATCGGAATATTGAGGCGCTCACTTTAAGTGTCTAAATTTTTTGCGCCCCTAGTAAAACCTTCAGAACCCATCGAAATCCCTCACCACATTTGAGAGAATATTTTTGGACTTAACGATGAGGACTGACTATATGTTGAACAAAAAAATCGTTATTTGCGATCACTTTATTTCTAGCGGCCGTTTCAGTTCAGGCGATGGAGCATAGAAGCCATAAGGCAACTAAGGACCTGGTAAGACTCTCTCTTTGGTATGAGGGGTCTCAAGGTTTAATAAGTCCCTATTTAGGCCAGGCGCCGCTGAAGAAATGGCGCAGAAGGCCGTGCAAGATACTGAAAATACGAGACCTTTTCCGGAAGAGCTCACGGTGGCATTAAAGAATCTTGAGGTTTAGCCAAGAAAAGTATGGAAATAATACTATTTTGTACTAAAGTAGTATCATGCAAAGAATCGCAAAGGTAGGTAGCCTTCTTAAAAAAACTTATCGGAATTATTCAAATGACTTGCTCAATGCCCTTCAGCAGAAGGGCTTCATAGACTTCCGCCCTAGCTTTTTGGAAATTCTAGTAAATATTTGCGAAATGGAAGCTCCTTCGATCAAAGAAGTTGGGCTGGCCTGCGGGCTTAAAAAAGCAGACCATGACAAGCCATCTTAATGAACTTGAAAAGCGCGGCTACCTTATTCGCAAGAAAGGTGAGGTGGACAAGAGAGAGCAAAAGGTCTTCCTGACCGAGTATGGAGAGAAATTTAAGATTAATCTTCTTGAGGTCGTTGCCGATTTAGAGACGGAATACCTAAAGCGCATAGGAGAGGTGGAGCTTGATCGAGTGGTCTTGATGCTCGAAAAACTTCATGGCAAGTTAAGGCTTGGCGACGATCAGCAGACCTTAATTTAGGAAACGGCCTGCATCTTGTCTCCCTGGGCCAGTATTTATGTCCGCCCGAGATATTATTACATTAAAATATCCCTGACTATTCAATAGCTCGCAAGCGAGGATGCTGCGTGTCCCGTCTTCACTGATAACGAGCACGGGGTTTTCTTGTTTGCGAATTCAAATGCCTCGCTCCGAGCTCCTCAAGAGGCACTTTAATCGCTTCTGGAAAGTCGTGGTCCGGGACTAAAGTCCTCACTTCCGAAACGTCCAGGAGCACAAAGTCCTGATAGGGATCATTATAAATTTGGAAGGCCTTTTCAGGACTCAAATCCAAATATTTTCTTTGATTGAGAACGAAGTCGTCAGGAAGCTGCTGGCCATTTTTGACCCGCAGGAGGTGGGACTGAATCACTTCAAAGGAGAGTTCGTTCTTTCTTTTCCAATCGATCAATTCTAGACTCTAGATTTTTGCAGGTTATCTATCAATTGATTGATGGCGTTGAAAATGTTCTTTTCTGTCTTACTCATAGCGCTCCCCTTAGGACTATTTTAGAATAGGGGACCTAGGCCTTAAAAGAACGGGTAAATTGTTCCAAAGTGAATTTGTCCGATAATTATGGAAGTTAAGAAGTCCGCAAACCAAAAACACTGCCCCTTCATGAATTCCATAACCTAGCTGTGGGGGGTCAGTTAAGTTCGGATTTTTAGTCTCAACTAGCTGAATCTGGTACACATATGTTAGGCCTAGGCGAAATAGAGGAAAAATAAGGGCGCCGAGCAAGGCCTTGAGAATGACTTGAATGCAGTAGGAAATGAGGTCGTGATGCTCATGGTGAAAGGCCGCGATTATGATAATTGAAGAGCCAAAAAGAAAGCCGCTATAAGAGAAGGCAAGGCCGAGGTTCTTTTGAATCATCAGGCTATTAAAAGGAAGTTTGCTGACGTATTGAAATAGCTTGGTCGAAAAGCCAAATAGTACCAAAGCAAATAGCCATAAAATGAAGAGGATGATAAGGGAGTGCTCAGACTCATTGAAGATTGTTCTCACCAGAAAGGCCAGAGAGACCGCCATTGAAAAGGAGACAACGCCATAAGCGGCGTTTTTTTTTTTCAGGACCTCGTCTTTGTACTCGAAGTTATAGAACACGACATTGTCCATAATATACATTGAAAGGAGGTAGAGCACGACGCCGCTTGTGCCTAAGATGAAGAAGTCTAAAACGCTTCTCACAAACCCGATGTATTCATTGAATTCGAGAGTGGAGAAAATAAGGGCGATCCCGATAAGATCGCGCGAATATATGGAGAGTGTCGACATAGTTTTCAGAAGGATAAATCCTTTTAGAATTTGTTTTTTTGTGGAGGGATAAAAGATCACATGGGCATACTTGTAAAAGAGAAGCCCCAAACATATAAAAACGGTAAAGAGAAATCGAATAATCAGCTTGTCGAAAATCTCGTTCATAAATCTCTTATCTCCGGTAAAAATTCTTTTTTAGAAAATCAGCGAAATAGCCTTTCAGATCTATTTCCTGCCCGCGGTCTTTTTTAAAATAGGCGGGGAATTGTTTTTTCGTTATGGAGCCGGTAACGCCAAACTCGTCATTGAAGCCATAAAAGGCCAGGTTCTCTCTTTGCCTTTTTTGGACCTCTTGATAGAAGGAGTAGGTGGGCTCAAAGTTTTCAATGCCGAGGTACTGAGGGAGATATCGATAAGCTCGGTAAAAGCGCCAGATTTTTCCCTTCGAAGTCATAATCCAACGGCCGAAGTCTCTGTCGCCAATGAATACCGAGCCAGGAGGAAGAGGCGCAAAGGACTCATTCAGCTCTTCGTCTCGTCTGAAATATAGACATGCCAATGTCTTCCGCGTGTTTGAGGGTGAAGGCCCTCGAGGTTCTAACTATAAGCTCATCATAGGTCTGAAATCCATACACCACCTTGTATTTATGGTAGTAGGTCTTAATGATAAAGCCAGTGGAGTGGGTGTCGGTGAGAATCAGGGACACGGGGGAGCCGCTGACGAGCTTAGAGAGTGATTCCTCGTTAAACACATAACTTATCCCAAACTCTGAGGGAGACAGGCTTTTTGAGAGGCCCAAGTAAGTGATGAGCATCGCCAAGAATACGAGGGCCCTGTTTAAACTCATACTGAATTCGCAAGCTCCCTAAGGTCTTTTTTCTGCCCGTCGCTCAATTCCTCAAAGTCGCAGTGAATCCTATTAACACTGTGGGACTTGCTGAATTTTTCATAGAGGTCCGTGGCCTCGTCGATATTTTGAATGATATTTCTTCCTTGAAGGATGGGTTGTTCTCTCACAACTTTGATTGGGTACCGGTTCTCATTTTCTTTTCCTTGAATATAATACTTGGAGAGCCTGCCCGAGGAAGAGCATTTGATATAGTCAATGTCATTGTCCGCGGAAAGATATGTTTCGATTTCTTTCAAGGCCTTGAGCTGATCGCTTCCAAATGTCTCAAAGATTTTGGGCGGGATTTGGTTCCTTATGACCTTTGACGCCCATGGGTTGTTCTGAGGCGCGAAGAACCTTCATTAAGAAAATGGTCATCATGCTTTAGGTACTCCTCAATATTGGAAGGAATAGAGTATTCATTGTTGGAAGCTTGAAAAATAGCGTCCAAGCATTTTCTCAAGGCACACGGCCTTGTAGTGAAAGTACACCATCAAAAACATATGAAAACGGCAAAGCAGAAAATCATCAAATGTGGAGACCGCTCTTTCAGTTATTCCTAGATAGGCCTTCCCGTCGACAATCGCGCATCTCAAATTATCGATTATCCAATCAAGATCAAACTTTCCATAGCTTACTCCGCAGAAGTAAGAGTCGCGAAGCAGGTAGTCCATTCGATCACAGTCCATTTCACTGGACACGAATTGATGCAAAATAGGAAAATAATTGTGTTCTCAATGGTAAAGTAGGCCTCGTCAGAAGGCTCTCCAATTATAAGCCCGGCGACTTGAATGGGATCGACGCCGAATCGCTTCTTCACTTCGCTGAAAGATTCTGTGAAGCTTGAGTCGACCACTGACTTTAAAGTGTAGTCTTCATGGCTGGCCTTTCGGTCTTTCTCGGGAGCAAAAGGGCGAGGTAGGTTTAACTCGCTCACCTGGGGCATAACAAATTCCGTCGTGTGACTAAGGGGAGCGTGGCCCGTGTCGTGGAGCAGGCAGGCCAGTCTCACGGTCTCGCGAAGCCTTTCCCATTCAGCGACTTTTCTTGTCTTTAAAAATTTGATCGAACGCTCTTGAAACTGTCTCCATGACTCCAATCGAGTGCAGATATCTCGTGTGCGTGGCGCCTGGGAATATGTATTCAGAAAAGCCAAGTTGCTTAATATTGCGTAGCCGTTGAAAGAACGGATGCTCTAGAATTTGAATTTCTTCTTGTTGGACTTTTATGGAGCCGTGAACCGGGTCTCTAATTTCCACCGGGACCTCTTTTCAATTTAATCTGTTAAAGGTTTTCTTTGTTTTCTTCGAGCCAGCTGCATGATGTCTTGAGATTCAAACAAAGGCTCGCCATCAATATAAAGGCAGGGCACAGTGGTCCTGCCGGTCTTCGCTTGATGCTCTTTTCTAAAGTTAGGGTTTTCTAGCGTGTTTTTAAACTCGATTGAGTCTTAAGTCCAAGCTCTTTAATTTTGGCAGCGCCATCTGACAAAAGGGGCACTGTTCGTAGTAGTAAAGTTCTAGTTTCATGTAATTGTCCTAAAAAAAACAAAATGGCCTTTCGGCCATTTTGTTTAGATTTTCATTTTTAGTCGTCTTCTTCGTCTTCACCATCTCTGTCTAAGTCATATCCTACTGGTTTTCCCTGAGCATATTCAGCGTCTTCATCAAAGAATTCTTCTTCTTTCTCGACTTCTTCAGGGGAGTCTAGAGTTTCTTGGTAGCTCCAACCATATCCAAACGCGGCCTCGTCAAGCTCATCATCAGGATTATACTCGTCTGAAAGTTTGCCATTTGGCTCTGCTCCATCAAAGTCTTTGTCCTCGTCCTCTCCTTCTGCGAATTCGTCAAGCGTGCCTTCCGGCTTTAGGAGCGATAGGGTCAATCGCCGGCGCCGTGACCGGAGAGGACGGAAGTTTTTCTATTTTTTCTTCTAACTCTGGCTTTTCTTTTGACGGCTGTTTTTTATCGGTCTTTTTCTTTTGCCTTTTTTTTGGCCGTTTTTTCGCCACTTTTTTCTTCGCTACTTTCTTCTTTGCGGCTTTCTTTTTGGCGGTCTTTTTCTTGGTCGCCTTTTTCGCCACTTTCTTCTTTGCGACTTTTTTTTGTGGCTTTCTTTTTCGCGACTTTCTTTTTAGCGGCCTTTTTCTTGGTCGGCCTTTTTCGCCACTTTCTTTTTGGCGGCCTTTTTCTTGGGCCTTCTTCGCCACTTTCTTTTTGGCGACCTTTTTCTTTGTCGCCTTTTTCTTGGTGGCTTTTTTCTTTGCGGCTTTCTTTTTCGCGGTCTTTTTCTTGGTCGCCTTTTTCGCCACTTTCTTCTTCGCTGCTTTTTTCTTGTTTTTTCGCGCCTTTTTCTTGGTCGCTTTTTTCTGCGGCTTTTTCTTCGCCACTTTTTTCTTCGCGGCCTTTTTCTTGGCCGCCTTTTTAGTCACTTTTTTCGTTGCTTTCTTCTTTGCCACGGTTCAATCCTCATTAAAAAATAGGTTTTTAATTTATTTTTTGTCCTTATGAAAACTTCGTCGTTTGCACATCATTATATAGGCCAGTAAAACCTAAGTATATGCTTTATTTAGGATTTTAATGGCGGACTTCAGAGAGATCAACACCTGGTTGCTGCATTAGGTAATTTTTAAAAGTCGCCTTCGAGTCTCCTGAGCCGCTATTGGTGCGAATGCCTTCAGAAAAAATCACAAAGTTTCCGCCAAAGGCGTCTTCTGAAGCGCCCGGGAGAAGAGATTGTAGGGTCGTGAATTTACTAGAATAGAAATTGCGCAGCATATTTGTGGTCTCGCCGGTCAAAAAGTTTTTGTGAACACCGGACTTTGAATCATTCATTTGACCGGGCCTGTAAGCGCTAAAAAGCTTTTTTCTGAGCGCGTTGTCATTGGCGGGAATGACATATTGGCCTTGATAATATGTTTGGGAGTTGAGCCCGTTCATCTGGTTCCAATAGGCCTTCATCGTGGCCGAAAGGGTGTTCGCTTCAGACATTCATCGGGATTAAAGGCAACATGGTCTTGGTTTCCAGTGTAAAACCATACAAATTTACCGTTGATGCTTTTGCAACTAGGCTTGGCATTATTGTAGATATCGCTGCTCTCGCCTTGGTAAGTCGACTCTGGGCCGATATCTGAGATCGATTTGGCGGCGGCAAGGCCATAATTGGTATTTGTGCGTTTGGAATAGTTCTTTTCATAAATGAGCTTGGCCGCCAGATTCATAGACTTTCTATACTTGATCACGGCGGGCTCTTGCCGGGACGTATAAGTCTTGAAGAGTGGAGACGAGGTCAGAGACCCCCCGATAGAGGCCAGTCTCGTCCACTAAGGGAGCGTAGAGCTTCATTGTGTAGACATTATGCCCTGAATTTGCTGAGGGGGAGGATCACTGAGGATGACCCCGTAAGAGTCGGTTTTAATGCTTTCGCTAGCGTTCAACTTTTCCGGGGTGGGCACCATATAGTTCAAAGCGTCATAGTTAGTAGGCGCGCGGGCAAGAGAATGCCTTGTTCAATTTGATCCATTCCCACCGGCTGACCTTGTTGAAGGTTGGGAAGCTTAGCTTTTAGTTTATCAAAGATGTTCTTGTTATAAAGGCCTGCTCGGGATTCAGACTGCTTTCCGATCGCAAGAGGTTTGATAATTTGGACATAACTGTCAGCGAAGTATGAGGACATGTCCGCTGCGCTGGATCCAGGGTAATCATAGGGAATATTGGGAACGGCAAAATGGATATTTTTTGAGTCAATCCAGCCTCCCACTGCGCTATTGCCGTCCTTAAGCCAAAAACCGCCGCCGAAGCCGCCATAGTTTCCGGGAATGGGCATTCCTTCTTGGTATTCATCGCCCTCGGGAGCGACGCCAAAGCGATCAATGGGGTTAGTGTTGTCTAAAGCGCTGACATAGGGACTTGATTTAAATGAGGACCGTTTCGTGGCCTAAGATAAGTCGTGTTTGAGCCTGCGCTATTCACATCGAAAAGCATGGCCCGATTCTGCCGCCAAAAGGCTTTGCTGCGGCAAAGGCGGTGAGTTTAATGCCGTTAGTGGCAATAGGATTAAAAAGGCCGATTAAACGTCGCCTCACCTTTGACCGCGTAATAGGTGAGGACGTCCGGGTTTTTGACAAACCCCAGAGGAAAGCCCGGCACTGGCATTCCCACTTTAGTGGCCACGCACTCCGCATTTGAATCGGCTTGAAGGCCCTTAACAGCGATGCCGTCAGTGGTTGAAACAGGCGCCAGCATCGTATAAAAAGTGGCGTAATTCACTGGCATGAGCTTTAGATCTACATAGCGCTTCCTTCTTGCTTCTTGCCTTGAGCTAGGAATAAGCAGATTAGATAGCGAGTAGTCTTGCCCAACATCTGGGCGAAAGAGGCTCGAGTTCGGTCAGAGTCAAAGCTGCATTTAAACTCGGTCCGCGCTTTCACCTGCGCAATCAGTGCCGCCAATATTTCTCCAGCCCGACTGAAAGGCCTTGAAGACCCTCTCGTCAGCGGGAGAAAAGCTATTGGAGGTCACGAGCGTATTCAGAGGGTTTGAGCAATGGCCAGCTGATGCAGACGTCTTTTTGAGGGGCCCTGTTGACCTGGGCCTCAAGATTTCTGATTCGAAGGGCTAGGTCGAAAGCGGCCGGAAAGGCGCCCGATCCTGTCGCTTGCAACCTCGGGCGCGTCTTGCGCCAAGATCAGAAACGTCCATTGCTTCGACGCCCGGTCACATTATAGGCCCAGATAAAATTCGTAAGAAAGTTTACATTGGAGCGAAGGGCGCAGTTGTCCGCTTTTTCTTCGCTTAAGGCGTCCACAAAAGCCTCGAAGACTTTCTTCCATATTAATAACATCTGCTGGAGGCAAAGCGAGGCAGGCCCGGAATAAGGGCTTTTTTGCAAACGGCCACATTTCCTGAAGCGCTAAAGTCCAAACATACTGAGGGGACATTATAGCCGTCTTGAACGGTTCCAGCTCCCGTGCTCCATGGCTCCATGGTGAACTTAACTGGATTGGTCGAATTGCCTGAGACCTGAGGGAGACTTAGGTTTCCCAGAACGTAGGTCTTAAACATCCATTCTTTATAGTTGTTGCGCATTTCCCAATTGAGATAGGCGATATTGGACAGTTGGCGGGCTTGAACGCTTGCTCCCGCATAGGCGGCAGCGTCCACTGCATTTTGTAGATTGATCTTTGCCTTCACAAAAATGCCAATATTAATGATGAAAGCGATGAAAGTTATGAGCACGAGGACCGAGGTCGCAAAGAAAATGGTCATCTGCCCTTTGGCATTATGCAGTATCGTTTTGATATCGGTTTCCTTGTCCAGAAAAATATAGTGGAGCACTTTGTCACCTTGTAGGGCCATTTTACCAAAATTTGGGTTTTATGCACCATCTAAGCGCTTAAAATGAGGAAAACAAATTAGTCAGGTAATTGGCCTACTATTTGAATTAAGTAATGGCATCCACAAGGTGCCGATCTGTGGACGTTGCCCGTTTGTTGAATTCGGCAGGCCTCTCAACCACCCACCTGAAATCAATTCTACAGCTCACCTCGAACCCTGGGACATGCAGATGTCCCGGAGGCCTATTTTACCGTCTACACCTCGTTCCACTGTCTGTGATTAAATAGAGGAAGGAGGATTTAGAACATGGACAAAAGCTCAGCTTTTTCACAATCTCGTTTTTATAAGGTCAAAAAAGCTAAAACTAGCTTTCTCTGCGCTCTTTGCAGGGCACCAAGACAGATGAAATACTCCAAAAATTTAAGCCTGAAAAACTACCTACAAATGACTCTACTTATGAGCTCTCTAGGCTGGCTATTGGCGTCCTTTATAGGACTCAAGGCCCTCTTTGCAGTGGTCATCATCTGGCCTATTGCGGAGGCCACTAATAAGATTCTCTATCGCAAGGAAATTCCCTGCCCTTATTGTGGTTTTGATGCGACATGGTATCGCAGGGACGTGAAGGTGGCCCGCCAAAAAGTGGAGGACTACTGGAGCAAGAACTTTCCTGAACTAGTAAATAAAAAACATGAGATGGTGGACGCAGTCTCTGAGGGATCCATGCCCGCGGCCCAAGGGTCGAATCCGGAAATGTCCGCGCAAGATCACGCTCAATAGATTTTAGTCACCGCTTCCAAAGCCTTTGTTGACGGGGGTTTAGCGCTCCCGTATCTAACTGCCCAATTGATTTAGGATTCCCCAATAAAGTTGATCATTCAGCTTTATTTTGCCTTTTATTTTAAGCAATTTTGCTATAGAAAAACCTTATACATAACACAAGGAGAGACAATGAGCGTTAATAAAGTAATCTTATTGGGGCGTTTGGGCCAAGACCCAGAGCTAAAGTACACACCATCAGGCGCCTCAGTATGCAATTTTTCACTGGCCACAAGCGAATCTTGGAACGACAAATCAACAGGTCAAAAACAAGAAAGAACTGAATGGCATAGAGTTGTTGTGTGGGGCAAACTTGCTGAGCTTTGCAACCAATACCTTTCTAAAGGAAGACAAGCTTTCGTAGAAGGCAGGCTTCAAACTCGTTCTTGGGAAGACAAAGACGGAAACAAAAGATACACAACTGAAATAAACGCGACGACTGTTCAGTTCATCGGCGGAGCTCAAGCGAGCAGCGGATCAAACTACGATTCAAGCTACAACCAATCAGCTCCTCAAGACAACGGCGATCAATCAAAAGACTATAACGTCTCAACTGACGCGAACTTCGCTTCAGACGACATCCCGTTTTAATAGATAATCTCTATTAATTTATATTAAGCCTCGCGTATGCGGGGCTTTTTTTTTCCTATTTTTAATAAGATAACCATTTTGATTTTCTTAATCGTTCTGTAATTATTTCATTGGGCGCAAGCGACCTCCGAAAGCCTGTCATAATCGAGGCAAAGGAGGTCTTTATGAAAAGACTAATTATTTTAGGGCTCGTTCTCATTGCAAAGGCCTTTGCTCAGACCGCTCCTGACGAGAGAGCGTTGGGCGCAAATTTAGAACTGGACTTCCTCTCTTATGGCAACACTCACATTCTTCCAGTTACGATCAATATTTCAAAATACATCGATTCCAGCGCGAGCAGAAATTTGGACAATATCACTGTCGAGGAGCTGGAGGTCGCCTTGGCCCAAGTCAGCGGCGTCGATATCTATAATGAAGACATTGGTGGCTCCTCCCGGTTGATGGCGACTGGCAATCTTGGTTTCTTGTCATTGAAAAGAAAGCAATTTTTCTTAAAGGGCGAGCAGGCCCAATACAATATCATTAGCTTTATGGACGCGAGTGTAGGCGCTATCGCAAGCATAGGAGGAGAGTTTTTTATTGAAGTCGATCTCTTCGTGGACATGGCGGCAAAGCGAAGTTATGAAAACGACCAACTTTTTAAAATTACTCATGAGGAGTTTGAGGAATATTTGCAAAGCTCGCAGTGCGCGAACTGCTCCAATAGCGCCATGACCGGAGGAAGAGAGGAGAACGCCACGATTCTCGATTACCAACAATTATTTCCTCGCTATGGAGCGGGGGTCAAGATGAGGTACAAGAGGCTTAAAATGTCTCTTTATAAAAAAAGTTATACCACTAACTACCTGAGCGGCCTATTGGTGGCGAACAATGAAGGCAATTTTCACTGGGACAGAAGGTTTCTTGATAAAAAAACACTTATTACCGAGGTCAAATTCGAGATCGCCTATGAGGCCCTAAGAAGCAAGACAATCAATATGGACGTTTTCGCGAGCTATGCGATCACCGCCTTCACATCAACTACTGCGGCCCATTTCGAAACAGAAGTCATGCAGGCCTCAGGCGATTACGATTTCGAGACGGAAGTGACCCCCATTTCTGAGATAGAGAGTCCTGGACTTGGTGATAGGTCGCTTTTAAGGGCCGGTCTTAGGATTAGGATAAAATAAAAAAAACAAAACCCCGCTTTCGCGGGGTTTTTATTTTTTTGACTCTTATTCGCTTCCATGCTTTGAGTCGGCCTAAACTCTTCCCTGAGGCCAGGTTTGGGGGTCTAGTCGCATACATCGTAGGCCGGGGCCCTTGATGAAGAGGTGTTGACATTAACTTGAGGCATATAGTCCCTGATGTGGTCAACGATTTTATACATCTGGACGCCATAGTTTGCTTGGTAACCTGTCGAGCCTGCATGGTGAATGGCCACGACTTTGTGCGAGTCCTTGTCAAAGATCGGGCTTCCGCTTGATCCGCCCAGAGTGTCAGCATTATGAGTCACTGAGGTGGCGCTATAAGCGGTAAGCGAGCCGTTTGATATTTTTTGAGTTGGTGTGCACCCGCCGCTAGAGTAATAATCGCAGTTTTGTTGAGTCACATAAATAGGGTAGCCTGACTTGCCTTGATAGGACGCTAGCACCACTTGGGGATGGTCCTTGCCTGGGCTGCCTTTGCATTTCACTAGAGTGAAGTCCAGCGATGCGCTTGTTCCGATAAATTCGTCACAAGTGTATTGCTTATAGCTGCCGCCCGCGGTGATCCAGTCAAAGCGCACATAAACGCCTCTGCGCCTCGCTCGCGCTCCCAATACAGTGATTATTTGTCATAATCGTGTCTTCGTTCACGAGAAAGCCCGAGCAGCGAGCTCCAGACATGCGAACATACACTGTCGCCTGAGCGTTCGCCTTCATCATGGCGTCTGTAAGCTGGGACGTGGAATACCAGTCATTTGATCCAATAAAGACCTCGTCTTGAGCGACTTTATCAAGTCCAAGCTTTTCGACGCAGTTTGGATCGCCCGCTGTGGTGTTTCCGCCCGACGTGTCGCCGCTGTTATTGCCGACGCTTCCGTCTCCTGTGTCACCGCCTTGAGGGGCGTTTGCTCCTGTCGTATTGTTGACGGTATCTGTCGGATCTGTGGCAGCGCCACTTCCACCGCCGCTGCTATTGCAGGCCACCGTCATGAATATGCTAATAAATAAAATAGTTAAAACTTTCATTCCCCCTCCTTGGTGAAATTAATGATTCAGGGTTGAGGTGATGCTAGGACTTCGGCGGAAAATATGTAAATAAATTTTTACCGAAAATTCATAGAAAATGAGAAGGTCTAAGGATTACGGAAGCTTGTAAAAGTGGTGTGACAAGGTTTGTTGGGCATTTATTTAGATGTAAAGTTGAATGAAAATGTCAGGCCGCTGGAACCAATTTCCTCGCTTTCAACGGCCATGTTCATGATATAATTGGGCCTAAGATTTTAACAGTTGAAAGGGGGCCATTTGGGCCTAGAACAAGAAAGCTTTTTCTCCATTAGCTGCGATTGGATTCTAAGAAAAGAGCCCCTCGCTTATGACCTTTACGTGAATTCCTCCTCATTGAAGGACAAGCAAAAATTCGTTCGTCTTTTTCCTAAAGGCGAGCGCTTAAATGAAGAGGAAATCGAAGAGCATCGTCAAAAAATATCATCAGGTCTATGTTTCTGAGTCCCAGAGAAGGGACTTTATGAAGTCGCTTGGAAAAGGCGATCAAGTGGACGACATTGAGGCCACAAGCTTTATAAAAGACACCGCAATTAAGTACCTTCATAAGGTTTTTGACGACGATAAAGAGTTTAGCACCGAACTTCTTTCTGAGACGATCCAAGGATGCCGAGACGCGGTCGAGTCAATGATTGATGTGCTCGACGAGTACAATATTGATAGTCTGAGAGGCCTAATAGGCAATTTGTCAGGACATGACTTCTACACTTATGACCACTCCATAAATGTTTCCATGTATTGCATCACCATTGTGAGGGCCATCAAAAAAGACGCGACTCGAACGGAGCTTATGCACGCGGGACTTGGAGGGCTTTTGCACGACCTTGGAAAAATCAAGATTCCCACCCATATTCTTAATAATCCTGGCGGACTCAGCGATGAGGAGTACGAGGTCATTAAAAAGCATCCTCGATATGGAATTGACTTGTTAATGGACGGCTCCTGCGATGTGGACGATGACATCGACCTTAAGACCATCGGCAGAGTTATTCATGAGCATCATGAAAACTGGAACGGCACTGGATATCCGGACGGGCTAAAGGAGGACGAAATTCACTTGCTTGCTCGCATCTGCGCCATTGCCGACTTTTTTGACGCCGTCACGACTAAGAGAAGCTATAGCAAGGTGCTGCCAGTTTCGCAGGCGATCTCCATTATGGAGAAGACGTCCGGCAAAAAATTGGACCCAAAAGTCTTCAAGCTCTTCGCCGCTCATGTCGATCATAGCAAGGTGGAGTCCGCAAGAGACCTAAAGATGTCGGACAGCTTTGACCCCACTCTCCCTTATGAGACTTTGCCGCTGGAAGAAGTGAGAGAGATGTTTAAGGGAGAGGATTTCGGAAAGATAAGAGTTATTGAGGACAAGAACAAAAAGAAGAAGGACGCTAAAAGTGAAAGCCGAATCGAAAGCAAAAACGGAAAAAAAATGAAAATTGAAATAAGCGCATTTGAGCAAGCTCATATGCTCATTAAAGACCTTATGGCGTCGACGCCTTTGGTGAGGAACGAATGGCTCTCAAAAAAGTACGGGGCCAATGTGTTTTTAAAGCTTGAAAACCTCACTCCTGTTGGCTCATTCAAGTGCAGAGGGGCGGCGAATAAAATCTACAACCTCTCTGAAGAGGAGAAAGTCAAAGGGAGTTGTGGCCGTCTCTGCCGGGAAACCATGCGCAGGGAGTGGCCTGGGCCGCGCAAAAGCTCGGTGTTGACGCGACTATCATCATGCCAAAGCCTTCTCCGATAATTAAAATTCTAAACACCGAGTCCATGGGAGCAAAGGTCATTCTAGAAGGCGACAATGTGGACGAAAGCTTCGTCGTTTCTCAATGAAAAGTATCTAAAGGAAAATGATAAGACCGTGGTCCATCCTTTTCACGACCCTTTGGTCATCGCTGGCCAGGGGACTATCGGTTTCGAGCTTAAAGATCAGATTGAAAAAATAGACTATCTTTTCGGCGCCATCGGCGGCGGCGGGCTTATGGCCGGTCTCGGAAGGACTGCAAGAGAGTTTTTTCCCGGAGTGAAGATTATCGGAACTCAGGCGAGTGGAGCGAGCTCAATGGCAAAAAGCCTGCAGCAGGGAAAACTCGTCCATGGGGAGAGCGTGGCCACTTTTGCTGACGGCATCAAGGTGAAGGAGCCCAATCCTGAGATGTTTGATCTTTTAGACGAGACGCTGGACGAGGCCGTGCATGTTCCAGATGAGCAGATCGCCTTGGCGTTATTGGAGCTTATGGAACAGGCGAGAATTATCACCGAGGGCGCAGGGGCGATATCGTTCGCGGCCTTTAATGAGCTCTACACAAGAAGCCCCAAGCGTTTCAAAAACAAGAATATTGTCCTCACTATCTGCGGAGGCAATATCGACATCAATCTTGTGGACCGTATTATCGAAAAAGGTCTAATTCAATCTCATAGACGCATTAAGATCGATCTGCTTTTGGACGACAGACCAGGGTCTTTATACGAGCTCACAAAGCTTGTGAAAGATCTTGGAGGCAACATTCTTCAGGTCACTCACGAGAGAAACGCTCCTTATCTGGAGCTGCAAGAGTCTGTGGTCGAATGTGTTTTGGAAACAAGAGGAAAGGAGCACTCAGAAAAAATCTTGGAGGAGCTTTCTAAGTGCTTCAAAATCTCCCAGCACGAGCTGGTGTTTAATAAAATCTAAACTACTTATTAGAGGGCGCTTCGCTTTTTTGACCGGCGCCTCTTCTTTTTTCTGAACTGGAGCGGTCGCCGCCTCGTCAGTGTTTAAAGGCGCGGCGATTGGGGCCTCGTCGTCAAAAATGGACTCATTGGCCGACTTAGACTTGATGGTCGTAAGGGCGATGGAGTTGACCATAAAAGCGATGGCAAGAAAAGTCGTCATCTTCGTGAAGAAGTTGCCTTTTGAGGCGGAAGTGAAAACTGCTTGAGAGGCGCCTTGGCCCATCATGGCGCCCGCTTCGGCCCCTTTCCCAAACTGAAGCAAAACCACAACAGTCAAAAGAACACAGATTATAATATGAAAAATAATTAGACCGGTTAACATCGAAGCATTTCCTTTTTATCAATTAATTTTTTATCTATTTATAAATCAAGCGCTTAACTAAACAATTTAACTATCAAACCGGCTTTTCTTTGAAAAGCCTTATTTTGCCGCTTTGCAAAGTTGCGCAAAATCTCCTGCTTTGAGGCTCGCTCCGCCCACTAGTCCTCCATTAACATTCGGCTGCTTCAGAAGATCGTCCACATTGGCCGGTTTAACGCTTCCTCCATAGATAATGGATATTTGGGCGCCGCATTCAGGATAGAGCTCCTTAAGCGCCGCTCTAATTTGAGCATGGACCTCTTCGGCCTGTTCTGGACTTGCTGTTTTGCCTGTTCCTATGGCCCATACCGGCTCGTAGGCCACTAATAGCTCTTCTGCTGAAGTCAAGGCCACGCCTTCAAGGCCGGCCTTCACTTGTCCGATGACCACCTCAAGCGTTTTGTCGGCCTCGCGCTGGTCTAGCGTCTCCCCGACGCAAAGAATGGGCGCAAGCTTGTTCTTTAGCGCGGCCTTGACCTTTTTATTAATCATTTTATCAGTTTCTTTAAAAATGGCCCTTCTTTCAGAATGGCCAAGAATCACGAAGTCCGCTTCCATGTCCTTAAGACTCGCAGGGCTAATTTCTCCTGTGAAGGCCCCGCTGTCGTGGTCTGAACAATTTTGGGCCCCAATTTTTAAAGGCAGCTCATTAGTCTTTTGCACGGCCTTGTGAATGTGAATAGATTGAGGAGCAATCCAGAAGTTGCCTGGGCCAATGTCTTCTTTTTTTAGATCATTGAAAAACTCGTTCACTTGATGTGTCGAGTGGTTCATTTTCCAGTTGCCGACCATGTAGGTCTTCGGTGCATTGCTCATTTTTAGCTCCAGTGTTTATACGCCAAATTTTAACGCTTGAATTCCAGGCAATTCGCCTTTTTCAATATACTCTAGTGAGGCCCCGCCTCCTGTAGAAATATGAGAAAATTTTTCTGAAAAGCCAGACTTTTTGACCGCTGAAACTGAGTCCCCGCCGCCCACAAGGGTAAAGGCCTCTGAGTCTGCCATCGCGCGGGCCATTTCCATTGTGCCCTTGGCGTAGTCCTCATTTTCAAAAAGGCCCATTGGACCGTTCCAAAGAACCGTTTTGGCGCTGCTAATCACCCCTTGGTACTTATTGATTGTGGAAGGTCCGATATCAAGGCCCATATGGCCTGCAGGTATTTTCTTTTCACGACACTCTTCAGGCCTGCCGCCAAATTCTTTTGAGATGACATGATCTTCAGGAAGAAGAACTTTGTTGCCCTTATCGGCCTTCAATATCTTTTTCGCAAATGCCACGTCCTCATCAGAGCAAAGAGATGTTCCCACCTCAATGCCTTGGGCCTTCAAAAAGGGGTAGGCCATGGCCCCACCGATAATAAGGTGGTTAACACTTATGAGAAGCTTTTCAATTGTTTTGATCTTATCACTTACTTTCGCTCCGCCAATAACAGCGACAAATGGCTTGGCCGGAGAGTTAAGGACCTTGTCCAAGGCCTCAAGTTCTTTTTTGATAAGAAAGCCGCCATAGGCCTTTCCTACGAAGAACTTGTTGATGGCGTGGACAGAAGCGTGCTTTCTATGAGCGGCGCCAAAGGCGTCATTTACATAGATGTCTCCGTATTGCGCGAGTTTGGACGCGAACTCCTCGTCATTGCTTTCCTCACCTGGACTGAATCTCAGGTTTTCCAAAAGAACGATTTTTGTTTCGTTAAGAGTCAGAAGCTCCTTAATGCCGGAGTCGACAGGAGACTCAGATAGAATGACCTCTCTTTCTAGTTTCTGGGCCAAATAGTTTGCGACTGGCTCGAGACTATACTTAGAGTCGGCCTTTCCCTTAGGTCTTCCTAGGTGGCTCATAAGAGTGATCTTGGAAGCGCCTTGCTCTATAAAGTACTTAATAGTGGGAAGGGCCAAATCGACTCGACTTGTGTCTGAGATTTTTGACGGATCGTCCTTGTCCAGAGGCACATTAAAATCAAATCTCGCGAGAACTTTTTTTCCCGCGAGGTCAGCTTGATCAATAAACTTGAGGGCCATAAGTGTTCCTTGCTCTTACAGCTTAGAAGCGATGTGGTTGGCTAGATCGACAACTCTGTTGGAGAAGCCAACTTCGTTGTCATACCAGGAAATAACTTTCACCGTGTTCTCCATAACGCTTGTCATGGGAGCGTCTACGATAGAAGAGTGTGGATTGCCCATGAAGTCGATGGAGACAAGTTCCTCTTCCTCAAAAGCTAGAACATCTTTAAGAGGGCCATTTGCGGCCTCTTTAAGGGCGTTGTTTACTTCTTCAATGGTCGCTTTCTTCTTAAGGGTCGCTGTGAGGTCCACCATAGAGACATCTGGGGTCGGAACCCTGACAGCAAACCCATCTAATTTCCCTTTAAGCTCTGGAAGAACAAGCCCTACGGCCTTTGCGGCGCCAGTGGTGGTCGGAATCATGCTCATTGCGGCCGCTCTGGCTCTTCTTGGGTCGTTATGATTTGCGTCCAAGATATTTTGGTCTGAAGTGTAGGCGTGAATGGTGGTCATAAGCCCATGCTCAATGCCGAAGGCCTCGTTTAGGACCTTTGCCACGGGAGCAAGACAATTGGTGGTGCAAGAAGCGTTCGAAACAATATGGTGATTTGCGCTGTCATAGTCCTCGTGATTGATGCCAAAAACAAAAGTTCCATCTAGATCTTTGCCAGGAGCGCACATAATGACTTTTTTCACTGTGCCGTTTAAGTGTTTTCCTAGACCGGCCTTGTCTTTAAAGACCCCTGTCGCGTCGATTACGATATCAACTTTTTCGGAGCTCCAATCTATTTCAGTCGGATCAAAGAGTCCGAAGATTTTAATCTTGCTGGGTCCTGCGGTGAGCACATCGCCTTCGAGCTTCACTTCTCCTGGAAATTTTCCATGAAGCGAGTCGTGCTTAAGGAGCCTGCAAGTCGCGCTAGGGTTGCCAGGGTTATTGGCGGCGACTATTTCTAGGTTCTGATACTTTCCTTCGGCCTTTCTTTTGGTGAACTCTCTAAGAACTGTTCTACCGATTCGTCCAAGACCGTTAATGCCGATGCGTACTGTTTTGCTCATTGTGATGCTCCTCATGATATATACTTAAAAACTAAATTAACGAGAATGCCTGAATTGTGCGCCAGTATGCCATATTTGGGCCTTCATGGGTAGGGGGAAGACCCCCTGCGATGTGGATTTATGAGGGATTTTCAGGCAGAATGCTGTGACAATACTTGTTCAATAGCCAATGGCCCAGGGAGTCGTTAGATATGTCATCACAAAACACAAACCAAATTACGCAAAGAGTTAACGTCTCGGAGCTAAAAGCTAAGGCCGAGGTGGAGTCCACTTTCTTGGTGAAGTATCTTAATCTTTGCGAGGCCCGAGACGGCAAAAAATACTTGAACATCATCTTGGCCGACGGCACGGGCGATCTTGAAGCGAGAATCTGGAACCGCGCCGAAGAGCTTTCGCAGTCCCTGGAGAAAGGCGGCTACGTTTCTCGTCAAAGGCAAGACAAATGTCTATATGGGCAAGAAACAATTTATTGTCGCCGAGTGCTCACCTCTTGAAAAAAGCCAAATCAATGAGGACGACTTTCATCGCCAAAGCAAGCGGTGATCCAGAGATGATGTTTAAAGAGCTTTATGCGAATAGTGGAGTCGCTTCCTGAAGTTTATGTTCGCAATCTTCTCTTGAACGTGTTGGAGGACAAGGAAGTCGAAAGACGCCTTAAAACTTGGCAGGCCGGAAAGAGCATTCATCACGCCTACCAATCAGGCCTTCTCGAGCATATTCTTTCATGCGCAAAGCTCTCGCAAGGCCTTAGCGCTCATTACAATGTGAATGAGTCTTATGTGGTGGCGGGAGCGATCCTGCATGATCTTTGCAAAATTTATGAGCTCACCGATGGGGCGAATGTCGAGTACACTGAAGAGGGAAAGCTTGTGGGCCATCTTGTTAAGGGCGTGGAGCTCGTCGACAAGTACTCATACCGTATCAAGGGCTTCCCGCATCAGGTAAAGCTTCATCTTAAGCATATTCTTCTTTCCCATCACGGGCATTATGAGTACGGCTCTCCAAAAGTGCCGCAGACCTCAGAAGCGATGCTTTTGCATCTTATCGATATGATGGACTCCAAGATGCATTCCTTTGAGACGGTAAAACGAAATGACAATAATACCGGCCGCTGGTCTGGCTTTGTGAAGCATCTCGACCGCATCATCTATAAAGACGAGCTGCCAAGCTATACTGATTACACGGAGGGCGAGGAAAGGTCTTCATCGCCTCGGAGCCAAGCTCAAGGCAGACCAAAGAAGCAAAAGCGCCATGAAAAAGAAGTGAAGCAGAACTTGGGAAGCCTGTTAAAGGACTTTAAGGTGGACAAGTAGGGTGTAATTTTTACACCTTAGGCCAAACTTCATAGATGCTCGGTTTTAAAAAAGTGTATAAGTCGCCTAAATAGGAGACTTGTATGAAATTTTTTATTCCACTTCTTTTTAGTTTGAGCTTTGCTTATGGCCAAACTTATCAAGACGGCTATCACGTAGATACTAAACCCGAATGCCAATTCGAGGCCTGCTTGATTGCTCAAGAAACTGAAATCGGCCTGCTTTCTTACCAAGACCAGGACGGTAACACGGTCTATGCTATGAATACTAAAGCTGGATTTACAGACATTCTTTATAAGGGAGCTTCCGCTTGTTTCAGGGGAGAGTCAGCACGATGTGGCCGATATTCTTATAGGGCTAAAGGGGAATGACGAAAGGAATTTTTCCAACGGCGGACACCAAATGGTTGAATTGTTGACGATAAGGCTAGGAAAAAATGAGCTTGGCTATAACGCTCAGGTCTACTCCGACTACGGCAGCTATACGCTTGAGGGCGTTGTCCCAAGGTGCAAAATTTAGATTAAAGCGCGAACAGATCCAAGGCGTTCTCGTACGCCTTGGAAGCGGCCATTGAGGCGTCTACTTCTTTTATTTCAGCAATTTTTTCCAAAATATGCGGCAATCTATAGGGCGCGTTTTCTCTTCCTCTGTGGGGGACTGGTGACAGAAATGGCGAGTCAGTCTCTGTCAGAATTCTGTTTAAGGGCGCCAAGGCGACTGCGTCCCTGACTTCCTGAGCGTTTTTAAAAGTGATGATTCCGTTGAAACCAAGATAGAAGCCAAGGTCTAGAGCGGCCTCTTGGCAAGCTCAAGGGACGAAGTAAAGCTGTGAATAACGCCCTTTCTTTTAAGCGCAGGCGCCAGTTCTTTAAGCACGGCCGCCATGTCTTCGTCAGCGTCGCGGCTGTGGATGACGACAGGCTTGTCCATTCTTGTCGCGATATCAAGCTGTCTTTTAAAGACTTCAATCTGTTTTTCTCGAGGGGAGTTATTATAATGATAATCAAGACCAATTTCTCCCACGGCGACCATCTTTTTCTTCTGAACAGCGCTCTTCAATGACTTTAAAGGCGTCTTCGGTGGCGAGCTTGGCGTCGTGGGGATGAATGCCTTGGGTGAAGTAAACATTTTCATTGGCGAGAGCGATTGCTCTCGCCTTGTCGAAATTATCGGGCTCGACCGCTATAGTGATAAGTTTCTCCACGCCCGCCTCATGAGACTTTTTAAGAATCTCATCAAGAGGCTTATTCTTCAGATAATCAAGATGGCAGTGGGTTTCGATAATCTTCATTGCGTGCCTTTTATTTGTTTAAGAGGGACTCGACTATAGCTCTTAAGTGGACAGTCGGTATCGATCCTTCAATCTTCTTGCCGTTTATGATAATGGTCGGGGTGGACTTCAGCTGAAAGGCCTCTCCCTGCGTTAATCGTTCTAGTGACCGCCTCTTGCGCCTCTTTGTTTTCAAAGCAGCCACTGAGGCCGAATTCTTTTTCCCAAGAGCGCAGAGATTCTCTGCGCTAAGCTCTGGCTGACGCTCAAAAATGGCGTCATGGACTTCTCCAAATTTTTCTTTGTCACAGGCCGCGAGAAAGGCCGCTTGACAGGCGTATTGGTGGAATGACCTTGTGATCGCAGGGTTGCAAGCGTTATCAAGAGGATAAAAGTAATAGGCCACATTCACTTTGTCCTTTAGTCCTCTGATGAGTTGAGGGATTTGTTCGGCCACCTTTTGGCAGAAAGGGCACTGAAAGTCTGAAAAGACCGCGATTCGCACCGGCGCTTCCGACCATTCTTCAGTGGCCATATTGATTTTGTATGGAGAAATATAAGTAGGCTCTCCCATGTCCTTGAGGCCTTCAAATTGCTTAACGTATTGGGAGGACAAAGAGGCCTGCTTGCTTTTTTCTTTCCCAAAGTAATAAGACATATAAGCGGCCGGAAGGATCACGATGAGGCCGTAGACTGCCGTAATCTTTAAGTCAGGAAAAGCTTTGTGATCGCTAAATTTAAAAAACATAAACGCCGCGATGAAGGAAAGAGCGTAGTAAGCGGTGCAAAACGGGCAAAGACCTCCGAGAGCGATAAGGCTGTAAAAAAGGAGCCCCAAGCAGCCAAGAGCGTTTAGGTAAATAAAAAACTTATTGGTGCTTTCCATCCTTTCTGAAGAAAAGATGGCGCCGAAGACGCCCAAGAGCCCAATGATGATTCCAAAGAAGGAAGTTGGAACAAATAAAATATGGCCTAGCGAGGAAAGAGTCGCTTTATTGCAGCCCCAGAAACCGTCTCCAGCGCATAGGCCTTCGCCGCCGCCAATTCCTGTGGGGAAGTGGACCTGGTAAAAGTGCTTGGTAAGGTAAATACTGACAATGGCCATGGCCACGGACAGGACCACAAAAACGGTGTGAGGAATGGTGAAGCCGTTTAGGGTCAAGTTCTTTTTAGTTGCGCTCATTTTCTTTTTCCTTAAAATGTATTTTTCTTCAATGTATGGTGTTTTTCTAATGTATTTTACCTTAGAGACGAAATATATTCCAATTTCTTTCGGGACGTTCCGTCGCGCCTGTAGCTGTTATACTTCTGAAGCTTATAGGTGCAGTCGCCGGAAGTCTCAATTTTAATGCCAGGATACTCCAGCAGGAGATCTTCTTTCGCCTTGCCCTCCAAGTCGAAGAACAACTTTCCCTTATTTTGTCGATAAAATTTTTCGTTTTCGAAATTCTTCTTAAAGTCCTCGTTGCACTTCAAAGCTGTCTTGGCCTATATGTGGGCCGATGAAAGCGTAATATGGCCTAATGGCGGAAATCTCAGGCGCGAGGTGGATCTTTCTTGCAAGTCCTCTCCATCCTGCGTGGACAAAGGCCCCTTTCTTTTTTCCGAGGAAGAGAATGGGCAGGCAGTCAGCGGTCGTTATGGCGACGGACGCTCCCACTGTTTCCAAGGTCGCGTATTTAAAAATAATGCCGTCCGCTTCGGCCGCGTCAAGATCGTCCCCTTTGTAGGGAATAATTATGGAGGAGTGGGTCTGCTTCACCTTCGCCAAAGCCTCTTCTGGCCTGTTTTTTAAGACAAGAAACCTGCCTTTAGGCAGTACCTTTTCGTAAAGGGGAGAACTCATTTAGCGCCTCCTTCAAGGCTCGCTAGGACGTCTTTAAAGATCTCTGGAGGCTCAGTCTCAAAGTGGAGGTCCTCTCCAGTGATCGGGTGCTTGAGGCCAAGCACCTTCGCGTGCAGCAAGGGATGATGATAGTCCTTTAGAAGGGACTTCATCGCGTCATTATGGAATTTTTTTTCGTCTTTCAAGCGCCCATAGAGAGGGTCGTTAACAATAGGAGAGTTTAGAAGCTCGCTTAAATGCACGCGGATTTGGTGAGTTCTGCCCGTTTGAAGCTTTAGCCGCACATGGGAAAAATGGTCGTAGTATTTTAAAACTTCCATTTCTGTGCTCGCGGATTTTCCTTTGCTCACCTTCGTCGTCATTTTCAGTCTATTGTTTGGGCTTCTTGCCCATCAGGGACTCAAGCGCTTTCTTGGGAGGTATTCTCGCGCCAAGAACAATGGCCTCGTAATAGCGATCAATGTCATGCTCGCTGAAGAGCCCCACTAGCCCTTCGTGCGCCTTTTGGCTTTTTGCGACCGCCATCACTCCGCTTGTCCCTTTATCAAGTCTGTGCACAATGCCAGGGCGCTTTTCATTGCCAATGCCTTTAAGGTCTGGGCAGTGATGGAGTATGGCGTTGACCAAGGTTCCGTCTGGGTTGCCGGCCGCAGGATGCACCACGAGACCTGCCTGTTTATTGACGATAAGAAGGTGCTCGTCTTCAAAAAGAATCTCCAGGGGAATGTCCTGAGGCTCAATGTCGACAGGGATTTGCCACCGGCATTTGAAAGTTTATAGCCGTTCCTGCAGGGGGCATTTTTTTAAGTTCAAGTTTTGCGACTTTGCTTTGAATATGGCCGTCTTGGTAGAGTTTTTTAATTAAGGAGCGGCTCAGCTCTGGGAAATTTCGCGCTTAGGAAAGCGTCTAGCCGCTTATTAGACTCGAAGTCCTCCTCCGAGACAACAAATGTGACAAGCTCTGAGCGCATCTTCTATGCTTGATCAGGATTTTTGACCTGCTTTAAATGATGAAGGTATGAGGTCGCCACTAATTCTGGGTTAAGCTTCAGGCATTTGGCGTATTGATACACAAACCCGCGGGTGTAAACGTCAGCGGGGAGTTTGGAGGTGGTCCTCGTCCTCAATATGTCTGATGTATGTCTTGGAGATTTTTGTCATGTCCGCCATTCTTTCCACTGTGACATTTTTATATTCTCTTATCTGCTTGAGGAATTCGCCTGTGAACTGAGAGCAGTTTTCAATTTCCTGCTCAAAAGCGCCGTCAATTTTATAGTCTAGACCAAACTTCTTGTAAGCTTGGGCCTTGCTGACGTTCATTTGAGACTTTTCTGAATTCACTTTTCCATAGGTGAAAGAGTCCTTTTCCTGAGCGTCTCTCGCCGCTTCGCCGGCCTCTCTTTCAGTTTGGTCAAGCAAGCTAGTGTCCTTTTTCTTTGGCATGTATTCTGGACGACTATTTATTTCCTTATTAAAGCCTTCTTGGGTCATGTCTTGATTAAGGCCTCTCGCTTTGTCATACTCCCGTCTTTTGTCAGGATCGCCAATGACTGAGTACGCCTCTTCAATCTGTTCTAAAAGGGAATTGCAATCGTCTTGGCTCATCAAGGAGTAGAGGGCGACGCTGTCTCCTGAGTAGGCGTTCTTCGCTCTTATGTAAGCGTTATGAATCTCTTGAAGAGTCGCGTTTACAGGTATTTCTAAAGTGTCGTAATAGTTCTTTTTTTCTTCGTTCATAAGACCTCTAATTGCTATCAAGCAGCTTTTGGACGATTCGATCAAAGTTGTTCACAAGCTTTGAGTTTGGATATTCCATTAGGAGTGGCTTTCTTTTTTTCACGCTTTGCCAAACGCTCGCATCATAGTCAAGATAGCCAGCATAGCCCATGTCGATTCCAAAGTAGCGTTTGCAGACGTTTTGTATGGAAAAGCCTATGTCGATATCGTTTTGGCTTCTGACTTGATTCATAATGATTTGAGGGGAGAATTTTGAGATCTCTCTCTTTAATCTGCTCCCTGCGTCTGGGTTGATTTCGATGACCTTCTTCACAAGGTCCACCGGAGTGTTCTGAGGGGAGGAAAGTTTGGCGTTCATGGCCTGATTAATTAGTGGCTGGATGCCAAGAAGGTCCTCGATCATTTTTAATCGGCGATGGTAGACTGATTTTATAAAACGATAAGTGTTCTCGATGCTTGTTGGCTCAGGAAGAATCACTAGGACGCCCTTGTCCGCAGAAATAAAAAAGTCCAAGGTGTTAAAGCTCGTTCCCGCCCCAAGGTCAAGCAGAACAAAGTCCGCCTCAAGATCTCCCAATTTTGAGAGAATTTTGTTCTTATGCATCTGCTTAAGGTTGGCGATCCCCAGCTCGTCCTGCGCGCCGCTTATGACCTGAAGATTTTTGATCGGAGTAGGGACAAGAAGATCGTTTATATTCGACACTTTCTTGGAGATATAGTCGCTCAAGGTCCTTTCTGGAATGGGAATTCCCAGGCAGGTGTGCATATTCGCGCCGCCTAAATCGAGATCCACCGTCACCACCCTATAGCCCATCAGGGCAAGGCAAATACTAGTGTTCGCCGTCACAAGGCTTTTGCCCACACCGCCTTTGCCGCCGCCAATCGCCCAAATTTTACTTTTGCGCGAGCGGCCGACCAATTCATTATTTCCGAGTTCGTTACTTATGCTCATAATATCTTGTATACACTTTAACTAATTGATTTTTCATTTAAAATGAGTAAGCTAGTCCAAAATTTTTAAGTATTTAGCTAGTCCTTCAATTATAGAGAGATTTTGCGGTTTTTAAAGCGTAATCGCGCTTTGAAATTGCGCAAGAACCGATATAATAATATTGTGCGTTACTAGCAATCTAGTCGTTTAAGGAAATTTATGAATACTGAAGTTCTGGCGGGGCGATCAGATCTCCACGTTTTAAGAAAGCTCTGGCATATAATCTGCGGCGGAGCTGGGGATTTTTTCTTATTACCATTTTAAATTTCACCTTGAGGTCTACGGGTGGTTTGCCTTTGCTGTGGGGCTTCTGGGATTCAGTCTTGATTTTGCCAGGCTTAAAATATCCTGAATTTAACCGCCTGGCCTTCCGTTTTTTGGGCCCAATTTTAAGAAAATCCGAGGCCCAAAGTTTTTCTGGCCTTCCATTTTATGCGATTGGCGTGGCCATTAGTATTTATTTTTACCAAGAAGACATCGCTATTCTCTCTGTTCTCTTCCTTGTCATTGCCGATCCTATGGCCTCAATAATTGGCGTGACTTTTGGAAAAGAGAAAATACTTCCAAATAAATCTTTTCAGGGGAGCCTTGCGTGCTTTCTGACCTGTTATTCGATTGTCGTCGCGTACACATGGGAGCTCGAGGGAAGCGGCAGCGCTTTGATCGCGTTCGGTTTTTTCGCCGCCTTGTCTGGCGCCATCGCGGAATTGTTCAGCGCCTTTAATATTGACGATAATCTCACCATTCCAGTTGTCGGGGGGGCCGGCATGACTATCGCCAATCAATTATTCCATATTTTTTAACTTTGCACTCTGCCTTGGGCGCCGTGGCTTTGCGTGGCGTTCCGTCGTTATTGGTCTTTGCTGGAAAGCCATTTAAAGCGTAATTTATTTTCCTTTTTATTGGCCGTGTCATTGTGAACAAAGTTGTCCATGAGAAAGGTCTTTATTTGGACGACTCCATGAAAAAGGACTCCCAACGTTAGGAAGGCCAAAAAGTTTCTCCAGCTCATTTTGAATGACGAATTTTTAAAGTTGTTTTTTATTCATGCTCTTCCTCGTTTTCTTTCGCTTTCTCTATAATAACTTCCACGACCTCAGGGTTCAAGAGGGTGGAGGTGTCGCCTAAGCTTTCACTTTCCTTAGATGCGACTTTTCTGAGTATTCTTCGCATAATTTTGCCCGAGCGGGTTTTGGGAAGGTCAGGGACAATAATGAGCCTGTCAAGCTTGGCAATAGGACCAATGGCCTTGGTGAGCATATTGTTGAGCTTTTCAAAAAGCTCATCATGGCCGAGTTTAAGCCCCTTAGTTGGGACGACATAGGCCATAATGCCTTGGCCTTTGATATCGTGAGGAAAACCGACTACGGCAGCCTCCACCAGGCCCTCAAACTCGTCGATCACGTCTTCCACCTCTGCTGTGCCAATTCTATGGCCTGAAACATTGATCACATCGTCGACCCGACCTGTGATGCGGTAATTTCCTTTTTCATCTCTTCGAGCGCCATCACCTGTAAAGTATTTTCCAGGGTATGAGCTGAAATAGGTCTGTTTATACCGCTCATGATCTCCATAGATTGTTCTCGCCATGCCCGGCCAAGGTCTATTAATGCATAGATTTCCTTCCGCGGGACTTCCTTCTATAAGATTTCCGTCATTATCAACAAGGACAGGCTCCACGCCCGGAAGAGGAAGAGTCGCAAAAGAGGGAATAGAGGGGGTGACATTTGCAAGAGAGGAAATCATAATTCCGCCTGTTTCGGTCTGCCACCAAGTATCGACGATAGGACATTTTTCTTTGCCAACTTTTTTATGGTACCAATTCCAAGCGTCTTCATTAATAGGCTCTCCCACTGTGCCAAGAACTTTTAATGAGCTTAAGTCTGAGTTCTCCACAAATTCGTCCCCACAGGCCTCCAAGGCCCTTATGGCAGTCGGCGCTGTGTAGAAATGGGAGACTTTAAATTTATCGCAAATCTTCCAAAAGCGAGAGGCGTCGGGGAAAGTGGGGACTCCTTCAAACATGACTTGAGTCGCTCCATTTAGCATAGGCCCATAGGCGATATAACTATGCCCTGTGATCCAACCAATGTCGGCCGTGCACCAGTAGACATCGTCCTTTCCATATTGAAATACATTTTTAAAGGTCTCGCTTGCCCAAAGCATGTAACCAGCGGTGGTGTGTTGAAGCCCTTTGGGCCTTCCAGTCGAGCCAGAAGTGTAAAGTATGAAGAGAGGATCTTCCGCGTCCATTTGGGCGGGCCGAAATTCGCTAGAGGCCTCGGCGATCAAATCATTTAGCCAGACATCTCTTCCGTCTTTCATTTCGACAGGACCTCCCGTTCTCCTAAAGGTCAAGACCGTTTCCACTCCTGAGCATTCTCTTAGCGCTTCATTGGCGATCTTCTTAAGTTCGATCACCTTGGTTCCCCGGGGGGCCTCGTCATTTGTGATGAGCACTTTCGCCTGGCAATCATTGATTCTTCCCGCCAAGGCCTTGGCGCTAAAGCCTCCGAAGACCACGCTATGAACGGCCCCCATTCTAGCGCTGGCGAGAACGCCAAATAGGAGCTCGGGAACCATGGACATATAAAAGCAGACGCGATCGCCCCTTTTGACGCCTTTATTTTCAAGCACGTTCGCAAATTTATTGACCTGTTCAAGGACCTCGGCATAAGTGAAGGTAAGAGTGTCCTCAGAGGGATCGTTTGGCTCCCAATGTATCGCCACTTTATCGGGCGAGCTATGAGCATAGCGATCGAGGCAATTTTCAGTGATATTGAGTTTGGCGCCCTCAAACCATTTCACATTGAGGTCGTCGAAGTTCCCGCTTTGAACGGAGTCCCATTTTTTTTGCCACATAAAGTCTTCGGCAATACGACTCCAATAGGCGTCTGGTTTTGAGACGCTTTCTTTGTAAGCTTGATCGTATTGATCTTGGGTCTCTATGCGATTGGCCATGCTTAGCTCCTTTCCAGTTATTTGGCGACAAAGTTGCATATCTTTCCTGGGACAAAAATCTCTTTGACGAGGTTTTTTCCCTCGAGATGCTTTGAGATTCTTTCGTCCGATTTGGCCATTGCGAAGAAGTCCTCTTTGGAGATGTCTGCTGGAACCTCAAGCGTCGCTCGGGTCTTGCCATTGACTTGCACCGCCATTGTGATCGTATCGTCCACGACTAGCTTTGGATCGAATTTCGGCCAGGCCTCGTGGGCGATGGACTTTTCATGTCCAGTGACGGCCCATATTTCTTCTCCAACGTGTGGAGCGTAGGCGAGACACTATCTTGGCGAAAGTCGCCGCTGTTTCTTTGGAGAACTTTTTGGTTTTGGCGCAGTGGTTGGTGAAGATCATCATCTGAGAAATGGCCGTGTTGAACTTCAGCTCTTCAATGTCCTCTCCAACTTTCTTGATCGTTTTGTGAAGGAGCTTTTGGGTCTCTTCATCGTCGTCAGTGTAAAGAGACGAGTCTGCAAAGGTCTTATACGCCTTTGAGATAAAGCCATAAACGCCTTTTACCCCATTCATATTCCAGGGCTTCACCTTTTCTAAAGGACCCATGAACATTTCATAGAGCCTAAGGGTGTCAGCGCCATAGTCTTGCACAACGCCATCCGGGTTGATGACATTGCCACGGGACTTGGACATCTTTTCGCCGTCTTCACCCAGAATAAGGCCTTGGTTGACAAGCTTTTTAAACGGCTCGTCAGTGGAAACCAGTCCCAGGTCAAAGAGCACCTTGTGCCAGAAGCGAGCGTAGAGAAGGTGCATGACAGCGTGTTCGGCGCCTCCAACGTAAAGATCCACTGGCATCCAGTACTTTTCAAGGTCCTGGTCCCAAGGCTTTTCGCTGTTCTTAGGATCGATATAGCGCAGGTAGTACCAGCAAGAGCCCGCCCATTGAGGCATGGTGTTTGTTTCTCGTCTGGCCTTTTTTCCGGTCTTAGGATCGGTGATATTAAGCCAGTCATCGATGGTCGCAAGCGGAGACTCGCCCGTTCCGCTTGGCTCGTATTTTTCAACTTCAGGAAGGGTCACAGGAAGCTCGTCTTCGTCAAGGCAGCGAACAGTGCCGTCCTCAAACTTTAGAATTGGGAAGGGCTCTCCCCAGTAGCGCTGACGAGAAAAAAGCCAATCGCGAATTTTATAATTTGATTTTTCTCTTGCCAAGGTTTTTCTCTTCAAGCCAAGAGATCATTTTTTTGATCGCTTCTTCTTTGTTCATGCCGTCAAGAAAGTCGGAATTGATGTGCTTTCCATCGCCTGTAAACGCCTCTTTTTCGATGTCTCCGCCTTCGAGAACAGGAACAATGTCGAGGTTAAATTTTTTGGCAAACTCATAGTCTCTTTCATCATGCGCGGGAACGGCCATGATCGCGCCTGTGCCATAGCTAGCGAGAATATAGTCAGAGATGAAGACTGGAATCTTTGTGGCCGTTGACAGGATTGAGAGCGTAAGAGCCGAGAAAAACACCGGTCTTTTCTTTGTTCAGTTCTGTTCTCTCAAGGTCGGATTTGAGGGCGGCCGCTTCTTGGTATTCTTTCACCGCATGGTGTTGCTCTGGGGTCATGAGTTTTTCCACAAGATCGTGCTCCGGCGCGAGCACCATATAAGTCGCTCCAAAAAGCGTGTCTGGTCTTGTGGTGAAGACTTCGATATTTTCTTCGCCGTCTTCTGTTTTGAATTTGACCTGAGCGCCTTCTGACTTTCCAATCCAGTTTCTTTGCATTTCTTTTATGGACTCTGGCCAATCGAGGTCGTCAAGCCCCTCAAGAAGCCTGTCGGCGTATTCAGTGATCTTAAGCATCCACTGCTTCATCGGCTTTCGGACGACGGGATGGCCTCCCACTTCTGATTTGCCGTCGACAATTTCTTCGTTGGCGAGAACCGTTTTAAGCTCCGGACACCAGTTCACATTGATTTCGTCCTCATAGGCGAGACCTTTGTTATAGAGCTGAACAAAAATCCATTGGGTCCACTTGTAGAAATCCACATTGGAGGTTGCGACTTCGCGGTCCCAGTCATAGGAGAAGCCCAGCATTTTCAGTTGTCTTTTAAATGTCTCTATATTTTTTTCAGTGGTGAGCGGCGGGATGAGTGCCCGTTTTAATGGCGTAGTTTTCAGCAGGAAGCCCAAAACTGTCCCACCCCATGGGATGAAGAACATTATGCCCCGTCATTCTTTTATAGCGGGACACAATGTCTGTCGCCGTGTAGCCTTCCGGGTGCCCGACATGAAGTCCCGAACCAGAGGGGTAGGGAAACATATCGAACACATAATATTTCGGTTTTGATTCGTCCATCACGGCCTTAAAAGTTTTATGCTCGTCCCAAAAACTTTGCCACTTTTTTTCAATCTCAGTGAAGTTATATTCCATTGCCCTCTGTCCTTAAGTAAATTTGAATTTAAAATTCGCTTATAAGCGGTTAAAGATGCGCTTTAACATACATTTTGCGAAGTATTTTGTGAATTCATTTAGATTTAGGTTCTTTTTGCGTTGAGTCGTTATTCCTAAACTGATTAACTTAAGTTAGTGTTTAGAGATGGACCACCATCAAATACTTGTGGAATTAGGAATCGTGTTCGGGCTGGGGATTCTTTCTCAGTTAATTGCATGGAAAATCCGCTTTCCCGTCATTATATTGCTTCTGGCCTGTGGCATCCTGGCAGGCCCTGTCTTTGGCATCTTGCATCCTCAGCAAGTTTTTGGCGATCTTTTGAGCCCTCTTATAGAGGTGTCTGTCGCCATTATCCTTTTTGAAGGGGGCATGTCCCTTAAGCTTTACGAGTTTCGACACGTTGGCAGAGGGCTTGTGAGGCTCTTTTCTTTTGCTGTCATTTTGCATGTGATTCTCGGCACCTTGACCGGAATATTATATCGCGGAATAGACTGGAAGATAAGTCTTCTGATTGGTTCGATTTTGGTCGTGACTGGCCCCACGGTCATCATACCCGCTTTAAGGGAGGCGAAGCTTGTGAAGTCGACTTCCCAGTACTTGAAATGGGAAGGTATTATCAACGACCCTATTGGGGCGATGATCGCTGTCCTGGTCTTTAACTTTATTTTGCAAGGGCACAGCGACGCTTACCATATTTTCATAGACATAATTAAAGTCTCCGCGGTCTCATTTTCTATCTCTTTTGGGATGCGATTTTTCGTGCTGTGGGCCTCAAAGCACGCCCTTATACCTCAGTTCTTAAAAGTGCCCTTTTTCATTAGCATGATTTTGGTGCTCTATATTGTTTCCGAGCTTTTGCAAAAAGGCTCGGGCTTCTCACCGCCACTATGCTCGGCCTTATCTTGGGCAATACTGAGGTGAAGATTATGAGAGACTTGCGGCGCTTTGAGGAGTCGATCGCCATTTTCATGGTCTCCGCCATCTTCATTATCCTGGCCGCCACTTTGGACTTGGAAGTCTGGAGGGAGCTGAGTGCCAGGCATTATGCCTACATCATTCTTCTGGCGTTTGTGTTGAGGCCAGTGGCCATACTCACAAGCACCATTCGAAGCGGAGTCAGTCTTAAGGAAAGGGTCTTATTGGTCTCTATGGCCCGTCGTGGTATTGTCGCCGCGTCCGTCGCTGGTGTCGTCGGAGCAGGGCTCTTGGACGCCGGATACAAGGAAGGGAAGTTCGTGCTGCCTGTAATCTTCTCGGTCATTATCCTCACTGTTGTTATTCATAGCTTGTGGCTAAAGCCACTTTCTAAGGCCCTGGGACTTAGGACCAGAGGCGCTCATGGAGTGTTGATCGTGGGGGCGTCTCCTTGGAGCGTTCAGCTTGCCGAAAAGCTTCAGAAAATGGATATCCATGTGCTTCTTTCTGACCACTCTTGGTACAAGCTCTCAGAGGCGCGCCAGCTTGGAATCAAAGTCCACTTTGGCAAGATATTGAATGACCTGGAGTATGGAGAGCCAGAGTTGACAGTGTATAATTATCTTCTCGCTCTCACCGAGGACGATTCGTATAACTCTCTGCTTATTTCAAGGCTTGAGCACGAAATAGGCTCTGATCATGTCTATCAATTGCCCTCCCACGAGGAAACACTGGGGAAAGAGTTCGAAACGAAGGTCCATGAGTTAGGTCAACTTGCCGGCTCTGACGCCGCCTTGTTTGAGAACATGATGGAGAAGTATCATTCGGGCTGGATTTTTAAAAGCGTCAGCATCACCGAAAAATATCCTTTTGAGAGCTTTGTTAAAGAGCAGCAGCAAAAACGCAGCCTCATCTTTCTTATTGTGAGGGAGTCAGGGCGAGTTCAGTTTATCACAGACAGCGATCTGCATAAGCCCGGCCCAGGCGACAAATTATTTATTATACAAGTGAAACAACCGGAAATGGAAAAGAGTAGACGCCAAGGGGGAAGCGCCTACTCGTGGATATTATTTTATAAGACCGCAGTTGAGCGGATATGTCATCTTGTGACCTTTTGGCGATGTGATGGCCAAGTAGTCAGTGGCGCTGTCAAATTTGGCAGTGTTCTCAATATGGATCAAGTGCTTGTTTCCGTTCAGGTATAGCGATTTTCTCACACCTTTGTGAGTCTTTTGCGTTCGGGCCTCGTACACAGAGGACACGCTTCTTCCCACTTTTTCTTGGACTTCATGGATGGCGACCGTGTCTCTCTCGATGGTGAAGCTCTTTTCTCCAAAATTCGTTTTGCACTCGATCGCCGCCGTCGAAGCATGCGCGCCTCCGGCGAAAGCGACAAAAAATAGTGTCGCTAATGATCCAAAAATTAAATGCAAAGTCTCTCTTTTTCTCTCTCTCATGGTTACCCCCTGATTCGTGTTGCCCTATATATATACAAGGGGCGCGCCAAAAAAAGTGGCTTGATTTCAGTGGGTTGCAGATCAGTCGATTGTGTAAATTTTTTCGACTGTCAAAAGTTTTGACGAAAACCCGCCGACTAAGGAGCTTGGAACTTCATTATTTCTTCTTTGGCCGGATTCTTAAGGAGATTAGAATAAAGGGATGAAGAGTCTCGTTATACTAGCTATTGTTGCTGTCCTTGCTTGCGTCTGTTCTTCTAATCGGCCCAAAAGAGAGGGACCACCGTGAAAAAGAAAAAATCTGCATGCGCTTTTCTTATCTCGACTATATGTTATGGCCATCCTGACTCAAGAGAGTCATGCCCTCGATGAGGAAGAGTCATTGAGACGCAAATTAAGGCTCGCAAAGCTTAGTTATGACTCTTGTATGGAGAGTCCTCCACGTCGAGCGAAGCTGAATTCGAAGATTATAACGCTGAGGCAAAGTCCATATATCAGGGAGAAGGTCCCTAAAGAGCAGGTGGAGGTTCATGCTCGAATCGGAGTCTGGGAGTTTTTTCATAAGATTATCTATAGAGGTTTTTCGATGCTGAATCGGCCAAAATTATGCGAGAGACACGTTGACGCAAAAAAACACATATATGAAAGAGTGTCGGAATAGCCTCTAGAGGTGGATGCTAAAAGGATTTATACTAGTTCCATTATTTTCATCTCCACGAGTGGCACTGCCAGTGAAAGGGGCTTAAGAGGCTTTTGCGAGGACACGGTCTATATGATAAACGCCCTTAAAGCAAAGAGCGTGTTTGAAAACAAAATTATTGGGAACATCAATATGGAATTTACGGCCATGAAAAAATATGAAAGCATCCTGATAAGGAACCAGAGCTTCTAAAAAGAAAGAGGAGGCGAATCATGGGCGTAAAGGAGAGAATTCCCTGTCATAGTCTGTGAAATGCCAAAAGTCAAGAAGTGATGAAGGAATTGTCTTCATCCAGGGGCTATGGGACAGTTAAGAGATGCATTGAACTTCAGAACCCAAAAAGCTTTATTGAAAGATTTGTCGCCGCATGACGCGAGCCCTGTTCACCCAGATGACTTAGACCAAGAGATTAGAGAGGCGTGGTGACTTGGCGGTTAGTAAGGCGCATGAGCTTCATCTCTTTGAGCGGCAAAAAAGTTGCAATGAGATGGATTAGCTTTTCTATAAAGAAAGTGGAAGGATTATTTAGGTATCAAAGATCCAAGGCCCGATGCGAGAGGCTGGTCTTAAGTAGGCGTATGCAAAAAATAAGATGCCCCCCTGTCATTCAAACTCTGAAAGAAAGTGAGTTTCCGCTTTTTGAGAGAGAAGAGAATAGTGTCCTGAATTATTGTCAAAATTATCAGGGGCAAGCCAGGGTCAATTAGGTCTTCTTTCAAAAATATAGGGCAGCGGTCATGCCCCATCTCCTCGACTTCCGGCGGAGGGTCATCAGTGATAAGAGCGAATGAGGAAAAAGCTCACTTTGCCGTCCTGGCTTGTCCAAGTGTCATAGAGGCATGGTGCCCACATAATTTCTGCGTTGTCCGGCTTAAATCTGATTAGCCTTTTTTTCCGATGTCGTCCACCCATTCGTAAAATTCGTAGAAAGGAAAAAGACCGTGATTTCTCATAAATAGAGAGCTCCAGGTCTTTCTTTTCTCAAGAGAGTCAATGCGCGCGTTAAAACATTATACTTGCTGGGCATTTCCTCGGAGCTGCCATGAGGGCGAACACGATAGCGCATAGGGCATCACTAATCTCTTTCCCTTTTCCTGAGTGATCACGGGAGCAAAAGTGTTTGGGTAAACCCGGCCGTCGTCTTTAGGCGTTTTAAAGACCGAGCTTTGGGGCTGTCTCTTAAGGCCCATGATCGCCTTCATCTTCTCTGGTCCCGCTTGCTCTTCGAATTCTTGCAGGTTTTTAAGTCCGTAGAACTCGTCAATAAGGGGAGTCGCATTGAAGCGGCGAGCGATCTCTTTAATGTCTTTATTCACTTGGACGCTGAAGCACATGATTAATTATCTATGGAGGTGTAGCGGACTTCAATGATCTCAATCTCTTTTAGGCCTGAAGGCGTTCTGACTTCCGCCACGTCGCCTTCTTCTTTGCCCATGAGAGCTCTGCCGATAGGGCTTTTCCAGCTGATATGATTTTTTGCGAGATCAATTTCGTCTTTTCCGACGATCGAGTAGGTCATTTCTTTTTCGTCATTGACGATGACTTTGACGGTCGCTCCGAACTTGATTTGGTCGCTTGTGATTCGAGCGGGGTCCACAACCACGGCCGTGTCTAGGCATTTGCCAAGAAAGCGCAGGCGAGAGTCTATTTCTCTAAGCCTTTTCTTTCCGTAAATATAGTCCGCATTTTCAGAACGATCGCCATTGCCTGCCGCCCACTGAATGACCTTGGTGATTTCCGGGCGTTCAGTGTTTCGCAGCTGATCGTATTCGGAGCTTAATCTTTTATGGCAAGCGGGCGTCATATAGTTTTTCATTTTTTTACAGCGGCGTTTTTGATCGCGTCAGAGCTCCACGCAGGAGCGTCTTCTAGGACTTGCGCCAGGTCTTCCAGGCCGTTTGCGACCGACCACATGTTTTCGTGAGCGGGAGCGTGGAATTTTTCTTTCTGCATATTGTTGAGAAGTTGGATAAGCGGATCGTAATAGCCTTGGAAGTTGACGATCACTAGCGGCCCTGTGTACATGCCAAGGCGCTTGCAGCTGAGCCACTCAAAAAATTCTTCCATGGTGCCGCAGCCGCCAGGCAGGAAAAGGGTCGCGTCAGTGCAGGCTCGCATCTTGTCCTTTCTTTCGGCCATGTCCCGTGTTTTATGCAGATGGGTAAGATCATTATGCTGCCACTCAACTTGAACCATAAACTCAGGAATATAGCCGACGACTCGGGCGCCTTGGGAAAGAGCTCCATCGGCCACTCGGCGCATTAGACCTTTAGCTCCGCCGCCGTACACAATTTCGTGTCCTAACTTCCCAAGCGTCTCTCCAATAGAGGTCGCAAGATCATGAAAGCGCGAATCACAGGCCTCACTTGATCCGCACATGACGCCAATGCGTTTATATTTTAATTTTTTTCCCATATCAAAATGCTCCATCTCTTACCGCCTAGTCGGCCTGGTCATTCAGCCTGTATAATGATGAGATTCTATCGTCAAAACGAAGGAGTTCAAGTGTTAGATACAAATATTGCTTCAGATGTTCTTCATGAAGCGCTGGCCGCAGGGGCCGACTTTGCGGACATTTATGTGGAAAGAAAAAACGTCGAAAACCTGACCTTTAATAGTTCTAAGGTCAAAGACATTCAGTCGGGCGTCGATTTTGGAATCGGGGTGCGATTGATTTATGGCAATCAATATCTTTACGGCTACACCAATTCCGCTAAAAAAGAAGATCTGCTAGAGCTGACAAGAACCTTGGCCGCTCAAGGAAAGAAACAAACTAAGAATATTCCCGCCCTTAACTTTGCCTCTAAAGAGTTCCCTTTGATTGGCTCTTTTGGAGACAAGTCTCTGGGGCTTGAGCGCAAGGTCGCTAAGCTCAAGGAGCTTGATAAGCTTGTAAGGGGCCAGGGCGATCATATCGCTCAAGTGGACATTGGGCTTATTCAATATGAAAAAGAGGTGGAGATTTTCGACACCGAGGGGCTTCACGCCTCTGAGAAGAGACCTTACTGCCGCATGGTCGCTTCGGCGATCGCCCGCGATGGTGAGCTTCAAACGTCCGGCTCTTGGAACCCAGGCGCAAGAGGGGGCTACGACTTTATCGAAGGTCTAGACACGAAATGGATCGCTGATTATCTGGGCGAAAAAACCAAGACAATTCTCTACGCGGATCCTTGTCCTGCGGGAAATAAGCCGGTCGTTATTGATAGTGGATTCGGAGGCGTCATTTTCCATGAGGCCTGCGGGCATTTACTTAGAGACGACTTCGGTTGCAGAAAAAGGCCTCTGTTTTTTGGGACAAAAAAGACGAGATGATCGCTCATGAGGCCTTAAGCGCCGTGGACGATGGCACCATTGACAATCTATGGGGGAGCCTTTCCATTGACGACGAGGGAATGCCGACTCAAAGGACCCAGCTTATTAAAAACGGCAAACTTGAAAACTTTTTAAGCGATAGAATGGGCGAGATCAAAACAGGGCATAAAAGAACGGGCTCCGCGCGCAGCCAGTCCTATAAGTTCGCTCCGGCCTCTAGGATGAGAAACACATTTCATCGAGCCAGGCCCGCACAAATTGGAAGAGCTCATTTCCACTATGGACGATGGAATTTATGCGAAGTCCATGGGCGGGCGGCTCGGTCAACCCAGGCACAGGCGAGTTCAATTTTGCCGTTGAGGAGGGCTATCTGGTCAAAAACGGGAAAATCGAAAAGCCTGTAAAAGGGCGCGACACTTATCGGCCGCGGTGAAGACATAATGAAAAAGATCAGCATGGTCGGGGACAAGCTCGATTACGCGGCCGGCATGTGCGGCTCAGTGAGCGGATCTGTGCCGGTGACTGTGGGACAGCCTCCTCTTAAGGTGGACGAAATTTTAGTGGGAGGGAACGCGTAATGAATATAGAAAATAAAGAAATCATGGAAACGTTGGTCGACATAGCGCAAAAAAGTGGCGCGCGGTCTTCTGATGTTGTGTTTTCTGCAGGCAAGAGCCTTTCGATGGGCGCTCAAGACGGCGAATTAGACAATTACAAAGTCAGCGGCTCAAAAATTGCGGGCATTCGCGTCATTAAAGATGGGAAGGTCGGAATCTCCTGGACCGAGGCGTTTGACAGGCCCTCTCTTGAATCAACAGTGAGCAAGGCGCTTGAAAATTCTCGCTTTGGAGAAGTGAACGAGCACGAAACGATCGAAAATTCTTTAAAGGAAGATCATCATTCATATGGGCGAGGTGGAGCAGGCCTCTGTCAATGAGTGGACTCCTGAGACAAAAAGTTGATCTTGCTCTCAAATTAGAGTCAGAAGTGAAGGCCAAGGACAAAAGGGTCTCTGCCGTCCCTTATAGCGGTCTAAGCGAGGCGAGTGTCGAAGGACTATTACCTCAACTCGCTAGGAGCTTTCTGCTACGATTTTGAGCATTATATCAGCTGTTACACGTCCGCCCTGGTAAAGGACGGGGACAAGAACTCAATGCATTACCATGGCGCGGTCGAGCAAGCATTATAACGGCTTGGACTGGAAATCGGCCGTGGACATAAGTTATGAGCACGCGAAAAACTGGCTAGACGCCGCTCCGATCAAGAGCGGGAAATATGACGTCATATTCTCCATCGACGAGCTACAAAGCCTTTTTGGAGCTTTTAGTGGGGTGTTCTCCGCGAAGAGAGCAAAGGAGGGGAAGAACCCTCTCTGCCGAAAAAATAGGAAAGGAAATCGCAGATTCCAGGCTAAGTATTTACGACGATCCGATGTATAAGCCAGGTCTGTTCAAAACTCCTTTTGATTCAGAAGGATATATTGGTAAAGAAATAGCTCTCATTGAAAATGGAGCAATGGCCAATATGCTTCACAACTCGGTGACCGCCAAATATTTTAAAACAGAAAACACTTATAGGGCGGCAAGGTCCGCGAGAGGACCGCTTGGCGTGAGCGGGACGACCACTGTCATCAAGTCGAGCTCTGCCGATAGGGACGTGAGAAGTGGCGAGTACTTAGAAGTCCTAAGCATGCAAGGACTTCATTCAGGTCTTAACTTTATGTCCGGAGACTTTTCTTTTGGAGCGTCAGGGTATTTATGCAAAGACGGTGAAAGAGTGCGTCCAGTGAACGGGATTACTGTTGCCGGCAACTTTTATAAGATGTTAAATGGAATCAAAGCGTTGGGAGGAGAGACCCTTGCCACAACAGGAAAAGACTTTTTTGCTCCCGACATTAAATTTTCTTCTTTAACGATCGCTGGAAACTAAACTGGACCTTGCGCATGAAAATGAAAACTAAGATTGTCCTTCCCATTGTGGTCGTCTCCCTCGGAGTCATCACTAAACTCGTTCTTTGGAACTTTCCTGTTTCTTCTGGAAGGCGGACTGGCAACCTTGGTGAAAATGTCCAAGAAGGGAAAGATTATCAAGACATGGGAAGGGACCTTGGACCTAGGCTCTGGCGACAAGCTCACTTTCGACTTCTCTGTAAAGGACGACCAGCTTGCGAACCAGATGTACAATTATGAGGGGAGAACAGTTTCTATTTTTTATGAGGAGCATCTTCTGGGCTGGCCGTAGAGAGACAAAATACAATGTTCTCAAATGGAACGCGAAGAAAGGACCTCAGTCGACACCTCTCCCCATAGCGGCAATGAAATAGAGGTGGCGCAGAGTCTTCATCAGAGGCATTGGGGCTTTTGGAGAAGACGCTTTTCTGCTCGACTCTAGGAAGCCTTTACAAAGATCAAGATCTTTACGCCAAGGTGAAGGCCCATTTAAAAGAGAACAATCTTTATCTCTATCGCCAAATTCAGAAATGTAACGACTAGCCAATGGTCCCATTAAAAACGGTCAAAGAACTTTTCGCTTTGGCCTTTCCCATTATTCTTGGTCACCTGGGCCAGATGCTTATCGGGGCGGGGGACGTGTTTGTCGCAACACTTTACTCCACCACTACCGTCGCCGCTATTGGAGTGGCCACGGGCTTTTTAAATCCCATATTTCTTTTTGGCATCGGCCTCATGATGGGCGTCTCTCCTGTTATCGCCTCAAAAATTGGAAGAGGAGAAAAGATGCGTTCCTCTTTGACTTCTGTGCTTTTAGTGGCGCTGTGACGGGCATCATTTTGAGCCTCGTAATGACACTTGTGAGCGGTCTGTTGGTGGACTTCGCCGGCATTGAGCCTGAGCTTATCGCTCCTGTTAAGGAATATATTTCAATTGTTGCCTGGTCTTTTCCTTTCGCTTTAGTTTTCCAGGCGGCAAGGAGTACTTGCAGGCGTTTGAGGAAGTGATTGCGCCCAATCTCCTGGCGCTGGGAGCGGTGGTTCTTAATATTGGTCTTAATTATTTTCTTGTTTTTGGTGTCGGGGGCATTGAAGGACATAGGAGGCGTTGGGCTTGCCGTCGCGAGCCTTCTTATAAGAATTATCTTATGTTTGTCGCTTTTAGGGCTGCTTCTTAAAGAAAATTGGGGAAAGTCAATTTTGATCTCTCCAAAGACATTGTCCGATTAGGTCTTCCCACTGCCGGAATGTTCTTTTTAGAGGTCTCGCTTTTTGCGCGGTGAGTGTTCTTTCAGGCAAGATCGATGTGGTCGCGGCCGCCACCAATAATATTATTATGGTTTTGGCGTCTCTGACTTTTATGGTCCCTTTATCGATCTCGAGCGCGGTCGCTGTAAAGGTGGGAAACGCTTTCGGATCAAGAAACTACGAGCAATTGGAGGCGAATGCTAAATCGGCCCTTTTTATATCTCTGTGCTTCACGGTGTGCTCCGCCGCCATGTTTTATCTTTTTCCCGCCGCTATCATGAGGCTCACTAGTGACGACTCTTCAGTCATAAATTTGGCGGGTCCAGGTGCTTTTTATTGTGGCCCTTATTTCAAATTGTGGATGGAGCTCAGGTCACCCTGGCCGGCATTCTTCGAGGAGTGGAAAAGGCCACTGAAACTTCCATGATGGTCTTTGTCGGCTATTGGGTTATAGGCATTCCTCTTGGATCTGGCTCGCTTTTGATAAAAGACTGGGGCGTTCTAGGACTTTGGACAGGGCTTGCTTCCTCTTTCAGCGTTCTGGCGTTGTCGCTTTTATTTTTCTGCCTTTCGGACGTGAAAACTTCAGACGCGATTAAATTAGGCCGACATCGAATGTAGGGTATTGCATTATTCTCCCTGAAAAGGCCTGAGCAGGTTTCAACTTAACAGCAACTTGGTGAGATTTCAGAAGTTTTCACTTGCCATCAAACGGCTGAGCGGGTTTCATAGTACCCATAGAAAGAAATCAACTAAGGATGGTGATTTGTGAAGTGTTTGAACTTATTGAAGAGTCTGTTGCTCACTATTATAACTACTTTCATGTTTTCCGCGACCGCTGGTCTGAAAATTGGAGCCTATAATATTCGGAATTTCGACAAGCCAGGGTCTCCAACTAATAAAGCCCTCCTAAAACAAAATATTCTCAAAGAATCTCCCGATCTTCTGGCGGTGGAGGAAATTTTTGACAAGTGGTCGTTTAAGTCATTTGTCCAAAAGGAGCTTAAAGGCTACGAAGTTGTCCTTTCTCAATGTGGAGGCGGGGGAAGCCAAAAGCTGGGCTTTTGTTCCGCTCAAATAAACTCAAATTAGCAAAGTCGTATGAGGACAGAAGGCTGACGAGCGCTTTTGACAATGGCTGTGGCTCTTTGCGGCCTGCTTTTGTGGGCTTTTTTCGAGGACCAAGAGACTAAGAAAGAATTTGTGGCCATTGCTGTTCATTTAAAGGCCGGAAGCGGTCCAAGAAATTTTTCCAGAAGGGCCTCGCAATATTCTCATTTAAAAGACATGTTTTCTGAATTCGAGGCCGATGGGCATAAATCAATTGTCGCGATGGGAGACTTTAATACTACAGGCTATGACGATCAAAATCAGGACTACCGAAACTTTCAGGCCCTTCTGTCGTCCGCTGGAGCGGTCACAAGCGCTGAAGAAGTCGCCTGCACATCTTACTGGTCAGGAGCTGATTATCATGACGGAATTGAGGAGGCCTCGACTCTCGATCATGTTGTCTACAATGCCGGCTTTCTCGCTTTTGGAGCGCCAAAGGTGAGCGTTGGCGGGCATTGCGCCAAGGCCCAATGCAGGACGTCTATGAGGACGTTTTGGGGGAATCTTACCAGAGCGTTAGCGACCATTGTCCGGTGACTGTCTCGTTCTAAAATGTCCGGTTTTTCAAAAGATTATTGGGACGAAAACTACGACCAGCCTTTCACTATGGACGGCATAGGAAACGCCTCTGAGCACGCTAAATATATTAAAGCGTTTTTTGAGCTGGAGAAAGTCGACGTATCGAGTGTCGCGGACTTCGGCTTCGGCTACGGTTATCTTTTTCAGAAAGTAATGAAAGTCTTTCTTGCCTTATAAGGCCTTGGGCATAGAGCCGTCATGGCACGGCTTTTGCAAAGGCGAAAAAGCGAAAGCTGAGGCCAGTCGACTCCACAAATCTGAAGCTATCTAAATATAGACCTGCTTAAATGGTGCGAGCAAAAAGACAGTGCAAAGAACAACTTTGATCTGGGAATTTGCACGTCTGTTTTGCAGTATATAGACGACGAGTCGCTAAGCTTTGCGATCGAGGTCCTATCGAGAAGACTTAAGTATCTTTACCTCACTGTTCCCACAGACCGGGAACTGGACAGACAAATTGAAGAACTGGACTTCGATGATAAATACGCCTTGCGAAGAAGCTCGGACTTCTATAAGAAAATGATTGGTAGAGGCTTCACTAATATCAGCAGCCGAATTTGGGAGAGCAAGGCCAAATTTGACGAGGACACCACACTCTTTACCGACCTTTTATACAGGAACTAAACTTTGAGGAGCTAATATGTCGAACATTTCAGAAAGGGCCAAAAATATGGCCGAGTCGGCCACCCTTAAAATGGCCAGGCTTGCGGGCGAATTAAAGGAACAGGGCAAGGACATTATCAGCCTAAGTCTGGGGGAGCCGGACTTCAATATTCCTGGTCCCATTAAGGAGGCCGCCAAAAAAGCGATTGATGAGAACTATTCTCACTACACGCCTGTTCCAGGCTATACCGACTTTAGAAAGGCGATTTGCGAGAAGTTCAAAAGAGACAACGGACTCAGCTTTACTCCTGAGCAAATTGTGGTCTCTACTGGGGCCAAGCAGTCGCTTATGAATCTGATGCTTGCTCTGGTCGATCCCTGGGGACGAGGTCATTTTGCCCGCTCCGTTTTGGGTAAGCTATATTGAAATGGTGAAATTTGCTCAGGGCAGGCCCGGTGGTGATCGAAACGGGAATTGAAAGTGATTTCAAAATCACACCAAGCTCTTTAAAAAAGGCCTTGACTCCAAGAACCAAGGCCTTTCTTTTTTCAAACCCGTGCAATCCTTCCGGCTCAGTATATCCCGCAAAGAACTTGAGGACTTGGTGGAGGTGTTCAGGGAAAGCGATTGTTTTATTATCAGCGATGAAATCTATGAATATATTAATTTCGGAGAGGGAGTTAAAAGCATTGGCGCTTTTGAAGAGCTGAAAGATCGTGTCATCACAGTAAACGGCGTCTCAAAAGGGTTCGCCATGACAGGCTGGAGAATTGGCTTTCTCGGGGACCGCTTGAAGTCGCCAAGGCCTGCGCAAAAATCCAAGGACAATTCACTTCAGGCGCGAATTCAATCGCTCAAAGGGCGGCGATGACTGCCGTTCTTCATTGCAAGGACGAAACCTCCAAAATGCGGGACATTTTCAAGGGCCGAAGAGATCTTATGGTCGAACTCTTGTCCGAAATAGAGGGAATGAAGGTGAACAGACCTCAAGGGGCTTTCTATCTCTTTCCGGACGTCTCCTCTTTTTATGGTAAGTCCCACGAAGGCAAAACGATCCAAGGGGCCTCTGATATTTGCGAGTTCTTGCTAGAGGACTGCCTGGTGGCGGCGACTCCAGGAGACGCCTTCGGCTGCCCTGACAATATCAGATTCTCCTACGCCAATAGCGAGGAACAGCTTAGAGAGGCCGCTCGTAGGATTAAAAGCTCGCTTGAAAAGCTTGCCTAAACAATCTTGCCTTCCAGCCAATGGGCCATCGGTGAAGTGAACTCAAAGGACTCAAAGACGATCTTCATGGTGGCCATAATAGGCACTGATAAAAACATTCCTGGCACTCCCCAAATATAGCCCCAAAAAGCCAGAGAGAGCAGGATCATAACTGGATGAAGCCCCATGCTCTTTCCCATAATACGAGGCTCAAGCACATTTCCAATCACAACTTGAAAGGCGGTGAGAAGGCCTATGATGGCAAAGGTCTGCCAACCCAAGGAGTATTGCAAGAGAATAACTGGCGCTGGCAGAGCGACGGCGATAATGGAGCCAATATTGGGAATAAAATTTAAAAGGACGGTGAGTATAGCGAACATTGAGGCAAGCTCAGTGTCAAAGGCCAAAAAGACCAAATAAGTTAGTCCTCCTGTCGCGAAGGAAACGAGAAGCTTTGTGGCCACATATTTTGCGATGCCGCGTTTGACCTTGGCGAAGGTCTCATTTTCGTCATTTGCCGCGCTCTCCCCCGCAAGCAGAAACAAGGTGAAAATAATCACTAAAACCGAATTGCTCAAGATCCCCTAGCACCCCTGCGGTTAATTTTTTTAAGGTCGGCAAAACCGGAGCTATTTGGGAGCTCTTGTGGAAATTAAAGTCTGATAGGTCAATCCCAAACCTCAGCAAAAAATCGCCACTGATTTGATAAAGATAATCAAGTCGCTCCCTGTATTGATCAATTCCCTGAATAAAGGAGTCGATCGAAAGGGAGATGAGAGCGAACACAATGGCGAGCAGGCCTGTGAAATATTAAAAAAGTTAAGGCCAGTGACAGGCCTCTGCCAAGTCTAAATTTGAGCTGAAGCCATTTTGCCATGGGGGCCAAAATAAAATAGAGAAAAATGGAGAGTACAAAAGGAATCATCACTGTTTTAGTGATGGCCAACACAAAGGCGACGGCCATGAGAGTCAAAGTGAAGAGGCAGATCGTATTAATGCGTTGATAGTTTTCCATGCCCCCATCTTAGCGCTTAGAAAGGTATAGGGAAATCTTCCTCTGCTTTATAAGGCATTTTCTTTGCCGGTCTGTGGGTGCGGATCGTCCCATGCTATGAGGAAGCTCTTCCAGGACTCTGCGCAGTATGCCTTTTGAGCTCTCAGTGCCTTCGTGAAGTTCGCCCTCAAGAAACAGCCAAAACAAGCGAGCAATGGCCCGGGCGTCAACTTCTTCGCTTCCGGCCGCGCTTCTGATGTCCGCGAGCAACGTTTCTATGCTGATCGATTTTAAAGGGCCTACCGCATAGTTGGAGCATTCTTCTTTAAAGCCAAAGGGAAGGTTGCTGCTAAAGTTCATCGCCGTCTTTGGCGGGAATCCTTTTCATTATGTCTCGAAGAATGGCCTCATGACTCTTTGACCTTCCTCCCGTCCAAGGCCGATGGCCTCGCTTGCCCTATGGACAAACTCGTTAGTCCTATGGAATTTCGGGTTCTGAAAGTGGCGTCCCGACTCTTTTCCTAATTCATGTCCTTGATAATGTGTCATAGGATTACAAACCTTTGTTTTAGTGTATTATTTACAAGCTTTTTAATGCCTGCGTCTCTATTAAGAAGCAATTTTGGTTCCATAGACGGATTAGATTTGCGTTAAATGGATAATCCATTTAACTTGTTTGCTATGGTTTTAAGGCATAGTTTTTGGAGCTAAAAAAGAATGAAGAAAGAGCATAAGGTCATTGGCTGGCGAGAGTATCTTTCCATTCCAAAGCTTGGCGTGGAGTCTGTAAAGGCAAAAATAGACACAGGGGCGAGGACCTCTTCGCTTCATGTTTCAGAGATCTCTTTTTACCGGAGAAAAGAAAAAGAATTTGCCCACTTTGTGATACATCCAAAACAAAAAAGTTCGTTTCCCGCTATCGAGGCAAAGGCCGAAGTCGTTGAAAGGCGCAAGATCACAAGCTCCAATGGACACGCAAGCTTGCGGCCCGTGGTTCTTGTCGAGATCGTTCTTGGCGATCATAAACGTCAGATAGAGCTCACTTTGGTCAATCGGGACATGATGGGCTTTAGAATGCTATTGGGCAGAGAGGCCTTGAGAGGGGAATATATTGTTGACCCGGGGAGGTCTTACCTCCAGTCGAGAGAGCTCCAGCGCTCGGTCCAAAAAGAAAAATTAAAGGCCTCAAAGGCCATGAAAAAACATAATTTAAAAGCAAAAAGGAGCCAACGGTGAAGCTCGCCATTCTGTCCCAAGGACCAAAACTTTATTCAACTCGTAGACTGGTGGAGGCCGCAGAGCAAAAAGGCCACTACGTGGAGGTCATTAACCCCATGGACTGCTACATGAATATCGCCTCCACAATGCCTAGAGTGCATTATAAAGGAAAAGTGTTGAATTATTTTGACGCCGTTCTTCCAAGAGTGGGCTCTTCCATCACATTCTATGGGACAGCTATTCTTCGCCAGTTTGAAATGGCGCACGTGTATCCCGTAAATAGCTCGGCCGCTATCTTGCGCTCCCGGGACAAGCTTAGAAGCCTCCAAGTAATGTCCAGAAAAGGGATAGGGATGCCCGTCACGGGATTTGCCAAGTCCGCAGGCATGACAGAAGATCTGATCGAGTTCGTCGGAGGCCCGTCCATGCATCATAAAAATTTTGGAAAGCACGCAAGGCAAGGGCGTGGTGCTAGTCGATGACAAGAAGACCGCTAAGGGCGTCATTGAAATGCTCAGAAACTTAAAGTCAAATTTTCTGGTGCAAGAATTTATTGAGGAAGCTGGAGAGGCGCAGACATCCGCTGTCTTGTTATCGGAGACAAGGTCGTCGCCTCGATGAAGCGCCAGGGAGCCGACGGTGAGTTTCGTTCTAATCTTCACCAAGGCGGAAGCGCCATGCAGGTGAAAATCACCCCCACGGAAAGAAAAATGGCCGTAAAAGCCTCGAAGGCCATGGGGCTTAACGTCTCAGGCGTGGACATTCTTCGCTCTAAGCGAGGGCCTCTCATTCTTGAAGTTAATAGCTCTCCTGGACTTGAGGGGATAGAGAAGGCGTCTCATAAGGACGTGGCCGGAATGATCATAGATCATATTGAAAAAAGCATGATTAAAAAGAGAATAGGACGCGAAGACAGCAAAGGCTAAAACGTGGCAAAGAAAAAGAAGAAAAAATTCACCATCGGCGACGTCGCTGTCTCTCCAGGTGAGCGCAAGACCATCATGCTCCCCATTGCCAGAATGTATGACTTTACCGCTTTGGAAATCCCGGTCCATGTCATAAGGGGCAAGGAGCCGGGTCCTGCTCTTTTTCTCTGCGCCGCTTTGCACGGGGACGAAATTAACGGGGTGGAAATCATAAGAGAGGTCTTAAAAGACCCTCAGCTAAAAGATTTGCGGGGAACGCTTATAGCGATCCCTGTGGTCAATATTTTTGGCTTTCAAAATAAGTCTCGCTACCTTCCCGACAGAAGAGATCTTAATCGTTCCTTTCCGGGCAGCAAGAATGGAAGCCTCGCCGCCAGAATAGCTGACTTCTTTTTAAAAGAGATTGTTTCCAAGTGCACCCATGGCATTGACTTTCACACGGGGGCCATTCACCGCTCAAATCTTCCCCAGATCAGGGCCAGCTTTGATGATGAAGACACTAAGAAGTTTGCGGCCGCCTTTAACGCCCCCATTATGGTGGACTCCCACATGCGGGACGGCTCCTTAAGGGAGGCCGCGCGAAAGAAAAAGGTGAATATTCTGCTCTTTGAGGGCGGTCAGGCCCTGAGGTTTGAAAAAGACGTGATCGAAAAAGGCGTCTCAGGCACTCTTCGCGCGATGGGCGCCATTGGTATGATTGAGACAAACGAGAACAATAAAGAGGCCCCGCTCCCATTGAGGCGCATGATAGCTTTTGGCTCAGGGCCCCGCATAGCGGCACTGTTAGAATGAGCGTGAAGCTTGGCAGCTACGTTAAGAAGGGCGAGGTGGTCGCTGTCATTTTGGACCTTTTAGGGGAGGTCGAAATAGAGGTGGTGAGCCCTGAAACAGGCATCGTGATCGGAATCAATAATCTTCCGTTGGTGACTTTAGGCGAAGCGATCATGCATCTTGCGACTGTTCAAAAATTGAATAAGAGAGAGCTTAAAAAGAGAGGTTTTGTGTATCCTCAGGCCGACATTGATTAAATGGTGGGAGGGGAAGCTCACGCCTCCCCTGAATCATTTTATGGTCTAACGAGCTCGCATCCTGGCATTGACGTGTCTATTCTAAAGTCAGCGCTCAAACACGAATAGAAATTGTAAGTTTGCTGGCCGTAAGAATAGCCCGCCTTTACGTCCACCCTTCCAGAAGCGCCAGGCAGAGAGAGAGAGAGAGGGAGAGAGAGACAGAGAGAGAGAGAGAGAGAGAGAAAAAAAAGAGAGAGAGAGAGAGAAGAAGAGAGAGAGAGAGAGGAGAGAGAGAGAGAGAGAGAGAGAGGGAGAGAGAGAGAGAGAGACAGGGAGGGAGAGGCAGGGAGAGGAGGGGCGGGCGGCCGGGGAGGAGGAAGAAGAAGGGCAGCAAGCGAGCAGGCAGAGGGAGGAGGAGGGGAAGAAGAAGAAGAAACAGAGGAGAGGCAAGGAGGAGGAGGAGAC
>CAVVFE010000007.1:0-150941 GCA_963747475.1 uncultured Bacteriovoracaceae bacterium
CGGCGCGGGCAATGTCGCGCAGGGCCTGGGCCACGAGCAGGCGCAGCCAGCGGGCATAGGTGTCGAGCCGGTCGGGGGGCAGGACCAGAAAGACCGAGCCAATCCGGGTCTGCAGCCCGGCGAAGTCCACGTCGGTACGCGCCAGCGTGGCGGTGACCGGGTGAAGTCCAGGAAATGGGTATGGCGCTGCGCGTTGGACATCACCGAGGCGGCCTCGCGATCGGCCTTGCCGAGGAAGCGGTTGGCGGCCCGGGCGATGAGGCCGTGGGCTTCCCGGCTTTCCTGCATGAGCCCGAGGAGCTCCCGGAACTTCTCCTGGGGCAGGGTGAGGTACTCGCGGACCGAGGCCAGTGTGCGGCGCTAGAATCTGAAGCGTAGAACCCTCTCAAACACTAACCAGGGAGTTTTATGTACCTTCTGCCTCTGCTCTTGCCTTTCCTATTTCTCTCAAACGCCCAAGCGGGTCTAGAGGAGTTTCGCTCCCGCTTTGCCCATTACGCAAGCTTCACCTCGCCCTATGAGTTCGCCATCGCTCCGCGCCGCCAGGACAAAGAAGTTCTAAGAGCAGTCGCCACGACCCCAGGACTTGAGTCCATGTCTTTTAAAAAACTTATATTAAAAAAAGAGATAGGAGAATTTATAAAGTCCATCTTTGCTCGTCCCCATATGGCCCCCTATTTCTGCCACAATCTTGTCGACCGGGCCCTGACCTTCAACGACTACAGGGCCCTATGCCTTGAAAGGGTCTCTTATCTCTTTAAAAGCTTGGAGGACGACGATTTGGAAATCAGTGTTTATCATTACGAGGGAAATAACCTCGACAAGGGAGATTTTCAGAAAGCAAAGTTATTGGCCTTTGACGCTGGCTCGGCAGAATCGGTGGAGCTCAGTATGGACATAGAAGTTCAAAATTCTCGTCCTTAAATTTTGGGCAGCGCCTTTTTTCGTTTATACTTGAGAAATGAAAAAACTCCTCCTCACAGGCTTCGGCCCGTTTTTAGAAAATGAGATAAACCCCACAGAGTCTCTGGCAAACGGGCTTAACGGCAAGAGCGTAGGCGATTACAAAATCGTCTCTCGCGTTCTTCCTGTGAGCTATAAGCGGACGCCCCTAGAGCTTTCCAAGGCATTGCTTGAGGTGCGGCCAGATGCGGTGCTCTGCCTTGGCCTTGCCGCTGACCGCGCTCACATCACGCCCGAGCTTGTGGCGATCAACTATTATCATAGCCAAGAGCAGGACAATGATGGAGAAATCGTTCTCGAAAAAGTTCTTTGCGATGAAGGACCACCTGCCTACTTCTCGACGCTGCCTGCCAGAAAAATAAGCCAGGCCATCTCTGAACTTGGGATACCCAGCAAAGTCTCCACAACTGCGGGCACATATGTTTGCAACCAGACCATGTATCAACTGGCCAAAAGCTTAGAATCATTCGGAAAAAAGATCCCCTGGGGCTTTATTCATATTCCCAATAATTTAAGTCAGGCCGATCTGAACCGGGCCTTAGTCAAGGCCATAGAAACAATTTCCTAGAGGCCATACGACAGGCCGCGTCCCGTCCCTCCATTTCTTCTCTAGATAATCACTAGGCAGCAATTCCCGGGACCTTTCCTCGTGATATATTGAATAGGTGACACTTAAGGAGAAAAAGCATGATTTTGAGCATGTTCAAGCCGATCAAGGTTTTGTATCATCTCCCTAGGGCAAAATGGTCTGCCCCAAAACCTAGCAGAAGGAGGTTTGCATGAACATTACCATGAACTTTCACCAAATGGAGCCGACTCCATCAATTAAAGACATGATTGAAAAAAAATCAGAAAAGCTTAAAAAGTTTTTCGACGGAAGCTTTGATTTAAAGTGGACTATGACCGCTGGAAAGCAAGGGCACCATTCTCATGCAATACTTGCGGGCAACGGATACACGCTCAATGCCGAGTCCACCAAAGACGACCTCTACAAGACCTTCGATGAAGTCGTTCAAAAACTTGAAAGACAACTAGATAAGAAGAAATCTTCAAGCAAAGACCATATTCATAAAAACAGGCCAGCGGAGTTTGCCCAAGAGGAGTAGTCATGAAAAACGTATTTGTTTGTCTGCCAATGGACGAAAATGCTCAAAATGAAATTGCGGCCCGCCTGCAGCGGGCCGATTGGTTAAAAGACTCCAAAGTCAGCTTTGTTCATGTTTTTAAAGAAGAGAACTACCCATACATGGTTCCTCCAACGATTTATCCTACTGAGGAGCAAAAAGTCGAAATAAAGAAAACAATCGAAGAGATTTTTAATAATCTTCTTGAGAAGGTCCCGGCCAAAAGCAAAGAGGCCTTGTGCCTTTTTCATCCTAATCCCAAAGAGGGCATGGTCGAATATATTAAGAAGAAATCGCCCGACACGGTCATTTCCTTCACCAAAGAGAAACACGGCCTTAGAGACTATTTCCATAGCTCATTCACGGAGTATTTGATTAAGCACGCTCCTTGCGACGTGCTGACCATAAGATAACGTGGCCAAAAGAAGATCGACTAATTATAAGCGCTGTCCTGAATGCCGGATTAACAAAAGATGGTGTTTCTGCGACAGCCTTATAGGCCTCAAAAACAAGACCCCTCTCACAGTGATTATGCACAAGGCGGAGACCAAGCTTCCCTCCAACACATCGACTCTCGCCCTTAGAATGCTGCAGGACGCTCGCCTTCTTTTAAGAGGCGTTAAAGACCTCCCTTTTTATTTTGAGCCAAGAGAGGGGCACCAGCCGCTCTACCTATTCCCCTCAGAGGACGCTCACCCGCTAACGAAAGAATATGTTCAAAAAATAGAAAGGCCAATTCAACTGATCGTCCCTGACTCCACGTGGAGGATCGCCAAAAAATTTCATAAAAGAGAGCCCTCTCTTGGGGCGATTCCAAGGGTGAAAATGACCGACAACCTAGAGGGAATTTATACTCTCAGAAAAAGCCCAGTAGAGGGAGGCGTGTGCACATTAGAGGCGATCGCAAAGGCGCTCGAGATTATCGAAGGGCCTCATATATCAAGGCCCCTATTGGACGCATTGAGAGTCATGAATGATAGAATAGAAATGAGCCGTGATCCAAAGCTTTGGGTCAACGAAGAAAAATAAATTTCCCCGCAATTGTGAGAACGCCTAAGTACAGAACGAAAAGACCAATCACCTTCAGCGTTGCGAGACCAAGCTGTTTTTTTCCTTCAGCGTTGCCTTTCCAAACGCCCATGGGAGCGACCTTTTCTTCGAAAGCGCTGGGATAGGACCTATGTCCTAAGAAGGAGCCAATGAGCGTGGAGACAAGACCGCCAAGGCCTATAATAATGATCCTTAGCTCAAAGCTCACATCAGTGAGAGACAAGAGCCCCGCAAGGACCAGCGAGCTTGCCAGGGCCAGCAGTTCTGACCACGCGGTCACTCGCCACCATAGCCAACGCAAAATAGTGGGCACGCCAATCCCGGCCCCTATATAAGCGAGCCACTGCCAGGCCTCGCTAATGGCGTCAATTTTTGAGGCGACAAATAAGCCGAGGAGCATATAACAAAAAACGCTAATTCTTGCGACTCTCACCTTTGAGTGATCGCTCGCTTTTGGAAGCTTCACTGAGTAAAAGTCGTTAACAATATAGGAAGCTCCCCAGTTTAAATGAGTGTCAATCGTCGACATAAAAGCGGCAAGTAGACTCGCAAGCATAATGCCAAGGCCTCCTTCGCTCAAAAGTATATTCATCAACGCCGGGTAGGCGCTCTCTCTATCGCTGGCGATAAAAGAGTATTGACCTGAGAAGACCTCTCCCTCCATTCCAACGGGAATGATCACAAGCGCTGCGACTCCCATAAAAAACCAAGGCCACACGCGAATAAAGTAATGGATGGAGACAAATAAAAGCGCCGCTTTCGAGGCGTGTTTTTCGTCCTTGCATGCCCCAAGTCTTTGCATAAAGTACCCTCCCCCGTCAGCGGGGTTGTTAGCGTAGGACTGCACCATAATATAGATGGCAAAAAGCCCGGCCCCAAGTCCGGTGTTCTTTATCCAGGAAGTCTCGCTTGAGGGCATAATGCTTAGAAATTCAGAGCTTCCATAAATTTCTTTGTAGGAGCCAACAAGGCCTTCGAAGCCTCCAACTTCGTTATAAGCAAGCGCCGCCAAATAATAGCTTGCTCCTAGCGCGAAAGAAAATTGAAAAAGGTCTGTGATGACGACTCCTCTAAAGCCGCCAGCGCTGGAGTAAATGGCGACAAGAATGCAAAAGAGCGGCAGAGCTAATCATCTCTTCGGGAGTGCCAAAGCTTAGAAACGACGGCGTCCAATGGGAGACAAACTCAACCAGATTAGGCGCCCATTCGTTCCAATGGAAAAAGGGGGCGACGATTTTGTTCATTGCCTTTAAGACCCATCCGAGAACAATGGCGTTGAATACGACCCCATAGAAGAAGGCCTTTATTGAGCGCAAATGGCCTGCGGCCTTTCCGCTGTACCTTAAAGAAATAATTTCAGCGTCAGTCAGGGCCCGTGACCTTCTCCATGATTTTGCGAACACAAAGACCATCGCCAGATGGAGAAAAATCCAGCTTATCCACATCCAATTTCCGCTGAGGCCTCTGGAAGCGATGATTCCTGTCACCGCGAGTGGCGTGTCGGCCGCGAAAGTTGTCGCCGCCATGGAAATGCCGGCCCACCACCAAGGAAGATTTCTATCGGCCAAAAAATAGCTCTCGGCCCCCGCTGAGGCCTTTTTTGAAACGAAGAGACCCACCGCAAAAACGATGAGCAAGTAAGCGAGAATAATAAACCAGTCTGTAGAATGAAGCATGGCATCTTATATTTCAAATAGAGTAAAATGAAAATGGCAAAACTTTGTCATTAGCGGCTCACAAGGCTACACTGATACTTTTCAGCAATTAGGAGGAACAATGAATAATGGACACAGCCCGATATTAACTACGAGCTCTATAAGCTCAAGGAGTCCTTTCAGAAAAATAAAAAGGCGCTTTTTCCACTTTTGAGCGCCATAATTTTGGTGATCGCTTTCTTTACTTCTTACTACACCGTCGAGCCCGATGAAGAGGCGGTGGTCATTAGGCTTGGTCGTTATATCGAAACGACTCAGCCAGGCCTTCATTTCAAACTTCCTTTTGGCGTGGACAAGGTCATCAAGGTCAAGACCAAAATCGTTCATCAGGAAGAGTTCGGATTTAGGACCACTTCTTTGAACACAAGGAGGACGACTTATCCACGACGAATCTCGACGATGAGTCTCTTATGTTAACGGGCGATTTGAATGTCGCTGAAGTAGAATGGGTCGTTCAATACCAAATTTCCAATCCTTTTAAGTTTCTTTTCAAAACAAGCGAGCCAGTGAGAAATATTCGCGACGTGAGCGAGTCTATAATGAGAAGAGTTGTCGGCGATATTCTTGTCACAGAGGTCCTCACCACTGGAAGAGTCGGCATCTCCGGAGACGCCAAAACGCTCATGCAAGAAGTCCTAGATAAGTACGATATGGGCGTTCTCATTCGCTCCATTAAGCTTCAAGACGTGAACCCGCCAAAGAAAGTCCAGGCGTCTTTCAATGAGGTAAACGCCGCCAAACAAGAGCAAGAAAAGATGATCAACCAGGCCGAGCAGGCCTATAATAAGGTCATTCCCGAAGCGAAGGGAAAGGCAAAAAAACTAGTAAGCGAGGCCCAAGGCTACGCTCAGGCAGTCGTAAACAGAGCTGAGGGGGACGCGAACCGCTTCAGAGAGATCTCGAAAGAATTTGCCAAAGCTCCCAAGGTCACTAGAAAAAGACTTTTTCTGGAAGCAATGGAAGAGCTTTTCCAGAACGTTGAAGGTCTAACAATTATCGATCCAAAGGTCAGAGGTCTTCTGCCAGTGTTTTCAAAGGAGGTGACAAGTGGGAAGTAAAAAAACGAATTTGATTTTAATTGTTCTTCTTATAGGGATTGGCCTTGTCGCCGACTCCTTCTACATCTTAACAGAAGGCAAGCAGGCGATTGTGACCGAGTTTGGAAAGCCTGTGGGAAATGGCACCACTCAAGCAGGCCCGCACTTCAAGCTCCCTTTTATTCAAGAAGTTCGCTATGTGGACAAAAGGATCCTAAGCTGGGACGGGCTGCCAAATAAAATTCCGACAAGAGACAAGAAGTATATCCGCGTGGACACCACGGCCCGCTGGAAAATCGTAAACGCTCTAAAATTCATTCAGACTGTGGAAAATGAGCTTGGGGCAAAGGCGAGAATAGACACCATTCTTGATGGCCACACCAGAGACGTTATATCTAACCATAATCTAGTGGAGGCCGTCAGAAACTCAAACCAGATTCTTGATAACCTGGCCGAAAAACAGGCGCTCATCAAAAAGAAAAAGGCCGAAGGAGAAGAGGCAAACGCGGAAGTTATAGAGGCGGAGGAGATAAATGTCGAAGTCGAAAAGATCAGGCTTGGCCGCGAGAGACTTAGCGAGCTCATCGTTGAAAAGGCAGACGAGGAGCTCAAGGCCCTTGGCATAGATTTAATCGACCTTCAATTAAGACGGATCAGCTATGAAAAATCGGTCGAGGAAAAAGTCTACGACAGAATGATCAGCGAGAGGCAAAGAGTCGCCCAAAAGATACGCTCTATTGGCAAAGGCGAAAAAGCGGAAATTGAAGGCAGGCTTAGCAAAGACCTCAATAGAATAGAATCAGAGGCCTATAAAAAAGCGCAGCTTATTCGCGGCAAGGCCCAAGCCAAGGCCACAGCTATTTACGCCAAATCGCTTAAAGCGGCCCCTGACTTTTATGAGTTCATTAGAAGCTTGGAGGCCTATAAGAAGGCGATCAAAAAGGACTCTAAGTTTATCCTTTCCAGCGACAGCGAATTTTTAAAGTTTTTTAAATAAGAAAAATGAGTGCCCTAAAACAAAAAAGCCCTTCTCAAAAGAAGGGCTTTTTTAATGGTGCTCCAGGAGGGACTCGAACCCCCACGCGTTAGCACTAGATCCTAAGTCTAGCGTGTCTACCAATTCCACCACTGGAGCAAAATAGAAAGTGAATGTATTTATAAGGGCTTGATTAGAAAAAGACAAGTATTTTTTAAGAACGCTGGGCATTATTTTCAGGCGGCCTTCTTCTGTTTGCCTTTGCCCTGAGCGGCCTTCTCAAGCTGTTTAATCTTGTTTTTCAGAGCGACAGTCTCATTTTTCATCTTCATCATTTGTTTCTTCTGCTCTGCCACTTCGTTTCTGGCCTTGGACAGCTCGTTATTCAGCTTTTTAACATTTTGTTCTAGATGCTTTTCCTTAGGGCTAACGGCTGAATTATTATTTGGGCTTTGAGCGGGCTGCCCCTTGGACTTCTCGACCATTTCCTTCAGTGAGCCTTGCAACTGTGAATTTGTGGACTTCAAAGACTCAATCTCTTTAAGGAGTTTTTGGTCTGCCTGTCCATCTTTTTTATTGGCAAGGGCGACGAGACGCGCTTCATTTGATTTAAGCTTTTCCACTTGATTGATGGCCTCATTAAGCTTCGCTTCCGCACCATTAGCTCTTGCTCGCAGCTTGCCTTCATTGTTTTTCAGCCTTTCAAGTTGGTGCTCAACGCTTTTCTTCTCTTTTATCTGAGCGCTGAGCTGATTTTCTAATTGAATTTTAAGCCGGCCGAGGCTTCTGTTTTCAGCGGCCAATTGCTCGGAGGAGTTGCTTTCGGCCTCCTTGCTTTTTGTTTTAACGAGGTTTTCCACCTTTCCGCGATAAAGGTCCGCGACACGCTTGGTGGACTCTAGCTCTTTCAAGGCCTGCTTCAGATCTATTTCTAGCTTGACCGCTCTATCATCGAGAAGCCTCTGGTTGAGCTCCTCCACTTGATTCTTATAGCCACTGATTTCGGCCTGTTTCTTCTCGACGAGCCCTTGCATGCGCTCTTTGAGCTTCTCCACGACAAGTTCTTTCGCCTTTACGGCCTTATTGGCCTGCGCGAGCTCGGAGCGAAACAAACTTTCCCGTTTGTTCATCTCAGTTTGCAGTCTTTTGATTTCTTTTTCGCTCTCCGCTCCCTTGCGGGCGTCGCTTTCCTCCACTCTTTCTTTTGCGCACCTTTCGTCCACCTCTTGAACTTTTTTATCAGAGAGAGATTTGGCCTCTTCACTAACGGCGCTGGCCTGGGCCTGGTCCTTTAATTTTCTATTTTCAAGCTCTAGCTCTTTTACTCTCTCAAGAAGCTTCGTTTCGGAGAGATTTTGTTTGCGCTCACCATCGCCACGAGGAGCGTCCTGGAGAAGGCTTTCCACGACCTTTTGGGTCTCTTTCTTTTTGACGACGCTCGCGGCCTCTTTGACAGATTCCGCATAGGTCTCGCCATTTTGCGAAAAGGTCTCGGCCAAGTCTTTTATGATTAACTTTTCTTTGTCTGCGAGCTCCTCTTTGCTCGCCTCGGAAAAACGATACTCCTCTTCTAGCGCCTCTTTCATTGCGCTTTGGATGACGGTTTGGGCCTTTTCTTCGGACACGCTCTCTTCAGTGAAGACCTTATGACCGTCCTTTTCTTGCAGGTCCTGAAACTGGTCAAGCTTCTGCTCCAGCTTTTCTTTAAACTTTTTCCTAAATGAGGAAGACGAGTTCACAAAAAGACCGTCCGATCTATTGATAGGACTTTTTAGCTCCTCTTCAAATTCGCTTATGCTGATTTCATCCGACAAAGCGGCCTCCAAAAGGGAAGGCAACTTTGTCTCTTGAAACTCTAAAAGATCGTCTTCGTCAAGGTCCTCGACCCTTAGGCCCTTGACTTGAGCGAAGCTTTCAAGTCCGCTGGCGATTTTGCTCGAGGCGCTGACCTTCATAAAGCTTTTCGCCCTTTTGTCGACATCGAGATCGTCAAGGCCGCTTACACAATGGCTCACAAAATTAAAGGCCCCTTTTTTTGGGTCTTCTCCGGAACCAGAGACTGTCTGCTTGAATTGCTTGGCGTTTTCTTTAAAGCCTCCGCTAATTTTTTGGACGAGCTCTTTTTGCTTTTTGTCTTTTACGCCCTTGATTACAGACTTAAAGTCGTCCTCTTCCTCGCCGCCAGAGACAATTTGATTAAGGGCCTCGGCGTCAAGGCCGCCGCTAACTCTTTGAGCGACCTCTTGGCTCAAGTCCTTAGACATCTGCTTTTTAAAGTCTTCATCATCTTTTAGCTTTGAGCGGGCTCTTTTCAGCTCCTCATTATAGGCCTCAGTGATATTTTTCTTGTGAATATTATTGAGAAGGTCTCCTTCTGTCCTCATCGGAGAGCTTTTGGACCATTTTTTGATCTGGATGCTCGGCAAGCACTTTCTCAAAGTCTTCCTCGCTCATTTCATTCAAGGCGGTGTCTGGACTCACCTCTTCAAAGTGGCCAATCGCAAAAGCGACAATATTAGAGGACAACTGAGAGTCCCTCACTAGTACGGAGTCGTCTTTTGACTCAAGGGCCATTTCCAAAAGGCCCCCAGGCAGTCGTCTGTCCTCTAGTTCCTGCGCTCCCTTTTCTGCCTCTGAAGCAAGAGTGTCATAGGACTTATATGCGCTAAGTTTTCTGTTTAATTGGCGATTAAGCTGGGCAGTAGTAAAAATATTATTAAAGGCCAGCCCTCTCAAAGGGCTCTTCGCATCTTTCGCCCAAAATCCGGTCAAAACCACCCGTCCAGGGTCCTCGACATGAGTGATGTCAGTAAAGTCCGCGCTTCTTGAAACAACGCCCAAGCAGATACTGAATAGGCTCTTGAGAGTTGACCGAACCAAAAGAGTCGAGAAGGTATTCAGCGGCAAAATTTTTGACGGAAGAGTGAATATTGACGGCAAAGGTGTCTTTATTAAACGAATACTCCACCTCGTAAGGGGCCGCCGCAAGGCCCGCTTGTTTTAAATAGGTAAAGTAGGCCATGGAGTGGTCCATAAAAGATCTAAGGGCCACCACATTAAAACCTTTCTCAAAGGCCCTAATCGCCATGGTGTCCAAGGAAAGACCAGACGCTAAAAGGTTTGTGATCTTGAAGTTTTCGCATTCAGAAAACTCTTCGCCGAAGCGCCTCGTCTAGGTGAATATTGAAACTCTTTGTGAAGAACTTTCTAAGAAGAGCGGACCCCGCGCTTGTTTTTTCAAGCCCTGGCCGGACGTAAAGCCGGCCACCAGAGATAAGAAAGCTTCTCGTCTCTTTCACGGGCCTTAGGCAAACTATGTCTATCTCATTTTTTCCGCTGTCAAAGTCTTTGGCGGCGACCTTGGCCTCTTCTTCAGTGTCCACCAAAATAAAATCAATGGACTCATAGTCCCTAGCGGAGTCTCTTGTTATGACTTCACAACCTAAAGAGACGATAAAGTCCTGAAAGCTCTGCTCCAAGTTTTCGGAGAGATTTAAAACGAGGTATTTCTTTTCAACGCTCATCACGCGACCTCGCTTTCTACTTGATTTTGCTCGATCATGCTTTCGCTGAGGACCCATTCTCTAGCGGCGCCCCATGACATACAAGCACGGCTCGAGCAGAGTCGGTTGAGACTCTTCAAGGGCCTTCACGCCTTTATAGGCCGACTCAAACAGATCGTTCCCATCGCCCTTAGTGAATATGATTTCTCTAAAAGGCGCCATATAATCAGCGAAAGATAAGAATAGTCTCAGTTCTTGAGATTCCCGAAAAGCTATGGCCAGAAGGAAAGCCGCTGCCGTCAGACTTCTCATGATGAAATCGAATATGATCAATGACCTCTGGAAAGGTGAAAAGATCTTTGAACTCTTCACAGAGCTTTTTTCCAAGCCTAGGATGATCAAAGAAGGCCTCTTTCTCTTCCAGTGGCCTATTTTTTTCTTCAAGAAAAATCAAACCAGACCCAGGCGCTAGACGCTCTCTTTCACAGGCCTGAACAAGGAAGTAATTAAAGTAGGCCCCCTGAGTGAAGCCATAGTCCATCATAAAGGCGGCGTTATAGAGATCTTTCAGAAACTCGTAATCTGTTATTTGCTCAAAGATGGCGCTGGCAACAGCGATAGAGCCTGAAAAGAGGGCCCTTGAGCAAAGCAAATAGCTTGTCTCTTGAAATTTTTCAAAAGTCTCAGAAGGCATCGCAAAAAACTCGTCAAAACACGCCTTGTTGAATTCCAAAAGGCCCGCTTGGCTGCGCTTCCAATACCTGTCTCCAAAGAGCTTCGTAAAGGCGTCTCTATTCTCCAAGGCCTTTGCCTCATTCGCCATTTTCTTAAAAGCTCGAAGAGATTTTTTGAACTCATTGACACTGGGCCTCGGCCGCAACGACAAGCGCTTTAAAAGAGCTCACGCCTCTATCGGTATATTTTTGAACAAAATCGGAGTCTATAACGTCTCCCGCGCGAAGCAGAAGAAAAGGTCGGCCTTTGATAAAGGCAAAAAGATGAGCGGACGAAAGAGTGCCTGGGCGCAATTCGCTCAAACTGACGGTCGTAAGTTCGTCCTCCATGAATGTGATTCCTTTAACTTGATAAGGCATGTTTATCCATAAACTCCTGTCTATTTATCGGTCTTAAGAGTCGAAAAAGTTAGTGAATTCACGCCCTTAAGGTTTTCTTAAGAGTGGCTTTATCTTTATATTGAAGATGCTTTACAAAAAGAGTAAGGATAAACTCTCAAACTAATGAAAACACTAGGACAGCTTTTATGGAGTCCCATATTTCCGCAATAGATTTTATTGTAGTCCTTGTCTATTTAGCCGGCATATTTTTCATGGCCCTCAAGTCCGGCAGGGCAAATCTCAAGGGCGATAACTTAATCGATAATCAATATTTGGCGGGTAAGTCCCTGACAATTCCTGAATCTCTATGCTCCATTATTGCGACCGAGGTCAGCGCTCTCACTTTTTTGGGCATTCCCGCCTTCGCTTATGGCGGGCGACTTTTCCTTTATTCAAATCTATATGGGGGCCCTGTTTGGAAGGCTCGCTATCGCCTTTGTGTTTCTTCCCAAAATATATGACAAAGGCCTCACGGTCTACTCCGTTATGGGAAAGAGAGGCACCAAAAATGGCCAACGCTTTACGGCCATTTTCTTTTTTATAAACAAGCTCCTTGCTGTGGGTGTTCGCCTCTTTGCGGGCTCCATTCTAATATCTCAATTTTTCAAAGTGGACATTTATTCAGCGGTCTTTATTATTTGTGTGATCACCTTTTTTTACACCATGATCGGTGGGCTGAAGGCCGTGGTGCGAACAGATATGGCCCAAATGGGGCTCTTTATTTTTGGCGGAATCGTCGCCCATTATTTGATTCCCGAAATTAGCGGCCGTCCTTGGGGGGACTTATTTTGGGCCGCTCATGAGGCGGGCAAGACCTCCTTTATAGACTTCTCAAGTCCTGGCCCTTTCCTAACAGGAGTCATTGGAGGAGTTCTTTTTGACATGGCCACTCATGGAGTGGACCAGGACTTTGCGCAGAGACTAACTGGAAATAAGAGCATGAAAGGGCGCGCAAACGGCCATCGTCCTGTCCACTTTTCTCTCTATTGCTGTGGGCTTTTTGTTCCTGGCCATTGGGGCCCTTCTTTGGTCGCACTATCAACAGGTGACGCCTCCTGATATCGGCAACGATCAGCTCTTTGCCTACTTCATCACGAACTATTTTCCAGACGGGCTTAAAGGACTAATGGTCGCGGGAGTTTTGGCGGCGACCATGTCGACCCTCGACTCCACGATTAACGCGCTTAGCGCCAGTTTTTATAGCGATATCCTCCACCACGAAACTCATGACAAGGCCCAGATTGAGAGGTTCTATAAAAGAGACACCCTTATCATCACCGCCCTACTTATGAGCGTGCGCCTTTGTCGCCTCAAAGTCCGAGGGGCTTTTAGTCCTAGGTCTTGAAATCACCTCCTGGACGGCGGGATCTCTTCTCGCTCTTTTCATGTCCTCAGTTATTTTCCCAGGTTTCACCAAGCTTAAGCTTGATTTGACGAGCGTTCTCGGCGCCTACGCTTTTGGTCTTGTTGCCGTTTATCTTAATCGTTTTGCTCTTGAATGGGTATGGCAGTGGAATGTGTACTTTGGTTTTGGCAGCGCTATGGCCTTCCTTCTTTTAAAAGGAAGGCTCATCGACAAAAAGGCGCTTTGATTACTGGGGGGCGCTATCAGCGAGAAGCTCCTTAGGCACGCCCTTTGGAATCGCAGAAAGAAGCGCCTTAGTGTAATCATTTTCAGGGCTGTGATAGACCTTGAAGGCCTTGTCCATTTCAACGATTTTGCCAGCGTTCATAACGGCAACATCATCAGATATGAAGTTCACAACTGAAAGGTCGTGAGAAATAAAAATATAAGTCAGCCCGAACTCTTCTTGCAGATCCAGAAGAAGGTTCAGGACTTGGGCCTGCACAGAAACATCAAGCGCGGACACCGACTCGTCACAAATAATGAATTCCGGGCTCACGGCGAGGGCCCTAGCGATGCAGATTCTTTGTCTTTGACCGCCTGAAAACTCGTGAGGATAGCGGCTCAGCTGAGCCGCCTTGAGACCGACTTTCTCCATTAGCCATCTCGCCTTTTCCACTCTCTGCGCCTTTGTATTGCCAATATTGTGAAGGACCATTGGCTCAAGAAGAATCTCTCCAATCGTCATTCTAGGGTTAAGGGACGAGTAGGGATCTTGAAAGATGATCTGCATTTTGGAGCGCATTTCCCTCATTTGTTTTTTGTCTAGCTTTGTAAGATCGACGCCATCATATAGGATATGACCAGAAGTCGGCTCAAGAAGCCTTAAAATAGTCCTTCCAAGGGTCGTCTTTCCGCAGCCCGACTCTCCGACAAGCCCCAAGGTTTGTCCCTTATAAAGCTTAAATGAAACTCCGTTGACCGCCTTAAAGTGATCAACAGTTCTCCCAAAAATTCCGCCTTTGATGGGAAAGTGGGTGTGCAGATCTTTCACCTCTAAAAGAGGGCCACTCTCTTTTTCTTTTTCACTTTTAGCTGCGGGCCTTAGTTTTTCGGGGTCCACTGTAATCTCATTTCCTTCCTCGTCCATAAAATCAGCGACAGTTAGAAGTCGCTCAGGATTCGTCTCAAGAGAAGGACGACAAGCAAGCAGGCCTTTAGTATAAGGATGATTGGCGCCGGTGAATATTTTTTTGGTATTGCTCTTCTCGACCAGATTGCTTCTATACATAACGACCACATCGTCCGCGATGTCGGCGATAACACTCAAATCGTGAGTGATAAAGAGCATGCCCATTTTGTATTTTTCTTGAAGATCAAACATGAGATCCAGAACTTGCTTTTGAATCGTCACATCAAGGGCCGTCGTCGGCTCGTCAGCGATCAGAAGTTTTGGCTCACACGCGATGGCGATCGCGATGCACACCCTCTGTTTTTGGCCGCCGCTCATTTCATGCGGATATTTTTGGGCGCTTGCCTTGGGGTCGGGAATTCCAACTTGATCAAGCAGTTCGACAGCGCGACTCCAGGCCTGTTTTTTGGTCATTTTTTTATGAAGCATAAGACTTTCAGCAATCTGGTCTCCCACTTTAAACACAGGATTGAGAGCGCTCATGGGCTCTTGAAAGATCATGGAGATATCATTGCCGCGAATTCTTCTCATCTCGTCTTCGCTAGCGGAGACTAGATCTTTCCCCTCAAAAAGGATTTGGCCTCCGGTGATTTTGCCGGGAGGATTAGGAATCAGCCTCATGGCCGCAAGCGAGGTCACTGATTTGCCCGAGCCCGACTCTCCGACCAGTCCCACTGTTTTTCCAAAGGGAACATCAAAAGAAATTCCGTTAACGGCCCTCACCACTCCTTCGGGAGTGTTAAAGTCGACAGTTAAATCTTTTATGCTTAGTAACTCCATATGATTTTCCTCTTTCTCTTTTCTTTTTAGTCTTTGCCTTTTAGTTTTGGATCAAGAGCGTCTCTGAGGGCGTCGCCTAAAATATTAAAAGCGAGCACCACAAAGAACATAGCAACAGTGGCGCCGGCAAGTTGCCACCACACCTCTCGAGCCAGCTCAAGCTTCGCGTCGTCAATCATTTTGCCCCAACTCGGCTGTCCTGAAACGCCAAGCCCCAAATAAGAAAGAATGACTTCAGACTTGATCGCCACTTGAAACTGAAGGGACGTGAAAATGATCACAATATGGCTTACGTTAGGAAGAATATGCTTAAAGAGCTTTCTCCCGTGTCCCGCTCCAAGAGAGCCCGCCGCCTGGACGTAATCTCTATTTTTGTGCTTCATGACCTCTCCCCTAATCAGTCTTGCAAGACCAATCCATGAGGTGAGACCGAGAGCGATGTAAACGGTCGTTATGCCCTTGCCTAGAATAAAAGCGATGCTCATAAGAAGCATGATTTGAGGGACGGAAGAAAAGGTCGTGTAAAACCACACCACAACTTCGTCGATCCACCCGCCAAAATATCCAGCGACAGCGCCAAAGAAAACCCCGATGGGAATAGCTATCATAGAGGAAATGAGGCCCACACTCATCGCAACTTGTGTTCCGTGAATGACCTTTACAAGAACGCTTCTCCCAAGAAAATCAGTCCCGAGCCAATGCTCGGCGTTGGGCGCTAAATAGGAGGGGCCAACTTCGGTGTTCCAGTCCGCGGCGATAACGCCGGTCGCTGACAATATCGCAATTAAAGAATAAAAAAGCACCACGGCCAAGGAGACTATAGCTTTCTTGTCGTTTTTAAGCCTTGACCATGCGTCAATCCAAAGAGATTTCCCCTTCAGGTCAGCGTCAACAGTTAGTTTTTGTACAGTTGCCATATTTTCGCTCAAATTGTCCTTTAGTGCATATTCGCTATTCATAAGAGCCCCTATAGTTTAACTCGTGGATCGACCACCGTATAGAGGACGTCCTGAATTAATGTGAACACAATATAGGCCACAGCGGACAAGACCGTGATGGCCTTTAGTACTGGGAAGTCAGAAGAATTGAGCGCGTTGATGACCATATTCCCTAGCCCTGGTATGGAGAAAAAACTTTCCAGCAGGATCGAGCCCAGAAGCAGAAATGGCAGCTGCACCACAGTATAAGTGAGGATGGGAATCATTGCGTTGCGCAATACATGTTTAAGCAAAATGACTTTTTCAGACACGCCTTTTGCTCGAGCTGTTCGCACATAGTCTTGGTACATCTCATCGAGAATCAGCGTTCTGTAAAAGCGCACATCAGGCCCCAGGCTTAGCACGACCCAAATAATAATTGGCAGCGAGATATAGGGCATAACGCCAGGAAAGCTGTACTCAAATCCTGATATCTCAAACCAGCCTAGCTTATAGGCAAAGAGCCATTGAAAGACCATAATATACACAAGGGAAGAGATGCTCATCATCCCAATGGTGAGGAAACGAATAAAGGTGTCGATACCCTTGCCTCTAAAATAAGCGACCACAGTCGAGAGGAGAACACTCACCACCGTGGCAAAAAAGAAGCCCGGCAGAGTGACTGAAAGCGAAGGGATCGCTCCCTGCGCAATCATCGTTGAAATTTGTTGTTTGGTCGCCCAAGAGCGACCAAAGTCAAAAGTGAAGGCCGACTTCACAACATCAAATATTGAACAATCATCGGCTTATTTAGGCCTAATTGCTCGCGAAGCTCGGCCATTTGACTCGCCGTCGCGTGCTTTCCAAGAATGATCGCCGTAGGGTCTCCCGCCACGACATTAAAAAGAACAAAGATGAGAAAGCAAACACCCAATAAGACCGGAATCAAATAGAGCGTTCTCCTAATGATATAGTTCCAAGTGGCGTTCATTCTATCTCCTACTTCTTATAATTTTTTAAGCAATTCAGTTTTTTTCTTAGTGTCCACGTCCCAGTACTTCGCGTTTCCGTACTCGAAAGTTGAAAACTTATAGTTCTTTAACCAGCCGTGTTTTACGACAAAACTCTTTCTATGGACCCCAAGGATCCAAGGAACTTTCTCCGAGTAGGTCTGAGCGAGCTTTTTATAGAGCTTTGTTCTCTCAGCGCCAGGCTGCATCTTTCGTCGCCTTTTTAAAGAGCTTATTAAAGCCTTCGTCGTTAAAGTTAGAGCCATTGGGTCCCGGTGAGGAGTTCGGCCCATAAAGAAGCTGAAGGAAGTTCTCAGCGTCCGGGTAGTCCCCCAGCCAGGCCATGCCATAAGTTTGGGTCGTTCTATTATTGACCTTTTCAGTGAGCTGCGGCCAAGTATTGGTGATGACCTGAATATTCACTCCAATTTCTGACATCATCTTTTTAAAAAGCTCTCCGCCCTGCCTATTTGTCGTGTTGGAAGTCGTGTCGTACTTGATCACTGGCAGTCCCTTGCCGCCTGGGTAGCCTGCTTCAGCAAGAAGCTTTTTCGCCTTCTCAAGATCAAATTGCATATAAGGGTTTTGGTAGTTCTCATCATAGCCTTGGATTCCTGGAGGGATCGGCGTCTGAGCTGGAACGCCTAGATTGTGATAGAAAAGCTCGTTTGATTTTGAGACATCATAAGCAAGAGACATGGCCTGCTTTAATTTCACATTGTCTTTAAAGAGCGGATCCTCATGATTGAAGGCGATATAAGTCACGTCTAAGTCCGGATTGTTTTCAAGGACAATTCCTTTTTTGGCGTAAGCGTCCGTCACCCCTTTCCGGGAATAACAACACTGTCAAAATTGTCCTTTGGAACGCCGAGCAGGTCCGTTTTGCCCTTTTCAAAAGCGAGCCATCGAGGCTGCGCCTCTGGTTGAATTTGGACCACAATTTTTTCCGCAAAAGGAATCTGCTTTCCCGCGTCTTTTAAAAGGCCTGCCTCCTTGTCCGCTTCGCTTCCTTCACTTGGATAAACTTCTTTTCTCCATTTAGGATTTTTCGTATACTCGATTTTTGTGGACTGAGTATACGGCCCAGTCATAAAAGGGCCGGTGCCCACAGGATTGTTTAGAAATTCTTTTCCGTAAGAATTCGACCGCTTCTCTTGGGACCACCATGGTGTAACTCATGGGAAGAGCGTAGAGAAATTGAGGAAATTTTTCTTTAAGCTGAAATTGGACTGTGTACTTGTCCAGGGCTTTTAGCGCCCTCAATTTCCACGTCATAATTCGTCTTTTCTTTTCCTTTCTGAGACTCTCTCCATTCATTAAGACCTTTTATTTTTCCGTCAAGAATCCACCATCCGACAGCGTTATTTCTCGGATCCGCTAGTCGCATGATGGAGTAAACCACATCTGAGGCGACCATCTCGCGACCTTTCCCGCCTTCGAAGCACTTATTGTCGTGAAACTCAACGCCCTCTTTTAATTTAAAAGTGTAAGTGAGCCCGTCTTTAGAAACCTCAGGCATCTCTTTGGCAAGATTTGGCTCCAGCTCATATGGGCGAACTAGATATTTGTATTGAAGAAGGCCTTCATAAACTCTGGCGACCTCAGTGCTGGAGTAAGTGTCGCCCGGTATTGATCGGGTCCATTCCTTTCACTTTCGCTTGCGCTGTAAGATAGAGAGTTTTTTCATTGGCGTTTCGGTTCTTGGTGCAGGCGAAAAAAGCTGAAATAAAGAGAGCCATACATAGCAGATTCTTGAACGGTTTTGTTAACATTTAGATGCCCTTTAATAAGTAAGCTATTAATAATATTAGGTCTTCAAAACTCTAACTTAGAAACATCAAAGGTTCTATAAAAACCGACTTACATTGACAAGAAGTGCGTTTTGACTCCGTTTCAAACGCGCTAAAAACGCGTCAAAGCGGCTCTAGTTTTCGAGGATTTTCCAAACAATCTCTTACAATAAGCTGCATACCAAAAGCGGGCTCTCCCTCCGAGTTTTGAAGCTCAAAGTCGTAGCGCCCAAAATGGCCTTTGTTTGGGTTGGGGATTTAGAAAAATTATTTTCGAGGGAAGCCCGTTGGTGACAAGGCTTCCTGTTAGGCTTTTTGCGATCTGTCTTCCAGTCAATTTGCGCGCCATGGTCCTTTGTCTAATGCTCCCCTGCCGACGAGCGCGTCCTCAAAGAACTCCGCCCAGAGCTTGGTGGCGGCGTCTAGAAGCTTGGGATCAAGGTTTTCCGCGTTTTTTAAAAGGGCCTGCTCGTAGCTTGCGTCATACTCGGCCGAGTTTGTTTTTTCATTCCATTAAGGAGCAAAGATTCGCGCCCATAAACAGGAAAATCGATCAAAGTCTCCCATTTCTTTTCCTCCTCATTAAAATGGCTTTGATAGGAAAACACATGTTTTTGACCGCTGAAATATAAACCTTCCCTTTCCCCTCAGAACTCAAGCAGACTCGCTCTTTAGCGGCCTCAATGGAGTCTCCAACTTTCGCCTGTTTGAATAGAGAACACGAAGAAAAGGCCGCAAGGCCCGCAAATAATGGAAGAAGCTTTAAAGATTTTTTCATGCCTCAAGAGGGTATGCTTAGGCGCATCGTTTTTCAATAGAAGGCAGCGAAAATCTAGTCAGAGGCGGGAAGCCTTTTTGAATCGATGTCCTCGAGAAATTCGCGCAATTCGGAGCGCTCGCTTTCAAATTTAGCAAGACCAATTGCGGTCTTCAGAGAGCGCTTGGCCTTGCCAAACTGACGCAATTTGCCATAAACAATAGCAAGATGCTTTTGAATTGAGACATCATTCGGCACGGCGCATGCGCCGCCTTTGAAAGCTCCGTCAGGGCCCTGTCCACATCTCCGGTCTTGAAATAGTACCAACCTAAAGAGTCTCGAATATAGCCGTCCTCCGGCTTGAGCTCCACGGCCTTGGTGATGTATTGAAACGCTTCGTCCAGCCTCTCCCCCTTTTCAAGCAAAGAGTAGCCTAAAAAATTATAGGCATAGGCGTCTTCAGGGTTGCGCTTTAAGATGCCTTCAATAATGGGAAGAACGTTATCGTAGTCGCCTTCCTTCTCATATAAGAGAGGCCAGGTAATAGCGATGATTATCCGTGAATTCCTCGTGGGTTAGAAACAGACTCCACCGCCTCTATGGCGACAGTATTTTCTTCTATGGCCTCAAAAAAGCCCGCTTTTAGCACCTGAAACTCGACGGCCATTTCCGGCAGCTCTTGGGTTCTGCTGTCCACTAGCTTAAGAAAGTCTTCTTTAAGTTCTCGGGACTTTTATTGTCTTCCTCCGCCTGAGCGAGGGCGCTTAGCATTTGCGCCGCCTGTAGCGAGCTGTCTTGATAGAGGCCGCTTGTCGCGGGAACTCGGCTGAAAAAATCCACAGCGTTTTCGAATTGTTTCGTTTCTTGATAGATCGCTCCCAGATAGTAGAGGATCTTGTCATTTCCAGGCGCCCTAACTAGAAGCTCTCTAAAAGTCCCAATAGCTTTTTGATATTTTTTCGCGTCCGTGTAGAGGATGCCGAGTTTCACCTTTAAGTTTAGGTCATCAGGGTCCAAGTCGCTTAGGTCGCTCAGCGTAGGGAGTGGCCGCTTGAAACGCTCCTGAGAAAACATCAGCTGCACCATGCGCGACAGAATCAACGTGTCATTAGGCTTTTGCTTTAAATACTTTTTATAGATATTAATCGCCTTTTGCTTTTTGTTTTGCTCTTCATGCACAAGGCCCAGCGCCATGATGGCCTGACTAAAGCCTGGCTCAATTTTAGAGGCCCTTTAAAAGCGCTTTTTTGCCTTTTCAAGCATGCCCTGGTCGACCATCATTTTCCCGATGTAATAGGAAAAGATTCCCTTTGCCTTTTATGTTTTCTCGCAACGATTAAGGACCTTTCTCGCCATCGGCGTGCTTGGACTCTAAGATATAGGTTTTGAAAGAAATACGCACGCGTCTTCATTTGTTTTGTCCTTGGCCAGAACATCTTCATAAACTGATTGCGCCTTCTTCGTTTTTCCTAGGCTCGTGTAAACTCCTGCAAGAACCAGGGAAATGTCTGAGTCGAAGTCCTTCTCTTGAGAGCTTTTTTCCACAATGCTCTCGAGGGTCTTCTCAGCTTTCGCCAACTCTCCCATCCGAATGAGCCCACGGCGTATTTTCTTAGCACGTATTGTTGTCCGGAACGAGCTCCACCAATCTTTCAAAGATAAGATTTGCGCTCCGGTGGTCGCCCTCCATTTGAGCGGCGCTGGCCTTAAGAAACATGTCGCTCGCTAAGAATCTCGTCTCTTGTTCTCCACTTGCTTTGGCGGCTATCGCAAGCTTTTTCAGCTGGTCTGAGACTCTTTTTGCGCTGGCCTCACTCAATACCTGTACTTCCTTAGGAGATAGCTCTCTGTCTAAATTCTGCTCTTTTGGGGCCTTTTTCTCGCGTGGCGCTTGCTGCAGCAGGGAGCATGAAGCCAGACTAATAGCCAGTAGTAGAGTTAGAAAAGTTTGATTCGTTCGCGCCATGTGCCGTCCTTAGAATGATTGAGGCCTCCATAAGAGGTCTTCTCAATGTTCTAATCGGCTCTTTGCGTGGATTTTTTTAAAAGTTTAGGTGAGAGTTAAATACCGGATGAAAATGCCTGTAATAAATTTTTATTTAGTGAATTCAGTCCAATTTTGAAGCTTTTTCATGGTGTTATGCGTAATAATTACTCAATTTTTCCTTAATTTTCCTAATCAGTCATTTTTTTGACTAACCGGGTTGACTTTTTTCGCCTAGGTCTTGTATGAAGTGTCCATTCTTTGAGCGACAGCGTTATTTTATGCTTTCGGCCAATATTGATTTTATTTTGGCCATTAGCGCAATTGATAAGAATTTTAGTGAGTTACGAAATTAAGTTAATAAGATAACTTTAAAAATAATTTATGTTGAACGTTGCCTCCAAACTTAGTGGAAAAGCTAGAACTGGGGTACAAACACAGGGGAAAAACCGAATGAAAGACGTTAGAATCATCAAAAGGTACCAAAACAGAAAACTTTATGACACGTTCCAATCTTGTTACGTGACTCTTGAAGAGATCGCTCAGATCATCAGAGAAGGTAACGAAATTCAGGTTATCGATAACAAAACTAAAAATGACATCACTTACATGACTCAAATCCAACTTCTTTTTGATCAAGAAAGAAAGTCTCTTAAGCCAGGTGACACTGAGCTTCTAAAAAGAGTTATCCGTTCAGAAGAAGGAACTCTTACTGGATACATCAAAGGCCTTGAAAAAGAGATGGGTCTGGACTTCCCTACTGCTATCGCAGCAGAAGCCAACACTGCCAACGAAGAAACTAAAACCGAAGAAGTTTCTCCAGCAGCATTTCTTAACAATGTTAATCTAAACAATGTTGAGAACTTCGATCTACACTAAACTAATTTTTTTAAGTTAGTATTTATAGAGAACTCCCAAGCTTCGGCCTGGGAGTTTTTTTTTGCCCAAAATCTTGCTGGTTAAAAATCAGCCCTCGTAATATCTGTTTAAATCACGTATAAATAATTGTTAAGTTTAAGTTTCAATAATCACTAGATACTAGAGAGAGAACGCATCATGACATTTAACTCCCTGTTCAAAATGACAGCGCTTGCGGCGGTAATCTTTATTACTTCAACCAATACTTTCGCTAAGGAAAGTGACGAATCAGAAGCGTCCAGCTCCATTATGAGCGCGGCCGCCAGAGAAATTCATAAGCACGGGATCGGTTTTGGCGTGGGGCAGACCTTTCTATTGGGCTCATTTGAAGACAAAGGCGACAGCAAAATAGCTTTTCCTGACCTATTCTATAGTTACACGGCAAGTTATTCCTTTGATCTTCTGGTCAATCTCCATAGCTCTCATCATACCTATAAAGACGAGGAAGTCTGGCTCAGGGGACTGGCCTTTGGCGTTAAGGCAAGACCATACGAGTTTGACGCATTTTCCCCATTCCTTGTGGGAGGGCTTGGCTTTTATGTCCCTCAAATCGCCAAAAAAGATGAAAAATCTGATGAGAAGACCACTTTTGGCCTGAATTTTGGAGCGGGCGTAGATCTACGGCTCAATAGAAATGTGGTGGTCGGAATCTTAGGCCAATTTCATAATCCATTTAATGTCAAACAGGACGAGACCGAAGATGTAAAAGGGTCTTACTTTAAACTTTTACTAACGGCCATGTATTTGTTTTAATGCCCCCATGCAAGGGCGTTCAGACGGAATTAAACCAAAGAAACTCTATATTATAACAGGCAAAGGGGGCGTTGGAAAAACCAGCGCTGCTCTGGCCTTTGCAAAATGCCTAAACGAAAATGGGCATAAGGCCCAGTACCTTCACTACTCCACTTCTTCCCTCACTGACCATTCCACAGAGCCTCAAGAAGTGGCCACCGCTAGGAAGATGGGCATTCCCTTTAAGGCCTTCAATCTCTTAGACGCCTCCATGGAATATGTGGGAAAGAAGATGAAGTCGCGCACTGTCGGAAAGTGGGTCGTCAAAACGCCTTTTTTCAAAGCGCTTGTGAACATGATTCCCGGCTTTAATTACCTTATTTATTTAGGAAAAACTCTTGAGCTTCTCAAGGCCGATGAGGAGCTTATTTTTGTTCTAGATTCCCCTTCCTCTGGCCATGCTCTGACCATGCTGGAGGCCGACCAAGAACTTTAGGGACATCTTCAGCTCCGGGCTTCTTTTTGACGACACCCAAAAAATGCTCAGCTATTTGCACTCTGAAGACTTCGCAAAAATCGTAATTCTCTCCTTGCCGACTGCTATGGCCTCCAACGAGGCAATTGATTTAAGAGAAGAGCTGCAGGCGGCGGGCGACTTGGAAACAGAAATCTACTTTAATAATAGCCTTAAGGCCCTAAGTGGGATTGAGAATATTGAGCTTCCTGGATTTTTAAAGGCCAAGCTTCAGCACCGAAGAGCAAATAACCTTAGAGCATGCCTCAGATGTGAAAGGGCTCATAAAGCATAGTCTTCACAATCAAGAGGAAGACATAATAAAAGACCTGACAAAGGAGACTGGCGTCCTCATTTGACGCCTTAATCGACGATGATAAAGACCAAACCTTTTGAGATATTCAGTGGAACAGGCGGAGTTGGAAAAACCACTCTCGCGGCCTCTCGAGCGATTCATCTCGCAGAACTTGGTCATTCAGTTCTTCTTATCACAATCGATCCCTCCAAAAGGCCTAAAAGAAGTTTTGAAGCTTAAAGATGAGGACGCAGGAACGGCCATGCCCGTAAGCGATCCTTTTGACAAGGGCGATGAGCTTAAACTCAAGGCCCTGCTCATGAGCCCAGAGGTCACGATTAAAAGAATCGCCGAACAAGACGGCGAGGCCGCCTCTCAGAAAACCGTATTATGAAAATATTCGCAAGGCCCATATGGCGGCCTTAACGAAATCCTCTCGCTCGTTGAGCTAAAGATGAGCATGGACCAAGGGGGATACGATATCATCGTCCTAGACACCCCTCCCGGCGGGCACTTTCTCGATTTTTTAGAAAGCGCCCACAAAATAAAGGCCTTTTTTAATCAAAGCTTTGTTGAGATTTTTAACTCCCTTGGAAAAGGCGACGGCAAGGCCAAAAAGGGCGCGAGATTCATGACAAGAGTCGTCTCCTCTGGCGTAAAAAAGCTTCTTGGCTATCTTTCCAAAGTCACGGGAGCCTCGTTTGTTGACGACTTTATCGACGCTGTTTTCGCCATATACCAATCCAAAGGACGCTTTTCTCGGTGCGCTTGAGCTGCAAGAGCGAATAAGCGACCCTCAGAAGTCCAATTGGTTTCTCGTCACAAGCGTTGAGCAGAACAAAATCAAAGAAGCTATGGAGCTTCAGCGAAGGCGCCAAAGGGCTTCTTGAGAGGGACTCTTATGTCATTCTCAACAAGTGTTTGAGAGACGAGCTGGAGGCCTGGAGTCCTAAAGAAGAACTTGGAAAAATGATTAAAGATAGTATTGTGGAGAGAGAAAAAAATCACGAGAGTTTATTAGGTCAAAAGTTCGAGCAGGTGCTGCGATTTTCAGAAATTTTGAAGACGAGGCCAATCGATCATGTTCGTGACCTGAAAGCTCAGTGGGAAGGAATTTCTTCCTCGGAAAATGGAGACTCAAATGGAAAAATTTAAGAACACTTCAATTGTGGACGCGATCGGAAACACTCCGATCGTTCGCCTGCAAAACGTCGCTAAAGACGTCGATAGCGAAATTTATGTAAAGCTTGAATATCTTAACCCCGGCGGATCAATTAAAGACCGCATGGGCGTTTATATGTGCGAAAAGGCCGTTGAAAACGGCGATCTAAAACCGGGCGGAACAATAATTGAGTGCACCTCTGGCAACACTGGCATAGGCATAGCTTTATACGCAAACACTCATGGCTATAAGTCAATTTTCGTCATGGCCGATAAACAGTCCCAAGAAAAGATCGACAATCTCAAGGCCTTTGGAGCGAAAGTTATCGTCTGCCCGACAAATGTCGCTCCTGAAGATCCAAGATCTTACTATTCTGTGGCGGCAAGCCTAAAAGAGATGCCAAACTCTTTTCATATCAATCAATATGAGAATATCTACAATGCCGAATGCCACTATCAGCAAACTGGCCCTGAGATTTATGACCAAACAGAAGGCAAGTTTGACACATTCATGGCGGCGGTCGGAACAGGCGGCACCATTTCAGGCGTAGGGAAAATACCTAAAAGAAAAAATGCCTAATGTTAAGGTCGTCGGCGTTGATTGCGAAGGGTCGATTCTTGCCCATTATAAAGCGACCGGAGAAAAAATCGAGGGATCTTCTTACGTTCTTGAAGGGCATCGGAGAAGACTTCCTTCCTGGGAATGTTCACTTTGAGGTGATCGACGATTTCGTCGTCGTGAAAGACGAGGAAAGCTTCCAGATGACAAGACGTCTCGTCAAAGAAGAAGGCATTTATACTGGCGGGTCCGCAGGCGCGGCGGTGGTGGGAGCGATCAAATACGCCAAAAAGCTCGAAAAACCTGAAAGGATTCTTATTGTCCTTCACGACTCAGGGAATAAATACGCCTCCAAAATCTACAATGACGCTTGGATGAAAAAAATGGGCTATCAGGTGGACGATGCGCAGGACAAACCGACAAAGAGATACTAAAAATCATCGGAGACAACGGAAAGCTTGCATGATTTAAAAGGGAGTAGGCATGATTAAAAAAGAAAAGTTTGCGACAAAGGTCATTCATGTGGGCGGAGAGCCTGACAAAGAGACTGGCGCTGTCATGCCCCCCATTTACCAAACGACGACATACGCTCAAAGAAGCCCTGGCGAACACCAGGGCTATGAGTACACAAGGACCCATAATCCCACGCGAACAAGACTTGAGCGCAACCTAGCGTCCCTAGAAAATGCGAGCTTTTGCCTCACCACGGCCTCAGGTCTTTCATGACAGCCTTATTATGCATATGCTTCCAAAGGGGAGCAAAGATTCTTTGCGGCGACGATGTCTACGGCGGAACTTATCGCCTTTTCTCGACAGTGTTCAATGATCATTCATGATTTTGAATTCATCGATACAACTGATTATGAGCTCGTCGAAAAAAAGCTCTATGAACGGCCAGCGATGATCTGGATTGAGACGCCGACAAATCCGCTTTTAAAAATCACCGACATCAAAGAAAGTTTGCGAGATGGCAAAAGAGAACGGTGTCACGACTTATGTCGACAACACCTTTATGTCCCCCTATTTCCAAAACCCCATCGATCTTGGAGCGGACGTGGTGACCCATAGCTCACTAAGTACATCAATGGCCACTCCGATGTTGTCGGCGGCGCCATGATGACCAACGACCAAGAGATCTATGACGAGCTTTTTAGGCTTCAGAAAAGTATCGGCCCAAGCAGCTCTCCATTTGACTCATGGCTCGTTCTTCGCGGCATCAAAACTCTCGCAATCAGAATGCAAAGGCATGAGGAGAACGCGATAAAAGTCGCGAAGTTTCTGGAAGGCCATGACAAAGTCGAGAGTGTCGTCTATCCGGGACTTAAGAGTCACCCTCAGCATGAGTTAGCGAAGAAGCAAATGACAGGTTTTGGAGGAATGATCACTTTCTTCATAAAAGGCGGGCTGGAGCATTCGAGAGAGTTTCTCGAGAAAGTGAGGCTTTTTCATCTTGCGGAGAGCCTTGGCGGTGTGGAGTCCCTTATCGAGCACCCAGCGATCATGACTCACGCGTCTGTGCCTAAGCCCGTCCGAGAGTCGATTGGGATCACTGATAATCTCATTCGCGTTTCTGTTGGAATTGAGGACGCTGATGATTTGATTGGCGACCTTGATTTTGCTTTGAGGTAGAGTATTCCCTAGAGCGCTACACTTTGCTTACTTGCAAAAGAAAAGCGCCCCATCAGGGCCTAGAATCGGCCTTGGGCCTCGACTTTTTCTTCTTTTTTTGGCTCCTCTGTAGGCGCCTTTTCTTTTTCCTCTTCAACTTCTTCAACAACTGGAGAGCTTAGAGAGTTCCCGTCCGAGTAAAGGTCGACAGGCTCTTGGTACTTGGAAAAAAGATCTCCCTCATCGAGATGCTTTTTCAAAAGAAGATAGGCGCAATAGATTTTACCATGGGCGCTGGAGAGCTTTTCTCTTTCGCCTTCCGCAAAAATAAGACCTTTGTCCTCGAGAGTGCTTTTTAGATTCTTCCAAGACTCGCAAAACTCAGACGAGGAATTGCGATCGCACTTTGCCCCGCCTCTTTTATAGACACTTAAGCTTCCTTTGGAAGTTTCCTTGATATGGATCGGCTCGCGGCACACGTCCACTTTCCAATCACTATCAAGCAGCCCCTTGTCTTTTACAACGATTTCGCAAACGTCTTTTTTGAGGTAAAGATCATTTTTCATAAGCCCCCAGAAGTCGCCCTTATGGGTGACACTCGCTTCAAAAGAGGCCTCCAAACAGGCTTTGGAGGAGAATTTTTCGACATTCGCCCCAAAGACCAATGAGGAGAAAAGGAGCAGAGCTAAGCTAGATTTGAAGCATGACATTTTTTTGTACCTCCAACATAATGGCCGACGCGTCGTAAGCAAGAAAGCCGCCTTTAGAGTCTTTCTTTAATTGAAAGAAAATCTCGTCCAGGACATCGAGCAGTTTGATTTTTTTATTGTTTAAAAGAGTCTCAATCATAAGGTCAGGAGACAGGTCTTCCCAGTTTTTAACAAAGCCCGGGCGAAAGAAGAAGAAGCCGCTCTCCTCTATCAAGGGCTCTCTCATATTCGGCCTCTTCAAAATCGCTTTTAGGAAGTTCAAGTCATTTCCGGCAAAGTTGAGCTTCTGCCTGGAGCTTACAAGCTTAAAGTCGCCAAAAACATGGCCCTTCGCCTCGTAAGTGTTCAAGTCCAAAATACCGGTGAGAATATTTACAGAAAGCGGTTTTTTCTTTTTTGTTTTATTTATTTCCTCAACTTCAGTTTTGATCTCTTTTAAAAACTCGATTTCAGACTCTCTTAGTGAGACTTTTCTTTTCTTTAAAGTCTGAAAAAATTTGAAGAATTGAGCTTGAAGCGAGGTAAGAGGACGTCTCGGTCATGAGCAGAAAAATCTTTCCGCCCGCGGTGAAAATATCAAAGAACTCGCCCCCCACGCTGTCTCCGGCCGCGTATTTGCTTAAGGCCTTTAGCCCTTTGAGGTCTTGAAAGCGTTTAGGTCTATTCTGTTCGTGGGCCCTCTTGACTCTGATTAGTTCAGTTTCGACGCTTCCCATGGTTTTTTCCAGCTCTCTGTTGATGGTCAGAAGCTGGGACTTAAGGACCATAAACTCTTTCATGATGTTTTCGACTCTCAAAAGCTGAGAGCAAATTTTTTTTTCATCGTCCTTCTTGGAGAAAGCGAGAACGCAATTAGAAGGAAAGTCTGCGGCCTTGATTTCATCGCCGCCGTAGAGAGCGATCGCTTTTTGATGGGAAATCTTATTTTTGAAAAGAGCATCAGCGTCTTTCAAAATATCGGCATGAACAATTGCCAAATCTTCGCTAAGCCCATTGGCATAATTAAAAGTTGTCGAATCAAGCCGTATGCTGGAGAGGCCTAGCTCCTCTCGACTTCGCAAGAACTCCTCAATTTCCTGATTATTGTCAATAATTATCATTTATAACCTATGGGTCTCTATTTCCCTGCTTATGTCACTTTTTTCCGAACGAAAACACTAGTTTACAATAACTTAGCATACTTGCTGCAGGCTCATCCAACTTTAGTGTTTATTTTTATCTAAAACATCCGATTAGAAAAGGAGCTTTTTAAAAACCAACGAAGCGCGCCAATCGCTGAAGGATTAATTTTAAATGAGCAAGAAAAAGAGCAACGTCATTAACCTGGACGAAAGAAAGCAGGCCAAAGGCCAAAAAGAGTCCGGCAATTCCTCCAACATGATGATTTCCATCATGAATATGACCAAAAGAATTGAGGAATTGAAGACAGAAAAGCAAAAAATTTGCGAAATGGCCGCTCGCACCATTCTTAAAGCTCTAGACGCCAAAGACAAATACACTTATGGCCATAGCATGAGGGTGACTTACTTCTCCATGGTATGTGGCAAAGAGCTAGGTCTTGGCGACAAAGACATGTATGACCTTCAACTGTCCGCTCTATTTCATGATATTGGAAAAATCGGAACTCCGGACGCTGTTCTTAATAAGCCAAGCAGATTGACTGATGAAGAGTTTGGAATCATGAAGCAGCATCCTTCCGACTCTTATGAGATTCTCAAAGGATTCTCTGTGTTCGAAAAGGTCGCAAGGTTCGCTAAACACCACCATGAAAGATACGATGGTCGCGGTTATCCGGACGGCCTTAAAGGGGAGCAAATTCCTCTCTACTCTCGAATAATTCTCATTGCAGACACTTTTGACGCCATGACTTCCACCCGCGTTTACAGGAAAGGCCTTTCTTATGAAACCGCCTTTCGAAGAGCTGGAAGAGTTCTCTGGCTCGCAATTTGATCCAGGACTAGTGAAAGCGTTTATCAGCGGAATGGAAAAAGAAATGGCGAAAAAAGAGGACAAGTTCTACATTCCGCTTATGGACGAGATGTATGATAAAAACGCCGCCTAATTTCTATCTCGAACAAAAGTTCGTTTCCACGGCCATATCAATCTTATATTGTTGCATGCCCGCGCAGTCCATTGGACTCTCATACACTTCACTAGGATAACATTCTATATTTGTGCCCTCTTTCAAATGCCACGCATAATTTTGACCGCATTGCTGAAATGAGCTCTCGCCAATGCATGCCCAGTGCTTTCCTTCGCAATTATAAACAAGCCCTGCTCCTGGTATCGAGGTAATTAGGCGCAAGTGTGGGCTCAGCGTTTTCAACATTGATAGTCTGATCTCTTCTCTCTTTAGCGTTGGTTTCTAGTTGTTTTAAGATCGCAGTCGGTGATCTCTTCACCGCCGCCCGGCTCAGCAACTTCATCAATAATTTGTTGACCGATGTTAAGCTCTTCCGAAGGGCTCCTCATTTGGCGTCACGTCGGAGCGACTCAGCTTGGGGAAGGCTCCACCACAACGGACGGATGGAGCTTCTTTTCGCCTTCTTCCGGCTCGTTCTTCTATCGGCTCCTCTTCAGTTGCCTCGACGACTGGAGCTGGCTCTTCAGTTTTTTCTTCGCCGCCCGAGGTGATTTTTTCCTCTTCAAACAGATTATCAAGATCGTCATCGCTTGATTCCGGAGTTGTCGTTACTGTCGGCGCAGGCTCAGGAGTCGGCTCGGGCTCAGGAGTCGGCTCGGGCTCGGGCTCGGGCTCGGTCGTCGGTTCGGGCTCTGCTGTCGGCTCGGGCTCTGCTGTCGGCTCGGGCTCTGCTGTCGGCTCAGGCTCTGCTGTCGGCTCAGGCTCTGCTGTGGCTGGTCTCTGTCGGCTCCTGCTCTGGCGCTCTCAGGCTTCTGTCCTGCTTTGACGGTGTCTTTTTCTTTTTTAAGTCCCTTTTGTACTTAGGAACGATTTTTGGAGCGGGAGCCGCCACCTCGGTCTTTTCTTCGGGGCTCATATCAAGCATAAGAATAATGATCACTCCGAGGAAGATAACGATATGAATGACTTTGATTTTTCTTTTAGGTTTTGCGCCTATCGGCAGCCGGCTCTTCTCCCTCTTTTTCTTTTTGCTTGGGCCATTCCAGCTCTTTTCTTTTTTGAGAGTTTGGCCGCCAGAGGCGCCAAACTTGGAAGATTTTTCTCAAAAAAGGCCTCTAGCTCGGACTTCTCGGACTCTTCGACCTGCTGAGTCTGTGTGCCAGCTTTGAGCCTTTGTTTCGTTTTCATCTGGTCCATTGGACGGCCGCTTTTTTTGCCAAAGCCCAATTCCATGCCCCGAATTTTTTGAAGAAAAGGAAGCTTGCCAGGAAGACCCTTAGGCTTCTTGGAAGACTCTTCGCTATTCATAGTGTCTGTAGAATCGGAGTAAACTCGCCAGTCTTGTCTTCATCTAGACCTAAGTCAAGGTCTTGTGTCTTTTCGCCGTCAATTTCCAATTCTCCAGTCCTGTCTCTAGGACCTAGCTGCCCGGGGGGTGTTCTTCACTCAGGGATAACTCGTCCTTCACCGTCAAGCGCCTCGTCGAGGTCGAGTTCTTCTGACTCGTCTTCCATTTCAACTTCAATATTTTCGTCAATGGAGTCTCCATCTTCATTCTTTTTGGAGAACTTTCCCTTCAATTTGCCAAAAATAAGACCGCTCCTAGCGTGGGTAATTGTTTAACTTCTTTATATGGTATTACAAACGCCTGATTTATTTAAGAAAAAACGCCTTTCCCGACTAATACGCTCACCTATAACATTTAACTCCTGGGAACAAAAATGGCTCTTAGTCGGTTGTCCTCGGGAGAAAGTTCAATGCCCGTGAGGGTTTTCTTTTAATAAGAGCCCCATAATTTTTCGCTCCTCCCAAAAGAAAGGAGCCCCCTCGTGACTTAAAGAGCTTGCTTAGGTTCCAGGCGACAAAGCCCCATCGTCTTGCGGACATTCACCTCGCTTAAAAGGCAAAGCTTTACCTCTCCCTCTTCTAGGTAAAGATAGGAATCTATAGAGAAAGGGGCGCTGGCGCCGAGGGAGAAGTAGAAGTCGGCGACCTTTTTAATTCTCTTTCTTATAGTCCAAAAGGACTGGTTCGCTCCAGTCCGGCTGGGACAGCAGAGTGTTCCTTTATATTGAAACTGAGAGTCCACAATGTTTTTATAATAAGTAATCTCCCCACTTCCAAGAACAAGAGAGCTGAAGTCCATGATTCTCTGGCGAAGCGGCTCTTCAATAAAAGACTCGCCCTTGCCTAGAAGCCTCTCTATTTTGTCCTTGTCTTTTGGCCAAGATAATGCGCCTCGCCACTTAGCTCTCCTAAGCTTTTATAAAGCCGTCCTATTTTGGGTGAAAAGTTCCCGGCATTTACAAGCTTTCCATGGGCTAGCCCTAGGTCTTTTGCGAGAGCGTTGGAAGTGGCCTTGGAGTGCAGCTTTTTATCTTGTTCCCTATCATCTATAGGGCACCACCAGGGACGGATGCCTTCCAGCGACTCAGTGGTTCTAAAACGTCTTCCGGTCAGGCGTTCAGTTTTTTTTCATAAAGAGAAGAGTAGTTTCTTGTGGTAAAGACGGGCTCGCTCTTCAAAAAAATGGACAAGATGCTCAAACTCTCTATTTTCTCTTGATGATTTAATCTCATATTTAGGAGACCCGCTAAAAAGCCAAGACTCATAATCGGCGTTAAAGTGCCAACTCATCTTTCTTTCTCCCGCTTCCAGTCTTTTCTATGCGTGACTCTAAAATCGTCTTGATAATTTTTTAGCTTCTGAATAAAAGACTCGTCCAGTTTGGCCTCTTTTCTGGCCTCCTCCAAAAAAGTTTTCCTTTGGACCTTGCGGGGGTGATTGGCCAGGGAAGATTTTCATTATAATAAGTCCAGAAGTCTTTATCGCCCCTCCACTTTTCAAGATACCGAGCGCCCAGCTGCACATGAGACAACTCGTCTTCATAAACAATTTTTAAAGTGGAGGCCGTCTTCAAGTCGCCAAGTTCTCTAAACACTTTTTCATAGAAATGGGCAAAGTCGAGATTGGCGGCTTCAAATGTCAGAGACATGACCGAGCAAAATTTGAGGGGCTATCGAGCTTTCCCATTTGCCTCCAGAAAAAATCATTTAGCGGAAAGTCTCCAAACTCGTGCCCTATTTCGTTCAGTCTTTTCACATAGAGTTTAAAATGTAATTGTTCGTCTTGAAGGGCCTTAAAGATCCCTTTTTTAAACCTCTTCAGTTCCTCAGTGTGGTGAGGATAGATCAAAATGGCGGCGGCCATCATCTCCACCGCGAGCAACTCATGATTGGCAAAGCTATGAAGCGCCTGCGCCTTCTTTTTCAATGATATGAAAATGTCCTCTCGGAAAGCGAATTTGCTCACCAGTGAGTTTGATCCTCTCGTCTCTTGCGGGGACTTTAAGATCATAGCCCTCTGAGCTTTTTGAGAACTCCAAAGCGTCAGGAGCAAAGAGCTTGTCTTCTATGCTTCCTCCTTCAAGAATTTTCCTCGCAAATTCAATAACTTCCATTGATTTTTTCCTGACATTAATTTTTATAAATATTCTCTCAAGGATTCACATAACCGACCCGATAAGTCAGGCGTAGGAGAATCTATGCTCAGAATTCCGGCCTTCTGGCTTATCTGCGTGGCCTTGAGCGCTCACGCCCAAATCGATATTAACAGTTTCATAGAAGCGAAAGCAAGCCGTCCCGAGGCGGGGACCTAAATATTGGCTACTACTACACCGTCCCCCAATACGAGGAAAATCCAGATCCTGAAAAACAAGTCACTATCGAGTTTTTCTTTGGGGAATATGATGGAAGCGAAGAAAGTCGAAAGCAACTTGATTTTCTAAAAGAGATGATCAAGGACGATAAGTCCATCTCAAATAAGTTTGCTCTTGAAAGCCTCGCCCTCGCTCCCCACGGCGTTGACATTCAATCCAGCGATGAAATTGAGGAAATTGCCGAGCGGCTAGACCTAAAAGACATTAAGTATGAGAACTTCCAAGAAGGGGCTTTTGAAGTTCTAACGAGACAAAAAAGAGGGCCCTCCTCCATGGGGGAAAGAGTCGGCGCCTTTATCAGGAACCCGCGCAATTATTGGACTTTTATTCGCACCGCCACAGGAGCAGGTGGTGTGACAGCGAGTCTTGTTATCGCAAAGGGAGTGGCCCCCGCAGTCGCCGCCACATTCGGCTTTTTTCCGGGCATCGCCTCTGGCGGCATCACATATTTTAGCGGTCAGTTTGGAAACTGGATCACCAGCGGGGCGTGGAGCAGATGGCTCTTGGAGTCCGAAAGCATGGTCGCAAAAAACATGCGAAAAGGCATGAAGCTTACTCACAAGAGCTTTGAGGCCTTTTTTGACAAGACAAAGTCCGCCATACGAAAAACGAGTCCCAGGCTTTATAAAAAGCTCGCCAAGAACTTCGCCAAGAAATCGGCAAGGCCCACGACAAGCGCTGCGGTCAAGGCGGCGAGAATACTCTCCACGGCGGAGGAATTTGTGCGCTCGTGGGTGGCCGAAGTGGCCTTTACAAGCATAAGCATAAAGATCCCACAAGCGATTGCCGGCATTGGCCCTTCGGCGGGCCTCTTGTCGCAAGCGGGCGACATCCTCGCCGGCGCCACGATGGGGATGGCGGCGCAGAGTCCGGGCGACATAGCGATCATCAAAAGAAAATACCAAAAAGTTGAGGAGCTCAGAAAGCTCGTTCAAGAAGGGAAAGTCCCAAACACAACGAGCGAAATCGTGGTGAATAAACAAAAAGTCCAAAAGACGCTTTTGGAAGAAATCGATATGGTGCTCGCGAAAACGGGAGAATTTGAAAGCTATTCCATTAACCGTTTTTCTCATAAGGCCTTGCAAAAGGTGGAGAACTGGGCAAAATCAAGAGCGACCATGCTCTCCTTTTTTACCGTCACCAGTGTCGGCATGGAGATCGCCCATATTCCGCTTGCAAAGCCCTTTCTAGCGGCGATCGGAGCGGGCGGAGGCCTTTATTACGCTCATGTCGCGGGAAAGATAAATCTCAAGGTTCCTGAAAAAGTGAAAAAGCTCTATAGGCCATTCAAATTAGGAAGGGTCAAGCTCAATATGAGAAGCGTCTTTTCGAGAATGTGCCAGTCGAAATTCGCTATGCGAAGCAATTGATATTAACCTTTGGTGAAGGGGGACGCTTTATTTTTCTTGCCTCCCCTTTTGCCTCTTTTGCCCTTCCCCTTGGGAGGGCCTGCAGAGCTTTTACCACCGCTCTTTGCGCCGCCTTTGCCGCCTCGTCTAGGGCCGCCTCTTGCGCCGCCTTTCTTTTGATCGCCTTTGTCTCTTCTTGGCCCTCTAAAGCGCCTTGCTCCAAAGCAGGCCTCACAAATATTGAACTCAAAGCTGTCAGGGAGCTTCACCCCGCAGGAAGAGCAGCGACGAGAAACTTTCTCGGAGAGAAGCTGATTGAGTTTCTCAATGGCCTCAGTCTTATTGGCGAGAAGCTCAGCTTCAACGAACTCAAAGTTTTGATTATTAAAATGTCTGGCAAGCCATTGATAAAGCTCGACGCATTTTATGGCCCGCTCAAGATAGTCGATGTCATCGCTTTCGGGATCGATGTCCTCATTTGTGATCTGCCGACTCTGAACATAGTGATTGGCGATCCAAACAAAGTACTGGACATGCTCCAAAAGACCTAGATTTACTGGAGCGCAGGCGAACCCAAAAACTTCGGCGTCGCTAAGCTTGCCCTGCTCATCAACGCCTTCGACCATTTCTGTCACTTCGATCATCTCTTTTAAGTCGACGCAATAGAAAGGCTTCTCAAAAGTCATGGTGTTAAAGAGCCTTAAGAATTCTGATAGGTCCAAGCTAGCAAGCGTGTTCTCTTCAAGGGCCTTATTAACAGACCTAAAAATATCAAGGTCAGGCCCCACCATAGCGAGCTCTTTCTGTTCAAGCTTTGCGCTTAAGGCGCTTCTTACAAGATCAAGTCCTTCGTCCACTTTTTTAAGTGTCGTGACTTTCCCCTCTGGGAAGCGGCCATAACGTCCGGCCCGACCGGCGATTTGTTTTATTTCAGATTCTGTTATGAAGTGCTCTTTGGAATTATAAAACTTCGAAAGGGTCGAGAACACAATCCTTTTAATAGGAAGGTTCATGCCCATGGCGATGGCGTCAGTGGAGACCATAATATCTGTCTCGCCGCTATCAAATTTTCTCGCTTGCTCTCTTCTCACTTCAGGGCTCAAGCGGCCGTAGACGATCGAGACCTTGAAGCCAAGCTTTTCCAAGTCCATTTTATATTTAAGAGCGTTTCGCCTTGAGAAAACAATAAGCGCGTCGTGCTTTTCAAGCTCAGTGAGCTTGAGCTGCTTTTTCATAACGTCAAGCTTTGTCATACGCTCGTATTTCTTTATTTCAAGCTCATCGCCTGTGAGCTTCAGTATTTTTTCCACGAGCTCTAAAACGGAGTGGTCTCCGCAAAGGTGAATTTCGTCACTATTGATATTAACGAGAGCTCTCGTCCACGCCCAGCCCCTTTGAGGATCAGTGATCATTTGAATTTCATCAATCACCACACAATCAAAGTCCTCATTCATCCGGGCCATCTCTATGGTTGATGAGTAATGAGTGGCGTCTGGCTGCTCTATAACCTCCTCACCAGTGAGAAGATTTGTGACGACGCCCTTGTCGTTTAAGGTGTCGTAGAGCTCTGAAGCCAGAAGCCTAAGCGGCGCCAAATAACAGCCATGCTTGGCCTTTGCTAGGGCCTCAATGGCGTTATATGTCTTGCCTGAGTTGGTGGGGCCCATATGATAAATGATTTTTCGTGTTTTCTTTCTCGCCTCAGTATGCGCCCAAAACTGCCCCAGATACTCGCGTAAGATGGTAGCAGAGATGTCCTTTCGCTTATAGGCCATAATGGACTTAACAAGCTTTAAAAACTCTCTTTTAAGAAGGTTTGGCCCTTTCCACATGCCAAGACCTAATTGAGTGAAAAACCTCTCAAATTCCTCGTCAGTCACAAGCCCTGGAGAGATGTCTTCCTCGTCCAAAACAGAGTTGAAGAAGGTGATCAAACGCTCTTTGTAAGAGCGTCCAACGTCGGTGTGAAAACCTAGTTTTGATTTAAGCTCCGCCTTAATGTCCGAATCAAGCTTATTAAGCGAGCCTCTTTTAAGCTTATAGCGAACTCTCTGCAGGTTCTTCTCAATGCGTTTTTTGAGCTTGTTATAATAATCGCTCACATAACTAATCTTCTGAGTGAGAACGAGATCCTGCAGCTCTTCCTCTGCCTCGGCGATAAGCTCGCACTGCTGTTTGAAGACCTCGTCCCGCAGCTTGGCCCTAAAGTCCGCAAGACATTTCTGACAAGGACAACCAAGCTGATTGGCCTTTAGCTCCGTTGAAAAGTTCTCTTTGATAGTCTCTTGAGAGCTAAGATGCTTGTCTCTAACTTCAACGTCCCACTCTTTAAAAGATATAATATAGTTTTGAAGCAGTTCACTCTCGACTTTCTCGCCGGGAACCAATGGAAAGCTTTCTCTCTCCGGCAGGAGAAAGTCGTCCAAAAAGATAGTTTCGACCAAAGTCTCCCTATCGCTTAGCTGTCGAGAATCGCCATATTCTTTTTCAAATAGACGCTCTAGGCTTGGGTAGTTTTCAAATAAAGAAAAGGCGCTTTCAGCAATTTGCTTGAGCGCCTCTAGAATTAATTTTGCTTGATCAAGAGATCGAAGATCCTCGTCATTTTCCCGCCCTTCATAGGCCAGAATGGCCTGTCGTGAGCCGGAGAGGTTTTCTTCGATCTCGGAGAATATTTTAAGTTTTTTGTCCAATTACCTTATCCCAATAATGGGACTATTTTCCCATCTCAATCATAAAAGCGACAGCTAGCTTGGCAAACTTTTCGGCGTGATCCGCGTTGTTGTCAGAGTTTGCTAGCGTGTCGTTGTCGGTATGAATTTTACCGTTGATATCGCCCATTGTCGATTCAAAAGGCATGCTCGCAGGATAGCCTTCATTATGCCAAGAGGCGTGATCTGAACAACCATAGCCGCACTTGGAATAGCCCCACGGAACTTTAACATAAGTGTCGATAAGCTTGCCCATAAACTCGTTTTGGGCCGCGTTTGTATAGTCGTTCATAAAAACGATGTCCAAGTCTTCGGAGCCTTTATGATTAGTCATATCGAGTTGCATAACGCCCACGACTTTCTTGCCTTCGCGCTTAAAGCTTTTTGCTATGTCTTTAGACCCAAGAAGCCCAACTTCCTCGGCGGCATAGCCCATAAACTTGATGGTTCTCGACGGCCTATAACCACTTTCCATTGCAAGCCTAATCGCTTCAGTGATGCTCGCGATGCCAGAAGCGTTGTCATCAGCGCCTGGCGCTCTATTTCTTCTTTGTCCAAACCAGCCAGAGATTGAGTCCGCGTGGCCTCCGATAACAACAATTTCTTCCGCTTTGTCGCTTCCCTCAATTGTCATCATAAGAGAAGGCTGCGGCCAACGGTCATGTTTAAAATACTCGACCTTAACGTCGTTTCTTCCTTTAGATAGCTCTTCCCATTTTGCTTTAAGCCATGCTTGAGACTCAACACCTGTGTCGGCCTTATAGAAGCGGTTATGGTAGCTGGCAAGCTTTTCAATAACTGTTCTAATATTGAACTCGGATGTCTGCGCCACCAGGGCCTCAACAGTTTCCTGCTGATCAATGGAATAATTAAGAAAAGGCATAGACTTCGCGAACTTTCTGACTTCCGCGTTCGCAAGAACAGCTTGCGCCTCTTCCAATGAATCATGGGCAACAAAGCCGGCGCAGCGGTTGAACTTTTCGTGCATCATATGAGAGAGGCTCGCGATATCGCTCTCTTTCACTTTAACGATGGAGATGCCATCGGCATTTGAGAGCTCAGAAAAGCTATTCAATGATTTATTGGCGGAGCTGACCGCGTCAGAACCAATGGTTAAGTAAAGATCTTTTGGAGCTGCTAAGGCCGTCCCTGCCATTAAACTAGCGATCGCTAGCCCTTTTAGTGTATTCATAAACCTTCCTTTGTTTAATATCTTCACTATAGTTAAGCGCGGCCGAAGCGCTTCTTAAACAAACTTCCTCTAACATTCTTTATATGCGGCAATTATCGGTCTAGAATGGCGATATGAAGAATCTTACATTTAAAATTCTTGCGGCGCTCCTAGAAAAAGCTCATACGAGGACAGGTCTAATGGCCTTAGAAAAGGCCTTGGTCTGGGGAATACCCTTTAATATTCCCCATGGTTTCAAACTTCTAAAACTCGATGCGCAAGAAGCGATCATGAAGCTCCCTTTCAAAAGGGCCAACAAAAACCATTTAGGCACCGCTCATGCGTGCGCCATCGCGACCTTGGGAGAATTTCCAGCAGGGGCTCTTCTCATTAAGCATTTCTCGCCGGAAAATTACCGAGTGGTCATGACCGAGCTCAATGTGAAATATGAAAAACCAGGTGTCGGCGATCTTATCGGGCGCGCTCAGGTTGAAGCTCGGGACCTCGCAAGCTCTGAACAAGAACTCTCCAAGAATGGCCAGACATTTATTACCGCCTCCACAATTGTCACGAATGCAAAGGACGAGACTGTGGCGACTGTCACCACTTATTGGCAATTGAAGGAATGGGGCCGAACGAAGCATCGACAAAGCTTATCGCTCAAATAATTATTTCCTTTTTTACTCATGCCCGCGCGGTTTCTAACATTTAAGTAGAAACGATAGGCATCGGAGACTGCATGGAAGCTCAGCAAAAATTCACCCGGCCAGCGAACGCCCTCAACCTTCTTTTTAGGAAATTCTCCGCCCATCGCCTCAAGCTAAAAGATCTCCGAGTTAAAGTCGAGACTAAGAAGAAGGCAAAGATTCTCGAGCCACAGCTCGAGCAACTTGAAGGCCAGGCGAAAAAGATTCAGGAAATCAAAAAAAGCTACAGCTTTGGCGAAACGTCCAAGGCCCCCGCTCTCGCGAAGGCGTTTATTGAGGCCCTGGAAACTTTCGAGTTTAATTTTAAGAAACTTATAAACAACGCTCAAAAGCTAGGTCTTTAAACTATAAGAGTCTTAGGACCTGATAAGTGATAAAGCTCATTAAGTAAGCGAGCGCCAAAGTATAGGCCCCATAGATAATAGGGACCTTAAATCCCCCTGTCTCGTTTCGAAGCACCGCAAAGGTCGAGATGCACTGAGGAGAGAAGATAAACCAGACCATCAGAGCGAACATGCTCGCCATTGTGAATTCTTTTGAGATGAGCTCTTTTAATGAGCTCACCGTCTTTTCCTCGTCCTCTCCCTGAACGCTCATCACAGTGGCAAGCGAACTCACGAGCACTTCCCTGGCTCCAAAGCTAGGTATAAGGGCGGTGGTGATTCTCCAATCAAAACCTAGAGGGGCGAAAACGGGCTCAAAGGTTTTTCCGATTTTTGCCGCGTACGAATAATTGATCGCCGGTTGGTCAGCGTTCTCGGGAGGTCCAGGAAAGGTGACCAAGGCCCAGATGACAATTGATAAAATCACAATGACCGTGCCCGCCTTTCTAACAAAAAGCGACGCTTTTTGATAGGTGGAGCGAAGAATATTTGAAATCCTTGGCATGCGATAGCCTGGAAGCTCCATCATAAGATAGCTAGGGGCGCCCTTCACCATCGTCTTTTTCATTATGAAGGCCACGACAAAGGCGGCGATAATGCCCACAGCGTAAAGGCCGAAAAGAGCCAGCCCGGGAAGGCCTAAAAATCCAAACACAGTTTTATTGGGAATGGTCGCGGCTATGAGAAGCGTGTAGACGGGCAATCTAGCGCTACAAGTTGTCAGTGGAGAAACAAGCATGGTGACAAGTCTTTCGGCGGGATTTTCCATAATTCTTGTCGCCATTATCCCAGGGATAGCGCAGGCGTGAGAAGACAGAAGAGGAACGACCGCTTTTCCCGGAAGTCCGAGCTTTCTCATAATATAGTCCAATAAAAAGGCCGCCCTTCCAAGATAGCCAAAGTCCTCTAAAAAATTGATCAGAATATAGAGAAAGCAAATATGCGGCAAAAAGACCATGACTCCGCCCACCCCGGCGATAACTCCATCGATAATGAGGCTTTTCAGATGCCCGTCTGGAAGGACCATTGCCACCAGACCTCCAAGGCCTTCAAAGCCCGCCTCTATAAGCCCCACAAAAGGATCGGCCCACGCAAAAAGAAGCTGAAAGAGAAACAGCAGCACCACAAAAAGTATGGCAAGCCCTAGGACAGGATGCAGAACAATGCTGTCCACCGACTCCGTAAAGTTGTCCTTTGAAATCGGCGTTTTGACAGCGTCTTTAAGAATCGACTCCACTTCGGCCAACTTTTCTTGAATATAGCTTGGCTCTTTAATGTCGCTTTCAAAGCTTTTAGAGTAATTAAAAGTCTTTTCAGGCCTTGCTCTTTCTTCAAGGCAGGCGTCCATAAGCCTTTTTGCTCCCACTTTGTCATAGGCGACAGTGGGAACGACAGTGGCGCCCAAGGACTCTGACAGTTTTTCCACATCGAGCTTAAGGCCGCGCTTCTCGGCGATGTCCATCATATTAAGAGCCACCACAAATTTTTGTCCAAGGTCCCTGATTTGAAGGGCAAGATAAAGACTTTTTCTTAGAGTTGGTCGAGTCCACAACGAGAGCGAAGACGTCAGCCTTCTCTTCTTTTCTCTTATTTAGAATATAATCTCTTGTGACTTTTTCGTCCAAGCTGGACGCGTCCAGCGTGTAAACGCCAGGCAAGTCCACAACATCCAGCTGCTCTTTTTCAAGTTTGGCCTTGCCAAACTTTTTTTCCACAGTGATCCCTGGAAAATTGGCGACCCGCTGGTTGTTCTTAGTGAGAGTGTTAAAAGGGCCGTTTTTCCGCTATTAGGAAGTCCAACAAGAGCGATGAGAGACATTATTTCACGCTTTCCTCGACCAAAATCATGGCCGCTTCAGTTTTTGTGAGAGCAAATTGGGAGTTGTCCACTTCAAATAATAAGGGGATTGCCGAAAATAGGGCCTGTCCTTCTTAGCTCAACTTCCCTGCCGGGAAAGAACCCAAGCCTATTAAACCTGGAGGACTGGTCCAAATCGCCCTCAATGGAGTGGATGATATATTTTTTTTGTTTTTTGGCTTCGCTCAATCGAACCATAATTGCTTCCTATTACATATAATGTTTGAGGTACAAAACATATATCTGAAATAGCAAACTATGGCGAAAAAGTCCATGGGGAGGGCGTTTTTTACCCTCCTACATAATGGTTTCGGTGTTGCCTGGGTGGGTCGAGCCTTGCGAGCGCCGATATCATGTCTTGTAGCTCTAGATGCTTAGCAATTTGAGCTTGCCGCTTAAGGTTCTCCTTATGGCCTTTATAGATGGACTGTAGGCTTGATATGATGATTTCCTCGCTCTTGGCCGATTTTCCTTGAAGCTCTTGGGCCTTCTCCCTCAAAAGCAGCCTTTTCTCCTTTTTGGCCTTTAAGAGATTGAAATCTTGTGAGCTATTTAGGCTTTCGCTATTTTTATAGGCGCTATTAATTAATAACTGAGCTTTTGAAACCGCTACTTCTAACTGAACGAGACGCTTCTCAAGCCCATTATGGGCGGCGTCTAGATCATTAAATCTTTCATTGGCCATGTCATAGCTATTTTGAAACTTGCGCACTATTTCAGGATGGCTTATGCCTTTTTTAATATGAACTAGCCCTGCTAAGGCCTGTCCAAGTCTTGCCTTGGACTCTCCAGTTTGAGCCCTCTGGGCCTTGATTTCATCTTTAATAGCGTCGAGATTTGGCAGTCCCACGGCCATGTCTTCAATGGCATTTTTAAGCGTTCCAAAATCGTTTTGAAAGCCATCCAGGTCTTTTAAGGTCTCCCCAAACTGGTTATTAAATTTTAAGCAGAAGTCTTCTAGTTTTCTGGCGGTGTCGGAAAGACTAATAACGCCCTCTTTAAATGTTTTGAGGTCGCTAATTTGATCTTTAGATGCTGAAAACATTTGGGAGTTGAGATCATAGGCCTCATCAGCGCTTTCATGCGCCTCTTCAAGCTCGCTATAGAGCATTTCAATTTTATTAATTAGCTGCGCCTTTTCAGACTCTTTTTTGCCATAGAACTTCTCAAACATGTCGAGCATGCCCTCGATGCCCCCGACCTCATACTCTTTTCTAAGCTGTTGCTTATCGGCAGCGGCAAAGGAGTCGTCCATAAACAAGCGCAAAGTCTTGTCAATAGGATTAACAATAGAGACGGCCTGGTCTTGTATGGTCTCTCGCATAGAAAGTAGCGGGTAGAAGAAGAGCATGATCTTCTTTTGGCCTTGATTTTTTACAGGGGACACAAACATTTCATAAGGGCGCGTTTCAGTATTTCTCATCGGGCTTCACTTGGATTTGATAAATGCCCGCCACGTCATTTTTAAGCGCTTCGACAACTGGATCATCATGACCAAGATTGGTGAGTTTCGCCAGATAGTCCCAACTCATATATTCTTGGGAAATTTCTTCTTCGCTGATTTCCCAGTCATCGCAAAATTGTTTATTAGTCCATTCGACCTTCAAATTTTTATCAAGCATAACAGCGCTTAAAGGGAGAGCGTCCTGGAAAATGGACCCAAAACTCATTCTTTTATTCACATACTCGGAATTGTCTCAGACAAAGCGCTCAAATTCTTCGACTAAACTCTCCTTCAAAAAGTTTTTGCCATTAATAATGCCTTCGCCAATAAGAGTCTTTAGGGCTTCTTCCAATGCGGAGTTAGAGCGGACTCTTGCGTAGCGATTAAAAGCAAAGCCCGCAAAGAAGAGAAGCCCAGTGAGCCCAAGCACGCCTAGCATGCCCATAACGTAATAGCGGCCCATCCTTTCCACTTGAAGTTTTTGAAGGGAAATTTCCGGGCCGATTTTATCAAGCCACTGTTGATAGGCCTCTCCAAAGTTTTCCAGTCTTTAAAGACCTTTGCTCGCTTGCCAAGATACTGGGAAAGCATTCCCGTCTCTGTTCTTAGATTTTCAATCCTGCTTTTGATTTCAGATTTCTCAGGCCGGCCAAGAACGCTATTTTCAGTGATGCGGACCATGCTCGAGAAGTCTTTTTCAATAGATTTCACAAGGCGATCAAGCTCCCCTGGCCCCATGGGGTCTTTTGAAATATTAAGCACCCTCTCGCTCATGCGAGTCAGTGTTCTCCATTTATTTCTTTTTACGTAGTCAGAAAACTTGTCCATTTTTTCATTAAAAACAGAAAGCACCTTTGCGCTTTTTTGATGCGATATAAGCCCGCCCACATGCAGACTTTAATTTTTGCAATTTTTTAAAGGCGTTTTGATAGGAAGCGTCTTCGGCCAAACTATGGATCGTCTTTCATTTCCGATTCAAGCGACTTTATTTGGTCCAAGGGCCTTTTTGGGGCTTTCTCGGTAAATAAGCCCTTTAATTTCCTTGATGCCCTTTGCCTTCTGCAAGCTCTTCAAGAGTGAAGCCCGCCTTATGCAAGATCCTTTGATCGTGATCCGTCTATAAAACCTAGTTTCCAAAAATAAAAGACCGCTCCAAGAGCGGCGAGCATAATGGCGACTAAAGAGATTTGATAAAACTGAGTCAGATTTTTGTTTAATTTTTCGATCATCCTGATTGTCCTAAATTATTTTCTGCTTAGGGGACCCTAAAACGCTTCCATTATCCCTCATAGAGAGCGAAAAATGAAGTTCTTTCCCAAAAACAAAAAGCCCGACTTTATGTGGTCGGGCTAGAAGCAAGTTAAATTTGAAATTGATTTTAAGAGGCGATGTCCTCATGAGAGTCGAAGTCGTTTTTAAGCTTCGCTTTAAGTTTTAAGATCGCTTGGGTATGAAGCTGGGACACTCTTGATTCCGTCACGTCAAGAACTTGGCCGATTTCTTTAAGGTTTAAATCTTCAAAGTAGTACAGGGAAAGCACAAGTCTTTGCTTCTCAGGAAGGGACTTGATCCCCTCTTTTATGAGGTTTTGAGCGCTTTTATAGTTAACAGCGGAAAATGGATTAGAGCTTCTTCTATGCTCTAAAAGTCCCGCCATTAATTTTTTGTCGCCGCGATTAAAGCTTGCGGAGTCGTCAATATTGAGAAGAGAAACGCTTTTAGACTTATTAAGCATGTCATGGAACTCTTCCATGGAGCATTCAAGCTCTTTACACATCTCATCATCAGTCGCAGGACGTCCAAACTCTCTCTCTAGTTTAGCGTAGGCCCTTTCAAGAGTTTTGGATTTTTCTCTGACGGAACGAGGGACCCAGTCCTGAGAGCGAAGCTCGTCTAAGAATGGCGCCACGAATTCGAAATTCAGCGTATGTTTTAAATTTATTGTCTCTTGTTGGATCAAATTTTTGAATCGCGTCCATGAGCCCAATTACTCCGCATGAAATAAGATCATCAAGCTCAATATTGGATGGGAGCCTAGAGGCGATTTTTTGAGCGATAAATCTTACTAAAGGAGCATATTCGACAATAATCTTGTCTTTGACCTCTTGGTCCATTACGCATCTGTAGTCTTTTAGGTTTTTTAGTTTGGTGGACAATGATGACATGGGCTCTCCTTAGCTTATAGTGTGAACTTCTTGTTCCAAGACTTTTCTTCCAGCGGACGGTCGAACCGCCTCACCAAAAGATCTGCCCAGATCATCGGAATACCGGCCAACAACTTTAAGAAATTTTTTGTGAAAGCCAGAATCTTTGTTATGTAGGAAAAAATTGTCAAATCTTGAGTGTTCTACATCAATTCTCTTAAGTCCTCCGAGGATGCTGGTCCTGCAGCCAAGGAAGTTTTCGACCGTTTCGCTGATGGTGAAAGCGACTCTTTCGAATTGCGCCTGAGTCGAATACATATTCACGAGAAGATGATTTTCTTTCACGCCAAACTTGGACGTAAGAACTTTGATAAGAGAGTAAGAGTCAGTGATGGACGCTTTGTCCGGAGTGACGACCATGATTCTTTGATCGCAATAAGCGTTAAGCACCAATGCCTCTTTGCTAAGCCCGGCGGGACAATCTAGCATGATAAAGTCATACTCTTCTTCATGAGCGTTTATAATGTCTATAATGAGCTCTTCCAAGCGAAGCTTTGATTCGAAAAGGTCCAAGTCTCCATTGCATGCTGAAAGAAGATGAAAATTATTTTCTTTATAGAGACAGTCTTCAAAAGATTTTTGGGCCGTCAAAAGAGAGTAGAAGTTTGAGTTGTTTAAAGGAAGGCCTAGCCTTATTGCGGTGTTTGAGAGGTTATAATCGCAATCTATCAAAAGAGTTTTATGGCCTTGAGAAGCGAGCTCTTGAGCGAATTTGAGAGCGATGGACGTCTTCCCCACCCCGCCTTTTCCGCCAGTAAAAGAGACAGTGACGCAACGGTCCCGCCCTGATTTCTTCAGCTCGTTTTTGCGACTTTGTCTTTCATGAATGAGAGCTTGAACTTGTGTGTGATACGACGAATTGAACGACAACAACCATTCGCTGGTCTTCTCCATAAACTTCCTGTCCCCTTAGCCCAAATTCCTTTCGGGCCGCAAAAATGTTATCTAAACGATTATAAGTTAAACATGCCGGCCAAAATCCTTTCGGCCGTGGCGCCTTCAATGTCGTCAGGGACAGTAGGTCCTGTCCCAAAAAACTTCAAAGGAAGCTCGTTGTGCTTATAATGCGTGTTGACCAAGGCCCCATAATTTAGGCACTGATCTACATATGAAATTATAACTCCATTCAATCTATCTTTATACTTGGAAAGAATTTTTCGGTTGTATAATTCAGAATGAATGGCCGATATATTTGCCAAAATTTCAATCTTCTTAAAAGATCTTTTAATCGTGTCCAGAATCTTTTTTGATTCGTCCTCTTTTCCGGCGTTCACTTTGATGTCAAGAATCACCTGCTTGCCGGCCTCAATCGCCTTTCTGGCCTCTGTCATAAGGTGTGAAAGTGTTTCCACATTCGCGACATCAAGCTTAAAAATGCTTTGGGCAAACTCATGTTTGATTTGCTCGGACTTGTTTTCTCGCAAGCGAATAATTTTTGCGTCTTCCATAAGCACAGCAAGTTTCATCGCCATCCCCGTCTGTCCGCATGAGGACTCGGAAACAAGGGCCGTGACCACAGGGACCTGACCATCAGTTTGTTCAGAGAATAGAGGCATAGAGACATTGATCATCGAGTTCAACTCTCTAAGCCCAAAGTCAAAAAGAGTCTCTTCGTCCTCTCTCTCCTCTCTGCTCAATTCGAAACGAGCTTTTTTGACAATGGCGCTTACTATGGACTCATTAAGGTCCAGAGTTCTAAGGCTATTTTTAAGTTCTTCAAGACCTTTTTCTTCGTCAGTCATCGCTCTCGCGGGAGTTGAGGCGTTTTTTGATAATTCAAAAAGCTTTTTCTCCAGGGCCTCGATTTGTCTGCTTTGCGAATCCAGCTGGGCCTTGAGACGGCGTTCATAATCGTTGGGTCCCATGGGAGCGTCCATTTTTTCAATTGGCGCTTCTTCCTCTCCAAATTCTTCAGTTTACTGAAGCTTGAGCGCGAACCTCTGGCTCGTGATGCTCTTCGTTTAAAAAACCGTCAAAGTCCTGCTTTTTTGCTGGGCCTCTTCCTCTTCGACGCTTAAAAAATCGTCCAAAGAGCTGTTTAAATTTACTGGAGGCCTTTTGGACCGTGTTAACGACCCTATTGAGTCCCATGCTGCCATAGCTTGCTCCGCCAGAAGATTGCTGGCGTTGGGCCTGCGGCTCGTGTTCGTTGTATTCGTTGATCATATGATTAATAGAGCTTGAGGGCGCTTGATAAAATGCGTTTTTTTGACCGCCAAGGGCCTTGTCTACTTTGGCCTTTTTGGTGTAACTTTGCTCAGAAATCGCGGCAGTGATTTCAACTCGACCCTTCTTGAAAGCGCCTTTTAGCCCTTTGTTAGTGATGGTCTTGAGGATGATAGCGTCTGGACCAAGTTCAGTCTTAACTGATCTTAGCGCTTCGTCCAAAGTGTCCGCTTCGAATTTCTTAACGTACATTGTATTGCCCTGCCTTCCTTTCTGGCCTTCCATCGCCCCTCATGGGCGAGGTTAACTTATTGTTTTCTTTTTAGACCCTTACCGTCCCGAGCGATCTGATATTGATGTCAGGACTCAACTCATTGTGGCTCACCACCACAAGGTTCGGAATAAACTTTTCAGTCAAGCGCTTAAAGTGTCTTCGAACGACTGGCGAGCATAGAACGATCATTTTTTCGCCCATATTAGTCGCCTCTTCAATTCGCTCATTGAGGCTCGCGAGAATCGTTTGAGTCAGCTTAGGATCCAATGACAACTGCTGTCCCTGCTCTGTTTGGATCAAATTTTGCGCAATTGATTCTTCTATGCCCCGATCTAGCGTGAAAAGAGGAACGTCCCCGGTCTCGCTCTTTATCCTCTCCGTGATAGTGCGGTAGAGGGATTCCCTGGCCATTTCTGTCAGAGAATCAGCGTCCTTAATTATTGTACCATTTTCGGCAAGAGATTCAAGAATTGTCCGCAGATCTCTGATCGGAACGCCCTCTCTGAGTAAATTTTGCAAGACTTTCAGAACGACGCCTAAGTTGACGATTTCAGGCACAAGATCGTCGACCAATTTAGGATAATCCTGCTTAAAGTTATCAAGTACTTTCACTAGCTCCTGGCGGCCAAGCAGCTCGTGCATATTCGCCTTAAGAACTTCCGTAATATGGGTGGCAATGACAGTGGATAAGATCGACAACAGTATAGCCATTATACTGAGCGTCTTCTCTAAGCTCTTCATTGATCCACACTGCTTCAAGTCCAAAGACCGGCTCTTGAGTCTCGACCCCATCAATTTTCTCAATGACCGTTCCAGGGTCCATCGCCAAAAAGTGGTCTGGCATCAGCTCCGCTTTGGCGACAACAATGCCTTTGATTTTGAGATTATACTCCCCTGGCTTGAGCTCCAGATTGTCCCTAATTCGAACTGATGGAATGATAATGCCCCAGTCAGTCACAAATTGTTTTCTGATATGACTGATTCTTTCGAGAAGATCGCCATTTTGATCAGAGTCGACGATATTCACAAGCCCATAGCCTACTTCAAGCTCGACCATTTCAAGCGACAGAAGGTCCTCAAGATTTTCCCCTCCTTCTTTTTTCTCTGGACGGCCTCAATTTGAGAAGCTCGTTCCTCGGCCTCGCGATTTTTATCAATTCGAAACGCGGTGAAAGCCGATGATGGAAGCGATCATTATGAAAGGAAACATCGGAAAACCCGGCACTAGAGAGAACATCACAAGAACGCCTGAGCGTGATGTAAAGGGCCTTTGGCTGAAAGCCAAATTGTTTCCAATTGCTCGCCTAGGCCAGTTTCTTCAGTGTTTCTTGTGGCGATGATGCCAGCGGCGGTGGAGATGATAAGCGCAGGTATTTGGGCGATAAGCCCGTCCCCCACAGTAAGGAGGGTGAAGACTTGGGTCGCTTCAGAGAAGTCCATTCCATTTTGAGCGACGCCGATTATGATGCCGCCCAGAATATTGACCGCAGTGATGAGAATTCCAGCGATGGCGTCGCCTCGAACGAACTTCGAAGCACCGTCCATTGAGCCGTAAAAGTCGGCCTCAGCGGCGACTTCCGCTCTTCTCTTTTTCGCCTGCTCGTCATTGATAAGACCAGCGTTAAGATCGGCGTCGATCGCCATTTGCTTGCCTGGCATCGCGTCCAAAGTGAATCTTGCGGCGACTTCGGCAACTCGTCCGGCGCCTTTGGTGATGACGATGAAGTTAATGATGACAAAGATGACAAAAACAATAATACCGACAGCGTAGTTCCCGCCAACGACATAGTTTCCGAAGGCGCTAATGATGTCGCCCGCGGCGCCTGAACCTTCAGAGCCGCCTCTAATAAGGATGTTCCTAGTGGAAGCGACGTTAAGCGATAGCCTAAAGAGCGTCACCACGAGAAGAACAGCTGGGAAGGTCGAGAAATCTAGCGGCTTCTTTATGTAAACTGAAAGAAGCAAGATGGTGATCGATCCCGCCAAAGTCAAAGCGATAAACATGTCCATCATCATGGGAGAGACGGGAATGATCATGACTCCAAGGACGAAAAGAAGGCCAATCGCAATAGCGAGGTCGCCTTGTTTTCCGAATTGTTTTAACTTCTCTAGCATAATTACCTTTTAGTTTTGGACTTTAGCCTAACGCCTTTTTTTTCTTCTTCATTCTGTACACGAACGCCAATATTTCGGCCACGGCCTTATAGAGAGAGCGGGGAACGCCCTGCCCCACTTTGACCGTTTTATAAAGAGCTCGCGCAAGCGGCACGTTCTCGACAATGGGAACGCCATGCTCCTTGGCTATTTCTCGTATTCTCATCGCCAAATGGTCTTGGCCTTTGCCCGATGATTTCTGGAGCGATCATTGTCTCCCCGTCATATTTTATCACAATGGAGATATGAGTCGGATTGGTCACAATAACGTCAGCAGTGGGGATGTCCGCCATCATTCTCTTTGTTGCCATGTCCCGCTGAATCGCTCTAATTTTCTGCTTAACTTCGGGACTACCTTCTCTTTCCTTATGCTCTTCTTTCACTTGTTGCTTGGTTTGTCTGTGCTTTTGCTTGTAGTTCCACTTCTCAAAAGCGAAGTCGGCCACCGCGACGACCACAAGACCTCCAAGAATCGAAAGAGAAAGCTTCAGAGCGAACATTTTGCCATAGCTAAACGGCCTGAGCCGCCTCTGTGTGTAAGAAAGCCGGTGAAGCTTGTGAGTTTGCTCGAGATGATCGCGTAAGTCACGGCCAAAACAATGGTGAACTTTAAGAGCCCTTTTATGACCTCTGCGATGGACTTTTTTGAAAATATTCTTTTAAAGCCGCTGGCGGGTTAATCCTTTCCGCCTTCAACTGAAGAGCGTCTGGGGCGTAGAGAATTCCCACCTGCATGACTTGAGCGATCACGCCAAGGCCCATGGAAGTGAGAAAGACCGGGGCCACGCACTTGCCCGCCATAAGAAAGGTCTCTTGCAAGATCTCTTTGGCAAGTTCGCCCTGATAGGCGAACTTAAAGTCCAGCCCATAGAGCCACTCAATATACTCGCTCACGAGCTCAAAAATATAAAGACTCGACATGACGAGAACACAGAGCACGCCCGTAAGGATGAGCACGCTATTGAGCTCTTTCGAGGAGGCGACGTCGCCTTTTTTCCTCGCTTCGTCCAGTTTATGCTGGGACGGCTCTTCTGTCTTTTCGCCTTGGTCGTCGGCCATTGTCTACCCTTTATTGAAAGAGCTGGAACCACTCGCCCAGCCTCTCCACGTACATAGTGTAAGCGACGTGAAAGAACTCCTCACTAATCGCGAAGAACACCAAAAGTCCAATCCCGATGTTCACCACAAAACTAACCATCAAAATATTCATTTGAGGAATTGTCCTTGCCACAATCCCCATGACCAAGTTCAGTATCAAGTTAGTGAATAAAATAGGCGTCGCCAGCAAGAAACGAGGCCTGAAAAACGCCCTTAAAAAAGTCTTGATAAAAGATATGGATATTCGCGAAGTTCCCGATATTTTCCATTGTCACGCTGAAAAAACGAGTTAAGCACCCCTTTAAACATCGGGATCAGGGCCCCCGTGGTGAGAATCATGATAAGGACCGTCCACTGGATCATCTTCTCAAAAGGGCCGGTTTTCTGATCGGCCGTCGGATCGAAGTAGCTCACGGAAGCGAAGCCGATTTGTTGGGTCATAAGCGAGCCGGAAGCGACAAATAAGATTCATAATGACTTTGACCAGGTAGCCCGTGATAAGGCCCACAACAGTGTGAAAAATGGTGAGCCACCAAAACTTGTCCACGCCCACGTTGACGACTTCTTGAACCAAGCGTTCCCTTCACTACAGGAAAAAAAGCGTAAGAGATGACAAGAGACATAAGGACTTTGACGAGGTTTGGAACGCTCGTGTTGTCAAAAAGCGGAAGTTGAACGAGGATCGCCGCCCATCTTGAAAAAGACAGCCAAAAGGCGATAAGAACGGCGTAGTCAACAACGCTTACGTTAATCATCTATGCATCACCACCGCGGGAATGTTCGCGTAAAGGTCATGAGTGAATGAAGTGATCGTCTCCATCATCCAAGGACTTAAAATGACAAGAGCGAAAACAATGACAACGATCTTTGGAATAAAAGAAAGCGTTTGCTCGTTGATTTGGGTCACCGCTTGAAACAATGAAACGAGAATACCCACAACCAACGCCCCAAGAAGCATGGGGGCCGCAAGCATTAAGCGTGACCTTGACAGCTTGGTTAGTGACTTCAATGACAAAATCATTGTTCATATATTCTCCTAATTGAATGACCGCAGAATGGAGCCAGTTACTAACTGCCATCCGTCCACGAGAACAAAGAGTAAAAGTTTAAACGGCATTGATATAATGACAGGAGGAAGCATCATCATCCCCATCGCCATAAGGACAGAGGCGACCACCATGTCCAAAATGAGAAAGGGAATATAAAGCAGAAAGCCGATCTGAAAAGCGGTCTTAAGCTCAGAGATGATAAATGCTGGAATGAGGTAGTGAAGAGGCACGTCGTCCACTGTCTGCGGCGCCGGCTCTCCTGTCACTTCGTAAAAAAGCCCAATGTCCGCCTTTCTTACTTGAGACGTCATAAAGCCTCTAAGCTCCCCTTCAATTCCCGTCAGGGCCTGAGTGGTCGTGATTTGCTTGTTCATATATGGCTCAACGGAGTTATTGTAGATCGCTTTTCCAGTCGGCATCATCACAAAGCCAGAAAGGAAAAGAGCAAAGCCCACCAAAAGCTGGTTTGGAGGCATGCTTTGTGTTCCGATCGCCTGTCTCATAAAAGAGAGGACGACAATGATTCTCGTAAAAGATGTCGTGAGAATAATAAAGGCCGGGGCGAGGGTCAAAAGGGTAAAAAGAATCACGACCTGCATGGTGTCCACGAGATCGGTTCCTTGCCCAAAATTAACACTCAGTCCTGGCAGATTCACAGCGCTAGTTTGCGCAAAAGCTGAAGGGCCGACGAACAAAAGCGCCGGCAACAACAGTTTCAAAATGCGAATCGCTCTTCCTAAGCAATTACTCATTAATAGGTCCTTTATTTTATTGAAGGGGCTTTAAGCTTTTCGCCTTCTTTCTAATTTGGTCAGAGAACTTAACTTTGTCTTTCATTTTCATATAGTCCGAAAGAGAGGACTGCTTGTTTGACTGTGTGATGTCCTCTTTAAGCTTCACCTTGTCCATCGACTCTTTGCTTATCTCAGCGACGTTAAGGTTGTCGTCAAAGTTGTCTCCTGCGATTTTGCGCTCGCCCTCTTTCAAGTACCCAGCAACGTCTCTTATTTCAGAAATGGGATGGATGCCCGCTTCGGTGTTGCTTACAAGAAAGACTTGGTTATGGGCCTTGACCATCATAAGGCTTTTTTTAGGAGCGATATAGGTCTGAGAGACGACCTGAATCTGGTCCGTTTTGTTTAAAAATCCTAGTTTGCCTTTTTTGATAAATCCCTTCTTCATCAGTGTCACAATTCCGTAGAACAACAGGAGCGTCACCGCCAAAAATGCAACAAACTTGCCACCGTACTCAAGCAGTGAAAACGATGATTTGGAGGACTTGGTGGCGCTGACCGATCTGTCGCCGCCAGTGTCGTTTTGACTTTGTCCGAGTCCACCTTGGCCTTGATCACTTTCCTAAGCTCCACCTTCCTCTTTGGCCTGGAGTCCATCTTTATAAGAGAGTTCAAATAATCTTCATTTAGATAATCGCCTTTTTGACTTTTCGCGGAAGCCTTTTTGCCGGCGCCTTTGCGACTGAAGGAGCGGGTTTTTTGGCCTTTGGTGCCTTCTTCAGCGCCACTCTTGGAAAGTTAAGCTCGATTTTCCCTTCCTTAATCATGAGCGAGACCTTGTCGGCCTTGTCATTCATGGTGAAAGGAAAATTCGGCCTTTAGCCTTGAGCTATTTCCTGCGAAGTTGGAGACATTTAGCTCAGTGTCTCTGCCGGAAGTGGCAAAAGAGACTTTTTTTGAAATTTCTCTTTTGATTTTAGAGTCAGGAATCACGACTTGGATGGTGGAGCCAGACACTCTTAGCTCAGGGTAGTCCTTCAGGGTCCCTTTGTAGCTCACCGTAAGACTTCCCTGTTCTTTGCTGGCGTCAAAATCCATAGATTGAATCTCCACGGAAGCTTGAGCGACTCCCATTAAAAGTGAAGCTATTAAGGTAAAGGTCTTAAAAAGTTTCATACGATTCCTTCGTGATCTCTTTTTTGTGAATTGTTTGTTTTTCTATTTAAGCGTCTCAATTCTTTCAAGTGGACTGATGATGTCAGTAAGCCTAATGCCAAATTTCTCGTTCACAACGACGACCTCGCCTCTGGCCACAAGCTTTCCGTTCACAAGCACTTCTAGGGGCTCGCCCGCGAGCTTGTCTAATTCAAGAACTGAGCCCTGACCTAGTTGAAGAAGGTCCTTGATCACAACTTGGGCCCTCCCAAGCTCTACGCTTACTTTAAGAGGGATGTCCAAAATAAAGTCCAGGTTTTGCACCTTGAGCTTATTAAGAGCGTCATCTCCAGTCTTAATCTGGTCGGCCAATTGAGCGATGGCGTCTTTTTGGTCCTGGTTCATCGCCTCTTGATTCTCAATGTTGTTGTTGTCTTCCATGTTTTGCCCTTTTTAGATGCTTTGTATGCTTAATCTTTTAGTCTTTTAGTGATTTGAACGGCCCTATTGCCTTTATACTCGCCCGCCAGGCAGTAAAGCTTTTTGGTCCCCTCTATTTCCACAGCGAGCTCTCCAGAGACTTCTTGGTGAAGAGGAATAATGTCCCCCTCTTGAAGCCCCACAAGGTCTCCCACGGTCATCTCAGTGTCCCCTAGCTTAACGACCGCTTGAGCAGTCGCTCCCTGAACATGATCGTGCATGGACTGAGTCCAGAGACTGTCCACAACGTCGTTCTCTGATTGATAGCTGGAGCTTAGTTTCTGCTTGATTGGCTCGATTGTTGAGTAAGGAATCACCACCATAATCGTTCCAGACGCTGACTCAAACTCAACTTCGAAGGTCGTGGTGATAATAACGTCTGATGGCGGAACAACGCCGACAAATTGCGGGTTGATTTCTGTTCTCATGTATTGAGCGTCGATTTTATGAACAGGGGCCCAGGCCTCTTCGAGATCTCCGATCGCCATGTCCATGACTCTTTTCATGAAAGAGAGCTCAATTGATGTGAATTCTTTGCCTTCGATTTTTGTGAATGGCCTGTCAGTGCCGCCAAAATAAGAGTCAATGATCGCGTAAGCAAGCTTTGACTCAAATACGAGAAGCGCCGGTCCTCTGAGCTCGTTAAAGCGCATGATGGACATGCAACTAGGAATTGGAAGCGTGTTGACAAATTCGCCAAACTTCAAAAGATCTGTCGAGATCATTGAGATGGTAGAGATTTTTCTAAGCGAGTTTGAAAGCGAGACTCTAAACGAGCGGATAAACCTTTCGTAGATGATTTCCAATATGGGCATTCTGCCACGGATGACCCTGTCTTGGTTGGTCAGGTCATAAGGCTGGATATTATCGGACGACTCCTCGTCCTCATAGTCCTCGTCGAACCCAGACTCGACCTCTCCCTCACCGTCTTCATTTACGGCGCTTAAGAGCGCGTCTACTTCGTCTTGACTTAATACTTGGGCCATCTTAATCCCCTCCTGGGCTATCTATGGTGAAAGCTTCCTGCTTTCACGCTGGTTAAAGTCCAAATTAGTTTATTTGGAATCCAACATAAAAAATGTCTACGACTTTTCCGTCGATTAAAAAGGAATTGATCGCGGACTTGATCTGTTCCTTTAAATAAAGCTTGCCGTCCCTTTTGAGAATGTCCTCAGGCCGCTTCGAGTTCAAGATGCCGATAATAGTGTCTCTAATCTGCGGCTTTCTCGCCTCGACTTCAGCGATCTCAGAGTCTTCGCTGAGCTTCAACACAGCATTGAGCCTGACATACCTTCTTGGTCCGTCTCCTTGGGCCAAATTCACGGTGAAGGTCTCGAGGTTAATAAGAGACTCGCGTGAAATGTTTTCCAAAGGCCTATCTTCCGAGACCAAAGGATCCTCTTTGGACGCGTTAGCTTGCTTTAATAGTTCTGAAAGATCAGGGCGTTTCGCCTCCATCTGCATGAACTGATATTGATAAAACGCGACAAGGCCGAGCGCCACAGCGTTCAGTATCAGTAATAATGCCACTAGAGGGTTTTTACGGCTGGTGGATTTTTCGGAGGAATCCGCTTGAGCTACTGATTCCTTCTCTTCTTCTGCCATTGACCTAAACTCCTTTCAGATTTCGAACGACTTCCTGTCGCCATGTCAAAATTATAGCTGCCAAAAATTTTGATATCAAGTACATCCTGCCGATTCGGCAAAATAATCCTTGGTTTTTGCCTTAAAGACGTCACGTTTTTGACACATGGCCAAGTTTTACGTCTTCGACCCGGTAAGTTTTGCCTACTTTAGTAAAATGCTCGAGCATACCACGATCCATAGAGCCATCACAACGATTAGACTCAGTCCAAAAACTCTCATTCTTAAGATGATGTTATTTGATCCTAGATGGATGAAAGCGTGCCAGCGCTCTAAAGGCGCAAAATAAACCGCTGAGAAGGGAGGTCGCATAATTGCTGAGTTTGAGTCACCATGGCCAAAAGGGCGGCCACATAAAAGAGCACTGGCATCTCAAATAAGTTCTTATAGTGCCGAGAACCTTGAAGAACATGGCCGGCATTTGACCTTCTGTCTCATAGGTCGCAAACTGCCGGACCTCTAATCTCCCCCGCTTTTAACGCTTTTACTCTCCTTCTAAACATGATAAAAGAGTGACAATCGTGAGGGCGGTCATAAAGAAAAGAGAGCCAGTCAAAATTTTTACGTGGTGGTCTATAGGAACAAGTGACATGAAAATACCTTGAAGGTTAAGAGAAATAAAAAAGGGGAAGCGCTAGCTTCCCCTCTTTTATGTTTAAAAGCTTTAAAAAGCTATTAGAACATGTCTTTCCAAGCTTTACCTGGACGGAACTTAGGAAGAGTCTTAGCTTTGATTTTGATCTTCTCACCAGTCGCAGGGTTAACGCCAGTTCTAGCTGATCTCTTAACTTTTGTGAAAGTTCCGAATCCAACTAGAGAAACATCGTTACCTTTCTTAACAGACTTCTTGATGGTATCAAGCATGTTGTTGATGAAAGCGTCAGCGTCTTTCTTAGTAAGGTGGTTAAGTTCTTTTGATTTCAAGATGGCTTCTACTAACTCTTTTCTGTTCATACGAATCTCCAAATGTCAGTGTTAATAATACTATAGAGAAATGTTTGCTTACTATTTTTATAATGGCAAATTTTTTTTATGAAAAAATAGCTTTTTTTTAAAAAAATACTTTTTTCTTTAAATGGCCGAAAATGGCTCTCAAAGGGCTTGCCAGAGCTTAAAATTGAGGCTAGCCGCCGAAAAGGAAAAAAAGGCCTAAAAACAAAAAAAGGCCCGCCTTTGGCGAGCCTTTGCAGATGGGGTTCTTAAGTGTTCTTTAAGGTCTAAAGTTTGACCTTGCCCTTCTCTTCAAGCTTGTTGATAAGGTCAACAAAGTGAGAAGTCGGGAAGGCGCCTTTAACAGGAATGCCATTAATAAGAAATCCTGGCGTCCCTTGAAAGCCATACTTGGCGGCCTCGGCCTGGTCCTCTTTGATTCTTTGAGCGACCTCTTTTGAGTCAAGATCTTTCTCAAGCTTCTTCATGTCAGCGCCAACTTCTTTGGCGGTCGCCTTAAGAAAGGCCTCGCCCTTTTTAAGCTTTTGCTGATTTTCAAAAATTTTATCATGGAATTCGGCGGCCTTTTTTTCACTTTGAAGCCTGATAGCTTCATAATACTTCGCGGCAGGCATGGCGTGCGGGTGAAAGCTAAGAGGAAGATGCTTATAAATAAACTGAATTTTACCGTCATACTTTTTCAAAAGCTCCTGAACAGTTTGATAGCCACGGTTACAGTATGGACACTCAAAGTCGGAATACTCAACAAGAGTGAGAGGAGCTCCTTTTGTTCCTCTGATCATTTCATCTTCTCTAATTTCAGGCTTCAGAGGCTCATCAAAGTAGGTCTCCATTTGCTTGGCCTCTTCTTGCGCCTTCTTCTTCTCCATGTCGCTACGAGCGACCTTAACGGCCTCGTTTAAAGCGTTGATGAACTCGCTTGGGTTGGCCTTGATCGCTTCAGTAAGAATATCGGGGTTGTTTTTAAGCGTCTCTTTAAGTTGGCTTTCATTGACGGTGCAAGACAGGGCCAAAGAGCTCAAGGCCAGAAACGCGATTTTTTTAACGTAAGCTTTCATAATGTCCTTTTTTGATAGTAGTTAAAATTTGTATTTAATTGATATTGTTAAAAATTTTAAACGATCACCTCATTTATTCCCAGACTTTTCTTCACTTGAGATTTTTGCCGCAATAAATTTAAGATAGCGATTAAACACGAGGCCATGGGGCCTTATATGGTTGTAGCCGAGAAGCCTGACCCGGGCCTTGAAGTCCCCCTTCATAAAGGACCTCATAGTCGAAAAATAGCCAAAAATGGCCCCTGATACTTTTCCATACAGGTGAAAGGAAAGCGTCACATAAGAAATAATGATCGTGAATGTGGCCAAGACACTTATGGACTCAAAAATCGCGGCCTGGCTTTGGAAAAAGTGGCTAGTGGCGAAGCCGTGAATCTTAATAGTCTTGACCGCAAGGTCCACCATGTCCTCCCTGAGATATGCGACGCCATATTGAGCATTGTCACTGCGACCAGAGCGATCGCCAAAGTCAGCAAGAAAAAATGGAAGAAAAACGCCCTTTCAAAGACAGGTCTGTGGATTCCCATAAATTGAGGCGGAATTGAGTTTGAAAGAAGCTTTTTCTTTTTAGTTGAATCTTCAAGGTACTGAAAGAAAAAGTCTGAAAAGCGCGTAAGAAGTTTGTAATCAGAGAAGCTATCGGGCTCATAGCTTTCCTCTTCACCCTCAAGCCTTCTTTCGCAGTAATTTGAGATGACCGCAAAAGGCCTAATGAGGATTTTAGAGATAAAAACCCCCGCAAAAAAAAGGCATATAATAAAAAGAACGAGATAAGGGACCATGTCGCTTGCGCTTTTTAGCACAGCATCGTAGTAGGCCTCCCTAAAGGTCTTGGCCGCTAGAAAGCCCTGAGATTCAAAAAAGACATTGTCCAAGGCCAAGATAATCCACAGGCAGTAGCCGATGAGAGCGGAAACCAGAATGAAAATTCCCGCAAACTTCAGGCCCGTGGTCAAAGCAAAGATGGACGTGTCAGACCTGAAAAGTTTCTTGAGCTTTATCTTTGGCATATTTCTTTTGGCATAATAGTCCTATTAAGACCATTTTAAGGCCTTTAGCTTTTGATATATAGCGGGCAAGACTTTCGGCTCGTGTAAAAGTTACAATTGCCTACCATGTCCGTTGACCCGGCGTGCCAGTATGCTAAGTTGGCTCCACAGCGATACGAAATTCGTGTCAAAGTAACTCTCTCCCTCTCTCTCGATTGCGCAAGACCCTCTCAGTCTTGCGCATTCTTTTTTTTTCACCGAAATTTTTAAAAAGGGACTAAAACTTAGAATAAAGGAAGCTCTTTTTGAACGCGTCCTCTGAAGAACTCTCTTGTCCCTCGAGCAATCGCGTCCGCATAGGCGCGCAAAAATTTGCCCCTCCTAAGCTTCCAAATTTCCTTGTCGTTCGACATAAATCCGGCCTCAATTAAAATTCCAGGTCTTTTGGACAATGCCAAAACATAAAAGAGCCCGGGCTTAATGCCTCTGTCGCGCATGCGGAATGGCACGGAGACTTTCTCCTGAACCTTGGTGTGAACTAAACTTGCGAGTTTTCTTGAAGACGAGACCGTCTTTTGAATGACGAGGTCGATTAAAATTTGATTCACGACCTTTTCGGCGCCTTTAAGATATTCATTTTCAATATTTTCCACTTTCTTTACGGCGGCGTCTTCATGGTTGTCGAGATAATAAGTCTCAAATCCATGGGAAGATTCCTCGGTGGACGAGTTAAAGTGAATAGATATAAACAGGTCGGCCTTGACGGCCTCGGCCATTTCGGCCCTTTCATTCAGATCAACATGCCGATCGAAACTGCGGGTCAAATAAGTTGTGTAATAAGGGTCTAGTTTTTCTTTCACTTTCTTTGCCAAGCTCAAAGTCAGGTCTTTTTCATAGACCATCTGAGTGACGACCTTATCGCCTCTTTTGACCCGAACGCTCTTCTTTGCGCCAAGCTCGTCTCCTCCATGACCGGGATCGATGAGCACCACAAAGCTGAAGGCCTTTAGAGGCCCAAGAATCAGCAGGACAAATAAAAAATACTTTCTCATCATATGAAGCGAATTCTCTAATACAATCTCTCTAACTTAAAGCGGGGAAAATAATGCTTGAGAATTTGTTTATAGTTATGACCTCGCTTTGCCATTTCTAAGGCCCCGTATTGGCAAAGACCAACGCCGTGACCAAAACCTTTTCCCTCAAGAATGACCTCTCCCCCTTTAGCGATCACAGAAAAAGAGTTGCTGCGGGTGTATTTACGGCCAAGGGTGGAGCGAATTCTTGATTTCTTTAAAACCACCAAGCGATCATCGTCATAGACCCTCATTCGAGCGTCCGAAAAATTTAGCGGGCGCCACCTTAAAAGCGGCCACGCCTCTATCAAGCTTATCGCTCTGGTAATTAGAAAGAGCTTTGTCCACCGCGGAATAAAAATTCTTCTTTGGCAGCACTGCCTTCCAATCTTTTGGGCCATGCTTATGGCAATAAGGGCAGTCCACGTTGGTGTAGCCCTCAACACTATGGCTCCACACTTGGTCTGGTCTTCTCGTTTTTCCGCCGCACTTAGAATGAAAGAAAATCGGAGAAATTTTTCCGTTGTTCAGAGAAAGGACCTCTCCCTCTGTCTCCCTTTGGGCGCGTGAAGTTTTCACAGTCACGTCAAAAAAGTCTCCATTCACTTGGTGTCGTTCTGAGTTCTCTAAATCGTAGTAGCCCTTCTTGCCCTGTCTTTCCTTGATTTTATAAAGAGCATAAGATCTGGCGGCCACAGCTTGGGCCTTCAAGGCCTCAAGAGGCCAGCGTCGGGCTCATTTCTTTTGAAAGGACAGACCCTATATAAGTCTCAATTCCAACTTCATTGACAATATCGCAGCCATTTGCGGCGGGAGGCGCCACCAAAAGAAGAGAGCCTCGATATTTACCCGAGCCGACTCCTAAAAGTCCTGTCGAGGAGCTGATGCTTGCGAGCAACAAAGGCGCCATTAAAGCGCGAGTACTTCTTTAAAGGAAGGCAGTTAAAGTGAAGGCTATGCCTTCCCTTGTACTTCTTCTCTTTGCCAGAGCCTCCAATTCGTTTGGTCAAGTCGGTGCCAGTAATGGAAAGCTTCTTCTGTTTGGCCGAAATTAAGACCCTGATTTTAGGCTCTTGATAGTCTGAAGCGTATTTTCTCGCCGGGGAAGCTGCTTGAGCGACAAGCGTGAGGGCGAAAAAGGCCAATCCTAGTTTTAACAAATTCCTCTCCTTGGAATTCTTATAATTCTACTAAGATTTTAAAGGTTTAATGCGCAAAGTTCAACTATGGAATTTCTAATTTAGGCCCAACTTGGCCATGGCCTTTTGCATGTCTTCCCACGCAATCCTTTTAGAGTTTGGGCGCCTCGACTAAAAAGGCGGGAGAGAAGAGGGGCATGACTTCAAAAGAATGCGTCTGATCTCCCCCAGTGACTTCCTTTTCATAGAATTGACCGTGGCAATTCTGCAGTCGCTGGTTTGCTCCTAGCAAACGAGAAGTGGTCGCCCCACCTAGGGAAACCACGATCTTTGGTCTGAAGTGCAGAATCTCTTCCACAAGCGGCTGCTCAAAAGAAACTCGCTCGCCGTCTTTGAGAACAAAGCAAGAGCTTACGAGGGCCTCCCCCTCTCCAAGCTTCATCGCGCGCATCATGCGATCGAACAACTGGGCCGCAGACGACTCAAAAAAGGCCTCTAGCCCAAGTTCTTTTCCTTCAAGATCATTGAGCTCTTCCGAGCATTCGGCGACGAAGATGGCCTTAAGAGGGGCCTTAGGATTAAGGGAATATTTTAAGTGAAAAAAATCAGCCGAATGATTAGAACTAAGCTTTTTAACTTCATCCAGTTCTCTGGCAGTGGGAGCGAAGTCGCTTAGAAACTCTAGGCCTATTTCCTTTTTCCTGATTTCTCCACCAGGGAAGTTTATGGCGTCTTTTTCGCTCTTAGAGAGCTGTTTGCGAGCAAAATCTTGCAAAGAGTCCAGAACCTTCGTCTTTTCTGTAACGCTTTGTGGTCGCTTGCTGGCCTCTTGCTCCGGAGAATTCTCCACCACATTATCTTTCTTCGCCCGAGTTGCCTGCTCAGGAATTTCAGGTTCCAAGCTTTCCTCAATAGCATAGCTCCATGAAGCTCCAGACAGGCCTAGGGAGTAGCTCTGAGGAACGCTCTGATTGAATCCGCGCAATTGCCGCAAAGCGACACCATAATTTTTTAAATTCGTGTTGTTTTCCAAGGATCTTAGAGCTGCTTTGCGAGGGGTTTTGGTGAGGTGACTTCATGAGTTCTTCTATCAAATCGGAAACAATTTTCCTAGTCTGAAGGATTCCTTAATTTCTTAAAGCGTTTTAGCTGAGCTCCGAAAAGTAGGTATACCCAGTTAGGAGGAAAAATGGCCAAGGAAATAGATTTTAAATTTGAAAAATTCGAAGAATATTGGGGCGGAGCTGATCAGGTCAAAAAGACCATTGGCGAATGCAAAGTATGCGGCTCAAAGCTCTTGCTTAGCCATATGCCTGACTATAAGAACCTGCTTGTGCAAGAGACTGCTCGATGCATTGAATGCGGTTCTGGAAATAGAAAAACAATCCACGTCCTTAAACTAGGCCAGCTATTTTCCATCAAGGCCACGCAAATGTTCATAAATAGCTTTTGCGTGGCGGACCTGAATCCCAAGAAGATCCGCAATCTCTTTAACATTCATTTTAGCAAGCTCGTCTTAGGACGTGGTAAGGCTTCTAAGGATTTCCTGCTTGGTCTTCTCGCCTATGCCATGAACATCATCAATCCATGATTTAAATACCCGCTTTTTCTCCGCTTTGTGATGAAGCTTACGGCTAAAGCGGTGCGCCTCGTCCCGCATTTGCACAATGATTCTAAAAAGCGAAGGACATTTGGAAAGAATATAGGGGTTTGAGCGGTTGGGAATGACCAACCTTTCCTCGGAGCGCTCGACCTTATTGCTTTTAAAGCCCGATTTCAAATCGCGAGATTTTGCGATGCCGGCCACAGGAACGTCGCAATCAAATTCGGCGAGGACTTTTCGACAGTATTCACCTGAGCAACGCCTCCGTCCACAATAAAAACATCAGGCCAAGGGCGGCGTTTGAGCCTCCTGGTAAAGACCTCTTTCATCATCGCAAAGTCGTTATTGCCTTCTGGGAGTTCTTCAAGATGGTAATATCGATACGACTTTTTGTCCGCCTTTCCGTCGTGAAAGACCACTTGGGAGGCGGTCGGAGATTTTCCCTGCCAAATGGCGATGTCATAGCATTCAATGACTCGAGGCCGCTCCTTCATGGAGAGCAAGTCCTTTCAATTTATTAAGGCCGGTGAATTCGCTTTCTTGATTTTTTATTCTTATTCTTTGAGTTTCTTCGGCGTGATTTCTGGCGGCGTCCACCAGGCTCTTATACTTTCTGCCTCCGGCGGCGACTCTAAAGCGCGACCCTTCGCCCACGGTTTTCTCGAGCGCCTCTTCGAAGTTTTCCGTCTGTTTTTTGAGAGGTCTGCGACAATCATTTCAGGAATGGGCTCGTCCGATTGTCCATAGTATTGGAGCATAAAGATAATAAGCTCTTCAGAAATTTCATCGAGAAGATCATCAATAGAGAAGTGAAAGGACTTATGACCCAAAAGGCTTCCCTGGCGAATCATATAAAGACTAACGTCGAGCTCCTTGTCTCCCTTATAGAAAGAGAAAACGTCCACGTTCTTCTCGTCTAGGAACTCCACTTTTTGGTTGAAGGAGTGCTCGAGAAAAGGCCTTAACTCCTCAAGGGCGTCGCGGATCATCGCCGCTCTCTCAAAGTTTTCTTCCTCAGCGGATTTAAGCATTTGCGCCTCCAAAATCTTCACGGCCTCTTTTGCCTGCCGGCCTCCCTTTCAAAAGCTTTAAGCGCGTTCTCTAGGTCCTCTGCGTATTCATGCTTGCTAATATGATCCACACAAGGCGCGCTACAATGGCCCATCTGGTAAAGGATGCAGGGAGTTTTCCTCGAGGCAAAGTCCCAATCAGAACAGTCTCTAAGATTAAACGCCTTAGCAATCACTCTCATGACTGAAGAAATGTTCGAGCCCGAAGGATAAGGCCCGTAAAGCTCAACGCCCGCTTTTCGCTTGGGCCTTCTCGCGTACTGAAGCTTGGGAAAAGCGTGCGCTTTGTCCACTTTCACATACGGATAAGATTTATCGTCCTTTAAGCGGATATTGTATTTGGGACGATTGTCCTTGATAAGATTATTTTCTAGAACATAAGACTCCGCCTCAGAATTGGTGAGGATAAAATCAAAGTCTCGAACTTTTGAAACAAGAATGCGCGTCTTGGCGGACTTTGCCGAACCATTGAAATAGCTCTGCACACGATTTTTGAGGCTTTTCGCCTTTCCCACATAAAGAATAGTGCCAGCGCCGTCCTTCATAAGATAGCAGCCAGGACTTCGAGGCAAGGCATTTGCCTTACTTAAGAGGTCGGACATTTTTATCTCATCTGGCAGTCATTCTTTACGCATCCCTATTTATTCGCTAAAATAATTTAGTTTTAACCCGTCCTAATTTATAACCAAAAAGGAAATCTATGTCCAAGTACGCGGCCGGAAAAGAAGTGCTCTCTTATTGCGGCAAATGTAAACTGACTTTGTCGCACACAATAGTCTCAATGAAGGACTCGGCCACTATTGGTAAAGTTGAATGCAGAACATGCAAAGCAACTCACGCCTATAAAGACCCTTCATCTAAAACCAAAAAAGTAAAAAGAAAATCAAGCATACCTGGCGCGAAGTCCAAATCTATGTCAGTCAATGAGCTTTGGACTGAAGAATTTGGCAAGGCCCAGGGAAAGCCGCTTTCTTATAGCATCAAAAACGAGTTTCACGTGGGAGACTTTATTGACCATAAGAAGTTTGGTCCAGGCATCGTTCAAGGCATTGTTGATGGAAAGATCGAAGTTCTCTTTCAGCACGAAATCAAAACACTGATCCATAACAAATAAAAAAGGGAGCATTCTCGCTCCCTTTTCTTTTTATTCTCAGTTTATCTTTTTAAAATTAAAAGCCAAAGCCCCATCCAGCGCTCAAGCATAGTCCCATATTGCTTGGGCTATAAGGAGCATAACCATAGTTCATTCCATAGCCGCCTTGTCCATAGCCTTGATAGCCATTAGACCAAAGGTTTCGGGCCGAGTTTTGATAGGCCCCCTGCAGGCCTGCTTGCTGCAAGTAAGAGTCTTGCATATAGGCCTGGTTGTTTTGCGCATAACTTTGCTGGATATTGCCCCAGCTAGCTCCGCCGCCAGCGCCCCAGCCGCCAGATCCGTTCCAGTATGATCCTGCGCCATTGCCCCATGGACTCATGCCCATGCCGCCTGCGCCGCCGCCATAAGGGTTGCCGTACATACCGCCGTTCATTCCAATTCCTATTCCGCCGCCAAAACCGCCAGCTGGTCCAGGATACATTCCCATACCGCCTGGCATAGTTCCGCCCATTGCCCATGCCGCCGCCTGGGCAAGGAGCTTGAATACACATTATTCCTCCATTGCCCATGCCGCCCATGCCTGGGTACATGCCGCCCATGCCTGGGCCATTTCCTGGCATCATAGTGCCAAGACCTAAATTGATTCCAAGACCAGGGTTCATGCCGCCCATGCCAGGGTACATTCCGCCCATGCCGCCCATTCCAGGGTACATGCTCCCGCCCATGCCGCCCATTCCAGGGTACATGCCGCCCATGCCGCCCATACCGCCGCCCATGCCAGGGTACATTCCGCCCATGCCGCCCATACCAGGGTACATGCCGCCCATACCGCCGACACCAATACATTCCGCCCATGCCGCCAACTCCGCCGTATGGATTATACATGCCGTAAGGACCGGCCATGCCGCCCATAAAGCCTGGGGTATAACCAGCCCCTAGCCATGGATTGCCGAAGCCTCCCATGCCGTTGCCCATAAAGCCCATGCCGCCTGCGAAGCCGCCCAGCTGATAGCCATTACAGCCAGGGGTGTTCATATTGCCCCCAAACTCGCGGTCTGGAAGCCCGTTGCCAGAGACGTAGTTTCTCTGAGCCTGCACATCATTATAGTATGATTGAATATAATTCGTTTGCATCAATTGACATTGCTCAAAGCCAGTCGCGGCAGCTCCTGCCCACGCTTGGTTTGCTCCAAGGTAAGCGTCAGCTCCCGCTTTTACTCCAAGATAGCCCATGACTGGTGGAAGAACCGATCCGGCGATTTCTGCGATGCCGCTGAGAGTTCCATAAACTCCGCTTCTCTTTCCAGCGCTGGCGCAGTTTCCTGTTGTGCAGTGAAAGCTATCGCTTGTTTGAGAACGATAATATTTGCGTCGTCTCCAATGCAATCATTCATATGAAACAGTGTAGGCGCAGCTAAAAATAACGCCACCGACATTATAAGTTCTATTGCCACTCGGGCCATTTCCGGTATTTACTCCGCCGCGAACAATAACACCACCGCCAACGGGGTTTCCGTGCTTATCAACACCGTATTTGATTCTACATTTCTTTTTTACATTGCCCCAAATATTGAAGCAGCTGTCAGGAAGGTTGATTCTACCGCCGCCGCTTATAACAACGCTGCCATTGCCGTTCGCTCCAGTTGAGCCAGTAGCTGCCTGTTGAACCTGTTGTTCCATCACCTGGTCCAGATGACCGCCACTTGATGCCACCGCATATTGCGCATCTCTAAGAATACATTTTACATCCGTCTTCGCCGCAGATGGCCTTCCAGATGTCAAAGCTAACTTTCCCGGCATTAATCTCATAGCTTCCTCCGGTGGCATCTCAATTATGTCGTCGTCCGTCTCTGCAGTCGCCGCAATGCTCTTTCCAACCGCCCACGGAAAACAGCGAGTTCACCAGTGAAGGACATGCTTAATGCTGGCTAACAGTCATGTCGACGGCAACCTTCCAACAGACGTAACATGTTTATCTTAGTGGTCGGTTCCATTTTGCTGGCCTGTCATACTCAACGTTCCACTATCGATAGTCTCCGCCAAGGCAATTACCCAAGAGATAAGCGTGTTGTAGATGCCGCGAGCTAAGCATTTCCAGCGAAAAGCATGATAGTCAGACCTACTGACACTAATAATTGAATTCCCTTAACCATAATTACTCACCTATGAGTTAAATTTCATTTCGCTTTTAATAAGCGCCAAAAATCGGCACTCTAAACAAAACGCTTTGATAGGGACAAATTTCCCTTCAATATCTTGTCGGAAGATTGCCTAAAATACTTAACGGTAATAAGTGTTTGAATTTGTTAGAGAATGATGAGTAATTTTGGGAGGTTGTCCCCTAGGCGCTCCGGCCCAGGGGCCGGTCTTTAGCCCATGCTTTGGACTTGATGAGCCTTTGGATTGAACTTTCGAATGCTAGTAACAAGGAACTCGATAAGCTCGTCATCAGAAGCGTAGACCTCTTCTACTAGATCACATGTAAGAACAAAGTCCTTAACTCTCTGAGCGATATTGTGAAGAGACTCGACCATGTAAAGTCCTCCGATATTCTCGCCTTGGAAGCTTTTGATGATTTCTTTTCTTGCGTGGTTGAACATTTCAGTCTCAGTGATGTCTTCAGTCACTTCGTCTAGACCAAACTTCTCTTCCACTTCTTCGATGGCCTGCTCTCTAATGTCCTCATCAGTGGAAAAGCTCACACCCAGCTCTGTCGCGAGAGCGTCGATGACGTCGGCCCTTTTATCAGCAGCATACTCAATCAAATCATCTTGCTTTAAGTGATTGATAGTATGAGTCGCCAAGGCAACTAGCGTGTTAAAGTCTGTACGCATAATACGGTGTCCTTTTTAGATTAAATTCCCCATCAGTCTACATCATTCAAAAGCGATACTACAAGAATATTTGGGGGTTAATTGGCGAAAACTTAGCTTTTCCCGAATCTTTGACGCATCTTCGATATAACTTTCAACACAACGCTTCTTTCGCCAAAAGACAAAGAGAAACAATGCGTAAAGAGCAAAAACCAGCGAGAAAGAGACGCCGAGATAAAGGCATTTTGCGACAAAGTGCAGCTTATAAAATAGCGGGGCGTAAGGCTTTAGGCCCACAAAATTCCCGCAGACGATGAGGGCGGCCAAGGAATAATCTTGGCAAGTCTCAAACTTAAAAAGTCATTAAGACCGATGCTTAAGGTCTTTTTTCATAATCCACGTCTGGGCCGAAGAGTTGAGAAGCATGGAAAGCGTCGTGCCGAAGGCCAGGGTCTCAAAGCCATAAATGGGAGTGAGAGCGACGCAAAAAACAATATTAAAAGCCACAGAAAAGACCGAACAATAAACAGGAACCCTTTGGCGGTCGATCGTGTAGAAGGCCGGCACAAAGATCTTATAAATACCATAAAACGGAAGCCCAATCGCGTACCAAACAAGGGCCTTTGAGGTCATAAGTGTGGAGAAGGAATCAAACCTTCCTCTTTCAAAAATAAGGTGAACGATTTCCTTTAGAAAAAAGAACAGCGCAAATCATCGCGGGCAAAATCACCACCCATGAGGAAAGATAGCTGCTCTTTAAAAGCTCCTTGGCCCTGCTCCTTCTCTCCCTTCCTTCCACGCGTTTGAAAAATGAACCAGATTGGCGTTTCCAATGGACACGCTCAAGAATGCCCACCGGCAATTGAAAAAGGCGAAAGGCATAGCTAAGCCAGGAGACGGCTCCCACGACCGTGCCTGTGGCAAGAATAGTGTTCACAATGAGATTTGCCTGCGTCGCGGCAAAGCCGATAAGTCCAGGGCCCAAAAGCTTAATGACTTTCTTTGTTTTTTTATGAAGCCCGTTTTTCAAACGGGTTGGAGAAAACGTGATGCTTAATAATAAGCGGCACTTGAATAAATGCCTGAACAAGACCGCCGATAAATACGCCCGCGCCAAGAGCGTAGATGGCGGGATACCCCAAGCTCGTCATCACACTTGGAAGCCCAAGCATGCACGCAATCATGGAGACGTTAAAAAAGGCCGGAGCCAAGCGCCGGCACAAAGAAGACTTTGAGCGAATTCAATGCGCCCATAAACAAGCGCGGCCAAAGAAACAAAAGTCAGAAAGGGCGCCATGATGCGAGTGAGCCCCACAGTGATGGCGAACTTTTCAGGATCAGATTTAAACTTAGGGGCAAAGACAGAGATGATTTCAGGAGCAAAAAAAATAGTGAGCCCTGAGATGAGTCCCAGTCGCGATGATGAGCACGATGAACAAAGACCATAGAAGCCTTCTGGCGCTCTCTTTATCTTCCCCCTTGGCCTCGATAAAGGTCGGCACAAAGGCCGCCGAGAAGGCGCCTTCAGCAAAGAGATCTCTCAAAAGATTGGGAATTCGAAAGGCGACATAGAAAGCGTCTGTCATCCCGCTTGCGCCGAACATAAAGGCGAGAACTTGTTCCCTTACCAGCCCCAAAATTCGACTCATAAATGTCGCGGTCGCCATTTTCAGAGATGAAAGAATAACTGCTTTTGAAGTCGCCAATGCGATTGCCCTTAGAAAGAATTGCCTGTCTAGTTTTGTTCAGTTTAAGCCAGGTCGGTCTTAGCTGTAAATGAGATTAACTGTGATATTCATTACTTAAATTGGCCGTAAGGGGCGCGCCTAAAGAGTAAAATTCTCAAGGGGAAAAAACTTATCATGCGCGGCAGAGGTTCAAAATGGCCTTGAAGGCGTCACAGAGCGTATCTCAACGATTTCTAAGATTTATCAAATAACGCGCGCCCGCTAAAAGCGCTTTGACACTGGCTTTCTAACATTTGCTCATTTGGGCGCAAGAATTTGTAATCCGAAAATACTCGCGATGCGCTTCCACAGCTTGATATGCTCATTTCAACGGAAGGCAAGGAAGCCTGAAGCCCGGGTCAAAAATGTTTCCATGGACGGAAGAAAGGCCCGGACAAACACACACGCAGGACGCGCATTTAAATTCAGCAACTAAATGAATTACAGCTGAACGAGAGACCAAGGAGGTTTGCAATGTTTTTAGCAGTCGCGGTCGAAACCAACAAACACCCTTCCATGAGAAACAACTACAAAGTTTGGTATCTGGAAATTGGACCTAATGGAAAGGTCCGAGGGGTAGGAGTGAAAACGAAAGAAGAAGTCATTAAGAGCGTTTTCGACAACTATCGCCTCACCGGAAAAACTCATTGGAGATGTTTCCAAAAAGACAGAGAAAGCTCAACGGCGATCGAGATTTATGACTTCATCGCCATGAACACAAATGACAATACTCACTTCGGGAACCTGCCCACGTTAAGTGAATTCCAAACGACTTTGGACTCACTCAGGGCCAACCTCGAGCTACGTTCTATAGCTTGAAGCCGCCCTCCCACATTTTACCTTTCCATGGATGGATGACCACAAACTAGGCCCGTGAATTCGGGCCTCCCTTTTTTCTAATTCCGTGATTACTGGTATAGGATTTTTTAATGTCTATCGCGCCATTAAGGGGTTTTATTTCTGGCAAACATAGGCCTATGATGAAGCTGTTTGTCTACACTATTCCCCTGAAAGGAGATCCTATGTCTAAGCCTTTTATTATTGTTTGTGACGGAATGGACCAGAGCGTATTTGAAGAGCTCAAGTCCAATGACGCCCTTGATGTTCATCCAGAGCCAAAGCTTTCTCAAGATCAAATCAAGGAGCTTCTTCCCAAGGCGAACGGTCTTGTTATCAGAAGCGCCACAAAGCCTGATAAGGAGTTTATAGACCAGGCGCCTAATCTTAAATACATCATCAGAGCGGGCGAAGGCACTGACAATATCGACAAGGCCTATTGCGCTGAAAAAGGAATTAAAGTTTCCAACACTCCAGGCGCAAATAATAACTCCGCCGCCGAGCACGCTTTTGCGCTTATCATGTCTGTTCTTCGTCATACGCCCCAGGCCAACTCTTCAATGAAAGACGGCAAATGGGAAAAGTCAAAATTCACCGGCAATGAGCTTTGGAAGAAAACAGTCGGCATCATGGGCTTTGGCCGCATCGGCCAAATATTATGCAAAAGACTTCAGGGCTTTGAGCCAAATGTTCTTTTCTTTGATCCAGGTGTTGAGAAATCTGAGTTCGATTACGCGAAAAAAGTCGACACACTTGGACGAGCTTATTTTCTAAATCAGACATTGTTTCAATTCACACGCCTCTTCTTGACGCCACTAAAGGAGTCGTAAACGCTGACCTTCTAAAGAAGATGAAAAAAGACGCCATTCTTGTGAACGCTGCTAGAGGAAAGATCGTCAACGAATCTGACCTCGCCTCCGCTTTAAAAGAAGGAACAATAAAGGCCGCTGGTTTTGACGTTTTCGCCAACGAGCCGCTAGAAGACGGATCAGACCTAAGAGATTGCGACAATCTTGTCATGACTCCTCACCTTGGCGGTAGCACCGAGGAAGCTCAGTTTCGCGTGGGCGAAATGGCGGCTCATCAAATGGTCGAGTTCTTTAAAAATGACAACCTTCTTAACGAGGTAAAGGCCTAATAATGAATTCATTAGCTATTATCGGAGCCCAATGGGGCGACGAGGGCAAGGGCAAGATCACCGATCTCCTTGGCCAAAAAGCCGACGTTGTCGTCCGATTCCAGGGCGGCAACAACGCTGGCCACACCATAATCTTTGATGACCAAAAAATTGTTCTTCACCAGGCCCCATCCGGAATCCTTCATACAAATTGTGTTTCAGTCATCGCTCATGGAGTCGTCTTTGAGCCCGAGGCCTTTCTGGAGGAGCTTAAAGAAGTGAAAAAGCATGTTAAGGTCACGCCTGATGGCTTGAAGATCGCCCTAAACGCCACAGTGATCACTTCTTATCACAAACTGCTGGACTCAATTCGCGAGGGAAAAGGTTCCACAAAGATCGGCACCACAGGCAAGGGAATTGGGCCCGCTTACGAAGACAAAATTTCTCGCAGAGGTCTAAAGATCAAAGACCTGCTTGATAAGGAGGTCCTAAAAAGAGCTTGTCAGTCTCCCTAGAAGAAAAAGGCCCCTCTTTTGAGGACTATTATCAAATGGAGGCGCCCCAATCTAGAAGAAGAGACGGAAAGGCTTTTTGCTCTTGGCAAAAAGCTTGCGCCCTTTTGTCTGTGATAGCTTTAGCTATCTAGACAAGTGCAAGGCGCAAAACAAGAAAGTTCTTTTCGAAGGCGCCCAAGGCGTTCTTCTCGACATTGACTATGGCTCCTATCCTTACGTTACAAGCTCTTCAACAGGCGTCGCAGGCGTTTTCACGGGCGCAGGCAGCTCAGAGGTGCGAAGAGCGACTTGGAATCTGCAAGGCCTACACCACAAGAGTCGGTGAAGGGCCAATGCCGACAGAAATTAGCGAGCCGATCGGAGACGAGATTCAAAGAATTGGCCACGAATTCGGCGCCACGACCGGCAGAAGAAGACGTTGCGGCTGGCTTGATCTTCCAGGTCTTAAAGTACGCGGTCAAGGCCAGCGGGCTTACCTCATTGCGCTTACTAAACTTGATGTTTTGAGCGGGCTTGATAAACTAAAAGTCTGCCATGCTTACGAAGTGGAGGGCAAAGAATATGATTGCGCCTATCCTGGGCTTGATCTCTCCAAGGCCACTCCTATCTACACTAGCCTATCTCCTTTCACAGAGGACTTTAAAAAGGACGGCAGACTATAGCAAAGAGCTAAAAGATTATATTGAGCTTATAGAGGAGAAAGTGGGAGTGCCGGTAGGGATTATTGCCTATGGCCCTGAAAGAAAACAAATCCATTTTAGGAAGGACTATTTTTCCTAAGACTCTAAGTCTCGCTCCATTCTGACTGCTCATCAAAATGCCAGGCCTGCGCCTGCGAGTCTTGGAGCTCGTCCTGACAAATAATCATTGACGCTTTATCTACTCGGTGAAGAGAGTCGAAGGGCGCAGAATAATAATAGATTTTTATCAAGAACTGTGGGAATAGTTTTTTTAGGGTCCTCATAACAGTAATAACCCGCCTTTAACCTCAGAAGGTCCGGAGCAAACTCTCGTTGCTCAGAAAAATACTTTCTTAAAATAAGAAAGGTGTTTGTCGACACATTTAAAGGGCTTAAGAGCTCAATTTTAGAGATAATTTTTTCAAAGTGGCTCTGGCTAGTTATTTCATAAAAAAGAGAATTAAAAACGTCAAAGCGCTCTTCTCCTAGTCTTGAGTGCAAGGCCTTCGCCACCTTTTCCGCAATCGCCTCGGCCACGATCGCCTCAAGGGCGGAGTCGGAAAGAAAAATGTGCCCCCCAACCGAAAGGACCTCTTTATTCGAATTTCTATAAAGCGCGCATTCCAAAAGCGGAGAGCTGGAAAAGCAAACATCTTCAAGGCTCAAAAAACGGTCTTCAGCCGAAAGAGCTCATGGTACAGATGCCCACTGTCGAGTACAGAGTTTAGGGTTCTTCTAACAATGGAAGCGTTTTCGGTGTTTAGCGTATTCAGACCTTATGCCTGTCTTCACCTTTCTTATAATTTTATAAAGTCTCGTTTCGCTGTCCGCTGGAAGACTTCAGAGAGAGACTTGTTGAGAATTTCATTGCATCCTAGAACTAAATTATCATCGGCGCCAAACTTTCTCAGGTCCTTGCATGCCCTTATATCATGTTTATTTAAAATTCTTCGGTACCAAAAAAACCATCCTCCCCTGTCGAAGTTAGTGTCCACGACAAGTGTCCCTCGAGAGCGGCGAAAGTTTCTCTTGATGAAGTCTTTCATGTCAGAGTCGTCGAGCGCCTCTTTGAATCCCTCACTGAACGCTTTATAAAAGTCTTTATGATAGTCGAAGTCTCTTGTCCACCATCGAGCACAAGGTCTCGGCCTTGCTCACGCAAGCTTCCTGACCATGGGCCAGACCAATAAATAGGCAGACAAGAATTAGCAGTTTCATAGTTTCCTTAACTTGACTTTAGATAAAGCAAATTAGAGCGCCGAAACAGGGAATTACTATTTTGGACGCTTAGGAAGTTTTAGCTGAACAATAAAAAAACAATGTCCAACTTTTTGACGCTTTTAGAAGCAATTAACTGCCAATGTCTTTCTTTGGGTCGAAAGCATTCGAAATCGGTGGCGCCTCTTTCAAACACGTAAAGTTTGTCTCCGGAGCGGTTTCTTCTGTAAAGAAAGGCGCTGCCTCCTTTAAAGACTTTAGAGATGCCAGGATACCTTAAGTCCCCATGCCCTCCATTTGCGTCTGGGCCGATCATGGAGGCGCTAAACATGTAACGAGAGTTTTTTAGCTCGTCCAAAAAGCCTTGCAAGACGGCCTTTGGCAATTTTTTCAAGGCCTTCATAGCTCTTAAACTTTCCGTTCTATAGGAGAGGTTGGTGAACATAAAGTAGTTATTTTCTCCGTAGAGCTCTTCTTGAAACTCCTCTCCAAGAACGATAACGGCCTTTTTGGAAGTGAATTGGTTCCCAGTGTCGATAACAAGCTCCATTTTGGAATTAATCTCTCTGACCACCTTCTCCACCTTTTCAGCGAGGGACAAAAACTCATCGGCGCTTTAAGTCGGAGGCGAGCAGGGCCTTGAGTGCCGAGAACTCCATGTATTCCATTTCCATTTGAGTCACAAATAGGCCCTTCGCATTTTTCATTTGAGCGAGAATATTATTGCCCTTTTGAGTTATGACAGGCACAGGAGCAAACTCTTTGGGAAACTTTCTTGCAAAGGGATACTGGTGAAAGAAGCCACTGTAGACCACATAGTTGTCATTCCCTTCATAACATTCGGCAAAGTCTGTTTTATAAGGGCCATTATTCTCATAGACCTTATAAGAGCGCGAAAGCCCTCTTACCAAATCGCCATAGGGCCCTAGAAAATGAGACAAAGTCTCAGAGCAAAAAACAATTTTATCAGAGCTATTTTTTGCGAAAGTCTTTAGAAGCTCATAATTGATTTTAGTGGCGGTCCCCGTCTCTATATGGCTCTCCCCAAGAGAAAGGTAAGTTTTCTTATTTTGGGCGAACTCCGCCACTTCAGTTTTTAGTTCTTCAAAACTAATTGTATGAAAGTCGGTCTTGATTGCGCCTAAAAAGGACTGAGCGTAAACGATGTTCGCTGCGAGTAAAAGAAATGCCAAATGCTTCATTAGGGCCCCCTATAGGGTCCTTTTATAGCCCAAGACAGAGCTGACCGCATCGGCTTTGAAAAAATGTGTGGATTTTTAGTTAAGAGGCCTTGCAATAAGCTTATTGCCGCTCATTTCACTGAGGTAAACGTCTGAAATTGTGTTACTAAGGTCCTTATCGCTTTTCATCGCCACACGAATATAAGACGAGGTATAGCCCTCAAAAAGGCCGTCTTTCTCCCTCTCAAAAAGGACTTTGTTTTCGCCGCCGATGAAGGCCTTTGCGAATTGCGCCTTCTTCTCTTCTCCAAGGTGAATAAGAGTTTTAACTCGGTCCTTTTTAACCCCCGCCTGAATTTGCTCTTCCATTTTCGCAGCAGTGGTGTTCTTTCTTTTTGAATAAGGGAACACATGAAAGTGAGTTATTGGAAGCTCTTTTAAGAGCTTGTATGTCTGCATGAACTGATCTTCAGTCTCGCCTGGATAGCCGACGATGACGTCCGCCCCAATTGAGCAATTAGGAAAGTATTCCTGAACCATAGCAATGACGTCCCGATAAAAGGCGACGTCATACTTTCTTCGCATGGACTTTAAGATGTCATCGCATCCGCTTTGAAGAGGAATATGGAAATGGTCCTGGTATTTGCCGCTAGTTTTTAAGACCTCTAAGAAGCTCTCGCGTGATGGTGTTAGGCTCCACTGAAGACATCCGAAGCCTCTCAAGTCCTTCGACTTCCACCACCCCTTTCACGAGGTCCTCAAGTCTCTCGCCTGAGGTGGACTCATATTCGCCGATATTAACGCCGGTGAGAACAATTTCCTTAAAGCCTTCGGAGACCAATTTCTTCGCTTCTTCCACCGCCTTATCGACAGTGATTGTTCGCGAGCGCCCTCTAGCAAAAGGGATGATGCAATAAGAGCAAACATAATTGCAGCCGTCTTGGATCTTTAAAAAGGCCCGGGTATGGGAGTCGGCCTTGGTGGTGGTGGCCCCCCAGAACTCAGTGGTGTTATCAATTTTGACTTGGGTCTCTTCCTCTTCTTGTAGGTAATCAAAGACTTTATATTTTTCATTGGTGCCTAAAATAAGATCAACACCTTTCATTTTCTTAATCTTTTCAGCCTCCATTTGCGCATAGCAGCCGGCGACCACGACCTTGCCTTCAGGACTATGTTTTTGGGCCTTTCGTATAAGATTTCTGCAACTGGAGTCTGCCCCATCGGTCACCGTGCAGGTATTAAGAAAAGTGACATCACTTTCTTCTCCAAAGGGAACGACCTTATAGCCTTTCTCGACAAAAGTTTGAGCGATCTGGCCTGTCTCAGACATATTAAGACGGCAACCTAATGTGTGAAATGAAACCTTTTTTTCCATAGCTCTCTAAATGAAATTAACTGATCTTAAGTTATAGACGCGCACTGTAATTGATGATTGAGAAATTGGCAATAACGTCCACAGAGACCTTAAAAAAATTTAGGTATTTTTTTTCATATCTTGGATTTTAAATGTTGACTTTTCTCTTAAGGAAATCTAAATTAGGTTTCACGTTTTTAAGGTGACGGTCTCGTAGCTCAGTTGGTTAGAGCATCTCCCTTTTAAGGAGAGGGTCCTGTGTTCGAGTCACAGCGAGATCACCATCTTAAAACGTAAAGACGATCAGTAAATGCTCCCATCGTCTAGCCCGGTCTAGGACATCGCCTTTTCACGGCGGTAACAGGGGTTCGAATCCCCTTGGGAGTGCCAAAAATAATAAAAAAGCCTGTCTTCGGACAGGCTTTTTTTTTGTTCTCCAAAAGTGAAGTAACTAGTCATCTTCTTTTGACACCTTTTCTTAGGCCCGTCCCATTGCTTGCCCCTCTCTTCAAGCTCCTGCATTTCTCTTAGGTCTTCCTTTGGACTCGTCCACAGGCTCTTGATCTTCGTCTTTGGGAGCGAACTCCAAGGAAAAGAGAAGTGGGAAATGATCTGAGCCAGTATCAGGAAGCCTCGTTAAGTCGGAGTAATAAAAGGAATCAGAGTGAAAGAAGTGATCCAGAGGCGCTCTCATAACAGGGTTCCAAGTGGGGAAACTATTATAAAGGCCTCGCCCGACTCTAGGGTCAAGAAGCTCGCCTGTCCTTTTAAAAAGCCTAGTTGTGTGCGACCACGCGACATCATTGAAGTCGCCCACAACAAGAACATGCGGCAGCTTTCTAGCAAGCTCGGCAATTTTCATGAGCTCAGAGTCACTCTCAATAGAGTCCCCCTCTTTCGGCCTTGGCGGCCTGGGGTGCACTCCAAAAAGAACGAATTCTTGACCTTTTCTAAACTCCATCAAGGCGTGAATCGATGGGACTCTTTCGTCCACAAGAAATTTCACTTCATGCTCCTTTATTTTAAGCTTTGAATACAAGAGCATTCCATAAGTATTGTCTTGAGGAGCAAGAACCTGGTAGGGATATTTATCTTTGAGGCCTCTTAGGTTTTGTTCCCAAGCTTTTCCAGTTTCCACTAAAAAGATTATGTCTGGATCATGCTTTTTAAAAAGCTTCATGGTCTTTTCATATTCCGTGTTCTTTGCCCGAACATTAAAGGTGAGAACCTTCACAGCGCGGCGCCCCCGCTCTGTAGGCAGAGACTCCTTCTCATGAAAGATGGTATAGGGGAATATTCGATATAAGTCGAGGCCCAGAGTCAGTGACGAGGCCCAAAACCAGGACAGTTTGGACGACGCCATTTCTATAAAAAGCCACCTCTAGCGCAAGACAAAGAAGGGCGAGGACGAATAATTGCAGACGGGGAAAATCCAGCGCCCTCACGGGCCATAGCCCTGTGTTCCACAAGGGAAGAAGACTTCCCGCAATGAGCAAAATAGAAAAGACATGGAGAACCTTCACCTAATCAAGCTCCTCGATAAAGCTCTTTGCCTTTTTGTTGGAGACTTCAATCTCTCTCATCAGGTCTTTCATGTCTTTCTCTATGCTTTGGAACTCGCTTTTGAAATTTCCAATCATCTTCGCGTTTAAGTTGTGCTTGAGATAAATGACTCTGTCCTTAAACTTCGCCAGCACGCCTTCTAGTTGAGTCTCCACTTTCCTCATATTTTTAAGAGTTTCTGAAAAGCGAACTTTTGTTGTCGAAAGCTTGGCCTTGCTCTGTGATTTGTACTTTTTGTTTTTGAGCTCGTTTGCCTCGTTTTTCCACTCTAGAAATAAATCGCTTGCGATGTCCTCAATTTTGTCAATCCGCTCACTCAGGTCCTCTTTTTGTTCGACCGAGTCTTCATAATCGTCCTTAAGACCGTCATAGGTCTCTTCAAGTCTCCCCTCTTCAAAGCTGTATTCATGCCTTATCTTTGCAAGTGTGCTTTCAAACTTCTCCTTCACATCAGTTTGTTCTTCCTGAGCGGCCTGCATATTGCTCTGGAGAAGGTCTCGCTTTTCCTTGCCCATAGTCTCCCAAAAACTATAGTAAGCAGTAGAGCAGGACACAGTGAGTAAGAGAAGAAAATGGCCAAACTTCAAAAGGCCTCCATCGTTGTTTGAATCGCTTAAATTATAACTTCCCGCCGCGCTTTTACGCAAAGTTCCGCCTTTAATTCCCGCTATGTAAAACCATTGTACAATTTTGAAGACTTATTGGGCCTGGACAAAGCTTAGTTTAGCATGTCCACCCGAGGAGAGAGGAAATGATGCGACCTATCGATAGAGGTCAGATACTTCTTATAGCTTTTGGAGACAAGATTCTCCACTTCTTCCAAAGTTATGTCTGATTTATTAATCACCACTAGGCGATGCTGAAATGACCTATGACTCACCGGACTTGTCTCTATTCCTATGAATATAGATCTGGCCTTTTCAGGGCCAACACCAGGCGCTATAAGCAGCTCTTTTCTTATAAACTTCTCAGCTCCTTCTGCGACCTCAATCGAGTGAAGACAATTCGCTTCTCTTAACGAGTTCACCTGTGGCCTTATAAGTGGGCTTCACAGAGGTCACTCTTAGCCTACTGGCCTCGGGATGCGCGGTGACCCTTTTAAAATAATTGTCGAATCCGCTTTCTCTATATTCTTTCCATTTGGCCTTGTATTCTTTAATGGACTTTCTAACGGACGCAAGCTCCTCATGAAGGGCCCTCCGTTCTTGATCAGTGACTTTTCTCTTTTTTTCAGAAATTCCAAAGCGTCGTCAAAAACAAAAAGAGCGTCATCCCCTGAGGTGTGAGAAGCGTACTGGGCGAGGGAGAACTCAAGATCAGGCCCAAAGCCGCGCTCCACATGCTCATAAAAAGAATTGAGCTTCTTGTCCGCCTTCCAGAACGCCTCCCTAGAGGCCTTTATCACCTCCTCGATTTGTCCAAGTGATTGACGGCCTTCATAGTCTCCATGAGTCCCTCGGCGCCCATCTGCCCAATGTCCACCGAGTAGACTATTCCTGTGGTGGCGTTAGGGCTAAGGCTCACAGTTCCAGGGACGAGAACAGAGGCGGTGATTTTATCGATGTCCCCAATATAGTCGTATATAAGATTCGCCTCATTGGCCGTTTACACGAGGAAAGACCTGTTTGACCTCATCCAAAAATCCTTGTCCTGTTAGAGCTCTTCCTGAGCGAGGTTGATCATGTCCAGACTCAAAGTGACCTGCCCGTCAGGCCATGTTTTAAAGATTCCCTCTGCCGGACATCCGCTCCTGAATCAGCCTTCCATCTTGAAGACTTCTGACCAATCAGCTTTTGGCATTCTTCAGCAAATTCTGAAAAACTTCTTAGTTTCTCCGGGGGAGGTCCTTGAGAGCTTGGTGACTAAAGAGGCCTTGTCCGGCGTGGCTCCAAAGCCTCCTATCATCCAATGCTCAAGATCTTTCAGCATGAGGCGGAGGAGCGACCCCTTTTTCCGCCAACGCGCTTTCAAGCTTCGCGGCAAATTTCGCATTGGCCCTTTCAAAAGCGCCCTCGAGAGAGCGCCTCTCCTCAAAATTTGAAAGTCCCAAATTGAGAGATTTATAGTCGTGATATTTAAGCTTGATCTTAGCGTAGATTTGAGGCTCCGTCTCTCTTAGCTCCTTTAAAAACATTTCTTGAAAAGAGATGGAAAGGCTATAGGACTCGCCTTTGTCCTTAAGAATGCTATCGTTAAGCTCTTTCATCAGTCGATTTTCCACGCGGAAAAAAGTTATTCCTTCCAACTCGCCTTCTTTTACAGCATTATGAATTTGCTATTTTCTTTAAAGACAGAGCCTTGAAAACCATAGAACTCTTTTCTCCTAAGCAAGCGAGTGTCGATGACAGAAGAAATATTAGAGAAGGCCTCAGAACAGAAGTCCTGGGCATGAGACGCATGCCTCCCACGAGGAAGGCGGCGATAAGAAGAAATAAAAATGCGCTCTTCGATAAGTCACATTTGACTTATCGGATTATTAAGAAAATTCTTATGCTCCTGAGCGTTTCAGTCTGGTTTTATCGATAAACCATTCGACAAGCCGATCATAGAGCTCGTCTCCAAACTCTTTGTCCTCAATGCCGGCGTCTATATTGGGATTGTCATTGATTTCCACAACATAAATATTTCCTTCGCTGTCCTCTTTGAGGTCCACTCCATAAAGCCCGTCCCTAATTTGGGAGGCGGCCTGGGTGGCGATTTTCAGAACTTTTTCGGGAGCGTTTTCGACTGGCAAAAGTCTCAAAGTCTCCGCTAAAGGCGTCGCTCTTCGAGTCCTTTATCATGATTATAGATCTGCCAATGGCCGGTACTCATATAGTACTTGCAAACGAAGAATGGCGCTCTTGCCAAGCACTCCAACTCTCCAATCGAAGGGCGTAAATAAAAATTTTTGGACCAAGACAAGGTCGCTCTTTTTTCAGGAACTCGGAGATAATCTCTTTTGCCTCTTCTTTTGTTTTCGCTTTTTTCACGCCTACACTAAAAGACCCGTCTGGGACTTTAATGACAAGGGGAAGCCCAAACTTCGCCTCCAGATCATCAATGGTCTTTTTCTTAGCATCGTGAACAAAAGTCCCCTGGAATGGAAGCGATCTTCGCTCGCTCTAGAAGGTTAGAAATGTATATTTTATTGGTGCATTTCAAGGATGCGTCTCAGGGTCGTCCATGACGGCGATGCCTTCACTTTCGGCCTTCTGAGCAAATCGATAAGTGGAGTTTCTTATAGAAGTCGTTTTCCTAATAAAAAGAGCGTCAAATTCACTAAGCCTGCCAATGTCCTTTCCAGTGATAAATTCGCACCACACGCCCTTTTTCTCGCAAGCGCTTTTAAAGCGTTCAAGCGCCTTCTCATCGCTTGGGCGCCTGCGCCTCCTCCGGGTCAACAAGCACGGCAAGCTCCATCTTGTAAGTTTTTCTGGCCTTGGGAAGCCGCCAAATCTTGGAGCTATAGGAGTCCAAGCTCTTCGCAAAGAAGTCTTCCTCTTTCTTCAGCCAGAGCGGCAATTGAAACGGGCGCCACTCTATGAATTTTCAGTCTTCCGTTTTTATGTCCCAACAGTGACTTGCAATAAAGGACATGGGTAGTATTCAAAAATTTTGCGTCCAATAGCCTCAAACTTTTTCTCTCTGGGTCTTGGAGAAGAAGATGGTAAAAGAAGCCTCTTCGCCAGCGTTTATTTGCAGAGTCTTTCCGAAGGCCTCCATGTCCCTCATGAAAGTCGGCCAAATCATGAAGGTAAACCTGCTTTTTGCCCAAGTCATTTAAGGTCTTCAAAGAGGGCAAGACGCGGTGGCCTCTCGCTTCAGCAAGCATGCTACAGTAATATCCGCGCTTTAAGTATCCCGTTTTAGAACAAAGGTTTATCAATCGAAGGCCCTTATTTTCCTGGAAAGAGGGATCAAAAAGATAGCTCTGAACGGAGACGACTTGATCAGTCGGGAAATAAGGTCTCCAGTCGTCCAACTCATCAACAACAATTATAAAATTTGTGTCCACAGGGGCCCGCTTTTCCATTATAGTTAACTCACTCCCTCATACCTTCAGAGGAATGAGATTAGTAAATATGAGAATTGCTAAAAATGGAAGATATAAAATATCGCCCCGCTTGCCTTGACGACCTCCCCCTTTTAGTCGAACTGGAAAACGCGTGTTTTGAATATGACCGGCTCACCGACGCAAATTTTCGTCATATGATTAAAAAGGCCAACGCGGACGTTATCGTTCAGGTTTTTGATGGCGTCATTGCTGGCTATGGCGTGCTTCTTTACAGGAAGGGGACCTCTCTCTGTCGATTATATTCCCTAGCGGTCTCACCTAAACTTAGAGGCAAAGGCCTGGGCGCCAAGCTTCTTAGACGCTTAGAAAAGACCGCTCACGACCGAGGCATGAGCTATCTGCGCCTTGAAGTCAAAAAAGACAACCGGCCAGCGATCACGCTTTACGAGAGCAAGGGCTATGTCCAATTTATGGTCAAGCCTGATTACTATGACGATCATAGCGACGCCTTGTGCTTGGAAAAGCCTGTGCAAAAAAACACAGAGGGCCTTAAAATTAAGGTCCCTTTCTATAGGCAGACCACCGACTTTACTTGCGGCCCCTCTGCTCTTCTTATGGCGATGAAAAGCCTTGAGCCATCGAGAAAAAACGAGCGCATCGAAGAAATCCAAATTTGGCGAGAGGCCACTACTATATTTATGACGTCAGGACACGGAGGGTGCGGTCCTCATGGGCTGGCGCTTGGCGCCTTTAAGAGGGGCTTTAGCCCGAGCTCCATTTCAACACGACAAGATTCTTTTTATCGAGGGCGTCGGCAAAAAGAAAAAAAAGAAATTATAAAGCTCGCTCAAGACGGCTTTGAAAAAGAGATCAAGGCCAATCACATTCAAATGAGCCATGATCTCAGCTGGAGATCACTTGAGGAGATTATTAAGCGCGGCGGCGTGCCCCTTGTTCTTATTAGCTCTTATCGCCTCACTAATAGCAAGGTCCCCCACTGGGTGGTGGTGTCAGGAATCTCCGAAGACTTTGTTTTCTTTAATGATCCCTATATTGAAGAAGGCGATACAGTGGTCTCCAACTCCGACATCCCCATTCGACAAAGACGAATTTGAGAGGATGGCCCAGTATGGAGGAAAGCAGGTCAAGTCCATTCTTGCCCTCTTTAAAGACTGATTTGGTGAAATTTGCGCATTATACTATAATAGAGATATGAAAATTAAAGATTCAGGTTTTTCTTTGGTAAGTGTTCTTATGGCCACTGCTCTTATGGGCGGTCTTGCAGTTATGTTTATGCAGATGATGAAAAACATGAATCAAGGACAGGGCTATGTAGAGGCGGCCGCCGAAGAAGTTGCCCTGAGAAATGAAATCGACATGATCCTTGGTAATCCAAAGTTTTGCAGAGTTAGCCTAGCAGGGCCAGGACCCGCGGGCTCACCAACAAGCCCTGAAACTTTTTTCAAGCGAGACATTACCGATCTTGAAAATGACCCAGGCAAAGAGGTTGAGCTATGGTTAGCTGATACCACAGGAGAAGAAAGAACAAACAAAAAGTTTGATGCTTTAGATCCAGCTAAGAACAAATATGGCAAACTCAAATTAAAAGAGATCAAATTATATATGACCAATGGGGACGATCAAAACTACCCCGACGCCAGCTATCATGATGACATGGGAGAGCTCCTTGTTAAGTATGAAAAGCCAATAGGAAGCAATAAAACAAGAGAGATGGTCGCCAAGTTTCCGCTCACAGTCGGCATGAGCACCACCTCAGGAGAGACCACAATAGTATCTTGCTCCAAATCTGCTGGAGGGAACTCAGCGTCGCTAACTGGGTACTCTTCGAACTGTAGGATTCGCTTGTCCCACAGGGACAATACTGATCCATGGAGACACTCGCCCTATTTAGACATGTCAAAGCCTGGTTTTGTTGGCATTAGACAAGATGGACGCATGAATAGTGATGACAGACTTAGAGTTCGGATGTCCAACTGTGGATTTACTGAAATTGATAACTACCTTAAAAATTGTCGCTTTGGTCTTGGTAGACGGGACACAATGCACAGCTCAACTCCTAATCCCACACCCGACACTTCATCAGAAGGATTATTGAATATAGGTGTAACTTATCACGTTCCAATCGGAACTGTAGAGTACGACGACCATTTCTACTTTAGATTAAGATGCCCCGCCGGGCCCAATCCTGAACTTCATGACTATATGAAAAAAAATTGCATGGTATGCATGGGTCAGTCAGATCTCCATAGGCCAAGTCCAGACACCTCTGCCTGCTCACAGATACAGGACTCGACGGGCACAAAATGGGACAGGTTTGGGATCGACGGCGAAACTGACGGAGATGACTTATTTTTCTTTGGCTTTTTCTGTGGTTATTACGCCCCCATTGTCCAAGGCATTAAAGTGAACTAAGACTTTTGCTTTAGTCCACCTGCTCCCATTCCCCTTTGCTACTAAGCTTATACTTTTTTGAAATCTGCGCAGCGCCCTTTGCTCCTCGAGCAGACAGGGCAATAAGAGGTTTATTGTTTTCCCAATCAATCTCCACCGCCCCAAACGTCCTCCCAAAATGAATATTTGGATAATAAAAACTAGCAAACCACTGCAGGTACCAAGGCGCTGTGTGGGTAAGTCCGCTATTGATAAATTCCAGATGACCAAAGTTCTTATATATGGAAGTGAAATGCTTATCACCTGAAAGAAAAACAACCCCCTAAGGACCTAGTAACTTTCAAGAAGCTTTAAAAGGCGCTTATGGGCTTTGGATAATCAGTCCATCCCAATGCCTTGGGCACATCATCTGACATGACAGAGATTCCGCTCACAATAAAGTGAATCTTTGCCTCACTGCTTTTCAGCTCGTTTCAAGCCATTCCCATTGCTCTGTTCCCTAAAATGTCATTGTTCTTCTCTGGCCTGTGCAAGTGAAACCGGGTGTCGAGAAAATATTTTTGCCTGTTTCTTCCCTCGCCAAAAGAGTAAGACGCATATATGCCGTTTCTTTGTCTTCTTTTGAATTTTAGGCTCTTCAAGAAAATCAAGCAAGTGCTTTTGCGACTCGGTCTTTATCGGATTAAAGAAGTCAGCGTCATTTTCCCCATAATCATGGTCGTCCCAAGTCCCAATAATGGCGGTCTTCTTTTTAATTGTTCATAGTTAGAGTTTGTTTAATTCGCTCATAAGCTTTTTCGAGAACCGCGCCCTTTTTCGCGTCAGCATAGACATTGTCCCCTCCCCAAATAAAGACTTGAGGCGCAAGAGAATTGATTTCGCTCCAAAGTGCGGTTCCCCGGCGCATGATCATTACATGAACCGAAAGCAAAGCTTTTAAGCTCTTTAATATCGTTTAGCTTTTCCTGATTAGAAGTTCGCAAAGACAAGCTAGGGGAATAGGAAAATAAAAGAGCATCTTCATTAGTCAAAAAGTCCCAAAACACTCCCAGAGTTCTCCTCAAAGAAGTCAAGGTCTATGCTTAAAGTTGCGAGCAAGATGACGGCCTGTTCTTCTTCTTTCCATTCCCTTTTGGAGAGATCTGTCGCAAAGCTATCGCTATCGCTGAAAACTTCTTTCAGAACGCCGCCCCACTTTTTTGCTATCTGGCCCGCGTCCTCTCCTCTTCGTCTTGATTTGAAATGTCCAAAGCTTCCAACGAGGCGACTCTATTTTGGCGAAGACTGAGCCTCTGGAATCTAGCAGATCGTATTTGCGCTTTAAGACGCCAAAGCGAGTTTTAATTTCTCCAATAAGTTGATCGTTTTTAAAGACCCTCATTTCTGAAAAAAAGAAGAAGAACGGTCTGCGAGCAGTAAGAACAAGCTCTTTTTGGGAGTTCCAAATATCAATGTCCATTGGCCTGCGCGCTTTGAAAAAATTCTTCGTGAGAGCGCCGAGGGCCCCCTTCTCTTTCGGCCGCGTATCCCAAGGGCCGTCCCTCTTCATCAAGGATCGAGTATTTATTCGCCGTCTCCCATCCGGTGAAGATTTCTAGCTTTTCCCTAATCTGTCTAATTTTTACGAATTTTGCGTCCCCTATTAAAGATTTCATGGACCTCCCTGATCATTTGCTTGGGCTCAAGCTTTGCGCGCCTGTTAGACACTTTAAGAGCCGTATTCTATAGTAAAGTCTCATTCTTAAAATTCAAACCAAAGGTTTTCCCATGAAAGCGCGTCATATCTTACTGTCTTTATTTCTCCTATTAGTCGCAGCGTGCCAAGACGACACGGTGACCATTGCCTATCAGGGAATGGCGAATCCATGGAAACACCTCATTAAAACCAAAGCTTTCGACGACATCAGCAAGGCCCCTATAGATTGGAAAAAATTCAACTCAGGCGCGAAGATTATTAACGCCATGGCAAGCGGAGATGTCGACGTGGCGGTGCTAGGCTCCACTCCCCTGGCGAGCGCCCTTGGACAAGGCCTTCCTATCAAGGTCGTCTGGGTCATGGGGGTCATTGGTGAAAGCGAGGCGCTCGTGGCCAAAAAAGAAATACGCTCTCTGGAGGCGCTTAAAGGAAAAAAGGTGGCCACTCCCTTTGGCTCGACTTCCCATTACCATCTTCTTCTCGCTCTCAAAAACAAGGACATAGACCCCAATTCTGTCGAAATATTTAACCTCTCGCCCTCCGGCATTGTGAGCAGCTGGAAAACTGGGCAGATGGACGCCGCTTACGTATCGGCCCCGGCGCTAGAAGAAATAAAAAAAGACGGCAATGTTCTCATCACCTCGGCGGACCTAGCTGAATCAGGCGACCCTACTTTTGACGCCATAGTGGCAAGAGAGGAGTTTGCCAAAAAGAACGGCGATTTCATTCAAAAACTGCTTGGCAAGATCAATCAACTCCACACTCGTTTGTCCAAAGAGAACTGGACTGTCGAGACACCAGAAGTTCAAAATATTTCTCAGCTCGTAGGCTCTTCTCCAAAGGACGTTATTACCTCTTTAAATGGCTACGAGTTTCCTCTCGCAAGCGAGCAGGCCTCAGAGAAATTGCTTGGAGGCGGCCTTTCAGAAGCGCTTTTAAAAACTAGCAAATTTCTAAAAGAGCAAGGCAAGATTCGCAAGGCGCAAGAAGATTATAGGAAGTTCTTAGACCCGAGCTTTGCTCAAAATATTTTAAAGAGCGAAAAATAATGTCCCTTTTAGAACTTGACTCTGTTGGACTTGAATATGATGACGGACAAGAATCATCAGTCATGGCCTTGGAGGACATTAATCTAAGGGTCGATCAGGGAGAATTTGTGGTCATTCTAGGAGCAAGCGGGTGTGGCAAAACCTCCCTTCTCAATATGATAGCCGGCTTTCTCTATCCGACGGACGGGAAGGCAAAAATCAACAATTCGCCCATCACGGGACCAGGGCCTGACCGTGGAGTGGTTTTTCAAAAAAACGCCCTGATGCCTTGGCTTAACGTGGAGGACAATGTTGAGCTTGCCTTGAAGTTTGCGGGAATCGATAAAACGAGAAGAAAAGAAGTCTCAGAAAAGTGCCTCAATTGGGTCGGCCTGCAGGGATTTAAAAAGAGCTATATTTATCAGCTTTCAGGAGGCATGCAACAGAGAGTTGGCATAGCAAGGGCCCTTGCAAGCGAGCCCAAAATGCTCCTTCTCGATGAGCCATTAGGAGCATTAGACGCGATCACCAGGGAAGAAGTCCAAGAAGTTATTTTAGGAGTTTGGGAAAAAAGCCAAAAGACGATTCTCATGGTCACTCACAGCATTGAAGAAGCGCTCTTTATGGCGACAAGGCTTATTATAATGACGCCAAGGCCCGGCCGCATTTTTAAGACTTATGACCTTTCATTTTCGAAAGACTTTCTTTTAGGCGAGCAGACCAAGGAAATTAAGCAAAAAGAAAAGTTCTTAAGGCTTAAAAGCGAAATCCTTCGGATAGTCGAGGAGAAGAGCTAGTGGACAAAAAAATCTTTTATTCAGTTTTCCCAAAGCTTGCCCCCGCTCGGGTCGCGATCATATCGATCATAAGCATCACGTTATTTTTTATCGTTTGGTTTTCTCTAAGCTATACAGGCGCTGTCCCTGAAGTTATTCTTCCTGGGCCACTGAGAGTGCTCTCTAAGTTTGGCGACATCTGGACCAATGGCTTCGCAGGAAAGCCCCTCTACGAGCACATAGGCATAAGCCTCTATCGCGTTTTTGGTTCGTTGATTTTGGCGGTCCTTCTTGCCGTGCCGCTTGGAATATTAGTGGCGATAAATGATTACATAAAAGGCGTTGTGGACCCCTTTGTGGAGTTTTACCGTCCGCTGCCACCTTTGGCCTACCTTCCTTTAGTCATCATCTGGTTTGGGGTCGGTGAGACGGGAAAATTCATTCTCATCTTCCTCGCCATATTTGCTCCCATTTTTTTAAACACAAGAGCAGGGGTGGACAATATTCCCAAGGAGCGCGTGAACGCGGCGATGAGTTTAGGCGCAAGCAAATTGCAGCTTATTTGGCATATTATATTGCCCTCAGCTCTTCATTCGATATTAACTGGCATAAGGATTGGCACAGGGTTTGGATGGACCACTCTTGTGGCGGCGGAAATGGTCGCGGCCAATAGCGGACTTGGCCACATGATCCTCTCCGCAAGCGAGTTTCTTCAAACGGAAGTGGTGATTCTCGGCATTATTATCATCGGCCTTCTCGCTCTTGGAACAGACTACCTTTTAAGGCGCGTCATTGATAAGTATTCCCATTGGAGCGGCAAGTGATCTATTATTGAAGCAGCTCTTTTTCAGTGTAGGGCCTCTCCCTATGAATTGTTTGGACCTTAACTTTTAGAACGTCTTTTAGACTCACTTCACTGGCGTTATTTCCAAATGATTGTCGAATATAGCTCAAGGCCTGGGCCAGGTCCTTATGCGGCACGAAGGGAAAAGCGGGCATGGAGAGATTGTACTCTTTGCCCTGCCTTTGAATCTTTCCGTTCAGCCCTTTGATTACGAGCTTTATTAGGGTCTCTTTTTTCCCTTCGACAATCGCAGAGCCGGCAAGAGGCGGAGCGCTGGCGCCGCCCTGTCCATTGGAGAGGTGGCATCTCATGCAAAATTGATTATAGACTTCCATGCCTCTTTGCTCGTTATAGGCGAAGGCCTTGTCTTCCGCCGCTTTAAGCTCGCGTGTCAAACGAGAGAGCTCTTGGCTGCTGTCTTTGGAATAGTTTTTTATCATGATAAAGGCCACCACGGCGGAGGTCGCCGCGAGAAGGCCAATAAATATAATCACAAATTTGCTGGAGCTTTTTTCGTCCATTTGTTTATTTTACCTCATACTCATAATTGGAGTATTCAGTATAGGCATGACAGGAGTCGTATGTATAGGCTTTGACAGCTTTAAGCTCGGCGCCTGTCACATAGGAGTAGTGGTCGTACTCGCCCACTTCAGTGAAAGTAAGCTTATAAGAGACAGCTCTCTCTCTCATCGCATAGAACGTCCTTTAGAACGTCAGTTTTTAGGGCGACTTCATACTTATTTTCGCCAAAATAAAACATGTCTCCTTTGATAATCTTGACAGGATACACCCCGCCTTTGCCATTGACTTGAAGAAAAACTTTGGCCTCTTTTTTCGCCGTGAACATGACAGAGCCGATTCCGACTGTCGACCTCAGGCATAAGAGCGTAATCACTGTCCGTCTGAAAAGTGGCCGCAGCTGGGTTATTAAAAGTGAAAGATTGGGCCATGAGTTGGCCTGCAAATAATAGCGCAATTAACGTGATCATTTTCATTTTGGGGTCTCCTTATAAGGGCTTTAATATTAGGTGCGCCCTTTTAACCATAAGGCCACGGATCAGCGCAAGTTAGGGTTTGGCGCGCAATGAGAAATGTGAATTTTTTACACGCTTAGGACTCAAAAAGTCCAGCTCAGGCCCAAGCGGAACAATCTGATAGGGATTAATGTTCTTGTGCGAAAAATAATAATGCTTCTTTATATGATGGATATTGGTGGTGGAGCTGAAACTCTTCTATGGAGGCCAGAGTCTTTAAGTATCTATAGATATTGGTGAACTGTTGAATCAGCTTTTTATTGCATTTAAAATGGGTGAAATATACGGCGTCAAAGCGCGCAAGCGTGGTGTAAAATCTGATATCGGCCTCAGTAAGGGTCTCTCCCACTAAGTAGTCCCTTCCCTCCAGTCTCTTTTCTTGCCGCTCTAGAGACTCAAAGAGAGACTTGAAGTTATGATCATAGGCCTCTTGGGTCCTCGCAAAGCCCGTTTTATAAACGCCATTATTGATGTTGTGATAAATGTCCTCATTGACCTCGTCAATTTCCTCTTTGAGCTTTTCTGGATAGTAGTCAGTAGAATTGTCGCTGAATTTTCTGAGGTCGCGATTGAAAATGCGCAAAATTTCCGAGGACTCGTTATTCACAATTTTGCCTTGTTTTTTGTCGAGCAGGACAGGCACAGTGACTTTTCCGGTGAACGTCGGGTCAACTTCCGTATACACGTCCTTCAAGTATTCCTTATTGTAAATCGCGTCGCTTGGTCGCCCCAGAATCGGTGTCTTTAAAGGACCAGCCAATATCGAGCATCTCAGGGCTGACAACGGAATAAGGAATCGCTTTTTCAAGGCCTTTGAGTTTTCGCATGATAAGCGTTCTATGCGCCCAAGGGCACGCGTAGGAAACATAGAGGTGATAGCGATCGTCCTCAGGAGGAAAGTCGCCGCCCTTCTTTATTCTAGAGCGAAACTTCTGGTTCTGTCTCTCGTACTCACCGCTTTCCGTTTTAGGGATTAACGTCTTCGACCTTCCACTCTCCCTTTACTAATGAGCCCATTTTTCTCCTCGTTTACTCCGCAAGTTCCTGCCCGCTAGAGTACGGGATCAATCTCAATTCTATCGACTACGCCCTTTACTCCGATAGTGTTATGAGCGTTCTCCAAAGCGGCCTCCTTCGCCTCTTCATCTTTGGCGACTCCTGAAAGTTTGACCACGCCATCATGCGGCGCTCACGTCTATATTATAGGAAAAAACCCTAGTATCATAATAGTTGGCCTCGTCCACATTTTTTGCGAGCGCCTTGTCAGAGTACTGCTCAGAAACGGACTCGACTTTAAAAACGGCGCTTCTGTCTAGGGCGGGCACGACACTGACCGACGTGACGTTCACTCCTTTAACTCCGCTCACTTTGTTTGACGTCCTTGAAACTTCGACCGCCTCTCTAGGGCTTCCCACTTTTCCCTTATAGTTCACATACCTGTTCTTTACTTGAGGGGCAAGAAGTCGCTCATCAATGAGGACATTATGGGTCAGAGCAAACTCAAGGTCCTTTTGAATCTCCTCGTCTGATCTGTCCTTGGCTCTGGCCTATAAAGATTTTATCAGAAACATTTGTGACCCCATTCACTCTTTGAGCCGCCTCTTTGGCGGCCTGGGCCTCCTCTTTGGAGTCCGCTTTCCAGAAAGCGCGACCCGTCCATAGTCGTCCGTCACGACTTGCAGTTGAAAAACGTCCGCGGCCTCGTCTCGGTACAGGGCCAGTGCCACTTGTTTAGCGAGGGTCTCAGAGCCGACGCTAGTGTTGACCACCTCAAGCTTATTAATCACGCCCTTTGCGCCATTCACGCTTTGCCCAATTTTGATAAGCCTCTCTTTTTGCCATAAGTTGTCCACATAACCATTAAGCGTGACATACCCGTCCAAAAAGCTCGCTGAAACATTCGCTCCTTCGAGCCTTGGGTCCCTGCTCATTTCCTCTTTAAGGACCTTCTGGAACTCAAATTGGCCCCCTATCTTCAGCGCATTATTTTGCGCCTCGTTTTGCGCCTCGTTTTGCGCCTTTATGGCCAATGAAAAGAAAAGCGAGACAAATAAAATAAATAATCTCATGCGCAACTCCTAGGATTACATGACGCAATATTCTCCAATGAATGAAGATGCGAAGTTCATGCCGAATAAGACGTTGTGATTGAGGGCGCTTACAATCCCGACTAAAAAACTAGGACAAAACTTTTTTAAAACTTAACAACATGCTTACTTTTTTTCGTATACAATTCTAAAGATGATCAAACTTATCTCTATCATTTTTCTTGCTTATGGAATGGCCATCATAACGCCCAAGGCGAGGGCCATGGACTTTAGTCTCCTAAGCTTCAACACCATGTGCGACTTTTGTCATAAGGACAACCGGGACAATTTCTCTGAAAGAAAAGAGCTCCTGCGGCAGGTGATAGAAGACCATAAAGCTGACCTCGTCGCCCTTCAGGAGGTCCGGACAGGGGGGCAAGTCAGAGACTTTTTTAAGAACACTCCAACTTATAAGCTCTTTTTTACCAAGGCGGTCCTTATGAGTTATGCCGATCCGGCGCTCGCAATAAACACCGCAAAGTTTAAGGTGTTAAAGAACGGCCAGTTTTGGCTGGGGCCGGGCGAGGGGTTTAGTTTTGGCTGGAAAATGGCGCTGCCTCGCCAGGTGATATGGGCCAAGCTCAAATCGAAAGAGGACGGAAAAGAGCTTTATTTCGTCTCTGGACATTTTGATAACAGAATTGAAAATCTCCTTGGGGCAGCTGACCTTGTGAATCAATTTATCAAAGGCCTCGACGCTCCAGTGGTCTTTGCCGGTGACACGAATATTACGCCCGACTTTGAAGGCTACTCTATGCTTCTGGGCGGAGAGCTTAAAAACGCTTTTAGTCTAAAAGAGAAGTTTTCTACGATTGGAAAGCCTAAACAAGCTGAAGACCTTTGTTATCACAGAAAAGGCGACAAGTTTCCAGCGTGTCGTGTTGACCACATTCTCCTTTCAAAAGGAGACGACTGGAAGGTCTCTGAATGGGCCATTGACGTGAGAAGACTTGGGCCTGCGAACAGATTTCCCTCTGATCATAGGCCCGTTTTTGGAAGGCTTTCGCTTTTAGGCCTTTTTAAGAAACATTGTTTTCAACACAATTTGAGTGCCGTTTACCTTTCCTTCAATATTGGCGGGGTCTCCAGTGAGCCCAATATTTTTTACCAAGGTGCCTCTCTTGGCGGTAAAATTGGCCCCTTTCACATCAAGGTCCTTGATGATGGTGACAGAGTCGCCCTGAAAGAGCTTGGCGCCATTTGAGTCCAAGGCAAATTCCCCTTCTGGGGCTCCGCCATGATCGCTATGGTATTTTTTGGCCTTTTTAAAAACCTCATCTTCCATATAAATTTGCTCTAAAAGATCTCGCGCCCATCCTTCGTCCTTAAGAAGATTGAGCATGTGATAAGAGATAATCTTGACCGGCTCCTGCTCGCTCCACATCGCCGAATTTAAGCTTCTCCAATGATTAGGATCGATCTTTTCAGGGTCTTGAATCTGCTCTATGCAGGTGGAGCATAAAAGAGCTGAAGAGGCGGCGTCTTGCTCCTCGCTCACTTCAAAGAGAGCAAGGTCACTTGTGGACTCACAGATTTCACATTTATGTCCGCTTCTTTCTAATAATTCGTTTTCTAAGCTCATAATTTCCTTTTAAGCACCATCATGGTCAATTGAGTTTCAGAAGTAAGGTCTCCAGACTCGTTAAAAGTCTTAATATTCCAAAGCTGGGTAGTCTTGCCTAAGTGAACAGGTCTTGCTTCTCCTTTCACTCTGCCATTTCTCACGGCCTTTAGATGATTAGTGTTTATATTAAGCCCCACCGCATGAAACTGCTTGGAGTCGAGCGTCAAGTTGGCCCCGTAACTTCCAAGAGTTTCAGCAAGAACGCAATTGGCCCCTCCATGAAGAATCCCAAATGGCTGATGAGTCGTCTTGTTCACGGGCATCGAGCCAATCAGGCAGTCGCTTTCGACCTTGTCGATAGTGATTTTCATGGTCTCCATCAACGTGTTTTTGCTCATGGCCTGCACTTGCTCTGCCGTGATTTCCTCATGCCAAATCATAATCTTGTCCCTTTCTAATCTCTCTCCCCTCTCTAACGCTTACGAGGAGGGCCTCCATAAGCTCCATCGTCAAGATGGCCTCATCAATGGGCACAGGAATTTCTTTGTTTTCTAAAATAGCGCTGGCCACGGCCTGATAGAGGCTCAAATAGTTTCCTGATTCTGTTTTAAGATGACGCTCTTCTTTGCCTACGCGAAGGAGTCCATAATTATTTTCCGCGTCTTCTCCTGTTTCTTGTGAGTAAGCAGGGCTCTGTTTAAGCCTGGCCTCCTGGGGATCCATGCCTGATTTTAAAAATGATCCCTTAGAGCCGTTTAGAACGAAGCGAGGACAATCTGCGTTGTATAATGTCTGAGCGTTTAGATGGGCCCGGAAGTCTTTGTATTTAAGGACCACATGGAAAGTGTCATCATTCACAGCGCCTTTTCTCAAACTTGCGATATCAGCGTAAGCGCTTTCAGGAACGCCAAAGAGAACGAGGGCCTGGTCCAATAGATGCGGAGCAAGATCAAAATAGACTCCTCCGGCCACACCAGTCGTCTCTCTCCAGTTGGACTTATTGACCTCGGGCCTGAATCGATTGAAGTTTGACTCAAAATAAGCGATTTCACCTAACTGGCCGCTTTCTATGATTTTTTTGATGGTGAGGAAGTCTCCGTCAAATCGGCGATTGTGAAAAACGGTGAGAGTCTTATTTGCCCTCTTGGCCAAGTCTCTAAGTTCCCTCGCCTCCTTCAGAGTAGGCGTCATAGGCTTGTCAACGATCACGTGCTTTCCGGCCTCCAGGCTCTTCTTAACAAACTCATAATGGGTGTCATTAGGAGTCGCGATGACAATAAGGTCCTCATCTCCATTGAGGGCCTCATCTAAAGAAGAGATGACCGTAACATCAGGATAATGCTTTTTTATTTCTTCTCTTCGCGATGACAATATTTTAGAAAGGACCATTCTTGAAGAGGCCTGAACGAGAGGGGCGTGGAAAACTCTGCCCGCAAGCCCGTAGCCAAGCACTGCTGTTTTAATCATTAGTTTTCCTCCAGTTTAAAACTGTAATAGTATCGCCTTCAGCTTTCCACGTTATTTCCGCGCCATAAATGATGTTTGAATAAGTTCGATCTGGGTCATCATGATAGCCAGGCCTTGGGTCCAGCGAAAGCGCGTCTTCCACCAGCTCTTTCAACTTGCCTTCGAAAGGGACCTCATTCTCGAAAGCGACTTTCATTTTTTTATTTTCATTTTCTAAAAACCAGGGAGTATCAAAGTCGCTCCATGGAGCGTCCGCGACCGGGTGATAAGGCTTAATATCGAGAACGGGCGTTTCAGTCACCATATCTGCGCCGCTAACAATTAGGACCACCTGACCTTTCTCTAAAGCGCTTTTTTCAAAACGGAGCAAAGACATGCCAATATTGTTTGGCCTAAAAGGAGAGCGACATCCAAAAACCCCCATTTTTTCATTTCCACCGAGCTTTGGCGGACGCACTAAAGATTTGGCCTTCCCCTCGCATTGATGGAACTCCCAGAGAACCCAAATAAAAGAGCCCTCTTTAAGGCCTCTTAAGGAATCTGGTCCATACTCTGAAGAGAGGAGAATTTTGCTCTGGTCAGAGTTCACCATCCCACCCTGCTTCGGGGCCCCGAATTTTGTGCCGTAAGGAGTGTATAAGGTTCCGATTTTCTTCATCTCTGTCCGTGTAAAAACTTCATTAAGGCTAGTGGCGCTGAGAATACTAAGTTATAAGGCCCTTGTTAACCCCGAAGGAGACTTCCTCAATGAAAAAAATTTTACTTCTTGCTTTGACTTTCTTTTCAGCGGCCACACTTGCTCAAGTTTGCTATGTGGACCTCGTCGACAATCACTCAAACTATCGATATGACACATTTTCGGCCTATTCCTATGGCGGCTCGTGCCGAGACGGCCTTCGCCAGTGCAATAGAGCGAAAAGAGACCGAAACCTCAGAGGCGCCAGGTGTGTTCAGAGAAGAACCTCTGGACCAAGCTATCCGTCCCCGCGCCCAAGCTATCCAAACCCAGGGCCTAGCTATCCTGGAAGCCTAACTTACCTTTTAGGCCTCTCAGACTATCAAGTTGCCGACTACGCTCTTCAAAGTAGGACCGGAAAGTGTGAAGTTAAAAAAGGCGACTGGAGATCAAGCTGTGACTACTATGTAGAGGTCAACGGTCACGGCTATCCGCAAGGAACTGGCTGCGCAGACTCTAGATACACGGCCCGCTATGGATGTCCTTCGTATAGCGAAAAAGCAAACGCCGGATGCATGATCAAAAAGGCGATCAGACAAGGCGCGTGTAGGTAATAATAAAATTCAAGTTCAATAAAGAGCCGCTTTAGCGGCTTTTTCTATTTTGGATAGATTTCAATCGGTGGGCCTTTTTCTTCGACCTGTTCCCGAAGGTCCCTAAGGGCCGTTCTTAGCCCCTCCTCCACCACTGGATGATAGAAAGGCATAGCGAGGGCCTGATTGACAGTAAGTCCGCTCCCAATCGCCCAAGCGAGAATGTGAGCGAGATGCTCGCAATCGGGGCCAAACATTTCCGCTCCAAGAAGCTTGCCAGACTTAGTGTCTCCATAGACTTTCAACATCCCTATTTCCTTTAGCTTCACGATGCTTCTTCCCTGCCCCTCAAAAGAGACGCGACCTATTTTATAATCGGCCTTTTCTTCATCAAGAGCCGCCGAAGTTTTTCCGGCATAAGCGATATTAGGATCACTAAAAGTTATGGCAAGCGGAGTGCGAGTCTGAAATGGGGTCTGCTCATCGCGAGCGGCGTTATACCCGCAAATTTTTCCTTCGTCGCTCGCCTCATGAAGAACAGGCCTGTCGCCGTTTACGTCTCCGGCAAAATATATATGGGGGTGCTCTTTAAGTTGAAAAGTCTCTTTGTCATACTCAGGCAATCTTTTTGCGTTAAGCTTTTCGCAAATGCTGGTGAGCTCGCACTTGTCGACATTGGGCGTTCGGCCGGTGGAGACGAAGACCTTTCCCACCTCGTAGCGAATGCCATCATAACAATCGATGATCAGCTCATTCTCTCTTTGAGAAATTTCCTTCACGCCTGTAAAGTTGATGTTCATTTCTTCACAGAACTTGTCGCAAACATATTGGTTAAGCTCATCATCAGTCACTGCCGATATGCATTTCCTGCGGTTGATTCCAATCACATCAACTCCAAGCCTTGAAAGAGCTTGACCAAGCTCAATTCCGATGACTCCAAGCCCAATGACGGCCATTTTCTTTGGCAAGTCTTCCTGCTCAAATATTGAGTCGCTCGTGAGGACAAAGTCCATGCACTCATCAAAGGGCGCAGGGACAGTCGGACTCGAACCTGTGGCCACCACCGCCTTTTTAAATTGGACTTTTTCACCGTCAACTTCAAGCGTATGAGGGTCTAAAAATCTCGCGTATTTCCTAGTGAGGTGGGTCTTTGTCCACTCTCCCATTCCCTCTTTAACGGCCCTGACAAAGCGGTCTCGTAGAGAGCGAACATGCTTAAGAGTTTCAGGCATATTTACTTTGAGAGAATCACCATTTTCGATTCCCTCTTTGTAAAGGCTCTTTCTTCTATGGAAGTCATTGGCCGCCTGAATAAGGACTTTAGAGGGCATGCATCCAACACGGGCGCATGTGGTGCCAAGTTCGCCCCCGTCAAAGACCATATAATTGTCCGTGAGTTTTGCGATCTCTCTTCGGGCAGATAGGCCAGCGGATCCAGCTCCCAGAATCACAACATCATATTCTTTCATAGAGACCTAGAGAGCGTCCAAGGCCCTGGCCAAGGCCAGGTCCTTTTCTGTGAGTGTGTTTCCTTCATCGTGCGTCGTGATATTAATCACGCACTTATTAAAAGAGACTTCCATATCGGGATGATGCATCTGCTTATTGGCCTCCCAAGCGACAGCATTCACAAAGGACATGGTCTTTAAAAAGCCTTTAAACTTAAAAGTTCTTCTAAGTTTCTTGTCGGCGATCACTTCCCACTCTTCAGAAAGTTCAGATTTAATTTTATCTAACATTGCATGGCTCCGTTTTCTTCTTCTTCTTCTTCTTCTTCGTCGTCTTTGTCTTCCAGTTTGGCCTTTTTGGTCTTAGGCGGAAACTTGGGCTCATAATCACCGAGCTCTTTCGCTTCTTGAAGTTTGCCAAGAACGTCCTGATCAAGAATAGTGAACAAATCGTCAAACTTTTCCAAAACGAAATACATAGGCTGCATTATGTCGATGCGGTAAGGAGTTCTAAGAGCTGTCAGGACATCAAAAGGCGCCTTTTCACTCTTTTCGGTCAAACAATAAGCGGTTTCGCCAGGTGACGATAGAATCCCTCCCCCATAGGCCCTAAGGCCTTTATCAGTATTGACTAGTCCAAACTCGATCGTGAACCAAAAGAGCCTAAAAAGTCTTCTTCTTAGTTTAGGGTCGGCCTTGAGAGCGATTTTTCCAAATTGCTCCATGAAGTCTCCGTAGGCCTTGTTTGCCAAAAGAGGAGTGTGCCCAAAGATCTCGTGGAAAATGTCAGGCTCTTGGAGATAGTCCATATGCTCAGGCCTTCTAATAAATGTCGCGGCGGGAAAGCGCTTTTTTGACAAGAGCGTGAAAAATTCCTGGGGCTGAATAATTGCAGGAACGGGCTCGACTCCCCAACCATTGCAAACGTCCAATTTTTTGTTAACATCTGGAAGCTGAGGCACCTTTTGCTTGGAGAAGTTCAAATATTCTAGGCCTTCCATGAACTGGTCACAGGCAGTGCCGGGAAGAAGCTTTTCTTGTCTTTCAACTAATTCGCCCCAGGTCTTGTGCTCAACATTTTCCCACTGAACATAGCCTTCAGCGTCCGGTGTTTTTGATACATAGGCCTCGTCGATCATGGCTCTCCTTTTTACATCTTTTCTTCCAATCATTTCTTTTAATCACTGGAATCTAGATTTAAGATTAAAGTATGTCTTTATTAAAACTTAAATCGAAATTTTGCAAACTTGGGCCCGATCAACGACTATACAATTTAAACGCGGCGCTCATTGGGCTGACCGGCGGAATTGCCACCGGAAAGTCCACCGTCTCCGCCCTATTAAAGGCCAAAGGACTGCCCATAATAGACGCTGACGCGCTGGTTAAAGAAATCTACGCCAAGGAAAGCACCAAAGCTCTTGTTTCGAGAGTGGCCCCAACGGTTTCAGGTTTAAAGGGAATTGATTTCAAAGCTCTCAGGTCCATCTTTTTTAAAGAGCCAGAGGTTAAGAGCGAACTTGAAAACCATATTTATGGGCTTCTCCCTGAGGCCTTTATGACGTCCTATAAACGGCTAGGCTCCCCAGACTTCGTCATTTACGATGTCCCTCTTCTTTTTGAGAAGTCCCTTGATAAAAAAATGGACCTATCGGCCCTCGTCTATGCCTCTGAAAAAACGCAAATAGAGAGACTTATGAAGAGAGACTCTATTGATGAAGAGCTGGCGAAGACCATTCTTTCTCATCAATGGCCGATTGAAAAAAAGAAGGCCCATGCTGAGGTCATCATCGATAACTCCCGAGAAATTAAGAGCTTAGAACAAGAAGTGGAGAGATTTCTCCAAAGGCTATTCATATAAAAAATTCACTTCCCTACCTTTCGGTCCAAGTAGAGGCTAAGATGCGCCAATCCAGACGGACCTAAAACAAAGGAAGTCCTATGAAAAAGCATTTAGCTTCATTGGCCGCGATCGGCATGACCTTCTCTCTTAGCGCTCAGGCATGGGCGCCGATGGACTCTTTAGAGAGCCTCAATAAAAACTCAAAACAACTTAAAGCGCTTCGCAAAAACATCAAGGGCGATGTGATGGGAAGAATGGACAATGGCCAAGAGCCGGCAAACTGGTTCAACTTGTCTCCAGCAAAAGACGCGATCCAAGGCGTGGGCACAGAAGAGGCCTATAATGTATTCGGGGCCCCTCAGCAGGAAGTGATTGTGGCGGTAATTGATAGCGGCGTGGACGTGAACCATGAGGACCTCCAAGGAAAAGTGTGGAAGAACTCGGAAGAGGTGCCTAATAATGGCATCGACGATGATGAAAATGGATATATTGACGACGTCTTTGGCTGGAACTTTATTGGAAATGAAAAAGGCATGGCCACGATGAAAGAGTCAAGCACTCTAAATGGTCTTACGCTTATAAAGGGCGATCCAAGCCTGCAAGTGGACGCGGACACTCTCGAGATGACCCGCGAAGTGGTCAGACTAAGAAAGCTTGAAAAAGAGCTAAACTTCGATCGGCTACCACCTGAGCCCAGAGGAAAAAAAAAACTCACCAAGCTTACAGCAGAGGTGGAAGAAAATCGCAAAAAAGCCGTGGGCAATTATGAATATGTGAAGCAATTGCTTGCGAACTATAATCGGTTCGTGAAGGTGTTGAAGACGGCGGGACTTAAGGAAGTGACAGTTGAAGCGGTGAACGCGATCGTGACGACAAACGACGAGCAGGCGAAGGCGAAAGAGGGACTTCTCGATTATCTCGCCAGAGGTTACGATGAGGCGACCTTAAAAGACTACTATGGATATTATGAGGCCGGAGCTCTTTATCATTATAACCTAAATAGCGACACGAGAGCTGAAATCGTGAAAGACGATTATGAAAACACCGACGAAAAGGTCTATGGAAACAACGACGTCATCGGTCCTGACTCAAGTCACGGCACTCACGTATCTGGCATTATCGCGGCCGCAAGAGACAATGGAATAGGCATGAACGGAGTCGCAAGCAACGTGAAAATCATGGCCGTTCGTTGCGTGCCAAATGGCGACGAAAGAGACAAGGACGTCGCAAACGCTATCCGCTACGCCGTGGACAATGGGGCAAAGGTCATCAATATGAGTTTTGGCAAGGCCTACTCCCCTTATAAGAGCGTTGTGGACAAAGCGGTGAAGTACGCAGAGTCCAAAGGTGTTCTGCTCGTTCACGCCGCGGGAAATAGCGCTGAGAATAACGACACAACAGCAAATTTTCCAAATGATAAAATGACAAAAGGCGCGGCGAAGAACTGGGTGGAAGTCGGCGCTTCCGCGTATCTAAGAGGCCCAAGCCTGCCAGCTGATTTTTCAAACTTTGGAAAAGTGAATGTGGACGTGTTTGCTCCTGGCAAGAATATTCACGCGACTTTCCCGGACAACACTTACTCGACCATTTCGGGGACTTCCATGGCCTCTCCAGTTGTGGCCGGAGTTGCCGCGGCCATACTTGGTCATTTCCCAGAGATGAAAGCTGAAGACGTTAAAGAAGCGATTAGCGCCACAACGACCCGATACCCTGCCCTTATGGTGAACAAGCGCGGCGCGGGATCGGTGTACTTTTCTGCCCTCTCTGTGACTGGAGGGGTGGTGAATCTTTACTCCGCCCTGGCCGCTCTAAACGAGAAAGTTGAAGTGCCATTTATGAAACTCGCATCTTACTAAGCTCTTTTTTTGATCGCCATCATTGACCCGCTCGGTCAATGATGGCGTTTTTCTTTTATTCCCAAATTTTTCTTCATTTTTCAGGATTTAAGGAAGCATTGACACTTCGCGCGATGCTACAATTCTGCCTTATTCATAGCCATTAATTAGCGAAAGAAAAAGGATCCAAACGTGGACGATAAAAAGAAAAAACAAGCGCTTGATTATCACTCCAGTGGGAGACCCGGAAAAATAGAAGTTATTTCAACTAAACCGTGCCTTACTGCGAGAGATCTCTCATTGGCCTACTCTCCAGGGGTCGCTCAGCCATGCCTCGAGATAGCAGACAATCCTGAGAATGTTTATAAATACACCGCTAAGGGAAATCTAGTCGCCGTCATTTCTAATGGCAGCGCAGTTCTAGGGCTTGGCAATATCGGTCCGTTGGCGGGAAAGCCTGTTATGGAGGGAAAAGGTGTTCTTTTCAAGAAGTTCGCCGACGTTGATGTCTTTGATATCGAATTAAACTCAAAGACAGTCGACGAGATGGTCAGCGCGGTCAAGGCCCTTGAGCCGACCTTTGGCGGCGTCAACCTCGAGGACATCAAGGCCCCCGAGTGTTTTGAGGTGGAAGAGCAACTTCAAGAAATCATGGACATTCCAGTGTTTCATGATGACCAGCATGGCACAGCAATCATAGCCTCAGCGGGCTTCTTAAACGCTCTTGAGCTCACCAAGAAAGAGATCGGCAAGGTGAAGATTGTCTTCTCAGGGGCCGGCGCCGCAAGTGTCGCCATCGGCAAGCTCTTCATCGGGCTTGGAGCGAGGCCTGAGAATATGATCATGTGCGACTCCAAAGGAGTCATCTATAAAGGCAGAAAAGAGGGCATGAACAAATACAAAGAGCTCTTTGCTGTGGAAACGGACAAAAGAACTATCGCCGACGCCATGAAAGATGCGGACGCCTTCATGGGCCTTTCGGCCAAAGGCGTTGTTTCAAAAGACATGGTAAAAAGCATGGCAAAAAGCCCGATCATTTTCGCCATGGCGAACCCTGACCCAGAAATCACTCCCGAAGAAGTGGCCGAAGTTCGCGATGACGCCATCATGGCGACAGGAAGAAGCGACTACCCTAACCAAGTTAATAATGTTTTGGGATTTCCTTTTATCTTCAGAGGCGCTCTCGATGTTCGCGCCAGAAAGATCAACGAAGAAATGAAAGTCGCGGCGGTGAAGGCGCTTGCCTCTCTTGCGAAAGAGGAAGTGCCAGACCAAGTAAAAATGAGCTATGCGGGAGAAGAATTCTCCTTTGGACCCGACTATATTATTCCCAAGCCATTTGATAAGAGGGTCCTCACTCGCGTCGCTCCCGCGGTGGCGAAGGCCGCGATGCAAAGCGGAGTCGCGCGAACGAAGATTGCCGACTTTCACCAATACGCTCTTGAGCTCGAAGCGAGAATGGGCCAGTCGGCCGAGTTTATGCGAGGAATTCGCTCACGCCTTTCCAAAGAGAAAAAGAAAAGGATCGTGTTCCCTGAAGGGAACAACTCAAGGGTCCTTCAAGCTGTGTCCATACTTTTTGAGGAAGGAAAGATCGAGCCGATCCTTCTTGGTGACAAAGAAATCATCCATGAAAAGATGGAAGACCTTGGCCTCAATCATTTAAAAGAGCTTGAAATTATCAAGCCTAGCCGAGATAAGCGATTCCAGGGCTACTATCATGATTACCATGAAATGAGACAACGAAGAGGAGCGACTCTCGCTCTTTCAGAAGACTTAATGAGAAACGGCAACTACTTCGGCTCCATGATGGTGAAGAAAAAAGACGCCGACGGCATGATCACTGGCGCGACTCAGAACTATCCTGAGTGCTTCAAGCCAATCGTCAGGACTCTTGGCAAAGGCCCAAAGAAAGTCGCTGGCGTCATGATTATGGTGCTTAGAAACAGGGTGCTATTTCTAGCGGACTGCACGGCCCAAAGAGATCCGAACGCTGAAGACCTTTCGGACATCGCTCTTGCGACGACTGAGCTCTTTAGAACGATGATGAGAAGGGACCCAAGTGTGGCGTTTTTAAGCTATTCAAACTTTGGCTCCAATATCAACGAAGACACAGTGAAGGTCATGAAAGCTGTTGAGATGACTAAGCAGCGCGCTCCTGAGCTTACAGTAGACGGAGAGATGCAAGCCGACGTTGCGACGAACCAAAAGATTCTGAAAAACCTGTTTAAGTTTTCAAGTCTTGATAAAGAGGCCGATATCCTCATTTTCCCGGACCTTCAGTCTGCGAATATTAGCTATAAACTTCTTTCTCAGCTCGCTGAAGTGACCCCTATTGGACCGATTATTTCGCCGACAAGTCACGCAATTAATATTGTTCAAAGAACGTCGACCGTTGAAGAAATCGTTAACATGACTCACCTGACCGCTCTTTTGAGTGATAAAGAAGGAATTGAAAATGAGCTTTAAAAAAAATATCGTCTCGACCGATCTTGCCCCCGCCGCTGTTGGGACCTACTCGCAGGGCGTGGAGCACAATGGAACTTACTTCTTTTCAGGCCAAATCGGCATTGATCCTAAAACGAGCGAGCTTGCGAAAAGCTTTGAAGAGCAGACAAAGCAGATCATGAAGAACATTGACGGCCTTTTGGAGTCGTGCTCGATTTCAAGAGAGCACATCATTAAGACCTCCATTTTTGTCACTGATCTCGCGAATTTTGGAAAAGTGAACGAGGCCTATATTGAATACTTCTCAGAGCCTTATCCGGCGAGAAGTTGCGTTCAGGTCCCCGCCCTTCCTAAGGGGGCCTTGGTGGAAATCGAGGTCATCGCGGCCAAAGGCCAATAAAGGAAATGTTCTCAAAAAAGTACGTATTTGAAACGAGATACACAAGAAGCAAGCGGGTCTTAAGGAACGCGTTTCTGACATTTGTGGCCTTTATCATGGCCTGCTTTCTCATGACGATCTATCTTCCGATGTACGCTAAAAAGCAGAATCAAATTAGCGACAAATACTTCTATCAAAAGTCTCCCGATGTGATCGCAGTCTATACGGGAGATGAGGGCAGAATCGATCACGCCCTAAAGCTCGCAGAGAAACACCCGTCGGCGAAGCTCTTTATCACCGGCGTTTACGTCAAAAACTCTCTCAAAACCCTTCTTCAAAAACAAGGAAAGAACATCTCTGTGGAAGAGTATCTTGAGCAGGAAAGCCATCATATCGAGATCGATTATCTCGCGAGAAACACGATTGAAAATGGCCTGGCCACTCTTCGTTATGCTCAAAGGATGCCGGCGGTGAAAGACATTCTCGTCATCTCAAGCGACTATCACATCTTTCGCATCAATTTGATTTTGGAAACTCTCCGATCAAGCGACCAGAAGCTCACGTTTCACTACGACGCTATTGAGTCCGATTATACGGAGTGGAGAAATGTGAAGATATTAGTGAAAGAGGTCTATAAACTTTTGAAGACCTCCACCTTTTTGCTTTTCTGGGACAAGGAAAGTCCGGTTCCTTAGTTGGTGAACTCCACTACCCTTGCGTTAATATCGTTGCTCGAGTAGGCCGTCTCATCAATGGTTATAGTTCCCGCGCCGAAACTGGTCCAATCTGCGTCTCTGCAGTCAGGATGATCGTCTGAGTTGCAGGCTGAAGATGATAGAGAGGAAATAGTGTACTTGACCTCTTCCTTATTGGTCTCTTTTCCGTCCTTAATGTCCGTTGTGGTCTCAGTCCTATTCCAGAGGATCAAAGGCAAAGGAAGATTGTCCACATCATACCTATCGACTCTCTTTTTGTAGTCATTCGTTCCGTCATCGCCTCTGGCATAGGTGAAATAAAAATTAGAAAGAGAGTCCAAAGAGCCATGCCCAAACTCATCGTCTTCGTCAGTTGCGCAAACGCCATTTTTTATTGCTTCAATAAGTGAGTTATTTTGACTTGAGGTAAAGGTCACTTTCGCCGAGCCAGATACGGGGGACAAGTCTGAATAATAGGCGATGGTGAGCTGTGTGGAGTTAATATCATATATTTTTATATAATCAGTGATGTTGTCGTTATTGGAAACTTTTACTTGAAAATAGGCCTCACCATAATAAGAATCAAAACTTGATCTTTTCTGCAGCTCTTTAAAGATGGTCGAGCCTTCGCATTTCTCTTTGATCCTGGCCTGAACAAGGTCCCAGTCTTTGTCGTATTTATTATAAAGGTTTTCCTCGACGACTTTCTCGCACGAAGAAAAACCCAAGGCGAGAATGAATGGCAGGACTTTTTTCATGATTTACCTCTAGAATAAATAGCCAACACCGAGGCTTGCGGAAAGAAGGCTTTTAGTCTCATCTGGTTGAGAGCTGTCGTCTCTTTTTTTAGAGCCATCAAAGCCCGTGATTTTTCTCTTTGAAATATTTAGAATCATATTAGTGGCCTTGATATAAAAGGCGACACCCTCGAGGCCAATGAAGTTAATGCCAATGCTCGTTTTGGCATAATTAAAGTTCTCTTCGGTACGAATATCGTAGTCTTCGGCGTCGCTTCTATCAGGCTGGATGCCCTCAAAGACATATTCTTTTTCAATATTGGCGATGCCAGTTCCAAGTCCAAATTCGACAAATGGCTGAACATCGATGACTTTATTGTCAAAAAGATAGTTTAAAGACGCCGTCGCCTCCCCGCCGTAGACCATATGATTTGTCCGCACATTAGCAAGCTCAAGGTCCTCTCCTTGGGCCGCTTTGCCACGAGTCGTCTCAAGCGTTTTGGAGTAGAAGCCGCCAAGCTTCCAGACTGTGGAGAGGCCTCCAAAGAGGTCAAACTCTCTGCCGAAGGCCAGGCCCACGCCATAGACGTCATACTTTTCCTCTTTTTCAATTTTTTCATGTGTTCCCTGGAAAGCAGGAAGCACGGTAGGATACCTTAGGTATTCAACGCCAAAATTGAATTGCCAATTTTTGTCTTCGACAGACCGTGGATCAAAGTTCTCGTCTCTGAACTCTAGAAACTCGGCCGCGTTTGCTTGCGCTCCGATGATAAAGGCCATCAAGGCCAGGGCGTATTTCATGAAAACCTCTTCTCTATAAGAGAATTATTCCATTAAATACGCGAATTTTTAAGCCTTTTAAGCGGGCTTTTCCGTAAATGCGCGAAATCAGATCGACTTCTACGCCCTCTGGACCGAAATGACCTCTTCCATTGCCTCAATAATACTTACGACCTTCAGGAATTCCGAATAGTCTTTCACCTCAATCTCAAAAAGGAAGCTGCCTTTAAGGTCCGCTAGCGACTTCGCGATGGCGCTTCTGATGTTCACGCCAAGGCTATTAATATTATTTGAAATACGAGAAAGAATCCCAGGTCTGTCGTGAGTCACGACCCTGATAGTGACAGGGTGCTTAAAGCTGTAGGCCTGGTTCCATTCGACATGGATCTTTCTTGAGTCCTCGAACTCCTGAATGCGATCGCAGCCTTTGGTGTGGATGGTGATGCCCCTGCCTCGCGTGATAAACCCCACAATGGGATCGCCAGGTATTGGATTGCAACACTTGCCCATTCTCACCATAATGTCGTCAAGCCCGTCAACGATGACAGCATTGTCTTTATTAGAAGTGTTCTTAGCGGTCTTGGATATTTTATTGGCAAGAGTCTCAATATTCTTCTTCTTAGGCTCGACCTCCGCTTTGTAGTCAATGCTTGGAATGTTCTCCAGAATGATTTTCATTGGAATTTTGCCTGAACCGATTGTGAGAAAGAGCTCTTCCAAATTCTTGATATGAAATTGATCGTAGATATTCTTAAATTCTTTTTTCTTTTCCAGGGCCTTGTAATTGGCGCCAAACTCTTTTAAGGCCTTCTCGACCATCTCTTCTCCCGTCTGACGATTTCTTTCTCGCTCGACTTTTAGAAGATGCTGCTTAATTTTTGTTCTGGCCCTGGTCGTTTTTACGATCTTTAGCCAGTCCTTGCTTGGAGTCTGTGTCTTATTGGTCAAGATCTCGACAGTGTCGCCCGACTTTAGACGGTACTTAAGCGGCACCATCTTGCCATTGACCTTGGCCCCCACTGTCTGAGAGCCAACCCCAGTGTGAACCGCATAGGCGAAGTCCAGCGGACCTGAGCCATAGCGAAGCTCTTTCACATCTCCCTCTGGGGTAAAGACGAAGATGCCGCCCATGTCGAGATCGTTTTTTACAGCGTCCATAAACTCGCTGCTGGTCTGAATATCGCGATTATACTCCATGAGCTCTTCGACCCATTTGAGTTTGTTGAGATTTTTCGCTCCCTCGCCTGTCTTATATTTCCAGTGAGCGGCGACGCCGGTCTCAGCGACCTCATGCATTTCATGCGTTCTAATTTGAATCTCTATTCTTTCGGCCTTGGGACCGATGACGGTAGTGTGAAGAGATTGGTAATTGTTCACCTTAGGAATGGCGATATAGTCCTTAAACCTGCCCGGAACCGGCGTGAATGAGGAGTGTATAATGCCCAAGCACTTATAGCACTCGGTGATATTGCCGACCATAATTCTAAACGCGAGCAGGTCTTGGATTTGATCAAAGTCCACATCGCGGTTTTTCATTTTTTTGTAGATCGAATAAAAGTGCTTTGGCCGTCCGTAGATTTCGCCTTTGACTCCGTACTCAGAAAGCTTCTCATTCACAAGTCCCACGGTCTCGCGAATATAAGACTCTCTTTCAGACTTCTTCATCGCCACTTTTTCAGCGAGACGATAGTACATGTCTGGATGCAAGAAATCTAAGGCAGAGATCTTCGAGCTCGCTCTTTACCGAGTTGATGCCCAAACGACTAGCTAGCGGAACGTAGATGTCCAGTGTTTCTTGCGCCTTCTTGACTTGCTTTTCTTTTGATACGTACTGAAGAGTCAGCATATTGTGCATTCTGTCCGCAAGCTTCACGATAATGACGCGTATGTCTTTGGCCATCGCCACGACCATCTTTCGAAAGTTTTCCGCCTGGGACTCTTCTTTAGTCTTAAACTTGATCTTGGATATTTTCGTGCATCCAATAACGATGTCAGCGATGCCGTCGCCGAACTCCTGCCTAATCTCCTCTTCACTCACATCGCAATCTTCCACAACATCATGAAGAAGACCGCCGCATAGCGAGTCCAAGTCCATCCTAAGCTTTATAAGTGTTGCAGTGACATTGATTGGGTGAATGATATAGGGCTCGCCTGAGCTTCTTTTTTGAGGTCGGTGATGTTTTTCAGCGAAAGCATACGCCTTTCTTAGGGGCTCGAGGTCAGTGTCCTCAGGCAGAGTGGCCTTGGCCCTTCTGCATAGTTCGTCAATTGTGAGGTCCCCTTCGTGGGAAAAATCAAGGCGATGATACATTAGTTTTCCAGTATTTCATTGACCACTTTTGCCAATATGGCGCTGGCCTTTTTTAGTTCGTCATTGGTGACAAGAAAGTCAAAGTCATGCTTTCTTTCAAGTTCAATTTTTGCGTTTTTAAGCCTTTCGGCCACGACTTCAGGAGCTTCGGTTCCTCTTGAGGTGAGTCTTTTCTCAAGCTCTTCATAGCTAGGCGGCTCGATGAAAATGACCTTGGCCTCCTCTCCGTATAGTTCTTTCATCTGATCGCAGCCCTGAACGTCGAGATCAAATAAAAGGTTCTTGCCTTCCACCAGGCCTTGATCGACAAATTTCTTCAATGTCCCATAGTAGTTTGAATGCACCTTTGCCCATTCAATGAACTCTCCCTTGTCTTTTCTCTGAACGAACTCCTCTTCTTTTAAGAAGTGATAATCTTTGCCGTCCACCTCTCCTGGCCTCATGGGGCGGGTGGTGCAGGAAACGGACCATTGCAGGCCCTTCACTTCTTCAAAGAGACTACGTATCAAAGTGGACTTGCCGGTGCCGCTTGGAGCGACTATAACTACTAGTTTGCCTCTTGCCATCTTGCTTGCTACTCATTTTTCTATTCTAAGTTCAGGGCCTGCTCTCTTATTTTTTCGAGCTGGGACTTCATTTGGACCACCGCCTCGGAAATATCTGTGGAGGCGGACTTTGAGCCTATCGTGTTAGTCTCTCTATTCAGCTCTTGAACAAGAAAGTCGATCTCACGCCCGATCTCGCGCTCTTTTATTAAAATGTTCTTCAGCTTATCGAGGTGAATTCTTATGCGATTCACCTCTTCGTCTATGTCTAATTTCTCTAGATAGTAAATGACCTCTTGATTAAAGCGGCCTTCGTCCATCTGAATTGATTTCTCTTGATTGAACTTCGCGAGCAATTTGTCTTTCACTTTCTCTTGAAAAGAGTTTTTAAGTTCAGTCACTGTCGCGTAATGCTTTTCATAAATCTCTTTATGGGCCTGCAATGTTTCGACGAGCTTGGAGCCCTCCTCTTCTCTTGAGGTTTGAAGACCGTTGAGCGCCTCTTCAAAAGCGCTCAAGGCGAGGTCTTGAAGCTCGCTTTCTTTTTCAGTGTCCTCAAGGGCGAAGTCATTTTTAAGAAAGCCCGTAGGGCTCACCGCAAGCTCAACGCCCGCCTGGTCGGCGCAGGCCTTAAGCTCTTTTAAAAAGTTTGTGACCTTGTTTTTATCGAGCTCAAATGGGGCCTGGTCCTGAGCTTTCTTATAATTCACAAAAATATCGAAAGAGCCTCTTTTGAACTTTGACTCCAACTTTTTCTTCATTGGCAACTCTAGGGAGTTTAAAATAGAGCCCATCTTAAAGCGCAAGTCTTTAAAACGATGATTAACAGACTTAATCTCCACAGTGACCTTGTATTTATCGCCTTGAGCCTCGCCTTTTCCAAAGCCAGTCATTGATTGCAAAGCCATTACGATTGTCCTTTATCAGAGGTAATAATTGTTTGATTGCCCATATTTCTAAATTTGTTAAACCTGTCTTCAATAAGCTCTTCAGCGCTCATTTTCTCAAGGTCTTTCAGTTCATTGGTAAGAGCGCTCTTTAAATTAGAGCAAGCAAGCTCCAAGTCTCTATGGGCCCCGCCGACAGGCTCTTTGACTATGGAGTCGATGATCTTAAGCTCTAGCGCTTTATTTGGACCGAGCTTTAGAGAGTTTGCCGCCATTTCCGCCTTCTTTGGATCAGACCACAGAATAGATGCGCAGGACTCTGGTGAGATAACGGAATAAACAGAGTACTCCATCATAAGGGCCTTGTTAGCGATTGCGATTCCCAAAGCTCCGCCAGATCCGCCCTCGCCAATAACGACAGCAATGACAGGGACCTTTAGACCAAACATTTCTTCCAGGTTTTCAGCAATGGCCTGGGCCTCGCCCTCTTTCTTCCGCTCCGATTCCGGGATAAGCGCCTGGAGTGTCCACAAAACTCACCACTGGTATATTGAATTGATCGGCAAGCTTCATGACTCTCAGGGCCTTGCGGTAGCCCTCAGGTCTTGCCATCCCAAAGTTTCTTTCTATCTTATCTTGAGTTTTGCGTCCTTTTTCAATGCCGATGATCGCGACTTTTCTTCCCTCTATAAAACCAAAGCCCGAAATCATTGAGCGGTCATCAGAAAATTTTCTGTCGCCGTGCAATTCATGAAAGTCCTCAATCATATTATTGATATAGTCGATGGCGTGCGGTCTTTGAGGATGCCTTGAGAGTTGAACTCTCTCCCAAGGAGACAGATTTGAATAAATCTCTTTATTCAGCTGGTCCACTTTGTTCTGCAAGGCCTCAATCTCTTTAGTGATGTCTATGCCTGATTTGGCGTTCGCCTCTTGAAGGTCCTTGATTTGGTTTTCTAATTCATGGACTGGCTTTTCAAAGTCGAGTGTATAATCCATAGTTCTACCTTTATCTTATTGTATTCAGGCAGTTTACTGACTTTTACTCGTTTTGATAACCATTTGAGAGCTTTTTATTGCTCAGTCCATCCATCTACCTGGCCGCCCTCGAAGAAGATATAACTGGGCCCGGCCGCCGCGGTAATAGGCCCATCTCTCATTGCCCTCAACAGGGCTTCCGGCGTAATCACGGCGATCCGGCGTGCCCCAAGCGCCGAGAACCTCGTTTCTGCCCATTCCAAGCGATAGATTGCCTCCATGGCCTTGGCGGAATTCGCTGGCGGAGACGTATTTCTTTTCAATTTTAATATTGACGGGCCTGGAGATACTGACGCTTTTCATGAGGCAAAAGCCGTAAGATAGTAAGATTCTTTCATGGTCCGGAGTTTAGAGCGCCTTTCACTTGCATATACTCCTCATATTCTCGATCGCTCAAACGATTTTCAAGCGACTGTAACTCATTGAAAATAGATACGATAAAAGGTCCTATCTCCCTTTTGCTGGGCCGTCGCTGGCACTCTTCCCATTAAATTCTCAGTTTCGGTAAAACGCCCCTCATCGCCCGGCAACCACCTGGAAATCGTCATATGGCCTAAACATTTCGCCGCCAAGCCTATCGTCCATGATCGCAAAATGGTCTCGCCGATCAAGCATTGAGCACGAAGCAGCGAGAAGCGCTAAAATTAATAAAATAAATAAGTTGGAGGATTTTCTCATAAATTTTCTCCCATTCCCTAAAGGATTAATCGGGCCATGGCCTACGACGGATAAAGTTTTTTTAAGATTCCGAAGATTTAGGAAGAAATTGCCGGAAAAACCGTCCAAAAAGGTAAACCTGAGTCAGCATTTCATGCCGATAGGTAGTTAGGTGTAAAAATGATAGAAAAATGGGAAAAAATAGAGTCCGCCATTAATAAGCTCTTGGAAAGAGTCGGCGCTTTTCTATTTTCCTCTATTCTTAAAGCTGGTGCCCGCTAAACTGCTCCGTAAATGGCAGGCCTCAAGACTTGCGGCCAGGAAATATTTCACTGATAAGAAGTCTCGACTCGATCGGCGCCTAAAATTAGCAAAGGCGGCCCGCGCCAAGAAGCAGGCCAGAATCGATGAGCTGAAGGCCACTGGCCAGTATTTTGGTCCCAAAGAAAAGGCCAAAGCAAAAGTCGCTTCTTTCAAAGAGGCCCTGCTTAAGACCCCACTTCGGGACAGAGCGGACTTTATCTCCAGTAAACTCAATCTCCTCATTGAAAAAATCGCTGCCGTGCCTAGAACCCAATTTCTAATCGCCTTCTGCGCCATGCTTATGATCTTTACTGGAACCTATAGCGTCTACACATCAAGCGAAAATATCTATATGAAAGAATGGGGAGGAAGAGCTCCCGCTAGTGTGGACAAATATCTCGACCGACCAGAGTATCTTAAATACCCCGCCCGCACCATGAAAGTCTTTAACGTGAAAGTCCCGATCTATGTCGAGAGCGTTCAAAGTGTCAGAAGCGTCACGGTGGACTTTTCCTTAAGAACAGACACTCGATTTGCTCGCATGTACTTGGAAGAGTACGAGTATAAGCTAAAAGACTATTTTTTTATGACGACTGAGCCGATGATTTCTTCTTTCCCTCTGGAAGAAGAGGGCAAAATGGTGCTTAAAGATAAGATTAGAGACGAACTCAATATTTTCCTCAAAGAGAACAAAGTTGAGGGACACGTCCTTGATGTCGACCTCATCTTCATCGTTGGGTCCTAACTAGCGGACTTGTCCAAAATATTTTTAACAGACTTTGGGCTTATCGCAAGCCTCTTTGCCGTCGCCTGAGCGTTTCGGCCGCAGCGAAAGTACATCGCCTTAACATACTCCTGTTTGACCTCCTCCAAAGTGGCGCAGTCTTTTTCGTCATATGAAAGATGAGAAAGATCGCTGCTCTCCCCGACTAGGACCTCGTCATATCGATCATAGGAAAGCTTGCTTCCTCCGCTTGTTACGACCTTTTTATTCAAGTGGCCATAAAGTTGTCTTATATTGCCAGGCCAAGGCAGGCTTTTGTAGAACTCGATCAGACCCGCTTCGATGCTCACCTTTTGCTCCAGACAAAACCTTTGACATAGCCTTTCCAAAAGGTCTTCATTATAACGAAGTGAAGGTAGATCAACATTAAGTCCTGAAGCGATCCGGTAGAAAAAATCGCGTCTCATGCCTCCATTATTGACCGAGGTCTTAAGATTTGAGCCGGAAGCGCAAATAAGCCTGCACTCGGCCTTCTTTTCGCTGGCTCCTCCCACAGGCCGCACCTTAAATTCGTCCAGAAAGATCAAAAGCTTGGTCTGAACTTCCTTTGAAAGCGAGTCGATTTCGTCCAAAAAAAGCGTTCCCTTTCCCGCTTCCCTTAGCGCTCCTTGCTTGTCATTCAAGGCCCCGGTGAAGGCGCCCTTGACGTGGCCAAAGAGTTCAGACTCAATGAGATTCTTTGAAAATGAGGACAAGTTTAAATGAACAAAGGGGGCCTCCTCTCTAGAGAGCTTGTGGATCTTTTTGGCAAGCGTCGTTTTCCCTGTCCCGGTCTCTCCAGTGATGAGGACGGGCAAGTCAGACCTTATAATTCGCATGCTGTCCCCGTCTATAAACTCAATCTCCTCAGAGCCGCGTGGCGTCCCCACCTCAAGTCCATTATGTCCCATGTCCACCCTGTCTCCCTTCTCTAGGAAGACCTCATTCGCGAACGAGCCATTATGCCTAAACGGGGCCCCTTCAACGGTGCGAAGAACATATCTCAATTTTGGGCCTTTATTTCTGCCTATAGTTCGGACCGCCTCCAGCCTATAGTGAAGTTTTTCTTTGTTTAGGGAGTCTAAAGTTTTGTGATAGTTGCCTCGAGAGGAAACAGGCAGATTATTGCTCACAAAGTCTATTCGTGAGCGGTTGAGCTTAAAGCTTCTTTTTCGTCCAAAAAGGGGGGACAAGAATATCTCATCGCCCTCTTGAAGTCCTCTGGTGTCCAGTAAATCAGATACATGACAAAGTTCAGTCTGTAATTCCATTGCTTGCATAACTCCCTCCCAGGTAAAATTCTCTTTTTTGTTTGGGGGGTGCTTTTCAAGCTCAGCGCCATGCGCTAATACTGTTTAAAATTAAAAACTTAGGCCTATTTGGCCATGCCTATCGGTTTAAAGGTTTGCCCATGCAGAATGAATTCATTACTAGAGGAAGCGCTAAGTTCTTGCGGGCCTTCGACAAGCCAGAGCAAATTGAGGCATGGTTTCACGAGAATGAGGTCCCCGGAGTCGCCATGGCCGGACGTTCAAATGTGGGAAAGTCTTCTCTTATAAATGCTCTTTTTGGACCTAAAACGGCCAAGACGTCCAAGACTCCAGGCAGGACGCAAAAGATAAATATTTTCAGTTTTGAAACGCAAAGCGAGAACGGGCCTCTCACTTTTTACCTATATGATCTTCCTGGCTATGGATTTGCTCAGGTCTCCAAATCGATGATGAAGAACTGGCAGCAATTGATGACCAGTTTTTTTCTCAATATAAGTGACGACACCCTGATCATAAATATTCAAGACGCCCGCCATCCCAACCAAAAGAGCGATCTTTCCTTTCACGAATTTATCGATCTAAAGCTGGTGGACGTTTTTTTGATCTTTAATAAGATCGATAAATTGAAAAAACAGAAAGAAAAAGCGGCGCTAAAGAAACAGAAAAAACAAATTTTTCAAGACTACAAGGCGGTAAAACAGATTCACTTTGTTTCTGCGGAGAAAAAAACTGGCTGCCCAGAGCTTGAGTACTCCATAGGCTCATATCTAATTGAAAAACTTCTAAAGAAAGCTTAGATCACAAGACCTAGGTTTTCTTGATATCGGCCACGTCTTTCTCAAGACCTTCCAGAGTCTGCCTTAACTCTTTAATTTTCTCCACCAAGGCGAGGGCCTCAGGGCTTTTCCATTCCAATTCGTTTTTTTCAACGGCGCTCATCGCAAGCCTTCCAAGCTCCTCATAGTTCTCATGCAATTGGGCATTGCTCTGTGATGCGGAGAGCATCTTCATGCCTATTTGGGTGGTTCGCTTAAGCTCGTTTTGACATGACTGGACGAGGTCGTTGAACTTTGACTTCCAGTCCTGCTCTTGTTCACTTGACGCGTTCTGGTCTCGTTACTGGTGTTGTCTGTCATGTTTTTTCCTTTGAGTTTTTTAAGAGGTCCAATTCTTGATCAATTTTCCCGCTATCAGTATATCGGGATTAACGTTATAAATGAAGATAGGCAACTCTCTATACCACTAGGACACTAATGCTTGATCAAAAAGCTTTTCGCCTGTCAGGACAAGACAAGGCCAAAAAAGAAATGGTTTTCAAGGCCCTGAGAGGACCGGTATAGGGACTATCGCGACCCTTGGGGATTCAATATTGAGACCGTTCATAGGGCAATAGACTGCGTTTATCCCCTCTATAAAAAGTATTTTAAGGTTCGTGTTTTTGGGGCTGAAAATATAGCCAATGAGCCTTATATCTTTGTTTCCAACCACACCGGACAGGTCCCTATCGATGGCGCTCTTATCACCCTGGCCGTGGCCTTTGAAACAAGTCCTCCACGAATTCTCCACTCGATGGTCGAGCGCTTTATGGCAAAGTTTCCTTTTCTAGGGGACGTCTCGGCGCAAACAGGATCAATTTTGGGGGACAGAGAGAATTGCAAATGGCTTCTAAACAAAAAAGAGTCCATCCTTGTTTTTCCAGAGGGCGTAAGAGGCGTCTCAAAGAACACGAACCACTTCTACGAATTGCAAAAGTTCACTAATGGGTTCTATCGAATCGCCTTGGACTCAAAAACTAAAATTCTTCCCGTCACAGTTGTGGGCGCAGAGGAGATGTTTCCCTTTGTTTACCATGCCAAGAAACTTGGAAGCGCCCTTGGGCTTCCCACCCTGCCCCTTTCAGCTAATCTTTTTCCGTTGCCTCTCGCCAATTGATATTTACTTTGGAAAACCTATAGAGGTCCCCGCAAATATTCCTCACGAAGCGACCGACAAGGTCATTAGGCCCCATGTCTACGAGGTCGAAAAGATCATAAAAAAGCAATTGCACGAAGGTCTTGCCAATAGGCGCCCTTTTTTTGACGGTGTGAGAAGGCCTCTTAAAAACTTTTTTAAGAAATCGAAGGCAAAACATTAATAACGAAAAATAAATAAGAAGAAGCAAATGAGTAATGAACATGAGCGAAAGCAAAGAAAAAAAACAAATTCTCATTATTGGAATCTCCGGAGGTCTCGCTCAGATCACCGCAAGACTGATACTGCAAAATCGTCCCGACTGGGAAGTGGTTGGCATAGACTCAAGAGACACGCAGCAAAGTCCATAGAGTGAAAGGCCTCAAGATATACACGCTTCGCTACTCTCGAGGAAGCTTTGAAAAGCTTTTTCGGGAAAACGACTTTGAGGTGGTCTATCATCTCGCTCGCTTTAGCCATAGCTCGCTCGGGCAGGAGAATTTGACGAAGAGACTTGAGCTAAGTGTCATGGGCACAAATAGAATATTGGAAATGAGCCTGCGCTTTAAAGTGAAGAAACTTATCGTCCTGAGCACCTTTCATGTCTATGGCGCCCTTCCCGACAACTCCATTTTTCTTAGCGAGGACAGTCCTCTCAAGGCGTCCCTGCAGTATCCAGAGCTTCTTGATGTGGTCGAAATGGACCAGATTGCTACCAATTACATGTGGAAATATCAAAATGAGATGAGCGTTGTGGCCTTGCGGCCTTGCAATATTATTGGAAATCAAATTCGCAACACCATGAGCAGGTATCTCACAAACCACTTTGCTCTTAAGCCGATTGACTACAATCCAATCTTTCAATTCATTCACGAGTTCGATATGGCGAGCGTGCTGGCGCGCTCTATTGAAGAGCTTCCCACGGGCATCTATAATGTCGCGACCGACGAGTTCATCTCCTTCCGAGAGGCGCTGGACATTTCCGGCGTCAAAGGCATTCCCTTTTCCATGGCCTTTGCAGGCCATGTCAATCACGCTCTTAGAAAGTTTGGAATCAAAATTCCTGACTATCTTATCGATTATCTTAAAGTTTTCTTGTTTGATAGACAATAGCGCCCTAAAGAGCATCTTGGAGAGAATTTTTATCGTTTCAGCATCGAGGAGAGCCTGAGGCTGCTTAAGGCATAACTCTAGGTCGCCAAAGTTTTTCTTTTCATAAAAGAGGGCCCTTGGCCCCCCTCCTTATAGTACTCACGCTCCCTCATTTTATTCTTTTTCTTTGAGGAATGGTTATTATTATTAAAAGGACTTTTAACGCACTCAATTTGATATTCAATCATTTTTTCAAACGGTCTTAGAAAAGAACTGGTATCAGCTTCCTCAACGCCAAGCCTGTTTAAATCTTCAATGACTTTCTTAATCGACTCAATGGTGCTCAAGCAGAGCTCGTTTGGTTGTTGTTTAATAGTAAATTTGGAGATTTGTTCATTCTTAAAACTAACAAATGGAGTTTTTGCAGATTTTTGCTAAGTTTTAACATCTTTTTGGCGCAAGGCCATGTGGCGTCAAGAATGAAAATGACTCTATTTTTATTAGTTCTTGCCAACTGAGCTGATGCTGGTTCAGACAAATTCACTGAGCTTTTGCCGGGATAAAGAATAAAAGACTCATTCTCTTCACACTCAAGCATTCATTGACTCTATCATTCTTTGAGAAGTCCACATCAATAATAATTTCTGAATTGGAAAGCATGAGATGGGACAGCACTCCTGTGCCATTTTTAATTTTCTTAAACTCCATGGGGTGCATCAGTATAACAAATTTGGTCTGAGTGTGGACTGGACTGCATAAGGGCACATGCAGGAGCTTTTCGGACGCATGCATCTATAACATTTTACTCGCATGCCAACACTATAATTCAATCACTTTGGCCTTACAACTGAAATTAAGGCATAAAGCATGGGGCGAAAGTCTTGATCCTCTCCCCATAAGGCTCCCGCCAGACCTTCTCAGCTCTTGCCAGTAAGAATTAGAGTCCTTACCAAATAGGCCTTTAGATTTATACATGCCCTCTTCTTCCTTCATAAGCTCGTTCATGATATCGACGCCGCAATGAAGATTATTTTTTGCCGGCATAATCTTTGAAACATCACAGTCATGGGCCTCTCCATGAACGGTTGCTTCGAGAAGCATTGAGCTGTAATAGCCCTATGGCCGTGTCATGGGTCCCTGCTGCCTTTGCCTTTTCTTTGCACGCGCTTTCCGCCCAGGCGATCGCCGCAAATGCGTTGACCCAAAAGTTTTTTCGCTCCTCAAGATTTAATAATTTCCAACGCGGACACGCCTCGCCCAGATTGCTCTGAGGCGATAAGAGAGGAGAGCATTCTCCAAGCTCGTCGAACTTTTCCATCAGGACCTTGCCGTGAGGCCCGTAGCCGTGTTCGCCAATAAAAGAGCCGCAATCGGCCCCTCTTTTGCTAAATAGATCATGCAAAGGAGCAGGAGTGTAGGAGCTCTCGGACTCCCCGCATTTTGGAAGAACTTGCTCGACGGCGACTTCCTCCATGGCCTCATTCATAAAGTTCACCGCAAATTCTAAAGAGTTCCCAAAGCTTGGTAAGGAGACTAAAGCTAAAATAATAAAAAAGGCTAATCTATGCTGTACACGCATTGTAGACCTTTTTCTTTTCTAGAGTCCTTTAAACTATAGACTAGCCGCTTTTGATCTAAGACCAGCCTCTCCTCTATTTTTCGAGCTAACTTTTTGTCTTCTTGATTGCAATTGGAAATGACCGTGGTCTTAAGGACCAGTTTTTTGGTGGCGCTTACCGTAATCTTTTCATGACAGGAATAATCGCCTCCGCCCTTCGTCTCAAACACAGAAGGACCTTTGGCTTTTTTTACACTAAAGCTTGTCTGGCCTATCAACAAAGTGGACGCGCTTTCAGCTTGGACAAGATTTGTTATGGGCTCCGGACAGGTAGAGGAATTCCCCTTTTTGCTTTTGAGATTTAAGGACTTAATTTTTGAGAAGATCTGGGGGGCTTTAAAGAGGGGGACGCAAAAGCGCAAAGCGAAAGAAGAATAAATGCGCTTATTAAATGATATTTCATTTCTCCCCTTTTTCACATTGTAAGGGCCATCTATCATTTGATCTACCCGGCAACCCCCTCAAAACAAGCAAAAACAAAGACGCGCCGCAAGAAAAGGTGTTTATTGACCTTTAGCCAAGTGTCTAATAATATGACGTTTACTTCATGGCCCGGTGGTGGAATGGTAGACACAGCGGATTCAAAATCCGCCGGTAGCAATACTGTGCGAGTTCAAGTCTCGCCCGGGCCACCACCTAGCAAGCCCCTAACAGTCCTTTTTATAATTCCACATTAAGAGCCCTCTTCAATTTGTCCTAGTTTTTCGCGATAAGGCACACTTAGAATTTTATTAATGCCATAAAAAAATGACACTAACTTGTAAACTATTACTGAGGTGGGTAAAATCTTTTATAAATTTGTCTCTTTCGGAAATTTAAATTGCAAAAGACTCTAATCATTTTCGCTCTGTCCTTCTTCGCAGACTTTGCCATCTCGTCAGAGAAGCAGACACCTCAGCTTGATATCTGCACGCTGCCCTTGCCTGGGAATATGGTCATTAATAAAGACCAAGGATTTCTCATTGATCTTTTAAAAATAACCTTAGGCAGTGGACACAAGTTAAATATTGACGTCTATCCGATCCAAAGAGCGATCAAAGTTTTTAAAGAGAAAAAATGCGACTTGCTTGCGACCACAATGTTGGGATTTTTCAAGGCCCCGCCTGAACGCTCTCCTTATCTGGAGCTTCCAACAGGCATGCAAGACCACTTTACGATCTTTTCTCACGATCAGGCCCTAATAGAAAAAAGCTATGACAAAAAGGGCCTTAAAACGAAAGAGCCTCTAAGAATTATCAAAGTCAGGTCTTGGCCCGTTCCAGACTTCCTGCTAGGCAAAAATAAAATCTATCAGGCAAATGACATGAAAATGGCGATTAAGATGCTAAAGGCCAAAAGAGCAGATTTTTTTATAGGCTTTAATTATCTGGTTCGCTCCTATTTGCGGAAGGAAAAATTTGATTCAATCGAAGTTGCTGAAAATCTAAAGTTTGAGGAAAAAGAAATTGTGTTTGTGGTGAATCCCGAGAGAGCTTCAGGAGTCGAGGACCTTTATAGGAAAAACTTTAAAAAACTCTTAGATTCAGGCGAGAGGAAGGCCCTTCTAGATAAATACGCCGTGCCTAAGTGGCTTCTTTCTGAGAAGTATCAATAGATTTATTTAAAAGCCAAAGAGAGAGTAGCCCAGAAAGCGCGTTTCCTAAAGCAATGGCCCATAGCAATGGATTGGGCGCAGAAAGCTGCGCAAAGGCCCAATAGAAAAGCCCAAACAGCAATAGCGTTCTAAGAACAGTAAGAACAAAGGCCTTAACGGGATGATTAAGGGCGTTTAAACAGCTGGCGGCCAGAATCACTAAGGAGTAGCCAAAAAAGCTTCCGCTTACCAGGGTCAAGTAAAGGCTCGAGTACTCCACAATGGCGGCCTTGTCAGAAAAGAGCTCGCTTATTTTCTCCGACAAAAGCGAGAGTGAAATAAACTGGACCGCTCCCCACCCCAAGGAAATAAAAACTATATACTTAAATGCTTTATGAATCCTTCCGAAGTTTCGGGCCCCAAAGTTTTGCCCGATAATCGGGCCCATGGCCGCAGACAAGGCCAATATGGGGACCATGGAAAAGAATTGAATCTTTGTGGCGACTCCCAGCCCCGCGACCTTTACAGAAGACTCGCTAGAAAGAAAGTAATTATACAAATTTAAAGATATGGGATTGAGAGCGTTAGAGAGCGCGGCTATCGCGCTTATTCTAAGGGCGTTTTTCAAGTGATCTTTCAAAACGCCTATCTTTAGTTGGCCAAAAAATTTAAACTTGTATTTCGCAATCCCTATTTCAAATAAGGCAGCGATAAGATTAGAAATCATAGTCGCTAGCCCGGCGCCTTCTATGCCCATTTGAGGAAGGCCCCATAGACCAAAAATAAGCAAAGGATCGAGGGCCAAATTAAGAAGCGCTGTGATCAGAATCGCGAGACTGGGCACAAGAGTTATTCCGTGGGCCCTGTAGATTCCGCTGATGGCCACCGAAACAAGCCTTAGCCCCATAGCAATATAAGCAAAAGACATATAGGAAGATATAAAGCCTATCTCCCGCTCAGAGGCGCCTATCATTATGAAAAGCGGCCTTATAGTGAAAATGCCGACCACTGTCACTAGAAGCGAGAGGCACACTGAAAACATAAAAAGCCCGGTCGAAAGGGACCTAACCTTTTGGTCCTCGCCTTCCCCAAGAAGCCTCGAAAGAACAGCATTGGCCCCGATGGCAAGCCCAATGGAAAGATTGAGGACGGTCAATATGACTGGAAAACTAAACGAGATGGCAGTCAGCTGAACGCCCCCGAGTTGGCCAATAAAATAAGTGTCAATTAAATTAAAGGACATATTGGCCGCGATGCCGACCATCATCGGAAGGGCCAAAAGCGTCATCTGCTTCGCGATAGGGCCCTCCGTGAGATTATTTACTTGAAAATTGAGCTTCACTACGACCTTTGGCCTTATAATAATAGGCCTATGCAGAGCCAAAGATAACTGCCCATGCTTAGCCAGAATAGAATTTTTTCACTCGATTTCCGTGGACCTTTAAAAGACACGCCTTCTTGCTTGAACTTAATAAAGAGACAGGTGGCGCTAAAAAAGAGAAACAACAGATTTAAAATCAAGGTATAGTCGACCTCAAAAAAGGTTTGTTCAGTTATGTCTTTGGCCTTTCCAGGGTCGGGCAGCATACCAAAGCCCATAAAGCCATAATGCATTAAAAGAGCGGTCGCGATCAAGGCCGCAAGAAAGATTCCTAAGATGTAAATCGCCATCTTCCATCCATAAAACTTGGCCTGAATGCGCAGAACGGGAAGCACCACGAGATCGCTAAATATGAATGCCATGATGCCCGCAAAGCTGACCCCGTTGCTAAAAAGAACGGCCGCAAGGGGTATGTTTCCCATGGACCCAATAAAGGTAAAAAAGGCGGCCACCGGACCAACAAGGGCGTGCAGAGACAGCTCCCAAAAGCTGAGGTCATTACTGCCGGCCCCAATAAACAATGCTTCGAAAAAGCTTTTGGGAACGAAGGCGGCGATGATTCCCGCCACAGTGAAACCTATGGAGACGTCTTTCCAGACCATTTTCCATTCCATTAGGTATTTTCTGAAGACTTTTAGCCATCCCTCTTTGCTCTTAATTTTGCGCTTCCAGTCCAAGTCCTTTTCGTGTTCCTCCTCATCTTCTTGCGCTTTCGCTTTGCTTCTGGCCTTTTTCACCAGGGTGTCACTGTAGGTGAACTTTACTAGTAGGCCCATAAAAAGAATAAGCAGCGCTCCTCCCAGATACTCTCCCACCACAAATTGCCAGGAGAGAAATAAAGAGATCACTATTCCAAGCTCGATAACAAGATTGGTGGAGGCGAGAAGAAACGCCAGAGAGGGAATTAAACCTGCCCCTTTTGTGAAGAGGGCCCGTGTGGTGGAAAGCGCCGCAAACGAGCATGAGCTTGAAATAAAACCGAAGAAGGTCGCTAAAAGAACGCTTTTGCCTCCTGCCTCTCCCATTGATTCTTTCATGCGCTTTTCAGTCACAAACACTTGGATCATGCTGCTCACCAGATAACCAAAGCCAAACGCCCAGAGGGCCGTCCAAAAAAGTCCCGTGGTGGTGATGGCCGCCTTATGCCAAGTGTTGAAGAAGTCTTGCATTCTAAACTTCTACGCCATGACGTCTAATAAATTAATTAAAAAACTTATACATGGCCTGGGCAGATCCGGTTTAAATCTCAAAGTCGAAGTGTGGCATATCAGATATTAAGCGCAGAATATCAGTGTTAGTCACTATTCCGCTGATTTGTTTTTCTCTATTCAAGATGGGAAGCGAGTGTATATTCTCAAAAAGCATGATTCTCGCAAGATCGTTCACATAGGTGTCCTCATAAGCGGTCAGAACTTCTTTTTGCATTATATCTAAAATATTGCCGCTCCTAGAGCCAAGAATGTCTCTGTCAGATATGATGCCACAAAGGACGCCTTCTTTATTAAGAATAGGGAAATGGCGAAAAGTCTTTTTCTTGAGCTCTTCCCTTGCTTGCGCAAGGCTTTGATCGTCTTTCATAAAAAAGACTGGCGAGCTCATTATGTTCCTCGCCAAGGCCAATCGACGAGGGCCCTTGGTCTGTTTTTGGTAGGCCTCCATGGCATGCGCTCTTTTTTTATTTGAAGGGTCGCCGAGCCCTTTCTTCTGCGCGAGGACATTTTCGAAGTCGTCCTCTTCATGATCTTTAAGCTGCTTTAGGCTGTCTCCATGATTGACGTTCTTTGCTCTGATGGACTGGCCTTCAGGAATTTGGTAAGGCCTGAACTGTCCTTGAAAAGAAATGATAAAACTCATTTGAATCTCCCAATAAACTCAAAATAGGTCAGCGAAACGGCCTTGGCAAGTATTGTTGTCGCTAATAGGATTGAGCAAACATGTCCAACTCTCTGTTTTTATAGAGAAGAATTGATTTTGTTTCGATACGCTCAGGTATGCGGTTAAAGTGGACGTATCCAAAACAAAGCTCAGGCGCGGTACGTTGGTTCTACAGATTTGTTTTAAACAAGCAATTTTAGATCAGGAGCAATGTATGCAAATCATCCAAGTTCTAAACTCAATGACCTTCATTAAACCTTACTTACTTGTGGCCATCGCGGCCAAAAGAAGAACTCCTAAAGTCTGAAAAAGAAATAAGCCAACAATTGATAAAGGCGCGCAACGTCCCTTGTCCTTACCCTTGCGCCTTTTAATAAAGAGACGGTCCCTCCCCTGCGGGACCGTCTTTTTTTCGGTCTCTAATTTGCACACCTATGACATACGTTTAGAAAAACATCAAAGGAGGCAAGCTATGGCCAGAGGACACATAGAAAATGAAGATCAATACGAGTCCCTTCGAGATGAGGGAATGAGCAAAGAAAAGGCCGCAAGAATCGCCAACAGCGACAGTCATAAAACTGGAAAAAAAGGCGGCAAGCATTCCAAGTATGAAAAATGGACCAAAGAAGAGCTGGCCGACAAGGCCTCGGAAGTTGGCATCGAGGGCCGCTCGAAAATGGACAAGGAAGAACTCATCCATGCGTTGAGAAATCATTAGTAAAAGGAGCAACTATGAAAGTAAGTGAAGTTATGACAAAAGATGTGTGTGTATTAGACAAGAATAAGTCCGTCCAGGAAGCGGCAAAGGCAATGAGGGACAAGAACATTGGCTCCCTCCCCGTTTCTGAGGACGATAAACTAATAGGAGTCATCACAGACAGGGACCTGACCAAAAAAATTCTCGCTGAAGGAAAGTCCTATGACACGCCCCTAGAAGAGTGCGTCGAAAGAAAAATAAGATATTGCTACGAGGACGAGGACACCAATGAAATCTCCAATCAGATGAGCGACCTAAAGATTCGAAGGCTGCCTGTTATGAGCAGAGACAAAAAGCTCGTAGGCATCGTGAGCCTTGGCGACTTGGCCGAAGAGAGAGGAAGCCGAGAAGATGCGTCTGAAGCTCATTCAAGCATTGTCCAATAATCAAAAGAAAGGGAGGCCAAGGCCTCCCTAAAAAATGATAAGTTAATTTCGGCCTCTTAATTGCAACTCATTTGCTTATGAATAATCAATCACCTTCGACACAAAAAACGCCGCCCTTTCCAAAACAACCTCTGAGCCCGCCGGGTCTGGAGAAAAAGATGAGCCCTAGGCCTGAGTATATTAAGCCTGATTATATTGGCTCAAGTAAGCTTGCGGGCAAAAAATGCTTTGTCACAGGAGGCGATTCGGGCATAGGCCGCGCCATATGCGTCCATTTCGCAAGAGAGGGAGCTGATGTGGCGTTCACCTACCTATCAGAAGAGTTGGAAGACGCCAATGAGACAGTAAATTTGATAGAAAAAGAGGGAGCAAAGGCCTTCAAAGTTGAGAGCGACCTTGCCAGGCCTCATGGTCCCGAGGACGCCTTTGCAAAGGCGAAGGACTTTTTGGGCGAAGTCGATGTCTTAATAAATAATGCCGCCTTTCAAAACCATGTTGATTCAATTGGAGACCTTAGCTTTGAACAATTTCAGAAGACCTTTGAAACAAATGTCTTTTCTCTTTTCAAGATGATTAAGGCCTCCTTGCCTTATATGGGAGACCCAGCGACCATTATTAACACCACCTCTCTTTTGGGCTATGTTGGAGACGACACGCTTGCGGACTATGCCGCGACAAAGGCCGCGATCAGAAACCTCACTAAGTCATTCGCAAAAGAGCTTTCGGACAAACACATTCGAGTGAATGCGGTGGCGCCGGGACCCGTATGGACTCCACTAAATCCAGCGGAAAGAGAATATGAGCAGGTAAAAGAATTTGGAAAAGGGACCTCATTTGGTAGGCCCGCTCAGCCAAGCGAGTTGGCCCCTGCTTATGTTTATTTGGCCTCAGAAATTACGGGCAGTTTTATCACCGGAGAGACCATTAATATTTTTGGAAGCCCAAGTGGGGCCAACTGACTCTGAGTAAAAGGCCCGTCCTCCGCGGCGCAACAAGCGCGCAAGAAAGCATTGCCATCGACCTTAACACTTTATAGGATTAGGGCCATGACTTTAATACTCAAAAACATCTTTAACTTATTTAAACTTTTAAACTCCGACACGGGCGAAAACCAAATCGCTTACGGAATTGCCTGCGGAATGATCATGGGCTTTGCGCCCTTTCTCTCCCTTCAGACCCTGCTGGTTTTTATTCTCATTTTGCTTTTTAGAATTCAGGCGGGGGCGGCCTTTGCTTCGGCCTTTTTCTTTGGGATTATCTCATTTCTTTTGGACCCCCTTTTCAATATCGCTGGCATCTGGGCCTTGGAGCTTAGCTTTCTAAATCCTCTTTACACGACGCTCTATAACATGCCTATTGTCCCTTTCACAAAATTTTATAATAGCATCGCCATGGGCGCGCTGGTCATAGGTCTTGTGCTGTTTTATCCAGTGGTCTTTGGAAGCAAAAAGCTTGTTGGCAAGTACAGAGAAACTGTGGTCGCAAAGTTCAAAGACACTAAATTCTTCAAGGCCTTCAAGGCCACCGCCTTCTATAAATGGTACGCAAAATACGACAGCCTCTACGGCTAGGGAAATATAATGACTGAAGAAGAAAAGAAAACGAAAAAGAAGAACAAAAAGAAAGGCCCATAAGGACTGAGGCCGTGGTTCCTCTTATTATTGTCCTCGCTATCATTTGCCTCTTTAATATATTTTTTCTCGACTCTCTCATTAAGAAAGGAATGGAGACCTTAGGGACCCGTGTCTATGGGGCCCAAGTTGACGTTTCCGGCTTCAGGTCGAGTTTCACTGATTTATCGGTGAAAATAGGGAAAATAGAATTCACAAATAAGGAAAAGCCAGAGCTTAACCTGTTTGAAATAGGCTCTGTGGAGTTCAAGGCCCTTTGGGACGCGGCACTAAGAGCAAAGCTCGTTATCGAAAACGTCGAAGTGAAAGATATTCTCTTGATGTCGAAAAGAAAGAGCAGAGGAAAGGTCCTTCCCCCAGGTGATCCCAATTCTGCGCAAAAGCAGCTTAGAGAAAAAGTCCTCAGTAAATTCGAGTCCGCTTATGAGGGAAATATCTTGGGCGAAATTGCGGCCATTTTGGGAGGCAAAGGCATTTCCAAGGTCAAGGACTCCCTTCTTAGGGGCCTAAAAAGTGAAAAGCTATACGCTGAAATATCTGACCAGTTTGAAAAAAGAAAAAAAGAGCTAGAGAAGGCCAAGAACGACCTGCCTTCAGAGAAAGACCTAAAGTCTTATGAGAAAAGGTTCAATGATATCGATTGGAACGGCATTGGCGATCTCAGAAAGGCGCCGAAGGTCTTAAAAGAAATTAGCGATTTAGAAAAAGACGTTTCAAAATCAATTAAGAGCGTTGAGACCGCCAAAAGAAAAATCGACAATAGCGTAAAATACTTTGAAAGCGCCAAAAAAAGAGCTGACAACTCCATTGACGAAGACGTTAACAGCGTTTCTAAAAGGATGAAGATTCCCAAGCTAGACTCAAAGTCGATTACCGGAACCCTCTTTGGAAAAGAGATTTATGGAAAGCTCGATCAAGTCGCAGAATATCAAAAGATGGCAAAAGACTATATGCCTCCTAAAAAGAAAAAAGAGGCGCCAGAGTACGTCAAGCCCGCCAGAAAAGCGGGACGCAATTACCAATTTGGAACGCCAAGAAGTTACCCGTCTTACTGGATTAAGAACGTGGCGATAAACTCTCATAATAAACAAGGGTCAATCCAAGGAGGAATAAAGCATATCAGCTCCAACCAGACCCTTGCAGGCAATCCTACGTCGGCAAAAATAAAAGGCGACTTTCCCGGTGTGAATGTAAGAGGAGTGGAGGGCAATTTAGTTTTTGATCACAGAGAAGAAGTCCCAAAGGACTCGATGAAGGCCTCCGTCGCCTCATACCCAGTAGTGAACAAGCTACTCACCAAAAGCTCCGACGTGAGGCTCTCGATTGCGAAGGCCTCACTTGCCGCCTTTATGGACGCAAAGTTTAACGGCGAAGTTTTTGACATTAAAATCAATAATAAGTTTAACAACTCAGAGCTTGCCTATGAGTCCCCTTCAAAAGAGCTAGAGACGCTACTTTCTGCAGTGTCTGAAAAGGCCAATAAGGTGACCTTGGACATTCTGGCGAAAGGAGCTTTAAGCGATCTGAAGCTTGAGGCGAAATCAAACCTCGCTAAGCTCATCCAAGACGCCGTTGCCGGCGTAGTCAGAGCAAGAATCAAGGAAGAGGAAAAGAAAATTCGCCAGGCGGTGAAGGCCAAAATTCAGGAGGAGAAGAACAAAGTTGACTCCCAGATCTCCCAGATCAAAAATCAGTACGAAAGCGAACTAAAGTCCAGAGAAAGGCAGCTTGAAAAATTCAAAAAAGACATCGACCAAAAAGTGAAAAAAGAGAAGAAGAATGCCGAAAGCAACCTGTTTAAAGGGCTTAAGGGCATTAAACTATAAAAATCAAGAATATTCAATAATTCCCGATAAGACTCTTATGAGAGCTTTTTTGGGAATTATCATCTTACTTATTCTGGCCGCGCCTTCTTTAGGGCTCGCTAAACAAGAAGACGCCCCTTTATGCTCCCTTCTCTATTTGAAAAAGGTTAGAAAACGAGTCGAAGAGCGGTCTTCGTACGACAAGTTCAAGCATTGTTCTGTTTCATGCTTGCTTGCCCGGAGATGCCCAGGTTTCGATGTTTTCGAACTTGGCGTAATTAAAGAACTTGTGGACATTGTGGGACCAGGAAACGCTGAATTTGCTGACCTGAGAGCCGACCATATAGGGGTCAAGCTGGGTGAAAAGCTTAGATCTGCTGGTGACGAGGCATGCTTTAAAAGCTGCTCAGAGGAATTTCCAGAGAGCGCTCCTGCCCTTCTCAATTGCAAGTCTAGTAGAATCCCCTAAGGTTTAGACCTTCTGCGACTCTTTTGACCGCAAGGTAATAGGCGCAATCTCGATAGCTTTGGCAGAGCTCGTCTTTTGAGGCGTGAAGTTTTTCCCAAACCTCTTCGTATTTTTTGTCGAGATATTCGAAAACTTCCTCTTTTTTATAGCGAAATCTCTGGTGATTGCCGCACCATTCAAGGTAGGACGCCGAGACGCCTCCGGCGTTTGCGAAAATGTCAGGAATCACCGTGACGCCTTTCTTTGCAAGTTCCAACAGTCGCGTTATAGGTCGTCGGAATATTGGCGGCCTCGACAATCATTCTGCAATTAAGACTGTCCACATTGTCGCTATTAATCGCCCCTCCAAGGGCGGCGGGAATAAGAACATCGCATTGCGAGAAAAGAGTTTTTCCCCCTCCATTCTTTCTCCCTCTACGCTTGTTTCATTCAAAGAATTTGCGGACTTGTCCTCTCTTATCTCTTTAAAAATGGTTTTAATATCAAGGCCCTTTTCGTTATAAGAGGCACCCTTTACTGTCTGACATGGCGACTATTACCGCTCCACGATCGCTAAGAAACTTTGCGGCATATTCGCCCACATTTCCTTTTCCCTGAATGGCGACTTTAAGGCCTTTGACCTCCAGCCCTTCACTCTCGGCGGCCAAGCATGTGGCCTTGCACACGCCCCAGCCCGTCGCCTCCTTTCTGCCGTCAAGCCCTTCCAGCGCCAAGGGCTTTCCTGTCACCACACCGGGCTTAAAACCTGCCTGTTTTGAATAGGACTCAAAAAACCATGCCATCTCTCTTTCGCCACTGCCGACGTCCGGAGCTGGAATGTCCACATCTGGCCCTATTAAATGGTCCAGTTTTGTGCAAAATTGTTTGACTAAAACTTCGAGATCAAACGGCTCAAGGTCGGAAGGATCGCAGTCAATCCCGCCTTTGCCGCCGCCGAAAGGCAGCTCGAAGAGAGCGGTCTTCCACGTCATTAAAAAGGCCAAAGCTTTGCAATGGTCCAAGTCGACGCTAGGGTGAAGCCGAAGACCTCCTTTAAAAGGGCCGCAAAAATTATTGTGCTGCACTCTATAACCTTGAAATCTTCGGACTTCTCCATTTCTTAGTTTTACGGGCAGCCCTATTTTGATCTCCCTTTTAGGCGAATGAAGGATGGCCCTTATTTCATGATTGAGGTCCAGCTTATCAAAAGCGAATTTAAGAAAATACTCTTGGCATTCATTTGGATCATAATTATTCATGAAAAAATGGTACTCGTAATAATAAGTAATTTCCGAAGGTAGGCTTTGAAATAAACTAGATCGTGAGCATTTTCATAAATTTTTAAAGACTTCTATATCCAACCTAATAATGAGCTTAGAAACTGGCGGACCATATGGTCAAAATGAAGGGCTGTCCTACTCGAAGATTTAAGCGCCCATAACTCGGGCCTGGAAATTCAAAGTCAAGAAGGAGAAGGTTCGACCTTTTGTTTCTTGTTAGAGGGCCCTTTGGCCGCTCTAAAACTTTATTGAAAAGCTCCCTGGTTGGCCTCAAACGAACAAAAAAGGAAAGACTATAGGCGAAAGACGCCAGGTAGGGCATGCCTTGTCCACTAAGCATGGCGCAAATAAATCCAAAAACTCCCGCGCTTTCCGCCAAAATCCAGCCTATAATAAGGGCGGTCAGGACTTCCATTTCACTCTTCGCTTTTCCGATAAATTTTTTCGCTAAATAAAGACCAATCAAAGGAGTTATAGCGGCGATGACAAGTAAAAGGGCATATTATAGGTTCGGGCGAGAAAGCTCCTAAGTCAAACTTGCCTAAACTTACTAGCGCCACGCCATAGACGACCTGACCCAGAATTAAAGAGAAATAAATAAGCGGCGCCACTTTAGAAGCGCTAAGACCCTGTTTTGGTTCATAAAAAACTCCGGACCTTTATTATTCCACACTCCACTTAGACTTCATCTTAGATTTTCTTAAGTTCCTAGGTCCCTAATTACCCAATATTATAAGTGGTAAATTATTCCTAACCCAAAAAATGAAGAGGAATCATGAGAATATTTATCTAATGAAATACCTTATCATGTCTTTTGCTCTCTTCTTTTTCCAAGTCTGGCTGCCGAGCTTAAGGTCGAGCCCGTTTATGGCCTTGAGACGACTCGACGGGAATACCCAGCTCCACCTAAACAGATCACCAAGACTTACCTTGGCCTAAGCGCCCTCTATGGGGTTCCTCTAATTTCAGCGGAGCTTGAGCTCGCTCAGTCAAGCTACTCTGACAGCTTTCCCTCTGAAGACAGCGAGGTGACAAGCCTAACTCGGACGGGCCATGTTGGGTGTTCGAAGCTACCCTATCGCAAGCCAGTACTTTGGACTTTTTGTTAGAGCAGGCGCAAGGGCCAAGCAAGAAACGCTTAAGATTAAGGAGAGCGGAGACGGCCGAACAGAGGAGCTTCCGGTCTACATAGACCCTTACGCGGGAGCGGGGCTAACAGTGGCGCTCGCAAACAACTTTGCTTTGAACGCAGGAGCGACACTCGTTGCCAATGGCAGCTCGGACGCTGATAGCGAAGACCGATATGACGTCCAGTACACGCTATCAGCAACTTTTCGCATGGGGAACGGTAGACTGTAAAGGTCCTGCTTATCAACAATAAAGATCATATCTATCATATACAAGACTTTGTATGGCCTAACTTTAGTTCTCTTAAATCTTCCAAAAGACTCTTCCATCTGACATGATAACTCCTGGTTGTCCACGTAGGAGTCATTATGGAGCGGTCGTTTATTCAATGTGTGAAAGATGAGATGCGGGACCTTGTCACCGAAAACTGCTCCGGACTTTTAAGAGAAATTTGTTTTTATCACCTTCAAAATCCTGGAAAAATGCTTAGGCCTCAGATGATTCAAAATTTGGGAGCGATTTATAGCGTCTCTTCTCAGGACTTGATTATGTGGGCGGTCATGTTTAGAACTCTTTCACAACGCAAGCCTGATTCACGACGATCTTCAAGACGAAGACGAAATGAGACGTTCAAGGCCTACGGTATGGAAAGTCTATGGCTTTAGGCAGGCCATAAACGCTGGAGACTTTTTAATGATGCTCTCCCATAGGGCCTTGGAAAAGATCGAGAACAAGAGAGCAAAAAACGACTTTGAGCTCATGCTTTTCTAGAACAGCGAGCAAACTAGTGGCTGGGCAGTCTCTCGAATTTCAGCTTATGAGGCTCGACCCAAAACTTCAATTAAGAAAGGAATACCTTCGCTGCATATCGCTAAAAACAGGAGCTCTATTTAGCTGTCTTGCTGAGGGGGTCGCGATCATAGCAGGACTTGATGAGCTCTCCTTAAGAAAGATTTCGGCCTTCTTTGAGGACTTAGGAGTTCTTTTTCAAATGCAAGACGACGTGCTTGATCTATACGGAAATAAAGGAAGAGACGAAAAAGGCTGCGACATCAAAGAAGGCAAGCTGAGCCTTCTCGCTCTCTGTCACCTAGAAAACCCAAAGGCCGATCCGACCACAATGGCGAGAGTGCTTCTAAAGGACCGGGAAGAAACTTCTCAGCAAGATATTGAGCTTCTTATTTCTGAATTTAAAGAGACCGGCACTTTAGGTTTGCAATGAAAGAGATCATGGAGAAAACCGAGCAATTAATGGAAAGAGAAGTGTTAATCGAAAACCCTAGCTTTTGCCCGCTTGTCAAGCGGGCTTATTGCAAAAATGCTCTCGCCCATCATCGATATGAACAAGACGAAAAGAGGCCGCTTACCGTGTTTGAAGCCTCTCAAGACTTCAGAAATTTAAGGCCTATATTCCTTTGGACCTTCTGAGGCCGGAGAACGCTGCGTTGTCTATTCTTATTATTTTTTGGTGGTGGCGGCGCGATACTTTGCCCTTGTCGGAATTTTTTACGTTTACTTCTGGAAGACCACTCCCCCTTTTCTGCAAAGAAGCTCCACAACCTCTCTACGTCGAAAACAGAAAGGTGAAAGAAATAAAGTGGTCGATATTTAGCAGCTTCATCTTTGCTCTTTCTGGCTATGTATTGGAGTCATATGGCAGACTAGGAAGAACTAAATAAGATTTACCTGAGCTATCAAGCGGAGGGAATTTATGGCTTATGCCTTTAAGCTTTCCTTATAATGACCATCGTTCATGAAATATATTTTTATTTGACTCACGTTTGGATGCATCATCCTAAATCTTTAAAAAACGCATGCTGTGCACCACTCTTCAGTGAATGTTTCCCCTTGGGCGTCTTTTTGTTTTCACCCTTATGAAGCTATCGTGCACGCTCTTTTCATACCTCGTACGTCATGATTATTCCCGCCCACCCAATCACAATTATCGCTCTACCTCACCTTCATGACGATAACTGCGATTTCAAACCACTTAGGTCTAGAGATTCTTCGGCCCGCTATCTTGCAGAGATTTTTTATTTCTGGGACGCATCATAGCTTGCATCACAAAAACATGAAAAAAAATTTTGGACTATATTACACTTTTTCTGACAAACTTTTTAAAACCGAAGGGAGCTTAAAGTGACAAAGGCAATCGTAATGGGATCGGGCTTTGGAGGCCTGGCGAGCGCGGTCAGGCTGTTGAATAAAGGCTATGAGGTGACTCTCCTTGAGGCGAGAGACCAACTGGGAGGCAGAGCGGGCGTCTTTAAACAGGACGGTTTTACCTTTGACGCCGGGCCAACAGTCATCACCGCTCCTTACCTCATAAATGAGTTATTTGAGCTCTTAGGAGAAGACCCAAAAGACTACTACACTCTCCTTCCAATTGATCCCTTCTATCGCATCGTATTTGATGATAAGTCCACTTTTGATTATGTAGGTGACGAGGAGCGGATTATCGAAAATATTAGGAGGCTAAGCCCTAAGGACGTGGACGGGTACAGACGCCTTGCAAAGCACGCGAGCGACATTTTCGATGTGGGATACACAAAGCTTGCTGACGAGCCCTTCGACACGGCGATTTCCATGATGAGAGCGATACCAGACATGATGAGACTGCAAAATTATAAGACAGTTTACTCCCTTGTCTCGAAATATATTAAAGACGAGCGTTTGCGGCAGGCCTTTAGTTTTGAGCCTTTACTTGGTGGGGGGAAACCCAATGAAGATAACCTCAATTTATCTTCTTATTCACTGGCTTGAAAGAAAGTGGGGAGTGTACTTCGCCAAAGGGGGGACGACCTCCTTAGTCAGCGCCTTTGAAAGGCTTTTGACCAAAAAAGGGGCAAAAATCATTAAGAACTCCAGTGTTTCAAAAATTGAGGCGCAAGCAGGCAAAGTCACAGGAGTTGTGACGAGCGGACGAAAAGGTCTTTCCTTGTGACGTCTTGGTGAGCAACGCCGACCCTGTTCGGGTGTATAGAGACATGATACCTGACGGCTCTAGAAAGAAGCATTCAAACAAAAGCTTGGCGAGAAAGACCCACTCCATGGGGCTTTTTGTCTCTTACTTTGGAACTAAAAAAACTTATGAGGACCTTGCCCATCACACTATTCTCATGGGGCCTCGCATACGGGCGCCTTCTCACCGACATCTTCGAAAAAAAGAAGCTTGCCGACGATTTTAGCCTTTATCTCCACGCTCCCACTAGAACCGACAAGTCAATGGCGCCAGAAGGCAATGAATGTTTCTACGCTCTGTCCCCGGTGCCAAACAATTTAAGCGGGATCGATTGGACGAGCAGAGAAAATGAATATAAAGAGAGAATTTACACATGGCTTGAGAATAACGCTCTACCGGGGCTAAGAGAAAACTTGGCGTCCGATCTCGCTATAACCCCCAAATACTTTGAGAGGGAACTTCAAAGCGAAAGAGGCGCGGCCTTTGGCATAGAGCCAAGCTTCCGCCAGTCGGCCTACTTTAGATTCCACAATAAATCAGAAGACATAAGAGGACTTTATTTTGTTGGTGCGAACACTCATCCAGGAGCGGGAGTGCCCTGGTGTTCTCTGCTCAGCGAAAGTTATTGATAAAGTCGTTCCTCGGGCCAAGGTGAAGGCATGACTCTCTCCCCTGCGATAGATCTTGTTCAAGGACCGCAGGAGTCGCAAGCGCTGATGCGAAAGCACGGCAAGACGTTTTACTTTGCTAGCCGGCTGCTGGGAGCGAAAAGAGGCGAGGTTGTCGGAGGCTATACGCTTTATGCAGGTTTATTGACGACTGCGCCGACGAGCTCGAGCAAGGGCAATCTCTTCAGAGCTAAAAAAGCTTCGCGAAAAATATAGACTCTTATATCATAGACATGGACTTCAAGAGGACTTACTTGCAAGAGCTTTTAAACGGCGCCGAGTTCGACGCAAACGGAGGAAAAATACAAACGAGGAAGGACCTCCTCATTTATTGTTATCGAGTTGCGGGAGCGGTCGGCCTCATGATGAGTCCCGCTTATCGGAGTGAGGGACAGTGAGGCCGCGGCGCCATTTTCAATAGACTTGGGCGATCGCTATGCAACTCACAAATATCTGCCGTGACGTATTAGAGGACGCGCAGAATGACCGTTACTATTTGCCGCAGGAGGACCTAGCGCGATATGGCCTTCAAAAGGGGCAACTCAAACATAAAGGAGACACTCCGAAGGCATTGAAAGAACTTGTTAAGAGTTACTTAGACCTTGCTGACGTGTACTATGCAAGCGCGAAAAAAGGCTACGTTTATATACCTTTTAGACCGCGCCTTGCCATTCATATCGCCGCAGAACTTTATCGAGAAATCGGACTTTCGCTCAAGGGAGATGGCTTGGAAGCGCTCCAAGGGAGGGTCCACGTTCCCACATGGAAAAAATTTATAATCACTTTTAAGGCATTAAGCATTATTTTCAGCCCTATTTTTTGGAGGAAGGGATCTTTTCACCAAAGAGAGCTGCACGAAGAGCTTAGGGGGCTTCCTGGAGTCAATGCCATATGACCTACCTGACCTTCTTATGTGTTTTTCTTGTTCCTCCTATCATTGCGCTAGGCGTGTATTTTTTTAAGCGTGGCAAGGACGAAAAGCCGGCGTTCATGCGGGCCATGGCGCTCTTATGCCTGCTCGCCTTCGCCTACACCACGCCATGGGACAACTACCTCGTGGCCAGCAATATCTGGAGCTATGGGAAAGACCGAGTACTGGGGGTGATTGGTTTTGTGCCCTATGAGGAATACGCTTTTTTCTTTTTGCAGACCATCCTCTGCGGCCATTGGGCCCACCTTATTCACAAGAAATTGCCATTTGTGGCAAGGCCCTTAGGCGTTCAGACGAGGGCCTGGGCTGTTCTGAGCTTTATTCTTTTGGAAACTGCCGCCATCAGTTTATTAGGGTCTAGTTCGACCCAATATCTTGGTCTGATCACCGCCTGGTCATTACCTGTCATCTTCATACAATTTTATTTTGGACAGGAGTCTCTTTTATTTAATTGGCGCTATATAATCGCCGCCACAGCGCCTCCTACTCTTTACTTATGGGCGGCTGACCTATATGCCATCAGAAGACGAGTATTTGGACCATTTCAGACTCATACACCACTGGCATTGAGCTTTTTGGTCTGCCTATTGAAGAGGCCATTTTTTTCTTCGTCACGAATTTAATGGTCGTCCAAGGAATAAGTTTGTTTGTGTTTTCTAGAAAAGAGGCCTTAGACTTTGCTCAAAAGTTGGGACTTATAAAAAGGAAAAAGGCATGAACCTATTTTTAATATTTATCTTCACCTTCATCTTGATGGAGTTTGCGGCGTGGGGGCTTCATAAATACGTCATGCATGGCTTTCTTTGGGTCCTTCATAAGAGATCATCACAATCCAGAGCCAGGCAAAACTTTTCAAAAAAACGATTTTTTTGCGCTATTTTTTGCAGCACCTAGCTTTCTCCTTATACTTTTTGGCACCCAGGCGCCCCTTCCCAATCTTGCCGCCATAGGCTTTGGGATTATGGCCTACGGAGCGGCCTATTTCTATGTCCACGAGGCCATAATCCACCGTCGCGTGAAAATTGTCCCTCCTAAAAATCGTTATATAAAGGCCCTCAGGGCCGCTCATGCCCTTCATCACGCCAACAAGGGAAAATACGGATGCGACCACTTTGGAATGCTGATCGCCCGACCTCGACCAGGCTCTATGAAAAGCCCGACAAAATAGCTTAAAAAGATCTAAAATAAGTTCATCAATCTTCACTAAGACACACTAGATGGAGTGTTCCTTGGCGCCTTAATATTTAATTAAGTTAACTAATAAAAAAAGGACGGACTATGAAAGGACTTATTCTGCTTATATCGACATTATTTCTCTTTTCTTGCGCAAGTGAAAATGATCCAAACAAGAACACAAAGAAAGGCGCAGGCATAGGGGCCGCAGTGGGCGCGGTGGCCGGCGCAATTGTCGCTGGAGACAATACTAAAGGCGCGGTCTTGGGCGGCGCCCTTGGCGCGGCGGCCGGAGGGGCCTATGGAAAGAAGCTAGATGAACAGGCCAAAGAGCTTGAAAAAGTGGCGGAGACAAAAAGGACCGACAAGGGCATTATAACCAAGCTTAAAGGAGACATCACCTTCGACTCCGGCTCCGCGAAAATTGCAGGACAGCGCTCAAGAGAGGATCAAAAAGATTGCGGACATTCTAAAAAAGTATCCAGAGAACCAAGTCACAATTGTCGGCCATACCGACTCCACTGGCAGTGACAGTTTTAATAAAATGCTCTCCAAGGACAGAGCTCAGAGCGTGAAAAGCGTTCTTTTAAGAAACGGAGTGGACCCTTCCGCGCTGAACACCCTTGGCGTCGGGTCTCAAGACCCATCGCCAGTAATTCAACTTCAAAAGGAAGATCAGAGAACAGAAGGGTCGAGCTTGCGATCACAATGGACGAGCAAAAGGCGGCCGAATAACAAAATGGCCCGCAATATTGCGGGCCTGTCTTATAGCTTCATACTTAAATGCTTTAAAGGGACCAAAGAGAGTCAGGTCTATCGGAAGCTTTGAATTCGTCCAAAGACTCCTCCAATTTTTCATAGTCCCATCTTTTCATGACATAATTTCTTCCATCAGCGTAATTATTTTCATTATGAAAACTTAGGTCAGTGACAGGAAGCCTCTTGTCCCAGGGAATATCACCATAGTTAAGATACCTAAGCTCTAGAGGGCCAAAATAGTACATGGAAGTCTCTTGGTAGAAGCACCATTCCGTGTTTTGGGCCCGGTCAAACTCCATGATATGAGCGATTTTTTTGCATTTAATGTCCACTTTTTGGTTCAGGTCTTCTGTGAGACCAAGGTACTTTAAGCGTGTCTTCGATTTCTTTAATTTTTTCTCTTAGGCCTAAAACTTGATCATAAGTTAAGTTGCTTTTCCTAACGCGTCTGCGATACTTCCTAAGGTCCTTCACAAGATCGCGCTGCCGTTTTTTAAGCAGGTATTCTCCACGCTCGGTCAGGAAGTCCACCCATTCGACGATTTTTTCTGGCTTTTTTCTTAGTCGAGGATCAAGAACATAGTCGTACCCTCAATATTTACAACAGGAGCGACATGAAAGTCCCATCCAGCGTTTCTCGAGAAAAATCTGCCGACCAACGCGCCAACTCCAGAGCGACCTTGATCATCAAGCTCATGATTAAATTTGTTCGTGTAATGCATGAAGACTTTCTTTGTCTTAACATTATATTTGCGATCTAGCTTGAACGACCAGAGCATGGCGCGCTTAAAGCAGTCCTTGCCTTTCATTCCACGGTCCATAGAGGACACGTCGTTCCAGAAGCGGTCCAACTCATATTTATCGTGTGTGGTCGTGGTATAGCCCTCAATCGGGCTAATTGGCGCAGCGATGGCGGCCGAAGCTGCAAATAAGGCCGCGTAAGCAATTAGTTTCATAAACATTCCCCTATAATAAGTGCTTCCCTAGCACGATGCATATGGGAACTGTCTATAAATTTTGCTGAATGCTGCCAATTGGAAATTCCGGATCATTTCCTTTTTACAGGGGCCTAAGCCCTAAATGAGCTTTTTTAGGTCGACCGCCTCTTCAAACTCTTTCTCCTTCATCAGTCCCTCCGACAACACCTCTTCTCGTATTGAAGTGCCATTCTTATACGCTTTTTGCGCTAATTTAGAGCATTTTTCATAGCCTAAGATGGGGGTCAGGGCCGTGACAAGCATAAGGGACTTTTCCTTGTATTCCTTAAGTCTTTCCTTATTAATCCTTATGCCCTCAATGCAGTGAGCGCGGAAACTAGAACAAGTGTCCCTAAGAAGCGAGCGAGCTTTCTAGAGCGCTGCTAATGATCAGGGGCTTATACGTGTTTAACTGTAATTGCCCATTCGCCGCCCCAAATGAGACAGCAGTGTCGTTTCCGATGACCTTTGCGCACACCATGGTCGCGGCCTCGCATTGTGTGGGGTTGACCTTTCCAGGCATGATGGAGCTTCCAGGCTCGTTTTCAGGCGAAGATTAGCTCAGCAAGTCCGCAGCGAGGACCGCTTCCTAGCAAGCGAACGTCATTTGCGACTTTATGAAGGACCTGAGCAAAGTTTCTAAAGGCCGCGCTAAGATTGGCGATATCGTCATGACCGGCTATTTTGGAAAACTTATTTTCAATAAGCCCATAGATCTCGCCCGTCAGCTTGTTTATTTCTTCCAATGCCTTCTTGTCAAAGCCCTCGCTGGCGTTAAGTCCGGTCCCTATGGCCGTGCCACCTAGAGGCAAAGTCAAGACCTCTGCCCGGGCGTTGATCACTCTTTCTAGAGACTGCTCTAATTGCGAGGCCCAGGCCTGGAACTCCTGCCCGCAACTCATGGGGACAGCGTCCATAAGATGGGTTCTTCCAATTTTTATGTCTTCCGAGAATTCTTTGGCTTTCGATTCCAAACTTTTAATAAGCTTTTTGGCCTCTTTGGTGAAAAGACCAGTCGATTCGACCGAACTCATGGCCATGGCGACGGGAAAGCTGTCGTTAGAAGACTGTCCCTTATTGACATGGTCGTTAGGATGCACAGACTTATTAGAAAGCTCTTCGCCAGCAAGCTGGGCGGCCCTATTCGAGATGACCTCATTTAAATTCATATTCGTTTGTGTGCCCGAACCAGTCTGCCAGACCTTTAACGGGAAGTGATCAGAAAGTTTGCCCTCAATGATCTCATCGCAGGCCTTGACGATCAGGTCAGCAAGGGCGAGGCGCTAAGTCCCCCAACTCTTTGTTGGCAAGAGCGGCGGCCTTTTTTAAAATGGCATAATTTTTTATAAAGATAGCGGGGAAAGTCTCTGTCCCGATCTTGAAGTTCTCCAGAGAGCGCTGAGTTTGGGCTCCCCAAAGCTTTTCCTCGGGCACTTCGACTTCGCCCAATGAGTCATGCTCTAGCCTTGCCATAGAATCTCCTTTGGTTGAGTTTAAACAATCAGGCGAACTAAGACAGACCTAAGGCCTAGACAAGGCCTATTCGATTGAGCAGCCCGCGTCTGCTGAGCCCTGAAGATCCATCATAGTCTCTTCGGCCTTATTTTCCATTTTCGGCCTCGCCGCCTTGTCATCGCAATCTTCAGGATTAAGAAGCGGATCTTTTTTATCGGCCGAAGAGCTATGAGAGAGCTAGCAGGGGGCGCCCGCATGAGAGCTTGTTTTCTCGGTTTTGGTCTCTTCGCAGGCAGAAAGTCCAAGGGCCAAAAAAATAATTAGAAAAATATTTTTCATAGTTCACTCCTCTCTAGAGTAGTTAAGCTTTTCAAGTGACATAATTTTAGCAAAAACGCCCCTGGGCACAAGACCCAATATTCTCGCTGCGGCAGTGAACCAGAAAGGAAAGTAGATTCTTTTTTTCCTATTTTCAAGCCCCTGATAGATGATTCGCGCCGCCTTTTCTGCTTCCACCATGGAAGGCATGGGATGAGGGTTTTTTTGAGTAAGGGGTGTGTCGATAAAGCCCGGGCAGATAGCGGTCGTATATATGCCCTCTTTTTTGAGATCAAGCCCCAAAGACTCCAGGAGTTTAATCGCTCCCGCCTTGCTCGCGCTATAGGCCGACACTCCAGGAAAGCCCGCAAGCCCCGCAATGCTCGCCACCGCGGCCAAGTGCCCCGACTTGTTGGCGACCATGATTTTGGTCGCAGGAGCTAAGCGTGTTCATAAGCCCAATTAGGTTGACTTCAATAATGGATTTTCCCTCTTCGAAGTCTGGAACCCGGGACTTTTTGGAATAGCTTTTTCCGGCGTTGGCAATAAGAAGATCAAGGCCCCGCGCTTCCAAAATTCCTCAATCGCGATCGTATTTCATTGGTCTTTGTCACATCGGCCCTGATAGACACTCGGCGCCGGTTGGTTTTAAGTGGACCTGAGAAGCTCGGCTCTCTTCTCGCGCAAACGCCCACTCTCCAGCCTTTTTCAAGATAAAGAAGAGCGAGCTCCTTCCCAAGGCCGCTGCTCGCGCCGGTGATAAAAACGCTTTTCATCCGCAGCATCTCCCGCTAGCCTTCTTGGTGAAATAAGGCGCGACCTTTTGGGTAATTACTGCCTTTAATAAGAGAGCGCTAAGCAGAACTCCACAGGCCTTTTCAAATAGACCTGTGGTCGCGTGTTCATGAGGAAGTCCGGCAAGCCCAATCAGAAGTCACATAATGCCCATAGATAAAGTCAGTGACATAGCTAAAAACCAGCGCGACTCCGATCACAGCGAAGGCGTTAATAAGGACCGCCTTCTTCCCGATATACTTTTGGAGAACTAAAATATTGGACGCATTGGTCGCAGGGCCCACGAGAAGAAGCAAGAGAGCTGTGCCTGGGCTCATCTCCCTTTAAAACAAGAGAGGCGGCAATAGGCGTCGTGGCAGATGCGCAAATATAAACAGGAACACCGATCGCAAGATGAGAAAGCGGCTTTGCCTGCCGCTTAAGGCACTCAAAGAAGTTTGCGGGCAGCCCGACCTCAATGATAGCTCCTGTCAAGAGGCCAATGGAGAGCCATACAGCAATATCATCAATCAAATCGCTAAATCCATATTTGACGAGAGGCCTTAAGTTTTGAGGAAAACGATTCTTTCACAGGCTTATGAGAAGAGCAGCAGGACTTAGGCGCCGCTGGCTCTTCTTTCTCTTCGAACTTTCTCTTTATTAAAGAACATCTGCATGCAGACCCGCGACCAGAGCAGAGAAAAACGCCGCCACAGGCCTCAAAATCGTCATAGGAAGGTCCATAAGAGCGTATGTAACGGCCATGGAGTCGATTCCCGACTCAGGTGTTGAAATCAAAAACGAGCTAACACTGGCGCGGCTGGCTCCTGACTTTCGAAGTGTGACCGCGGTCGGGAATGACGGAGCAAGAGCATAGCGGCAAAGGAACGCCTATTAAAGATGCCTTAAGCACACTAGATAAATTATCTTTACCAAGCCATTTCTTCACCTTCTGCATAGGGACAAAAGTTTTTATAAAACCAGAGATAGTCAGGCCTAGAAGAAGATAGGGCGCAGCGACAATGATGGTGGACCAGAGGGCCTGAAAGAATTCCATAAATCGGACCTTTTTTGCCCATAATAGCGCTTTTAATAATTATAGAAAATTAATAATTTAGGCTTGACGGTCGAAGGGAGATTCAATATATTCATTCTTACGAAAAATGCGGGGGCGTAGTTAAGTTGGTTATAACGTCTGCCTGTCACGCAGAAGGCCGCGAGTTCGAGTCTCGTCGCTCCCGCCATTTTTTCATTCATCTCGAACAACGAACTAGCCCTTGAGCTAGTTTTTTTGTTTCTAGGCCGTCCAAACAAACCATCAGCTAAACGCAAAAAGGCCTAGCGATAACGCCAGGCCTTCGTTTATTTAGCAAACAAAAATTTCTACTCGGCCATTTTGCTCTTCATGCCATTTACAATTTTAGTGACTTCATTTTTGAAGTTTTGCTTGTCGATATTGAGTCCGTTAATTACTGTCGACCAGCTTCTCACGCCACCTGATAACGCAAGAGCTTCTGCGATTTCGGCCTCAGTCGCTCCATTTGCTTTTGCAAGCTCAGAGTGAAAGATAACGCAGTATTCACATGGGATTTGTCCAGCCACAGCAAGTTGAATAAGCTGCTTGTTCTTGGCCTCAATATTGGTTTTTCCCATATCAAGCTGCTTCATCTCGATCCACGCGCCTGTGATCCCCTCTTTAGGGTATTTCTTCATAAATTCGGGAACAAAGCCAAGAGTTTTTTCGATGTCCTTATAGGTCTCCTGAGCATTGGTTGGCAGCGCCTCCTTTTGCTCTTGGGCCTGGTCTCCAGCAGCGCCTGCATTATTGGTCGTAGAAGTCGACTCTTGAGCAAAACCCAATTGAAATACTCCAAACGCCATTAGCGCTAAAATTAGTTTTTTCATTTCATCCTCCTTAAATTTTTACGATGAGATTTATTTTGCCCGGAGATATGCATTCTGAAGGCCATGGAGCCCCTTAAGGACCTTATTTTTTGATAAAGATTTTCGCGACAATGAACTAGGACTATTCAAATTCCATTTCAAGAGTAATGGTGAGCTCTTTCAGACCTAAGGCCTCAGGAATGATGGGAAAGTCACCAACGCCGCGCACGGTCCTAAGAGCGGAGTCATCGAGCGGTTTTTTTCCAGAGGACTCTATAAGCCTTAAGTCTTTAAGCCTAGCAGGGGACTCGATTTTAAAACTGATTTTGGCCGTTCCTTTAAGATTAAGCCTGGAAGCGATGGGGCTTTTAAATTTGTTTTTAAGAATCAGCTCTCTTATTTCGCCTAAATATTTGGTGAGCCTCTCTTCGCTTCCGCTTTCCCGCTCATTTTCTGAGATATCGGTCAATTGGTCTTTTTTTCTTGGAGCTTTCCTCTCCAGCTTTTTTAATTTCCCTTTTTTCTCTGACGTGAAGTCCGCTTTGACTTTTTCTGATACCTTTAATCGAGCTCTAATCATGCTCTTTCCCAAATTTTTTGAAAAGTTGAGAGGGAGATCTGGCCGAGAAAGGCCGCCAAGGCCGAACAGGGCAACAAGGTGGAGGCAAAGCGAAAGGGAGAAAAAGACAAAAAGTTTATTCACAAATTAATGAGTTCCTTCAAAACAACGCCAATCCTAAATAGTGACAATTATCGCGTCTTGCGCTATATGTGTCCATGGCCAATATTCGAAACAAACCTATTGATGATCTTAGCTCTTGGAACGCCAAAGAGCTTCGAAAACTGAAAATCACCGTTAAAAATCGCATCGCGAGCCTTCAAAGCTCAAGCAGGCCAAAAGCATTGCCAGGTGGACATCCTCTTCAAGGGCTTGAGGCGGGAGAATGTTCGGACATTCTTTTGAAAATAAACCGGGCCGAGAAGGCGCTAGCTAATTCTGTCTAGGCGGGGCCAATAAGCGACTTGATTTTCTCCTCAAGAGCTTGGAAGCGAATCGGCTTATAAATGATATGAAGGTTTTTGACCTGGGCGGCCTCTTTCACAAGGGCCTCCTCCTTGCTGCCTGTCAAAAGCATGAAGGGGGCATTGCTAAAGGCCCTGATTTTTTTGGAAAGCTCCACACCGTTTGAGTCAGGAAGGTAATAATCAGTGATGAAAATATCGCATTTTTCTATCTCTTCTTTTTTCTCTAGGGCGGCCTCTGAGTTCTCTGCGATTGTGAAGTCATATCCTTTGATCTTGAAAAGACGACTCCATGCTCGGCAAAGGTCTTGATCGTCTTCCACTATAAAAATTTTAACTTTTTCGCTCATCTTTTATTCCTGATGCTCAATTATTTTCAACGACTTTAACGCATGTTTTAGGAAGCTGAAGCACAAATGTTGTGCGTTCCTGTTCATGATCGATATAAAGTTCTCCCCCATGGTTCCTGGCGATAGAGCGGCTCAAACTCAGTCCTATGCCTGTCCCCTCGTCGTTCTTTCGGTTTTTGGTGGTGAAAAATGGGGTCATCACTTTTTCAGCTAATTTTTTGTCAATACCGCTCCCGCTGTCCTGAACAATGATCTCGACTTTCTCATCCATCGCTTTTACAGAAAATTTGATCCATTTTTCTTTTAAGTTCTCAATCGCGTCAATGGAGTTGTTTATGAGATTAATAAGTATTTGGATGACCTGGACTTTCCAGCAGTCAATAATAGCGTTTGGCATGTCTCCAAAGTTCACTTGGACTCCGTATCGCTGCAGGCGGAAGTCAGCGATTTGAAAGGACTGTCTGATCAAATCAGTGACGTCTATTTTTTCTCGACTTTTTTGGTTATTGCCAGAAATAGATTTCATCCCCTGGACAATGCCTGATATCGCCTGAACCACATTCTCAACTTCGCCGCTAATTCTATGGGCCTCTTTGGCGCTTAACTCGCCAGAATCGGCAAGCGCCGTCATGACGTCTAGATTGCCGAGAATAACGTTTAAAGGGGTGTTGATCTCATGAGCAAAGCCCGCTGAAATCTCCCCAAGAGAAGCATAGCGGCCAAAGCGCATAAGTTCCTCTTGCTGCTTGGCGATTGTCCTTTCATTCGAAAGCTTTTCTGTCACGTCAAAGACGGTGATGACAATGCCCTCCAAATTTTTGTCCGATTGGTTGATTACGGAGCATTTATATTCCAAAAACCTGGTCTCATCTTTCTTTTGGTTTTCCACAACAAAAGACTGATTCACCTCTTCTCTTAGTGATTTAATGATTTTATTGGCCGAAAGATGAGAGTCATCTGGAATGGCCTTTTTAAAGAAGGCCTCCACTGTGAGGTCGTCCAGTTCTCCTTTATCAAGACCGATGTCCTCCGTTAAATTGTCCGAGACAAATATAGAGCGATAGCCCTTATTAAAGGTCTCAAAGATGGCAACTCCATGAGTCGCAAGAGAGATGGCGTTTTGAAACACTTCCAGCTTAAGCTCTCTCTCCCGTCTTTTTGTAATGTTGGTGGACACCCAGCAAATCGACTGGGGCCGCTTTTTGTCGTCATAAAGCGGAATTCTCGAGGAGGTCCAAAAAGTCTTTCTTCCTCTTATATAAAAGCTCTCTTCGAAATTCTGCGCTCGCTTTGATTTGAAAACTTCCAAATCTTTTTCTCGAATCTCAGAGGCCATTTCTTCCTCAAAAATTTCTTCGTCCGTAAAGCCTATGACCTGGTCGAGCTCAAGCCCATGCACGTTCAAAAAACGCTGATTGGCATAGACGTAGACTCCGCTTAGGTCTTTTTTGCAAACGGCAGACGGAATATTTTCGAGAATATTGGACATTCTCTCTTCTGTCGCCTGGCTTAGGGCCAAAGCGTTAACGATATCGGTGTTTTCAACAAAACTTACGACAGCGCCCTGGCCATTTCCCTTTTGATCAGTAATGGGCTGGATTTGAATTTCAAATTTTCTATCGCGCGGCCTCAAATTGAAAGTTGCGCTTTTTAATGTCTTCTTTGTTTTGCGCCTTCCCCTTCTCTTCAGGAGTAAGCGCCTCGATGATATTATTTATATCAAAGGCCAACGGCACCGCCTTTATAAAATGGCCAGTATCGTTGTCGGTGATTTTTAGAAGGTGCTTAGCGGCGTCGTTAAATCCCGCAAGCCTAAGGTCCTTGTCCAGAGATAAGGAACGGATAAACGATCGCCTGCTGAATGGCCTCCTGCCTCTGATTAGAAATTTGAAGCTCATTCGACTTCACATTGAGCTCTTCGTTCAGAGTCGTGAGTTCCTCATTTGAAGATTGGAGCTCCTCATTGGTCGTCTCCAGCTCTTCATTTGAGGACTGCAGCTCTTCATTTGTCGACTGCATTTCTTCATTAAGAGATTGCAGCTCTTCATTTGCCGTCTCATGTTCTTCAACGACATTTTGGAGATGCTGCCTAGTAAAAGCGAGCTCTTGTTGAAGCTTTTTTACCTGCTCGTCATGGCCGCCCTCTGCAAGTTCAGAATCAATTTCTTCCTCCATAGGAGTCTCAAAAGACTCAAAGATCAGAAGGAAGCGGTATCGATCAAAATTTCTCAAAGGACAATTTTAATTTGAGTTGTCTCATAGAAGGCCCTTTCTCGCTTCTTCATTTTGCCTGCCAATGACCGCCTTTTCATTGTTGCTGGCGCGATGAAGAAGAGAATTCAATTCAAGGGACAGCCTTTTGTCCACGAGCTTTAAAATATTGCTGGTAATTTGGCCTTTCGCAAATTTAAGCCTGTTGCCGGCGTCTCCAAAGATATGTTGAACTTCATAATCAGAGTCAAGAAGAATTGAGTTGGGAGCGATGCCTTCAACGATCTCTTTCATTCGCTCAAGATCGGAAACCATCTCTGCCTTTATATTTTTCTTGAGCGGCGTTCTGACTCGCCTCCTATTTCAGGGAAGGCGTTAAGATGCATTGGGCCTGAGCGATGGCTTCCTGGAATCTTCCCGTAAATTTTTGCGGACTTAGCTCGGGTCTCAAACTGATCATGGTCCATGGGCGCGTTTTCGCTTTTCCCAAGAAATAAGATTCCCTCGTCCGCCATAGAGTAATGAAAAGTGTTAAGCACTCTGTCTTGCAGCTCTTTTCCAAAATAAATGAGAACGTTTCGACAGCTTATCAGGTCTATATTTAAAAAGGGCGGATCTGTGACGACATTATGTCTCGCAAAGACCACAGTGTCTCGAATGTCATTTCGAACTTTAAAGCCGTCGTCTTTGGCGCTAAAGTACTTTTCTTTTAACTCCTTCGGGAAGTCCTCAAAACTTGACTTTGGAAAGCGGCCCTTTCTCGCCATTTTAAGCGCCGGCTCGTCGAGATCAGTGGCGAATATTTGAAAAGAAAAAGTGTAGGACTTTTTCTCAATAATTTCAGAGAGCATAATGGCGAGACTAAAAGGCTCCTCGCCCGTGGCGCAGCCCACACACCAGACACGGAAAGGGTCCTTTAGGCCCGGTTTCAAATCTTTTTTCCAGCTCTCTTTCAAGCATTTTAAAGTGCTCGGAGTCCCTATAAAAGGACGTGACAGAGATAAGAGCGTCTTGAAAAAAGGCCTTTGTCTCTTCCAGATGTTCGCGCATGTAGTCCGCATACTCCTCGATGGACTCTATTTGCAGGGCGACCATCCGGCGATGCAATCTCCTATGGATCGTGCTCGGTTTATACTCCGAAAAGTCCACGCCGATGCGCTTTTTCACCATATTTAAAATGCGATTATAATAAGTCAGATCCTCATCTTTTTCTTCAGCGTTTGAAATTTTCTTTTTCAGTTTGCCTAGGTTCTGAAGATTTTTGGCAATGTCCTCTGGCGTGAGTTCAAGGTCCACTGCGCCTGTATTAATAGCGGACTTGGGCATGCCGTCATACTTAGCATCGCCTATCTTCTGAGAGATCGTGACGCCCCCATGGCCCTTTATGGCGCGAATGCCATGGGAGCCGTCCGAACCTGTGCCTGAGAGAATGATGCCTATGGCCTTGTCCTCATAGATCGAGGCCAAGGAGTGAAAAAATAGGTCCACGGAGGGCTTAGGGCCGACCTTTGCCCTCGGCTCTCTCAAGACCAAATGATCGTCTTCGGCGAAGACGTCTTTATTGGGAGGGCAAATATAAATCTCTGTTCGCTCTTTATTTTAGTGTTATTGGCGATCTCTTCGACTTTTATTTGCGCCGTATGGGCGATGAGCTCAACAAGCCTGCTTTTATGGGAGGGCGCGAAGTGTTGCACGACGACAAAGGCGTATTTTTCACTCTCTTTCACTTCAGAAAAGAGGGCCCGTAAGCGCCTCGAGTCCACCAGCAGAGGCGCCAATGCCGACCACAAAAGACTCTTATCTCTTTCTGATTTCTTATTTTTGGTCCTTATATTTTGCTTTTCTTTCACCTGGGGCATTAACTTGTCTCAAACATAATATGACTTTGGCTTTTTTATAATTTAACATAACTAACCCCCTGATAGTAGGAGTGAAAGAAATTATTCCTTGGTGAGAGGGTTAGATTTTGCTTAGACAGTTGATTATGCGAGCTTAACGCCGCGCTTCTTATGGACTTGACCTTGGTGGCCATGATGTCTTGGCCGCAATTGCAAAATTTTTTATCGCATAGAATGGGAGTTTGAGGCAGCTGAAGTTCAGGATCAGACGCCATGACCCACAGCGCCTCCCACGCCACACCAGCCACGGAGAACCTGCCCCCTAAGATTGACCACCAAATTTTCAATGCCTATATGGCAGTTCCAGCCGGCCCATTGATTAAGTTTTTTTGAGATGAGTTCGGGGGTCGAAAAGACGGTCTCACTCCCATCTGCATAGGTCCCTTTCATGGCGCCACGAAAGATAAATTCTTGATAGTCTTTTTTTTGCCTGTACTTAGGCTCTTGACCATAGGGCTAAAATTTGTTCGTCCAAAATCGTTTTTTGCGCAGGAGTGTAGTCAAACATGGCCCCGTCCATGCCCTCCAAAAGAGGCTGCATCGAGATCGACAGTTCGCATTCGCTTCGCCAATTTTCGGGCCAGTCCATAACAAACGTCAAAGTTTTCTGGCTTCATCATGATGTTCACATGAGTGGACACTCGCTGGCACAGAAAGGCCGCGACATCAAAAAAATGGTCCGGATTTCCTTGTTCAGAGTGGAAGCTTAGACAGATATGATCAATATATTCATGATGCTTCTCCCAAAAGTCGAGCTTCCGCCCGCCATTGGAAAGAATGCCCACTTGGCCCCCATTAGACTTGATGTAGCGAATGAGCTCTGGGAATTGCTTATAATAAGTGACCTCTCCGCCTGTAAACTCGAAGAAAATGCGCCTATCAGGATGGGTCTTTTTAATTTTTTGGAAAAAGTTTTGCACGTCCTCTAAAGCAGGCCCGCGCTGGGTGCCATTGTGCAGACTATCAGGACAATAAGAGCACTTATAATTGCAAATATTGGTCAAGCACCAATTCACAACGACAGTGTCAGAATGTGATTTTTCAAAATGATCGAGCCTGACCAATTCTTTCGGCCTCGAGTGAGCTTGGGGAGCAGAGGCCTTTACGGGCCCAGCTTTGAGGCCGGGCGTCGCCTCCTTTTTCTGAACGTCAATTTTCGCCCTATTGGCCCATAGCTCGCGAGACGAGACGAATTGTTCTTCCCTATAAATTTCCCTAGGATTAATCTTGTTTTTTACTCTTCGAACTTCCTTTCCTCTAAAAAGAAAATATTTTGAAAAGCTTGCCAAGGTCCTGAGAAAGAATCTGGCGTTCAGCTTAACAGGGCTGCCGGGAGACTTGAGCGGCCTAGGCCCAGACAAAGAGCAAGGGCTCTCTATTATAGCTGGCCGCCTGAAGCAGGTCCCAGAAATAAAAATTATCGTCAGAAAGGGCAAAAAGCGCGTCCGTATAATCGTCAACAAAGTTTGCGATTTTAAAAACATTTATCCCATCGCCCTTTACGTCCGCAATGGCCGTCTTGGCGCTGAGGCTCGCCATTGTGTTCGCCAAAAAATTAAAAGCCCTTCCCAAATTGAGCTTGTCCGGACCTCGGTAAAAGCATGTGAGGGCGCTATGAACATGGGACGCCCTCTCTAGAGAAAAAACGAGGTCATCGAAGACACTCCATGGCCCCTTCATTAAATTGGACGAGGTAATGCTGGCCTTGCGAAAACGCTTCCAACATTTGCTCTTTAAAGACCAGACCTCTGATGTTCTTATGATAGGCGTAAAAATGGAACGAGTAGGAAAGCTCGCTTTCATGCAAAAGGGCCTTGATAGAATCATCAAGTTCTCTTGAAGAAAAGCTCACAAAAATGAGATGAACAAATAGGCCCTTCGCCTTCGCGCAAACACTTGAGACGAGATTTCTGGAAGCATTTAAGTCTTCCCCCAGGTAGATCAGACCGACATGTTGCGGCTTCGCTTTATTCAACATGCCTTAATTTATATCATGAGCTCGTGGATTAATCCTAACTAAAGCTGCCTTAACCACCTAAATTCGACGCCTTACATTCATTATAAGGCCAAAGCAAAGTAAGTTCTACTCGGTCGCATTGACTTGGCCGCGAGAAACTGACATGAAAATGGCTGACTAAAAGGAGTAAGAATGGCAAAGGTTATTTATTTGGCCCTTATTGCGCTCGCCTGTGGGACAGCAAGCGGCGCCCAAGTGACCCTTTATGCCATCAAAAGCCCTAAGAGATTGAACTGGAGCACGCCCGGTCTCTCCTCCTTTCCACCGCGCGAAACTTTATCAAGTTTGGCAAGGCCGAAGAGTTCGCCATGAGATCGGCCACGCTTTTATTGGATTTAATGTGATGGCGTAAAGAAATGATAAGCGGAATGACAGGCGGAAATAA
>CAVVFE010000008.1:0-440543 GCA_963747475.1 uncultured Bacteriovoracaceae bacterium
CTGAACTTCCACACACAACAGTACCAGACATAGATCCAATCGCGTAGTCGACGTCCTGCCCATCATCAGAACAAGAGCCGCTAAAAGTATAGCTTGTTTCATTTGCAATATTTATAGTTGGCGCGGTATCAATGGTAATCGTTGGAACTGCCGTGTCCAAAGTAAAGCTCGCGCTCAAGGCCGGAGACATGGAGTTTCCGGCGGAATCAGTCTGATCAATTGAGATATTTTTTAGGCCATCACCACTTGAAAGATTCACAGCAATTGAGTAGTTTCCTGAAGAGCAGAAGAGCTTATGTGAACTCACAAGATCGCCGCTAATTTGAACAGTCGCTCCATCTTCACAAGTGCCATCTAAGGTCTGCGAAGCGCTTCCAAGATAGGACCCGCTTGTTGGACTTGTTAAGGCCAGAGGACTTGGCCTAACTGTGTCTTTTAAAACCGAAGTGCTCGCCTGAGTTGCCGCGTTTCCAGCAAGGTCAGAGTGATCGGCAGTGATCGCGACAGCTGAACTGTCCCCGATTGAGCTTGTGTTTAAAGTCACACTCCAAGCAGAACTTCAACACACAACAGTACCAGACATGGAACCAATCGCGTAGTCGACGTCCTGCCCATCATCAGAACAAGAGCCGCTAAAAGTATAGCTTGTTTCATTTGCAATATTTATAATTGGCGCGGAATCAATGGTAATCGTTGGAACTGCTGTGTCCAAGGTAAAGCTTGCGCTCAAGGCCGGAGACATGGAGTTTCCGGCAGGGTCCGTTTGATCAATTGAGATATTTTTTAGGCCATCGCCACTTGAAAGATTCACAGCGATTGAGTAGTTTCCTGAAGAGCAGACAGCGCTTTGTGAACTCACAAGATCGCCGCTAATCTGAACTGTCGCTCCATCTTCACAAGTGCCATCTAAGGTCTGAGAAGCGCTTCCAAGATAGGACCCACTTGTTGGACTTGTCAGCGCCAGCGGACTTGGACGAACTGTGTCTTTTAAAACCGAAGTGCTCGCCTGAGTTGCCGCGTTTCCAGCAAGGTCTGAGTGATCGGCAGTGATCGCGACAGCTGAGCTGTCCCCGATTGAGCTTGTGTCTAAAGTCACACTCCAAGCAGAACTTGAACACACAACAGTGCCAGACATAGATCCAATCGCGTAATCGACGTCCTGTCCATCATCAGAGCAAGTGCCGCTGAGATTATAAGAGACCTCATTTGAAAGGTTGATGATTGCTGGACTGTCCAATGTGACGGTCGGAACAATTGTATCAATTTCAATGGCCTGGTTATCGGACAGGGATTTTACCGCACCTGGTGTAGGCAAAGAAAGAGTCGCAGGGTTTCCTGCGGTGTCCTCTATCTGGCCGCCATTAAGGGCCAAGGCGCTTGCGTTAGCATAATCTAAGAGAGCGCTATTTTCAGATGCCTGAACGGTATAGCGGAAAATTAAAGTTTGTGAGTTAGCGGAAGAAAGAAAGGTGGCAGTTCCACCAGAATTTAGGTTTATCTTCGGAGACCCAGTAATGACCACGTTCTCAGACATAGTAACTTCTAGGTCAATAACTTCGCCAACGCTATAAGCGCCGTCCACTTTTGATGTAGAGACCTCGACCACAGTTGGACCTTCAGAGTCAACCTTTACATCATTAACGGCCGCTAGATTATTGCTAGCAGGCACGCCGCTTGCTGCTTTATTCCCTTTTCGATCTTTTGCGTCACTAGCGATAACAGCAATAACATCCAGGTCTTCCGCATAATCACCAGGCTTTACCTCATACTCAAAGACAATCTTTTTTGATCCTGATCCTTCTTTATATATGGCCTGACCGCCTCCGCTAAGATCAAGTTGCATAGATGAAGTGTAAACTGCCTCATCAAACTCCACCTCAATTTCGATTATTCTGCTAAGCCCAAACTCTCCATCACCACTAAGGGAGGAGACTTTTAAAATTTTTGGTCCCTTTTTGTCCGCGATGGCCTTTTTCTTGCCAGAGTTAAAACTGCCAAGCTCTCGCCCGGTCTCACCTATGGTTTCACCTTGGTTATTTTTTCTTTTCCAAGCATTCGCGCCACCACCAATGAATCGTCTTGGTGTTTTGCTGTCACTTGCAAACTTTGAATGGCCTTCATTGGAGGTAATTTTTGAGGCGATTATTTTTTTAGTATCAAGCAAGTCATTGCTGCCCTTACTTTTCTTTTTAGCGCTGGGCTTATCAAACCTACTCAAAGAGGCGTCCTTGCTATAAGAAGAAGTGGAACCAAAGAAATTAGATGAACCAGATGCTGGATACCGGTCAATATTATTAAAGCTCCTTCTAGAAGCGCCGTCAGAGTAAACGTTGCTATTTTCTTTTATAGGGAGCTCATTAGAGCCTTCTCTCATTTTTTTTGAATTAATGGTGGGAGATACGATAACAACTTCTTGCTCTGATTTTTTCTCTTCTTGGCCTCTGAGAAAAAACACACCTAAAGCAATTAATACCCCCGGTTTCAGGAAAGTTGACCAATGGATCTAAAATAAATTAACAACCTGATATCAATAACTTGATGTCTTGTCGGGGGCGGGAAAAGGTTTTGTATGAAACGTTTTTCCGAAGAGTTTAAAGACTCGATCATCCAAAAAAGCTTGCTACCAGGCGGTCCCACCCTGGTCTCTTTAGCACAACAACATGACCTGCCAGTCTCAACAGTCTATGGCTGGAAGCAAAAGTATGCTAAGCAGACAGGCATGAGCAAATCAAACAAATGGACACCCGAGAAAAAGTTAGAGGCAATTATTCAAACCGCCTCTATGAATGAAAATGAGTTGGGAGAATTCCTTCGTAAGAACGGGCTTCACAGCTCCGACCTTGAGCAATGGAAGAAAGATTTTTATACCTCTCAGAAGGCTACAGGACGTCCTAAAAAAGACCCCGAAATGGCAAAGCTTGAGGCCAATGAAAAGCGCCTCAAAAAGGATTTGAGACGTAAAGAAAAGGCTCTCGCCGAGATGTCCGCCAGAGTTGTTCTTCTAAAAAAAAGTCGAGAGATCTTCGGGGGCGACGAGGAAGACGAATAGCCCAAGAAGAAAAACAAACAGCGATAGAGCTAATAAACGAGGCCATCAATGATGGTTGCCGGCAGGCTATTGCCTGCAATGATATTGGAGTGAGCGTGAAGACATTAAAACGCTGGGAGATTAATGTTGAAGATAAAAGAAAAGGCCCGAAGACAGCTCCAGCAAACAAATTTGCCAACGAGGAAAAGGAAGAGATTTTGAGGATTTCAACGACAGAAGAGTTTATGGATTTGCCTCCATGCCAGATTGTTCCAGCACTCGCCGATAAGGGAAAATACATCGCAAGCGAGTCGACTTTCTACCGAGTTCTGCGGGAGAACAAGTTGCTTGAACACAGAGGCAAAAGCAAACGTCCAGAAACCAAAAAGCCGGAGCCTTTGACGGCGACAGGGCCAAACGAAATCTATTCTTGGGACATCACATATCTCAAAGGTCCGATTGCCGGGCAGTTTTACTACCTCTACATGTTCATGGACATCTTTAGCCGAAAGATCGTTGGATACGAGGTTCACGAAAATGAGTGCAATATCAAGTCGTCAAAGTTAATCGAAGAAATTTGTAAAAAGGAAGGAGTCAGGAACTGGCAAGTGACGTTGCATGCCGACAATGGCGGGGCAATGAAAGGAGCGACGATGCTTGCTACACTTCAAAAACTCGGGATAGTGCCCTCCTTTAGCTAGGCCAAGAGTTTCCGATGACAATCCATTTTCAGAGTCTTTATTTAAAACGGTAAAGTATTGTCCGCAATATCCAAGTCGACCTTTTGAATCGATCATTGAGGCCACTGGTTGGGTTAGATGAGTTTCGTCGACTGGTATAACAACCGCCATCTTCATAGCGGAATAAAATTTGTTACTCCCGCCGATCGACATGCAGGAAGAGATAAGGAAGATTTTAGCGAGAAGAAGAATTGTTTATGAAACAGCGAAATTAAAGAATCCAAATCGTTGGTCAGGTGAAACAAGAGATTGGAATTTTATAGAAAAAGTGAATTTAAATCATTTGCAAAAAGAGAAGGGAGTTGGATAGAAAAAAGGCATCTTGAAGATCAGGTCAACTGGTCAACAATCCTGAAAAATTCCGCAAGTGAACCTGAAATTTGAAAGGCTTTGCGAACAAAAGGCTTTAAGCTTTCTTTTTCCATTTTTAAAATTCTCCCTGCCATAAGTGTAAGTGACACCTGAGTATTCGGAGAATATTTAAACAAAATTGAATTAATTAGCCTTAACCTTATCAGGGATATCAAGCGCGTAAAGCCCCATTGGCCTGAAATTTTAGTCCTGTTAAGGTTTAAGGACTTTGATTAATTTATCTTCATTATCGTTTTTTTTGACAATAAATTTTGTCAGGGCATAAACCTTTATAAAATCTAATTAAGTTACTTTAAAAGACTAAATTGGTTTTCCTTTAGAGTCCTAAACTCTATCGCATCCATCTGGCCTAATTTCATGAATTAAAATGACCTTGTCCCTCACCTCATTATCGTCTTCAATGGATGGGTTAGCAGCGAGGGAACCGACGCCATATTTCGTCTTGATTGCAGCGATGTCCCTGGTTGTGGGGAAGTGATGTTTTGTATGCCTGCTTAAATAGGGGTACATTACCGTTTCTTCACTTGAAGAGAAATCATGATCAAGACCCAGTAAATGCCCCACCTCATGAAGGACCAAACTCTGAAGGCTATACCCCCAGCTATCATCTAAAGTGAATTGAAAGATTTCATAATTCACAAAAATGTCAGCATGATCTATCTCAATATACTCGTTTTCGCCGCCAGAATTTCTTCTGTATCCGGTAATCCGAGTGACACCAAGAACACTCTTAGGCAATTCTTCAGGCCATTCCTGAAGACGATAAATGCCAATCCGAGCGTCTATGTAATCGTTTAAAATCGGTGTGCCTTTCTCTCCAGTGGTAAAGGAAGAATCTATAAAGCTGATCTTGTCAGCAATACTGAGCTCCAGGCCTCACTCATGTCTCTTATGACTTGAGCCTCGTCGTTATGAAATGCGTCGGACACATAGAGATTCAACGGAAAGCGGCTTAATGGCCAAAGAGAAGAAACATTTTCTGAAGAAGTGGAGCTTGGTCCAGATTTCGGTCTTAGGTTTTGGGTGTCGCTCTCTGAGCTTCCAGAGCAGCTGATAAAGGAAAAACTTGATAATAAAAAAAGTAAAAGACTCAAAAACTTCACGATAATCACTCCATGTGTCGCGGTGCATAATTTTTCTTAATCTACAAAGAACAAGGAAGTGAGTAAATGCGGCATAAAAGTCCCTAACCACTTGATATTATTAATTAAAGAAATCTTAATATTTATGAAGCACACGCAGGCAAGGTGATTAATATTATAAGTATGAATGTGGTTAACGGAATTTTCGGGCACAAAAAAAGGCCTTGAAAAAGACCCTAAGAAAAATGGTGGAGGATAGCGGGATCGAACCGCTGACCTCTTCGCTGCCAGCGAAGCGCTCTCCCAGCTGAGCTAATCCCCCACATGGAATGAATTATATTAAGGAAAAATTCTCTATGAGGCAAGCAATTTTAGGAGCTTGAGAAAAAAAAGGGCCAGACTCAGGCCTGACCCTTTTATACACACATTCGCCTCGTTAATTAGACTCGGCGCTTTTTAAAAGATTTATCGTCTTGAAGGCGATGACATTCGCTCTTTCCAGGGCCGTAAGGCCTTCGCTGTCCTTCATTTGCGCATTGGCCCCGCTCTCGATCAAGCGCCTGCACGACCTCGCTCTTGCTTGCCGCTGCGGCCACGTGCAGTGGCGTTTCCCCTTTTTCATTCTGCGCGTCCAAGGGAGGCCCCCTTTTTTATTAAAGCGCTCACAATCTGCGCCTTTCCGCCCTTGGCGGCCACATGAAGAAGAGTGTTAAATCATTGTCGTAAATATTCACAGACGGGGCCTCTTCAATAAGCGAAAGCATTTGCGCATCATAGCCTTTTTCGAAGGGCGCTAAACATCTTTGAGCGATACTTTAGGGTGGCAATATCAGTGATACGAGAAACACTTTCGCCGTATCGTCGAAGGTCAGTGACTTCATTCGTGGTTCTGTGCACACTAATGCAGCCTGAGTCATTTTTTTCGTAGTCTTTCGCCCTCTAACAAGAATTCCTTCAACAGTCCCATTCATGCCATTGAAAACGGCCGAGCCAGAGTTCCCGCCAAAAGTGTCGAGGTTTGTCTGGAAGTAGTTTTGAGCGGAATTGTCCACGACCCTAGCTCCGCCTGCAACTTTTTGGGGAAGTCCGGAGGGATGCCCAATCACCACAACTTTTTCTCCGTTTTTAATTTTGCCCTCTGTTCTTATCTTGAGAGGTCTTCTTCCTGTCACTTTTCTATCAAGCCTAATTAAGGAGTAATCAATGCGCCTTCCGTCCGGAGTGGACTCAAGTCTTGCCTCCACCACCTCTTTGCAAGAGTAAATATTTTTATTTGTCATAAGCACCGGTGGGCGTCCTGTGCGCTCATCGACCTTATAATCAAAGACCCAGCCCACCTTTTCGCAATCTGACTGGTCTTGAATGCAATGTCCGGCCGTCACAAGCAAGTCGGGACCAACTAAAAAGCCCGAGCAATCGAGCGGGGTGGCCTGCTCAGAGAATTTTTCTCCAGGACAAAGGTTCATTCTTTTTCCAAGAGTGTCTGGAGAGAACAATGTGAATTTGGCGAGGCTGATGGTCTCATTTTTTTTGAACATGCCGGCGGTGGAGGCCGCGAGCTTTTGAGCGTTCGCACTGGCCTCATATGTTTCGATTCTGTCGTCCTCACCATACACAACTTCCGGGCTCATTAGAGCTTGGGCCGCTAGAGCGGTGGACATAGACATAAGCGCAATAATTGTAATTGATTTCTTCAGCGTCGGTTTCATTAGCTTCCTTTTCCCATCTTTGATGGCGGTAAACTAAACTCTAATTTTTTATTAAGTCCCTAGCAAACCCTTTTCCATGTAAGAATTTCTGGCTTTCCGAGGATTTCTTACATCTACTTGCATAGAGGAAAAACCGCCAAATCACGGAAATTCGCCAATTTATTGACGAAATGAAAGGGAATAGAGAGAATACGCCAGTTAAACTGTTGAAATAAGGAAGATCATGGCAATTTATGTAAACAGAGTCCTCAATATGAAGCACATCAAGGCCATTGGCTTTGATATGGACCACACCCTCGTTCGCTACCATAGCGATGTTTTTGAAGAATTGACCTTCAATGAAACGATTAAAAAGCTTGTGGGAGAGCTTCAATACCCCAAAGAAGTTGAAAAATTCGAGTTCAACTTCCTCAGTGGCCGTCAGAGGCCTAGTGGTCGACATGGAATATGGAAATATCATCAAAGTCAGCCTTTATAACAAAATTAAAAACGCTTATCACGGCGGTCGAGAGCTCACCTATAAAGAACAACAGCGCATCTATAAGGGAAGCTCGGTCGATCTGAGCGAAGACCGCTACTTAAGCATCGATACCGCTTTCTCAATCGCCTTCACTGTGGTCTTTGCCCAGTTGGTCGACTTGAAGGACGCCAATCCAAAGCTCGACTTGCCTCCCTATCAAGAGATCGCTGCCGACGTGCTCAAGTCAGTTGACATGGCCCACAGAGACGGATCTCTTAAAAGCCAAGTGGTAAAGGATTTGGACAAGTATGTGATCAAGGACGAGCAAGCTGTAAAGGCGCTTGAGCGATTTAAGCGTTATGGCAAGAAGCTATGGATCATCACAAACTCAGACTATAACTACACGCGAGCGCTTCTCGACCATACCGTTACCCCTTTTCTTAAGGACCATAAGCATTGGAGGGACCTCTTCGAGGTCACTGTCACGCTCTCTGCAAAGCCAAGATTTTTCACAGACAAGCTTTCATTTCTGAAAGTCGATCCGCAAACAGGGCTTATGGAGAACTGGGACAAGAAAATCGAAACAGGCGTCTTCCAGGGCGGCGATGCGGTGAAACTTCAAGAAGACCACGGTCTAAAAGGCGACGAAATACTTTATCTAGGGGACCATATTTATGGCGACATTCTTCGCTTGAAGAAGTCATGTGACTGGCGAACAGCTCTTGTGATTGAGGAGCTTGACCGAGAGGTCGGGGCCTATCGCGAGACCAAGGCCCATAGCAAAGAAATAGACGCTCTTATGGAGAAAAAGGTCGAGCTTGAAAAGGAAATTGACGAGCTTTACGCCAAAGAGCACGAGTTTGGGGAAGATGTCCCTAAGGAAACTGTCTTGAGCAAATTTGACGAAATCGAAAAGCTGGACAAGCAGATAGGAAAAGAAATCAAGCTCTATGAAAAACATTTTAACCCCTTTTGGGGAGAGGTCATGAGAGCAGGGGCCGAACCTAGCGTGTTCGCCTCGCAGATCGAGCGTTATGCGTGCATCTATATGACCAAGATAGCTGACTTTAATAAATACAGCCCGAGAAACTACTATAGGCCTAAAAAGCGCACTTTGGCCCACGAGCTAAAGTGATTGCGCCTCTTGTTTTAATTTTTTGACCTTTATTATCTCGCTTTGAGCCTTCAAGTTATGACGGGCCTTTTTTCGAAAGGCCCTTAAGCATAATTTCGATTTTTTTCTCTAAAACTTCCCTCGCCTTCAAGGCCCTTTCTTCAGTCAAGTCCCTATTTTTTAGGAGTCCAAAGAAGACTTTTGCAGCGCCAGTAGTCCATTCCTTTAAACTTCATGGAAAGCTGATCTTAGCGCCTCCATGCTTCACGCAAATAGGAGTGTCAATATACCCGATCTCCATGAGGCTAGTGACCTTAAGCCATAGGTCATAGTCCTCGCACACAGGAAAGTCTTCTCGAAAGCCGCCAAGCTCAAAAAAGAACTCCCTTTCCATGGCCGTCGCCGAAGGGCTTATAAGGCAGAGCTCAAGAGAAGGAAGAAACTGGTCTCCCCCGCCCTTTTGATGCTTATGTTTAAGATTTACTCGTTTCCCTTCCTTGTCCATATCTCCTCGCCATGCACTAGCTTGTGCTCGCTTGCAAAAAAGAGCTTTTTTGGAGCTCTAGCTTATGAGGGAGCCACTCATCATCGGAGTCGAGGAAAGCGAGGTATTTTCCCTTTGCATCCCCGCCCCTTTATTCCTGGCGGCCGAAACGCCCCTATTCTCTTGCTGGAGAAGGCCACTCTGGAGTCGGCAAGATAAGGCGATAAGCGCGGGGAGTCAACTCGTCTCAGAGCCATCGTCCACAATAATTAGCTCAAAGTCTTTATAAGTCTGAGCAAGAACGCTTTCCACCGCTCTAGGATCGTTTGGGCACGATTATGGAGGTATAATGCAGCTAAAAAGAGGCGAAAACATCTCGCGCCTTATTCTGTGTCTATATCTTCCTCTATGTATTTAAGGTTTTCATCAATTTGCGAAGGCATCTTTCGCCCCGCAAAGAGCTGTGTCTGCAAGGTTCAGGGAAAAATTAAGGACCATCGAGGAAAACCTTTCCTTGTCCATTTGTTCTCTAAGACAAATTTCTCAACAAAGTCCACTTTCTTCTTCCAATTGCTTTTCTTCCACCACGGGGCCCAGCTTCGGCAATCTGACTTGTCAAAGCGCCGGTCCTTAGTCACGCTTCCAGCAAGCACGCCTTTATCATAAGTCCCCCAGCCCATCTTATAGACCTCCTCTGTTATTTCTGAGGCGAGGTCCTTAAAAGAGCTCTGATTAAACAAATTGGCCTCCATTTGAACGACCTCTATCGGGGCCGCCTCTTTTGCCTTTCTTAAGTCCTCCGCGTTGGTATTGCATAGCCCCAGGTGAAGAATCTTGCCTTTTTCTTTGGCGCTATAAAGCACCTCCAAAGGAGCTCGGACGTCGACATTTTTGTCAGGCCAGTGAACGAGATAGATATCGATATAATCAGAGCCAAAGCTCTTCAGGCTTTTATCGAGCATGGAAAGGGCCGTCTTAGGGTCATTGCTCATATTGACCCGCCCATTTTCATGCCAGGACACTCCCGACTTCGAGACGAGATGCACTTTTTCTCGATGATTTTTAAAGGCGAGCCCCGCCCTTTTTTCAGCGAGATCAAACCCATAAATAGGAGCAAAGTCAAAGACATTGACCCCTTCTCCAGCGCGTACAGAGCGAGTTCAATAGCTTCACCTTCGCTTTGGCGCCAAAACCATAGCCACCGCCCTCGCCACTCAGAGCGGCCCCGCCAAAGCCCAAGCCGAGAAAAGGACTTATTCAACTTTTTCACATATTTCATGAAGTGAGTATTTACCGTAAAAACCGGCCAAAATAAAGCTCCTCAACGCTTTACAGCGCGCTAAAACTTCATTAGAAAACAGTATGGACTTATTAGTTTTCGCCCATAAAGGGGAGGCCCAGGAATTTATCAGACATCTTGATGTGAGCGGCCAGATCTTTGCCCGGCCTCTATGAGGGGGCTGATTTTTTTATTTTGGTGACTGGAGAAGGAATATACGAAGTCTTTTCCCAACTAGGGCCCCAGCTCGGTAAAAATAAGTTCTCTCGAGTGATCAACTTGGGCATAGCCGCCACTCTCGATCCAGACTGGTCGCCCATTGGCGCGATTGCTCCGGTGAGAACATGTTATGCCCATGAAGGCGACGCTCCTATTTTCCATAGTTTCACCACAAGCGACCATCAAGCGGGCCTCGACATCATCACCGCCTCAAAAAGAGTTCTTAGCAAAGAATATGCTATTCGCTTTCCCATTTCGCTCCTATTGTAGATAGAGAGTCCTGGGCGATCGGCAAACTTTGCTCGGCCGAAAAGCTCCCCTTTGAAGCGCATAAACTCATTAGCGACTCCCCAGGCGAAGGCGTCAACTGCTATGACTATAAAGAATAAGGCCTTAGAGTTCTCCCATAAACTGTATTCATATTTTGAGAAAACTTGTCTTCGGGGCGCCTCCTCTCAGGAAGGCTTTCTGAGGAGCCTCCTATGCCAATGAGCTTTGCTCAAAAGTCCCGGTTTATTAAACTTAAAAAATCTCTTGAGCTCATTGATTTTGATCTAAAGGGCCACGCGTAAATGTTTGAAGGCGAGGAGATTTCCCCTAAGGCGCGGGCCACGCGCTATCTTGATGAATTGGACCTTGCATCTTAAACCCCATTAAGGCCCAAGTCAAAAGCCGGTTCGAAGCGTTGTCAGCGCCTCTAAAAGAGGTGGGCGCAAAAGTCATATTTGACAAGGCCTTCGAAAAAAAGAAATTTACTCTCCAAATGGATATCAATGATCAAAAAAACATAGCCAATCTGCAAAAGGCCCTTGAGAAGATCGACTTCGAGAACTACTTAAAGATCTGGGACGGTGACCATGTTTAAAAGGGTCTTTATTGAGGAGGACTTAAGGGGCCATCCTGATGTTGCAAAGGCCCTCCAAAGATTTCCCAATGCCGAGCCCGTCTACTTGAAGCGCTATGATGAGGTATGGGGCAAAGTCAAAAAACCTTATCTTCAAAAAAGGCAGGAGCTAAATCTCTTTATCGCCAACAAGAGGGGCCAGCTTGTAAAGGAGGCGCCAAACGCTTACGGGATCGAGGGAGAAAAGCATTTTTATTTCATCCACGCCTTCAACTGCATATATGAATGCGAATACTGCTACCTCCAAGGCTATTTTAACACCCCCGACGTGGTCATCTTTCTTAATCATGATGAAATAAAAAGTGAAATGAAAAAGGTCCTAAAGACCTTTCCAGACGAGCCTGTTTGGTTTCATGCGGGGGAATTTTCAGACTCGCTCGCGCTAAGCCATATAACGGGCGAACTTCAGAAGTACTGGGGCTTTTTTAAAGAAAACCCAAGGGCAAAACTCGAGTTGAGAACAAAGTCCGTTAACATAAGGGAGCTTAAAGAGCTTGAGCCGCTTGAAAATGTTTACGCCAGCTTTTCCATCTCGCCCCCTAGCGCCGCCAAGAACCGGGACAAGAAAACTCCTTCCACCAAAGCGAGAATTGCGGCGATAAAAACGCTCGCGGGGAAAGGCCACAAGCTAGGCCTTCACTTTGATCCTGTCATTTATAAGGAAGGGGTCTTTGAGGAGTATGAAGAGCTTTTTAAAGAGCTTGAAGAGGAAATTGGGCTCGATTTCTTTGACTATTTTTCTTTAGGGGTCGTGCGCTTTACTGATGATGTGTTTAGACAGACTAAAAAAAATTATCCAAGAAGCCCTATGTTCGCGAGCGAATTCGCCAAAACGGAGGAAGGGATTGTTCGCTACCCTCGTCCCATGCGGGCCTGGACTCTCTCCCAGCTGAAAGAGCGCTTAATACAGGCCGGCGCCCGAGCAGATAAAATCTATTTGTGCATGGAAGATTAGAAATCGAGGGACTTTATTCCCATCTTTTCTCTTATCCAGTCGCTATGATCAGGGACGCTCACGCAATAGGAAAGGTCCTCCCCCTCTTTTGTGGAATGAAGTCCAAATAGCCGATAGCCCTCGCTGGACTTTAAAAAAAGATGGCCCCCTGAGTCTCCAATTTTGCCATTGGCGTCTCTGAGTCTGAATACCTCTTCGTCCTTGTCATAAGAAAGCACTTCGGGGTTGGTCCATGTCCGAATATTTGCCCCCTCGCGCTCGCCAAAGCCTAAGCGATGGGCCTGCATGCCGGCCTCGACAAGCAATGAGGTCGGGAGAATCTTCGCGGGCCTGATCCGACTGGGCAGGCTGGCCCTGAGTGTAATAAGGGCCAGATCGTGCCGATAATTGGACTTTTTTTTGCTGTAACTTGGATGAAGCGAGACCTTCTTGAATTTAATGAACTTTTTCGACTCTGGCCTGTACTGAGCGTCCCAAAACACTCTACCGCCCTCTATGTCCTCAACACTATGAGCGCAGGTCAAGAGCGTGTTTCTGGAGATCGCGACAGCGGAACTCGTGAAGATCTCCTCTCCTCTTTTAACTTCAATAAGCACGGCTGAAAGCAAGCTCTTCCCATTCCACATCGGCAAAGCCGCCTTGAAGATGTTCGGGCCTATGTTTTGACATAGAATCGTCTATCTTGAATTCCATTTCACTCTCCTCGCCCTATATTCTTTCAAATTCGTTGCCGAGAACCAAATTCCTGACTAAAAAAACCTGACATTCAACTATTTTCAGCTAATTACCTAGGCCATTCTAAGCAAGCAAATGAGGCCATGCTCCCCATACTTTAATACTAGTGCCAAAATGCCCGACTTTCATTCAACTTTTCGCCAATGGTGGCGATAAGCCACCATGTCTGTCCGAGCGGGGAGGAGCAAGCATGAAAGCCATGTCAGGACCCTATAAGGAAGCTCTCATTGAGCTTGCCAGAAGAGTTAAGGACACTATAAAGAGGCGCGCTTGGCAGGAGCTGGACGCTCTGTAGCGGAACTGATCAGCCCCAGGAGGAGAAGTCTTCAAAGTCTTGCATGAAATAATCGGACAAAAACGAATTGAGCGCATCATTTCAGTTCGAGACGGAGAAAAGTCCCCACGAGGAAAACGGCATTTGGCACGATGATGGCTCACGGCCCCTCGCCTTTAGCTTGGGGCTTTCAACTTAGCGCCTCCGAGATTGAAGGAGGGGTTTTGCAGCTGAGAAAAAAAGGTGGCGAGAAAATTTTTAGCTGGCCCGCCCTGAGCCTATGGAAAGCTTTGCGTTTTTAAAACAGGAGCCGATGGATATGAGCACAGAGTTCTCAAGGTCGTCTAAAGGAACACGTGTAGTGATGGCAGGTTGGTGTTACCTAGATTAATGCGAGAGTGTTTCTTGGCTTTCCGAGTAGTTCAAAAGGTCTTGGATGCTTCCAAGATGAATTTCCCTTCCCTCTTTTTCAATCAGTCCCGCCTTTTCGAGCTTAGTCAGGGCGCGAGTGACTGTTTCTGTCTTGGCGCCACAGAACTCTCCAATTTCCCTTCTGGTCCATTGGTATTCTGGATGCCTTTGTTTCAAGAAGATCAACGTCTCTATAATGCGAGAGACTACACGCTTCCCGGTGATGTCATTAAATCGCTCCTCGGCGATTCTGAGGTCTCTCGCGATCATACGTGTAAGGTGCAAAAAAAGCTCTGGCATATTGCGCTGAACTTCTTCCGCGCCTGTGTAAGGAAAGACCAAAAGTTCGCCTTCACTCAAGGCCATGGCCGAAGCATGATAGTTCTCGCCCACAAGAAACGAGCGATATCCTAGAAAAAATTTTTCTCCAAAGATTCTTAGCAAAGACTCATGGCCGTTCGGAGCAAGATTTAGGAGACCAACGATTCCCGACTTAATATAAGTGAGGTTGCGACTTTGATCGCCTTTATTAAAAAGAATGTCTCCCTTTCTAAACTTCTTTACCATTCCCATTTCAAGGATATTCTCTGGAAGATCAATTCTATTATCGAAGGCGTTATTCAAATGTAGCTTCATTGGTTTCTCTTTGGTTTTAGCTTAAGTTTTCTTCACTTAACCTTTTACTATATTTTGCGCCTGTCCGACAAATCCGGGATTGCTGAGACCGGCATTCATCGCCAAATCTACCGCTGATTCAAAATCAAAGCCTTTATAATCAACAAGGTAAGTTATTAGCCATGCTCCCACCCGATTAGCGCTGGCGCAGTGTACAACAATCTTGTCCTGATCATTAATTTCATCAGAGATTTTCTTGCAGACGTCACTCTCTATCCCCTTCTCGCCCATAATGGGAAGGTGCTTGTACTCGATGCCACGCTCAGCAAGACCTTCTTCTTCCCACTTAAAATCGGCCTCGCCCGAAGATCGAATATTTATGACTTTATTTATCCCGGCATCTTTAAGAGCATCTAGAGTTTCTGGAGCGGGCTGGCCCGCGAGAAATAGATTATTGACTCTCCAAAGGTGTGTCATACCTGGCATATCGGTGATTCTTTGAGACCTCATAGCTTACTCCTATGTTAGCTTAGTGATTTTAGGGCGCTTTTAATGCCTGCAGCGTTGAGCTTGTTTTTATCATAGAGTTCGTCGGCCGTATAGGCCGATTGTCCAAATACGCCCTGCACACCAAGGCTTCTACATTCAAAATCCGCGCTAATTTGCTTAAGCCCATGCACAAGTTGGGCCCCCATGCCACCGATTAACTGGTGATCTTCAATGGTGACGAGTTTCTTGGAGGCCTGAAGCTCCTTGGCAATGGCGCCTAGGTCCGGAAAATTGACATTATAATTGTTGATGACTCCTACTTGCTTGCCCTCGCTTTCAAGCTCTTGGCTGGCCTGCAACGCTTTAGACACCATAGGGCCGCTTGCAACGATAAGACCGTCCTTTCCGCTTTTTAGAACTTGGGCCTTGCCAAGCTTGGACTCGCCTCCCATATCTACTGGGAAGTTTTCCCTTCCCACAAAAAACACATAAGAATGAGGCGTTTTTCCCGCCTCTTTGTCGGCTTTCATTTCTTCTAAGGCCTCCTTCATTAATGACTCGGCCTCATTAGAACTAGCAGGAATGATGACTTTAACGTTCGGAATAGAGCTTACAGCGCTTAGGTAAGTCAGAGACTGGTGACTTGCTCCATCGGCGGCGTCCTGAAAGCCAGTGTGACTAAACACAGCGATGACTGGAGCTTCAGAAAGGCTCGCCATGATCAAGAGGAAGATTGCCCTTGGTCACGCCAAAGGCCGCGAATGTGTCGACAATTGGCAGGTAGCCTGCCTTGCTCATGCCGGCCGCGACACTCACCATATTGGCCTCAGCAATGCCCACATCAAACGAATATTCAGGAAACTCCTTGTGAAAAGCTGCCATGCCTGTGGAGCCTTGAAGATCACAAGACACGCTCACAATAGGCAGTCCCTTTTTCGCCATGGCGACAGCTCCGCGAGCGAGCCCGGCCTGGACTTTTTCTTTTTTCACTTCACTTTTTGCGGCACTGGCCGTTTTTGACGTCAGGTTTCTTGATCAACTCATCGGCCCAGGACTTTAATTCCTCAGGCACTTCTCCATTAAGAATTTCACTGAGAAAAGAATAGATGTCTTCTGAGTGGGCCTTGATAGGAAAGCCATGTCCTCCAGATGAACTCTCTTCTGTGCTTTTCACCCCAAAGCCCTTCACAGTTTTGAGCCAAATAAAGACCGGTCCCTTATTTGATAGCTCTTTTGATAGCTCTTGGGCCTCCTCCATCGCGCTATAACAAGCTTGCAAATCATTTCCCTTTTCCACTTTGATCACGTTCCATCCAAGGGTTTCCATGGCCTCAAAAGTGGGACTCATAGTGAAGCTGTCCTCACCAATTCTTCCGCTAAGCTTGGTGTTATTATCGCTAATGATCATGATCATCGGATTAAGCTTTCCTTTCTTCGCAAGTCCAGGAATGGCAGCGAAGGCCTCTTTTGCCTCTCCTTCCATGCTGGCGCCGTCGCTTACAGTGCAGATAGTGGTTCTATTATTGCCCGCTAACTTGTCGGCCATGGCAAGGCCCTGCGCTTGTGGCAAAGCGCTGCTTAAGGGGCCATTTGATAGGAGCACGCCTTCTGGGTAAAGGTGGCTCTCCCCATGCCCTGTCAATTTTGAATTTATGGAGCGAAAACCCTTAAGGTCTTCAAAGGTCAGGTCTCCGTAACCAAGGTTGGCGCGAAGAGCATAGACACCATTCTCAGCGTGCCCAATATCGTTCACGAAATTAAAGTTTTCACTCCAATTTTCGGTCTCGAACATGATCGAGTGAATAGCGCTATTTATTTCTGCTGCGGCGGCAGGGCCGCCCCAGTGACACGCCGCGCCACCGTTAACAGCGCCTAGGTCCATCAGGGCCACTAGCGCTCTGGTATAGGCCGGATCCCCGCAAATAGCTTCGGAGCCGTCTTTCTTTTTGACTGTGGTGGCGTATTTAGGACGGACGCCTTTTGCTGTAAGGAGCTTGGTCTTCACATTTAGGGGGGCTAAACTCATGGTAAATCCTTATATCGTCTGTTTAAAAGCAAATTAAGATAAGTATTAAATAATAAAAGATCGAAGTTGCCAACTTTATGGCTTGCATTATCAATGTTATTTGGGTAGCTTACCTTCTCAAAGTTTTTAAAATTAGATTTCAAAAAGGATATTTATGAGCCGCGTATGTGATTTGACTGGTAAAAGAAGACAGGTTGCCAACAAAGTGTCTCACTCTAACATCAAGACGAAGACCCTTAAGCAACCAAACCTACACACTAAAAAAGTTTACGATCCAGAAACTGGTAAGACTATTAAGCTTAGACTATCAGCGAAGGCGATCAGAAGCCTCGATAAGATCGGCTCACTCTCTAAATTCCTTAGAAAATACGGACCACAAGCTTAATCGCCTTTTATAGGTTTAAAATAAAAAAGGAGGCCTTGGCCTCCTTTTTTTTTGATAAAAATGTGTTCTGTTTTAGGGAATATATTGAATCTCTTCGATAATAAATCCAAATTTTGTTTGGGAGCCGTCGCTTGTGAAGTTAAGGTTCACAGTGTCTCCTCTAACAAATTCAGAAGTGTAGTTTGAGCCTTCACCACTGATTGAGTCCATCGTTTGGCCTTCGCCATTTTGGACATGAAGAAAGTCGTAACCACTTTCGATATCATATTGTTTAACTACGACTCTCACAAACTTGGCGCCAGGAACGGTGATGCTTTTTGAAATATTCGCATTGTCCGCGTAAGGGTGCTCAGACTCCCATGCAACAGGGTAGCTTGTCCATTCGCTTGGATCAGGCTGAGCGGGTCTAGGCGCTTCGACTCTTTGAAGAAAGTTATAGGCGTCAACACGACCTCCGCCAATAGTCTTTCTTGCATAAGCGTCACCATAAACGCTAGAGCTCATTAAGTAATTTCTTAGCTCTTCCACATTCGTTCTGCCATATCTAGAGATATAAAGCCCCACAACACCACTTACATGTGGAGTTGCCATAGAAGTCCCAGAGTAAACCGCGTAAGAATTATTTGGAGTCGTTGAAAGAATATTCCTTCCAGGGGCCGCAACATGAACAGTTTCTGATCCGTAGCAAGAAAAGCTAGCAAGTCCGTCATTATAGTTGTGAGCGGCAACTGAAATCACATTTGAAACGTCATAGTTCGATGGATAGTGAGGCTTAGAGTTGTTATTTGTGGCGCTATTTCCAGCGGCAGCGGTGAACACAATTCCAGCGTCCTTTGCGGCCTCAATCGCTTCTTTAAGCGCCTGGCTAGCTCCGCCCCCGCCCCAAGAGTTGCTCATAAGGTCCACATTCATTTTAGTGGCGTAATCCACGGCCTTGACTGCGTCTGCTGTGCTGCCTGATCCTTGATCAGTCAAAAATTTTACAGCAACGATGCTTGCGTGGGCCATGACCCCTGCGATGCCGACACCATTGTCGTGCTCAGCCGCGATGGTCCCTGAGCAGTGTGTGCCATGCCCATTTCCGTCCATTGGGTCCCCGTCATTATTCGCAAAATCGTAGCCGTGAATATCGTCAATATAGCCGTTTCCATCATCGTCCACGCCTGCCTGGCCATTGAGCTCGGCGTAATTAGTCCATATATTATTGGCAAGGTCTGGATGGTTATAGTCGACGCCCGTATCTATGACCGCAATTTTTACATCGCTTGACCCCTTAGTAATGTCCCAAGCGGCAAGCGCATTAATGTCGGCCCCGGCGACACCTGAAGAAGAAGAGTTTCCTCGGCCACCAGCGGGCTCATTGTCTCCGGTATTGACGAGGCCCCAAAGATCGCCAAATTTAGGATCTTGAGTGATGTTTCGTGTGAAGTATTCTCTTTGAGGAGCTTGCGCTTGAAAGTCGATCGCTTTATAAACAAAATTTGGCTCGGCGTATTCAACAGCAGGATCATTATTCAGGGCCTGAAGCGCGGCCTGCATATCAGTTTTCTCGGAAATAACGATGCGGGAGAACTCTCCAAAAGAAACATCAAAAGACTCTTTCTCTTCTCCAAGCGCTCCTTTGGCGGAAAGCCATTGCGTCCTCTTTCCCGTCTTAAATTTAACTAGGATTTCTCCAGGGACAATTTCTGGGCCTTGGTTTTTTGCGTGATGAAGTCCGGCCTGAGCAGACATTGCAAGCGCCACGGAGGCAATCGCCATTTTCTTCATGAGTTCTTCCTTTTTTTGTGTTCTTCCTGAACGTTTAAGCGAATGATCTGAATCTATTGATCCATTATAAAACCAACCGACAAAAAAGGCCTAAAGGCAGTATTTTCGCGACACGAAGTATCAAGACTAAAAGGCCCAAGCTTTCGGCCGCGCCAGCGGAAATTCTTAACTGTGGAAATTTACAAGAAAATAAGACACTATATATGCATGACTAGTTTAATTAATAAAAGTAATCACCCCGTCAATATAAAAAAAATTAACGTCCGCATTTGGACTCTTAGAGATGAAATTGAGGCCTGCATCCAAAAGCGCATTGAGGAGCAAGGCGCAGACAATGTGGACATTGAGGACATCAAGTCTTTTTACTCCCAGCTCAGGCCAAGGAATTTTTCCGAGGACGATCTTGACGATCCGGAGGGGTCCACCAACTTTCAGCCGGGCGTTGAAGACACTTCTGAAATCGAAGAAAGTGAGGAACAGGCCAGCGATTCTGATGAAAACGAAGAACAAGACAGCACTAACGAGACCTCCGAGCAGGCCAAGGAGCTCGCGAGCGAAGTTCTAGAGGGAAAGGACAAACAAAGTTCTTTTCAGAACGGCTTTAAAAGGGTCACGCCCTCAGAGGACAAAATGACCTATGGCTTTGCCTTCTTGTCCGAAATCCATATGGAACAAATACTGTTCTTTGGAAAAAAGCCATATACAAACGGCCAAACTGTTATCATAGAATTTCTTATTCCCAATGACTTTAGCATGTCGGCGGAAATACAAAATTCAATGCCAATAGACAGAGGCTCTAGAATTATAAGCCAAACAAAGCCCAGCCACAGAGTGCAAGGCTCTTTTCTCTTTCTATTTGACGGGGAACGCAATGGCCTTAGAAACTTTTTAAAGTCCGTAGAGCCTGAGGTTCCACCACCACCAAGAAAGCTTAAACAAGTTGACAATGACGAAGACGATGAAGATGACTTTGATGATCTTGGTTTTTAAGGTCGGCCTATGTCATTGGTGACTCAAGAAGGCCTACGGCAAAAAATAAAGACCTATGTGTCCACCTGGCTTTTGGCCCTTTTTGCTCTTGGGCTTCTAGGGCTGCTGGCCTTTTCCGAGATCTTTCAAAATACAGGACCGACCAAGGGCGCGCAAAACAACTTTTCCAATCCCATCAAGTCCGACATTATTGCGAATCTAAAAACAATTAGGCTCAAGAACAGGCTCGGAAAATACACCGTGACTCTGAGTGAAAATGGGCACTGGCGCCTGGTGGAGCCAAGAAAAATGCCAGCGCCAGAAGAGACAATCCAAAAAATTATCAATTCCCTTAGCAAGATCTCAATTCACACTCTTCATCAAAAAGAGCCCATTAACCTCCAAAGCTTTTCCTTGGAAAGCCCCATCGCCATCCTGGACCTCTACACCAAGCTGGACGAGCATATCGAGATCAAAATAGGTCTTGTGAACCCCATTAACAATACAACCTACATGACGGTGAGCAATCAAGACGTCATCTTTCAAACCAATGCCCTGGGGGCCAACTTTGAACTCCTCAGACTTTCTGATTTCGTCGATTCGAATATCTTCTCGACAGACCTTTCCCAGGTCAAAAGTTTTGAGCTTTTTTATGGCAAAAATAGAGACAGCTCAAATAAGCTCGTAAGAAAGCCAAATGGATGGGACAGCAAGAGATACAGGAGCATCACAACGAACAATGTGGAAGAGACGATAAAAAGCGTGCTCTCAATCAAGTCCCATATGATTGTTGACTCAAGCGATGAAAAATTGCGAAACCTTCTAAATAATTACCTTGAAAATCCCCAGTATAGAGTTCGTATAGAGACCTTGAGTGGTGATATTCAAAATTACGTGATTACTGGCCTTGTCAGATCGATTCCAGAGCTAAAGATTGAAAAGCGTCAGTACTTTATCATGAAGAGCAGCGAAAGAGAGTATCCCCACCTTATCAATAAAGATTATCTTGGGCTTTTTCAAATTCGTTATAGTGATTTAAAATAATTAGTCATTAGACTTTCTTATAAGAGAGAGCCCGTCCGCAAAAGGAACAAAAACGGAAGTCAGATTCTTGCGCTCTTTAATAAAATCGTGAAGCTCGCCAATGTTCCTAGCGGACTTTTTATTTTCTCTAAAGCTTTTGTCCAGAAAACTGCCTCTCCAAAAAGAGTTATCAATAGCGACAAAGCCATTTGAGGACAGTTTTGGCAGACAGGCCTCCAGGAAGCTTAGGTAATCGCCCTTGACCCCGTCAATTAAGAAAAAATCGAATTCTCCAGAGGAATGGTCGAGGGCCTCGAAAGCGTCTCCCTGATTATAGGTCATTCTATTTTTCCAGTTTAACGGCCAAGAAATTCCATTGAAGACGGACTGGAGATCACTTCTCTTTTCGGTCAGCGTGACTTCCTCGATGGTCTCAAAAGCGCCTAAAAAGTACCAAAAGGCGCTATGGCCGTAGCCCGATCCCATTTCAAAAATCCGCTTTGGGCCAGTGAAAGACATCAAAAAGCTTAGAAGCGCGCCAACGTCGCTTTGAATGGCCGGAAAATTCAAAGAGCTTGCCTTGCGCTCAAGCTCCTCATAGAGCCCTTGGTAGCGCCCAGGAATGAAAGAGTAAGGGTCAGACTCTGAGAAGCCGCGCAATTTCTCAAAAGAAAAGGGGAAGTTTTTCATGGTTATAAAAAAAAAGGCCGCCCGAAAAGGCAGCCCTTGATATAATTTTTAAGTAAAATTACTTAATTTCTTTGTGAAGAGTGTGTTTTCTTAAAGCCGGATTGTACTTCTTAAGCTCAAGTCTCTCAGGATGAGTTTTCTTGTTCTTAGTGGTGGTATATCTAGATGGGCTTTTCCCAATTTTTCTAGCTTCCGTACATTCTAGTGTGATGATTACTCTTGGCCCCTTTGCCATATGTCCTCCGTATAGTGTCCGTTTTATTGTTGTCTTTTTACAAACCTAGTATTTGAGGATTGCTAACTTACATTGATGCTGTTATATTTGGCAAGCAAAAATTTACTAATTCTAAGGATTTAGGCGGAATACTCTAAAGGATATTAAAAACTTATGGAAATCACCCCACAAAATTGGACACATTGCTCATTTTCCCATGAAAATCTCAAGGCGATGATCACTTTTGGGGCAAGTCCAGACATCCTAGAAGATAGTTTTGTTTATTACGTGACCGTCCTTGATGAAGACAATAATGAGGTCTTCCAAAAAGAGTTTGAAACCATAGAGCAGGCATGCGGACACATCAATAAGAAATACAATGACCTGTGGTCCATAGAAGACGCCCTGGCCCCCAAAATAGAAGGCGGATGCTCCAGCTGTGTCGCCCACTAAATCTTAAAGCCTAGCCCAAACGCCCGCTCAAGGTCCTTTAAAAACCCGTCTACTTCCTTTTTATAAACGTCCAGCCCCGTAATTAATTTGACCCGCTCCTGAATTTCAGAGAGTCTAAAAGTCGCCCCTTCCATTAGCTCTTGCAAAGAGCTTAAAAAACTTGGATGTATTCCTTCGTTTTCAACATCGAATTCTTTAATGATTCCTTTTTTGACCGCAAGGAGCGCCTTCCATTCGCCGCTCTCAAATTCAGTTCTGAACAAAGGCGTCTCTCCAAAGATCCATTCCCAAGATTTTAACTTTTTTAAATATGCGCTAGCGTGGTCCCTCACATAGGACGCGCATTGGTCCTTGTCCCAGTAAACAATGTCGGCCGGCCTCTTTGCCTCGTCTTCCCAGGCGTCTACCAAGGCCTTATAAAATTTAGCTTTGGAAGTTTTAATGTTTGCGACTTTTGAGCGCACACTTGAAATGGCCTTCGATTGCACCTTTTCGCTTGAAAGAGAAGAGCGCAGATGGGCATTTAAGGAGTCTAAGTCGCTTTCGAGGAGCATGGTGCAATGATGGAATGAGCGCTCGCGCTTCTGCTTAAAGGCCGCCCCGCTGACTTTGCGGGGGCCGGCGTCCGTCTCAATCTGAACATCGCTTCTCCCACTGGTTCGAGCTGTATGCCCAAGAGTTTTTAAGCCCCTAACAAGGGCCCTATTATTGAGCTCTTTGTCGTAATTTTCATTCCAGTCGAGAAAGGAGATATTTATATTTCCAGCATCATGGAAAACTGTCCCGCCTCCGCTTTGTCTTCTAGCGAGCGCCACGCCTTGTTTTGCCATCATTGGCAAATGGCACTCGACCCAGGGATTTTGAAATCGACCCATCACCACACTTGGGCCATTTCTCCATAGCAGAAGGGCCTTTTCGCCCTTGGGAAGATTTTTGAACAAGGCCTCTTCCATGGCCAGTGCTAAATAAATATCACTCGACTTCTAATTGATGAACTCGCACTGATAGCTCCTATTTTCGACAACCTGAAAGAAGAACGACTTAAATGCCGCTTAATTCCGACTAAACCAGTAAAGTTTTTATCAATCTGACCGATAGACTCTATATCCAAGGTTGTTGAGAGGCTTTATGAAATACCCTAAGATTTTATCACTTACAATGGCAAATGGCCTAGGCTTTTTGGTCTTTGGCTGTGTTCTAGCGGGCTGTCAAAAGACGGCCGTGCATAGGTCGGGTCTTCTTAGCGCCCTCTCGTCCTCTCAATCTGAAAAGAGCCGAGCGCCCGGCGTCCGCAAGAAAGTCCTTCACAGAGTTTCAGGACACAAAGCAAATTTATATTTATTGCCAGCTTAATGACCTAGATCCTAAGGCCTGCTACAAGAGAAATCTTTCTTCAAGTCTTCAAAGAGTTTGCGGGGCTAAATAGAGTGCCCGCAAGCGATTTGGAAAAATTTCGAAAAGACATACTTACAAGGCCGCCCAAGAAAGCACCGCCCAGGCGATGGAAAAAGTATTTCACGACATCGATCCCACTTTAAACAAATTGGTGGAAAAAAGGGTCAGTTTTTGCAAATCAAACGCTTCTTTTTATATGGAAAGATGCTTAAAGCAGTACCTCAAAAAAGAGACATTTGAGGCCTTAAACTCTTATCAAAGCAGAACAAGCCTTATGAATGGCCATGAGTACCTTTACTTAAAAAAACAAATTGAAAGAGAGCTCGTGGACAAACTTGATGATGAGCTCAAGAAGATCGAGTCCAAGGCCTAGCCCTTGTCCTAATCTTCTTTAGGGCCAAAAAAACAGGGATGTCCAAAGAGGCACTTGTCGTTAATCGTTTTCGCGATTTTATCTGGAACAAATTCTTCCCATCCTTCCTCGTTATTTACGATCATTTTAAGCACCTTTCGAGAATATATGTGAAGAATACTGTCATCATATCCCTCAATGTCCTTGACTTGCCCAGTGCTCTTTACATGATCTAAAAGATGTTTTGCGTTTTCTGGAACAGGGATATTTTCCAAGGAGATGAGCTCATCTGTTGAAAGCTCCTCTCGATAAGGATAGAGGTAGACACTCACATTCTCCATAAAAAGCCTTCCTAGGGCCTCCAGGATTCCCCCGGGCAGCTTATTATAGTCGTCATCGAAGATTTGCTTGAAGTTATACGCCCCGAGCACAATGGCCAAATGAGGCGGTTTAAATCTCGATAAGTAATTAGTGAGTTTAAAGTACTGGGGAAAGTTTGTGATCAGCACTCGATGGTTAATGCTTGCCAGAAGATCGACCCTTGCCAGGAAAGTCCTCTTTAGCAATCTCTCCCGCCGTTTGAAGATTATGAAAGGTGATTTCACAAATCGTCAAAGGGTCTTTTGCCCCAGTGTCTTGTTTAAAGTTTTCAATTCCCGTTTTTAAAAGGTCCAAGTTGACCTTTGTCGGAGGCCTATAAGAGCCTCTCGCGACAAGAATTTCTTTTTTATATAACTCATCATTCGCAAGCGTGATGTGTCCGTCACTGTCAAACATGATGGCGTCAGTAAGACCTGTCTTCACAAGCTCTAAATTTAAAAGTCTATTGTCAAAGCACTCAAAGCTCGGGCCATTGGCGCTTATCATGTCAATTCAATGCGGTCTCTGGAAAGCCCGTCCATTAGACTGGCGACGAGCCCCTCCAAATTGCCATCGTGATAATACGAGCTAAAAATCATATTCACGCCAAGTATTCCAATGGCCTGCTGTTGCAGCTGGGCCGTATTGTCCCCCATCCGAATATGAATGATCAGCTCATTGCACTCTTTTGAGCTTGAACCAAAACGAATGCCAAGCCAGCCATGGGCCTCATTAGTGCCATGATAATTTCGAGCGGCAACTGTATTCGCAAAGGCAAAGTACCTGCATCCCTCGCGCTCTTTTCCAAGCCGCTCAAGCAAAAGATCATGCTCATAACTGAGCATCTTTTTTAGCCTGGATCGACACACATAGCGTTTAGACTTTTCCTTTCCCATAAATGGTGTCGCTAATAATCATATCGTAGGCCGAGATAGACTTCGCCACCGTTCCGCTTGCCGCGCCGGCCTTGAAGAAGTTCCCCGCTACGTCCTGTCCAGCTCCGATTTCGGCAAAAGTGCCATAAATAGTAGAATCTAGGTTAAGTTTTAAGGCTTTTTGCTGAGTAGTTAAGGCTGGTTTCATCGAGCGTCCCTGTGATTTTTCCTTGGCAAGTATCTGAAATTATAACAATAATATAAACCAAGTAAGGATTAGAGTAAATGAAAAGATTTTGTTATTAAATTTTAATAAAAATGCGTTATAATAATAAGTGATTGACCGATAACCCCTATAGGAGGTCAATATGACTTTATTGACAATTTTTTTAGTAACAGCAATCACAGCAACTCTTCTAGCGACAGCGGCCACTAAACAGGCCAAAGCCAAAAAAGAGAAAACCGGTTAGAGTTGTGGTGGAAGCTAAAAATCACAACAGAGTTTCCAAACACAAGTAGCGAAGCTTAAAATTCAAAATTTTATCTTGATCAAATAAAGGCGAGCTCTATGCTTGCCTTTTTTTGTCTTTAAAGCAAAGATTTCCCATGCGTCTTTTTAACTACAGTATTGGCTTTTTTGTCTTGGTGGCCATTATTTGTTTTGCTTTTATCGAAGTCACTGGCCACAGGCCTAGGTCAGTCGAGCTTGAGGTCGCCAATTATAATGGGCCTTTAAAGAACGCTGTTCGAGTGTATGCGGGGCCTAGTCTGCGCGAATTCAAAGAATTTTCCATTCTCGCGGAAAACTTTAAGTTCGAGATTCTAAATGTTCATTCCTTTGCGCTAGGAGTGGACCAAAACGTGACCATAAAAAGGGCCATTGTGGACGGCAGTCCTCTCACGTGGAAGTTTCACAGAAACGGCTTCACCATCGCCAAAATTGCCGAAGGGGACGTTCATGTTCGTCCCACCAACTTAAAGCTCTCAAAGCTTCTCGCTTGCTTAATTTTGGCCTTCTTCGCAGCTTTTTTATTTTGGTGTCTTGGCAAGCCCTTCGAACCGGACACCTCGTTAAAAGAACTTGCTCCAAGGCTCGGCAAATACACCGCGGTCTTACTTCCCATTGTCTTTTACGCTTATATTTTTTCTCCGGCCTTGTATGATTATGATTTTCCGGACAGTCTGCGCCACGCGAGCAAATATGGCCTTAGCGGCTGGTTTTCCTTTATTAATTATATCGTTTTGGGAGCGGGCATTATTATAGGAAAAGTGACCGGCCTTGGATTAAAGGCGCATATGATTGTCCAGACCACCTGCTTTTTTATCGGGGCCTGTTTTTATACGGAGCTATTGTCAAAGGCCAAAACCAGGCGCTCAGCGCTGCCTATTTTTATCGCTCTCTTATGGCTTGCGCCTTTTGTCCTCTTCTCTGTTCAAATCTCACGAGACTTCTGGACGACCTTTCTTCCTGTCGTGGCCTCGCTAGGAGTGGTCTTTTTAAGATTTGAAAAGCGGCCCGTCTCTTGGCCGTGGACTCTGATTTCTTTGGCGATGGGAATCGCCTGCCTTTATCGACCGGAATTAATTCTTGGAGCGACGGCGCTCATATTCGCTATTTATTGGCTCAAGAACTTCAAGTCCGCAATTATTAGCGCTGCCATTGTCCTCTCTTTCTTTATCGCGGGCCTCGCCATAAATAATAAGATTGACCCTAAGGCCTCAAGGACAAAGCTCATCTCCTCTCTTAGCCAGCCCCTAGGCGCCGTCCTTACCAGTTCTGCCCCAAATATTTCCCATCAAGAGTGGCAAGAATTGAAAAAATACATGGACATAGAAATGGTCATAAAAAAGCATGTGGACAACGAAATTGCTCCTTTCCATGCGGGGGCCTTCTATACCGAAAAGATTCTAAAAAACCTAAACAACTATCTAAAGTTGAATTTTGTCATCTTTTTAAAAAACCCTGGAGTCACACTGCGCTCAAGGCTTCTCCTTTTCGGTAAATTGCTAGGCGTCAGAGGGCGCGCTTCTGGCTACCCTGATGATCACTATTATAGGTGGAATAATAAGAACAAAAATATTGTGGGCCTTGTGGACTGGAATATTAGAAAGAGGCCGACCTCTTATTTAAGACATAAGATCATCAGCTCCCAAAATGGGCGGTTGGCATGGTTTTACTGTATGGCGCCCTCAATTCTGATATGTTTATGGGCCCTTTTTCTTATAGAAAAAATTCGGCCTGCGCCCTAGCAGCGGCAATAGTAATGAGCAAAATTCCCATTTACTTTCTGCTGGTGCCCGCGGCCCAATTCAAATATCTCTGGGACGTGTACGCAATAGGGCCTCTTCTATGGCCTTTTGTGCTGGCAGAAAGGGAAAAGTTTAAACTCCGTCTGAGGCAATGACTCTAGTCTTGAGTTCGTCTCCTGAGCGATGTCTGCAACGCAGGCCAGATCTCCACATCAGAAGGCTTTTAAGCATGCTTGAGGCCACCTGAAAGTTTCGGGCGTTGCTCACCTGGTCAGTCTCGCTCCAGTGAATCGGCTCAAATTGAAAGTTCGCCTCGTTTTCAATAAGTGATAAGAGCAAATCGACATTGAAGTTAAAGCCATCAGAAAGTCTCTCAATGTCCAATGCCTTTAGATCCTCGACCCTAAATAGGTTAAGGCCGCTGCCAAGGTCCCGGATGGGCCGAAAGCAAAAAAGAGAAAAAAGAATGTTTAAGGACCTATTGCCCAAGATTCGAGTCCTTTGATAGCCACGAAGAACTGAGCCCCGCATAAACCTTGAGCCTAAGACGCTACAATTATTTTTTCTATAGACTTCCAAAAGTCTGGAAATGTCCCCTGGTTCTGCCTGATCGTCTCCATGCAGGACCACCAGGACTTCATAATCTTGCTCGCAAGCGGCCTTGATGCCCAACTTCTGGCTCCCGCCAAGGCCATAGTTCTGCTCATTTTTGCAGACCCGCCATGCTCCTCTCTTAGGCAACGAGCGCAGCTTTTCAATGGCGGCGGCAATAGTAATATCGCTGCTGCCGTTGTCAAGAATCAGGACGTCATATTTAACTTCAAGGCAAGTAAAGAGCTTTTCAAGCGCGCGCGGAATTTGGGACGCGCAATTGTAACAGGGGAGCGCAACAAGAATTTTCACTTCATCAACTCCAAAACTTGTATGGACTTTTCAGCGAAGGCCAGGACCTTCCGAGGAGAACTAATATGAAGAGGCAGCATAGAAAAAAAATGACCGGCCTCGACCAGCCTTGTGAGCTCATAGGAAAGCCCAAGCCTCTGGACAAAGGCCTCGAACGCTTCCACTTCTTGGCCAGAGGAGCGTAGTTTGGGCGAATAGTCCACTTCGTTATTTATAAAGTCATATCCACCGCATAAGCATTGGGAAATTTTGGCGAGGTCATAATAAGGGACTAAATGGCCGTCATCTTTTTCTTCGTGGCCACGAGGATCCACAAGATAAAGCCTCCCTTCGTGAGGTATGATATTTGAAAAACAGAGATCACCGTGGGACTTCCAAGTGATGGTCTGGGGTCTCGCGCCAACGAGAAGCCTAGTCCTTCTATTGAGTTCCTCCAAGAACGCTTCGGGCCCGCCCCACCCCTTTCTTACGAAGACCTTTACGACCTCGTCATAATAGTCCTGAGCCTTTAAGGAGGCGAGCCTTCTGCCTCCTCTTTCCAGAATTTGCCTTTCGAGCTTTTCCTTCCACTGCTGATCCTCAAGGGACTTCTTTGGGACCTCAGAAATATAGCTCTCGATTCCTTCCAGGACTTTTTGATATGTGACGGGAGAGTCGCATAGCCCGGAAAAGATCTGGCCGTAGTCGCAGGCGGGAATTTTTTCAATAAGATAACCAGTCTTCCATTGGCCTTGGGAGCTTTTGCCTAGAAACTGAGGATGAAACTTCAACAAGTTCGCCTCGAGTTTCTCATAATAACGCATTTCGGCCTTAATTTTATGGGCGTAGATAGAGCTTTTAAGAAGTTTATCGCCCTGATCTTGAAGATCATTATAAAAGCGCGTGGGCGTCATCTTAAAGGGTCTTTTTATCTTTGGGACCTTCACTTATTCTCGTTTTTTAGCGAGGCCAAATCCACGCCCCAGAACTTCTCCACTTCTGCGGGCGTTCCAAAAGGTCTGAAACTGGCGACATCACAAACTTTGATCTTTGCTTTTTGAGATATAAGCGCTGTGTATAAAAAGGAAACGTAGTACTCCTTAAAACCTTCTGGAGGCCTTTTCGAAAGGACCTCTCCTGCCAACTTAAATATTCTTTCTTGGTCTCTAAAAAAGTAATAGCCCACACTTGCCCATTGGCCAATTCGTTTTTTCTCAACGGCCTCAGTGACTATTTGATCGGGATTTGTTTTAAAAAAAGACCAGTGGTCCCCGGCCATTTTCCCGCACGGCACCACCCCGTCCAAATTCTCATCTTCTTGCAGCTCAGACAGCTTCGGAGCATAAAAGAAAGTGTCGCAATTCCATATGGCGATAGGGCCTTTTCCGCGACAGGCCTCTTTTGCTCGCGCAAAGGTGTCAAGCTGTCCTCTAGTGGGCCCTTCAAGCTCAATCCAGTGGCTCTGGACTTTGTCATTGAGCTTCTTAATATAGGCCTGGGGGTCTTCAGATTTATGCTCCTTTTGAGTAAGAACAATGACCCTGTCTCCTTCCTTTAGGGGCAAGGAAGAAAGGGAGTGTTCAAGAAAAGTTCTGCCCAGCATGCGTATTTGCGGCTTTGGAACTGCCACTCCTAGAGAGGAGAATCTTTTCCCCTCTCCAGCAGCGCAAATAACATAATCTATCTCGCCCAATTTTGGCCCTTAAGGTTCTTGTAAACGACCTCGTATGTGTCGCTTGATAATTCTTGTGAAAGAACTCTCTCAAGTTGGGTCGCGAGAAGCTCTTTTCTTTTTTCGTCCAGGCGCTTCAAGTGATTTAAAGATTTGGCGATCCTAGAGGCGACCTGCGGGTTGTAAGCGTCTATTTCGATTATTTTATCGGCAACATAGGCATATCCGTCACCTGAAATATCGTTAAGTCCCAATCGATTGCCCATCGCAAAGGCGCCCACCAGGCTTCTCAAAAGGTTTGGCACTTTTTTATTATACGCAGGGTCCGACTCCAACTCTTTAAGCTTTCTCGACCGAACACTTTTCGCCTGCGGCCTGAAGCGCGAACCATTTTTGCATAACAAGCGTCTCGTCTTTCCATTTTTTATAAAAACTTCCAAGAAACTCTTCCGATTCTTCATAGTAGTTATTATGCAAACAGCTAAGGGCGGAAAACTCTTCAGTCATATTGGTCGCATTCTCATACTGCTTCTTTGCGGCCTCAAGGCCTTCTTTGTCCTCCAGCGAGCCAAGATAGCTTAAACAAACTTGTCTTAGGGATGCGCTCGCCCATGGCCTGCGCGCTAAGGGAAAACTCGGCCTGTTCTAGGGACATATAAATGTCTTGAAACTTTTGTTTAAACTTTTGGGCAATTAGCTTTGTGAGTTTTTTCCTGGCCTCATGGACAGGCGCAAAAAGGTAAATTTGATTTTCCTCGTCAAGCTCGGCCTCTGTAGGCAGCGCCAACGCATAGGCAAGGTAGGCCTTTTCCAATGCCTCGTCCGAGAGAAGCGCCTCAAAGGCGCCAAAGAACTCAGCGCTTGGCGCAAACTCTTCACCAGCGGCGATAGCGGTAGTCATTCTTGTAAGGGTGTTCTTATAAAGGTTTTGGGCGGCGTCATAGCGCGCGAACTCGTCACTCTCCCTGCCCATCAACACCGCATACTCCTGATCGCTATAATCTTTTTCGACGATTACGGGGGCGCTAAATTTTCTGTTTAAGGAAATAATTGGCCGCTCAGGCAAATTATTAAATTTAAAGGTCTGCTCTTTTTCATTAAGCTCAAGCTCCCCTTGCGCCTCTAACTCCTCGCCTTCTTTCGTAAATAGCCCGATGTGAAAAGGCATATGAAGAGCGTCGTATTTTGGGTCGTCGATATCGGCCTCTTGTTTGAAGGTGACCTCAAAAGTTTTTGCGTTTTCGTCCCAGCTCTCTTCAACTTTAAGTTTCGGAGTGCCGTTTTGGTTGTACCACATCTTAAATTGCTCGAGGTCCTTTCCATTAGCGTCGGCCATCGCGTCGACAAAGTCCTCAGTGGTGACGGCCTTGCCATCAAACCTCTCAAAGTAAAGGTCCATGCCTTTTCTAAAGCCCTCCTCGCCAAGAAGGGTGTGGACCATACGAATGACCTCAGCTCCTTTTTCATAAACAGTGGCGGTGTAGAAGTTGTTGATTTCAATGTAGCTTTTTGGCTTGATAGGATGACTCATAGGCCCTTGGTCCTCGGGGAACTGGTGCCGCTTAAGCCTAATGACGTCATCTATTCGCTTAACGGGCCTTGAGAGCATATCGCTAGAAAATTCCTGATCTCTAAAGACAGTAAGGCCTTCTTTAAGAGTTAGCTGGAACCAGTCCCGACAAGTGACTCTATTTCCCGTCCAATTATGAAAGTACTCATGGCCTATGACACCTTCGATGCCTTGAAAGTTGGCGTCAGTGGCGGTCTCTTTTTTGGCCAATACATAGGCAGAATTGAAAATATTTAGCCCTTTATTTTCCATGGCGCCCATATTAAAGGAATCAACGGCCACGATCATATAAATGTCTAAATCGTATTCAAGCCCATACTTTTCCTCGTCCCACTTCATGGCGTTTTTAAGGGAAAGCATGGCGTGGTCACACTTGTCCTCATTGCCCTTGTCCACGTAGATCTCAAGCTTCACTTCTTTGTTGCTCATGGTGGTGAAGGTGTCCTTCACAAGCGCAAGGTCGCCCGCCACAACGGCAAATAGATAACAAGGCTTTGGAAATGGGTCGTTCCACACAACGAATTTTAGGCCGCTCTCGTCCACCCCCTCGTCCTGCTTGTTCCCATTAGCGAGAAGTACAGGGAAAACTTTTTCATTGGCCCGAAGAGTCGTTGTAAAGCTGGACATCACATCAGGACGGTCCAGAAAGTAGGTTATTTTTCTAAAGCCTTGGGACTCATTTTGAGTGCAAAAAATGTCTCCAGACTGATACAGGCCTTCACAGGAAAAATTGTTCTTAGGGTCTATCTCTACGGTGGCCTCAAATAGGAAACGGTCCTTAGTGGTCTTGACCCGAAGCTGCTCTCCTTCCACCTGATACTCTCCAAGCTCAAGGACTTTGCCGTCAAGTGAAAAGCTTTTTGGCCTCAGGTCAACGCCATCAAGGACAAGATCTTTATTGTGAGAACCGTTGCGCTCAATGCTAAGCTTAGATTTTACAGTGGTTTTCAGAGGCTCGATGGTGAAATCAAGCTCAGTATTCTTGATATAAAAGTCTGGTTCTTTATAGTCTTTTAGAAAAATCTCGTTTTTGGCCATAGCTTACATTCCTTTGTTCTGAGAGTGATTAGGCTATCAACAGACAAATGAAATGTTAACTCGATCAGGCCCTCTATGTCCTTAATGATAGCGATAAACATCAAAGTAAAGCCGAGAATATTTGTCAACTAAAGGGGCATAAAGAAAAATAAGAAGGGAAAAGTTGGTCCAAAGAAAAAATGGCAGCCAGGCCTTCTCTTCTTTGGCCTTCGCATATTTAAAAAATTGCCAAACCACAATGATGGCAAAGGGCAGCACTAAGAAGAAGTAGAGGGCGTAGAAGCTCACAAAGTAAGGCGACATGATGGCCAATAAAGCATAGGCAAAGACATAAAAGCTTATATGATAAATTGTTCTCTCTTTTCCTAACATGACGGGCAAAATGGGAAATTCACCTTTGGCGTAATCGTCCTTAAAACGAATCGCTAGCGTCCAGAAATGAGGCATTTGCCAAAGAAACATAACTAAGAACAGATAAACGGCCTCAGGGGAAAGAAGATTCTGGTTCACAGCGCTAAAACCTAAAACCCCTGGCAGAGCGCCTGGGACGGCCCCTGGCACGGCCCCAAAAGTCCACCTCGGCTTCCAGTGAAGCGTGTAAAGCCCATTGTAGAGGGCTATAACCGCTAGGCCTAAATAGCAGGTCGCGGGCTCCACCCAATAAAGAACCAGGCTTCCTACCATCATATTTGCGACACTGATCGCGATGGCGGTCTTTTTACTCATGGTCCCGCTCGCCAATGGGCGAGCGCTAGTTCGCTCCATTTTTCTGTCACGATTAATTTCTTGAACTTGGTTAAAGGCCAGGCTTCCAGATGAAATCAAAGTGATTCCCACTATAAAGGCCAGAAAGTGCAAAAAGCTAAAGTTCTGCTCAACAGGAAGTCCTATCCCATAGCCAGCAATTGCGCTGATCACTACAAAGAACACGATTCCAGATTTAAAAAGAGACTTTAGCTTTTTAATCATTGTCGCCTTAGACTCTAGTGAAGATGTCTATAGACGAAAAGAGAATCAAAAGGCCGACGAAAATCAAGCGCCGTGATCACAATAGATCTATTGACCTTAGTGTCATACTTTAGGTGCATGAACCAAAGCGCGACCACAGTCGCCTTTCCCGTAGCAATAATCATGGCCAACGGCAGGTTAAACCAGCCAAGGTCCACAAAGTGCGCGGTATAAACAGTGAATAGCGTCAAAGTCACCAAGGTCAATAGCGTGATTAGATTTGTTTTAAATGGAACAACGTGTCCGCTCATAACTTACTCCAAATTAGATTAAGTACATTAATGGAAATAGGAAAATCCAAATAATGTCGACAATGTGCCAGTAAAGTCCCACGCCCTCAACGGCCGTGTAGTAGTCTTTACTAAATTCTTCTTTCTTAAGTCGCTTCATTAGCCAAAGCATAAGGCCAATCCCGACCAAGATGTGAATCCCATGAAGTCCGGTCATCACAAAGTACATAACAAGAAACAAGCGCGTCTCAGGCACTTGAACGGCCTCAGGATTAAACATTCCATCACTTGGAAAAAGCCCATGGTGAATTTTTCCTGAGTATTCAAAGTACTTCACGACCATAAAGGCAAGGGCGCACATGGTGGTGACTATCACGTAATTTAAGGCCTTTTTATTATGGCCTTTCATTGTCTCAGTCACGGCCTGGGCCATAGTAAAGGAGCTTAAGAGAAGAACAAGCGTGTTAAGGGAGCCAAGTCTCCAATCAAGAAGGGTCCCGCCCTTCGGCCCACGCCTCAGGGAAACTTAGTTCTATAAATAGCGTAGCCCGCAAATAGAGCTCCGAACATCATGAGCTCTGTGCCCATAAAGAGCCAGACACCTTGTTTGCCTGACTCATTTTCTTGCTCCATAGAGTCAAAGTGATGAGAGTGCTGGACTCTCCTATCGATTTTAGCGGTACTCATATGGCCTCCCCGTTACTTTTGGAGTTGTTTCAAAGTTAGTGTGAATTGGCGGCGAAGGAATAGTCCACTCGAGAGTGGTGCCGTTCCAAGGATCGCTCTCTGCCTTTTCGCCAGAAAGAGCGCCTTTAATAAGAGCGTAAATGGCGACTCCAAACCCAAGAGCAAGAATCCATGACCCAATAGTTGAGGTCACATGGTACGCGCTATAGATGCCGTCATAAGTTGCGTAACGCCGTGGCATGCCAAGCGAGCCCATAATGAACTGAGGCAAGAAGGTGGCGTTGAATCCAATAAAGACAAGAACTGCGGAGATTCGCCCAAGAGCTTCGCTATACATTTTGCCTGTGATTTTAGGAAACCAGTAGAATAGTCCGCAGAACATGCCCACAATGCCTCCACCGAGCATAACGTAATGGAAGTGAGCGACGACGAAGTACGTGTCGTGCAAGTGCACGTCGATAGCAAAAGCGCCCAAGAAAAGACCTGTAAGCCCGCCAATTGTGAATAAGCAAAGGAACACAATCGCGTAAAGCATAGGTGTTGTAAGACTGATGCGGCCCTTTGTACATTGTCGCAGTCCAGTTAAACAGTTTAATGGCGGTGGGAACGCCCACCAGCATTGTAAGAATGGAGAACACTGTTCCCGCTACTGGCGACTGGCCGGAGACGAACATATGGTGTCCCCAAACAAGGAAAGAAATCGCAGAAATCGCAAGAGAGGAAAATGCGATCGCCTTGTAACCAAAGATAGTCTTCTGAGAGAAGGTTGAGATGACCTCAGAAATGACTCCAAATGGAGGGACAATCATAATATAAACAGCAGGGTGAGAATAGAACCAGAAAAAGTGCTGGAACAATACCGGATCACCGCCCAGGGTGGGATCAAATACGCCGATTCCAAAAACTCTCTCGGCCACAAGAAGCAGCAGAGTGATGCCTAAAACTGGAGTCGCGATGACCTGAATAAGAGCGGTGGCGTAGATCGCCCAGACAAAGAGAGGCAATCTCATCATGGTCATTCCAGGCGCCCTAAGCTTATGGATGGTGACGATAAAGTTAAGTCCAGTGAGAATGGAAGAAAAGCCCATGACAAAGGCGCCGAACACGACCATTGCAACAGCCGTCGCGGTATTTAGAAGAGTAAGGGGTATAGAACGTCCAACCAGTGTCGACGCCCCCAAAAAAGATCGAAGCAATCGCAATGGCCGCCCCAATGATAAGGCAGTACCAACTCATAAGGTTTAGCCGAGGGAAGGCGACGTCTTTAGCGCCTATCATAATAGGCATAACAAAGTTACCAAGAATCGCGGGAATACCGGGCACAATGACCATAAACACCATGATCGAGCCATGGAAGGTCATCAATTGGTTATAGGTGTCGGAACTAAAAATTAATTGTTCGGCCGTTAAAAGCTCAATTCTAAGGGCGAGAGCAAATAAGCCGCCGACGATAAAGAAGGCGATGATAGTATAAATATACATCACCGAAATTCTTTTATGGTCTAGGGTGGTCAACCAAGACCATAGACCTTTTTCTTCATTTAAGTAGTTAACGCTTTGAGCGTGAGTTGCTGCGTTATCTACGGTTGTTGTTTCAGCCACTTCGTGCCCCCTATTTTAATGTTTTTAAATATTCAATAATATAATCAATTTCTTTTTCTGAGAGCTGACCAGCAAAAGAGTTCATTCTTGCTGGGTAGCCCGCAACCACCTTGGCGTTGGGGTTGAGGATGGACTCCCTTATATAGTCTGCATTCCCCATAGCGCTCGTGCCGTCTTCAAAAGTCCTCTCATTGCCCCAGACCTCGTTAAGCGGCGGGCCAATAATTCTTTGACCCGAAACGCTGTGACAAGTGGTGCAGCCCTTGCGGTTAAACAAACGAAGACCTAACTCGACAGGATCGCTGACATTCGCCTCTTTAATTTGCCTATCTAGCCATTTATTAAATCTATCTTCTGACACGACTTTGACCGTTCCCCTCATTGCCGAGTGATTTGTCCCGCAGTATTCCGCGCAAAATATCTTAAAGTCGCCCTTTTGGGTGGGAGTGAACGAGTAACTTGTTCTCATCCCTGGAACTGTGTCACGCTTAGTTCTAAAGCTTGGAATATAAAAGCTGTGAATAACGTCCACAGAAGTCATATCAAGAGTAATGGGCTTATTGACGGGAAGGTACATAGTCTCAACAGTCGAGAACTCTTTTCCATCTTTTGAATAGGTGTACTCCCACAACCACTGTTTGCCGGTGACCTTTACGACCATTGCGTCTTTTGGAGGAGCTTCCCTTTGATAGAATGCCCAGACGCCCCAAATGGCGATGCCAACAAAAATAATTGTTGGAATGACCGTCCATAATGTTTCTGCCAAGGCATTATGAGGAATATAGGCCGATTTTTCGTTCTGGCTTTTGTGATAGCGCACGATAAAAAAGACCATGACCCCCATAAGGCCGAAAAAACCGACAAAGCTCAGCAACATGACTGAGTTGTACAGGTCGTCCATTAGGTAAGCGTTTTGAGCCGCTCGCTCAGGCAGTGTAAACCCGAATAGCAACGCTAAAATTTCACTGATGAATCCCATATTACATTCCCTTTAAACTTCACTGCCGCTTTCACGCCGCCAAAACCGGACCAAGAAAAAAATCAAGATCAGTCCGGCGAGCGCTGCCGCGACACGCATAATATTATAAGCATAAAAAGCATACGTTTTTTTGTTTGGATCATATTGAAGGCAAAACAAAACTAGGCGATCGACAATATTTCCTATCTTGTTCTGACTTGCCTCCACTAAGGAAAGCCGAAGAACCTTTGGCTCAATATTAAACCGTAGTGATAGTAAGAAATTTTTCCCTCAGGGGTCATAGAGTAGGCCGCTGCTGCGTGGGCATATTGGTTCATGTTCCCGTCCCAGACGTATTTGAAGCCAATTTGGTCAGCGAGCTTTTTTAATATTTTCTTTCTTGCCGGTCAGAAAATGCCATCCATCTTTTGTTTTAGGCCTGCCATACTCTTTAAGGTAGAGCTCTTTTTTGGACTTGGCGTCCTTCGGCCCTTCTCTTGGGTCTATTGAGACGGCGACAAACTCAAACTTGTCTCCTATATTCCAATCAAATTTTTTAAAGCTTTGCATTAATGTTTGAAAATGCAGGCTGCAAAGGGTCGGGCAATTATAGTAAATCAGCATGAGGAAAACTGGCTTATCGTTGAAGTACTTGCCAAGAGTGACCTGATTTGCCTTTGGCGTCAGTAAAGGGAAGTCCAAGATCAATCTGATTCCCGAGCTTTTCATCAATGCCGATGCCATCAAGATAGCGAGGCTTTTCATTTTTGACCCCCGTCTTTTCAAGCTCAAGCGGACCTTTGCCCCCAATGGCGAAGGCCAACGGAGAAAGCGTGAACGTGAAAAGACATGTCAAAAGACAAAGCAATCGTAGTCAGCATATAGTCGCTATATTTAACCCAAAGAAATTATAGAAATTCTTAAGCCCAATTATCAGTTTAAAAAGTTGATCAGGCAAGTACTATTTGGCTTTAAGCCGTTGTTTTTTTTGCACTTTCTACGGCAGACACAGGGCGTTTTATTGACGTGAGTCACATCATAGATGCCTTTGACTGTTACTGCGGCGAGCAAACAGGCCACCATCTGATGCGCGCTTGCAAAGCTAAGCTCCACTCTGGAAAGAATAGTGGCCACTCCAAGCCCAAACTGGACACTTACCAAGACGCCAATAGCAAAGGCGTCACGTTTAAGCCGGGGGTTTTTAAGCTTGCGAAACCCACTGAGAAAAGATAAAGCCCAAGGCCAAAAAGGATCCAAGCAAAGATTCGGTGGACAAATTGCACGCCAACATTTGAATTTAGCGCCATCACAAAAAAGTTCTCTTGAAAAAGAACATCTGGAATCCAGTCCCTGTCCATTTTGGGGAAGGTGTTAAAGCCAATGCCTGCGTCAAGGCCAGCGACAAAGGCCCCATAAATGAGCTGAGGGCTTAAAATTCCAGCGAATAGGTATAGTGGTTTTTTTAGAAGCTCGGCCTCGCTTTCTCGAGGGGGTCTTCGCTCCCTTAGATCCATGGCAAGCCAGAATAAGTACCCCATAATGGCCAAGGCGAGAAAGAAATGAGCGGCAAGCCTAAAATGGGAAACATCCGGCCGGTCAATCAGACCGCTTTTGACCATAAACCAGCCAAGAAGACCTTGACTGCCGCCAAGAAGAGCCCGATAAGCAGGCGTCTATTCCATTTTTTGTTAAGTTTTTTTTGAATTAAGAAGTAGGCGTAAGGAAGAAAAAAGACCACACCTATAAGCCTTCCAAAAAGACGGTGAAAATACTCCCAAAAGAAGATGAACTTAAACTCAGAAAGGCCCATGCGGCTATTTTGAATTTTGTATTCTGGAAATTGCTGATACTTTTCAAAGACCGCCGACCACTCCTGCTCATTCATAGGAGGGACGGCGCCAAGCAAGGGCCTCCATTCGACCATGGAAAGCCCTGAGTCTGTAAGGCGTGTGACTCCCCCGATAAAGACCATGCACAGCACCATGGCAATTGTGATGTATAGCCAGATGCGAATCTGTTTCTTAACGGAAGAGTCGAGAGAGTCCATTATTTAACTTTAAGAATTTTTCCTTTTGGTTTTTTGCCTTTGCTTTCTTTTTTGATGTAAGCAAGGAAGGCCTTAATCTGATCTTTAGTAAGGTCTTGTTCGGCCATCATATTAGGCTTGTAGGTCTTCCAAAGCTTTTGCGCGATTGGATCTGCCTTCTCGTAGCCTGGCTCTTCGGCGTCGCCTTCCATCATTCCACTTGGATACTGAATGTACTTAATAAGCCACTCTTCTTTCCGTCTTTCGGTCACTCCAGCGAGATCAGGACCAATTTTGTCCCCGCCGCCGATGTTGTGGCAAGTGGTACAGTTAGTCGTAAATTCTTTTTTAGCGTCCCAAGCAAAAGCGCTAGTAGCTGACACTATTACTAGGCCAATTATGCCTGTTTTAAGGATTGAACTCATGATGTCCTCCGAATATTAGTATGTAACCGTATTTATAGCGCGAAAATGGCAATGCGCGTATGATCTTAGTCAGCGTTGAATTTTTGTCCAGCTCTGAAACCAAATAATTGCCTAAAGTCCCTCTACAACTGACAATTTCATTTAGATACATGGAGGTCTTACCGATAAGAAATGAAAGGCCAGCTGGCCTCAAAAACACTAAGAAAAGGAATTCTTATGCGTCCCCTTATTGTATCTCTCACTGGCAGTGAGTTTATTTATCTCGTCGTCCTGTATTGAGCAGGGAAAAATACCAAAAGTTCCAGGAGTCGACGGGCCCCATATTAATATTCAAGACGGTAAGATAATTTTGGCAGCGACTTTTGAAAAACTAGATTTGCCTGCTGGCTTCTCTACTGTCATACCGAAGATGGAGTATTCTACCGCGGCCCTTGGTCCTGCTCTCGGCGGGGGAACTATAATAAAGGTGGCCTTTGATCCAAGGGACGTTGAAAGTGATGTATTTAGGGCGGTCCCCTCTGAAACGCTCCCTGATGGAAGGCCTTTCCCTTTTACTGTCGATGGAGCTCTTCCAGCTCTGGCCATAAATGTGCCCGATTTACTGGACACCACCTTTTACGCAAGCAATAAGCTCTTTGGTTTTTTTATTCCTATTAGAATGCCAAACGACCTTTCCATTCCTTTTGACGTGCCTATTAGACTAAAGATTAATGGCAAACAAATAGGCATTGTTTCCTATATCGCGCCCGACCACAAGGGAGAGGGCTCTGGCATGATGCTCGTTCTCACTTTAAAGGACATTCAGGATAACCCGGACGCTCAAAGCCTTTTAAGGTTTTCAAAGAAGCACCCAGAAGCGATCTTTTAACAATAGTTAACGGCCAATTAAAAGGGGGCCTAACGGCCCCCCATAACTCCTTGATATCATCGACTTTTCCCCTCCCCTATAAGATTTACAAAAACATAGCGAGCAATTTTTAGCGGGACTATAATAGGCCCACTTTAAAAATTGCGAGGTGAACCGTGAAAACAAAACTTATACTCCTTGCGCTGGCCATTGGGCTAACAAGCGCCTGCGGGATGAAAGCGGACATAGAAAAACGCAAACAAGAAGAAATTTATCGTCCAGACAGGGCAACTTCCACTGAGAAACTCTACAATGCTTTAGAATCAAGCGATATTACTTTGGTCCGCCAGGCCATAAAAGAAGGCGCCGATATAGACGCCATTCTACCAAATGGAGAGACTCCACTGACCTCGGCGGTGATGAAAGGAAAATCAAAAATCTAGAGGACTTGCTTAAAGCGCGGCCTGATTTAAATAAAAAGAACGAAAGAGGCGAGTCTCCCCTTCACATCTCCATCGAGAAGAAAGACTGTTACACTCTCAGGGTTCTGGTGACAGCGGGCGCGGACGTAAACACCGATAATAAATGGGGCGAGTCCGCCTTGGAAAGGGCGCTTGAACACGGGCACGCGCTGGGCATCCTGACTCTCCTCAAAGCGGGAGCGGACCTTGGAGAAGACCCAGACGACATCCTCAATCTTGCTCGAAGACATGATCTGCCTGAGGTGGAAAGATTGATCGTAAACATAACCAATATCGAAAAGAACCTGGAGCAGGAAGCGATAAAAAAGCATGTGCTAAAAGCAAATCTCAACCTTATAGATTACCTCTTTCAACAAAAGGACCTAAAGACGAGGGCAAATGGCATCAACCTTTTGTCTCTTGCCCTTTCTATAGAGGACGAGCCCGCCATGATGGAAATGGTGGACCTTCTCATCGATGGAGGGCTAAGCCCGAACGGCGAGCCCTCGGACTCTCTCGTGCCCCTTGTTGAGGCCGTAAAACTAGGAAACGAAAAAAGAACAGACATCTTATTAAAAAAGGGCGCGGACCCTAATAAATTGGACAAAGAGGGGCTAAGCGCGCTTGCTCATGCTCTTGACAAGCTGGACGTGAAGACCGCCCAAAAGCTTCTGAAGTACCAGGCCGATGTCACATACTCTTATACTCTGGGAGAGACCCGCTATGAGAGGAATGTCTGCTCACTATTGCCTGAGAATAAATATTACCTAGGCATCTTCAGAAATTTGAGCAGACAGCAGAAAAAAGACAAAGAAGAATTGGAAGAACTACTTAACTGCCGATAGCCTCGCTCACGCCCCTTTCCATAGGGGCGCTGGCCTCCTCATAAACTTTGATTTCAGCTCAACTGGTGTATGATATACCCTTAACAAGAATTTATTAAGCGCAAGGAAAGAATGGGCGGCATCAGTAAGAGGAATATTAAATCTTTCATGGACCCTAGAAACATAACAATGCTGTTTCTGGGATTCTCGAGCTGGACTTCCTCTTTTACTCATTTTTTCATCTCTTTCCCTTTGGCTGCGCGAGGCAGGGGTCGAGAAGTCCGCAGTCACCTTTTTTAGCTGGGCCGCTTTAGGCTATTCTTTTAAGTTCGTATGGGCGCCTTTAGTGGACCAACTCCCCGTTCCTCTTCTCACAAAGCTTGTTGGAAGAAGAAGAAGCTGGCTTTTGCTTTCACAGACAGCGATCATTGCTTCCGTGGCCTGGATGGCCTTGGTAAATCCAGCGAGCTCTGAAAACTCTCTCGTGTTTATGGCCTTTGCGGCCGTTCTTTTGGGCTTTTCTTCCGCCACACAAGACATTGTCATTGACGCTTTTAGAATCGAGTCTGCCGAATCAAAAATGCAAGGTCTTTTGTCCGCCACCTATATTGCTGGCTATCGAATTGGCATGCTTGCTTCTGGCGCCGGCGCCCTCTTTCTGGCCGATTACTTTGGCTCTGAGATGGGGACTATTCATATAGTGCTTGGAAGTGGACCTATCTCATCATGGGCTCTTGCATGCTCATAGGAGTCGCGACTGTTTTGATGAGACCCGAACCTGAGGCGTCATTCTGACAGAATGGACGAGCACTCCCCAAAGAGTACGCTCGCTTTTGCGCTCTTTTCCTTTTGGCGGCGGCGACATTTGTGTGCGTTTTTTTCTTTAGCTCAGACATAGTCAGCGAGTTGAAAAATTCTCTTGGGGCGCCCTTAATAATTCTGACTTGGCGGGCCTCATTATTGGCTCTTTGAGACTTGCCGTCGCCGTAAGCGCGGCAGGAATCGTCACGATGGTCCTTGGGAAATTAGGGCTTGTGAAGACCGAGATGATTGAAGGCGCCTATATTGCTCCTGTTAAGAACTTTTTTGAAAGGTACGGAAAAAGCTTGGCCCTTCTCCTTCTCTTATTAATCGGACTGTACAGAATCTCAGACATAGTGTTGGGAGTCATCTCCAACGTCTTTTACCAGGACTTGGGCTTTAGCAAAACCCAAATAGCAAGCGTTGTGAAGACCTTTGGCCTTGCGATGACCCTCTTAGGAGGATTTTTAGGGGGCGCTCTCACCGCTCGCTTTGGAGTGATCAAAATGCTTTGGTGGGGAGCTTTATTGTCAGCAGTCACGAACTTATTATTCTGGGCCCTGGCCGGGCTGGGGGACAATATGCCCATGTTGTACCTGGTGATTTCGGCGGACAATTTGGCGGCCGGCCTCGCAAGCGCAGCGTTCATAGCCTTTCTCTCAAGCCTTACCGATGTGTCCTTCACGGCCGTTCAGTACGCGATATTCTCCTCATTAATGACCCTTTTACCGAAAATTCTCGGCGGATACTCAGGCACTTTTGTAAAGGCCCTTGGCTATCGAGAACTTTTTTCTTTTCACTGCGGCCATAGGCGCTCCAGTGCTATGGGTGGTCTGGCTATGCGGGAAAAAGTTCAGCCTAAAAGAGAGTTAAGCGTATTGGCGCTTTTCCCTATAGCTAAAAGCGGCCTTCGCAAGCTCGCTGGTCTTTAAGGCCTTCTTAGAGTTCGCTTGTGAGAAGTCAATATTCTTAATCTCTTCCCCTAGATACTTCGCCAGAAGCGGAGGGACAGCGTTGCCTATCTGTCTAAATTGAGCGGTGACAGAGCCCTTAAAAACAAAGTTCATGGGGAAGCTCTGACAGAGAGCCGCCTCTCTGACCGTCAGGAAGCGACATTCAGTTGGATGATAATACATGCTTCTGCTTGTAAGGATCGTGGGCGCTGGGGCGTCTAGCGGAAGCCTCTGAAGCTTTGTTTGGCGAAAACGCCCCTCTGAAATGGACTTCCAATCAATATCAAATCGAAGCCTCTTGGGAAGATAGGCCTGCTCGTCTCTTTCGTAGCGAATTCCCGCGCCAGAAGGGATATGCTTAAGTCTCTTTTTATCAAGTTCATTGGCCACTTGGGCCTTTTCAATTTCATGATTTGCAATTTTTCTTTTAGTGGTCAATTTCTTGAATGCGTCCTCGACATTGACTTTTTTGCCTCTGGCGGGAGTTGGGGAAAAAGCGGAAGACCACCTTTCACGCCCATGATAATGGTTCGTCTTCGACGGCTAGGGACTTTATAGTCATCAGAGCTTAAGACTTTGGCGTCCATAGTGTAGCCAAGCTTCTCGAAAGACTTAAAGATGGTTTTAAGCGTATTTTCGTTCTTCTTGGCGAAGATTCCAGTGACATTTTCAAACAAAACGACTTTAGGTTGAGTGACTCTGACCACTCTGACGAACTCTTTAAAGAGCGTATTTCGCGATGTCCGCGGCGTCTCCCTTTCCCACAGTGCTAAATCCCTGACATGGAGGACCGCCAACGACCATGTCCACATGTCTGGCCATCGAGAAGCTTATTAAGCTTTGCTTTCGTGAGCTTGGCGATATCTGTGACAATCCCCTCCGCTTCTTTATGATTGGCCTTAAAGCTCTCGATAGCGTGCTTGTCCATATCGACGCCCAATGAGACAGCGATGACCTGCCATTTCAAGTCCGCAACTAAGGCCTCCACAGCCACTAAAGAGATCAATAAAAGTATATGAAGTATCTTTCACAAAAGGTCCGTTAGTTCAGTAAATAATATTTATAAGTCTTTGAATATTCTATATTCTTGCTCAGGAATATGTCTAGTTTATTATTTTCCAAAAGCATCTAAGACACCGTCCGTAGTGGAGCGAAAGGAAAAATGTCGAGGCTCTTTGAGCTTGGAAAGGCCGCGTTAAAAATCGACCAGAGCTTGGAGACCACGCTCACATTCATTAGCCCGTTTTCGCGAAAAACCAATTTTCAAAAAGGGTCTTGTCCCTGGCGGTGAGTCTAAGGGCCATCATTGGGGACCAATTGGGCCGTTTAGGTCTGGTGGGAAGCGCAAGACCGCACTCTCTTGGTGTCTTGTCGGCCTTTTTATTATTGCATGCGTGACAACTTGTGACGATATTTTCCCAAGAGGTCTTTCCTCCGCGGCTTTTAGGCATGACATGGTCCAGAGTCAACTCAATCTCGGGGAATTTGTTGCCGCAGTACTGGCAAATGAATTTGTCTCTGTAAAACACATTGGCGCGGTTGAATTTGACTTGGGTGAGCTTATTTACTTTTTGAAAGAGGCGAAGAACTTTTGGAAGTTTGAAGGAATGAGAGGTGGAGCGGATTTCAATATCGTCGTGATAATCGACCACCTCTGCCCTCTCGGTGAAAAAGAGAATCATGGCCTTTTTCCAATCAATAATTTGCACAGGGTAATAGGTCGCATCAAGCACTAGGGCTTTCATATGGCCCTCCTTCAATAATTATATTTTACCCTAAAAATATGATCTGAAGCAAACTTTGACAGCTTTTGTTAAATCCAGAGGCAAATATTTAAAATTAGTCTGGCCAAATACCTAAAATATCATTAGATTATTTCATCACGCACGGGTGGTGGAATGGTAGACACGCATGGTTGAGGGCCATGTGGGCGCAAGCCTGTGAGGGTTCAAGTCCCTCTCCGTGCACCACTTTTTCTCTGAACCACTTTTCACTGTACCACTTTTATCTATAGACCAACTCCCCCTCCATTCAAAAACCTTAATGCTCTTAGAATTTAAGAAACTTCAATACTCATTACTATTTCTTAAGTCCTTTGTGCTTTGCGCGACCTCTGGACAAATCTTAGGCTGGCGAACATGGAAGATTTGAGAGAAATGCGCTATGAAAGCGAAGGAACACTATCAAGAAACGAAAGGACTTATGCATGAATCTAATGGAGCTTAAAACCCTCGCGCATTGTTTACGGGCAAAAAATCATTCTCGCTTTGGTCCTTCTTCTTATAGGCTTTAAAGTAGCAAGTTTCTTGGTGAGTAAGCTCGATAAATTCTTTGAAAAAAGAAACTTAGACCTTTCTCTAAGACCATTTCTTTGCTCGCTCATAAGCTGGGTTTTAAGGCGGCCGTCTTTATCGCCGCGGCCAATACCGCAGGCTTTAAGACCACTTCCTTTATAGCCCTTCTAGGCGCCGCGGGGCTTGCCATAGGCATGGCCCTGCAAGGAAGTCTCTCTAATTTTGCGGGCGGCGTGATTATTTTACTGCTTAGGCCCTTTAAGGTCGGGGACTTCATACAGGCCCAAGGCTTTTCTGGAACGGTCAGAGAAATCACTACTTTTATGACGGTCATTAAAACAGGCGATAATCAAATAATCTATATACCAAATGGCAAAGCTCGCGAATTCCCCAATTCAAAATGTTAACCAAGAGGACACAAGACGCGTGGACTTCACTTTTGGAATTGGCTACGAAGACAGCATCGATAAGGCGAAAGCCATTCTTAGGGGCCTATTTGAGGCCGACGAAAGAGTATTCAAAGACCCAGCAGTGTCGGTGAACGTGGCTTCCCTAGGTGACTCGGCGGTGAATATTTCCGTAAAAGTGTGGTCCAAAAAGGAGGATTATTGGCCGCTCTTTTTTGAGTACACAGAAAAGTGAAAAAAGAATTTGACTCAAAAGGAATAAGTATTCCTTACCCGCAGAGCGGAAATGACAGTTAAGGCAATGCCTGCCAATTAAATAGGCGCTCGTTTACTAGCGGCAAGTCGAACGGTTTTTTATTTGAGAGGAGCCGCCTGACATGATCGCAGGGGCGACTTTATTTTTAATCATATCTAGATTGCATGAAGAGAATCGATTTATCATCTCCTCATTTTCAATGCTTCGATCTCGACAATAACTCATGACATCGTCCTTTGCAGGGGAGACTCTCACAGCATCTTCTTTTCTCCTCCAAACTACTGCCTGGCCGCCAGCACTGAGAAGAAGCGTGCCCAAGAAACATTGTGTGCCCGAGTTCATGGATAAGGCCGTCTACGATGACCTCGTCTTTTACAACAATGAGCTTCCTCCGTCTTGATTGCTCCATCCCGCCTCTCTTGGCTGCTCTATAGCGGCAATTTTTCCGATTTGAAAAGCGAGGGACTCGAATTGAGCTCCCGTTATCAAAAGCATGGCATCGATATCTTTAAAGATCTTTTTTCCTTCCGGTGTACTTTTAAACTCGTAATAGGCCTCCGGAAGCACGTGGCCGCCAAGATGGTCGTAGTACCACAGGCTCTCAAGGCGCTCCTTATCGGTTATTTTTCCATTTTTATACTCAGGATAATCTTCAATTTTATGTCTAAAGTCCAAGGTCTTGGTGAATAAAATATTAAGACGAACGCTTCCGTCGGTGGCGATGGAAAAACGTCTCTTTAGCATGTCCCCAACCCTATTAAGGTCCTTTTCGTCCCCAGAAGCTTCCATAATAGACAAGCGCGACGTTAATTTGCGACTTTTCCGCTTTTATAGACATAGTCCGATGGATCGAACCCGCTTTGCATTCCCGACACAGAGGCGGCCTTTTTCTCCAAGGCCCCTGAGTCCTTCTTCCAATCTGCATAAGTGGCAAATATAACTGTCTTGTCCTTAAGGCTTCTTTTAAAGGCCCTTTTTTTACGAGATTAAACTGGCGTAAAAGCGAATTGCCAGAAACTGTTTGATAGACATTTAAAAAGGCCGCCCCTCAGGAGCTTTTTCCAAGAACGGCCTTGGCGCCTTTGTCAAGGAAGAGAGGGTAAAGGTCGCTTGCTGCCTCACGTCTTCCAGCTCTTTAATTTCATCTTCTAGGCTTTGCCGATTTTTGGCGATTTTCGCCCTGGCATTAAAAACGCCTGACTTGAACACGATATGGGGACTCTCTCCAACATTAATGCGTTTAACGGAAATAGAATTGCTCTTAAAAAAAGAGTGCCGCCTAAAGCAAAGTCCCAAAAAGCAGTTATCATTTGGGGCGTTTCTATCGAGCTCAAAGTCGCCAAGCATATCAAGGTTTAGAAACGCGTTTCCCTCCCTTACGGCCTTAGGCCTTTAGGCAATTCTGTGTTGTCATCAATTAGGGCGATGCCAACATCAACAGCGTCGAGAAATTTTGCCTCTTTCAAAAAGGCATATCTTAGGTCTACCCCTCTCCAGGAGCTTCCCGCAAAAAGCTCGCCATCGCCAGGCCTTGAAAACCTGGCCTTTTGCATGTCCGCATAGTCGTATTTAACATTTTGGGAAGAAAAGGACTTGCTGGGCGCCAGAAACAAAACTTGATTCAGGTTAGCTCCGGTATAATCTGAGTCGTCTAGGTTTTCATTAAAGACATGTTGATAGAGGTCTTTTCCTCTTTGATTGCCGCAAAACTCACAGAGGTCTCTTTGGGCATGAGCAAGGAAGCTTAGGGAGAGAATGAAGAGAAAAAAACGCATAATAACACCTCTATCTAGATGTATTATCTCGCAAACCCTATGCCGATTTTTGCAAGGCCTTATAGTGAAAGTCCAATAACTTGCGCGACTGTGAATGTGTAGGCCTTAGACGCTGTCAAAACTTTTGACGCTTTAGACAGACTCCTCCTCCCGAATCCGAGAAAGTATCCTTATTTCATTTTTATATTTGTCCAAGTAGGCCCGAGGTCCCCATCACTGGCGAGGCGAGACAGCGTCTCACCGACCTCCTTGATTTCCTCTAAGGGATCACGCACATACTGGACCATGGAGAGGTCTTTTTTGGACCTTAAAATTTGCAAATAGCCTAAGGCCTTGTAAAGAGAGTTTCCTATCTCGTGGTTAAGCCTTCTCATGACGGCAAATGAGTCTGACTTCTTCTCCATTTCTCTTATGGCAGCTTCCATAAAACTTTTTTGATCGAACATAAAAACAATAGGCAGGGAAACAAACACGAGCGTTATAATGTCCAGTAGTGTCTGGACCTCTGGAACATCGGTCAAAAGAACGCCTTTATAGGTATAAAAAGGGTCTATAAATGTGAAGAAGCCAATGCTTACCACTGACCAGAAGAGGCTGAGCCTCCCCCATTTTTGACCGTTAAGACAGTAGACATACACTGAATGCGCTAAATATCCCGATATAAGCGGGGACAGCAGTCCTCCAGTCATGAAGATTCTAAGAGGCAGGTTTACAAGCCAAAATGCGTTGAATAAATAGGAGCCTATGGAAACATTCAATGACTTTTTAAGATAAAGAAATAGTCCTAAGAAGCTAATTGCGATTATGGCCAGATGGGCCTCGTTAAAAGAAAACGTTTTTAAATAAGCCGTCCTTGCCGCCAAAAAAATCAGCGATGCCCCTGCAATCACAATGGAAGCAAAACTTAGCACCTTGATTTTAAAAACGTTTGAAATAATTAAGGAGTCGCTCTTCACTTCGTCCCTAAAAGCGCTTTCGACCTTCGGCCTAAAAACATTTTCTAGATAGCGACCAAGGCCCATCATGGCCCGCCTCCAGTTGTGATTTTGCTGATTTCAGGCCCCTGCCTCGCTTCCTTGCCTAGCCTTTTTACCGCTTTGTCTATTTCCCTCAGGCTCGCCTCAATTTCAAAAATCGCTTCCCTATCATGCCCGCGCTCTTCCCTCTTCAAGGTCTCTAGAGCGTGACTAATAGGAGCGGTGGTCTCAATGGTATAGGCCCGCATCATGGCATAGATATTATGTTTTTTTTCCATTTCTTTTAGGTAGGTGTGAACTTTAGAATTTTCTTTTCCTAGTTGAATTATAAAGGCCGCAGTTAAAAGGAGCACCATAATATGACCAATTCCATTTAAAATAGCGTTCTCATAAAAAGGCGTTTCAGGAATGAGGTCATAGGCCCCGCCGACGCCGAACGCCAAAATGCTCGAAGCGGCCCAATACAGCATTTTAATGCCCGCCCTTCGGCCATAAAGGGACACCAGAAATGCGCAATGAAAAATATAGAGGTAAAGCACAGGCGAATATATTCCTCCTGTCTGATAGACTCTAAGAGGAACAAAGAGAAATAAGAAGATATTAACAGCGCTCGCAACAAAGTATGTTTTTTGCGTAGAGCTCGCCCAGGCCCCAAGTCCCATGAGAAAAACAGCGGAGACCAAGATGGTGCTCAGATTAAGGTTTACCTCTTTAAAGTAAAACAGCCTGACTAAAAAATTAAGAAAGGCGGCCCCAGAGCCTAGGAGGCAGATCGTCCTTAGAGTTTTAAGACGGGTCTCATTAGCAAATTCATCAAATTGCCCTTGAAAGTCCATGCCAGCTCCGTTGATAAGAGCCTATTAGAACTTTCTTTACAGATCGTGGCCATTAAATGCTCTTGCCAAGAGCTGTATGAACCTTAGACAAAAGCTGAGCTTGGGCCACAGGCTTGCTAAGATGCCCGCTAAATCCCGCCCGTTTGCACTTCTCGATGTCTTTCCTAAGATTATGGGCAGTAAGCGCAATAATAGGCATATCGAGGCCCTTTTTTCTAATAAGATGGGTGGCCCCATATCCATCGAGCCTCGGCATTTGAAGGTCCATAAGGATGAGGTCATACGAGCTCTCATTTAGCTTCCTTATGGCGTCTTCCCCGTCAGTTGCCGTGTCGACTCGGCACTTTATCTCCTTAAGGTAATGCTTTATTAAAAAGCGATTTTCTTCCACATCTTCCACAAGCAAAATTTTGGCCTGGCAGAGATTGGGAAAAGAGGGCCTTTCTTTTTTTAGATCAACCCCCCTTTGCTTGGAGCAGTCTTTGTTCGCGGTAACAAGAACATCTTCCAACCAAACTTCAAACACCGATCCAAGTCCAGGAGTAGACTCTTTCACTCTCGCTCCTCCTCCCAGCAATTTTGCTAAATGCTTAACAACCGCCAGCCCCAGGCCGCACCCTCCAAAATCTCTCGTAAAGGACTCGTCGGCCTGGGTGAAGGGGTTGAACAGTCTTTTCCACTGATCACGGGACACGCCTATCCCCGTATCGGCCACGCAAAAACTCACACGACCGTTAAATTCTTCCACTATCAACTCAACACTGCCCTCCTTGGTGAACTTCATGGCATTGTCCATGAGGTTGCTTAGGGCCTGCGCTAGTCGCTCCCTGTCTGTCCTGACCTTCTGGTTCAGAGGAAGCCTAAACGACAAATTTACGTCCAGTCGTTCAGAGTCATATTCTTTCATAAGGGCCTTTAAGGCCGGGAAAAGTGGAAACTCGCTTTTGGTGAGGCCTACGGTCTCATTATGGCCCGAGCTCACTTCAAGGGCCTTGTCCAAAAGCCCCATTAATTGCTTTCCGCTGTCGAGAATTTTATCGATGAAGAACCCTCTTTCTTGATCACTTAGCCCGGACTCGGCCGCAAGACCTGCGTAGCCCATTATGATGTTCATGGGCGTTCTGACTTCATGGCTTATATTGGCTAAAAACTGGGTCTTGGCCAAGTCGCTGCTTTCGGCCTTAAGCTTTGCCTTATGAAGCGTTCTCTCATTGATCACTTTCTTTGTATTGTCCTTGATGACCACTAGGGCGGCGTTCTTCGCCTCCAACTCAATGGGACGAATATTCGCCTGAAGATAGCGAACACCTCCGCCTTGATCGTCATGAACAGCGTTGAAACTAGACTCGATTCCTAGCCTCACGCACCTATCGACGGTAAGGGAAAACTTAAATCCGTCATCATCGCCATTAAAAACTTCGGAAAACAAGGCCCCTCGAGTTAATGGCGTCTGCCCTTTTCGCTTTCTCCCCAATAAAAGCTTTTTGGCAACGGCATTCAGGTCTTCAATTTCGCCTTCACTATTAATAACAAGAATAGCGTCGCTTACCGTGTCGAATACGCTTTTATAAATGTCCTCTTTCTGTTGGGCCTTCTGGTGTTGAAGAGCGAGGTCATTGGGGCCTTGACCCAAGAACTGCATATAGGCCGTCGCTTGGGCCATATCATTCACAAATTTGTTTTTAAGAATAGGTTCCATGTCTTGCTCCGCCCAACGCTCTTACAATTTCTAACATTAAGTGCGTTCCTCATCCTTAATACGGAAATCCCTTTGACTCCAGAGAGGGGGGCTTGACATGAAATAGACAAGAATTATTTACAGAGTTGTTTACCTTATGGTTTCGAGGCTAATCGATGCTTAGCTCATCAAGGTAGTAGCGAAGCCTTTTAGAGTCCTCTTTAAGCCTCTTAAGCTTATCAATAGCGCTTGCTGCCATTTCGGAGGCAGTTGCTTGGTAGCTAATAGTAGGAGATAGCGGCCGTTGGTGGGCGTGAATATAATCTTCTTCAGCTTGGGCCTCAAGCTCTTCGTCTTCAAGCATTCCCTCGGCAAGCAGGGCCTCTAAGGGATCTTCTAGCTCTTCCTCAAGGGGATAATTTTTGCTCGCAGGATGGGAAATCTCATGAGAATTGGCGCCGAAGGCCACTTGGATCACGTTTTCATTTTCAGCAGGTGAGGCAGTTTTCATTTTGTTCGCGAGCTCCTATTTAAGTTTTGTCGTCCACCTTAGTTTAGATCGCTTTAGCTGCGCGCTTCAAGCTTATCCGCTTCAGGTGTAAAGATTATATGTCTAATTATTAGGCAGTTAGCGCAGAGAGAGCATGTTTCCTGCGCTCTAAAGGCGGAAAATCTCTAAACTTCCGCCGTCAGAAGCCGATCAAAAAAGAGGTGGTGTATTTGTAATGTATGTAACATGTCCTCAAAAAGAACAAGAAAGCCTTAAGGCCTATGCTTTGGCAGAGTCTCATTATGCTCGCCGCTGCTTGGACCGCCGTTGAAGCGCCCGTCAGTTTTGTTCTTGAGTCTCCTATCACAAATTTTGAGCTGGTTATCGACGGTCTCATAAGCGCTATTTTTGTGGCCGATGTCTGCGTCAGACTTCTGCGCAGGCCCGAGGAGCATGAAGTCGGCCCCTGGGGACTGCACGCTTCACCTGCCCGCAGGCCATATCTAAAAAGCTTTTGGTTTCCCGTGGACTTAATATCTTCTCTCCCACTTGATCTAGTGGCGTCGATGATGGGTCTGGGGGCGCCGGCAGCAGTCATAAAGGGAGTGAGGCTCGCTCGACTTTTGCGCCTCACTCGCCTTCGAGACGTGATAGCCAATAATGAGTTTCTTCCCAGGCCTCTTAAGGCGGCCCTCCTTATCGCAGGAATTTTATTAGGCATACACTTTATATCTTGCGGCTGGATGCTGCTAAACCCAAGGGCAGACCTTGATCCGGTCACCTATTATAATATTTCCCTCTACTGGACCGTGACGACCCTGACCACAGTGGGCTATGGAGACATCACGCCCCAATCAAATATGGCCAGAATTTTCACCATGGGAGTCATGCTTATCGGGGTCGCCACTTACGGTATTATTATTGGTAATTTTTCAAGAATGATAATGCTTGCGGACAAGTATAAGGAAGAAAAGAAAGAAAAGATGTCCGGGCTAGGGCAATTTTTAAAATTCTATAATATTCCCTCCAGCCTTCAGAGACAGGTGTTTTCGTTTTACAATCATCTCCTTACGCAAAACATTTCAGAGCAGGACACGAGAATAATAAATGAGCTTCCCCAGGCCCTGCAAAACGAGCTCGCGATTTATATGAAGATCAAGCTAATAAGAAATGTTCATATATTTAAAGACTGCTCCACCCCCTGCCTTAAAATGATCGCTCAAAGGCTCGAGCAGACTTATCTTTCCCCCAATGAATACATCATTAAAAAGGGCGAGATCGGAGCTGAAATGTATATCATCGGACATGGGGAGGTCGAGGTCACCTCAGGAGAAAAGGTCTTGGCCCAGTTGAAGGCCGGGCAGTTCTTTGGAGAGATGGCGCTGCTTGGAAGACACAGTAAGAGGGGCCGATATAAAAGCGAAAGTTTACTGCGACCTCTATACGTTCAAGAAGGACGACTTTCTTGAGGTCATCCAGAAATATCCAGACCTTGGAGAGCGATTTAAAGAGATTTACACAAAACGCTCTTCTGACAGGTCTGATAAAGACGATCAGAAAGTTTGCCGCCTAAGAATTTATTGCCGATACAGGCCAAGCTGTCTGTAAATATGGGAGAATAGTCCCATGAGTCGACCTAAATGCTCTGATTGCAAACACTTCTTTGTCACCTACGATCCGACCTCTCCTAGAGGATGCAAGGCCTATGGCATACAAACAGCGGGAATTCCCTCTCAAATAATCAAGGCCGCCAATAAAGGCGAGGACTGTCTTGGCTTCTCTCCCAAAAAAACAATTGACGGAGAAATCAAAAGAAAAAAATTTAAACGACGCTAAGTACTGGTCGGTCTAAGCGCCTCAGACTCAAAAAGCTAGGCCCTATTTTATCGATAATGGCTCCGCCCAGGCAAACATCTTCTTGATAGAAAACCACCGATTGCCTTAAGGTCGAGCGCCCTCTGAGGGACATCAAATTCAACTTTAATTTTACCGTCTTCTTCTTTTCTGACCAAGCACTCTTGATCTTTTTGGCGATAGCGGGCCTTGGCCCTGCATTTGAAAGGGAAGGTCGGGGCCTCTGTGACCCAACTTTCTTCAGAGCACCAAAGCTCACTTGCATAAAGCGCGGGATGCTCGTCCCCTTCCACCACGAAAACTTCGTTAGTTTTAGAGTTTTTGCCAGACACAAACCATGGGCCGCCAGGGCCTCCGAGCCCCAGTCCCTTGCGTTGGCCTATAGTGTAAAAGCAATGGCCATCATGAGGGCCAAGGACCTTGCCGGATTCCAAGTGAACAAAGTTTCCCTTTTGAGAGTCAATATATTCACCGAGAAACTTTTTGAAGTTTCGCTCTCCGATAAAGCAAATGCCCAGTGCTGTCTTTTTTTGGCTAGTGGCGAGTCCAAAATCACTCGCTATGGAGCGAACATCTTTTTTCGGAAGTCCTCCAACTGGGAATAGCACTTTGTCCAGAACATTCTCTTGCATGGTGTACAGGAAATAAGTCTGATCTTTTCCCAATCCTTCGCCTTTGGAAAGAAGGCTTCTGCCCTCTCGCAAAACCTTTTGGCAGTAATGACCTGTCGCCAGGTAGTCGGCCCCTAGCTCACGGGCCTTGTTATAAAAGACCTTAAATTTGATCTCCTGATTGCAGAGGATGTCGGGATTGGGAGTTAGGCCTTGTTTATATTCGGAAAGAAAGCGCTCAAAAACGTTTTCTCGGTACTCCTTCACAAAGTCGACAGAATAATAAGGAACGCCAATTTTTTCACAGACCTTTATCACGTCCGCGTAGTCCTCTTCAGCAGAGCATGCTCCTTGCTCGTCAAACTCTTCCCAGTTTCTCATGAAGAGACCAACTGTGTTATGCCCTTGAAGCTTTAATAAAAGGGCGGCCACGGACGAGTCCACACCTCCGCTCATCCCGCAGAAAACGGTCTTTTTGGAGTTTGCCTCGTGTTCCTCGCGGCCCACAGAAAGGCCATAGCGAGCGAGATAATTTTGGGCTTCAGCGAATTCCATAGAGGCCTTTATAACCCTATAGTAAGGGCTTAGCAAGACGGACTAGAAATTTTACGGGAGCTAGGGCGCTAAAACTTAAAGGCGTGAGGACGCTCCTGAACGGCGTTTTCCTCGTCATCAGGCCTTTTTTCAAAGCTTGCGACTCTATTAATCAGCTGGAATCCGCCTCTCTCCCCGACCATTCCATGACCTAATACTTTGCTATTAACGGAGTTCGAGTCATAGATGACCGAAGACCTCGCCGGGCACAAGGGGATAGACCTTTTCTCCAAATTGCATGAAAAAAGAGTCGTTATTTTTAAAGTAGAGATCTGCCTTTATAAATTTTTTGGAATACTTAAACTTCACAAAACATCCGAGAGGGCTCTCTGATCGACCCCTTTGCTTAGAGCCGTCCGCACGAGCTGGACGCCGGCGAAGGCCAGTCTTTCGCTCTGGCCCATCTGGATAGTGGCCGTTTTGTATTTATACCCCACAATTTCAAGCTTTTTATCAATGGGATTAATGTCCTTGAATGTCGGCTCTTTTTCGCCTATATAGTGTTTAGTTATGCCGTCGTGCTCGCCAAGAGTGTTTCCATTCTCCACATTCTCGATAGGGCCTGTTCGAAGAAAACTCTTTCGGAGCTCTTTTTCTGACCACATCTGCGGGGCTTCTGAAGCAAAACCCTTCCTGATCGATCGGAGGGAGCGACAGGAAGATTGAAATGGTTAGAGTACTTTCAGGACTTCTTTTCGTCCCAAGCTCTCCAAGAGGAAGCAAAAGCCTCTCAAGCATATGCCCCGGGGCGCCGGCCAATAAAAAGGACTGATCGCTTTCCTCATGCCCGCTGGAGTGGACGAAGTACTTTTTAGAGTTCAAGTTCATTCGCACTTTGGCATAGTGCCCAGTCGCAAAGAAGTCCGCGTCCAAGTGCCTTCATCTTTTCATAAAGAGTCTCTATTCTAAGAAGGCTGCAATTAAAGCAGCTTGAGTTTGCTTTCCCTAGAAGTTTATTGCCCGTCAAAACGTCCAGCACATCGCTTTCAAAACGAGGCTTAGCATTGGTGGCGTAAAAGGGAATATTGAGATGCTCGCAGAGCCTTCTCACCTGCTCTAGGTCCTGAATATGGCATTTAGGCAGGCTTCCTTTATCCACCGCTTCTTGGTCGGTGGTGACAATAGTGAGCCCAATAACTTCATGCCTTGCTTTTTCAGCAGAAACGCCGCAAGAGCGGAGTCCGTCCGCCCCGTGAGCCCTACTACAACTTTCTTCCCTGCCAAATTAAGTCGGTTATCTTCCATAATCCTAGCCTTTATGGACCCATTATATCTCATCTCAAAGATTTAAAGAAACTCGGTAAAATTGACGATAAATCCATATAATGAGAAGCATGAAACACTCCCATTCAATATTTCTTTTCGAGAGCGCCTGCTGCTCGTCACGGGGGGCAAAACTCTTTAAAAGTGTTTATGACATTTTTAAAGCATCAAGGAATGCGAGGAAGAATAGACTTTTCTCTAGCAGGCAATTTGGAGTCTTTGCATGCCAACTTAAGCATTAAAGAGAATTATATTCTTGATTCAGTCCCCACCTCCTTAATCAAAGACAAGGATGACAACTTCTCTATCACGGCTAGAAATCTGAAGAATCAACACCTTAAAGATCTGATTGAAACAACAAGCTGTTTAAATCGGAAAGTCTGCGAGCTGCCCATACAAAGAGAAAAAGATCGTTAGTATAGCAAAGGGACTACTTTCTCAAAGTGAGTACCTCTTTTTAGAAAACCCGGACGAGGGACTGAGCCAAGAGGAATTGGACCACATCAAAATGGCCCTCACCTACGAGGCCAACATCAACCAGCGCTGTGTACTTAATTCGGCCTCAAAAACAAGAAATGTGGCTGGACGTCGCAAAGGAGCTTGTGTCTCAGGCCTGCAGCGAGGGGCCTACACAACTCGCAGCCAATGACCTGCTTTGAGTCCAATGTTCTGTCTTTGGCCTCTAAGAAAGCCGCTTGACCGCGCAATTGACTTTAAATCCCTTTCCAGTAAATTGATTCATCGCCTTAATTCTTATCTGAAGAGTCCTGTCTTTAAAGACAAGATCAAAACTCGAGGTCTCAGGCCGATTGACCAGATTAATTAGTTCAAGGCCGTTCTTATTTTGACCAAGCTCTTCCACCTCGTGGGCAAAAAGTTCATAACCTTCGCCTTTCTGCTTATAAAAGGTGGTGGCCTGGTAAAGGCCCTCCAATGAGTAGCCAAGACAGGGAAGAAGACTATTGGAAAGTTGCCTCAGGGGCCTTTTCGTAGTGCCCTTTGACCAAGCAAAAAAGCTTATTACTTATAGAGCTTATGAACTTTAGAAAGAGGGCCTTCCCTCCTCAGGCAGCTCTCCCGGAAGTTGGGTGAGGCCGGCCTCTTTCCAATTTGAAAATTCTTCCTCATACTCGACACCGAAGCGCTCATGCAGAGCTCGGGAGAACAGATCAAACTCGCGGTCAAAAAACGCGGCTGAACTCGGCCTGCCCTTTTTCCACATCGTTGAGGCCGTCTAGGTATTTGCCTAGAAAGCTTTTAACGCCCGCGCTTTTGGTGTTAACAAAGGCCTGCGCTTTGGAGAGCTTGACACTTATCGGCGCATAACTTCCGTTGCCATAAAGACCAAGACAAGGTCCGCCTCGCCTTTTTTTGCGCCAGACGCGGCCTTGCCCACTAAACTGGCCGCCTTGGGCCTTTGTGGCAGGGATTTCACAATTTCTTTGGCAAGGCCTTCGGCAAGATTAGGAAGGTCAAGGAGCAAATCTGGATAGTATTCTCTTATAAAGGCCTCTTGTTGAGAGAGCATGTGCTGGAAGTCCGGCCCAAGGGAGGCGTATAAAGTCGGCCTCAAGGCCAAAATCTTGGGCAATCTGGCGGGCCACTAGGAATTCGTACAGATTTCCTTTGCACTCATTAAGAAGCGCTTCTTTGCGCTTTCGACTTCCGTCCATCACTCGCTCCAGTGGGCCTCCTCAAGACTGTCCTCTTTTTCAGGCAGCCCTTTTAACAGTCGTGGCGAGCTTTGAATGAGGACTTCGAAGCTGACCCTATTTGCGTATTTACTGATCTGGGATATTGAGGAGTACGTAAGGTACACATCGTCATGCTTGGGACTATTGGGCACCATCTCCCTATGGTAAAGGTTGGCGGACAAGTCGTGCAGAAGGGCGCTAAGGGCCGCGTCTCCGGCGCCATTGGTGTTCTTAATCGCCATTGGGCCGCCTTTAAAAGGGTTCACATGAGTATATATTTTCACAGGCTCCTGGCAGTCGTTCTTTCTCATGGCCCGGGAATATTCGTTAGCGTTATAGTTAACAATAGACTTTGTGACCAAAGGGTCCTTCGTTTTGCGCAAATTCTTTTTGTCGCAGTACCCTCCCACATAAAGGCCTTTATTTCCCACCGTTAAAAGACACAAGTCCACAATCTCTAATATCTTTTCGAGAGCAAGAAGCGGGTCTTCCTCATTGGTAAAGGCTAGCGCTTCTTGCTGATTCATGGCGAGGGCCGTGACCCTTTCTTTGCAAAAGGTCTTCAGAAAGTCCAAGCGGTCTTCCACCAGTTTGCTGGTGCCCAGTGAAAGCACCACTGGCACATTTTTTTCTTGAGCGGCGTCTATGGCCTTTAAAGTGGCGCTCATAAATGGACTCGTCTTCACTTCTTAAGGTGTAGGCCGATAGCAATAAGGCGCAGGAAGACTTGATGACCTCCACCGGAACACTTTCAGGCCTCAGATCATTCATACAGCCCTTGCTGATGGCGAAAGTCCTCTCGAAGTCGGGAGTGATAAAGCAAAGCGCTCGGCCCATGGGCTTCTCGCTTGGCTGCAGATAAGTCATGTCAACTAGGCCGCTGGTCTTCGAAAGATATTTGAAAGCGTAATCGCCCACCTCAATTTCTTTTTTGATGGCGCCGAGAGCATAGCACTCAGCGTCTGAGAGCACAGCAAAATTATGAAGCGTGTTTCCGACTGCCCCGCCTGGGAATTCGCCTTTTATGCGGTCCTCTTCTCTGGCCCAACGATAGACTTCCTCTGCCGTCTCATCATCTATCAAAAATGATTGACCTTTAGGAAAGTCCCATTTGCAAGGAATCCCTCCTCGACCTCGATCTCGATATCGACCAAAAGCTGGTCAATGCCCACAATATGTATTTTCTTAGTGAGTTGGGCGGGCTCGACAATGCTTTGTCGCCCTTTTTCAGTGACTGGAAAGTAGTGCTTCTTGTCCCTACGCCCTGGGAATTTCATTGCGCCATCTCCGGTAGATATAGATCATTCATCTACTATCATGCCCCTTCATTAAGCTCCAGTTTTATGGTAGTTTTTTCACATGAAAGACATCAAAGAGAGCATTTTCGAATTTTACCCTCCCCAAAAAGCCGCCAATTGGCGTGGTTTCAATTCCGCATTCAGGGGAGACCGTGCCTAGCGAATTTAAAGAGCTGCTGATCGAGGACAGAAAGGTCCTGAGCAGAGACATGGACACGGCCGTCCATAAATTATCGATATTGAGGCCCTTAACAAGGCCGGCGTCGCCGTTCTTAAGGCGAATATTCATCGCGCCTGCGTTGACCTTAACCGGGCCCCAGATGTCTGCGTTTTAAATTGGAAAAAAAATTCCCATGGGGAAGAACTGATTAGAAAAGAGCCAAGCTCAGAAACAAGGGAATTGCTCTCCAAAAAGTATCATGCCCCCTATTATGAAATGATTAAGGCCCTTATAAACGAGCTTTACAAAGAGATGGAGCGCCCCTCTTTTATCGATTTGCATTCTATGCCTTCACGGCCCACGAAATATCATTTGGACATCAATCCCTGACCAGGCCCTAGAGCGGCCGGACTTCTGCGTCTCTGACATAGAAGGCAAGTCATGCGAGCCCTCCTTTATTAATTTTATTGCTGATGAGCTGTCCAAAAACTATGAAAAAGTGAACAAGAACGATCCCTACTTTGGAGGCCATGTCACTCGACACGTGGACGCGAACTTTCCCTAAAACTAATAATATTCAGATTGAGATATGCAGAGGAATCTATTTAAACGAGAAGAGCGCTCAGAGTTGGACGATAAAAAGGCCCAAAAACTGAGGCCTGATTCTGACTGACGCTCTTATTAAGACCTTTAAGAAGTTCGCTAATCAATAATCATTCTGTTTTTTTTGATCTTTCTGGTTCTTTTTGCCTCTTCAATTCTTATGCGGGACCTTTCCTCTGGCCCAGGCCGCTGAGGCCCGCTTGCAGGCCTGGCGTTTAAATGATTTAGTTGCTTCTTTTTTTCAAGCTCAATATCGCGCTTCAACCTCATTTCAGGCGAGAGCTCCACACCTTCGACCAAGGCGCTGGCGAAGACCTCTCCGTATCTTTCTGATGCGTACTCATAGAGGGGCCTGATTTGTTTTTGATTGAACTCTCCCCTCTCAAGATAGAAGATCATCTCTTTCAAGAAGCCTTTATTGTCCATTTGATGGCTATAGGCGGAAAGGAGATAGAGCATCCCCTCATGCCCAGCTTTTTTCTTATAGGGAAGAGCTTTAAACTCCTTGTAAATTATGCCCGCAAGGGACTCCGAGCCCGGCCGAAAGCTAATTTCTCTCAAAAACTTATAGCGAAGAAGCTCTGACTCGTTATTCTTTTTCTCCGTCACTATAAGATAGGAGTAAACAACGCCTCGTTGGCGGGTCATGACAAGCTCGTGAATATAATCTTTGTTAGGAGATTTGAGCTTAATAAGCCTGTGTTGTCATCAAGAGAGGCAAAGTCCAACATGCCTCTTGGAAAGAGCTTGCTTCTTAGCTGAAGAAGGTAGAGATTATAGACCATCTCGGAAAGAGGTATATTCCATTCTCTAAGATCTTTTGAGAAAATGTCTTTCCACATTTTTCCATCAGGAATTTCTTGTATGATTTTCTTCGCAACGGGCAAAGTAAAAAGCTTCTGCGATCTAGCCTGAGAACTCATGAGCATATTGTTCACAAAGTATATCTTCGACATCTCACGATAGCCGGTGCCATAGACCATGATGCCAAGTCGTGATTTCTTGTCTTTTTTATCAAAAGAAAGAATCGGGGCGACGTAATAAAGAGGATTTCTTACAGGAAGGGGGACAACAGTGTCTTTAAAATGAAACTTTTGCCAAAGACTTTCGCTTCCAAGCTCGGGAGTCTTCAATTCCAATTTTTCTGAGGGCGTGACCAATTTAGGCCTATAGTCCTCCAGAAAATACCACTCTGATCGATAGTTCTCAGTCATCATTTTATTATAAAAATAGTAAGGACTCGCAAGCGCAAGCCCGGCCGCGAGAATAACAAGCGCCAGGACACTACTTGAGGCCAAAATAACTTTTTTCACCTAAAAATGAACTCCTTTAAAACACAAACAAGTCTAAGTCCTCGAATTTTTTGAGAACGGACTAGCAAGTTATTTGTCCATATCACCCTAAGTATCGGAATCTTTAAAAATTAATAAAGCCTAAAGCCAATTTGTCCGATGGGAGTTACGAGGTATTTATGAAAGCTAAACTTTTTATTTTTATGACCCTTTTTGCCCTCGGGGCCTGCGATGTCCCCCAAAGGACACGCTACCCTAGCTCTAGCGACATTGATATAAGCAAGGCCACAGAGAAGGACCCTCCAAAAGAAAATGTGGACCCTGACAAATTTGGCCAAGGCAATGGCGCGGGCGAAGCTTCACAGGACTATGGGCCTGGCTTTGATGAATGCAATCTTAGGCCAAAGATATAATGGTGGAACGATTGGAAACTTTGGCATCTGCCAAAGCTCACTAGACAGGAGAAAAATGAAAGCGAGCTTCGCGGAGAGTGATATTTCTGAAGGCACTTGCTTTGTGCCTATGCATATGGAAGACACTAAGTCCTACCAACTCGGCATCCCTGAATGCGTTCACAATCAAAAGGACACGATTTACGATATTCCTTTGACTGTTTATAGGCCTGAGCGCGTAAATGCGGTCATGGTCCTAAAATTTAGAGCGACAGCGCCTTTCCAAGAATGCATGAGCGCAAAATCCAACTATATTTATGGCCAAATAAACTACACCTATAGCGCCACATGCAGGGCCAGCGCCAATGCGTACGCAAATTGTGTTTGTTCGACATTCGTCAACAACCATAGCGATTCATACAAACAAGTGATTTTCGAAGACTAAACCAGAGAATTAGCTTTTAAGGGCGCCTGCGATGCGCTCGCCTAGGGCATAGGCCTTATAAAGGTCTTGGTCAGTGGAAGGAAAAGTCAAAATGGGCAAAAGCGCCTCATGGTCTTCAGGCTTTTTCACTGATATTTTCACGCAAATTGCGACATAGAAGAAGGCCTCTCCAAAGGCCTGAAAACTCTTTATATAAGTCTGGACCTCGTCCCCCGCCTTGTCTTCCTTTGAATAGATCTCATCAGGGTCTTCTATAGTGAGCGCAAGATAGTCATCGTATTTCCCAAACATTTCAAAAGGAATATCCTCGTCTTTTCGATTCTGTAAGAGGGCCGCCAAGTATTCTGACTTCTTTAGGTCCAGATCTTCTAGAACTTCAGGAGGAATTTCCACTTCTGGAGCCTGCTTGCTCCTCAGGCGCCGAGTCCCTTCATTAATGGCAGGCTCTTTCTCCAATTGTTGAGCGGCAGCACTCATGGACAAGGCCTCCTTTTCACGAGAACTCTGCAATTGTCCTGAGCGGTAGAAGTCGGCCAGTGCGCCGTGGACGGTGGCGCATTTGAAAAACACAAATGAGGGCGCGTCATCAAAGTAGCTGCACACAAGAATATAAAAGAAATCAGTTCCGTCAAACGAGCACCTGGCCACGTGGGTATGATACTCCTCTCCTATGGGATTTTTTTCGAACCAAACCTCATCAGGCTCATTTAAGGCCTGCTGAAATAGATCATGTCTTGTGAATACCATGTCGAGATCGGTCTCAGGGCCTAGTCCAAGACGCTGTCTCTCCTCCAGCTCTTCTATTTCAAAGCTTTCCATATAAGGAGCGTGAAACTTCATAATGCAAGTTTCCGAGCAGAATGGTCGGTTTGTTGACTGGTCCACATAGAGCGCTTGAGAAACCTTAGGTATCTTTTCCCTGCACAGAGCGCATAAAAATAGGTTTTTAGACACAAAAACTCCCTTTAAAACCATCTTATCATGGCCTGCGCGGCCGAGAAAAAGAGGCCAATCAGGAAAAAACATCCGACTAAAAACAGAGCTATAGGCAGGTTAGAATAAAGGAGGTCAAAAGAAGACCATTTCATGAGGAGCATTTCAGAATGAATCTGCAACTAAATCAGCGCCCAAATCAAAATGGCGACCATTTAATGGGCCACTATATAAACCTCGCTAAAACAGGTCAACTCCCCCTTTTCTTTAATGAGTGGCTCAAAGCTCCCCTAGAAGAAGAGAGGCCCGTTTCGCTTGCGAAAGCGAACAGAACCGTGAGATCATTTTTTAAAAAGTGCGAAAAACATAGAGGCCTTGAGAGAAAAAAAACGCTTCTTATCGCTCTACCAGATGATGAAAGGCAGGACTTCATTAGGTCCTTTCTTAAAGTAGTCGAGCGCGATATAATTAAAGACCTAAGAAATCTCCACTAATTTATCAGGAGCCGCTTTCGAGTGAAGTCTGTCTGTATCTTATTTGCTCTTTTATTTAGCTGCGCCTCTTTGGCGGAGTATAGAGCGTATCAATATATGGTGGTGGACAGGCTCGCAAAAGACAAGTCTTCAAACTCAATTGTCATTTCAAGCTTGGACCCTATGAGCTATATCTCTTATAACGGAGGTTCAAGACTGGTGAATGTCGACCTTCTTAGAACGTGGATTTGTCCAGGCCATACAGGCAAAAAAGAAGTCTGCCCTAGCCCTTATAGCAAACTTCCAGAGGAGTTTCTAAGATGAGCGACTCAATGAGCATTAAGTCCGCGCACGTTCATCAAAGAAACGCGGTCAAAAACCTAAATGAAAAGCATCAAAATGAACTTGAAAAAATAAAGCTCGCTCACAAAGCGAGAAAACAAATTCTCCAAGGTCAGCAGCGCGAGCAATTGGCCGACATAAAAATTGAGCGCGAAAAAGACATGCTCAACGAGGCCCATAAGTCTGAAAAGGCCCTCGAAAAAATGAATAAGAGCATCAAGGTCGTCAAGGAAAGGACAGAAAGGGAAGCGGACAAAATCCAGAAGAGCTATGATGCCCAGCTGGCCGCGATCAAATCTCAATATCAACAAGAGCTCTCCGCCCAAAGGTCCAACAAACAGCTGCAACTTGAGGACATGAACGAGCAGGCCAACGCTGAAATGAAAAGGCTCAGAAGAGAGTTGGAAGCAGAGGAAAGCAAAATACGAAATAATGCCATAGGCGACAAGAGAACGCTTAAGGCCAGGTCCCAGTCTGAACTTTCCATGAATAAAGAAATTTATCACCAGAAAAAGAACGCCGCTGAAGACAAATACCTGCAAGCTCTCGGTAGACAAAAGTCCGAAAATTCCAAAGTTCTAGCGAGAGAAGAAAAAAAATTTCAAAAGGCCTTGGAGAACAGGACGCATAATTATCAAAGGGAGCTTGGCAGAATACAGAAGGACGGCGAGTTTAAGAAGACTAGCGCGCAAAAAGCGTTTGAAAAGTCCTTTGCAAAGGTCTTGGCGAAAAATGAAGAGCAGATAGCGGGGCTTAAGTCTCAAAAAGAATCGATCATTCAAAAGCTCAAAAATGAGATCATTGAGGCCCATAAAATTGACGCCAATAAAGCAAGCGATCCTTTCTATTCCCCATCAAGCCTTGACCCTGAAATTAAAAAGGCCGATGGCCATTACCTTGTCTCCCTAGAGCTTGGGGAGGAAGACGCCAAAAGCCTTATGTTAAATGCTCACAAACGCGAGCTTACTCTCGCCCTAAATAGACGCTATGAAAACACACTGAATGAGGACGGCGCGACAGAAAAAGTGAAAAAAGTGGAAACGATGACACGCAAATTTAACGTGGACGAAATCGTGGACCCTTCAAAGATTGAAAAGAATTATAATGACGGTGTCGTCACCTTTAAAGTGCCCCTAGCTTAAAGCTCATTCTTAGTATTCAATACCAAAGCTGTCGTAGTCGTACTCTGTGATGTCTTGATAAGTCTCTTCTATTTCACGGACCTCAGAGCGATCACTCCCTGTCACCGCAAAGCGTCTTAAGTCTTTAAGGTCCTCGATATCACCTTGGGCGACAATTCTTACCGTGCCATTAGGAAGATTGCTGACATAGCCCCTGATCATAATTTGATTTTTGTCGATATGCTCTAAGATGCTATAACGATACCCAACACCTTGCACTCTTCCATGAATAGTTAATCTCATCTCAAGCATAGTCATCACTCCAAAAATTACTTTAAATTCAAATATACCTTAATTGACCTAAAAGTCTCAAATTTTCTCAAAAGTCTCAAAAATTTAGAATTAAGGTGTTAGAATTGTCTTATGAAAAGGCCATACTTCGTTAATTTTGCGGCCATAGCCGCAGACAACCAAATTTCTATTAAGGCCAGCGTCACAGACTCATACACGCCAATCATTGAAAAGCGTCAAAGAAAGATGTCTGGTCCGACCTCGCCTATTCAAAGTATTGGGCTCATTTCCTCTGACGAGTATAGAATTAAAGTGGAAGGCTTTGACGAGTCCCAAGAGAAAATATATTCGAGGGAGTTTGACTCTGACCGCTTTGGCCTTTTCGATATAAAAGTCCCCTTAAGAGTATCTGACCAAGAAATTGTGAAGCTTCAGGTCTTTGAAACTTCCTACCGTCCGGGGCTTGAAATAATGATGGGAAGCTTTCTGCCTTATAAAATTAAAGAGCCAAAGAAGATCGTTATCAGCGATTTCGACAAGACCCTTGTGGACACGAAGTACTCCACGGCCTATGAGCTTTATCTCTCGCTAAGAAAGCCGCTTGAGTACTTTCCCACCATCAAAGAAAGCGTCAAGCTTCTGTTTCAAACACTCGATCAGGGCCACCAACCTTTTATTTTGTCGGCCTCGCCCCATTTCTATGAAAATGCCATTAGAGACTGGCTCTACCAAAACAAGATATATGCGGGAAATATTTTTCTTAAAGACTATCGAAATATTTTTTCTTTTAGGGACGGAATATTGACCACCAAGGACCTAAAGAAGCAGTCCTTTTATAAATTAAATCAAATGGTGGACATCCTTCTCATGACCGGCGTTCCCGAAGAGCTCGTTCTGATTGGCGATAGCTTTGAGTCAGATGAGTTTATCTATCTCACCCTGGCTTCCATTTTAAAAGGACGCCAGGACCCTTGGCAGGTGTGGAATTTAGTCAAAAAAGAGGAATCTTTTAATTTGACCACTAAGCAAAACTTCCATTTTCTCTCGAAGTTTTATCAACTAGGCGAGATGGTCAAGGAAAAGGGCCTAAAAGATTTGAAAATTTATATACGCTGCACTGAGGAGAATTTAGAGGCCACCAAAAAACGGGACACGCCCTATGAATTTGCCAGAAATCAGCGAGAAGCAGTCACATACTATGTGGCCTAATGAAAGAGTCAGGACATGAGCGCCTGAGGAGCAAAAAGGACTATATAGCCTACGCTGAAATAAAGCCCTGTCCTATGAAACTTTTGCCCTTTTTCCCCCATAACTTTCGAGGTCACAGGAAGCTTGGCGAAATCAAAACCTATAATCTCTAAATAGACACGAATGGCCGCAAGGCTTAAACAGACAAGGACGATTTTTGGGTCGTTAAAGAATTCAATTTGCATGAAAGCCTCCTAGCATTACAATAGTCATATGGACGAAGAACTTTCCGACCACATTCATCTTTTCGGATCTCCCGAAGAAAACTTTTACGCTTTAGGCAAAAGGGACAAAGATTCCTTCTCTGAAATCTACAAGCAAATCACTCGGCTATGCGCCAGGGCCGATTTTTTGGCCAAGGCCTTAAAAACGAGCGCCGAGCTGGCGGGAAACCTTCAGTCCAAGGGAAGAATAGACATCTCGAAAGAAATGGCCGCCTATTCAGAAGGTCTTGAGCGCCCTTTGAGCGAAGTGCAGTTTCTTTTTCTGCTTCCTGAGATTGTCGCCTCTTTTAATAAGTGGCTTCCCAATTTAATGGGCCTGATTCCTGGATGCTCCAGTTTGTTTTGCTGGGACGAAAAGCGCAAGGCCGTCCTGCATGGAAGAGTCCTTGACTACGCGGTGGCAGGCCCTTTTGAAAAGCATGAAAGAAGCGTGACATACGAGTTCAGGGACATGCTTAAGGTATACGGCCACACGTCCGCAGGCATGCCTTTCCCATCACTCACTTCAATGAATGATCGTGGGCTCACAATGGCCTTGCATTACAAACATGGAAATTATTTGGACCTTAAAGGGGACTCCATTTTTGCCATCGCTTATAAAATAATTTCCTACTGCTCTGACATTCATGATGTGAAAAAGTTTTTAAAGAACTATCCAAGCATGAGCCACTGGGGAATCTATCTCTCTGACAGAAGCGGACAAGTGGCGAGCATCGATGTGAGGGGAAGAGAAATCTATCAAGAGAAGTTCGACTTAAAAGAGTATCCTTATCTTTATTTTAATAACCGGCCCCTATTAAAAGACCCCGTTCTGAAGAAGACCCAGCCCTATGGCTCCCTAGGCCAATGCAAGATGCGCCGAGATGCCGTCGCCAAAACATTGAAAGCAATGGGCAAAGGGCATTTAGAAAATATCGATATCTTGAAGGCCCTTACCAGGCCAGAAAGCAAAAAGGGACTTAACGCGTCCAAATGGAATATGCATGCCGCAACACCTAGCACCGTTCAAGCTCTTGTGTTTGATAACCGTGAGCTGAGCGCCATAAGTGTGCCAGGAGAGAGCCCGAAGATTTATAACGGTCGATATAGAGAGCACAAGAATGTTTTCTCCAATGGAGAGCCTAAATTAGTTCATACAAAGGACGCCTTTAAAGAGCAAAACAACTTAAAGGCCTACGAGTATTTGGCCAAATTCCAATCATTTCTTGACGCAGGTGAAATAGAAAAGGCCTATCATTCCATTCAAATGGCAAAAGAGCTTTTCACAAATTTTCCAGAGGCCACGATATGTCTTTTTTATATTTATATTCTCGAATACCTGTATGAAACAGAGTCCAAGGAGCTGGCCTATCTGCATGAAGATCTCAGTTCGCTTGAAGGGCTTCTCCCTGAATACCTAGAGGACCACAGAAAGCTCTTTCTTATGCGCCTCGAAAAGATACTGGGCCATCCGCTTTCCATGGAACAAAAGAGCATTAAAAACCCCAACTTGAGAGATCTTTTCGCAAAAGAAGTCAAACTTAGAAAGGAAGCTATAAAAGTGTTAAGACGCTTCACTTTCCCCAGAGTGGAAATCCTTGATGTTCTTTATGCGTATTAAACGCGCATAAAAATCACCAACTATAAGAAAGCGCGCCGGAAAGGGCGAGGCCATGAAGAGAGGGAGAAAAATCGTCTTGAATTTTGTACTCAGAGGTGGCCCCGGGAAGATTAAATCCTAAAAGTTTTAAATAACGGTAACCTGCAAAAGCGGAGAAAGACCACTTCTTGGTGATTCTGAGGTCGCCTTCAAGGCCCGAGCTGGCCCCAAGTCCATAACCATTGACCTTGAAAAGCGAATCAACTTCATATTGCGCCCATGGCGCCGCCTCAAATGCGGCATAAGCTCCAAGCCTAAAATGGTCTAGTTTTATGAGTTCATAAGAGGCCCCAATGCCCATGAGAATCAAGGACAAATGGGCCTTGGCTTTTGAGCCGCTGAGATATTCCATGTTCACAATATAATGGTAGTCTCTTTCTAGATTATAGCTCGCCCCATTGAGCCCCACTCCTCCAAGGAAGAGTGACTCGCTTTCCTTTTTCTCACCTACCGAATTAAAGCTAGAAGCGCTGGCGCCGTAGACGGCCGCCCCAATGCCAAGCCTTGTCTCCCTCATGGCCTCCTTCACCTCTCGATCTTTCATTCTTTCAGTGGCCGTTCTTATTAGACGCAGGTCCTTGCTTGTTTCTAGGTCCACAATTCGCACATACACAATTTTCTTTTTATAAACAGTGGGAAGAACCCTTCCCTTATTTCTCGGCACTTCCCCTACTCGGATCTTCTGGCCCTTCTTGAAATATCCTATGGGCGAGCTCATGGCAGGATCAGCGAAAAGAACGGCCTTGGGAGAAGAGACCCTCGCCCATTGAGCAGCGCTAAGTGAGCCGCAATAAAGACACAAAAAAAGGGCGCTTTTAAAAAATTTCAAGAAACATTTGTCCATACTTCTCAATTTTAAACTTTAGAGTTCGGAATTAACAGCCCGAAAATAGGTTCTTTGCCGTACTTAAGAGCTCAAGTGTTCAAAAGTAAAAAACAAGCAATACAGTATAATAATGAATAATTGTTTAAATGATCATCGAAAATTTCCGAATAGATGACAAGACCGTTTAAACGAGGACATCATGATGAGACCTATGAAGACATTGACTTTTATTGCGCTGGCCGCCCTGCTGGCCTCTTGCACGGAAGAAATCTCGGAAGAGCTAAAGAACAGCCAAAAGGCCACAAGTCAAAACACGACCACTGATTTAAGCGATTCTAAAATAACCCTTGCCCATAAAATGGACGAAAGAATGTCATTCAACCTTCATAAGGCCGGAACTGTAGACACTCCTTGCGAACTTGCCCCTCCAGACAAAAATGGATTTGACGCAAGCGGTTACTACAGGGACCCGTCCTTAAGCTCTAAACCGCAGGTGATTGATTGCATTTTGGACGCTCAAGAACAAGATCTATTTTTAGCGGGGGCCAAACTTGAGCTCCATGTGGACGCGCAATTATGCGAATATGTCTCATACTCTCCCTTTAAATTTATTGAAAGAGCATTCGGGAACACTAAGAAAACTGTTTATCGTCTTAACTGCGCGGCCTCTGCGGACGTATGTGGAGCGAGTGGGATGTGCGATAAAGTCTATGAATATGCGGACGCGAAGTCTGGGCTCTTATCAAGCATCAACTTTGAAGGTCCTATCAATTACGATGGTAATAGTTGCCAGTTCGACTACACCAGCTCCGACGGGCCTAACTGTGACGAGGGAAAAGTCTATGTGGAGGAAATGATCATAGATAATTCTCCCACTGGCACTGACGCAGATGGAAATCCCGTATGCCCCACAACTTTAAATGTAAGTTATGACGGCACCACAAAAGATTATTGTGGTGGCTCGCATGGCGCCTGCTTTGGCGGCCCTGCAGTGGACCACTACCCCAGTCCTTATTACACAGCGACAATCTATGAAAACACTGAGCTAAAAGAATTTACTGAGTCTTGGGAAATTCAGGCCCCGCTTGAAAGACAAGGCGACACAGGAGGCGGCAGCTATAGCAATAAGTATATCGCAAACTTTTCCAGGATTTGCTCAGACACTAGCATCGCCAAAGGCGAGACGGCCGGAAGTTATGGTGTATATAACTCCCTCTCCCTTAAAGGGCATCATGTGGAGAGCATTAAATACGACCCTATGGCGGCGCCCTATTATGCGGCCTCGAAAATCACATCAGATGGCACTACGGGAAATGAAGACGATTATGAGACCTACTCTGAGAACCCATGGCGGGCGCATGCCTACGGCATGAATCCCTACTACGCTTTTAGATGCTTAGACCAGGCGCGGGACGTGAAGGCGCAGATTAGGCTCTTTATCAGAGACTGGGACAGGACTTATGACAAGCCAATTTCAAGTTTTGCCATGGTCTCGGACATAGGAACAGGCGCTCGTTTAATGGACTCCTATGATGTTCATGACCAAGACGAATGGAACGACATTAAAGACTGGGACGACTGGTTTGCCCAATCTGACGGTTTTGTTTGGACCGTGCAATCAATGCGCGGCACAAATCCCACCAATGCCTTTAAGCCCGCTCATTTTCCCAGGCCAGCAATAAAAAAAGGCCCTCGAATGAAGAGGGCCTTCGTATCAATTAGAAATTCTAAGATTCTCGAATTTAGTTCAATTCGTTTTCAGGGTTGGCCACAACGTCCCCATCTTCCATAAAGTTTTTGACCTTATAATTTTTTGCGATCAAGGCGAAAACGACCCCAAATGCCGCCATTAAAATGGCGAAGAACATAAAGAAGTTGCCGCCCTCAAAAATGTTAATCTTGGCAATATAGGCAGTGATCATATTTCCAAAGAAAACAGTCAAAAGCCACATCGACATAATGGTGGACTTCATGCTTCTAGGCGCTTGGGTATAGGCAAACTCGAGCCCTGTAATAGAGATCATGACCTCGGCCATGGTGATCACAAGAAAGGGAATAATTTGCCACAGAACGTGAATTTGCTCCCCGCCATCAAGGACATATTGAAAAACGGCCACAAAACCAAAACTTGCTGCCGCAACGAACATCCCCGCCCCCATTTTCCTAAGGGGCGTCATGGCAATGCCCAGCTTCTTTTCAAAAAAGGGATAAACGCCAAAGGTGAAAAGAGGGATAAGCACCATGACCATTATTGGGTTAAGAGCGGGTATCTGAGAAGGAAGCAGGTTTTGCACTCCTATCTGCGTGACGCCAAAAAGAGGCAGATTCACTTCCCCAAAATAAAGAAAAGGAGTCTCCAACGCCATCTCTTTGGCCTGAAGGACCCATGAGGAGCCGTGCTGATCAAACAGCGCCCAGAAAATGGTGACGGCAATAAAAATCTTGCCCGACATCAAGGGCGGACTTCAGATCATCCACTGCCTGTTTAGGGTGGTCCTTATAGGCGCCGCCCAGAATGCCCTTGTCGCCACGAGATCCAAAGTTTTTGATCGCTGACATCGAGACCCTGCCAGTGCCATGCTCTTGTTTTCCAGTTGGCGGAACGTGAACAAATTCATTGCGGCCTAGCCAAAAGATAAAAGTGGCAATGGCCATTAAAACGCCAGGAACTCCAAAGGCGACGCCCGGGCCATAGGCCTCAAGTGTCCAAGGAGTGACAAGCGTTGAAAAGAAAGAGCCAAAGTTGATCATCCAATAGAAGAGATCAAAGACCTTTTTTAATGACTCCTTCTGGCTTGGCTTAAACTGGTCCCCAACATGGGCGGAAACACAAGGCTTGATTCCGCCAGAGCCCATCGCGATCAGGGCAAGTCCCCAATAAAAGCCGACCTTTGCTGTGCTCAAATACCGCTAAAAAACCGTGGCCGAGGCAGTAGACGATCGACAATAACAGAATTGTTTTATACTTCCCCCAAAACCGATCGGATATATAAGCGCCAGCAACTGGAAATAGATAACAAGCGCCGGCAAAAATATGATAATCGGCGGTGGCGTCTGTTTTGCTGATGAGCAGGTATTGAGTTAAAAAAATGACGAGGATAGATCGCATGCCGTAATAGCTGTACCTCTCGCATGCCTCGTTCCATACGATATATTTAATTTGAGACGGGAAGCTTATATGCTTTGACTCGTCAAGAGCGACGTCGGCCGTCGTTGTAGTGGTGTTCATTTAATTTTCCTCCTTATAGTCAAAAGCCTTGGGTTTTCTCCCTCCGCCCAACTTTTTTGGCTTTTGCTTTTTTTGTTCTCTTCTTTCTTCATGCATGCGTTCGACCTCGTTCTTGGTGCGGCGACTCACAGCGGACTTGGCTGCTTTTTTCTCGGGGTCTTTTTGCTCGTCTTTCTGTTCGTGCTGGGACATGTCTATTGTCACCGGCCCATGAGCCTTTGTTTGGCAGGCCAGTCGCTCCTTTGTAATATGAAAAACATTTCCAAGAAGCCTCGCCTCCTCAAAAGGGATTTCATTTAAGTTTTCTTCACCTTCAAGCACAGTAATAATACATTTCGCGCAGGTGGCGCAACCCCCACAGGTCGAATTTATATGCAGTCCGCTGGCCTTTAGCCCGTGGTAGAGATCGGTTTCGGCATCAACTTCCACCACTTTTCCCAAGGGAAAGCGTAATTTTTGGCATATTTAAACAATTCTCGTTAGTTGCTTCTCAAGGCCTTCCAAAATCTTTGCCTTAAAGGGTTTTAGCATAAAAGACAGGGAAAGATCCAATCCCACAGAGTCCTCCATAAAATCTATTGTCAGGTCAAACCCTTCGCCCTTAGCGGTGATTTTTTTTTTTTCGTCTATGTAGTCCAGATCGGCGCTGACTTTGAATTTTTCTATCGTCTCAGGAGTGATGGCGGTTTTTACCGCCCCATAGGCCTCATCTTTGTTTTGGGTCTTATTGTAGTTAATTTTCTTGTCCATATGATTCTCCTTTTTAGTTCTTACCAGTGCTTCCAAAGCCGCCGATCCCTCTGTCTGTCGAGGAAAGTCCTTCGACCTCTTCAAAACTCGCCTGAGTGACGGGAGCGACAACAAGCTGAGCGATGCGGTCACCATGATAGATGACTTCGGGCCTATCGCCAAAATTGCCTAAGTATGACCTTCACTTCGCCACTATAGTCCGCGTCCACAGTGCCGGGCGAATTCACAACAAGCAAATGGTCTTTAGGCTCAGCCCAGACCTAGGCCGCACTTGGACCTCATAGCCAGGCTCTATTTCAAAGGCGAGGCCGGTCGGGACCAAGGCCCTTTCCCCGGGGGGATGACCAGCTCTCCCCCCCTATTTTTCATAGAGGCCCTGATGTCCGCGCCTGCAGCGTCCTTTGTTTCATAGGCGGGAAGCTTAAGTTCGGGGTCAAAATTTTCAAGTTTCTTCACTTTAATCTTTGGCATTTCAAACTCCTCATGGCGACATAATCAGAGTGGTGTAGTCTCCGCTCGCCATTCTTTTAACGAACTTTTGCACTCATTTTGCTGTCCACTTCATTTAGCCTTTCTATTTGTTTTCCGAGTCCGAAGTCTTCCTCTCCTAGGATTTCATTTTCCGCCAAGAAACTCATTTCGCTCCAGCATATCATCAAAACCAAGCGACCAGCCGCGAGCAAGACGCTTTTTAATGGCGTCCATCTCAGACTTCTCAATCCCAAGAATCCTGAAGATGAATCAGCTCTTCCTTTAATTTTTACTTTCACCTTGTCGAGGTTCTTTTTGAGAGTGTGGACGATAAGGATATAACTTCCCTCTTTGGCGTACGCGTTCATGGCGCTGCCAAGCCCATAAACATAGGCGTTCTTCTCTCTGAGCTCCTTGAATAACTTTGATGACATTCCGCCAAGAAGATACTCATCGAGAACAAGAAGAGTATAATAGTCCTGATGAAAAACGCTTGCCGCATCAAAAGAGTAAAAAAGTATGGAGCTCTCCATGGAGCGTTTTAGCTTCTTGTTCACGTGATGAAGCCTAGAGACTGCGCTTTACACTTTTAAGTCTATAGGGACTTCTTTTTTGGCCATTTCTGTCCCCTTAAAGGCCGTCAGGAAGTCCGCTCTCAAGCTCTTTATAGGGCCTGCCGCTCACAACGGACAAGTACCATTCGTTCTGGCCGGTAAAACTTCTTATAAAAGCGCTCAAGGTCTTTGACCTTAAAACCTTTACCTTTCTTGCTGTCTCCGCCAATCGAATGCCCGAGATCACGCTTGAAATTCTTTTTATAAAGGTATTCAAGGCCTTCCGTTTCATGATCGTCCTTGTCTTCACGAAGCTCTTGAAGAATCACCTTCTTTTCAAGCTGGAGATCTTTTTCCTTGAAGGATGGGACTTAAGAAAAGGCTCAAAAACTTGGGAAGAAAGCGAGGAAGAAGCTCGCTGGGGCAATCGAGCTCAAAGCAGACATACTCTTTATAAGTGTAGGCGTTTACCTGCGCCCCTTCCCTTTCAAGCTCTTTAACAAGATCGTTGGAGCCTTCATCTTTAAAAAGCATATGCTCAATAACGTGCGCAATGCCCTCTTCTGACTCGGACTCAAAAATGGAGCCCGCTAGAAAGTAAAGATTGGCGCAAGCGCTCTCCATCCCCTTAAAATGGTGATAGAGAGAGACGGCCCCATTATCAAAAAGAGACCTGCGAACAGGTCCCTTTTCAAAAGATTTTAAAATCTGTGTTTCTTTAAGCGTTACGCCCATATCGCCTTTTTATTTCTTAGGCGATAGCGGCTTAACCGCTTTAGCGGAAAGCTTGATTTTGCCAAAGCGGTCCACCTCAAGAACCTTAACGTCAATAGTGTCGCCTTCAGCAACGTAGTCATTAACGTCTTTCACGCGCTCTTCAGCAAGCTCGCTTACGTGAACAAGTCCAGACACGCCTGGAGCGATGTCAACAAACGCTCCGTATTCTTTGATAGTCACGACTTTTGCGGGATAGACGCCATCAATTTTTGGCCCCGTTATTTGCATATCGATAAGATTGATAACTTCATCAAGAACGAGCGGATCAGAAGAAAGAACTTTGACCATTCCTTCCTCTGTAATTTCGATTGAAACTTGGAATTCTTCTTGGATCGCTTTGATGTTCTTTCCGCCAGGCCCGATAAGAGCGCCGATTTTGTCCTTAGGAATCATCGTAGACTTGATTTGCGGAACACCTTCTTTAAACTCAGGTCTTGCGGTAGAGATTGTCTTCGCCATCTCGCCAAGAATGTGAAGTCTGCCTTCTTTGGCCTGCGACATCGCTTTAGAGAAAATCTCATTTGTGATGCCTTCGATTTTAATGTCCATTTGGATGGCAGTGATGCCGTCAGTAGTGCCGGCGACTTTAAAGTCCATATCCCCCAGGTGATCTTCATCGCCCAGAATGTCAGTAAGAATTTGGTATTTGTCTCCGTCTTTAATAAGTCCCATCGCAACGCCTGCGACAGGTTTTTTAAGAGGAACACCCGCGTCCATTAACGCCATAGAGCCTGAACAAACAGATCCCATTGAGCTTGAGCCATTAGACTCAGTAACTTCACAGTTAATCCTTACTGTATAAGGAAAGTCAGCCGCGTCTGGCATCATTTTCTTGATTGCTCTTTCAGCTAGGTTTCCGTGTCCAACTTCTCTTCGACCGACACCTCTATAGCCTCTTGCTTCACCTACAGAGTATGGAGCGAAAGTGTAGTGAAGATAGAAGTTGTCATAAGAAATGCCATAGATGCTGTCTTTCATCTGCTCGCCTTCTTTTCCGCCCACGGTGACAGTGGCAAGAACTTGAGTTTCCCCTCTAGTGAACAGCGATGATCCGTGCGGTTTTTTGAGAACGCTCACTTCTGTTTCGATTTCGCGAACTTCCGTCAAGGCCCGTCCCGCGATACGATTGCCGTTATCTAGGATATCGTTTCTCATGATGTTATAAACAAGACTGTCCACGCCTTGATAAGCGGCAGCTCCGGCGCTTTCGCCTTCAGCAACGCCAAACGCTTCGCGGTTCGCTTCGATGTCATCGGCGGCCTTTTTGGTGATCTTTTTAATGGCCGCAGAGCGAGCTTGTTTCTCATTGATCTTAAGCGCGTTTAGCACATCTTCTTTGTAGTCGCTCATTTTGGAATTGAGTTTTTCATTGGCGACTGGAGCGTCCCAATCTCTCTTAGGTTTGCCGGCCTCTTTTGTCATGGTGTCTAGAAGATCGCAAAATTCTTTGATGCTTTCATGGCCAAATTTAAGGGCCTCCATCATCTCGTCCTCTGAAACCTCATTTGCCTCTCCCTCGACCATAAGAATGGCGTTTTTAGAGGCCGCAAGGACAAGCTCAATGTCAGTGTTTTTCATTTGCTCAATTGTGGGGTTAAGCACGAGCTTGCCGTCGATTTTACCGACTTTACAGAATCCCACGGGTCCGGCGAAAGGGATATCAGAGATGGCAAGAGCGGCAGTTGTGCCAAGTCCAGCTAAAACTTGCGGGTCATTCTCGCCGTCAAAAGAAAGAACTTGGGCCATGACGATAGTTTCAGCAAGATATCCCTCTGGAAAAAGAGGTCTAAGCGGTCTGTCGATCATTCTCATAAGAAGGATTTCGTCATTTGAAGGACGCCCTTCTCTTTTCATAAATCCGCCAAGAAATTTGCCCACAGCTGGAAATTTTTCTTTGTAATCGACCATTAGAGGAAAGAAGTCCTGGCCTTCTTTAACTTCGTGGGCGCTCACGACAGTGACAAGAACCTGAGTTCCACCACAAGTGACGAAAACTGAACCGTCAGCTTGCTTAGCGAGTCTGCCTGTTTCCAAAGTGACTTCTTTTCCACCATAATTAATGGTGAATTCTTTTTTGTTGTTCAACATGATGTCTCCTTGAACGTTTTCAACGCTTGAAGCTTTCACGTTTAAATCAAACGCAATTAATGTTTAACAAGGAGGGTCTTGGGCGGGTTTAAAAGATATAAAGATCAAAAATGCCTGAGCTTTCTAATCCATATATCCTTTAAATCGGCCTTCAAAACGCCTCTCTTGATTTGTGGAAATTCTAGTAAAGAATAGGGCCCTTTTAAAAGTAAAAAGGGAGTCTTACGACTCCCTTTTGGTTTTGATATAATTACTTTCTTAGGCCAAGCTCTTTAATAACGGCCTTGTAGCGGGCCTCGTCTTTGCCATTTAGATAGCGAAGCATTCTTCTTCTTCTACCAATAAGCTTCATCAGACCTCTTTTAGAGTGGTGATCAAGCTTGTGAGACCCAAAGTGGTCAGTAAGGTAAGAAATTCTTGCGGTCATAAGCGCAATTTGAACTTCCGCTTTGCCGGAGTTCTTTTCGCTACCGCCAAATTTGTTAACGATTTCTGCTGTTTGTTCTTTTGTTAGCATTGTTTTCTCCTTTCCAAGTAACAAATATTCCTTTGTAACCGAGAGAAGGTTGACCTAAAATCAATCTTTTCTGATTCAAACTGTGCGTACTTTTATCCCAAATAATCGGACATGTAAACCTTTAATTTCTCGAGGAGTCTGGCCTCAATCTGCCGAATTCGCTCTCGTGAAACCCCATAATCGTCGGCAATGGACTGGAGGCTTGGAGGCACCTCGCTTAGAAGCCGCTTTTTAAAGATTTCCTTGTCCCTGGGCTTGAGACCCTCTAGAAAAGTATTTAATTGCTCTTCCAAGATTTCAAGCGATTCCATTTCGCCTAATGTCTCGTCAATAGGAATATCCGAACCTGAAAGAGTTTCTAATAAACTCCCACTACCAGGCTCATGGGTAAGCTTTTGATCAAGGCTCATTTCTGCTCCACTGGAGCTCAACCTCATGTCCATTTCCTTGACGGATTTTTCACTTACTCCAAGGTTTTCAGATAAAAGCTTGGGCTCAGGCTCAATGCCCTGGTTTTGAAGCCGCTCTTTTTCTCTCATTAGATTATAAAAAAGCTTCTTTTGCTCGGCAGTGGTTCCAATTTTAATAAGCCTAAAATTGTCGAGAATAAACTTTAGAATATACGATTTAATCCACCAGCTTGCGTAGTAAGAGAGCTTTGCCCCCTTTTCTGGGTTGTATTTGGAGACGGCCTTCATGAGCCCGATATTTCCCTCCTGAATGAGGTCCATAACGTTCTTATAGGCGCTGCGGTATTCCATGGCTATTTTAACGACAAGCCTAAGGTTGGCGACCACAAGTTTTTTGGCCGTCTCCAAGTCTCCAGTCTCATTTAGCTGGGTCACAAGCTTCTTTTCCTCCTCAGGAGGAGAGAAGCTTATAGCGACTGATTTCTTTGATATATTGCCGAAGAGGATCAATGCCTTTTGAGACCGTAAGGTCTGTGCCTCCCCTTACGGCAGGCAGAAGATCTTCCAAAATCTCAATTTGTTCGGCCTCTGCTCGATTCTGAGGCTGTTTCTTCCTGGGAACCGGTCTAGCCTTTCCTTTTGACTCTGAAGCTCCTCAAAGACTTCTTCTTGGTCTTCAGGGGCCAGAGACTTCTCCCTCTAAAGTTTTAGGTCTGTTTGATTTTTAGTTGGCTGAGCTGCCATGAGCTTCCTGGCCGATCTGAGTTCTTTTTGCTCACAATGATCCTTGTGGTTTTGGGCTTTTAAAAAAGATTATTTACAATGTGGGCGCTGTCTTGAAAAAGTCAAGGCGCGAGTTGGGATTTAGCTTTGAATTTGTCCCTTAGATACTTCATAGCAAACAGCCCAAAACGAAACTTAATGGGCACTTCAATCATTTTCTGGGGACAAATCATCATAGAGTTTCGCGTCTGTGAGAGCGAGCCTTCTAATGAGTTCGTTGGCGATAATCTCAGAAAATTCTTATTCCAAACTGGAGTCTCAAAGTAATTTTTCTTTTCTTGAAGCTGCGCCTCAATATAGGCCTTAAACATGCCCTTAATTTTTTTCATCTCAGCATAATCGCTTTTATTATTGGCCGATATGTAAGATCTCTTGAGCCAGGCGAGGTACTTCTCAGGCAGGCTCAGCTAAATTTGGCGCTCAACTTGTCCACGATCTTTCAACTCCCGGTCAAGCTCCCCCAAAGTGAAGTCAAAGGTGAGTCCAGCGTCTGGTCTTGCCTCTTCTTCAATGGTCGCGCGGGCAAGGTCCACATACAGAGACTCTTCGTAAAGAAGGTCCAATACCAATTGGTCTGTCTGGCCCTTCGCCCATTTGTCCCACTTTTTCTCTATGGTCTGAGAATGCATTTTTGCAATGTCACTATACACATTCTGCGGACATAAAGAAGTCAGGCACTCCGCTTAGCAGCGCCAGAAAACTCAAGGGGGCGATCACGCCTTCCTCTGAGCCCTTGATGATTAATCCATTTCTTTATTTTATTGGGCGCGCCTCTCGTTTTAAGAGTGACATCCCGAAAGTGGCCGCAATAAAGAGTCTCAAGGTCATCGGTCAAGTCTACGCTTCCGACCATTCGAGGAAAGATTCGATGAAAGGCCGCGTGGTCTCTTTGCCTGCATAGGAGGTCTTCGCATGCGACGAGACTTTTTCCTTTCACGTCTTTTGCGACGACTGTCTTCTCCTTGGGGCTGTAAGCAAGTTTTTTTTCCAGGAGCTGGGTGAAGACCATGGCCATGAGAAACGGGTTTCTTAAGTAAGGAGCAAGCATCCTATAGTTGTCCACGTCCCCGTCCCATGAACAAAAGTCCCTGAAGTTTTTAATGGCAAAGTTAAACTCTCGTTTTTTAGACTCGTAGGAGTTTGTTTTCTCTAGCACACCGCTTGCGACATAAGGCGAATCGCCGAACGATGGGCGGACTCAAACTCGCTTCCCTCTTGCCATAGCTTAGTCAAATTATTGCGGATCAATTTCTTGCTATAAACGCTAATATTTTCTGAGCAAGTGTTCACGATCAAGTTGTTTGTTAGACGCTTAAATTCCTCCTCGCTAAGATCAAAGTCTTTGGCGTAGCGAGCGATCGCCTTAGATGCGACATCAATTCCGATATATTGAAGAGTCGCGACAATGCTTCTCTTTGCTGTTTGTTCGCTCCACACACTGTCATAGGTGTAATACCTATGAAGCTTGCATTTGTTTGCCAAACCCGAGCCAAGTCCATAGATCGCCTTTTGCATCTCAATTTTGCTTCTTTGGGCCTCGTTTAGCTCAAGCCCGGTGTAAAAGTCTTTGGAAAAGAGGCCTCGCAGAGGGTCCACTTGCTTCACCTCGCGCACGTCGCCCTTTATCAGCCCCTGGAGCGGGGTCAGCGCCTGCGCGGCCGCGCACATGAATAGGGCAATTAAAATCACTGGCTTCATTTAAATAAACCTCTTACTCAACTATCGACAAAATTAAACGATAAGTTGAATAAGATGATGAAATTACTCCTTTTACCGGTTCTTTTTGCTCAGGTTCTATCGGCCTGGGAAAAAACAGGACCAGAACTTAAAACAACCTATACGCGCGAGCGCCGCGGGGAGTTTGAGTACCCTGAAAGTGATGGAAGCCAAACGGAGAATCAGCTTAATCGCGAGCTTCAGTCAAAAATAGAGGTCTCAAAGAAGCTGGCCCTCATCAAGCGAGACATAATTAATGGCGATCTCGAAAGCGCCAAGATTCGCCTATTGCAAACCCAGTATTCTGAAGACTTTTCAAGGCCTATCCAGTACCGATATCTCGCGCATCTTGCACTTTATTGAGGGCGACTACAAAAGAAGTCTTGAGTATCTCGCCAAAAAAGAGCTGCAAGACTTCGCTCACCAAGACAATGTATGCCTTTTAAGAACGCTTGAACCTAATCATATTGAATCGCGCCGCCCAGGCCGAGACCTCCTGGAATAGCTGCCAGAAATTTTTGGCCGGCAAAAGAAATGGCGTTGTTTGGATGCGCTCCCTTTTGGACTTAAAACTCGAACAGGAGACGGAAAAAGCGGCAAGGCCTCTGGAAGGGGTCTCAATAGAAAATGAGAGTGTCGATAATATGAGGCTTTTTATGAAGCTTGCCCTCTACCTCAATAAGCAAGAGGTCATCTTTCCCCGAACGAAGTACCTCTCCTTGGAGGCCTTCCAAAACCCCAGGACTAGAGAGCTTTTGGGTCTGCTTTATTTTAGGGACCTTCAGATCGTGAAGGCCTACGAATCTCATCGAGGACCTCTCCACGCCCAACTCTGAAAATATCAAAGGCAATATCTTGCTCGCCCAGAATAAATATGAGCTCGCATATGCCCAGTTTAAATTGGCGTTAAAAAGAAAAAACAATTCTCAAAACGCCCTGGAAAGGATCACTCCGACCGCCTGGATATTAAATCAATGGGACGCAGGCGCAAGATACGCCTCAAGGCTCGAGGCTCGCCCGGGGGAAATTTCCAATAAGCTCACCCTCGAGGCCGCCTTTTTGACCAAAGCTGGAGAGCATAAAAAGGCCATAAAGAAGTTGAAAGCGAGTCATCGCTGGCAGCAAAAATTCAGAGGCGCTGGAAGTCAATCAGCTCTACTCTTATAATGCTCTTGCCACCGGAGATCTTGTAAAGGCCGCTCTTTACGCGGACAAAGCCTGCAGACAGCAAGACGCTTTTTCATGTTGGACCAGACAACAGCTTTTTCTCTGGGAGGACTTCTCAGCTCTTATAAAGCGAAAAGAGAAAGTCTTTGAGGAAGTTGAGGACCTGGTGGCGCCTACTCCTCATCTTTTGAGCCAGAGCCCATTGAAGAGCCAGGTATTTATAGATCAAAAGACCATTGAGGAGCTGGAGGACCAGGAAATCGATCTTAATGCCTCGCCAACCCCAAACGCGCAAACTAGCATACACTTTCGACTTGTCGGGTCGTATCGTCTCCACTAATATTCGTCTAATATTCTTCAAGAGAAATTAAGATACGAGCATACATGTCCACCTGCATAAATATTAACGGTCAGATTCTCGGCCCAAAAGAGGCCAAAATTTCAGTTTTTGATAGAGGCTTTCTTTTTGGTGACTCGATCTATGAAGTGACCTATTCAAAGGACAGCTCGTTTCTTTTTCTCGATGAGCATTTAGATCGCCTATGGAATTCGGCCTCCCTTATCAATATGGACCTTCAGATTTCTCGCGGTGAGCTGATTCAGATGATCCTCAAGACGGCGAGAGAGTCCCAAATTAAGGACGCTTACGTTCGCGTCATTATCACCCGCGGCGAGGGCGAGCTGAATATTGGGCCTGGCGAATTCAAACAAAATATCGTAATCTATGTAAAGCCAAACATTGTCTATCCAGACTCCCTTTACGAGCAAGGCCTTAACTTGGTAATTGCTAAAAGGCCTAGGAACGACCGCAGAACACTGGACCCTAACGCCAAAAGCGGGAACTATCTTAATAATGTCTTAGCGGTCCAAGAGGCGCGCTCTCTAGGCGCGGACGACGCTGTGATGGCCAATATTGAGGGCAATATTACTGAAGGAAGCACCTTTAATATTTGGACGGTCAAGGACGGAGTGATCAGAACTCCCCATCCAAAAAACGGCCTCTTGGAGGGCATCACTCGTCAAAAAGTGCTTGAGATCTGCCAGAAGGAGTCTTTCGCCTACGAGGAGACTGTGATTTCAGTTGATGAGCTAAAAAACAGCGACGAGATTTTTATAACCTCAAGCACCAAAGGCATAATGCCTGTGTATAAACTTGACGGCAAAATATACGCGACCAGGCGCGAGGAGAGACCATTAACCGAAAAATTGTCCGCCCATTACAAGGCGCTAGTTCATGAGTATTTGGAAAGCGGCGTTTATAGCTATTAGCCTCAGCGCTCCCGCTTTTGGGGCCCACCTCTTGGGCGCCGGCACTTATGTGCCCTATTTTGGAAAGGCGCAAGTCAACGACTCCGGCTCCACTCGATTATTTGACTTAAACCCTTACTTTTTTTACGGTCAGCAGTTTCATATTGCAGGTCCACATTATTTTATGCCTGAAGTCGGGGCTGCCTTTTATACAGACAATCCTGAGGGAAGCAAGAGAAGGACCATTTTCTTGCATTATGATTTTAGCTATGTCCTGCTGCAAAATTTTATTATTCGCTATGGCCTAAGCACTTACTGGGACACAATAACCGGGCGAAGGCGGCACGGTCACATTAAAAAATGGGGAGGACTACCAAGAATTTGACGCTCCATCGGGGACAAAGACAAGCTATTACTCGACCCTGGACCTTGGAGGCGAATTTTTTATTAGGCCTCAAAGGTCATTGCGTCTGGACTTTAATATCATGAATGTTCGTGACTGGGAGAATCAGGGCCTTTAATTACCTCCTCACCTACAATTGGTATCTATGATGAAAGTTTTAATGGCGTTTGTTCTCTTCCCTCTAATGGCCATGTCATTTACTTTGAATCTGACAGGCAAGGGCTTCTCAAAAAATGAAATAGACGTGCTCATTGCTAAAACGGACTGCTCAAACGCCGGTTTTTCCACCGAGCGCTTTCGAGACCTTATTAAAGATGCCGTCAATGACTACTGGAACGCTGTCGCAAGCGCGGACTTAAGTTTAAATGTCCAGGCCGTGGGCGATATAGATGTCTCCGGCATGACTCATCAAGAGATCTCTGGACTCAGGCATGGTCCCCGGGAACACCATTCTCGCGGGCTGCAACGCCGCCGCCTTCTCAAGCGCCAACACCTTAGGAAGCGCGCAAAACGACTGCGATGGAGGGGCCTGCAAATCGGTCTTTCTAATAAATGCGAGAAACGATAGCGCTGTTTCCTCTGTGGACAACTCCCAAAAGATCGCCACCATCGCCCATGAGCTCGGGCATAGCATAGGCCTCGGCCATAGCGAATACTCTTTTAATCTCATGTATTATAAAATTGGCGGAAAGAAACAGGAGTGGCTGGGCGATGACGACATTCGGGGCGTCACCTATCTTTACCCCCATGAGGCCGCGGGAGGCTGCGATTTCCTGCCTCTTTTTGGCCCCATGGGAACCATCAAAGACAAGGCCCAAGATCGAAGACGATGGCCCAGGACCAGGCGCTAGCTTGGCCTTAGGGCTCGTTCTCACATTCGGACTTCTTTATTTATTAAGGTGCTTGAGGTCTTTGCCGTCAAAATGGAAAACGACCTCTTTGTCCTCGTAGGTCGTGGTCAAATTAACAGGCCTTTTCCAGATCGCAAAAATATTGCTCATGGTCTGATGGGCAAACTGCATGTCAAGATCAACGCCCTGATGCTGATGCTTTAAAAGGAGCTCTTTGCGATTCATATAGTTTGCGTCTTCGACCGCTATAACTGGTTGACCGAAGTTTGTTAGCTGCGTCAGAAGCTTTTGTTTGATCGCCTCAAAGTCCCTAGTGTCTATTTCCATTCTGGAGCTTCGGGGGTTGAACTTATAGGTAAAGAGCTGCTGTCGATTGCAAAATTCGGGGGTGAGAAACTCGTCAATGAAAGAAATGTCATTATGGGACTTTCTCACTTCAAAAATCTTCTCCCTGCCCTTTCCTAGCTTTGTGTCCCAATTTTCTTTTTCATGGAGCGAAGGGCACTCGTTGTATTCTTTGCCGAATCGGCCAGTGTCCCAGCGATACTCGATGTCTCTAAAAAGCTCAATTCCTATTTTATAAGGGTTTATATTCTGTTTGCTCATGACCATGACGCCGGCATGTTTGTCCGCGAAGTCGACAAACTCATTTGAGTTCATCGCTCTTGTGGTCATGATGGTCGAGTGCCAGTAGCTCGCCCAGCCCTCATTCATTATTTTCGTCAACCTTTGAGGAAGAAAGTAATAGGCCTCCTCTCTGAGGCACCCAATAATGTCAGCTTCCCATTCCTCGATTGGCGCGTATTGAATCAAAAAGCGCATAATGTCTCTCTCTCCGCGAGCGACATTTTTTTCCGCCACGACCTCCTCCACCTCTTTTTCGGGAGAGCTCTTGATCTTGTCTTGCCCTCTCATAAAGCTTTTTAGCGCGCTTGAGCGATCATCAAAGGCGTAGCCTCCATTTTCGCCCTCGGCCTGGGCCATCGCCTCTTTTTGCTTTCGGCTTTGCAGAACTTCACTCGTCTCAAACAGATGATTGATATCTAGAAGGTTCTCGATTGACAGCGCCCTGTCGATAAAGTTTTCAACGCGGTCTTGTCCGTACTTTTCCATATAGCGTCGGATTTTAGTGCCGTGATTGGCCATCACGTCCATCATTTTCCTGTTGGTGTTCGAGAACCAAGCGTTATTTTTAAAGAAATCATTGTGTCCATAAACGTGGGCCATCACAAGTTTTTGATCAAGCCAGTTATTCACCTCCAAGAGGTAGGCGTAACAAGGGATCGCTATTGATGACCATTTCATAAATTTTTTGGATCCCAAACCTATAGCCTTTTGATAGCTGGTCATAGTCCATCCCAAACTTCCAGTGCGGGTAGCGGATCGGAAAGCCTCCTTGAGCGGCCAGGATATTAATTGTGTCGTAATCACACATCTCGAAGACTTGATCAAAATAATCGAGGCCAAACTCGTCAGCGTACCCTTGAATCTCTTGCTGCAGCTTGAGCAGTTCTCCACTAATTGGCTTCGTTCTCAACATGCTATTTCCCTTTGCCCAGAAAGTCCTTGATAGAATCAAGGATAGCTTCCTTGTTCTTGATTTTTGAAAGAGTCACTTTTTCATGGTCCTGATGGTACTTGGCGTTTAAGTCCTTATAGAACTGCCCCGAACCATAACGACTCTCCACCTGTCCATAACAAAACATATTGGAGGCCGGCAGAATATGAATCGTCTAATAAGCTCAAACAGAGCTTCGTGTCGTCCGCAGACCAGTTGTCTCCATCGCTAAAATGAAATGGATAAATATTCCATTCATTTGGGTCGTAGTCAGTGTCTATAATATGTTTGCATAATTTAAAGGCGGAGGAAATAAGGGTTCCCCCAGACTCTCTTGTTCTAAAGAAAGTGTGCTCGTCCACTTCTTTCGCCGTTGCGTCGTGGATGATATAGCGAATATCAATGTCTTTGTACTGACTTTTGAGCCAGAGATTGATCCAAAAGGACTCTGTGCGCACGATTTCCTTTTGCTCTTCCCCCATTGAGCCAGAAACGTCCATCATATAAATCACCACCGCCGAGTTTTCCATCTCGACTTTGGTGTCGGCGCTTCTGTAGCGATAGTCTTTTTTTATGGGAATGACCCTGGGGTTATTGGGATCGTAGATGCCAGTCGCCATTTGCCGCTTCAAGGCCTCTTTATAGGTCCTTTTAAGGTGCTTTAAAGAGTCAGGCCCCACTGTTCCAATAGACGTGTATTTGTCCACAGTGGAGGCGATTTGCTTTTTGCCCTTTGGCTCGATTTTAGGAAGCTCGAGCTCCTCGCCAAGAATTTTAGCAAGCTCATCAATTCCCATCTCAACTTCAAGCTCTTTATTGCCCTCGCCTTCTCCGGCCTCTCCTTCGCCGGGCTGCGCCTTCGCCGGGCTCCCCATCGACAGGATCGCCTTGCTCGCCTTGCCCTTGGCCTGCTCCCCCTTGGGACTTGTCCCCAAAGCGGAAACGCGGGATATCAATGCTTGGCATTGGAACGGTAAATTTATCGTCTCCCTTGGGTATTATTTGTTGCCCTTGGGAGACGTATTTGCGCAAGTTGTCTCGGACCTTTCCCTTTACGATTTTTCTAAATCGAGAGTGGTCCCTTTTTATTGGATGATCCAACTGAACTCCTTAGGACTTGATTGAATCGCCTTTGGCGAAAATACTTGCGACAAAATTCAACGCGTCAGTGGCGCATATCTCGCAGTAGCCAAAGTTTTTCATCATTCTCGTTTTAATAACATCAATTTTTTCTTGGGTCGCCTTGTCGACCACGTTTGAGATAATAGTCGTAAGCTTGATGCTGTCTTTTTGGTCTTCAAAAAGCTTTAACTCAAGCGCTCTATGAAGGCGCTCGTTCATTTTATAATCAAATTGCTTTCCTTCGATCGCAAGAGCTCCGATATAGTTCATAATCTCCCTTCTAAAATCGTCTTTTCTAGATTCAGGGATGTCAATTTTTTCTTCAATGGACCTCAGGAAACGCTCGTCCGCCTCCTCCATTTTGCCAGAGTATTTATTGCGGATTTTTTCTTTTTGGGTGTAGGCCTTGACATTGTCGATATAGTTCGCGCAAAGAGTTTGAATGGCCGTTTCATCGACGCTAATCGCTTTTTGCACGTCATTTTTCACAATGTCCTCATACTCTTGCCTAGCGACAGCAAGCATTTCTCTATAGTGATCAAGCTGCTCAGGAGAATTGATGAGGGCATGGTGCTTTAGCCCTGATTCAAGCTCATTAAAAATCATAAATGGATTCAAGCATCCGGCCGTGGCGTTTTTAACAAGAGCGTTTGAAATTTTGTCCTGAATGTATCTTGGAGATATTCCATCAAGACCTTCTCTATTCGCCTCTTTGCGAAGCTCTTTAACATTGTCTTCATTGTATCCTGGAAGAGTCTTGCCATTATAAAGTTTTAGCTTTTGAAGCTTAGTTAGATCGGCCTTCTTAGGGTCTTCAAGTCGAGTTAGAATCGCCCACATACTGGCCATGTCAAGGGTGTGAGGAGCGATGTGCATATGAGGGATGGTGTCGCCGTTAAAGTCTTTCTCATAGATGCGGATCTCTTGATCAAGTCTAGTGATATACGGAACATCAATTTTGACTGTTCTGTCCCTCAAGGCCTCCATAAACTCGTTTGACTGAAGTTTTCTAAACTCTGGCTCATTTGTGTGCCCTAAAATGACCTCGTCAATGTCTGTTTGGGAGAACTTTTTAGGCTTAATGGACTGCTCTTGAGAGGCCCCTAGAAGATCGTAAAGAAAGGCCACGTCGAGTTTAAGCATCTCGATGAACTCCACGATTCCGCGGTTTGCGATATTAAATTCACCATCAAAGTTAAACGCTCGAGGGTCGGAGTCTGAGCCATAAAGAGCGATTTTTCTGTAGTTAATGTCGCCTGTCAGCTCTGTGGAGTCTTGGTTTTTTTCGTCTTTTGGCTGGAATGTGCCGATGCCGATTCTGTCTTTCTCAGTTTAGAAGAAGTCTGTGAACACGAATATGCTTCATGACCTCGTTCCAGTCCCCATCATATTTGAGCATATACTCGGACAGGATAAAACGGCAGGCGGGATTCACATTCCCTTTAATTTTTATTTTATAAGGGCCGTCGCTATTTTTGATTTAGCTCGTCCAAGAAACTTCTGCCTAACGTCAATGGCACAAGCTTCAGAGGCTCTTCGTGCATTGGGCTTGGGAAGCGCTTGGAGCCTCCCAGGATATCGCTCGCTTCATCGTCGACCCATTCGTAAGTGTAGAGAGCGCCTTCGTCCGTGCGAGAGTATCGCTCTAGACCTTTTTTCAGAAGCCTTGAAATTGACGACTTTGCCGAACCTACCGGGCCATGAAGAAGAAGCACCCTTTTTTCGGTCCCGTAGCCTTGAGCGGCAGACTTAAAAAAGTTCACAAGCTTCATCAGGTGAACATCGATTCCAAAAATTGCGTCCTTTCCATTGTCCATGGGATCGTCAAAAAAGTGGTATCTTGTGATTTCTTTTTTATATTCGGTGTAAGTCGATGTCCCGTAAGACATGATCATATCGTGCACTCTTTGAAAGGAGTTCCTGGATATGGACGGATTTTTTTGAACAAGATCCACATACTCCTGAAACGTTCCGCTCCAGTGCAGATGAGAGAAGTCCTCTTTGGAATAATTCTTTTCAATAAAGTCCTGGATATTAATGCCGCTCATGGGAAGTCCTCCAACAATAGTTCAACAGTTATAAAGCGTAATTTCAAAGATGCTCAATCGGCCCTATTCGGCCAGTTTCGTTTTTATTGTAACCTAAATGTCGCATTGATTTCAAAAGTTTTTGAGTATTTACAAATCGGTGTCGCTTTGGCTCCAAACAGAAACGCTCAAGAACACGCTATAAGCGGGATAAAAACTTTTGCTCAAAATCTCTACTCGGGTATAATGAAGTAATTGAATTTATAATGAGGAGTGACGAAAGTGACTATAATCTCGTCAGGCGCCACAGATATTGGGCGCAAAAGAAAGACCAACCAAGACTCTATCTGCCTTTATCCTAAACGGCATTTCTTTGCTGTGGCAGACGGTATGGGCGGACATAATGGCGGTGATATCGCGTCACAAATGGCCGCAAAGCTTCTGCCTGAGTATATTGAAAATAATTTCGAAGGATGGAGAGCAAAGTAAACTTCTCACCAACTCCATTCTCCATGTGAACCAGTCCATTTTTGAAAGAGGAGCTGAAAGCGAAGACCTAAAAGGAATGGGCACCACCATAAGCGCCATTACTTTTTGAAGGCGCCCATATCAATATTGCCAATGTGGGGGACTCCCGCACTTACATGATCTCAAAGAAGAAGATTTACCAGATGACACGCGACCATTCCCTTGTTCAGGAAAAATTAAATATGGGGCTCTATGACCGAGAAGGCGCCAAGGCCGACCCCCAAAAAAATGTTCTGATTAGGACCGTGGGCTTTGAGCCTGAGATTCAGGTCGATGTTTACAGCTACAAAGTTTCAAGAAATGATCTATTCCTGATTTGCTCTGATGGTCTGCATGGAAAAGTCTCTGACGAGGACATTCTTTATATCGTGAATAAACATATTCCCGAGCCGGCCTTGGCCATTCAGGACGATCTCGACTCAGCGGTGTCCGAGTTAATCACTCAAGCGAATGCGAATGGTGGCCAAGATAATATTTCAGTCATCATCGACCCTCGCTAAATAAGAGAGTTTTTGACTCCATTTTGATGGCTAATTGCCCAATTCTCCGATTGCTTTCTTCCTCCTTGGACTTTAAAATAGCTCATATTCTTATTTAGTTAAGAAATGTCCCATGGACAAGGGGCCTTTGATTTTAACGCGATGGAGCTATGCATTGGACAAGCATTATACAGTGATGGTTATTCCGGAAAAGGACAAAGGGGTAAAATCCTTTAAAATTCCGGGACTTCTTTTCAGATCATTCACATTTGTCTTGGTAATCTTCTCAATATTGATTGGGATTATGCTCTATGACTATTGGAAAATCCTAGGTCAGATCCACGAGAACAAACACTTAAACCTTGAAAATCGCCAGTTGAGAGAGCAAATCCAACTCTTCCAGATGAAGATGAACTCACTTGCTGAAGACATAGAAAGAGTGCACACCTTCGAAAAGAAGCTCAGGGTCATCACCGGCATTGAGGACGCTGAAAAGACCGCTCCCATTATGGACGGCAATGAAAATATGGAAAGCATGGACGATCACTCCTCTTCCGATTCGGCCCCAAGAAACCCCAACTCTGACCACGGCTCATACCGCCCCCAGCTGGAACTCGACCTCGAATTTCCCCATCTTAAATCGAGTCCCGACTATTTAGAGCTCAAGTCTCTATACGATAAAAAGATTGCGGCCAACCTCGGTTTCACCAAACAGTATAAGATAACTCGTCAGTGGTCCGATCTAATTAAAAAGAGCTTCACTCTCTCGGGCGAATACGCTGAGTTTGATTTTAAATTTGGAAAGATAAAGAACGCGGTCTCAAAATTAGAAAATAGTATACATGAATTAGACCAATATTTATTGGACAAGAATTCCATACTAAAATCCACGCCGACAATTCTTCCCTCAGTTGGATGGATTACAAGTTACTTCGGGCATCGCGTGTCCCCCTATGCTGGCAAAGTAAAGATGCATGAAGGCCTTGACGTGGGCGCCCCTTTTGGAACTCCCATTATCGCCCCCGCTGATGGGGTGATAACCTTCGCCGGCAAGAAAGCTGGCTTTGGAAACTTTGTTCAGATTGATCATGGCTATGGCATCGAGACCATTTATGCCCACGCTCAAAAGCTTCTGGCCCAAAATGGCCAGAAAGTCCGCCGAGGCGACTCTATCGCAAAAGTGGGCAGCACAGGTTACTCCACCGGGCCCTCACCTGCACTATGAGGTGAGAGTCAATGGCATAGCGGTGGACCCGCTTTATTTTGTTTTAGAATAGTTAGTTACGATATTTAGAGGTTAGTAATGTTACAGAATGTGATGAAAAAAATTTTTGGGACCAAGCAGGACAGGGACATGAAGGAGCTTCAGCCCCTGTTAAAACAAATCAACTCGCTTGAGCCTAAAATGAAAGCGCTAAGCGATGAAGAGCTTCAGGCGCAGACCCCCAAATTTAGAGAAATGCTCCAAAATGGCAGCACACTTTCAGACATCCTCCCGGAGGCCTTTGCGACAGTGAGAGAGGCAAGTGTGAGAGTGATGAAAATGCGACCTTACGATGTCCAGATTATAGGCGGAATAGTCTTGAGCGAAGGCAAGATTGCTGAGATGAAAACTGGTGAGGGGAAGACCCTGACCGCCGCGCTTCCCCTTTATCTTCATGGGCTGACCCAGGAAGGAGCGCACCTTGTCACCGTCAACGACTACCTTGCTAGCCGTGACGCAGAGGACATGGGAGAACTCTACAAGTGGATGGGGCTCACGGTGGGCTGCATTGTTCACGACATGGACGATGAAGATAGAAAGGACGCTTACAAGGCAGACATAACCTATGGCACCAATAACGAGTTCGCTTTCGATTATTTAAGGGACAATATGAAGTTCGATCTCGACGACTATGTTCAAAGAGAGCATAACTTCTGTATTGTGGACGAGGTCGACTCAATTCTCATTGACGAGGCGAGAACGCCCCTTTTAATCTCTGGCCCCAGCGAGGGAAACACCGAACTCTATATTAAAGTGAACAAAATCGTCCCGACCCTAAAAGAAGAGACTCACTATACGGTCGAGGAAAAGTCTCATTCTGCAGTGCTTACCGACGAGGGCGTCACGAAAGTCCAAGAGATCCTCAATGTCAGCAATCTTTTTGACCCACAAAATATTGAGCTTCTTCACCATGTGAATCAGTCGCTAAAGGCCCACGCCCTTTTTACTATTGATAAAGACTACGTCGTGAAGGACGGCAAAGTCATTATTGTCGATGAATTCACAGGCAGGCTTAAAGAGGGATCTAGATGGTCTGATGGACTTCATCAAGCGGTCGAGGCCAAAGAAGGCGTGCAAATTAAAAAAGAGAACCAGACCCTCGCCTCTATCACCTTTCAGAACTACTTTAAGCTCTATAATCGCCTTGCGGGAATGACCGGGACAGCTGACACTGAGGCGGAAGAATTTGGAAAGATTTATAATCTTGAAGTCGTAGTCGTTCCCACAAATGAGCCTATCATTAGAAAGGACATGGCGGACGTCATTTACGCCACTAAGGCGGCAAAGTACAAGGCCGTGGCAGAATTAATAAAAGAATGCTCGGCAAAGAAACAGCCAGTCCTAGTGGGCACTGTGGCCATTGAGTCCTCTGAAATTCTTTCTCAATATCTGACGAAGGCAGGCCTTAAGCACGAAGTCCTAAACGCGAAACAACACCAACGCGAGGCGGAAATTGTTCAAAACGCCGGTCAGCCAGGCGCCATCACCATCGCCACCAATATGGCCGGCCGGGGCACCGATATCAAGCTTACCCAAGAGACTAAAGACGCCGGCGGTCTGTTTATTATCGGCACAGAAAGACATGAGTCTCGACGAATAGACAATCAGCTAAGAGGTCGTTCTGGACGTCAAGGGGACCCAGGGGCCTCTAAGTTCTTCCTCTCGCTTGAGGACGATCTGATGAGAATATTTGGCTCGGACAAAATCAAAGGGCTTATGACAAGAATGGGCCTAAAAGAGGACGAGCCGATCGAACACAAAATGATATCAAACGCCATCGCGAAGGCCCAGAAAAGAGTGGAGGGCCATAACTTCGACATTCGTAAACATCTTCTCGATTTCGATAACGTTATGAACGAGCAACGAAAGGTCATCTACAGATTGAGAAGAGAAATTCTCAATGATGACGGAAACGAGGAACTCCTTCAGGAGATGATCAATGATGTCGCTGGACAGTTCGTCGAGAATTTCAGGCCAGAGTAAAAAGGCCCCTCTAAACGAATGGGACTGGGAAGGCATTAACCAGGGCTTTCAAGCGGTGTTTAACTCTGAGGAGAAGCTTTCAGCTTCAGGAGTGCTCTGATCAATATAATAGCGATCTTGCGACCTATATAATCTCCAAGGCCAAGGAAGGAATCAAAAAGAAGTTTGAAGGCCATGATGACGAGCAAGTCAAGCTCACTTTGAGAGAGATTCTCCTTGGGACATTCGACCATCTATGGAAGGACCATTTCTGAATATGGACCATCTGAAAGAAGGGATCAATCTTAGGTCGTACGGACAGAAGGACCCTTTAGTCGAATATAAGCGTGAATCTTTCTACCTTTATGAGCAGATGAAAGAGCAGGTTCGTCGCAGCGTTGTTGAGAGAATTTTCAACGTAAGACTTTATACGCCTGAAGAAATTGAGGAGATCAAAAAGCAGCAACAGGCCATGCTAGAGGCCCAACTTGAGGCCCACAAGAGAGCTCAGGAGGCAAATCAAGAGGCGCAAACAAGGAAAGAAGCGCCAGCTCAAAGAAAGACCGTAAAGGTGGGAAGAAACGATCCATGCCCTTGCGGCTCTGGAAAAAATTTAAGCACTGCCACGGGGCGTGATGAATTAGGGAGCTGACTTTTGAGCGACGATAAAAAAAATAATTCTGATATCACTCGCATAGAGGACTTATCGGAGTATGAGCACGAGGAGGACGAAGAGCTTCAGGAAGACTTCGACTCCTCATTAATGGACGCCAAGACGGACCCAAACATCCAGCTCCCAGAAGAATTCAGACCAAATCATGACAATGAGGGCGTCGCCGATTTCGAGGGGCTTGAAAACCAAGACTTAGACCAAAGTTTTGAGAACGAGTTTGACACTGATGACAACTCTGAACAATTTGATTCAGATTCCAATTATGACTCTGAAGACTTTGGCCATGAGTCCAACGATGACTTTGGCGCACAAAAAGATTTTAGCTCTAAAAATGACTTCGAAACAAATGAGCAATTCGAAGCTGGCAATGATTTTGAGTCTGATGATGATTTTGAAACAGATAATGATTTTGAAACTGATAATGATTTTGAGACGAATGATAATTTTGAAACTGATAATGATTTTGGGGACGACCTCGAAGCAAGTGAAGATTTTACTGGTGAGCAAAACTTCGCCAAAGCGATGACTCTCCAGAAGAACAGGGGTCTACTACGGACGTTTCTAGAAGAGGAAAACTCCCAGGGCGCGAGAAAGCCCGAAAGGCCGCCCGGAAAAGACTCTCCTTTCGCAGTCCGCTATAAGCGACTACAAGGCCCCTGAGACTTTTCAAGAGCTACAGAAGTTCGCAAAAAATATTAACTACTCAAGCCTTGCCTCAGAAGGCAATCCTCCGTTTTCAATTGCTCTTAAAGGCATCAAGTATAAGGAAGACGCTCAAGACATCCTGTCTCTTTTAAAGGAATTTGGAGTCGTCAAAGAGTCAGACGAGGAGATGGCGAGAAAAAGCTTAGAGCGAGGCTCCTTTTTGGTTCCTAGATTGGGCGAATATTCTGCGATCACCATATGCCATAAGCTTCGACGTTTTGACGTTGAAATATTTATGGGGCTAACTGAAGAGGTCAGGCCGCCTAAGAGCTATAGCTCTGATGACAGCGGTCTTGCGAGCAAGCACACTGTCTATAACTCCAGAAGCCATCACTTTCAGCTAAATAAGGAGGACATTGATCCAGAGGAAGTCTTGGTCTCCACCACTCCTTACTTGGAGAACTACGATGTCATTGAATACCTTGCCATCGCAAGTGAGAACACCATAATAGACTCAAAGACCCTTGAGGCGGCCCACTCATTCGAGGAGCAGCTGATTTCCAGTCTTCCTGACTATCAAAAAGACAAAAAGCGCCAAGAGCAAATACGTAGGCAGAATTATGCCGCTTCCGCATCAAGCCCTGTAGACAATATACTAGAGCTTGAGTCCAGATTAGCTTTACAAGGCCTAAGGTCCCTCGTCTCGTCGACATCCAAAACTCCCTCATTCAAAAGCTGCGCGTCCAGGCGGGCCAAGCAAAAGGCAACGCGCTTATTGGGATCAATTTCCATGTCACACCACTTGGAGAGCTTCATCAAAATGATGGAGCTCAATTCCAGGTCATATGCTCAGGGTCTATCGTATGGGTCAACAAAAGATAACTTACGACGCGATAATCGTCGGCGGCGGCATCGTGGGGGCGGGGGTCTTTAGGGAGCTCTCCTTGAGGAACAAGAGCGCCCTACTTCTTGAAAAGGGCGACTTTAGCTCTCAGACAAGCCAATCAAGCTCCAAGATGCTTCATGGAGGCATACGCTATCTAGAAAATTTTGATTTTATGCTCGTGAGGGAAGCGCTACATGAAAAAAATCTTTGGACTCGCCTCGCTCCGAGGCTGACCAAGGAGGAAATGTTTTACATTCCCGTTTACAAGACCTCTAAGTGGCCTCTTCTCTTTGTGAGGGTCGGGCTTTTTATCTATGATCTTCTCTCTGGTTTTCAGAATCCAAAAAGAAAGACACTCAATGCTAAGCGGGCACTAGAGGCCTTGCCAGGCCTCAAACAAGATGGCCTAAAAGGGCGCTGGAGTGTATTCAGACGCCATAGTCGAAGACAGCAAGCTTGCCCTCGAATGCGTATACGACGCCTTGGGCGGCCAATCAGCGCGCCCTTAATTACACCGAAGTTATTTCAGCAAAAAAAGAGGGTGATCTTTTTAAGGTCAGAACAAAAGACGTCCTCACGGGAGAATTGGCAGAATTTCAGAGCAAAAGATCTCATTATAGCGGCGGGGCCTTTCACCGATCAGCTTATGAAAAAGCTTGATCTTCCTTGGGAGCCAAAGATGATTCTTTCCAAGGGAAGTCATCTTTGGATAAAAGAGGACGCTCTTAAAATTGCGTCGCCGATGGTGCTTCAGACCTCTGACAACAGGGTCATTTTTGTGATTCCTCAAAGAGGGGCCATTCTCATTGGCACCACTGAAAAGGCCCTTGCCCCCGAAGAGGACATTTTCAATATCAAGGCCACCGAAGAGGAAATTAACTACCTCTTGAGCGCGGTGAATGAGTATTTTCCTAGCGCAAATATTCATCACTCTCATATTATTTCCACATTTGCGGGCGTGCGCCCCTTAGTCGCCGAAAAGGGCAAGAGCAGAGGCAAGGTCTCTCGGAAACACAAAATATACTCTCCCCAACCTGGCCTTCACGTGGTCATTGGCGGAAAATACACCACGTTTAGGCTTATGGCCGAAGACGTGACCAAAAGGCTTTTTAAGGCGCGTGGAGAGACTTTTAAAAAGGGCCTCAGCGCTCGACCTCTTTCAAGACCTTCAGCAGTGGGCATGGTGATGCCGGCCATGCTTGCGCAGGACGTGATCAGCAAAATTGTGGACAATGAATTGCCAAGAACGGAGGAAGACGTTCTTCTAAGAAGGTTGTCCGCCCTCTCCACCAGAGGTCCTCAAGGGATGAAAGAGCTGATAAAGAGAGCTTTTATCGCTAAAAGCGATAGGAAAGAGCAAGATTAATCCTAGGCCCCGCGCTTGACTTGCTCCAAGACTGGCCATCAGTGTCTTCAGAAAATTGGTCAACTCGAGAGTTCATTTCGATTTTGGCGACAGCGCCCCAGCCATTATGAAGGTAATACTTCACCCCGGCCCCAAACCCTAGCATGCTAATGGCGCCGGAAAGCTCTTTAGCGTAGGTCGTTCCGTCTTTTTTGTCCACGGTCGACTTCACACTTCCCATATAGTACATGAATTGACCAAAAGGTATGATTTTAAAGACTTTGCTTGGTCGGGCAAAGGGATACCAATTAACGCCTCCTCCAAAGAACGAGGCGTTTTCCTTGACCTCAGTACCTTCAAAGGCAAATGAGCTAGATTGAGCGACTCTCACCGCGCCAATAAGAGACAAACGGGAATACCACTGAGTCTCCTCTTTAAAATGATATTCAAGGCCAATATCTAAGTGCATATAGGCGTCTTGACCAGTGTATTCCACGTTATTATTTTCAGATTGGGTCTTCCCGCTTCTGGAAGCGTAGGCAAGGCCCGCGAAGACTTCTCTGTTTTTGCTTAGAAGATTGGCCGCAAGAAAGGACATGTCCTCATTGGGCGAGGCCGCTGCGCTGGCCGAGTCCTTCTATCTCATTCAAGTCCTCGGCGCCCTCCGCTAGAGGAATGCCCAGGTCGCGTGGGTCGCGAGTGGTCGATCGAGGGACATCGTCTCCAACAAGCGCGCGGCTATCGTCCTTAGTGATATTGACGGGCGCAGTGATTTTAAGCTTCATCACTTGCTCGTCTTTGATGTAGTCGGCGTTAACAAGTCGATAAAGCGACCACACAGATCTAGTGGGTGAAATTTTGATGGCGACGCCCCGAGCGACGACCCCGACGCTCAGATAGAACTTGGCGTGATCGCCTTTTACGATTCCGTCTTCTTGACCGCGGTTTATCAGCACAGTTTTTCGGGAGTCAGAGGTCTTTATGATTCTTAGAGTCAGCTTCTCGTCAATTTCGAGAGCGCAAAGAGAGGCCGAAAAAAGGCCAGAAAATAGGACTGCCATTAAAATATTCAATAATTTCATAGTATTAGTTTAAGCTAAAAAAACCGACTAAGTCCAATTGATAATTTGCCTTCAAGTCTGGTGATGCGATCTGGCAGTTCTCCCTCGTCGGAAGTTCGGATGATTCTTGCGCTCAGGACATTTTCAAGCCCAGCATTAAGCCTGACTCCATAGCCGTTTGAAAAATTGTATTTAATCCCGCCCTTGAGCCCAGGAAATGAGACCACGGAATAATTCCCCTTCTCTCCAAGGCTCGGGATTTCCAAGCTGGGCCCATCCATAGCGAAACAAAAGCCCAAAGTAGACGATATTGCCCTCTATGGTGTTGGGCGGGTTGAATGGGTACCAATTTAATTGAAAGGCGGCGCTGTACTCGGTCATAAGGGCGTTATAGTCCCCCGTTGTTGCCGCGTCCTTGGCCCTTCTTAGCGACCCCTCCAAAGAGAACCTTTTCAGGGCCTCAATTCGTTTAAGCGCAAACCATTCGAGAGCGAACTCCAGATCATATTTGCTCTGCTCTGAGTTTTCACGATCTCCCAGGTTTTCGTTATTGAGCAGGTTTAGGCCAAAGGAGCCATAGCCCTGATAATCAAATTGCTGGGCCCCCACCTTGGCCCGTCTCTCCTTCTCTCGAAGCGCTCCCACGTTATAGAGGAGCTCAGAGAGCTCTTCGTCTGAATACCCTGCCGACCAATTCTCCCCTCTTGAAAGAAAGTCGCGGGCCATGGACTCTTTATGACTCTGGTCTAGATAATTATTTTCTTGAATGGTCCCATAGAGATCATTTCCTAGCGGCGCTTTTTTAAATTGGGGAGCGTTAGGGTCTCTTTCCTGTTCCTTATAAAGCTTTTCCAGAGTGAAGCGAGGATCGTTTCGCTTCTTCATGAAGATGGCCACCATCTTTTCAAATCTTTGCACTCTTAGGCGCTCAGAAAAGTCCTTGGCGTAGGGACTTTTATAGAAGCCTTCATAGCTCATGGTCCCTGGAACAGTTTCTTTCCATATTTCAAGGTCGACTAGCCGAACATCGCTGTCTTGAAAGCGCTGTTTGCCATGGACTCTTCCTCTTGAAAGGTATTTCCCTTTTTTCTCGACAAGCTCCTCGCCATCGTCAACAAGCGAGCGCTTTAAGGAACTGGAAAGCTCTTCTCTGTCGTCTATAACTGTTTCTCTGTCAATTTCCAGTTTGCGTCTGCCCTGCATAAGGGAAGCTTCATTTAGCAAAAGAAGGTCGGCCTTGGGAACGAGCGCCTCTGGATAAAGAACTTTATAGGCGACCCAGATCGAGGAGTTGGAAGACACTTGGGCGGCCTTAAGCTTTGCGACTGGCTTATAGACCTTTCTATAGGGTCTATTATTTTTGTCCAAGAGCTGCGCCTCGACGAGAAGAATGCCATAGTCCTTAGCGTCTATTTGGTCGTTATAGCCCTTGTTGAGCAGAACTGTTTTACCGGACCTGGAAACTCTTTGAACGGTCACAGCGTAGTCCACCGCATAAACAGGAAGACAGAGAAGAAACACTATCAATGATCTTTGTAGATTTTTGACCAAGTCTTCCTCCCTAAAGAACGCGGCGCCCAATTCTCATAACCAATAATTAAAGATAAAAAGAACAGTATATGAGTATGGTATCAAAGGACCTTGATTAGACGCAAGAATTAATCTATAAATAAGCATCTGATTTTACGTGGATAATTTTTTGGAGGAACCATGGCCAAAAGAAGAAAAGAAAAGAAGTTTTATAAGTATGAATGCGCCATGACGGGCGAGCAATATACAGTGACTGAAAAGGCCGAAAACCCTGACGATCTCATGAGCGTGAAGGCCTATTATGAAATGCATCCTGAAGAAGACGATCGCCCAGCTGACGTGAAAAAGAAACTCGGCGTGGACCAAGAATAAGAAAAGAGAATAAAAATAAATAAGGTAGACCAATGCAACCAGAAAAAAGAGAAGTCGTAATCATTGGCTCAGGCCCCGCTGGATACACAGCGGCGCTCTACAGCGCAAGAGCAAACCTAAAGCCCCTTGTCATTGAAGGCTCTGAGCCAGGCGGTCAATTGACCACCACCACTGACGTCGAAAACTTTCCGGGCTTCCCAGAGGGCGTTATGGGCCCAGACCTTATGCATAAAATGAAGGCCCAGGCAAAGAGATTTGGCACGGACTATTTGGCCGCTATGGTGGAGAAGGTCGATCTCTCTAAGAGACCGTTCCTGATTGAATGCGCAAACGGCCATAAAGTGGAAGCTCAAACTGTCATTATCTCCACAGGCGCCAGCGCCAAATACTTAGGTTTGGCCAATGAAATGGAGCTTATTGGAAAGGGCGTCAGCGCCTGCGCGACGTGCGATGGTTTTTTCTACCGCGACAAAACTGTTCACGTTGTCGGCGGCGGCGACACGGCAATGGAGGAAGCGACTTTTCTCACAAAGTTCGCCTCAATGGTTCACGTAGTTCATAGAAGAGACGAGCTTCGCGCTTCAAAGCCAATGCAGGACAGAGCTTTTAATAACCCTAAAATTGAATTTGTATGGAACACTGAAGTCGAGGAAATCCTTCACGATGAAACAGGTGTTATCGGCATTCAGGTAGTGAATACGAAGACGGGCGAAAAAAGCGAAAGAAAGACAGATGGCCTTTTTATGGGCATAGGTCACACTCCGAACACTGGTTTTCTAGACGGGCAAGTCGACATGGACAATCACGGATTCATCGTCACAAAAGGCGGCCATCCAGACACGAATATTCCCGGCGTTTTCGCTTGCGGTGACGTTCAAGACTCCTACTATCGCCAGGCCATTAGCGCAGCTGGCACTGGCTGCATGGCGGCCATTCGGGCCGAGCGCTTTCTCGAAGAGCACGGCCAGGCCTAACCAGATTTAAATACCAAAACCAACCGCGTAAAACTTACCGTTTTGCGCGGTCTTGTCCCTCTAACTTCTCGAAACTTCTTGTAATCTATACTTTTTCAAAAGCGGTTTGACTTCTGCTTCTGGACATTCAAGAATATTAGAGCAGGAAGCCTTAATCATTAAACCAAGGAAGGGGTAATGAACGCTTTATTTAATTATAGCACCATCAATGTTGGCCTACACAAAGGCCCAAGAAATCTAGAAATCACCTTTAAACCTGAGTCTCAGTATGTGACCTTGGAGACTCTTTTCGAGCTTGAGTCGGTCCTTGCCTGGGCGTCAAACAGAGTGGAGATCAGAAGTATTCTCATCAACTCTGCCTCAGACTTTTTCTCAGAAGGCATTGACAAGAATCGCCTGTCCTCCATGAGCGCATCAAAGTTGCAAAAAATGTCTGAAAAGCTTCAGAAAATTGTGCACGCCATGTATCACCTGCCTCAGACCATTCTGATGGACTTAGGTGATGGTTGCTTTGATATCGCAAGCGAGCTTGCGCTGGGCGCTGACATTAGAGTGTCGTCTCATAAAAGCCTTATCGCTTTCAACCACAACCGTGTGGGCCTCACTCCAAGCTCCGGGGGCATTGGTTTTCTAAGCATTATTGTTGGTCAGGCCATGGCCAGGAATTGGACGCTTACTGGAAACGAGATTAGCTCCGAGCAGCTTAAAAATAGCGGATTCCTCATGGACCAATACCAAGGAGAAGAGGACAGAAAAGAGATGATCTCTGGCCTTCTTCAGTCAATATACCTCTCCGCTCCGGTGCAGAGAATGCAGACAAAGCTAGGCCTTCTTGAACACGCCCGACTGGAGCTTGAACGCGCCACTAAATATGAAAGAAGCGTCGGGGACGCGGCCATGACAAGCGAGGACTGGAAAGTGGAAACTCCAGAAAGCTTTATGAAAGGCAAGCACATGTCTCATTGCGTAAAATTGAGCATCGTAAAGGACGCGCAAAATAAAGGGAAGAAAACAGAAGAGACGCCTTTAAATTAATTTTGTAATTTTAAGCGCTCTTTTTGAGGCCTTTGAGAATCTCGCCAATTAAGGCGCTGGCCTTTTCAAACTGGACGCCGACAAGAACGGCCTTGCTAAACTCTGAAAACTCGCCCGTCCCAAGGGCGACCTTAAGCGGAGTCACATGGGCAATTTTTCCGCTTATAGGCCTTGGAAGCACTGTCTTTTCAACTTTGGTCAAAGAAATGCTGTCTCCCCTTTGAAAACGAAAAGCCCGTCCCGCCCCGATAGTGAAGGCGATTCCCGCTTCTGAAATATTTTTTAAAGTCACTCTGTGATTGGAAAACTGGTCCACACTCTGACGATAGGTCCTGACTTCCATAAAGTACTGGACGTTTTGAAACTCAAGCCGGCCCACCGACCGATTTTCTGACAAGAAGGGGTTGCCCTCAACGATAATCTCTATCGAGCGATTTTTAATAGATTCTATCTTTCCTTTAAATAAAGAAGCGCTTTCTTCATGATAAAAATAAAGGTTCTCAGCGCCCACGTCCTGCAAGTCATCGTCGACTATGACCTTAAGACCAATCTTCTTATGCTTTTTAAACACAAGTTTTATCTCCCCATGGGCCACCGTCCTGGCGTTTTCGACAGAGGTCCATACCAATAGCTTCTCCTCTTTTGCCTGGATGCTATTGATCTTATCTAAAAACTCGGCGACCTCGTCGCATTTTCTAAATTTTGGAAGCATACACTTAGTATAAAAGAAAAAGCCAAGAATCTAAAACTTAATCTTTAGGAGCTCTCGATCTATCTCTATTTTTGACGAGGCCTTGTAGAGAAGATAATGCCCTCCCCCTCCGGCGCCGCAAAGTTTCAGATAGAACTTTTTGCTCTCTATGCCTTCAAGCCACAGCTCGGCAACTTGTTCACAGACCATGGGCCGAAGATTAAGAAATTGCCACTTTGAGATTTCATACATTTCTTCTTCAAAAGCTTCTGGATCGGCCTGGAGATAGGCCTCTATTGCCTGATTGGAGTGTGTAGTAAACTCCTTTACTTTTTCCTCATAGGCGGGATCTTCACACATCTGCAGAAATTTTTGCACTAGCGGCGAAGTCTTTCTTGATGAGCTAGTCTTAATCAAATAGAGCTCTGGGCTCTTGCCATGAATTTTTGCCAACGAGACCTTGTTCCTGTTCTCGACCAACACAGGCCGTTGGGCGTATGAGATGAGCGGATCAAGCCCTGAGCTTGAGCCATGATAGAACGACTCCATGAGGGCCATATGATCAAGCACTTCGGCCAGACCATCAGAGTTCATTTCCACTGGCCCCTTACGGTATCTGTCATAAAGAGCGGCGCAAAGGGCCCCCGAACTGCCTATTCCGGCCCCCTGTGGAATATTGCTTTCAAAATAAAGCCCTTTTTCAATTTCACTTTTAAAACGCTCCAAGTCCATGGCCTTTGCCAGAGCAAGGGAGTTTCTCATAAATTCACAAAAGGCCCTAAAATCGTCCAAGCTTTTCTTGTCCAAAACTTTTTTAAATTCTAGTTTGCCGCAGAACTCAGGCAACGGGGCCGCAAGCCCCCTTCCGCCTTTTACGATGGAATACTCTCCAAAGAGAAGAACTTTGGCGCAGAAGGAATTAAGCATTATTTCGGCTCCTGGAAATTGGACTCTATCACCATGGCCCCAGGACCGTTTTCGTCCATTATAATGCGGCCTTCCTCGCAAAAGGCCTTAACGTTCGGCAGAAGCTTCTCTTCGACCAGTCCTTTGCTCTCTTCCGGATATATAAGGTGAGGATTTGGACCTGCGTCTAGGGTAAAATATACATGCGGGCCATGTTCTTTTCTAAAGGCCTTCACTTGTTCGATTATGGAGAGGGTATTTGGCCTCATTAAAATAAAAGACGGTCTTGAGGTCGCCATGAGGCCATGCAGAGACAGCGCTTCCTCCTCTAGTATTTCCCCCGCAAGCTCTATGTTCCCAGTCTGGAGGGCCACCATAAGAGATTCGCAATTTTTTTTCGCCTGGGCCGTCCGGGCGCTCTTATAGATATGGTCTTCCATGAGGGCATGTCCAGCGCTGCTGCCAACTTCTTTTTCCTCCGAACTTACAATGCAGATTGCATTATAGAGTTTTGCGAATTTGGAGTGAATGTTCTCAAGCTTTACTCCGCTCGTGTCGCTTCCCTCTCCCCTGATCTCTCCCCAGAGGGTAAAACCATCGTAAAAACTTCTGCAGGCGCTGCCTGAGCCAAGCCTTGCCGCATGGCCTGCCCTCTCCAAGTCGAGACTTTTCCCTTCGGCCATTGCTTGAACCTCCTCAAAGGCCAATGCCAGGGCGGAAAATGCGGAGGCCGACGAGGCGATGCCCGAGGAGTGCGGGAATGTGTTTTCTGACGAGATATGGACAGAGGCCAACTCCGAAACGAAGGGATAGAGCTCCCTTATTTTCGAAAGAAAGCTTTTAACTTTAGGAATAAAACGAGGAGCGTCTTTGCCCTCGAATTGAAAAAAAAGCTTCAGATCATCGCTCTTGCCAAAATTAAATTCAACTTTGGAGCGAGTAAGACATTTTTTTAGCGTCATACTTAACGAAGGGTTGATGGCGAGTTGATTGCCCTTCTTTCCCCAATATTTAATCCAAGCGATATTGGACGGGGCCGTTACTTCAATTTTCGCCTGGCTAAACTGAAAGCTCATGGTCAGCGACATCGTTTAGGTGACTAAGACTATCAAACTGTCGATGACAAATGATCTCATCGTACTCCATTACAGCGCATCATGGCCTCGAGCAGAAAAAGTATTCCTTCGTCTCTTCACGCGAGCGATCTGAGGTGACCATCACAAAATCTCCTCCCCACGCTCCAAGAGACTTAACGGCCCCCCAGTAGTCTGAAAAGAGCCTGTCTTTAACTCTCGGCATATCAAGGGCATTGGAAACAACTCTTTCATGCTCGTAAAGGCAATTCTCGAATTCTTTCAGGTCGATGGGCCTCGGCCATATCATGGGTCAGTTCATTTATTTTTTTGATCAAGGACGATTTGTCGCCAATATTAATGGAGCGATAACGCTCCACCTCTTTCCTGCTATTTTGTTTTTCATTCAAGTGAACAAAGTACAGTTTGTCCTTAAATAAGTGGACTAAAGGTCACGCTTTTCCATACAGGGCCTTTAGTGGTGGAAGAGTAGATTATAGGGCCCATGGACTGGGCGCAGGCAATATCGTAGCCTGAGCCGCCAAACGTTTTGGAGCTTAGCTCAAAAGGCGACACATACGCCCATTGAGCGATATTATATATTAAGGTGGAGCTTGAGCCAAGGCCCCAGTTAAGAGGGAACTCTAGCTTGGTCTCCACAATTGTGTCTGCCTCATCTCTTAAAAAATGGACATTTTGCGAGCGGGCCTGCCTTAGAATGTCCTGTAGGTCCTTGGCGGCCTGTGTCTCTTCACTTAGTAGTCGAATCGCCACAGATCGTAGTCCGCTTCAAACCATAAGTTTTCCTTCAGAGTCATAGCTCCTCCACGTAAGGTGGGACTATCTGAGCGTTGATAGCGCACATTCATCGTTTGTCCAAGATTGCTTGGCAAGGCGAGGGCGTCAGCTCCGTCTAAAACGAAATACTCCCCGCTTAGTAATAGCTTCCCATGACCGTAAAAACTTTGCTCTCTCATTTAACTCCTATTGTAGGTACTCGCTTTCGCTTTTTAAAAACTCTCTCACTGAACTAAAGGACACCGCTTCATTGGCGAACCTTTTTTTGGCCAGGGCAATCTGGTCCTCGCTTGCATTGAGCTGATTCAGAATGTTTAATAAGTGCATCTTCATATGACCTTGTTGAATTCCAGTGGTCACAAGCGAACTCAGGGCCCCGAAGTTTTGGGCAAGGCCCACGGCGCCAGCGATCTTCATAAGGTCCTTTGCGCTTGGACGCCCAAGCAGGGCCAAAGAAGTTCTTGCCATTGGGTGCAAAGACGTCAGTCCTCCGACTGTCCCTATGGCCAGCGGAACATTCAGCTCAAACTTAAAGGAAGAATCGTCCACATTGCAGTTGGAAAGACTTCGATACTGACCGTCCTTTGCGGCATAAGCATGGCAACATGCTTCCACCGCCCGAAAATCATTGCCTGTGGCCAAAACAACGGCGTCGATTCCGTTCATTATCCCTTTATTATGCGTGACCGCGCGATTGACGTCTATATTTGCGATTTGAACGGCGTGCTCAAATCTGTGAGCGAATTCTTTACCGTCCATTCCGTTTGGAAAAGAGCCGAGGTCTTTTATATCGCATTCTACCGAAACATTCACTCTGCAATCAGGCGTGTAGTTGGTAAGGATGGCCATAATGACTTCAATATTTTTTTCGGTGGCGCTAAAGGCGTTGTGCTCTTTTGCGAGTTCCACAAGAGACTTCCCAAAAGACTCAAGGATGGAATTGATAAAATTCGCCCCCATAGCATCGCAAGTATTGAATGTCGCCTCGAGCTGGTAATAATTTTCGAGGGAGTCAGTTCTATCTTTAAGAACCAGGTCCTTTATGCCTCCGCCTCGTTTTTCCATGTTCTTTGAAAGAGAAGAGGCCGAGTTTTTAAACTTGGACTTATTAAGATTAAAGAAATGATAAAGTTTCTCTTTTGATCCGGTATAGAGAAAATGCACTTGCCCTGCCTTGGTGTCGTCAACGACTTTTGCGCTAAATCCTCCGCGCTCAAGCCAAAACTTGGCGGCCTTGCTTGCGGCGGCGACAACAGAGCTTTCTTCGATCACCATTGGCACATGGTAAACTTTGTCATTTATTTTAAAGTTTGGGGCCACACCAAAAGGAAAAAAGAAGTTTGAAATTGTGTTTTCGCTGAATTCATCAAATGTTTTTTGGAGTTTGGCGTCCTCATGCCAGAAGCTCTTAAGTCCCAAGAATTGCCGCATATCTTCGGCCTCCATCTGGGAGGCGAGAAAGTTTATTTTTTCTTCTTTGCTGAACTTTGAAAATCCACTCACAGTTTCCACGAGCGTCCCCTTGATGATTTATTTTAAATAGCGCTTGGCCATCTTTAGCGCTTTGACCTGCAGCTCAACGAGCTCCGCAACTGAGTCAGAGCTTACCAGCGCCTCTTTCAGATAGGCCTGCGCCATGCCAATAAGAGAACTTGCTTGCAATTGTTCTCTTAGAGCATGGCCTTGAACTATGCTTTTGATCCCGCCTGAGATAATAAAATGAGACACTTGGCGCTTGGAATCTTTAAGGCACTCATTTATAAAAATGATCATCTCCTGAGGCGTATGTCCTAGGCAAGCAAAGGCCAATAATTCGCTTTTTTTACCTGAATTTAGGCTTTTATGTCTAGCTTGTTCTAATTTTGTGAAATTTGTACCACCATAGGCGCCAAACTCAATTGCTTCGAGAGGCAGCTTGCATAAGGCCTCTAAACTTTTAGGACCCATGCCCTGGCCAACCTCTTTAATTATCAAGGGCTTATCTAGATATTCCAGAGTCTTCTTAATGGTCACTAAAGGGGACTCTTTGAAACGGTCCCCCTCGGGCTGAGCAAATTCCTGCAATGGATTCACATGAAGAATAAGACCATCTGCATCAAGTTTCGATAAAAGTTCTTTTATCTTCTGTTTTTGTCCTGAACGGAAAAGCTCTTCCACCTGGGCAATTCCAAGGTTGGCGAACAAAACTCCGTCCCCTATATGCTTGCGAACGGCAAAGTCCTCTAGCCTCTCGTCACTTTCAAGCAGAGGCCTGCAAGAGCCAAGGCCCATGCCAATGCCCATCTTTCCTGCGGCAAGCGCAAGGTTTTTGTTGATATTTTTTGCGACACCTGCGCCTCCAGTCATGCTCGAAATCCACAAGGGAGCTTTCATCGATTTCCCCGCCAGAGACAAATTCAGGTCCACAGGGGCAGTCATGGAGGAAAGCATGGGCTCATAATGAAGACCGAAGTTTTTCTGATTGTCGGCCTGTGAATGAAAGGCCAATTCAATATGGTCCACTTTGCGTTTGGAGCTATTGTCTTCACTCATTTTTTTGTTTCGGGTCCTATGACTAGGACAAATTCTTTTTTGTCCTTGGGCGCCTTAATTGATCCTAGAGGCCCTCTGATTAATTCTTCTTCCTCTTTATTGAGGTCCATCGCAAGAAAGACCTCTCTTTTAGAGTCGATGCTCTTCATCTCCTCCAAAAGCTTTTCCAGCCTATAGGGAGTGTCCATTATAATAGAGGTCTCGGCTCTTGAGAGCGCGTCCTTTAAAACTTTGGACCTTTCAGGATTCCTGCGAGGAACGAATCCTTCGAATATAAAGCGCTCGTGGTCCAGCCCGCTCAAAGCGAGGGCGAGGGTCACAGAATTCGAGTAAGGAGTTGAAGTCACTTTTATTCCGGCCTCATGGCAGAGTCCCACCAATAACTTTCCAGGATCGCAAAATGCCGGAAGCCCGCAATCACTCATCATAAAGACGTTTTTTCCTTTTTTAAGGGCCGCTAAAAGTTTAGGGGCCGTCTCTTCGCGTGTGTGCTCGTTATAGAGTTCAAAGCCATCGACCGCTTCCCTTGGAAGCCCCCAGCGAATCCAGCGCCTTCGGCAGGTCTTCGCCTCTTCGACCGCGATAATGTCTCCCCTTTCAAGCCCTTTTTTGAGCTCCTCAAAGGCGGTCTGCTCTAGAGGGCTATGATTGTCAATGGGCGTCGGTACAAGGGTCAGTTTTCCTTTCATCGAGCGTCTCCCAAAAACTTAAATAGGTCCGGCCTGTGAAAGTCGGGCCTTTCGCCTTCATTGAGCTCAAGGCTAAAGTGATTTCTATTTTCGCCCAAGATAGCGTGGAGATTTCCGCGCACGAAGCTGTCCTCCCCCGGCATGGAACTCCATGGAATCTGTATCTCGGCGACCCACTTTTTAGAGAGCAATTTTACAGAGCTTTGGAAGGGAAGCTCCTCTGGGTATTCTGTCTCCTCTCTAGGTCTTTTTATTAACAAAGCAAACTTCTGATTTTTAGGTGACACTTGAATTTCAAGGTATGGAAGGCCTGCGGGCTCTCTCGTCAAAAAAACTTCGACCACATCATAGTCCCATAGTCCCCAATTTTTATATTCTTCGCTGAAGGCCTCAGAGACAAAGGGCGCTCCATCAAAAGGCGCCTCAAACTTGATATGCAGATGGTCCTTATGGGAACTAAGGACGCCTTTTGGAGGCTCAACATGGTCAGGATTACTGCTATGGGGGCTTAAAATAAACATAAGCCCTTATAATTTAAACTAGCTTTAATGACAAGAAAGCCCCTTTAGGATAGAGCTAACCATGGAAAATTTTTACCTTATTTGTCCTATAGGGCTGGAAAACGCCCTTATGAAAGAAATTCAGCTCAAAGGCCTAGCCCAGAGGCTTTCGAAGCTCGTTCCCAAAAAGGGCGGCATTGAGGTGGAATGCGAGCTTAAAGCAGGCCTGGCCCTTAATTATCAGCTTCGAGGAGCGACCCGAATCCTTCTTAGAGTCCGTGAGCGCAAGTGCAGAGACTTCCCCAAGCTTTTTAAGACCATAGGCCAGATCAATTGGCGCGACTATCTCGTAAAAGAAGAGGTCGAGTGGAGAATTACCGGCCACAAATCAAGAATCATTCACACAGAAAAGGCCAAAAAGGCCTGTGAAGACGCGCTAGAAAAATACTTCAAAGGTCAGCCCCTAGCAAGAAGCGTAAAGGAAAAAGGCAAAGGCTCCCCCACTCAAAAAGTATTTCTACGCTTTGATAATGATCTTCTGACCATAAGCCTCGACACAAGCGGAGACCTGCTTCATATCAGAGGCAATAGACCTGATAGAGGCAAGGCCTCGCTAAGAGAAAATTACGCTTCCCTTCTCCTTACGACATTAATTGGCGCGGACCACTGTGAGACATTAGTGGACCCCATGTGCGGCACGGGCACATTTCTTTACGAGGCCCTGGACTACTACAGGCCAATAGAAAAAAAAGACTTTCCGTTCCTTCGATGGCAAAAGGTCGAGCTTCCTCAGAGGGAAGACCATACAGAAAAAAGTTTAGTCAATAAAGCGGTAGGTTTTGATCTCGAGCCCAAAGCTCCTGAAAGACCTAGCTTAGTCGTGAAAAAAAGAGATTTTTTTGCCCCTCTTTCCGAGGAGGAGAAAGCGCTGATGGACAATAGCTTTCTTATCTGCAATCTTCCTTATGGTAAAAGAGTGAAAATAAAAGGTGAAAGAAAGAGCTATTTCACCAAGGTCATAAGGGCCCTTAAAGAAAACTATCGGCCCAAGAAATTTGGAATTATCGTCCCCGCCGACATTGACCTTCCATTAAAGAAGGCGGCCGCCTTTAATAATAATGGAATCAAGGTCTATTTTTATATATTTGAAGCAAGAACAAGCGCCTAATTTTTAAGCACCACCGATAATATTTTCAAAGGGGCTCCTCTGCTCTTCAGAGCAAAACTATAATTAAATAAAAATTTAATTGAGGAGAACGAGAATGATAAAAACAATAATCGCTCTGGCAATATTCGGGTCCGCCCTGGCCCAAGCTCAAGTAAAAGGCGCACAATGCTACTTTAGTTACGCCAATAAGAGACTAGACCAAAAGATTGGACAGGCCATCGGAGGCCTGGGCATTGGACTTCTTTGGCAAAGTGGCGTGGCGAGAACCACTGAAATCATCACAGAGTCCATAGCTCTGACTGATCACAATTCTGACTTCTACCTCAGAGAAATAAAAGACGGGGCCTTTGGCGCAAGGCTGGAGAAAATCATCGAGCAAAAAAGAGTGAATAGACTCCACACTATAACAGAATACCTTATAGAAAACGGAAGCATTCCAGATAGAAGCGAAGAGGAAAATCTTAGAGCGGCCGCGATCTCTAATCACCGAGGCGTTAGACTCGGGAGCTCTTGCGAAGAAGGCCTGCAGAACCCTCTCGATCTAGCGGACACCCTCTATAGTCTGCGCAATAAATTAACTGATTCTAAAAAGGATCTTGCCACCCATAAAGGACCTATAGAAGAAAAAGTAGGTCCTTTAAGAAACTGGGTTTTTTTCCTTCGATTTTGTGCCCCACGAACTGAAAACCCAGCTAATGATGAAAACGATTAGGGACGCGAGCTAGGACGTTGAGATTATCGGCGCTGGCGGCGACGATCCAATACATGACGCCCAGAATAGGAATCATAAAAAGAAAGTACTTTAAACTAAGCCTTCGCATAGTAAATAAGAGTTAGGACAACCGCGACCAAGCCCCCAGTCGAGATGGATTTTCTTCATCGCCCTGGCGCAGGAGCAGCGAAGAGTATCCCTATTACGCTGAGCATAATCAGAGGCACAAAAATTTTGTGAATAATCACATTGGTTCGATTTTGATGGCTCTCTCCATATTCACTTAATAAGGCCTGCAGCTTAGACATACTTTCTCCTAGAAAAGGTTCTTTAAACCCATTTTAAATGAGCTTTTCTCTCAGACAACTAAAATTTTGTAACAGTTCATCTGGCCTATACAATGGTGTATTTCATTCAATTTTTAAACATTGCTTCCTTATGTTGTTGGAACGCTCCTTGCAATTTACGCTCTTAGATTATGTAAAAGGAAGACTAAATTGATGCGGGAGGAAACAATGAATCAAGAAGAAATTAAAAGAGCGAGTAAAGACAAGCTCCAGGACTATGGGCGCGAAGGTCTTGCTCCTATTATGGAGTTATTTGGCCAATACGGTGAAGAAATCCTCACTTACGTCAAGCATTTCGAGACCGGACTTGACGAAGGCGCCGCTTCCCTTGAAGGGGAAAATATCGAGACTGAGAAAAAGCAAGTCGCCAGCTGGCTTCGAGAAGGCGCCAAGTGGATATCAAAATTGGAACCAAGACTTGAAAATGGCGATAGCGAAGAGCTTTTAAATTTTATTGAGGAGCAAGGCAGAAATCATCCCGCGGCCCTATTTGCAAGCTCTCTTATAGCGGGAGGCGTTGTGGGCGCCATTGGAAAACAGGCCTATAAAGCGGACGAGCCGAATGCTGGAAGAAGCGTTGGGCAGGCGGAATTAAACGAAAACCCAAAAATTCACTAAATAAGGAGTAATGTCATGGACACAAGACAACAAGGATCAGAGAACTTTAATAAGCGTCGCAGAAGCGAGCATCCAGATAGCGACTTTGCGACTCATTACTATGGAAATGAAAGAGACCTACGTGAAAGAGACAGAGTTGCGCGCTCGGAGTCTCATCGGGACGATGAAAATCGCAGAGAGTACGAGAGAGATGTTTCAAGACGAAAGAACCTCGCCTCAGAAGAGGAAAGACGACGACAGAAGGTCTCGTGACAGCGATATAGGAAGAGAGCCTTACAGTCCAGAGCGCCATTATCATAGAGCAGATGAGGACAGGCATTATGAAAGCTCTTCCAGCAGAAAGAACTGGAAGCGGATGTCCAGCGACCTCGTCAATGATATTTCCAATCTTTTTAGGAAAGAGAGGTCATTGATAAGCGCGGAGCTTGGAGAAAAGGCGTCTCTTGTCAAAGCAGGGAGCTGTTTCTTTAACGCTGGGACGATCATTTCTTTTGTGGGCTTTAACGCTCTTGCGGCGACGATTGTGCTTGCCCTAGGAAATGTGATGGCCTGGTGGCTGGCGGCGCTTGTCACGGGCGTTGGCTTCTTGTTGATAGGCCTCGGGCTAATGGCCGCGGCAAGAAAAAAGCTTTCAGGAGATAGCTTGACTCCATACCGTTCAATAGAGTCCTTCGATCATATGGGCTCAATGCTGAAGGAGAAAAGAGATGAATTCACAAGACACTAATATTGACAGAAATAAGTCGTCCGCTGAGCTTCAAAAAGAAGTTCACGGGCAGATTGACAAAATCGGCTCAAATATTGAGGACGTCAGAGGAAGAATGACTCCTGGCTCCTTGATCGACGACGCTATTTTTTACCCTCATGGCAAAAGCCTTACGGCGACTTATTCTCATTTAAAAGACAATCCAATGGGGACTATGTTCCTTTCCCTAGGAACGCTTCTTTTAATGGAAGACCAAAATAGGGTCACCTATGAGGCCCATCTAAAGAGCTCCATGAGCGAGGCCGCTGAAAAAGGCTCTCAAAAATACCAAGAGGTGAAACACAATTTAGAGCAAAAGGCCCACGACCTCTCAGAGGAGTTTCGTTTAAAAGTAGACGAGCTTCAAAGCGAGTATGAGCGCAAAAAGGAGTCTCTAAAGTCGAAGGCCAGCTCGAAAAAAGACGAAATAGAGCAAAAGGCCCATGAACTTTCAGAGGAGCTGCGCTCTAAAAAAGGACGACCTTCAAAGGGAGTATGACTCCAAGAAAGAGTCTATAAAGTCTAAGGCAAGCTCTAAGCGCGATGAGATTGGAGCGAAAGTTCCATGGAAAAAAGACTCTTTGACCGAAGACCAAAAGAGAAATAAAGAGGACTTTATTGCTGGAGCTAGAGACCTTGAGCGGGACGCTGAGCTTCCGCTCCTCTCATATTACGGCCTAAGCTCTGAAGCTGAAAATCAAAAAACTAAAAGAAAAAGGCGCCCAAAAGTTTGACAATCTCAAAGGCAATATCAGCGAGAAATACGAAAGCGCCAAGTCAAGCGTGGAAAATCAAATTGATAGGGTCACCCCTATCGGACAAGCGATGCACCCCTTTGCTATTGCGAGCGTAGGTCTTGGTCTTGGCGCCACTCTGGGGCTTCTATTCCCTCAAATAGAGTCGACTCCCTAATCCAAGACCCAGAGTCGCAAGAGAAGCTAAAAAGGCTTAATAAAGACTTTGATAAGGCCATTCGCTTATCAGGCGAAAGACTTAAAGGTCGTTTAATTGATGAGCTAAAAAATATCAGTTTCCACTAAAACACCGTATAAAGTTTTGGCGCTCTTTAAGAGGGGCGCCAAAGACTTTTTACATTCTGCCTCTCTCTAACCCACAGAAATCACATACAAAATACTGGCGCGATCTTAGCAACTATAAGGGGCAAGAGAACAAAGCTGTAGAGAATGAGCGATTTTAGAGAGAGGAGAGAAACATGAGAACGAGAGTAAAAGGCGTTAAAACCGTCGGCCTAGGCCTTAAGAGGCTGGCCACTTTTATGGTCGTGGCCACCATTATGGTGTCCTGCGGAAAGAACAACACTTCTGGCACCACAACGGACATTAATAGTGGCGTTGGCGCTGGCACCTGGGGAAGTTATAATAACTGGGGCAATTACGGAAATGTGGGAACACAAAACCGCATCAGTGTAAGCAGTCAAGTGAACGTGGGAGGCTCAGGCCTTTATGTTGGCGTCACAAGTGAGGGCGATATTGCCGTAATTCAAAATGGCACACTCCAAATGCACTTTTGCCCAAGAAGCGATTACGCCAATGGCCAAGGTCAAATTATTCAGCAACCAGTCGTTAACGTCGCAAACTATTGCTCCGTGAACGAGATCACAAACCTCGATGTCGCCCTCCCCGGGAGATATGGGACTTATAAACTGGCCTTTAGGCCCTACTACGCCTATGGCTCTCAGCTATGCGGCGGCGGGTATAATACCAACCAAGTTCCGGGCAACTGGATGGCCATGATTCAACAAGAAAACCCTTGTCGGGCACGTTAAAATGAAATTGGGCGCAACGCGCGCTCAATTCCAAAACCAAAAATTTAAATTGAAATTATTAGATTATTAAAATCAGTAAAGGTCTGGTAGCGCCTTAAAGCGGCCAACTCTCTCTCCCTCTCTTAAGACGCGCGGGTCACTCTCCCCGCGCGTTTTTTTTCTAGATTCGCGAGATAGACTTGGGACTTGACCCACACACCCCGCAGATAATTCATGAGCACCAGACTTTCAGGACCCGGCGCCTCAAGCTCTTGCCCTTTACGCTTCTAAGCTCCACAAGAGGGGCCTCCAAGGTCTTTCCTTCTGGAGTTATAAATCAAGTCGTTTCCCTTTTTGAATGCTCGTCTGCCTTTGAGCCTAAGGACTTGATGGCTGCCTTTTTTGATCTCAAGAACTTCCCCAACATAATCGTCATCTTTTCTTTGAATTCGGCCATTTTTTAGCTTCTTAAAAAGAGCGTCAGATTTATTGACCTTATAAAAGCCCTTGATAGTGTCATGAGGATAGGTGGCCTTAAATTCCTTTCCGCTCATTTCCCCTTTCACCACCTGGGACGGCTTGTAAGAAAGAACTCATATCTTCATCAAAGCGCAGATCGACTCTTCCAAAGTCGAGAAAAGAAAGCTCCTCGAGATGCTCAAAGAGAAATTGCCTTTTCATATGGAACATAAAAGTGCCGTGCTGATTTTCAAGGACGGGAAAGCCCTTATGGGGAGACTCTTCACTTTCGCCAATGGCGCTTATCTGGGGCCTGGCGCGGGGCTCATCATCTTCAGGCAGCATGGCGGAAAGAAGATTTCTTGGCGTATAAAAAAGAAGAATTCTTCCAGTTAGAAAAACTCCACAGGAACACCAAGCTCTTTGCGGTAAGGGCTGCAATTTTTCCAGAGTGAGCTCAATAGAAAGGACCATCCGCTCGAGCCTCTCTCCCACATAGTCCCGATAGGCCTTGAGGCCTTCTAGATTATGGTTGCCAGTTTCAAGATTAAGTTGAAGGGCAAGCGAGGTGTTCTCCATCGCCCATTCTAGCGCCCCTGGGTCTTGCACTCTTAGGGCGCTAAATAAGGAAAAATCAATTTTTGAGAGCTCCGATTGGAGGGCCTTGATGTCTTTCTCACAAGAGAGAGCGTCCCATTCCAGCACAGGTCGCAGGTCCAAGCTCTTTTGCCTCTTCAGCGAGTTCTTGGGCCTGCTCTATTTCTGCCCCTCCAAAGCGACAAAGGCTTTTGGGCAAATAATGACTTCTTCAAGTCCCGCTTCTTTGGCGGCGCCAAGCTCATTAATATCTTTAGATAGGTGGTTAACTTGCATCGTCTTGCCCTTAGGATATTATTTTTGGAGGCGGCCTGGACCCAAGGGATTTTAACAAGTGTGGAAGGCTTGGTTCTTTCCACCGCCTCCCCATCAAGTCCTTCAATAAAATCGCAGCTGACTTCTACGCTTTCGCCTTTAAAAGGCAGAACCTCAATGCTCTGACCTTTTTCAAAGGCGTTCCTAACGTCAATGACAAGAAACTCTCCGGGAGCAGTTTCGATGACGTTTCCAATCATCATGTATTCATTATCGCTTGCGGTCTCTCTTTCATCAAAAATGGTGCTCTTGTCCGCCTTCTCGATCAAGATTGGCGTCGGCGTAGCTCCGATGAGTCACCTTTTTAAGCTCCTTGCTCCCAGGCGTAGATCTCTTCGCTAAGGAAGTTTCCGTTCTTGGAGTAATAAGCAAGCGCTTCTGAATAAACTTTTGAGATGGTGCCGGCATAGAGATGGCTTTTCATCCTTCCCTCCACCTTTAATGGAATCGATGCCCTCTTTTATAAACTCCTCTAGATGCGCAAGCCCATTAAGATCTTTCGAGCTCATAAAATAGGCCCTTCTCTTCTCCTCTTCATTTTCGAATTTCAGGGAATATTCAAACCGACAACTGTGGGCGCAGCCTCCTCGATTGCTGTCCCGACCTTGGGTGAAGTTTGAGATCACGCAATTTCCTGAATAGGCCATGCACATGGACCCGTGGACAAACATCTCCACTTCAACGCCCGCTTCTCTTTTTATCTTGCCTGCCTCTTTGATGCTGACTTCTCTCCCAAGAACAACTCTCTCCACTCCTTGTTTCTTCCAAAACTTGGCGCTCGACACATTTAAACAACTAGCTTGAGTGGACAAATGAATAGGAGTGGAGGAATGCTTTTTGATCGTTTGAATGACTCCAAGGTCGCTTGCGATAATGGCGTCGACTCCAAGCTCTTCTAAAAGCTTCACAAACTCAGGCAGCTCCGCCAGGTCCTCATCGTGAAGAAAGCCATTGATGACAACATAAGTCTTGGCCCCCCGCTCGTGGGCGTATTTCACTCCCTCTTCCAGCTCTTGAGTGGTGAAGTTTTCAGCAGCGCTCCTAAGGCCAAACTTAAGCCCTGCCAAATACACAGCATCGGCCCCATAATCAATGGCGACTTTTAATTTATCTAGGCTCCCCGCCGGAGCCAAAAGCTCGGGTACTTGAATCATAAATCTTCCTATTGGTGTACTGCCATTTACCAAAATATAAGAATAAGATAAACTATTTAGGTGAAAAAGATTCTTATTTTTGGCCTTTTGGCCCTCATTATAGGTTCAGGGGCGTTTCTAGCTAATAGGTACGCAAACAACCCCACAAGTGTCGCCCCTTATCCCTACTCTTTTGCTGAAAATGCGCAAAAAGAGGTCCCTATCGATGCTCCCATTCATTATTGTTGGAGACCGAATGGGCGCCAGGTTGCGAGCTTTTCCAAGATAATGGCCGCCAAAATCTCAGAGAATCTCAGCAGGCCCATCAAAATTCAAAGCATAGCTGCCAAGGGAGAAGGGCTTCATAGGACCCTTCATAAAATCAAAAATTTAAAGAAGTTGCCACTGATCATCATTTACTTTGGAGGCAGCGAAGAGCGCTCAGAGCTAAAATTTAAAACAAGAGACATTCCCGCCATTAAAGAAAATATTGACATTTTTCAAGACGACACCGCTCAAACGGCGATGATGATCTGGCCGCCGCTTTCTCGCATTTCTCTACACCCCTATTGATAGGGTCAAATTAGGGCCACTGGATAAGACAAAAACTAAAGAATATGGTCAGGCAGAAACGCTTAAACGCGCCCCTGTGGAGTTTGACCTCTACTCTCTTGAAATCAACGAGCTTTTTACCTTCGCAAAAGACCGCAGCAGCTACCTGATGGCCGTTTCTACTCCTATTAATCTTGACGTGCCCCCAAAAAGGTCTTGCGAAGGCGCGCTTCCTGAAGACTTTAGGTCCAAATACGAGAGGGCCAAAGAGCTTGTCAGGGAAAAAGATTTTAAGTTGGCGTACAATATAACCAAAGAACTTGGTCTTATCGCCAATACCAGCGCCAATGTCCACTACCTCCACGGACAAGTAAGCCGCCATATAGGAAAAATCAGTGAGGCCCTTCAGTCCCTCGAACTTGCCGCCATTTATGACTGTATAAATTATCGTCCAAATCCCATCACGAATATTATTTTGAGAGATGCGGCGAAAAAACATGGCGTGGCGTTCTTTGACTTGCAGGAAATGCTAAAGGACAGATGGACGTCGAACACGACCTTTATGGACGATATCTATCCGCAAAATCTCTATATGGAGAAAATGGCAAGCGCTCTTGCCCAAAAAATAAAAAAGCTGCTCAAACTTTAAAGGCAAGTTAATGGAACAAGAACAGATTATAAAGGCCAAAAAGGACCAAGTTATCTGCAGGGAGGGAGACCTCACCAGAGAGCTCTATAAGATCCTCTCAGGAAAGCTTCTCATATGCGCGCGAAAGAACAGCATGGTCACCCCCCTTGCCTATCTCTCGGCCGGAGACTATTTCGGCGAATTTTCCTTTTTTGACAACCGCTCAAGGTCGGCGGACGTTATTGCCGTGGAAGAAACAACACTTGTAAAGATCCCCCAGGCCGAACTTAAAAAGCAAATGCCCTTTTGGCTCATCCAAACTTGCAGAAGCCTTACTAGCAAGCTTCGTCTTTACAATGAAGTCACTCGCGCAAAGGGCATAAAGAAAAAGAACGTAGAAAGCATTCGGCCCCTCAGCATCAGCGAGCAGAGGCATTACCACCAATTGCTTGGTGAAGAGCGGGCGTAAAAGCCTTTCTGACACCAAGAGGTTCCTTTTGGCCGAACCAAGAGCTCAAAAAATGGCCAACCTACCGTTTTTACATGCTGATTTTTTGGCGCGCCGCTCGCAATTTAGTCGGGTATGGAGAGGTCCCATGGTGGGGACCATTCAAAAGAACAAGGAGGTTCTATGAAGTCCATGACCAAGATTTGCTTCCTGCTAAGCGCGCTGGCCTTTCTCTCATGCGCGTCCGCCTCTAAAGAGAAGTTGCCCCCGGGCGCTCAAGTGGAGCAAAAGGAGAAAAGCGCCGTGAAGGAGATGACTAATCAAGAAAGAATTTATCACGCAAGGTTTAGTGGGGCCTTCTATGATAGGTTTTAGATTTGCGGCCAGTATTTAATTCCCAGCTCGAATTTCCTTATTTATTTATCGCGTCTTCGCCGCTAAACTGGCGCCATGAATCAAAGCAATTGGAGCGTGGAAGACGCCATAAATGAATACCAGGTGCACCGTTGGGGAGACGGCTACTTCACTGTCAATGAGCAGGGCGAGCTTAGCGTTTGCCCAGACAAAAATATGCAGGCCCCCACCATAAGCATTGCGGAGGTGATTAAAGAGATTCAAGAGGAGAATATAGCCTTTCCTTGTGTTATTCGCTTTCACGATGTCCTTCGCTCCCAAGTCAAGACCATCAACGAACTATTCGCCAAAACGATATCCGAGGCAAAGTTCGATGGAGGCTATTTTGGCGTTTATCCTATCAAGGTCAACCAATTAAGAGAGGTGGTGGAAGAGGTGGTCGATGCCGGAATGGACTATGCCTACGGGCTAGAAGCGGGCTCCAAGACCGAACTTCTCACCGTTCTTGCCTATAATCAAAATCCCAAGGCCCTCACTATTTTAAATGGCTACAAAGACAAAGACTATTTGCGGCTCGCTCTGCTAGGCACACAAATCGGCAAAAACATTGTCGTTGTGATTGAAAAATTTAGCGAGATCCATGCGCTGATTGAAGTGATAAATGAAACCGGCGTCACGCCTATGATTGGCGTTCGAGCTAAACTGAGTTCAAAGGCCAGTGGCAAGTGGAAAGAGTCCTCTGGGGAGTTTGCAAAATTTGGGCTTTCAGTGCCTGAGATAATTGAGCTCGTGGAGCTTCTCAAGGAGAAGGAGCTGATTCAAGCTTTAAAGCTTTTCCATTTCCATGTGGGTAGCCAGATTCCTGACATAAGAACAATAAAAGACTGCATCACCGAAGGGGCAAGGATATACGCTGAGCTCACAAAACTAGGCGCTCCCATTGAATACTTTGACGTAGGTGGCGGTGTTGGAGTCAATTATGATGGTTCACGCTCCGCTGAGCCCTCTTCTATCAACTACGCCCTCGCCGATTATGTCGGCGACGTTGTCTACATTCTTAGAGACATTTGCAATGACTCTGGAGTCAAGCATCCCAATATTGTGAATGAGGCCGGAAGGGTCATCACGGCCCATCATAGCTGTGTCATCACAAACGTCTTTGGAAATGTGGAGTTGGCGAAAAGAAAGAACGTGCCCACCGAGTCCAATGAGGACGACCATCTCCTCCTCAGGAACATCAAGTATCTCTCCAGGGAGCTTAATCACTCCAATTATCAGGACGTATATAATGACGCCTGTATAATTAAAGACGAAGCGGTCAGCGCCTTTAAGCTTGGGGTCATAACCCTCTCAGAGCGCTCAACAATTGAAAGCCTTTACTGGAATATTTGTCACCAAATACTGACAATGACTGAAAATGAGAAGTATGTTCCAGGAGAAATTAAAAAGCTTAAATTTGTTTTAGCGGACAAATACCTTTGCAATTTTTCAGTGTTTCAATCAACACCAGATTCATGGGCGATCAACCAAATTCTACCTGTGATGCCTATTCAGAAGTTGAACAAGGCCCCCACCAAAGAATGCACCCTGGCCGACATCACTTGTGACTCTGACGGGAAAATAGGACTCTTTCTAGGGCCTGACGGCCATCAACCGACAATCGCATTGCATGAGCTAATTAAAGGCGAAGAGTATCCTATTGGTGTTTTTCTCACTGGGGCCTATCAAGACGTGATGGGAGACATGCATAACCTCTTTGGCAGGCTCAACGAAGTCCATGTTTTTCAAGACGCGGACGATCCTAAAGGATTTTACATCGAGGAGCTCATCCACGGAAATTCTGCCGCGCAGGTTCTAAGCATTATGCAATATAACCCCTCAGAGATGTGCAAGATCGTAAAGTCTGAAATAGACAAGAAGGTCAAGGCCGGCGAGCTGAAGCCTAGAATAGGCGTAAGACTTTCAGACTTTTTTGAGGCGAGGATCGCGGACTACACCTACCTTAGCAAGTTTTAATATTAGCAGGTTCTATCATAGAGGCTAGTCGATCCTTCTTGACGATGCTTTCGTCCATAAATTCCTTGGCATGTCCCAAGTAAGACTTGAAGTGATTGGCAACGAAGCTCACTTCATCTTCGGTGAGCTCCCTCTTCACTCTCGCAGGTGAGCCCATAATGAGCGAGCGAGGCGGAAACTTCTTGCCTGGAGTCACAACGCTTCCTGCCGCCACCAGAGAAAAATCACCAATTTCGCAATCATCCAGCAGAGTGGCGCCCATGCCGATTAGACAGCCCTTTCCAATCTTGCAGCCATGCATGGTGACCTGATGCCCTACACTAGTTTGCTCTCCCAATGACAAAGAGCTTTTTTCCGTCACATGCATCATGCAAAGGTCCTGCACATTAGTCCCCTCGCCAATTGAAATCTCATTCACATCTCCCCTGGCGACAGAGCCAAACCAAATATTCGCTCCAGGGCCCAAAGAGACATGTCCAATGAGGACAGCAGTGTCTGCGATAAAATTATTGCCCATAAGCTTTGGGGCCACGTTTTTATAGGAATATTGCGGCATTTAATCTCCTTTATTTTTGCTATTAATAGTCCTTGAACAACGGCCTAGGACGTCATATGTGTCTTATATGAAAGAAAAATCCATGCCCCTAATTTTAGCAAGCTCCTCTCCCTACCGCAAAGCTCTTCTTGAAAGGCTAAACTTAGCGTTTGAGTGTGTGTCTCCAGACATAGATGAGGAGGCCTTTAAAGAGCAAATTCAGGACCCGGTGGAACTGGCCGAGACATTAGCAAAAGAAAAGGCAATGGCGATATTAAAGAAAAGACCAGATGCATTGGTCATTGGCAGCGATCAGCTTCTTCACTTTGAGGGAAAAAATCTCGGCAAGGCGGGAACACTTGAGAAGGCCCATAAACAATTAAAAATGCTTTCTGGAAAAAGTCACACTCTCGTGACCTCATGGTGTATCGCATCAAACAACGGCGCTCATACAGAAACAAATAAGACAATCTTAACAATGCGAAATTTATCAGACGAAAGCATTAAGATTTACTTAAGTGCTGATAATCCTGTTGACTGCGCTGGGTCCTATAAATTAGAACTTAAAGGAATTTCTCTTTTTGAAAAAATAGAGACCAGTGATCAGACTGCTATCATTGGTCTGCCTTTGCTTGCTGTCGGAAATTATCTGAGCTCTCTGGGGCTTCAAGTCCCTGGCCGCGCGAGCAATTAGGGGGCAGAAATTCAAGGCAAAAGAATAGGAACTTAACTAAGGACTTTAGGCAATGAACGGAAAAAAGAAACTTTGGGTTATAGAGGACATGATAGATCTTCAACCAGTTTATCTCTCAAGCTTTGAAGACGACCAATATGAGCTGACTTTCTTTAAATCCTTCGATGAATTCAGGGCCGCCTATAAAAATGGAACAAAAGACGACATCGACCTTATTATCGCTGACATCTACCTTGAAGACGGACATTTCTTTCAGCTCCTAAACGAGTCTGATATGACCTTAAACACTCCATATTTGGTGATCTCTTCAAGCGATGAATATGAGACAATTGAAAACGCTTTTGAGGCCGGCGCGATTGATTATATCCTTAAGCCTTTTAATAGAAATGAGGTCAAGGCCAAAATAGAAAAGCATCTCCACCACATTGAGGAAAGGGCCCACGAAACCAGCAAGTCGCTTGAGGCGCTAAACTTGGACCTTGGCCAATTTACAAACAAAGAAATCAAAATAATAGAAAGCTTTAACACTCAAGAAGACAAGACCCTCCACAGAAATGACATTGTGAAAATCATTTGGAAGAACATCGCCATCCACCCAAACACGCTTGATGTCCATATCTATAATCTTCGTAAAAAACTAAAAGCTTCCCATTATTCAATCAAGGCGATTGGGAACGGACTTTTTAAATTTATAGAATTATAAAAATTTAATACTTCCATAAATACTATCTCACTCAGGCCCCATTTAAAAAGGGGCCTTTTTTTAGTTATTCTCGAGCAGTTTTTGGAGCTGTTTTTTTTCACTGTCACTAATCTCAGAATCTTTTGCAGGCTCTTCTTCAGCTATCACGGCCCGGCGAACATCGCTTTTTAACACCAGCACCTTCCCTAAGTTTCGTTTATAGGCCTTAGAGACGACTTTCCATAATGAATCGCTTTCAAAGCGCTCTGCCAGAGTTTTATCTCCCTTAGCGGCGCTGATCATCACATTTGCTTCCTCATCAGTGAGGCCGGTATTCAGTCTAGAATCGTCAGAACCGCCATAATCATAGCTTGAGCTTGAGCCAATGGCCGAGGGATAGCTAGTAGAGGCGAAAGACGGGGCTTGCGCGCGTGTTACATCGGGCCTTTTAACTTTTTTAGGTCCAGATCGTTTTTTTGCCACCGTAGAAGGGGAGAGCTCGAGGCCACGGCCTGAGAGCCAAGGTCCTTTCCTCCCACATTTAGAGGCATGCTCTTTAATGGGGCATTGAATTTTTCAAGAAAAGCTGCGGCCGCCTTTTCTTTTTGCTTCCCTCTGAGGGTGGCTCCTGCGGTCTTATCGTAATGCTCCCGTTTCTTTTCCTGTTCCAATCTTCTAAGAGCGTGATTGGCCACAGACCTAAGAGCTTCCACTCCGGCGCTGCCAAATTTTCCGCTTTTTTCGTATTCATTAATTTTAGACTGGTAGGCCTTCACACTGGCGACGTTTCTAAACTCTAAAGTTTTTAGCTCTTTGAAAACTCCGTCTTCAACATCAACATTTTTCGAGAGGGTGCCTTGCTCGGCCCCACCAAGCCCCTGGTAATCGCCTTTTCTTTTTTCCCAGTCAGCAAGATATAAATCATATAATTGTTGAGTCTCAATAGTTTGCTTCAGGGCCAGTGAGCCCGCCAACATTAAGTTGTAGTACATGGTCTGAAAGTAAGCGTCCATTCCCAGGGTGGGATAGCCAAACCTGCCTTTGGCGCCAATGCGCGGCCAGACGAAGTGCATCTGATACACGTATTCAGCAAAGAGCTTGGCGTCTTCCTCCTCTTCAAAAAGAAAGCCAAAGCCTATCTCCTTATTGCGCTGATTTTCGTTGACGCCCAAAAGCTCTTTGGAATGCTTCGCGCATTCGTTTAAATTCTTACAAAGAGCATATTCCATGACCCCTTTAATAAATGCCTCTTTATGGTCATTGAAAAAGTCTGGGGCCCATTTTCCGTTCTTAAGCGCAAAACGCGCGAGGACGGCATCGTCTTGGAGAATGGACGATCTCACTTTTTCGTTATAGCGTCTTTTCTTTTGATAAAGCCCCTTTCCTGCCTTGTCCTTAAACCAGCTTCTGCTTTTTTCCTTTTACCGCTTGAAGGGCGTCTTTATTAAAGCTCTCGTTCAAAGCTTGCGCATAGGTCTTATTGTCAAAGACCGAATCGTACTTATAGGCATTTTGATCAACGGTAATGGGAAGAGTCACATCTAATAAGGGCCGAGTTTGATACTTCTCGGTCCGGGTAGAACCATTAGTATACAACTGGCTCACAAGATAAGCGCTCTTAACACAATTGGAGGCGGTGCCGTTCACCTCGCAATGGTTCGAATTATCTGAAAGCTGTAAGCTTATCAATTTATTGTCAAAAAAGGGATATTTAAGGGTCCTTTTGTACTTGTCGTATTCTCTTAAACAGGTCCAGTTCCAGCATTTGTCATCGACAATCTGCTTGTCATCGATAACAGGATCGTAAATGGAGCCGGTATACATCCCCGCTATGGTCGCCTCTTTGGCAATTTTTGCGGCCTTTTCAGCGCTCGGAGCGGCAAGTGAAAAGTCGTCAGTGTTATGGCCTCCAAAGGTGCCTTCAAATCCGAGCAAAGTCCCAAATAAGTCGCCTATAAAATCGAAGACTGAGAGAACGGCGCCCAAGATGGCCCTAAAAAAGCCGCTAGAGGGATAGATAAGGCTAAAGTCATGAACCTTATGATCGATCATCTTCGTCGTGGGCGTTTCGCTCCAATTATAATTGGTGACGAACTCGCTTAAATCTTTCATTTCTTTTTCAAGTTCAGCGTTGCTATTAAAATGCTGAAGCTGCGCCTTTCGTTTAAGGCCAAGCCATTCGACCATAAGCTTTTCATGGCTGATCCCCACGGCTCCTTTGTCTAGCTCGGTGAACTTATTGGCCTCGCCTTTCGTCTCCTGTGAGTCCTCACGGTCCTCACGTATACCTTCTTCCGTAACATAACTGGTCTCTGAGGAGCACTCTTCAGTAAAAAAGGTCTGTTTGGCCGAATCAAAATTGCTTGGTCCAAACACCGCAAGGCACTTACAGGTCATTTCCAGATCAATGTCCCTAAATTTTTCAACAAGGTTCCTTCTATTGGTCCGATATTTTTTTGCTATAGACTGCGCTCTCTCAAAAATGCTTTGTCCAAAATAGCGAGAGTCATCGCTTGGCTCAACTTTACTGCCGGAAACAATCATGTCCCCGCCCTTGCCGGAGTATACGACCTCAAATCCCCTGAGGGCCATTTCGGCGTTCCTGGCCAGATAACTGCGGCCTCTCCAAGCGTCATTATGAGAGTTAAACTCGCACGTCTTAACGTCCGAGTAAGTTTTAGAGAGGATTTCGGGCATATTATATAAGTCGCGGTATTCTCTTCTGGAGAACTCTTTCTCAAGGCAGCCATTTTTCTGGTTCGTTTTTATAAACTCTTGCTTCTTTTGAGTGCATACATTGGCCGCCATGGCCTGCACCTTCTCCTGCTCGGTGAGCTCACTGCCATAGTCTTCAGGATTAAAACCATTTTTAGTCAGACAACCTTCAAACTCTGCGCGCTGCGCATTTGTCAGTTGGTCAGGCCCCATAACGCACTCTCCTCCGGAGTCGCTGGCGCCGCCAGAGCTTCCAGATCCGCCAGAGCTTCCAGATCCGCCAGAGCCTGCAGACACGCCCTCTTCGAGCGTGTCCACAAAAATATTTACATTTTGGCGAGCATGAGCGGAAGGTATAAGAAGGTCGAAAAGCCTTTGAAAAAAGCTTCTCTGTGGCGGCTCGGCCTTTACGTTGGCGGGAAGGGTGAAGGGCGGGAAGTCTTGAATGCAAGTGCCTCCCAAGCTCTCTCTAAGCCCTGGACAGCACTCCCCATCACCTTTTTTTAGACCTTGCTTCACGCACTTGGAGCACACCATCTGTTGCTTGCATATGCCATTAGAGCACTTGTCACTGCAACAGTCTTTGTCGCCCTCGCAGCTAAGGCCTTCACTTTTGCATTCTCCCACCCCTGATGAGTTATAATCATAGATCATGCATTCAATTTTATTGACGCAGCTTGAGTCATTAGGGTCACAGGAAGACGCGCAATAAGGCCTTTTGGCCGAGCACTCTTTATTTTCTTCAATAAGCTTATAACAGCGATACACTTGCCCGCACTTTCCTGAACTTCCCTCATCCATGCCCTCACATACTTTGGACTTGCATTGGGCGTGGGAGTCACAAACGGAGCCGCTATCCTTTCCAGGCAGATCATTCAGGGGCGCGAGCTCAGGAAGTTTGTAAGTTCCCTCACAGCAGGCGCCAGCGCTCGCAAGCTTGTCTTCCTGTAGGCAGCGAGGCTCTTTATATCTTATTTGGGTCTCATAAAAAGAAGTCCAAAACTGTTTGAGCCTAGCGCCGCAGATGGCCCCTTGGGGGTCTAAAGGGTTGGGAGCATCGCATATTTTATCATTCTTCTTTAGCTGCACCTTATTTTTAAATTTGGTGTGCTGTTCAAGAGTGATGTATCCACTGGTGTAAAGATCCAGGCCAAGAGAGAGTAGCTCTTCTTTATGCTCTCCTATCTTGGTTCTAACAGGCTCTTCTCCACTCTCAGCAGCTTCTTTAGAGCCGTAACTTTTGCCAAGAGACACCAAATATGACTCAATATCACTTCTCTGCTCAGAGCTGAGTTTGACCAAATTACTTGCCGCTAACACATGACCTGCAAACATTACTATAAATGAAATTCCAAGCATTAGCGCTTTCATATTGATCCTCCGGTCATGTATATATTATACTTATCGGTAACTTAGGACATAAGCTAAAGCGGCAAGTAGCCGTTTTTATTAATTACCAATTCTTAATGGCCGCCCATTTTTATTGGAAATCTGTCCCCATTTAGAGGAGAAATCAATGACTTGCCCATGTGGAACTCAAAAATCATATGAAGAATGCTGTGGACCCCTTCACGAAGGCTCCAAAGCGAAGACCGCAGAAGAGCTCATGCGATCACGCTATAGCGCTTTCGTAAAAAAGAATATCGACTATATTGGGGCCACCCATGTCCCAGGAACAACAGACTTTGACCCTGCCGAGGCGAAGGACTGGGCAGACAACTCGATATGGAATGGCCTTGACATCGTCAAAACTGAAAAAGGTCAAGAGGACGATAAGTTCGGCGTGGTGGAATTTAAGGCCCATTTATTCGGACAACAAAGACAATAATTATATTCATCATGAAATCGCAAAATTTAAAAAACAAGACGACACTTGGTACTACGAAGACGGCCAGATCGTTGGCCACGAGCCATTAAAAAGAAGCACGCCAAAGGTCGGAAGAAACGAGCCGTGTATTTGTGGCAGTGGCAAGAAATTTAAAAAATGTTGCGGTAAATAGTGAGCTCCCATGTATGGGGAGCCCAAGAGACTCAATATTTTCACACCCTCACACCTGATCATGTGCTGAACGCTGTTGAGGACTTTGGCTACCAAGTCACAGGGCGGGTGATGCAGCTTAATAGCATGGAAAACAGGGTCTATGAGGTGGAGATGGAGCTTGATCACGAGCCTGAGACCGTTTCAGACGCTTTTAAAATTATAAAATTCTATAGGCCTGGTCGCTGGACAAAAGAGCAAATCCAAGAAGAGCACGACTTTATCTGGGACCTTAAAGACATGGAAATTCCCGCCATCGCTCCTTTAAAAAACAAAGAAGGAAAAACGCTTTTCACAAATAGCAAGGGCTTTACTTCGCACTTTTCCCTAAAAAAGGCGGCAGGGAATGCGACGAGTGGACCGATCCCCTTCTCGAGCAAATGGGAAGACTTCTCGCGAGACTTCATAATGTTGGCGCCACGAGAAAAGCCAACCACCGCGTGAGACTCGATATTGAATCTTATGGGGAAAAGAATCTAGAATTTCTTTTAAAAAGCGCAAAGATCCCTAGCGAATATGCTTCCTCATACGAGACCCTAGCCAGACAATTTTCAAACTCTCAAGGCCTCTATTTAATGGCATAAACTACCAAAGAGTGCATGGTGACTGTCATCATGGAAACGTTCTTCTAGGCTCCACTGGTCCCTTCCTTATTGACTTTGACGATATGGTCGTGGGCCCGAAGGTCCAAGACATATGGATGATTATTCCTGGCAGCGACGAATACGCGAAAAGGCAAAGGGACATTCTCATCGACAGCTACCACTCCATGGGAGACTTCGACCCGAGGGAGCTTAGGTTGATAGAAAGCCTGAGAGCGCTCAGAATGATCCACTTCTCTAGCTGGATCGCCCATCGCTACGAAGACGACGCCTTTAAGCGGGTGTTCCCCACCTTTGGGTCGTCCCAATACTGGGAGAAAGAGCTTGCATGATTTAAGGGAACAAATTTCTCATATCCAAGACAATATTGACCAAATGAATTATAGCTATTAAATGCCTAATTTCTCTATGAATTTTAACCAGCTGGACTGGTTTGTTTTTCTTCTTATAACTGTCATCACGCTCTTTGTGGTGATGGCCGCCCAGATGAGGGCCCCGAAGGAACACACCATTCTAGAGCATATGCTTATGGGAAGAAGGCTTACCCTGCCCCTCTTTATAGCGACTCTTGTTTCCACCTGGTATGGAGGCATCTTTGGCACCGCAAGCATCGCTTTTTCTTCAGGCGTTTATAACCTGGTGACCCAAGGGATCTTTTGGTATGTGGCCTATTTGATTTTTGCTTTCTTCGTCCTAGAACAAGATAAAAGACAGCAAGGCCATGACGCTACCAGAGCTTATAGGAGAAAGATTTGGACCAAAGTCCGAAAAGGTGGCGGGGGTGTTTAACGTCCTCAACCTTGTGCCTGTCGTTTATTCAATAAGTATTGGACTTATCATTCAGATGTTTTTTTCTGTAGGCCTCAACGAGGGCATTCTGATGGGCGTGGGCTTCACGCTCCTTTATGCTATGTTTGGCGGTTTCGCGCGGTGGTCTACTCTGACCTCGTGCAATTCCTTGTGATGTTCTCATCGGTCGTGTTTCTATTCATTTTTTCATTTCTCTTTTTTGGAGTGAGGCCTCTTCAAACTCTGCCTGATTCCTACTTTTCTCTCACTGGAGGGCGCGACCTTTGGGAGACTCTTGCTTGGGGACTTATTGCTCTCTCCACCCTTGTGGACCCAAACTTTTATCAGAGGGCCTTTGCGGCGAAGTCGCCTCAGGTCGCAAAAACGGGCATTATCTTTGCCACCATCATATGGTTTATATTCGACGTGAGCCTCACCTTTGGCGCCATGTACGCCAAGGCGCTTCTTCCTCTCTCTCAAGCGGACCATGGATACTTTGAATACGCATTCAAGGTGCTGCCGCAAGGACTGAGAGGTTTTTTTCTCGCCGGCATCTGCGCCACTGTTTTAAGCACGCTTGACTCCTATTTATTTCTTGGCGGCTCCACAATCGCTTACGATCTCGCTCCCAAAAAATACCGCGGCAATCTTGCGCTTCACTACCTCTCCTTTCTCTTTATGGCGGCGTTTGCGATACTCTTGGCGACAGCTTTTGAGGGCAATATCAAGGCCGTTTGGAAAACACTCGGAAGCCTCTCTGCGGCCTCTCTTCTTTTTCCCGTCTTGTATGGATTCATCTCGAAAAGAAAGCTTTCTGACATCGCGTTCGTGACCGCCTGTCTCTCCAGCGCTATTGTGGTCTGCGTGTGGAGGCTTAGCTGCTCTTAAAGACAGAAACGGGCGTTGACGAGCTCTACCCGGGAGTCTTGACAAGCTTTCTGGCGCTAGGAGCGTTTCAGTTATGGCGCTCAGAGAAAGGGAATAACGCCTTAAAAAAAAAGGCGCCATTAGGCCCCTCGTATTTTTACCATTGTTTCCAGTCATCATAAATTCTCGCAAACCTGGGGCTCACAAGTTTGTAATAACGCTCAAAAAGATTGACCCGCGAGTCGTCTTGATTGGCGTGCTTCATAAGCACTCTCAAAGTTTCAAGATAGCTTAGGCCTTCAGCGATAGTCTCAGCGTGAATCATAAGCTTCTCAACATTTTCTTCTTTGAGCCACTCTTTGGTGTTAAAGAACTTCTTCGCCTCTTTTGGATCTGAAATATTAGTGCTTGGATTAAGGGTTCGCACCAAGCAGCCTCACAAAGTTCTTTTTGAAATCGTATTGAGCGGCGTTGAATCTTGATTCAGACTCGCTTCCAGCTCCGAAGAAGTTTGCGATCGGGTTCGCGTTCACAGTGGCCTGTGAAATACTTCGCAGGATTTCTCATGATGAACTTCATAAGGTCTTTCATCGCCATCAAAGCCTGGATCTGGCTTGTTCCTTCATATAGAAGAGGCGCAAATGAGTCTCGGTGGTAGCGACTTACATCATACTCTTCGATAAAGCCGTAGCCGCCCAGAGCCTGAATCGCCTTTGGCTGAGTTTCGTGTAAGTCTCCGCTCCATACATTTTAACTAGCGGCGTTCTTCTTCTTACCCACTTTCTGAGCCTCTCTATAGTCTTTCTCCTCTTCAGGAGTAAGTTCGCGCCCGTGACGCTTCCAAAGGTCATAGCGCTGATAAACGTCAAAGTGGCTAATGGTGTCGACCATTAGAGCTCTAAAAGCGTCCCTCTCAGTTTCCCAGTCCCCCATATTTCTCGCGTAAAGGGGATGCTCCATTAGGTTTTTGCCAAACTGCACTCTTTCTTCGGCGTAGTTTCTCGCGTAGGCAAGACAGCCTTCCATGCCTCCAAGAGATTGCAGCCCAACAGCGATTCTGGCCTCATTCATCAGGTGAAGCATATAACGAAAACCGTTATTGGCCTTGCCAATAAGTTTTGCTTTGGAGTTTTCATAAACGACTTCGCAAGTAAACGAGCCGTGAAGGCCCATCTTGTGCTCGTTTTTGGTGATTTGATAATTTTGTTTTTTCTCGCCGTCGACTTCGATGTCTTGTTCGCAAAGGAAAAGGGAGATGCCGTGCAGTCCTTCGGGAGCGCCTTTAAGTCTGGCAAGAACAAATCCAAGCCCTCCACCGCCATTGGTGATGAAAAGCTTTGAGCCGTTTAAAAGATAAGTGCCGTCCTCTTGCTCAGTGGCCGTGGTCTTAATGCTTCCAAGGTCAGAGCCGGCTCCTGGCTCGGTCAAGCACATGGATCCTGAAAGATCGCCCGCGATGATTTGGGGAATAAGCCTCTCAGCGTCTTCTTTGTCCGCAAAGCGCTCAAGCATATCAATAATTGAGGTGAAAAAGCCTATTTGAGTCGCGCTGGAAATGCAGGCGCGATTTATTTGAGTAAAGGCAAGTAGGTTTGAAATAACAGGGGCGCCCATTCCCCCCATTTCAGCGGGAGCGGCAAGGCCTATAATCGCGAGCTCTTTGGCCTCATTATAAAATTCCTGCAGGGCCTCGCCAGGAACAGTATAGCCGTCCTCCACGACGCCCGCTCCTTCTTCGTCAAGCCTGCGGGCCCTTTCAGTGACTGCGCCGGCGGTCCACTCTCCGGTCGCGGTGATCATTTCTTCAATAAAGGCAATGACATCTTCTTTTTTCTCAAAACCATCTGCAGTCGGAAACTCGGGGTAATAAAGAGGAATTATCTTGTCCCAGTCAATGGCGTTCTTATAAAGCCATTTCCATTCACTCTCGTCCGTGTAGTAATTTTTTGCCATTTTCACTTTCCTTTGGAATATTTAACATATGTTCAATTATAAGGAAGGACGCGAAAATGTACAAGATTTACGGCATACCTAATTGCAATACAGTGAAAAAGGCCCTGAATTACCTGAGTGAAAAGGGTGTGGCCTATGAATTTATCAATTTTAAGAAAGTCCCGCCCACAAAAACTCAGATAAGTGACTGGAAAAAGGCTTTTGGGGACTGGCCTGTCAATAAAAAAGGCCCTACATACCGCAAAATCAAAGAAGACTTCGAGGCCGCAACGGACCCAGAAAAAAAGCAATTACTAGTGGACACGACTTCCGCCATCAAGCGACCTATTTTAGAAAAAAAGGGAAAAGTCTTGGCCTTTGGCTTTAGCGAAGAAGAATATTCCAAGCTGGTTTAAATAAACTGCATGCCCACTTTGAATTGAAGCCCTTGATCGTCGGCCTGCCTCACACTTTTGACTTCGGCGATCATAGGTTCGTCAAGGACTTGGTCATCAAAGGCCTTAATTTGCACCTTGTCTCCGGCCTGGTAATCATTTTCGGAAAAGACCAATACAGCAAGCCCTCCCCTTGAAAGGTCAAAAAGGGAGTACACGCCGTCTTTATCTTCTCGACCAGACATAGTGACCATTTTTCCTTCAGGAGGCCTTGCCCTCGGCGCATTGCGCTTATCAGCGTAAATGGCGTCTTCTTCATCAAGGGTCACAAAGCTTAGTTCCTGCTCAAAAATGGAGCGATCTCTGTCGCTTTGTTGATTCGCTTTGGCTTTATCTCGCTTGTATCGTGGAGCCTCTTTTTGCTCTGTCCAGAACTCGGCCTCAAACTCGGGAACTTCACGTTTTTTTCGGGAATAGTCCAAAAGCTCTTCCTCTTTTGCCGGGTCCAAAGTGGCCAGGGCCTTCAAAATATTTCTGTGTCCCTTGTCATCGAGAATCTGCAGCTCGACAGGTAAACGGGCGCTGAGCTCCCTGTCCTGAATATTAATTTTGGCGACTTTAAAGAGCAGACGGAAACTTTCAACGTAAATGAAAATCGTGTCATAGGGAAGAGAGAAAGGCCTATTTCGCTCCAAACATTCGGCGCGCATAAGGTCCTCCTCCTTTCTGGCGGCGCGCACGGCGATCCTAAAAAGAGATCTCTTCTCTCCGGACTCGTCAGGCTGCCAAGCGAGAGCGGCCTTTTGAGAAGCGATGAGAGTTTGAAAATACTTAAAGAACTCCTGGGGAGCGCTTTGCTTCTCTACTTTTCGTAACACAGTATAATTTTAACCGATTTCGAAAAATTTGCTAGTAAGTATTATTAGAACAGCTAAGAGGCCATTTTGAGCTCGATTGTCTGATCTTCTTCTGGGTCACTCATGACCAAAGCTCTAGCAAGAGACTCATTTCTCGACCTGAGCCAGCTTTCAAGCTCGGCAAGTCTTTGCTCCAATGAGCGGGCCTCAGCGCTAAAGTGGGAAGAAAGCTCCTTGGAGTAATGGTCTATGTCCACAGAGGCCTCCTCCAGGCCATATTCTAGTCCAGCGATATGCTCCTCGACCTCTCCCTTAATGTCCCTCGGGCGCTCTTTTTCGAAACGCTCTTTGTATTGCCCAATGCGAACAAGCGCCTTTTCGAGCTCTCCAAGCGCGCGGAGGAATTCTTCTGAGCCAGCGAAATCCCCTTTTGCGCTAATCTGCAAATTAAGGACATTTCTTTTGAAATTATTAAGCGTTCCTAAATAGGCCTCGGCGTTTTGGACCTCGAATGATAATTGTTCTAACGCCAAGTTATTATTTTCATGCTGTTTCTCGCTTTCTTTCAGTCCCGCGAAACACTCTTTGGAAAAATTTTTTAACTTGCTTTCAAGCTTCTTCAAGCTAGGCCTTGCCGGTCTGCTTATGCCATGGGGACTCGCGCTCACGGAGGGCGCCTTTCCAAGAGCTCTTTCACAAAAAGACCTCATGTTTTCGACCAAATGGACTTTTTCATAGAGCTTGTCCGCTAAATCGCTTCTCTCTCGCTCTTTATCTCCAAGGTCCTTAAAGAGCGCAGCCAGATGCAGCTTTAATGAGATTAAAGTTCCAAAGAGACTAAGCGCCCCTAGGCCAATCAAAATAAGGCCGAGCTCAGGAAGGCCTCCTTGATTGCTTTGACTCAAGAATTTATTTGAAAAATAGCGGCTTGCCTGGTGTTGAGAGTATTTTTTATGGGAATCTAGATTTAGATGAAAGGCCTTAAGCTTGTCCCGGAAGTCCTTTTCAAAAACTTCGCGCGCGACCTCAGGAGCGCCGCTTTCTAGTTTTTCAAGGACCGCTTCTCCTTTTGCCATCACTTGCTCGAAGCTGTACTTTAGATCTTTTCTTTTCGAGGCGCTGAGGACGGAAGAGCCAAAAACGAGATCAGCGCTGGTCATCGCCTTTTTGGCAAATAGCTCCACGTCCCTTCCTCGCGGGCTCCTGACTTCTTCGTAAATAATGTCACTATAAGAATTTAGGCTCTTTCCCAGATCAATGCTATTTCGAATTGAGGCCAGATAATTTTTTTGAAAAAAATTGGCGCTTTTGTGAACGGTCTCGCCTTTTTGTTGCTGAAGGTAAAGATGGCCTCCCAATAAAAATAGGCCTAAAAACTGCAAAAACAGAAAAATACGCAAAGATTTTGATTTATTTTTGATAGGCCTTTTCATCATAAAACCTATCGGTCATTTAAAGGGCGGCCTTAACCTCCTGACACCTTAACTTGAAACCCCTCAGATTCCAGAATATCAACAACTTTCGTTTTATTGTCTCCCTGGATCTCTATGGACTCGCCCTTAAAGCTTCCGCCAGTGCCACACTTATTCTTGATCTTTTTAGTGAGTTTTTTAAAAAAAGCCTCGTTTTCCGGTAGCTCGTAAATAACAGTCACTGTCTTTCCGCCCCTGGCCTTTTTTTCAAGTCTCACCCTTAAGAGAGTATCTGAAGGAACAATGTCCACACTTGCGGACTTTTTCTTTTTCTTACGAAGGTCCTTCCCACCGCCCTGTCCGTCATCTGCCCAAACAATATTCGGCTCTTCGTCTGAGAGTTTCTTTTTGGATATTTTTGCCATAAGCTGAGGCTATCACTTATGAAAACAAATGAAAAATATATCGCCTTTAACAAGCCCTATGGCTGCCTTTGCCAGTTTACTGGAGAAGAGGGCGACCTCACTCTCGCGGGCTTTGGCCTTCCGAAAGGAGTCTACGCAGCCGGAAGGCTCGATAAGGACAGCGAGGGGCTTCTCATTTTGACCAGCGACGGTGTTTTTAATCAAAGAGTCGCCCATCCCAAGTCCAACAAGGAAAAGACCTACTGGGTCCAGGTAGAGAGAATTCCTAGCGAGGAGGCCTTGTCAGAACTAAGAAGGGGCGTCCACATAAAGTCAGGGAAAACTCTTCCCTGCAAAGTCAGAATAATCGAGCCGGAGATAGGCCCACGAAACCCTCCAATAAGATATAGAAAGAATATACCCACCGCTTGGCTTGAGATAAGAATAAAAGAAGGAAAGAACCGGCAAGTGAGGCGCATGACTGCGGCCATAGGCCACCCGACTCTAAGGCTTATAAGAAGCGCCATTGGCAAATGCCAGCTCGGCGATCTAGGGCCTGGCGAGTACAAAGAAATCAATCCAAAAGACGTCATATAAAAAAAGGAAACAAATGAAAACAGACATCACAGTAAACCCCAAGACTTTGGCCGCGGACATCCTCTTCCTTGTGGAAGACTTCAAGAATGATCATGACTATAAAGACGCTCTTGCGATCTTGAGCATGGTCGCTGGTGACTATCATCTTGACCCTGAAGTTGAGGTCGATGAGTTTCAAGGGTTTGTTCAAAAAGCGAAAAATGAGGCCAAATTGGCACTGAAATTCACTGTAGATGAGGAAGGACTGGAGCTCGAACTGGGCGATTTCAGTTAATTGCTTACATCTTTTTCAAAATCCTAGGCAAATTCCATTCGTATCTCTAGTTTAATTTGTGGGGATAACGGAGAACTTATTATGCGCTGTGTAAAAACTACAAAGAAGCGTTAAATGAGTATGTCTTAGGCCGATCTTCGCTATAATGCGGTAAGTCAAAACTGAGCCAAAAGACTTTTATTGGATTTTGTTTTACATAGGAGCAACAAAATGAAGAAGAAGATCGTCCTCCTGGGCGCCCTAATTGCCAGCACGGCCTTGTCAGGACAGGCCTTTGCAGCGCTATCAAACGCCGCCAACCTGTCCTCTGCCAATGTTAAGCCTTCGGCATGGGAAAAATTTAAGGAGAAGTCCAGTGTCTCCTATTTCGCTGAATTTGACGATAAGACAGCTTTAGACCCAGATACAAAAAATGGCACAGATACTGCGAACCAAAATTTCTTCTATCAGGCCGTCTCAGGTCGTTATCAAGTTAATGACACATGGACCGCCCGGGCCGACATAAGAATGCAAACACAGGAAGGCGCCAAGGACAAGTACCAGGAGCTAAACCCAAGATTAGGCATACAGGGCGTGGTCTTCGCAAAAGGCAATTTTTCTATTTTCAACCTCTCTAGGGTCGAACTGGGCATGGTGGACAGCTCAAGGAAGGCAGATCAAATCATCAAGCCAAAAGTTTATAATGCGGCCAACTATACTTTAGGAGCTCATTCCTTTTCAACGGGACTTGAACTTTCGAAGTGGATCTACGATGACACCCCCCAAAAAGAGCAGATGCAATTTGGTGTTTTTATGGACGTGACCTATAGATACACCTTTAATGACTTTGCGACCTTTCAAACTTATGTGGAACTCCCTGGCTCGAGTCGCTTGAATAAAGGGCTCGGCGATCTGGCCCGGCAGCAACAATATGAAAGATTCCTTGTCGGCATGTCCATGAATGTCGCGAAGAACTTCATGAATATCGCAAAAAACGTGAATATCTTCCCTTATATTGACTACCAGCCTTACAACGACAAAAGATTGGGAGACCTAGGCATAGGGGCCTGGATATCAGCGGGCTTCTTTCAATAAACCATTTGCTCCAAAATGTGAATATACACGGCCCTCCCCTGGCGGAGGGCTTTTTTTATTAAAGGCCACGTGGTAATTTAAGACCTATTTTTATGGAGTTATAATGCTTATAGTTGTATCACCCGCCAAAAGAATGGACTTTCAGCCCCCTAATGAGCTCGAAGCCGGCGAGCAGCCTCGCTTTTTGCCCAAGACAAAACAATTGGTGAAGGAGCTCAAAAAAAAGACCCCAGAGGACCTACAGAAGCTAATGGGCATCTCTGAAAAACTAGGCCAGCTCAACTACGATCGCTTCCAAAGTTTCAAAACACCCTTCAGCCTTAAAAACGCCAAGCAGGCCGGGCTAGCCTTCCAGGGCGACACCTATCAAGGGCTGGAATTTTTTAAATTTAACAAATCTGAAAGAACTTTCGCGCAAAAGTCCCTTAGAATACTCTCGGGTCTTTATGGTGTTTTGGGCCCAATGGACCTTATTCAGCCTTACCGCTTGGAAATGGGAACAAAGTTCGGAATCAAAGGCTCTAAAGACCTGTATGATGTCTGGCAAGAGGACGTGACTGAGGCATTGAACGATGACTTAAAGGGGCACAAAGCGCTGGTTAACTGCGCTTCCAGTGAATACTTCAGCGCCGTTGACGTTAAAAAACTCAAAAAGCCAGTGATTACTCCGGTCTTTAAAGAGGAAAAAAACGGAAAGCTAAAGATCATCAGTTTTAACGCCAAAAGGGCCAGAGGCATGATGGCCAAGTTTATTATAGAAAACAAACTTAAAGACCCTGAAGAGATCAAGGCCTTTAATTTAGACCATTACAAATTCAACGAGGAACTCTCCGACGAGACGACCTTTACTTTTACGAGATAATTATGCTTAAAAAATTTGTTCCCAAATCAGTGGACGACATTAAGAAGCAAGTGAAGCTAGGAAGGCCAAGCTTTTATTTCTCCTCACAGACATCAACCGTCATTCCTTATGACAAACTGGAGGAGTATTTAAAAGTTCCAGAGGACGAGGAGTATTATATTTGTGATCTCTCCCAAATGCCTTCCCATACCGAACTGCTTAAGAACGGGAATCTTCTTGTCAGAGGGGCCGTCAGCTGGAAGGACGCAAGAGAATACCTGAAAGCAAATGGAAGAAATATCAAGACCTCTCCAACGGAGGAGTTGGCCCTTATAACCGCCGGGGCGGCGACCAGCGCCACAGGTGAGCGCTGTTTTGCTTTTGGAAATCTTAGGTCTCAAATTGCGAGAATCAAATTTATTGATCATGCTGGAGAAGAAAAAGAGCTTTCAAGGGAAAAAGACTTAGAAATCGATGGCCTCAATCTAAGCGACTACCAAAAAGAGTTTCAGAAATACAGCTCATTCAAAAACGCTCCTTTTCCAAGGTTTCAAAAAGAGACCGACCTAATGATTGGCACCGAAGGGCAGCTGGGAGTCATCACCGAAATTGAAATCGAGACCGTGGAAAATATGCCGGTTCAACACCTTTTTATGCTGCTGCCTAAATGGGAAGAAAACGACGCTCCTCATTTGGAAATCATCGAAAAAATACAAGACTGGCGCGAAGATGTCGTCCTTGTCGAGTTGATCGACTCAAACGCTTTCTCTTTTCTTCCCGAGGAAGACCGACCCAATCAAGGAGGAGACGCGCTCTTCTTCGAAGTCAAAATGGAATCGTTTGAGAAGTTCTATGAAAACTTTCTTGTCTCACTCAATAACGTGAGGGAGGACCAGGTTTTTGAGCTCACAGAGGGCCGCTTTCACAATATTAGGGCCAGTGTTCCAAGAGCTGTTTTTGAAGAAAACTCCAAGATGGGCGTCATAAAAATGGGAACCGACGTTCAAGTCAGGCCGGAGGACTTTAAAGAGCTCTTAGGGATTTATAGAGGGTTTTCAAAGAGCGGAATTCGCTACAACCTCTTTGGGCACTTCGGAGACGCCCACCTCCACTTCAACTTTATGCCAAAACCTGAAAACATAGATTTTTGCAAATCAGAGTTTGAGAAAATGTATAAGAGAGTTAAAGAGCTCAATGGCTCTCCATTTGCCGAACATGGAATCGGCCTCATCAAACAAAAATACATTAAAGACTTTATAGGCCCAGTTCAACGAGAGACTTTTAAAAGGCTCAAAGACGTTATGGACCCTAAGCGCCAATTCTTTCCACAGGGGTTCATGAATTAAATCGTTATTAGTCGCTCTAATCCTTAGCTCACTCACCTATGCGCACTGGGACCTGTCCGCTATGCTAAGCGGTCGATCTTATCCTAGCTTCGGCGCAGAGGCCCAATTTGAGACGGGATACAACCAAAAGCTTTGGGGCGAAGGCCCAGGCAAAAACAGGAAGAATGTCCTCTATGGTCTTATTCGTCCCTCTTTTGCGGTGGCCACCAGCGCTGTGATTAACACGACCAAGGCAAGGTTGGAGCTTTATCCGATTTCGTTCATAGGAATAGTCTATGGCCATGAGGACATACGTTCAGAATATGACAAGTTCACCTTTTTTGATTGTGATAAAACTCGCTGCAAAGGCTCGATTATAAGGGACTACTTCCAGGCGAGAATGGCCTTAGGCGCGGGGCCCTTGGTCTTTTCAGGACTTCTTGAGAGGGCCCGTAACTCCTATTCCGCTGATAGCAGAGATGCTGACAATCCGCCGGGCGAATTCCGCTTTGTGACCTTGGTGAATCCAAAGAACGATGAATATTACCGAGCTCAGTATGTCTTGGGCCTTAAAACCAGAATAGGCACGCTCGTTGGAGTGACTGAATATGTTCATTTCGATCGCAGCCGCCAATTCAACAAGATGAATATTTTAGGCCTCACCGGCAAGTACAAGAAAAATAATATCTGGCTCTTAGGCGCGGGCACCTTCGAGTCCTCTCATGTTGCCGAGGGAGGGATTATCGTTTTCCAAATCAAAAGAAGCTTTATCAGATCAAGCCAGCTTTTCTAGCCGGACAGGCGTTTTATGTCCTAGCCGGACAGGCTAGACGGACAGCTCGAGGCGTAGAGTTCGAGCCTCTTTTGTTCCACGCAATGGTTATTTAGATTATTGTCCAGAAGGGCCTCACACACGTCCAATAGCTTGGAGTAAGTGTGGCTGCCCGTAGAGCACTTATTATTTCCAAGTTCGTATTGATACTCTTCGGCCTCGGCAGGTTCAATATTTGAGGTGTATATAGCTGGCCTGTCCCAAGGCATGGCGTTCTTGCCGCAAGAGACAAAGAACAAGCTCAGAAATACTAATAGGACACAACTTCTCATGCCTTTTTAATTACAAGCCTGATGCCAAAAACAACAGGCCAAATTTCAAAGGCTTGGGCCTTTTTACTGTATGAAATTTAGTCAGTTGGGTCCAAATTTGACGGTGTTTCAAGAAAGTAAAGCAGCAGAAGGGACGTCCCTAAGAGAGCGGGCCCAATCCACATCGCCGCCTCTATGCCAGCGTAATCGGCCATCGCCCCAAAAACAAAATGCATTCCAGCAATCATTGCCCCCACAAACATCATCACTTTGGCGATAATGCTCTCAGCGTCTGAGTAGCTCTTTTTGATCTGGTCCATGCCGAAGGGAAAAAAGAAGGACATGGTAAGCCCGCTTAGAAAAAGAGGCCAGGGAGTAAAAAGAAGAGAGGCAATGAAGATGCAAAGAGTGAGCGAGATTGATGCCTTTAGCATGGTCAATGTTTTAAAAGGAGGAATGTAAAAACTAAAAAGGGCCCTGCCTCCAAGAAGAAGCAGAAAAAAACCAGTCAATAAATAAGAAGCTTGATCAAGAGCAAAACCGCCTTCTTCAAACAAAAAAACAACAAGCCTAGTGGAAAGAAGAATCTCACAAGCAACATAAAAAGAAAAAATAACGCCCAGTTTGATGACCTCGCCCAATGGAGTCATAGTGTCCATCGCGCCTGATTGACTCAGATTTAAAGGAGCAAGTTCTCTATATCTAACAAAAAGCGCCAAAGGACCTATTGCGAGCGCTAATAAGAAGAACTGCCATGAAATATCAAAATAAAAGACCGCCCCAAAAAGCAGCGGGGCCATAAGCGAGGCCGCTCCATACATGCTATGCAGGCCGGAAAAAAGCTTGGAGCTGTTCTGCGCCGTTGAGACTTTAGAGATGACAAGGTTCACTGTCACTGTTTGAACGCCCATGGCGAGGCCCAAAATAAGGCTTCCCACAAGAAACAACCAAAAAAGACCATCTCCCATTGCGCCCGCTACTCCCATGCAGGCAAGGCATAAGGCGTGAAGAATAAACGCAAGCTTCATCGCTCTAATGGCGCCTATCTTTTTTATCCAGCTCAGAGAGCTTAGGGCCATCAGAAAACTAATAAGGGACGGCAGGGTAAAAATCCAAGAGCTCTGAGACTTCGTGAGTCCAAAGACTTCTATAATTTTGGGATAAATGGGGCCTCTGGAGTTGTCAATAAGTCCAAAAATGAACAAAGACATAAAAGCAAAGGCAATATAAGGGGCCGGAGGGAAGTTATTTTTATTAGGTCTATATGAAGGTTGGATTATGGACATGATTGAGAGTTATAGGGAAATCCAAGGCCAGTGTCCAGCTAAACCTTGCCACGCGACTCTTCTCTAGAAGTTGTCCTCACTTTCATTTTGTTTTTTGAAAACTTTCGCTTTTGCCTTTACCTGAACCTTGCGGCAACTTGTGTAGTGAATGGCAGCGCTTCCAACGCCTAAGAACCCTAATAAAGACAAGATCACATTTACATTTTCCATTTTTTACTCCTTCCTTTTTCTTAGAGTCCCTTTCCAATTGCCGGGCCCCTTCCATGGCGCCCTATAAATCGAAGACTTTCCTTGTCTTCCCTTCTTGCCCTCTTAATAGAGCATAAACCATGCCAACTTTCTCGTCTGTAGTTTCAAGGACTTAGGCAAGGCTCATTCGACACCAGGTGGCCAAAATGCCCCTAGCAACCCGCTATAATGGCCCCCTAGGCCATATTGCCCCTACCAGAAATTTTGCTCGATACAGAAGCTTGAAAAGCAAGGTGAACTATGAAATCATTTTTTTAGAAGTCGAAATCCATTGAAGGATTTCCATGAATTCTTAACGAGGTCTAATTAACTTGCGACCTGATTGACTTTAAGGAGTAAAGCCAATGAATTCTAAGCAAAGCATGTCTTCAGCTTCCTATTACCTCATGAGAAATGGATTTATTCTTCGTCTAGAGCAACCTCTAGACTACGGAGACATTCCTGTTCTTATCAAGTCCAATCTATTAGAGACTGAGGACTTGGTGGCGCTAAATCAAGACCAGGCCAACTACCGTGTGGCCATTTTTAGAGACGAGATTCTTGAATTGGACGAATATACTGAGAGTGTATATGGACAGAGCTACTAAGCTCTGTCCTCAGGACTAGAGCGCTTTTCGGAAGAGCCAGAGTTCTCGGAGTTGGAGAATTTCTTGCCAGCTTTGATCGCTTCTATGGCCTCTTCGATAGCGTCGACTGTCTCTTCAAATCCAAGCGGTTTCTCCAGCACCCTGACATTTTTGATTCCTTCATCACTCACCCAGGACGGGAGAGGTGGTGACCACAACAATAGGAAGGCCCGCAAGCGCGGGCTCACTTCGAATGCTTCTAATAAGCGCGATCCCGTCCATGACTGGCATTTTTATATCAGTGATAAGAATGTCGGGACGCTCCTTAATAGACTTGCGCAGACCTTCCTCACCATTTTCGGCGATCCTCACCTTATGCCCTCTTTCCTCCAAAAGGAGTTGGAGTCCAAGAGCTATGGCGACTTCGTCTTCTACGATAAGTATTTTTGCCTTCATAAGATAAAATTCTCCAACTAGTATTTTCCCTCCTGGCCAGGCAAAAGAAAAGGGCCCTTCAAAGGCGCCTCTTTTTTATTAATCCTGTGTCAAACTTATGTGAGCTTAATTTGAGCTTAACCTTTCTTAAGCTTAGTTTTTCTGCGCGCAATTAAGGTCGTCAAAAGATTGCTTTAATCTTTTCACAAACGCTTCCTCTCCGGCCCGCAGCCACTTTCTAGGGTCGTAATACTTTTTATTTGGCTTATCGTCTCCCTCAGGGTTCCCAATCTGTTCTTTTAAATAGTCGACATTTTTATTGTGATAATCGCGAACGCCTGTCCAGAAGGCCCACTGCATATCAGTGTCAATATTCATCTTTATGACTCCGTATTCAATGGCCTCTCTTATGTCTTCTTGAGAGGAGCCAGAGCCGCCGTGAAAAACGAAGTTTACTGGATTATGCGAAAGGTCGTGTTTTTTCTGAATATATTCTTGCGAATTTTTTAGAATGACCGGAGTGAGCTTCACGTTGCCGGGCTTATAAACACCGTGAACGTTTCCAAAGGAGGCCGCAATAGTAAAGTTCGGGGAAACAGCATTGAGCTTTTCGTAGGCGTAATTAACTTCCTCAGGCTGAGTGTAAAGCTTTGAGCTATCAATATCGGTGTTATCGACACCGTCTTCTTCTCCGCCGGTCACGCCCAGCTCAATCTCAATATGCATTTGGATTTTGCTCATTCTCTCAAGGTACTCAGCGCTAGTTTGAACATTCTCTTCAAGCGTTTCCTCTGAAAGGTCCAGCATATGAGAGCTAAAAAGTGGTCTTCCATTTTTTTCGAAATACTCTTCGCCCGCGTCTAGCAGACCATCGATCCATGGCAGAAGTTTCTTTGCGGCGTGATCAGTGTGGAGCACGACCGGCACTCCATAAAATTTGGCCATTTGATGAACGTGCAAAGCGGCGCTGACGGCCCCTGCTATGCTGGCCTCTTGCTTTGAGTTATCAAGAGACTTTCCTGCATAAAATTGGGCCCCCCCACTAGAAAGTTGGACAATGACTGGAGAATTTAATTCTTTTGCGGTCTCAAGAACGGCATTTACTGAATTAGTGCCAACAACATTCACCGCCGGAAGCGCAAAGTTATTCTCGTTTGCGTACGCATAAAGTTCCGTCACTTCTTTTCCGTAAAGAACACCAGCTCTAAACTTTCCCATATCAGTCCCCTTTCTTGAGTAAGTAAAATATGATTCTCATATTGCAGCTTTTTGCGCCAATTTTAAAGGGGAAAAGGCAGTATCTAAGCTGAAGCAATGCGCCATTCTAAGCAGAATCTGAGAATTTAGGGGCAAAGTAGAGCAGAAAGTCCTGAGGGTATAGCTTTTCATATTCTTTAAGGATTTTGTTTTTAATTCTCTCGCTAAAGAAGGCGAGATGCTTTTTTATGCCTTTCAACGCGTCCACAAGAAACCGGTAAAACTCTATATTTCTCCAACGAGAGCATAATTTTAGGTCCACAAAGGCCCCGAGATAAAAAAAGTCGCTGTTCCCCTGCGCATGCTCCATGATGTCTCTTCCAAGGCGCAAAAGCTTTTGAACGAGCGTTCTGTGCGCCACCAACTCGCTTTGGCCAAGGCCCATAGCGAGAAGCCGGACCATGCCGGAGCAAATTTGGTAAGAGTAATCATGAGCGCTTTCGCTTAGGTCCGCCTGAAGACAGACGTCATCTATGGACTTTTTTATGAAAGAGCTTCTGCCTCCCCGAGAGAGCTTAGGCCTTGACTCTCCCTCTTTCCACAGATCGCCCAAACGCTTGTAACTAAACTTTCTGGCCATGGCCTTCTCCTGATAATAGTTGCTTTATATAGAAGTGGTAAATTCCATTTGAGCTCTCGCCTGAAACAGCGATCTAGACCATTTTAGCGCTGACCTGTGGCCTCGCGCAAATCTCTTAAAAAGAGGGCCTTGGGCCGCGTTTTCGCCACAAATATTTGCGCTCATAAGGATTTAAGTTCTGAAAATTTGGTAAAGACCTGCTAAAATCGGCCAAAGGAAACTCTTTTATGATTTTAGCTCTTCTGACCATCGCGGCCTTTGCCACCTCTATTATCAGCGCCATTATAGGGATGGGCGGAGGAATTCTTCTTCTTTCCCTGATGACTTTCTTCATGCCAATTCAAGTGATAATTCCCGTGCACGGGCTTATTCAACTCATAAGCAACTCGACCCGACTTTTATACCTCAAGGCCCATGTCAAAATAAAATATTTTATCTTTTTTGCGATCGGGATGCCCTTTGGCGCAGGGCTTTCTGCTTGGCTTCTCAAGGGCGTAGTAAGCGAGTCCTTCCCCTATTTTGTCATTACTCTCTTAATTTTCTACGCTGTCTTTAAACCAAAGAAAATGCCTCACTTCGAAATAAGGTCTTGGGGCTGGGCCCTGGTGGGGTTTGCCGCCGGCATGGCGGGGATACTTGCGGGGGCGGTGGGCCCTTGATCGCTCCTTTCTTCATTCGCAATGATATGAAAAAAGAGGAGATTGTCGCCACCAAAGCGAGCATGCAGATGATCACTCATTTTTCCAAGATCCCCGTCTTTCTTACCTTGGGCTTTGATTTTAAGACCCATAGAGCGAGCATTGTTCTTATGGCGCTGGCCGCGATTATAGGCACCAAGGTGGGGATTCATGTGCTGGGCAAGACCAATGAGTCTGTTTTTAAAAAGCTTTATAAAGCGGTCCTTTTTATATCAGGCCTGCGATTGACCTATAAATTTCTAAGCTTTTACCTTTAACTTGAATAAAGGGCTAAAGTATCTTCCTTCATCGCCCGATAAAGGGCTTATGAAAAAACTAATTTTATTATTGCCCCTTTTTATGACTTCCCTCTTTGCGCAAGAAAGCGATTTCAAGATGCGGGAGATCACAGTTATGGCCTCGCTTGGCCATGAAAAAGAGAAAGTTTGTAAGCAATCTGGCGGGCGCCGAAGCCCCGTTCAGGAAGTGGAAATTAGTGAAATGGAAGAAAGGGCGCTAGGTCTTTATGCTGGGGTCACCTCAATGGGCGATGTGGCGACGATTAGAAAGGACAAAAAGGACGGCAAAACTTACGCCACCTTTACCTTTTGCCTTCCTGAGGCCTCTAAAGTGAAAGGCGTTATCATTCCAGGCATTCATACCAGTTCTAGCGCGAATTGTGGCGTGGACCAAATAACGTCCATGGACATAGTGCTCACACTCACCGACAAGCATGGAGTGGACACTGACATTATGAAAGCTTTTAGGCCAATTGATTTTGACGAGACTTCGCTTTGCGAAAAGAAGCGCGGACTAGAAATAAACGACTCAGACCCCACGATTCCTCTTCCCGCCAAAGACAAGGAATCAGAGTATGGAGTTGATGAATTAAAAGTTGAGCAAAATTAGAGAAGAGAGAAAAGAAACAAACACAAATAAAGGCCCTCTTATGAGGGCCTTCTTTTATTAAGCAAGAATATCGTATGGCCTGATAGTCTTTCTTCCGTTGGCCTCACATCTCTTTTGAGCTTGCTCGATTAGCCAGTAAACTTGCTCGTTAAGAGCGTCAAGAGTGTCGCCAGACACGTTGAAAGTGGTCTTACCAGAGCCCTTAAGAGCTTCTTTTGTTTTAGATCCAACTAGTAGCATTTCCTTAGCTTGTTTCTTAGCCATGTTTTCCTCCGTGGAAGTTATTAACCGTTATAGGTGTTTGTTAGTTATAAAATGTTCTTCAATGACCGGGAAATTGTCAAAATATTTCCTGCTTATTTCTAAAGAAAGCGCCTTTAAACCCCTAAATAACCTCATAATTTTGCCTTTGCTCGCTTGACGCCTAACAAAACTTAATTTTTTCTCTATTACCTTTGACATCATGGAATATTTCCCATTCGATGTCCGCCCAAAAAATGACAAATATTTTTACACCCCTTGCAATATTTTCAATTTTTACCATCTCAGTCCTCTTGTCTCATAAAATTCTAAAATAAAGATTTATTTGTTTAGAGCATTTAATGAGGAGACCCAATGAAAAGACTTATGCCGCTATTTGCCCTTAGCTTCGTCCTCGCATCATGCGAAAGCCCCATTCAAACCATGCAAGACATGAAAGACACCACGGCAAAAATGGCAAAGACCACGAGCGAAATGAACGATAAAATGGACCAGACAAACAGGAACACATCGGACCTAAAAGACGTGAGCGAGCACGGATTTTCTGAGGAAAAAAGAAGCCAAAAATGGACGGAGCTTTTCAACAGCGAAAATATCGGGGACGCGCTTACTTCCGCCAAAGTCCTAATGCTTTCTTTTGAGTTTCAATTAAAAAAACTTCCTAAGACAGAATACGGACTTGAGCTTAGAGAGCACTATATTGGCGACGCCATAGATGAATTTTTTAGAAAAATGAAAATTCGCTATAAAAACAACATCTCCTCCAAACTAAAAAAACTTGACCCTCAAGACCTTGAGGGGGACAAAAGAAAAATAGAGAGGGCGTGGTACGCGCTGGCGACAACAATTCATTTCAAAGATATTATTCAGGAAAAATATATAAAGGAAATGGGGGAAAAAGGCGTTCAAATTGAAGAGGTCTCTCTTTATGACCTCTTTAAAAAGGCCCTTATAAAAGAGGCAAACGGCCAAGCGCTTACTGAAAACGAAAGCAAAATTGTCGTGGGCGTGAATAAAGAGATTGCCATAAAGCTTCTTCAAGCGAGATTGACTTTCCTCACCGCTTTAGGAGTTGATCTTAGCGCCCAAAGAGAGGGCATGAGCGTCAAGGACTCAATTGCGGGGCTCGCTTTTAAAATAACAGGTGGCTCCATCTTTGGAAAGAAGGTCGGCTCCCTAAGGCCAGTGCCCGTCTTACATAAACAAAATGACGCCACTAGAGAGCAGGCCATCACATATTTCGACGCCGCAATCAAGACAAAGCGGGCCCTAGAGGAAATGGGTGTGAGACCAGAGCTTGAAAAAGGCATGAAGTCCATCATGGAGAATATTGACTTCACACTCGAAGACGATAATACAACAGATACGTATGGCGGAAGCGCCAATGACCTGCAACAAGACCTTGATAGGGCCACTAAATTGAAGGACGAATTAACTAGGCAGAATATTTAGAAAAGGCCCTTAATATTTTCGATGACCCCCTCAATAAGCCTGGCGCGCGCCTCTTTGGACGCCCAGGCGATATGAGGCGTAAGATGAAAACGATTATCGCCCGCGATCTCAAGTAGCGGGCTTTCTTTTTCTATGGGCTCAGCGCTCGCCACATCAAAGCCAAGACGGACATTTGATTTTTTAAACATGTCAGCGATGTCTCGCTCGTTGACGATGCCCCCCCTAGCGACATTTATTAAAATGGCATCGTCCTTTAAAAGGTGAAGATTGTCTTTATTGATAAGATTCTTGGTTTTTTCGGTAAGCGGACAATGAACGCTAATAATATCGCAAGCGAGAGCGTCTTCTAGCTTTCCCCTTTGAAATTTTTGATTGTGGTTGCGTCCGCTCGTCGAATAATAAATCACTGCGCATCCAAAGGCCTCTGACAGTTCGGCGACTCTCTTCCCAATGGCCCCAAGCCCGATAACTCCCCAGCTTTTTCCCTTTAGTTCGGAGAAAGGAAATTGCATGGTGGTAAAAATCTTGGACTCCTGCCACTTGGTCGCTCCATACTCGCTATGAGAAGCGAGATTAGATTTTAATGACAAGGCCATGGACATAGTTATCTGAGCGACGCTTTCGGTGGAATAGCCCTTAACATTTTTGACCGAAACGCCTCTTTTCTCACAGGCCTTTAGATCAATATTATTCGCGCCTGTGGCGGCGACACAAATAAGCTTTAGATGGTCCAACTCTTTGAGATGGGCCTGGTTGATGACGACTTTATTAGTGATAATGACATGCGCCTCTTTTGCTCTGGAAACGACCTCACTTTCTTTGGTGGCCCCATAACAAATTAGCTCTCCCAGGTCTTTTACGCCTTCAAGGGAGATGTCCCCGCCTAATGTGTCAGAGTCCAGGAAAACAATTCTCATTATTTTCCTAGTAAAGGCCCAGGTCTAAGGGTGTGGCAAATAGGCCCGTCTTTCCCGTGGTATCTTTTGAGATAAAAGTCTTGATGATATTCTTCAGCGGGCCAAAACGTTTCAGCGTCGCTAATTTCAGTAATCAGCTTGTCTTCAAAAACGCCGCTTTGGTCAAGTTTTTTTGCGAACTCGTAAGCGAGGCGTTTTTGTTCTTCATCGTGGGTAAAGATGACGCTTCTGTACTGGCTTCCAATATTAGGGCCTTGTTGGTTGGGCGTTGTGGGGTCATGCATTCTAAAAAAGTAGTCCAGGAGATCAAGGTATTCAATAATGCTTGGATCAAATTTGAGTTGAACGACCTCCGCATGTCCAGTGGCGCCGCCGCAAACCTGTTCATAGGTGGGAGCTTCGACTTTTCCTCCCATGTAGCCGGAGACGGCGTCTTTCACGCCATCAAGCCTCTCGTAGATGCTCTCGACGCCCCAAAAGCAGCCTGCGCCAAAAGTCGCCGTTTTAAAATCGCTCATTTTTCTTTGCCCTCAAAGTATTTTTTGTATTGAGGATAGCCCTCTTCCTCAAGCCTTTCGACCGGCACAAAACGAAGGGCCGCCGAATTGATACAGTAACGAATTCCAGTAGGCCTAGGCCCGTCCGGAAACACATGACCGAGATGCGAGTTGGCGCTTTTGGAGCGGACTTCCACTCTGGTCATCATATGCGAATGGTCCTCTTTTTCTAAAATATTTGCCGGCTCAAGAGAGTCATAAAAGCTAGGCCAGCCACAACTGGAGGCGTATTTATGAAAAGAAGCAAATAAAGGCTCTCCTGAAACAATGTCCACATAAATGCCAGGCTCTTTGTGGTCCCAAAACTCGTTTTCAAACGGCCTTTCAGTGGCGTCGTTTTGGGTGACTTGATATTGAATTTCGCTCAGGCCTTTTAGGCGAGAGCCCCTGTCCGTATGCTTATCAAATGGCATGCATACCTCCTGCTCTTCTATTCTACACCCCTATAAGGACTGAAGAAAAGCCCCTGAACCTAAAAATTTGTTTAAAGAAAGAATGTGAAAATGGCCGACCTGAAAGATCGGCCAGACAAGAAACTTATTGATCTTGAAGGATCTTTTGGAGGCACCTTTTTGGATGCTTAATAAGCTCTTTAGTGACATGGAAGCTCTCGATGTCCGTTGAAGGAAGTTCAAACTTATAATCTCTAAATATTTTCTCAAAAATGGTCATAAGCGACCTCGCGCCGGTCTTTTCAGCATGCGCCATATTGGCCATTTCTCTTAAGGCCTCTGACTCCCATTGAGTGTTAATCCCATATGAGGAAAAAGACTCCTTATACTGTTTAAGGATTGATTCCTTTGAGTCCTGTAGAATATGGAAGAGGTCGTCCTTTGTAAGATGGTTGCAATGCACTCGAACTGGCAGACGCCCGATAAGCTCTGGCTCAATGCCAAAGTCAATCAGGTCCTGGGTAGTCGCCATTCCAAATAGATTGTCTTGGCTCTCAATAGAGGTTTTTCTTCCAAAGCCAATTTGGTTCACATTCATTCTTTTTTTGATGATGTCTTCAAGACCAGAGAACGCGCCGCTTAGGATGAAGAGTATATTTTTAGTGTTAATAGTTTTTGGCATCTTTGAGCCAGATCCGAAGGCGTTTCCGATTTGGGAGAACATGTCCATCGGAGAGCGCGTGTCGATTTCCGTCTCTTCAAGAAGCTTCAAAAGGCCGTTTTGAACTCCTTTGCCGCTCACGTCTTTTCCGCCCACTTTTCTGCCTCCAGCAAGCTTGTCTGCCTCGTCAATATAAACGATTCCATATTGCGCCAGCTCAACATTGCCATCGGCCTGGGTAATAAGGTCGCGGATAGTGTCCTCCACATTGGCGCCCACGTAGCCGGCCTCAGTGAATTTCGTGGCGTCAGCTTTGACAAAAGGAACGCCCACCATTTGAGCGATCTTTTTAATAAGATAGGTCTTACCAACACCTGTGGGGCCAAGCATCAGAATGTTCTGTTTGAAGTAGTGCCCGTCCTCGCCGGTCTCATAATCTCTTTTTATATGGTTATAGTGATCGCAAATGGCGATGGCCAAAGTCTTTTTAGCTTCGTCTTGGCTAATGACATATTCATCTAGGTAATTTTTGATGTCCTTTGGACGATACTCAAAATCGAGCTCCAATTCTTCGTCTAGGAGCTCTTCCTCCTCTTCCTCCGGCGCTGAAAAAGGTTCAAGCCCTTTTGACACAATATGCACCTTGTCACCGAACTTGCTTTTCACAAGCTCTTCAAGCTCAGATTGCATCTTTTTAGGATCAATTTTGTCGTTCTTGTTGAATTCGTCGCTATAGTTTTCTATTTCCATATTTTTCGCTCTCCCTCGAAAGTAGCTGCGTCTCGAAGAAAAAATTAACAATTATGGTCTCCTGTGACAATTTGCGCGCGGGAGATGCGCAGGCCCTGTCTAAGGGGAACAATCTAACCGCCCTATTTTCCGTGGCATCAGGTGATATAATGTAAGAAAAGTTTAAAGGGAACTAACTAATGAATATTGTATTGCTAAGAGGGCTGGTAAGAGAGAAAAGGCATTGGGGAAGGTTTATTGATGAGCTGAAAGAGGCCTTGCCTGACCATAAGATTATCACGCCTGAAATCCCCGGAGTGGGAGAATTCAATAATGTCACAACTCCCCCAAGTTTTGATCAAATGATAGAATTTATGCGAGAAAAACTTGGTGAAGAGCTTAAAGGCCAGGAGACTCTCATCATGGCCATGTCCTTAGGGGGCATGATCGCAAAAAGATGGGACGAGCTTTACCCAAATGACTTTAAAAAGCTCGTCTTGGTCAACACTTCCTTTAAGGGCATTAATAAGCTCACAAAAAGGCTTCAGCCTCAAAGCATAAAAGCTTTTGGCAAACTTTTTATGACTCCAGGTGTCCAAGAACGAGAAATTGGAATACTAAGGATGGTCTCAAATAATTGGTCTGATCACCCCCGAATTCTGAAAGAATGGGTCGATATCCAAAAGGACGCCCCCGTCTCAAGAAAGAGCTTTATCAATCAAATTAGAGCGGCCTTAAGCTACAGTCCGGGCCAGGAAAAGCCAAATGCTGAGCTTCTTTTTGTGGCCTCCAAAAAGGACCGTCTGTGCTCTTATCATTGTTCCGAACAATTGCATGAGCTTTGGGGCGGAAAATTAGAGCTTCACCCTACGGCAGGCCATGACCTCCCTATTGATGACGGTCCTTGGCTTGCGCAAAAAATCAAAGAATTCATTTAGGCTTTGGGACGCAAATAAAATGGCTGCTTAATGTCCACACTCTTCCCGCTCCTGACTGCGGGAAAGTCGAAATTTTGCAAGGCCTCAACGATACAGTCTTCCAGACCGATAGGAAGTTCCCCTTCAATGAAAGCTCTCCCAACATTCCCGGACGGGTAGACCTTAAAATGGGCGATTACAGGCCCTTGATACTTTTCAGCCCCGTACTGTTCATAACATGACTTCACTCTCCAGGTCTCCCCTTGAATGATCGTGGCGATGGTCCTTTTGTCCTCTACACTATCATCTCCTTTTAACACATGGGAGCTAGCGCAGGACAAGAGAGAGGTCAGCCATGCGATGGACAATAATCTACTTAAGCCATTCATAGAGATCATAATGCTCCGGTGTCATGCCTAGTTTAGAGTAAGTTATTTTTGCGGCCTCGTTGTCTTTTTCGACATACAGCCTTATGCCGCAATAAGCATCTGAGTCCTCTACGAGCGCTTTCAGATGATCGTAGAGAGCGGTGTAAACGCCTTTGCGGCGACTTTTTTGAGTCACATACACTGACTGAATCCAAAGGCATGTCGATCCTCTCCAATCGCTCCACTCATAGGTCGTTAAAAGGCAGCCCACAAAATCCCCTTCGATTTCCGCGACATAGTATTGGCCTCTCGAGGGGTCTTCAAAGACTCCATGCACGCCCTTCTTTGCTTTTTCCCTGTCCAGTTCAAGTCCTTCGCTTTCCATCGCCATTTCCAACTGGCAGTCGATAATGAGCGGGGCATGTTTTTTAAACTCGGCCTTTTTTATAGCAATCATGACGCTTTCACCTAAATAGAAAAGGGCCCCGCAGGGGCCCTGTATAAGATTAATTTTTAAGAATTAGTTTTCTTGAACTTCATGAGCGTCTTGAGCGATCTCTCTAGTCGCCTCATCGGCGATGTCTTTTCCGCTGTCCCTATCGCTATTGTCGATTTCACGACTGGCCTTGCGAACCACCTTCAGCTCTTTTTTAAGCTCTTTTCTCTTTAGCCTCATAATTTTTTTGACCGACTTGTCCCTAAGCTCTGCCATAAGCTGCGCATAGGGAATATCGCAGACATCATTGCGGGTTTTGCACCAGGAGCTTTTTTTACCATTAATCTTTACTCGATATTTCTTGCCGCTCTTTTTAACTTCAAAGGCCACTTTAATTTCTGAGATTGGCTCAAGGGCCTTATCAAGTTTCTTTTTGTCTTTGATCTCAAGCGTCTTGGCCAGATCTTTTAGATAGTCCAACTCCACTTTTGCCAGCGCATCGACCTTCTTTTGCTCCACATCTTGGAAGAACATGCTATAGGCCTCGGCAAGACCGGGCCTTACCTCAACGCTGCCAGCGAAGAGCCCCTTGACCTTGGTTTTGTATTCCACTTCTTGAGCGAATGCTCCTAGTGACATAATCAATGCGCTTAATAGTAATAATGCTTTCATAGTACTCTCCCGTTTTTAATCTCTCGCCCATTAATATTGCACCTAAGATGCCAATGCTGCCCTCGCAAATTCAAGCTCTTAGCAAATAGAGTTTGTTTAAAAGCTAGATACTGTCTATTTATTTTGCGCCATTCATGCGTCTTTGTTATTTCTCTGTTTATGGACCTATTCATTAAGAAAAACAGCTCAGGCTTCTCGGACCAACTTCTCTGTGAGGCCAAAGGACTTGAACAACTGCGCTCCTATTCAAAAGAGCTTATGATTCCGGAGGTCATAGAAGTCGACCAAGCGAGCCTAAAGATGACCCAAGTAAACTCTAGGCCCTTTGATAAGGCCGGATGGACCAAATTGGGCCGCGGCCTAGCAAAGCTTCATGAACATAACGGGAGGAACTTTGGCCTTGATCACGATAACTATATAGGCCTTAATCCTCAGATTAATTCAGAGTCTCAAAATTGGGGGGAGTTTTTTGTAATAAACAGACTAAGTATGCAAGTTGACTTCGTCCTCGATGCTGAAGTTCAAAGAGAATTAAGATCGATTCTTAACAGCAAGGCGGCCAGAGTCATAGATTTCTTAAACTCTCATGGCCCTAGCATTTCTCCCGTTCACGGAGACCTCTGGTCTGGAAATGTGATGTATGATGGAGAGAGCGCCTGGCTAATCGACCCCGCCTTCTACTGGGGAGACAGAGAAGTAGACCTTGCCATGACTGAATTGTTTGGCCGCTTTGGAGAAGCTTTTTATGAGGCCTATAAAAAAGAGCTTTCTTTCAAGGAAGGTCATGAGTCAAGAAAGGCCATTTATAACCTCTACCACTATCTTAATCACTATAATCTTTTTGGAAGCTCCTACTTGGGGCAGGTAAGAGCTGGTTTCCGCCATTTAAAGAACTTTAAAAGAACTTTAACGAAAACACGCCCTGACACTCTTCCTTGACTAGAGACTGAAGCTCGGCCTCATGCTCCACTCCAAGCTTAGTCAGAGGCTCGAGAATGATCTCAGAGCCTTCGACTTCTTTCACCACGACTCTTAGCCCGTGTTCTTCAAGATAGGGCGTCAGCACCTCGCTGACGACCTCTTCCGCAAACTCCAGCTTCTCAGCGGGAGGCATGAGCTCAGGGACGCTATGGACTTCGGAAATGAATACCCTTTCGCGTCTCTTGCGCTCTTCAAGCGTTTGGTTTTTTGGTTTTAATAGGTCGTCATTCATATAAAAAAAGCCCCCTCAAAAGAGGGGGCCAGAAAAATTATTGATGTAAGTGGAGGCCTTCTTCTAGGTTCGGATCGCCTTTAGGAAGAAGATTCATCTTCGACAGGGACTTCCCCACCACAAGGACAAAGAGCCCAAAGTATCCTAGCCACTGAAGGAATTGGATGATGCCAAAGCCAATCACGTGAGCGTGAGCGTGCTCGAAGACCTTCGGAGCGACCATAAGATAAAGGTCCACAAAGTGGCCAAGAAGCAACACACAAGCGGCAAGCTTTAACCTTCCAGCGTTTCTTTTGGCAGGCCGAGAAAGAAGAAGCAAGAACGGGGCGAGAAAGTTCAGCGCAAGGTTCAAAAAGAAAACACTATTCCACTCATGGTGTCTTAGAATGTAGTACTCAGTTTCTTCAGGAATATTAGCGTACCAAATAAGAAGGTACTGAGAAATCCAGATATAGGCCCAAAAAATGGACATCCCAAACATCCATTTGCCCAAATCGTGCAGATGATCTTCAGTGATCACGCCTTGAAGATATCCCCACTCTCTGAGCTTGACCACCGCCAAGGTGATAAAGCAGATGCCAGTCACAAACATGCCTGCGAAGATATACACGCCAAAGATAGTGGAAAACCAGTGAGGCTCAACACTCATGACCCAATCAAAGGCCGCAACACTGATGCTAAGACCAAAAAGGACAAGGCCAATGGCGCCTGTTCTCATAATCGGTTTTTGAAAATCAGTGTCGGGGTTTGCGTCTTGCTTTTTAGAGAGCCCTGTTAGTTTGAGGCCCAAAATGATCCAGATGGCGAAAATAACCACCATTCTTATCATATAGAACTTTGCATTTAGGTAGCCCGTCTTTTCGCTAAGAATTGGGTCATTAACGACAATGTCTGTGTGAGACCATTCATAAACGCTATGAAGCCCAAAATACGTCGCTAGCATAAATAATGCCGCAAGAGGCAGGAATTTGGTCATGGCCTCAGGGACTCTCTTATAAGGAGTGATCCAAGACGCTTGCATTACGCCCGTCACTGACAAAAAGAACACGCCACTCAGAGCAACAAGGGTAAAGTAAATGGAATTGACGGTAAAATCGACCCATCCAACTGTTTTATTAAGGGCAAAGGAGCCGACCATAGCAAGGACACCAACAACCACAAGGGCAATTGCTGTCTTCTGTAGACCACCGCCAAACTCAAAATTTTTGACTTCTGTTTTCACTTAGTACTCCAATATTATTGCTTAAATTTTTCTTTTCCTCTCATGAGTCTCTTTCTCACGTATTCCGCAACTGCCCATCTGTCTTCTGGGTAAAGCTGCTGAGCGTAGGACTTCATATTCCCAAGCCCGTGAGTGATGATATTGTAGACGTAGCCTACGGGATAGCGATCAATTTTTTTCCAGCGTCTAGCATTGAAGCTTGGCGGCTTAGGAAAGCCCCGAGTCACAACAATGCCGTCTGCCTTGCCGTTTGCCCCATGGCACATAGAGCACATGATATTATAGTACTTTTCTCCGCGCTCCCATGCGTACTCGTCCATCTCGTATGGATTCTCAAGAATGACTGGATTGCCTTCGGCGTCCAAGGCCTCTGGAATATGGCCTCGAGAGATAGTTCCCTCCACAGGTTGCATCATAGTCGCTCCCTTTGGAAGAATTGGATTGTCAGTGAAGGCCTCGTAAGCGACAGAGTATTTCATGTCATTAATGACCGAAAAGCCTGTGCTATTGCGGCCGCCAGAGCAGGCCACAAGGCTTAGAAGAAATGTTGCTAAAAATAGGTTTTTCACAAAGAACCCCTTATATATTGCTTTAATTAAAATTTTGCCGACTGTGTTTTAATCTCGACCGCTCCATGCTCTTTTACCAGGCTTTCCACTTCCTCAGCGTTCACCTTGCTCTTATCAAAGGCCATGATGAACTTGTGACAAGTCTGTTCAGTGTCGAAAACGACTGGTTTCTTGCCGGGGTAAAGCTTATTAAGAAAAAGGAAGGCCGCGACCGTGGTGTGCGCTCCAAAAAGCACTGTAAGCTCAAAGGAAATTGGCACAAAAGCGGTGAGCGCAAGGGCCGGTTTCCCGCCAACAATCAAAGGCCAATCAATGCCATTAGTTCCAATCATAAGCAAAAGCGCGGTCATTAGCCCAGTCGCCCCCGCCACTAAAGTCACATAGGGAAGCACCGAGCGCTTTATCCCCATGGCCTCGTCTAGCCCGTGCACGGGAAAAGGCGTGTAGATGTCATAGATAGGAATCTTTCTGTCCCGGGCCTTTTTAGTGGCCTCCATAACAGGAATATCGTCTTCAAATGTGGCTATAATAAAATCTTTGTTCATGCTCTTCCCCGATTAAGCGATAATATTGTCTGGAGTGTTTTCTTGTCCGTATCTTTTGACTGATTTAACTTCCGCCAAAGCGATCCCAGGTAGGAGTCGAATAAAGAGGAAGAAAAGGGTGAAAAATAGTCCAAGAGTGCCAATAAATGTCCAAATCTCGACCCAAGTGGGAGAATACATTGCCCAAGAAGAAGGCAAGAAGTCTCTGTGAAGCGAGGTGGTGATAATCACGAATCGCTCAAACCACATACCAATATTGACAAAGATAGTGATGATGAAAACAAAGGTCATATTGGTTCTTAGTTTTTTAGACCAGAAGAACTGAGGCGAAAGTACGTTGCAAGAAATCATCGTCCAGTATGCCCACCAATAAGGTCCAAAGGCCCTGTTAATGAAAGCGTAGCGCTCATATGGGTTTCCAGAATACCAAGCGATAAAGAACTCAGTTCCGTAGGCGAGGCCGACCATGGTTCCCGTTAGGATGATGACCTTGCACATGGCCTCAACATGGCCTTCAGTAATATAATTTTCCCAATTCATGACCTTTCTGGCAATGAGTCAGAAGCGTTAAAACCATCGCAAAACCGGAGAAAATAGCTCCAGCAACAAAATATGGAGGGAAAATAGTGGTGTGCCATCCAGGAATAACGGAGGTCGCAAAGTCCATAGAAACGATGGTGTGAACAGAAAGGACCAGTGGAGTCGCAAGACCTGCCAAGATCAGAGAAAGGACCTCAAAGTGGTGCCAAGTTCTCATAGAGCCGTTCCAGCCAAAGCAAAGGATTCCATAAACGAATTTTCTCACTTTTGACTTCGTTCTGTCTCTCACAGAAGCCAGGTCAGGAAGAAGCCCCATATACCAGAACACAAGAGACACTGTTAGATAGGTCGAGATCGCAAAAACGTCCCATAAAAGTGGCGACTTAAAGTTGACCCACAAAGGCCCAAGCGTGTTTGGATAAGGAAAAACAAAGTAAGCAAGCCACGGCCGCCCCATGTGGATTAGCGGGAAAAGACCCGCGCAGGCGACAGCAAAAATAGTCATTGCCTCGGCGGAGCGGTTAATGGCCGTTCTCCATTTTTGTCTAAAGATGAGAAGAATTGCGGAGATAAGCGTCCCGGCGTGACCGATACCGACCCACCAAACAAAGTTGGTGATGTCCCAAGACCAGCCAATGGTCTTATTGAGGCCCCAAACACCGATACCTGTTCCAACTTGATAGGCGATAACACAAAGGCCGATCGCGAGGATTGTGGCCGAAAGACCAAAGCCCATAAACCATAGCTTGGACGGCTTGCGCTCAAGCGTGTCCAATATGTCTTCGGACATCTGCTTATATGTTCGTTCCTCAGGAACCAACGGTTGTCTTAATTTTGATACATGCGCGTCTGACATAATCGTTCCTTATTTGTTCTAAACTTCTTCTTTCGTTTTGTTTCTAACTTTGACCTGGTAGTTGACCCTTGGCCTTGTGTTCAGCTCTTCAAGAACAGAATAGGTTCTGTCGTCGGCAATGCCTTAGCTATAGGGCTGTTCTCGTCGTTCATATCGCCAAAAACGATGGCGTCTGTTGGACAAGACTGAGCACAAGCTGGAACGATATCGTCTGGACGAAGTTCTCTTCTTTCTCTTTTCGCATCAAGCTTTCCTTGCTGGATTCTTTGAATACAGAAACTACATTTTTCCATAACCCCACGCGATCTGACGGACACGTCAGGGTTAAGAGCGAGTCTTGCGTATTCGTCGCTGTGGTCGTAGTTAAACCAGTTAAATCTTCTCACTTTATAAGGACAGTTATTGGCGCAATATCTTGTTCCAACACATCTGTTGTAGACCATTTGGTTCATGCCGTCGGATGAATGAACTGTCGCAAGAACAGGGCAGACGTTTTCACAAGGAGCGTCTTCACAGTGCTGGCAAAGCATTGGCATGTGGACTGTTTCAGGCTGCTGCTCGTCGCCTTGATAATAGCGATCAATGCGCATCCAGTGCATGTCTCTTCTTCTATGCACTTCAGTTCGTCCAACAATAGGCACGTTATTTTCAGTGTTACAAGCGATGACACAGGTGGAACAGCCGGTGCAGGAGTTAAGGTCAATCGCCATTGCCCATTGATGTTTTGAGTCTTTAAAATAAGGATTTGGCGGATAAATCTTTGGCAATGTCATTTTTGGCTTATTGCCGGCCTTATTGTCCTTATTAAATTCATCTTCAGTGGTTTCTCTGACGATGTCTCTTCCTTCCATGCTCTGGTGAGTTTGAGAAAGAGCAAGACCTCTAAAGGCGCCAGTTTTGGAAATTTTGCCAAAAATGTTTTTCCAGAGTAAGGGAAAGCGTTGGCGCCAAGACCCGTTCCCACTTTGCCCGAAACTTTGCGGCCATAGCCCACAGCCACCCCAATAACATTTTGGGCAACACCAGGTTGGACAACAGCAGGAAGAGTAATGCTGTGATCAGAAGTTTCAAGCTTGAGGACGTCCCCGCTTTTGATGCCGTTATTTTTAGCGTAGCTTGGAGCGACCATAATATAGTTGTCCCAAGTGGCCTTGGTAATAGGATCTGGCATCTCATGAAGAAGCGGGTTATTGGCCATTTGCCCGTCCCTAATGCCGTACTTTTCATAGGTGACAACTTGAAGCCCAGAATCGTACTTCATTCCCTTCACGGCCTTAGCTGAGCCAGAGGCGCTTTACGCTTCCATAGCCGGCTTCGCTAGTCAAAGAGCCTGCGCTCATAACACCGTCATGAAGGCTTTGTTCCAGAAGTTGGAAAAAAGCCCTAATGCGCCAACTTTGGAAGAAAGATTATTCTCCCAATTGGACTTCATATAATCGTGAAAAGTGCCTTCGATGCCAAAAACGGACATCAACGTTTCAGTGGCCATGCGGGAGCCGAAAAGCGGCTGAATAACTGGCTGAGTGAAGGTCACTTCTTCCCATCATAAATGCTATCTGACCATGATTCATAAGGGTGGTTCTTCGGAGCAAGAAAGTTTGAAATGCCTTGCCAGTTTCGTCCATAGCTTCCGAAAATGAAACTTTGACCGCAACAGCCTTCATAGCGTCCTCAAAAGCTTTTGAGTCAGGATAGCTATAGGCAGGGTTCACGCCCATAAACATTATAGCTCCCACTTTTCCTTCGGTCATGTCTTTAACAAGCTGAGTGAAGTCGGACGGACTTAGCGAAAACACCGGCGTTTTGTGAACCTTTATGGTGTTTGCCATAGTTGCCAAGAGCTTTATTGATCGCATTCACAACAATTTGAACGTCAACATTTTTGTCCCCGGCCATGACTGCGCTGCTTTGGCGCCTTTTAGGCTTTTAATGATAAAGCTTGCCACTTTTTGGTCTTCTTCAGAAAGAGAAACTTTAGCTGAAGAGTCGCCTGTGATGGCCGCGTAGACATTTAAAAGAATATTTCTTTTAGACTCTTCGCTTCTTGTAAAACGGTTGTCGGCATTTGACCCGGTGAGAGTCATGATCGACTCGACCTGAATGTGCTTGTTCATCCCTTTAGGATTGCCTGGCTTTCTTCTGGAAGCATAAGCCCTTGACTGCTTAACATCATTGCCAAAGGTTCCAAGGAAGTCCGCTCCAAAGGAAACGATGACGTCAGCGTTCTCTAGCTCATAGCTATTGGGAGCCGCCATCCAAAAGACTTTTCATTTGCTTCGTGTACAGCGCTTTCCAGAGCTCGGATCGTAAGCGATATGCTCAAGACCAGACTTGGAAGCTATCTCTTGAATAAGTTTAAGCTCAGAAGGGGAAGTCATGTTCCCCGTGACGAGCACTCTTCTCTTATCGAGGGACTTCTCGCCTTTAAGAGCGTTTGTTAATTGCTTGTCAAACTCTTCCCACTCTACTGACTTGCCGTCGACCTGAGGAGCTCTAAGTCTGTTTGAGTCATAAAGGTCCAATACAGATGCCTGAATAGGAGCGTTTGTGCCTCCTTGGGAAAGCTTTGAAAGTTTGTTTCCCTCGGCCTTAATTGGTCTTCCCTCACGGGTCTTAATCATAACTGGTTGGCCTTCAAAGTTAGTGGCATAGAAATTGGGCACGCCTGGATAAAGGCTTGGGTTTTTCTGAAGGTAAGGGATGGCCTTTCTGACAGGTATTTTCACACAGCCAGTTAATGGCAAAGCGGAGACAGAAAATCCCATAATTTTAAGGAAGCTTCTTCTGTCTTTTTTCACAGAAAATGAGTCAAACTCGCCCTCTGGAAACTCAGGTGTTTCAAGCTCCGCTGGTTTTTTGTCTTCAACATTTTGCCAATAGCCAGTAGAGCTATCGCCGCAGCCGCAGCTCACACCGCAAGTCCCTTGCTCAGTATTATCGTCAGTTATAATCGTTTATTTTTTCGTCTATTTTATTGCTCATATTACCGCAATCCTTGTAGGTTTCTTAATAATAGTCCGACTAGTAGTGACACTTCTGACAGTCACCACCAGTAGCTCTTTTATGATCTTGTGGAGGGGCGATGCCTTTTTCGCGGTGACAGTTAATACACCAGCCCATGTTTAGCTTTTCATACTGATAGTAAGTGACCATCTTATCTACTGGACCGTGACATCGCTTACAGTCAAGTTGAGCGACATTTACGTGCTGAGCGTGGTTAAAGTAAGCGTAGTCAGGAAAGAAGTTAACCCTTTTCCACTCGATATTTTCACCAGAGTCAACGGCCGCCTGGATCTTTCTAATCTCAGGAGAGCTCGTTTTTATTTGGGAGTGGCAATTGAGACAGAGCTCTGTAGGCGGAATACCAGCATGTCTTCCCTTGTCGGCCGCAAAGTGACAATACTGACAGTCCATTCCCAAATCCCCAGCGTGAAGCGCATGAGAGAATTTAACAGGTTGGTCTGGTTGGTATCCTTGGTTGTAGCCTATCTGTCTGGCCTGCACAACAACGTACGCTCCCAAAGCCCCAAATGCGGCGAGGGCCACGAAAGCGCCAATCAACTTTTTCATACACATTCCCTTAAAAAGTTAAAGTTCTTAAATATATGTTTTGAAAATTTAATAAAGTTTAAGCACATGAGTACCACAATTCAATACAAATCGACAAACTTAATCTAGTAATAACAATACTTTTCGGCACCAGATTAACATCCCTTAAGACCTTATTCTTTTAGCTTTGATCTAAAGCAAATAAGTTTTTTTATGCCTTATTTGTCTGCCGTCATACTTCGTCCTGTCTTTATGACATAGATCAAAAACATTTTGATCAAAGCATTGCCTGCGCCTCTTTGAGAGTGATAAAGCAGAAGCAATGAAAGATTTATTATTCAACTCCGAGCTCACCAAAGAAGATTTTTTAAAGAATTATTGGAACAAGCGTCCCTACCTCTTCAAAGGCGCCCTTCCTAGCGCTGACAAACTCGCGTCCCCTAGCGATTTAAGAGAACTTTCAGAGGACGAAGACTTTGAAACAAGGCTCGTTTACCTGAAGAACGAAAAGAGAAAAATGGTCCATGGTCCCATGACTTCAAGGGAATTTGAAGATTATGCAAAGGGCGATTTTGCTCTTATCTGCCATAATCTCAATACACTCGCCCCAGAGTTCTACGAGCTCGAGAAGGCGGTCGACTTTGTTCCCAAATGGGAGTTTGACGATGTTATGTCCGTTTATACCAATGACGGCATGAGTCTTGGAGCTCATATCGACAATTACAATGTCTTTATCCTTCAGGGGCAAGGAAGAAGAACATGGGAAATTCAAGAAAGACCCACTGTCGCATGGCGCGCTGACGAGGAAATCAAGGTCTTGCAGAAATTCGACCCCGACTACGCTTGGGAGCTTGGTCCTGGGGACATGATCTATATTCCTCCCGGCGTCGCCCACCATGGAACTTCCAAAGGGGAATGCCTCTCCTACTCCATCGGATTTAAGTCTCTCGAAAGTGTTGACGTTATAGGTGAATATATGGCGACCTTAAAGGAGACTTCTGACTCTCCTTTTTTTGCAAATGATCAATTCAACTCTAGAAGCAAAAGTGACGCCCCTGAGTCCCTATTTCCTTTTATTAGAGAGCAGGCGGTGAACCTTCTAGATAAAGACTTTGAAACTTGGTTTAAAAAGAGGCTAAGCAGGCCAAAATTCCCCATTTCGGAAAACGATGAAAGCGCGCCTAGCTCTTACCAAGGTATCGCCCTTCAAAAAGACGTTCACTTAAAATATGCTCTTTTCCCAAGCGGCGAAATATCAATCAATGAAAAGCTCTATAGCGCTGGCCCTGAGCAGAGAAAACTTCTGCTCGAGATGCTTGATAGAGGCCCATTCGAGGAATTCACTATCAGCGAAAAAGAAGAAAAGGCGCTAGGTCCAATTTTAGACGAGCTCTATGAGTCTGGCTGTTTTTTTGAGGTGACCTAGTCCACCTCAAAGCCCGCCTCAACTTCCACTTTTATCTTTTCTTTGCTGAATTCTATTTGTGGGGCCGACTCGGCCCCTCTGGACTTTGCCATGGACATATAGGGCCTGGGCATGGGGCCTTCTTGAGCTGGTTTTTCGATCACAAGGAAGGCTTTTCCAAGTCCCACGCCAAGGGACTTCGCCAAAGTTTTGGCCTTTGATCTAGCGTCTTTGCTGGCGCTGACCAGACACTCCTGATAGGCGCTTTTATAAAGAGAATTTGAAACAAATGGCCTTGGCCCTTGGATATTTTCAAGGCCCATATCACCAGCAAGCTTTATGACTTCTCCGCTACGATCAATTTCGCTCGTTTCCACCTTTAACACAATTTCAGTTCGATAGCCTTTGAGCTTTTGTTTTTTGTCTTCATACACCCTATAGGGGCTGGTCGAATACGTCAGAGTCGAATACTGAGAATCTTTGAGCCCTAGTTTTTTGACCTTAGAAAGGTATTCATTGTATTTTTTATTCGCTTCAGTGGTGGACTCTTTGACCGTTTCCTTTAGGGTCTCAACACCAACGTCCACCGAGACGCGATCTGGTTGAACTTGTCGCTCGCAGCTCCCGGTGACCCGAATCCCTTCTAAGTCCTCAGCGCTTGAAACAAAACAGTAACTTAGGGCAATTAAACTAATAAGAATCTTCATTTCCGACCTCTGGTCTCAGTTAATTACATATTTCTTCATATTGTACCTCCACACGCCGAAAAGGAAAGTGATGAAAGTTCAACTTTTGACTCCTTTTCTTCTTCTCCTTCTGAGCCTTCTCGCTCCAGGCGCCCTCCATGCCCAAGTGGGAGATCAATTTGAAGATATTTTTGACGATCTTGTGCCTAAAACAGACGTCTCCAATGCCCAACTAAAAGCTCTGAGACAGGACTTAAAAATCCAAAAAATCTTTCTTGAAGGAATTAAGGGAATCGAGATCAAAGGGGGCGACTTCACCAATGTCACAAGAAGCTCGAGCACTATAAAAGAGCTCGTCATGAGCTCCTTCGAAGCGAAGAGTGAAGGCCTTCCCAGACATGTAAAATCGGCGGTGATGAAGACGGCCCGAGCAAGTGTTAAGGGCGATGTGATCCAAAAAGTCCTTCTGAAAACCAGGGACTTTATCTATCGTAATGCCGCCTCAAAAGGAGTCATGATGACCTCCGTCGCAAGGCGCTTTGGCTTTGACGTGGGGCTTGTTTACCTACTCTCCCTTCAAGTCGATCTGACTTTTCCGTTAATCATGATTTCTCAAGGCCATCTGGAATACGCCGCTTTGTTGGCGACGCCCGTTTCTTCCATCGCCACAGGCTCCTATACCGCGCTCAAAGGAGCGGTGAGGATGAAACAGCTTGTGAAAAGCCTCGGAGGAATTGAGGGAGTTCGCGGACACCTCGACACCATTAAAAGAGTGAAGTCTTTTTTCAAAACGAGCATTATTCCTCAGTTTGACATTGTCGATATCAAAGTTGGCGAAACATTTTACGCAATGACAATAGAGAGACCAAACCTTCTTTCGAAAATCAAAAACGCCCTAGGATGGAGTGACCGGTTAAACTATAAAAACGTAGTGGCAGCGCTTGAAAGGAAGAATCTCCTCTCGCCTCTTGTAAAAAAAATAGCCGAGTCCCAGAGACCAGACCAGGTAAAGCTTCTAAGAGTTCTTTGGAGAATTGAATTAGAGGGCAATGAAAAGGTGATTCGGGCCTTGAAAACAGAGTTCGGAAGCTTTATTAACGAGTTGGAAGGAATACCTGATTTTTTTGAAGGACGAAGATGGGCCGCCAGAATATCCACTGCTTCAAATTTTGATGAGTTCGCGAGATTAATGATGAATATTCCAGACGAGATTCCGCCCAGGGTCTTTGATAAACTCTGGAGGCATCATATCATTCCAGAAGCGACAAAAAACGTAGGACCTTTCTTCTCGAAGTCCACCTATAGGGCCTTTAGAGATTTAATTAACAACTGGGACAAAGACCTTCGAAAACAAATGTCCGAAAGCGTGGAGTCGAGATTAAATGGCAAATGGAAGGAAAAAATAACTGAATACTACTTTAAGTCCACCAAGTCCCTTGGCTGCGGCAGTATTTTCACCATGCGTGGAGACTTTGCTCCGCTTCTTTAAGTCTAATAGAAATAGTAACTCTCAATGATCTCTTTACTTAGGTTTTGGTCCTGAAATTCTTCATGTAAAAAAAATTCTTTTACTTGAATGTGATTGACCCGTATCGCCCCCGCGAGCTCTTCTTTAATATAGAATAGTTTATATAAGGGAGAGGTCTTCTCCACTAAAGTCCCGGTTTCAGAAAGCTCAGAGGAAAGTGATTTGAGGGCCTCCAAATCTGCTTTCGGCGTCCTTAAATTGGATTCCAAAGCGCTTAAGACGTGAAGCCGTAGGGACAATGAAGCAGGCCGACTTGCAGCATCGACCGCGATTTTTTAGCATTTTGCCGCTCATAGGCCTGTATTCCACTTTTAAGCTCCCTGCGCAGATAGAGTGTTTTCAAGTTAAACTAAATCTTGTTAAGATTACCGCATAATTTATCATTCATACAGGGAAGAATATGGCAAAGAAAAGCGCAAAGAAAAAAGTGGCAAAAAAGCAGACCAAAAAAAAGGCGACTAAAAAGGTGGCAAAGAAAGCGACCAAGAAAAAAGTCGCTAAAAAGAAAGCGACAAAGAAAAAGGTGGCCAAAAAGCCCGCAAAGAAAGCGACCAAGAAGAAAATCGCAAAAAATACCGTCAACGCCGTTGGCATTGATAAGAAGGCCCTTTTTGATTCTATTCTGGATCTTATTAAGACCACATCGACCGTCATTCCCGACGACGTTCAAAAGGTGATTTTAGAAGGCCTTGCTCGCGAAGAGGCCAATACCACTGCTGAGTACGCGATGAATATCATCAAGAGCAATATTGAAATCGCCAAAAAGAAAATACAGCCCCTATGTCAGGACACGGGGACCATTATCTTTTATGTGGACGTCCCAAAAGGCTTTGTTCAAAGCGACTTCACTAAAGTTTGTGAAAAGGCCGTAGTTAAAGCGACTAAGCTTGGCTATCTCAGACAAAACTCGGTCGACTCTCTGACGGGAAAAAACGAGGGGATGAATATCGGCCCAGGGCACCCTTCTATTCACTTTCATGAGCATAATAAGAAAACAATTGATGTCCGTCTGATGCTTAAGGGCGGAGGCTGCGAAAACGTGGGCGCGCAATACGCCATGCCTTATACACCCCTAGAGGCAGGCAGAGACCTAAAAGGAGTGAGGAAAGTTATTCTCGATGCCGTTCAAAAGGCGCAAGGCAAGGGCTGCGGCCCTGGTGTTCTCGGCGTTTGTATTGGGGGCGACAGAGGCTCAGGATATATGAACTCTAAGGAGCAGCTTTTTAGAAAGCTTGATGATGAGAACAAGCTTCCGGAGCTTGCGGAGCTCGAAAAAGACATTGTCGAAACAGCGAATAAACTTGGAATTGGCCCATGGGCTTTGGCGGAAAGACCACGCTTCTGGGCTGCAAGATTGGCCATCTAAACCGACTGCCAGCTTCATTCTACGTTTCCATCAGTTATATGTGCTGGGCCTATAGAAGACAGGGCGTAGGCCTTAAAACTGATGGCTCAATTAATAAGTGGCTTTACTAAGGACAAATATGAAAAAGCTAGATTACCCTTTTAAAAAAGAAGACATCCTCGATCTTAAGGTCGGGGACATGGTGCTTATCACCGGCAAAGCTTTTCACCGGGGAGAGACGCCGTTCATAAAAGAATTCATGACGGCCAAAAACCGCCAGTGGATCTAAAAGGACAGATTATTTATCACTGCGGCCCTGTTGTGCTTGAGAAAAACGGAAAGTATGAAGTCAAGGCCGCGGGCCCTACGACCTCTATTCGCGAAGAGCCCTACCAATGGGAAGTCATGCGCGATTATGGAATTCTCGGCGTCATCGGCAAAGGCGGAATGGGCCCGAAGACCCTTCAAGGATGCAAAGATTATGGCTGTGTTTATATGCACGCGATCGGCGGAGCGGCCGAAGTTCTCGCTGAAAAAATCAAGTCCGTTGATAATGTGTACTGGAAAGACCTCGGCTCCCCTGAAGCGATTTGGGAGTTAAGCGTTGAGGAGTTTCCGGTGGTGATCACCATGGACGCTCACGGAAATTCTTTGCATGAAAAAGTGGAGCATGACTCTGAGGGTGTCCTTAAAGGCGTTTTATAAATATTATGGAAACGAAATACCAAATCAAAGAAATGGACCAGGAGAGCTTCACTCCTCTTTTTAAAAAATATACAAAAGAGTTTTTTGATGAAGTCTCCCAGGTTTTTCACTTAAGAGAAGCTTTAAGTGACATGGAAAAAGACAAATTAAAAATCTTGGCATCAGACCTGGGAAGCCCATACATCCTACGGCTAGGCATCTTCCATAATGATCAATTCTGCGGATGGCACTTTGGATACCAAGAGTCGGCCACCAAGTTTTACATGTGTAATTCAGGAATTCTGCCTGAGCATAGAAGAAAAGGTCTTTATACCAAGTTATTAAAAAAGACCTTGAAGATACTAGAAGATAAGGGCTTTCAAGAAATCTACAGTCGGCACATGCCCACCAATAATGAGGTCATAATTCCCAAACTAAAGAGTGGTTTTTACATAACCTCACTTGCTTTGGATGATGTTTTTGGTACTTTGGTACACCTAACTTATCACCCCAACAAACTACGCAAAAAAGTATTGAATTATAGGACTGGCTCTATCAAACCAGATGATGAAATTAGAAAATACTTAAAGCTATAACCCATTAAAATCCTGAGCATTAAAAAGAAAGCAAATAGAATTAATTGCTCTCAATTTTTAAACTTGCTACCATAAAGATGCATCACAGGTGGGAAGGTGCTGTAACACCTCCCCCAAAGATCACCTAATCTCAGAAATACGTAGCAATACGTAAATCAATAAGATCAGGTTCAACACCCTTGTGATGTCTTCCATAACATACCACCTTATGAAAAGGCTCCCCCTCTGTGGGGAGTTACGGAAGAGCAGTCTCCACTTAATTTAAAACGTTTAGATTTTGTATTGCTCTAGGTTATTGAGCGCGATTTATTCAATTATGAATTGGGGGAAAGACTCTCAGGCCAATCAGTCTCAATAATATCGACTCCAAGCTCTTCCATTTTTCTGAAATGCTTGTCTTTTTGAACGTCCCAAATAATGAGCTTCTTTCCAGCTTCTTTCACTTTTCTCACTAAGGACTTACTCGCAAGAAAGCGGTGGACTTGGTAATACTCAGCGTCCACATCAAAGAGACTTCCAAATCTCGCCCAATCGTCAATAATCAAAAGCCCGTCCACGACAGGACCGATGGTGACATAAACTTGCTCCACCTTGGGATCAAGGTCTCTGAAGATCGCAAGCGTTTCCATGCCAAAAGATTTATAGATCACTTTTGAGGCCGATTCGGTTTTGTGAACAAGGTCCACAATCTTCTTTTCAAGTCCAGGATAGAGATTGCCCGAATTTTTAACTTCGATAATAAGCTTGGATTTCTTGTAATCAAGACGAAGCGCCTCTTCCAGTGTTGGAATTTTTTCTCCTATGAAGTCATCGGAGAACCAAGAGCCAGCGTCGAGACTTTGAAGGTCCGCAAGCGTCATGTCCTTAACTCTCCCCTCTCCATTTGTGGTCCTGTCCACAGTCTCATCATGAATGACGACGACCTCGCCGTCAGAGCTCAATTGAACATCGATTTCGATATAGGCCGAGCCTAGATCAATAGCTTTTTGAATGGCGGGAATTGTGTTTTCAGGAGCGACGCCAGATTGCCCCGCGATGGGCGACTGCTTGCGCCGCCCATGTTGAAGTGGCAAAGCTTCCTAACATGGCAAGGCCAAGGGAAAGAAGCCATGCCCGAAGCATATTATGCTGCCGCCTGTGACCATACTTCTTTGGTCCAAGTGGACTTTGAGTCCGCGACCCATTTTTTGCTCCATAGTTTTTCGTGAACGAATTTTTCAAGCTCAGCTGGATCTTTGACATCGACCCACATAATCATGTCCCACTCGCCCATGGTGCTCGCGGCCCACTTCACTTCTTTCCAATCTTTCATCCAGTCCCAATTTTCCCAGACTGGAGCGTCTTTGGTCCATTTAACTTGCACTTGGGCTGTCCATTGATCTTTCATATTTTTCTCCTTGGTATAAATACTGAGGTCCGTATCGACCGAGGAGCTTTTATATGAAATGAAATAGGTGAAGCGGAAAGAAATGCTATTGCCTGCGACCTAGGAGTTCGCGAAGGCTCTCAGAGGCGTCCTTAAGCCTTTGCGCATACTTTTCTTCAATTTGAAAACGCTTATTGTCTTGTTTAAAGGCCTCTTGTTTGAGAGGTTTTTATAATCTTCTTTTATGGCAAAGTCTTTCACCTCAGCGTACATTTCGTGAAAGACAACAAGGTCTTCATGCTCGCCTAGCTCTTCTATCTCTTCTATAAGCATCTTGACTCTTATGCATCCCTCTGTCGGCTCACACTGCTCTTGAATAATCACTAAGGCGAGAGTCTTGAGACTTGTCTCAATGTCTCTCTCTTCTCTCTTTCATGCGCCTTTTCCGAGGCCTTGTGGGCGGCGATCAAGGCCTTATTTTGGGTCCGAAGCTTTGAGTAAAGAATTCCTAGATAGATGGAAAGCCCCAAAACAATAAAGGCAAGAACTATAAAGATTGCGATATTTCGATTTGTCATGGTTTATAGTCTTTCGGGAGGCGTACTCCAGGATTTTCTTTTTGAGTTCAGCAAAGTCCACTGGCTTGCTGATATACTCAGCGATTTTTAGATGTTTGATACGCTCGACCTGGCTATGCGCATCGTAAGCTGAAACGAGAAAGACCTTTGCACTAGGGTAATCTCGATTTAATTTCCTCGGTCAAGCTGGATTCCACTGGTCCCCGGCATATTGATGTCTGTGACCACGACGGTATTTTGGGAATCGACACTTGATAATGCATCGAGACATTTGTCTGCCGACTGAACAAAGGTCAGATTCACCAGTTCATCTTGCACTTCTTTGCGGAAAAAATGCTCAAATAGAATTTTTGCGTCCATCTCATCGTCGACGGCTATGACATTGATCAAGGTTTTTCCTCGCAATATGAATGGCCCGTGCTATCAGATCGTCTCATCACAGTGTCAAAGCATTGTGGCAAAGAGTCAACAAGGCAATGGGAAAAGATTATAACATTGCCTAATTCCTTCAGAAAACTTATAATTCAAGCAACTTAAATCATTAAAAAATAACTCTGAAAAATAAATTTTTCTGAAATGGCCAATGAGGGCTCATAGTTAAAATGCTCCTTGGCCTAAAAAAGGTCCAAAAATGACTTCCAAAAACGACTACTCCCATCTTACTGGCTCAGACTCGGCGTATATCGACTCACTATATGAGACATATCAAAAGGCCCCCGAGGAGCTAGATGAGTCTTGGCAGATGTTCTTTAAGGGCTTTGAGTACAAGTTTGACCAAGCGGGCGGCGGTTTCAGTTTCTGAAGAATTTAAAAAAGAGATAAATGTTTTTAGATTGATTCAGTCTTATCGCGCTCGGGGACATCTTTTGGCGGACACCAATCCAGTAAGGCCAAGAAAAGACCGTCACGCCATGCTTGATATCCAGCACTACGACCTTGAGGACTCCGACTTAGAAAAAGAATTCGACGCCGGCGACTTTGTTGGTCTTGGAAGAGCTAAGCTCAAAGAAATTATCGAGCACCTTAGACGTATTTACTGCTATAAAATTGGGATTGAGTATTATCACTCGAATAACACTGAAATCAGAAGGTGGATCAGGAACAAGTTTGAAAAAGACGTTCACACCATTGATCTTCCTCACGAGCAGAAAAAAAGAATTCTTCACAAGCTCAACGAGGCCCAAGTTTTTGAGCAGTTTTTGCAAACGAAGTTCATTGGCCAAAAGCGCTTCTCTCTTGAGGGCGGCGAGACCACAATCCCAGCGCTTGACGCTCTCATTAACAAGTCCGCTTCTCTTGGCGTTCATGAATTTGTTTTTGGCATGGCCCATAGAGGTCGTCTGAATGTGCTCGCAAACATCATCGGCAAGTCCTACGAATTTATCTTTCACGAATTTGAAGGCGGAACTCAAAGCGAGCAGCACACCGGCGGCGGAGATGTAAAATACCATCAAGGCTATTCCTCCATTCAAAAAACGGACAAAGGCGAAGAGATCTACCTAAAGATCATGCATAATCCTAGTCACCTGGAAGCGGTCGCGCCAGTGGCGCTTGGCTATTCGAGAGCGCAAGCGGACATTAGAAATAATAGAGACGAATCAAAGATTCTTCCCATAATTATTCACGGAGACGCGGCGGTTGCCGCTCAGGGCGTTGTGTATGAGACGCTTCAAATGGCCGAGCTCGACGCGTATGAGTGCGGCGGGGCCGTGCACTTTGTGATCAATAACCAAATCGGCTTCACGACTGACTTTGAAGACGCCCGTTCTTCTCATTACTGCACTTCTCTAGCCAAGACTCTTGAAGCGCCCATCCTTCACGTGAACGGCGACGATCCAGAATGCGTGGTTTACTGCATGGAGCTTGCGGCGGAGTTCAGACAAAAATTTAAAACTGATATTTTTATCGACATGGTCTGCTACAGAAAGCACGGCCACAACGAGGGCGACGAGCCTAAATTTACTCAGCCCCACCTCTACGGGCTTATCTCCAAGACCAAAAACCCCAGAGAGCTTTACACTGAGTTTCTTGTTGAGCGCGGCGAGGGCTTCAAAGAGATCGCAAAGACCATGGAAAAAGAGTTTAAGAAGATGCTCTCTGATCGATTTAACAACGTTAAAGAAAACAACATGCCCGCGAAGAACAAGGGCTATCATACCGAGTGGCTAGATCTTCGATGGTCCGAGCCAGGAGACTTTGACCACAGCCCCAAAACAGGGGTCCCGAAAAAGAACCTCGATCTCATTCTTGGACAAGATGACCTCCGCGCCGGAGGGCTTTAATGTTCTAAAAAAAGCGAAGAAAATTCTGAATGACCGAAAGAAGGCCGTATGAGAAGGACGAACTGGATTGGGCGATCTGCGAGCTTCTTGCCTATGGCTCTCTACTTCTGGAAGGAAACAATATTCGTTTCACAGGACAGGACGTCATTCGCGGGACATTCTCTCATCGCCACGCCAAGCTGTTTGATGAGAAAACAAACGAGTCCTATTGCGGGCTGGCAAATCTTGATGAGCAAACAAGGCATGTTTGAAATCTACAACTCTCACCTTTCTGAGTACGGGGTGCTTGGCTTTGAATATGGCTACTCTCTCGCCTCGCCCAAGTCGCTTAATATTTGGGAAGCCCAGTTTGGAGACTTCTGCAACACCGCTCAAGTCATCATTGACCAATTCATCTCCGCCGGCGAAGAAAAATGGGACCGAATGTCCGGACTTGTGATGCTTCTTCCTCACGGCTATGAAGGCAAGGCCCCGAGCATTCAAGCGCCAGACCAGAAAGGTTTCTTCAACTTACTGCCAATAATAATATGGTCGTCATAAACTGCTCACTGCCGGCGAACCAGTTTCACGCCCTAAGAAGACAGCAGACTTGGGAGTTTAGAAAGCCTTTGATTTCCCTCACTCCAAAGTCTCTACTCAGGGACCCGAGATGCAAGTCCAAAATTGAGGACCTCACCCACGGCTCATTCAGAGAGGTTGATTGATGACGCGTACGCTGACAAGTCAAAAGCAAAAAGGGTTCTCTTTTGCTCAGGAAAGGTCTATTACGATCTAATGCAACATCAGCAGGACAATAAGAGGAAAGGACGTCGCCATCGTCAGAATCGAGCAGCTTTACCCGTTCCCTATGAAGCAGATGAAAGAAGCGCTAAAGCAATACACGTCGCGCAAAGGAATTTTACTGGGTCCAAGAAGAGCCGGAAAACATGGGGTATTGGAGCCATCTTTTCTCCAGACACCCCGAGGTGTTTGTGGAGTTCGGCCTGATCGCAAGGCCCATGAGCGCCACTCCCGCGACAGGACTGGCAAAAAGGCACGTAAAAGAACAAGAAGACATTATTAAGAAAAGTTTTGAATAAAATAAGGAACTAAATTATGGCAATTGAAATTAAAATTCCTTCCATTGGCGAGTCCATCACGGAAGTGACTCTTGCGGGTTGGCAAGTAGAAGACGGAGACTATGTTGAGGAAGGCGATATTATAGCGGAGATTGAGTCCGATAAGGCCACACTTGATCTTCCAGCCGATTCAAGCGGCACCATCACTCTCAAAGCGGAAGAAGGCGCAGACCTCAAAATTGGCGATGTTGTCGCGACGCTTGAAGAGGGAGAAGGAGCTCCTAAAAAGAAAGAGGAGCCAAAAGAGGAAAAGTCAGAAACGCCTAAAGAAGCTGCCCAGGCGCTCACCGTCCGAAAAAGTCGTTCATCATGCCTCCCCTGCCGCCACAAAAATCATGGCGGAAAAAGGAATCTCTCCTCAGGCCGTTCAAGGCACGGGAAAAGATGGACGCATCACCAAAGAAGACGCGCTAAACGCTAAGCAAGCGCCAGCTCCTTCACAAGAAGCAAAAAAAGAGGTCCCTCAAAAAGAGCAAGCTCCGGTCCAACTCTCTGGCGGCGTCTCTCGCGAAGTGAGACGCGAAAAGATGTCGAGACTAAGAAAGACAATCGCGAAAAAGCTCACGGCCGCGAAAAACGAAACGGCCATGCTCACAACTTTTAACGAAGTTGATATGAGGCCCATCATGGACATGAGAAAGAAATACCAAGATCAGTTTGTGAAAAAGCACGGTCATAAACTTGGAATGATGTCCTTTTTCACCAAGGCCTGCACGCTCGCTCTTGAAAAGATCCCTGGCGTTAACGCGCAAATTGACGGCGATGAGATCATCTATCATGACTACGCTGATGTGGGGATCGCCGTATCAAGCGACAAGGGCCTTGTGGTTCCGGTCATCAGAAACGCTGAAGCGATGAATCTTGCGCAGATCGAGTCTGAGATTCTGCGTCTTGCTAAAAAAGCGAGAGATGGAAAAATCACAATTGATGAAATGAGCGGCGGCACTTTCACCATCACAAACGGCGGCGTTTTTGGCTCCATGCTTTCCACTCCCATTCTAAACGCTCCTCAGTCGGCGATTCTTGGCATGCATAATATTGTCGAGCGTCCATGGGTGGTAGACGGGAAGATTGAAATAAGGCCAATCATGTATCTTGCTCTCTCCTATGATCACAGAATTGTTGATGGCAAAGAGTCAGTGACCTTCCTCAAAACAGTCAAGGAACTGTGTGAGGACCCTGCGAGAATGCTACTAGATATTTAATAAGGAACAATAAATGAGCGATAAATTTGATGTAGTTGTAATTGGATCAGGACCTGGCGGATATGTGTGCGCTATTCGTTGCGCCCAGCTGGGTCTGAAGACCGCGATTGTTGAGAAGTATCCAACTCTTGGCGGCACATGCCTAAATGTTGGCTGTATCCCTTCGAAGGCCTTGCTGGACTCCAGTGAAAGGTACCATGAGACGATCGAGTCCCATGCGGACCACGGGATTAACGTAAAAGACGTAAAGCTTGATTTCTCAAAGATGATGGAAAGAGTAAAGAGCGTTGTTTCTCAAACTAGCGGCGGCGTGAAGTTTCTCATGGACAAAAACAAGGTCCAAGTCTTTCATGGGCACGGCTCTTTTAAAGACAAGAACACCATTATCGTCAAAAGCAAAAAGGGCGCAAAAGATGTAACCGAGACCATCAAGGCCGACAAGGTCGTGATCGCGACAGGCTCAAAGCCTTCAACTCTCCCAGGTCTTGAGATCGACAAAGAAAGAATCATCACTTCCACTGAAGCGCTTGTCCTAAAGGAAGTGCCAAAGCATCTGGTCGTTATTGGCGGCGGTGTCATTGGACTTGAGCTTGGAAGCGTTTACAAGCGTCTTGGTTCAAAGGTAAGTGTTGTTGAATACGCGGACTCTATTATCGCCACAATGGACGTTGATATGGGCAAGCAGCTCCAGCGACGCCTTAAAAAAGACGGCATTGATTTTTACACTTCTCACCAAGTCACCAGTGTTGAAAACAAAGGCAAGGAAGTGACTGTTAAAGCGAAAGATCTTAAAAAAGACAAAGAGCTTGAGCTTAAAGGCGATTATGTTCTTATGTCTGTCGGAAGAAGAGCTTATACTGAAGGCCTTGGACTTGAGAACATTGGAATTGAGACCGATCAAAGAGGCAAAATACCTGTAAACGAAGATCTTAAAACCAGCGTTGATAACATCTACGCCATTGGCGATGTGATCGCTGGCGCTATGCTTGCTCACAAGGCCGAGGAAGAAGGCGCGCTCGTTGCTGAGAAGATGGTAGGTCAAAAGCCGCATATCAATTACCTTCTTATTCCGGGCGTTGTTTACACGTGGCCAGAAGTCGCAAGTGTCGGTTATACCGAGCAAGATCTTAAAAAAGACGGCGTAAACTACAAGAAGGGCTCTTTTCCTTTTAAAGCTCTAGGACGCGCCAGAGCGTCTAACGAGAGCGATGGTCTTATCAAAGTCCTGGCCGACAAGGAAACTGACGAGATTCTTGGGGTGCATATGATTGGTCCAAGGTGCGCGGACCTAATCGCGGAAGCTGTTGTTGCGATGGAATTCAAAGCAAGCGCTGAAGACATTGCAAGAATCAGCCATGCCCATCCGACCTATACTGAAGCTTTTAAAGAAGCTTGTATGGCGGCGACAGAAAATAGACCGATTCATATTTAATCTAATAAAAAAGGCCAGCTATCAAAGCTGGCCTTTTTATTTTTGGAATCATTTCTTAAAGAATTAAAGCCCAGTATAGCGACAGCTCACATTATAATAGTTTCTGCCTTCATCAAGGTCCCAAGAACGAAACTCGCTTCTATAAGTTCTGCCCCATCTAGGCCTTTGATCTGGCCAAAGGTTCACTTCAAGATCAAAGTTGGCCCCGCTGAACTTCAATCGGTTAAAGCTTCTCCTAAAACGAGCGCTCACATAATAATTATAAACTGCAAAATCTTCTTCAGAGCTGACACTCATCGTTGCGTCTCTCATTGTCGATCCGCCAAAAGGTCGCTCAATTACAACTTCAACTTTTTTGTCGGCGTCAGTCACGAATTCGCACTCAAAATCATTAATATTCGCCTGAACTGAAGAGGCCATTATAAGGCCCAGAACAATTGCCATTTTTCCTAGCATTTTCATGTTTTCCCCCTTTAAGATGTGTATATCACTAGCTTTAAACATAAAAGGGAAAATGACTAGGCACAGCGAAGTATTTATAGGCCTATGTAAGACTTTATTAAGTCTAGGCCTCATCTTTGCCCCTCACGTAAAGGCCGAAGAGATGGACTCAACCTTGGTCTTCATTGACACGACGCATGACGCTCTTAGCCAGAGAATCCTCTCACTATCAAATCGCCTCGACTCCTTTTTTGGAGACCCACGGATAGATGATGAGACCAATAACACAAGAATCAGGCTCTTTAATGAGACCTTCTTTCGGGAAAGCGCGGGCCCCGTCAACACTTCAGGCTTTAAGGTTCAGCTCAAGCTTCCAAGAACTGAGAGAAGATTGCAGCTTGTGGTGAGCCGTGATGATGAGGACGAAGACAATGACACCACATCTCCGAATCAAGCGAACCTGAAAGCAGGCCAGACAAGTGATCGAAGGGAGCAGACTAACGCGGGCATTCGTTACCTCCTAGACCTATGGGACGCGCGTTTTTCCTCGGACCTGGGCCTTTCCATAAGCGAGTGGCCGCCAGCGGTCTTTGGAAGGCTTAGAGCAAGAAAGCGGGCGCGCTTTGGAAAGTGGGTCTTCAGGCCTGCGCAGATTTTTAGATGGCAGGACAGGGTCGGATGGACCTCTCAGACAAATGGAGACCTCGACAGAAGGCTAAGCGATAGCTGGCTTTTCAGGCTTGATAATAGGCTCGACTGGGCCGAAGAGGACGGGACCTATAAGCTTCAAACGGGGCCTGTAATGCTTCAAAAAGTGAGTGATCAGATTGCCATGACCTATTCCGCGAAGGCCTATTTTGAAGACGAGCCGCAATGGGCTGTGAATAACTACACACTCGCTATTAATTTTCGTCAGCTATTGTACAAGGAATGGTTTTTCTGGCAAATAGGACCCTATCTCAATTTTCCTCGAGAAGACAGCTTCCATAGGACGCCCGGCGCGACTATTAAATTCGAGGCCATATTTGGACGTATATAAAATGATTAATGTTCTCTATGAAGATGAATGGCTTGTGGCCTGTGAGAAGCCTTCAGGGCTTTTGGTCCATCCTTATTGGAAAGAGACAAATGAGCGCAAATGCCTGCTTAAAGATCTTAAAAAGCAGACCAATAGGTGGCTCTATCCAGTTCATCGTCTTGATCGCCCCACTTCTGGCATTGTGATTTTTGGCTACGCCTCTGAACCAGTTCGAATCTTGCAAGAAAACTGGCGCGAAGAAAGCACTCGCAAGATTTATCTTGGCCTTGCTAAAAACGTCCACACCTGTGAGCGGCGCTTTGATTTTGATCTGAATAACGAAAACAAGCTCCCCCAGACGGCCATCACTCTCGCAAGGCCCCTTGAGACATTTCGAGACTCGACCTTTATGGAAATCGAAATCCTGACTGGACGTAAGCATCAGATTCGCCGCCACTTCTCCCGTCGCTGTTCTCAAATAATTGGAGACAGGATGTATGGAAAAAAACCGACCAACGATTTTTATAAGGAACAGTACGGACTTGAGCGCTTATTTCTGCACGCCCATAAGCTCATGTTTAAGCACCCCATGTCAGGAAGGCCAGTGGAGATCACTTGTCCCCTTCCGGCCGATCTTGAGACTCCATTAAATAAAATGCGCTCTGAGATCTGATTTACAGCCAGAGGCAATCGAGTTATTAAAGAGTATGAGCGAAAAAACCCCATTTTTAGGCATAGAAAGGCTCTACGGGGCCAGGGCCCAAAAACAACTCCAAGGGTCCACAGTGATGGTCATAGGCCTTGGCGGCGTCGGTTCTTGGGCCGCGGAAGCGCTCGCTAGAAGCGGCGTGGGGCATTTGATTCTCGTTGATATGGACGATATCTGCGTGAGCAATATAAATCGCCAAATTCATGCGGACACCCATACCATTGGGGCCATGAAGATTGTGGAGATGAAAAAACGCATCACCGCCATTAGCCCAGAAACTAAAGTGACTTTGATCGAGGACTTTTTTAGCGCGTCTTCCGCGGAAGAAATCCTCGCAATTCAAAACGACTATATTATTGACGCCATCGACGGGGTAAAAAGCAAGGCCCTTCTTATCGCTCGCTGCAAAGAGCTTGGCCTTCCCCTAGTGGTGACTGGCGGAGCGGGCGGAAAGATGGACCCAACTAAAATACAGCAGGCCGACCTCAACCGAAGCTATAATTGCAATCTTCTCGCTCAGGTCAGAAAGAAGCTTAAAAGAGAGCATGGTTTCTCAAGAGACAAGAAAAGAACCTATAAGATTCCCTGCATCTTCTCTCCTGAAGACCAGATTATGCCCCAGGGAGAAAACTGTGATATCAGTCCTGAGACTGTTAAGAGACTTAATTGTCAAAATGGCTACGGCTCGTCAGTTTTTGTCACAGGGGCCTTTGGCTTCCATGCCGCCGCCAAAGTCGTAAACGATCTCACTCAAAAGGCCAATTAATGTTTGTAGACATCCATACCCACTCCCTTACTCATGATCCTGACGTGAAAGAAGTCGTTTGCCTAGATCCAACGATTCCCGTCGAGCTAAGTCTTGCGGGGGCCCCCAGATTTAGTTTTGGGTTTCACCCGTGGCTTGTGAACGAGATGGAAGAGAGTTTTTATAAAACTCAGCTAAGAACGGCCATGCAGGCCCCTGGTTTTTTTGCCATGGGGGAAATTGGCCTTGATCGAGCGAGAATGGAGACATGGGACAAACAAGTGGAGACCTTTAAGGCCCAGCTCGATCTCGTCAAAAGAATGCGGGTGAATAAAATAGTCGTCCATTGTGTGCGGGCCTATTCAGATGTCCTGCCTCTTCTCCAGGAGCTCCCTGAGAGGACCATAATAATCATGCATGATTTTAACGGAACTATTGAGACCGCCCAGCAATTTATGCAGGCCCTGCCGAATTGTTATTTCTCCTTTGGAGCAAAGCTTTTCAACGGGACCACCAAGGCCCGCAAGACTTTTGAAGAATTGCCTCTTGAGCGGACATTTCTTGAGACGGACGATCAACTAGATTACGGCATCTTTGACCTCTATCAAAAGGCCTCGGAAATCCGAAAACTTCCCCAAGAAGAACTTAAACAGGCCATTTACGCAAATTACCGTAAAATCGTCGATTAAACGTTAGTTCTTGCCAAAGTCTAGGGGAATTAAGTAAACTTAGCCCTCACCAGGAGGAAACCATGGGACAAGGCAGAAAAAAAACGACCCTTAAAATGAACAGAAAAAAGGCCCAGGCCAAGAAAAAGGCCAAGATCCAAAGAAAGATCGAAGAAGGCAAAAAGAAATAAGGAGATAATTTTTATCTCCTTTTTTTTTGTTCGAATTTTTGCGCTAGAATAGACTCATGCGCTACTGGAAAACCTTTCAAAAAGATCTTATCTATAATTTGCTCTCCGAAGCTAAAAAAGCCGAGTGCCCTTTTATTATGTGGCAACAATATGGGAGCTCCCGCAAGGTCTATCAAGTCGCATTTAAAGACCTCAAAAAAAACGAAATTTCGTTTAATATTGATCCAAAATCTCTTTCTAAAACTGGCGATCTAAATAAAGACCATCCCATCTACTTTCATATTAAAGAGCTTGATGTGATCTTTAAAAAAGACCAGTACAATACTTACGGACAGACATTAAGTTCGACGCCGCCAAATGAAATGCAGGTCTACGAAAAACGACGCAATCAGCGCTTTTATTATAAGTACCAAGACCATAAGAACATCACTTTTGAAAGCCGCACTAAGGACTCCAATGGGGACCCGGACTTTACGCTTTCCTGCGTCTTAATTGACATTTGCGTCTCAGGCGCGGGCATGGTCGTAAACGAATCGTCTAAAGACTTTATTTATGAAGACCTTGATCTAAACCTTATTAACCTCACTGATCAAAAGCTTCCAGAGCCTTTTAAAGTCAAAGTGAAGTATATCGAGCGCTATAAAAGGCTTGGGGACCATGACCTTTTCAAGGTGGGGCTGAGCTTTGCGGAGGAGCTCGATAGTGTGAGCTATAAATCAATCAACTCCGTCATCGAAAAGAAGGCAAGACGCGTGCAGGGGCTTGATCGAGATCGCTTCTGCGGTCTTGATCCTGAAGAGCAGCATAGAGTCATCGCTCAAATTGAGGCCATGAACAAGGCTCTCGCAAACAATATCAAAGACGCAAATGATTATCTCGACCGTCTTCGCTATATGACGACCCAGATGAAAATCGAATTTCTTCAAAGTGTCAGCCACGAGCTTTTAGCTACTGCGCTTAGGCTTTCATCCAAAGAGCTTATCTATGATCTTTTTATAGAGCTGACCGCGAATGTTCGAGAAGAATTTCTTGATAAGCTTGAAAGAGAAAAGCCGCCAAGCGCCATAAATAAAGCTCAGGACGAAGTCATCTCTTATCTGAGAAAGAAAGAGGCGACCGGGGAATTTATTTTAGACCCCAGCGCCTTTGAGACTTATGTTTAATAAGACTTATAAATCTGATTCAGCCCATCAAAGTACCCGCTAAATTCATCTTTGTCTTTCGTCCAGATAAAGTCAGGTCTTTGCGCGCTCACCCAGCTTCCGCCTACGATTCTTCCGCGAGCGTCTAGATCAAGCCAGTACTTGTATTTTTTCTCATCGTATTCAGCGATCTCAGTCCCAATCACTGGAGCCTTTGAAGGGTCAACAGACGCCGCAAGATTCACGACACTTTCAACCAGCACTCTTTTAACGGCAACTTCGCTTGATTTTCTATCAGGCATGCCTGTTGAAAGAACTTCTAGATTTATAATCGACCGCCACATGATTCCACACAGGGCTATAGCGCTCCATGTCCATGATAAAGCCATTCCCCTCAAGTCCAAGCTTATTCGCCATAATGACATGAAGAGATGCGGGGTTCACGTCCCGGCAGCCGGAGATTCTTCTCACAACTGGAAGCCAACTTGCGACAAAGCATCTCTTGCCTATTTGGACCGATGGCGAGTCGCTCACTTTGGCGTAATAATAGGCCATGATCGCTTTCACGTCTGAGGAATAAAAAGTGAGCTCAACGCCGTCTTTATTAATTACTGTGTTCTCAACCGGCTCTTCGTGATTCATTGAGCTGGGAGACACTCCATGACAGATGCCATACCACTCTCTTTGGCCTTCACGAGTCTGCTGCCAAACAGTTTGCACTGTTGGGTAGTCGTAGCGGCCCATGAAAACATCGTATTTTTCCGCGGGCGAGAGCTCATTTCTTTCTTTGGCGCTCATGCCGATAAGATCATTTAGGCCCGGAGACCTGTAATCAAAATCTTGTGGTTTTTTCTTCTGCCATCGATGAGCGATGCCGCCCTTATTATTCGCCCAATAATAGCCAGGCCAGCCCTTTCCTTTGTCTAAGATCTGGCCGGTCAAGGGAAGCATTTGAAAGTGGTACTCGAAATTAGCGTCCATTTTTGCTGGATTATTCCAGCCGTCCCATTCTGCGTCCGCCATAGCGTTCAAGCTAAATAAAAGACCTAGAACTAAAATGCGATTGATCATTATTGCTCCCCTGTTTTAAATTCGGGCAGAAAATATGATGAACAGAGCCGGCTTCGCAAATGAGAATATGATTGTCCAAGCTTTTTTAAGCTTTTAGAAGCATGAGAAGGGCGCGTCTAAGGGGCTCTGCGGCGCCCCAAAGAAGCTGGTCCCCGAGAGGTAAAGACATTGAGATATTCTGGGCCCAGAGAGAGCTTTCTTATTCTTCCCACGAGAATATCAAGGGTTCCTGCGCAGGCAAGTGGATTCAATTTCTCGACAGCGTCTTTTTTTGTGTTGGGAACGATTTTGACCCAATCATTATGGCTTTTAAAAGCTCCTCGATTTCTTCTGAGAGGAAGGTCTTTTTTAAGCTTTATCGTCAGCGCCTGAGCATGGCTTCGAAGGCTTGGCACTCGCACACATGTGCCGTCAATTTTGAGATCAGAATTGAGAATTTTATTCGCTTCCGCCTGCGCTTTCCACTCTTCTTTGCTCTGCCCATTCGGCATTTCAGAATCAATAAAGGGCATAAGGGAATAGAAAGCGAGGAGCCAAAATTATCTTTTGGGAACTTCTCTCCTCTCAAGGGCTTCTTCCCTGAGCTAACTTTTCCCAGGCGAGCACATCAGTCGCCCCTTGATCTTGAAAAACAGAATTAAGTCTTGAGCTTTGCTGCATGAGCTCCAACATGGCCCGAGCGCCAGCTCCACTTGCTGCCTGATAGCTATGTCCACTGATCCATTCAATATGGCCTTTGGCGACAAGACCTCCTAAGGCCAGAAGCATGAGTGAGACCGTGCAATTGCCTCCACTAAAGTTCTTCACGCCCTTATCGATTCCCTCTTCAATTGACCGCGCGTTAAGTGGGTCGAGGACGATTATATTGTCTTCATTCATGCGAAGAGCGCTACTGGCGTCAAGCCAGAAACCTTCCCAACCTGAGCTCCTTAGTTTTGGAAGCGTTTGGATTGTATAATCGCTTCCCTGACAGGAAAGCAGAATGTCCATTTCCCTTAGTTCATCAAGAGAGTCCGAGTCTTTAATTTGGGGATTGGCCTTTGGCCAAAGAAAGCTCGTCTCCCCTTTCAAGGAGCGAGAAAAAAGATAGGCCTTAAATGACTCAAGGTCTTGCTCCTCCTCAAAACGTTGCATGAGGCAAGAGCCCACCATGCCACGCCAGCCTATAATTCCCACCTTTTTCATGACCTCATATTCAATGCTTAAAAAGCGTTTGTAAACTTGAATTTGGGCCCTCTCTCGCATACCTTAGATAGCATATGACTCTAGGAAACAAGCAAGAAAAAATCATAGTTTCAAAGTTTGGCGGAAGCTCAATGGCCAATGAGCTGGCCATGGAGAAAAGCGCCAAGGTGGCCCATGCCCAAAACTCCAATATTATCGTTGTTTCCGCCACTTTTGGAACCACCGACAAGCTATTAAAAATCATTGAAAAGGCAAGCCTCGGAGATTGGGCAAGCGCAGAAAAGCTTATTTTCACTGTCCGAGAAATGCACTTTGACGCCCATTACGCTATTGGGAAAAATGAAAAGACGGCCGAGATCTTAAAGTCTCTTCTCTCCGAATTAGAGACTCTCGCCAAAGGAATTTTTCTACTTGGAGAGAAGTCCAAAAAGGCCATCGATCAAATTCTTAGCATTGGAGAGAGGCTTAGCAGCGCGCTTTTCACTCAAATTAACGCTTCCCTTTATCCAGAGAAAAATTTTAAACTCTTTGACGCGCGTGAGCTGATCGTCACAGACGACCGCCATGGAAAAGCAAGGCCTCTTATTTTAGAGACCTCCTTGAAAGCAAGAGAAGCGCGAGGGCTTTTAAAGGATCATGTGCTAATCACCCAGGGCTTTATTGGCCAGTCAGAGGACGGACATACCACCACTCTTGGCAGGGGCGGCTCCGACTACTCGGCAGCGCTCATAGCTGAGGCCATGGAGGCCGACGCCCTAGAGATTTGGACGGATGTCCCGGGGCTTGCGACAACTGATCCTAAAATTAGCTCGAAAGCGCGAGCCCATTTCGGAAATCACTTATGAAGAAGCTCAAGAGATGGCGCGGTACGGGGCGAAGATTCTTCACCCCACAACTCTTCTACCGGCCATGCGCCATCAAATCCCCGTCTTTGTGGGCAGCAGCCAAGGTGGAACGGCCAAGGGCACTTGGATTCGATCTGAAGTGAAGGAAAGGCCGCTTGTGCGGGCGGTAGCGCTTAAGAGCGGCCAAAAGCTTGTGACTTTAAAGTCATTGGATCTCGCGGACGGAGCGAGAATATTAAGCGAGACGTTTCGCGCAATTGAAGAGGCCGAAGCGGTGGTGGACTGCGTGACGACTTCCGAGACAAGTGTGGCCATTTCAATGGAAGGTCATTTTATAGAGAATAAAAAACTGCAACGAAAGCTCGACAGAATTGGCTCCATCAATATCGAAGAGTCCTACACGCTTTTAAGTCTAATCGGGAATAATATCCATTCAACCCCCTGCTTGCGCAGGAGCTCTTTAAGCTCTTAATGATATCAATGCGCGCATGATGTGCCTTGGCGCCTCCTCCCACAATTTCAATGTTCTTGTGGACGAGGAGCGCGGAAAAGAGGCCGCAAAAAGACTGCACGACGCCTTTATAAAGGAGGCCAAATGAAGATAGGTCTTATAGGCGACGGCAAAACAGGAGGCAAAGTAAAAGACCTCCACCCAAACGTGGTCGTTTTCAACACCAGTAATAGGCCTGAACAAAGCGCTCTTCAAGAGTGCGATGTCTTAGTGGTCTTTGCGCCAGGCGAGGCGCTCTTAAGATTTACAATCTTATTATGGACTCCAGGAGTCCCCGCAGTCATGGCCGCCACCGGCTTCACTTATCCGGAGGACACTGACGAAAATTAAAGGAGAAGAACACCGTTTGGGTCCACTCCACTAATTTCTCCATTGGCATGAATATCGTTCGCAAAATGCTCATGGAATTTGGGGCCATCTCGCGAACTTATTGATGGAAAGTTTTCCATCCACGATATTCACCATAAAAATAAACTGGACGCCCCAAGCGGCACAGCCCTAAGCATGGAGAAATGGCTCGATAAAAGAGCGGCCTTTAGCTCCGAGAGGATTAATGATGTGGTGGGAGAGCACCAAGTCACTTTTGAGTCTGAGTTTGAGACAGATCTCTCTTTCTCATAGAGCAAAGGACAGGTCTGTTTTTGCCGAAGGGAGCTCTTTGGTGCGCAAAAAGTCTCAATGAGTCTCTTCCCTCCCCTGGACTTTGGGACTTTTTTGACTATTTAGAAGATCAGAAGGAAAAGAATGGAACTCAATAAGACAACTCTTTGGACAGCCCTTATAACACCTTTAAAAGCGGACGAAAGCGTCGACTTTGCGTCTCTGGTTAAGATCGCAAAGGAGCAAGAAAGCGCCGGCAACGGAATTCTCATTCTTGGAAGCACTGGCGAAGCGCTCAACCTAGGCCTAAAGGAAAAGAAAAAGATCATAGAAAAGATCACAAGTCTTGGTCTTGATGTTCCCCTCATGGCCGGCATTGGCGGACATAATTTAAAAGAGACCAGTGAATGGATCTCATGGCTTGAGTCGCAAAAGATTCACGCCTACTTGATGGTGGTCCCTCATTACGCGAGGCCAGGGCCCAAGGTCAGCGCCACTGGTTTTCGGCCCTGATGAAGCAAACAAAAAGGCCCGTGATGCTTTATAACGTTCCGGGCAGAAGCGCATGCGAGCTTTCCCTAGAAGCGCTGGAGAAGCTAAAAAAGCTCCCCAATTTCTGGGCGATAAAAGAGGCAAGCGGCGACCTAGAAAAGTTTAAGTCCTATAGGGACATGGTCTCCCCTGCTCCAGTTTATTGCGGGGACGACGCTCTATTTTATGATTTTGCGAAGGAAAATTCAAAGGGCCTTGTGAGTGTGGCCTCAAATTCTTGGCCTGCCGAGACAGCAAGATATGTCAGGGCATGCTTGGATCAGGACCTTACGGACAAAGATCTATGGCGGAAGGCCTCCCTTAGTTTATTTGCGGCGAGCAATCCCGTGCCGGTAAAAAGACTTATGAAATTGAAGGGCCAAATATCAAGCGACACTGTCATGCCGCCTCTTTCCCAAAAGGACTTGAAAGGCGATGATGAAATAAAAAAATATGACGAGCTCGTCCATTCATGGGCCCAAGGGAAATAAGATGGAAAACTGGGAAAAAGTATTCATTCAATTAGAAGCTGGGGAAGTACGCGCCGCGACCAAAAGCGCCGGCCAATGGAGCGCCAATAAAGAAGTCAAAGAAGCGATTCTAGAGGCCTTTAAGGCGGGCAAGCTAAAAAACTTTGGAGAGGGCGAAACACTTAGCTTTGTCGACAAGCATAACCTTCCCCCGCGAAAGTTGACTATAGACGACGGAGTTCGCGTCGTGCCTGGCGGCTCGTCCATTAGAGCAGGCTCTTTTGTCGCAAAGGGCGTTATTATCATGCCTCCAGCTTATATAAATGTCGGAGCCTATGTGGACGAAGGCAGCATGGTGGACTCTCATGCGCTTGTTGGAAGTTGCGCTCAGATTGGAAAGAACGTTCATCTCTCCGCTGGCGTTCAAATCGGCGGCGTCCTGGAGCCGATAGGGCTTGCTCCAGTTGTGATTGAGGACAACGCCTTTATCGGCGCAGGATCAGTTATAGTGGAAGGGGTTCAAGTCTCTGAAGGAGCGGTAATCGCTCCAAACGTCGCCCTCAGCAAGTCCACTCCCATTTATGACACAGTCAACGAACAGATGATCAAGGACAGCATCGTTCCCAAAAACGCTGTGGTGGTCCCTGGCTCAAGGCCTATAAGCGATAAAAGCCCGTGGGCAAAGGAGCTTGGCCTGCAATTAAGCTGCGCTATTATAATCAAATACAGAGACGAAAAAACCAACGCGGCCTTAGAGCTTGAGGACTTCCTGAGATGAGCTGGACCATTCAATCCCTTCCCGTAAAAGAACTCTCCACCGGGGAAACACTGTCAATTAAGACCTACACCCTTAAAGGCGCCCCCGGCCCTCATATTCATATTCAGGCAAGCGTGCACGGAGCTGAGATCCAAGGCAATGCTGTCATTTTAAAGCTTATGGAGGCCCTTAAAGACAAAAAAATAAAGGCTCGATTACTCTTGTTCCTCTTGCTAATCCCTATGCCACCTTGAATAAACATGGCACCTACACCTATGGACGCTATAACCCTGTGACTGGCCATAATTGGAACAGAAATTATGTGAATATTCTTGAAGAGACTCAATTTGATCTCGCTGAATTTTGCAAGAAAAGAAAAGACGCTCCATGGGAGCAAATTAAGGCGGAATATAAAACAGCGCTCTCAAAGCTTTTCCGGGACCACCTCAAAAAGCTCAAAGAAGAAGATCAACTGCAGGACAACAACAATATCAATATTATTTTGCAAGAGCTTTCTCTTGAGGCCGACGGCATTCTAGATCTCCACACTGGCCCTTCCGCCACTCGCTATCTCTATTGCGCGCAGTACGAGGAGCGCCTTGCAAAACTTATGCTTTTTAAATACGTCCTTCTGATTCCAAACACCTTCGCGGGAGCGATGGACGAAGCAAGCTTTGTGCCGTGGACAAGGCTAATGGAAGAGTTTAAAAAGTCTCGGGCGAGAACTTATTCCGGACGTGGAGTCATTCACAATGGAGTTTGGTTCAGAGGAGTCCTTTAAAATGGACGAGGGCGCCAAGGACGTGGAGAGCATAATCAACTACCTTAAATACAAAGGGGTCTTGGAAGGCGCTCCTCGTGAATGCGAAGAGGTCCATTATTGTAAATTAGAGCATTATAAAACTCTGTACGCTCCTCGCGGCGGCATGGTGGACTATCACTTCGCCCCGGGCGATTTTTTTAAGGCCGGGGAAGCTCTTGGCCACCTTCTATAGTTTTAAAGACATAGACCCAAAGAGCCCTATCGAGTCCTGCTCAACAGTGTTGAAGGCCAAGACAGACGGTATTATTATCAATCGCTGCCCTTCTAGCAATGTTCACCAAGGAATGGAGCTCTTTCAGATAATGAGCGAGACTTTTCAATGAGTCTTTCCAAGCGAGCCCAAAAATTAGTCAAAAGCCCTTCTGCCATCGTAAAAGGAATGCTCGCTTGCGCTGAAGATCCTTTTAGCGAAGAAAATCCTGATGGCCATCTCAACTTTGGAATAGCGGAAAACAGGCTTATTGACGACCTGGCCCTTGAGGTTTTGAACTCTCCTCTCAAATTTGGCCCTGAGCATGTGCACTACGGGCCTCTTGAAGGAAGGAGAAGCTTAGAGAGGCGTTTGCGAGCTTTGCGAGGAAAGACCTTAGGCATTGATGAGATAAAACCAGAAATGCTCGCTGTCCAGTCCGGGCTGAGCTCCGTTTGCGAGGCGATGGCCTACGCTTTTTTTAATGAAGGTGATGAGATCATCACACCTTCTCCTTATTACTCTGGATTCTCTCATGATTTCGAAGGACGCTTTAATGTCAAACTCGTTTCCGCCCCAATTAATGGGGGGCATAATATCGACTCCATTAAGGTCCGCTTACAATGAAAAACATCAAGCGCTGCTCTATATGCCATCCGCATAACCCTACAGGGGAAATTCTCGCCCAAGACTTTTTAAAAGAGGCCCTGGATTTCTGCAAAGAAAAAGACATTCATCTCATCACTGACGAAATCTACGCTCTTTCCGTCTTTGACGGAAGCGACCACTATCAGCGCCCTTAATATTGACCCGATTTTAAAAATATCCATTTTCTCTATGGCATGGCGAAGGACTTTGGCATGGCGGGGCTCAAGACAGGCTTTTATTATTCGAGAAACAAGAATTCGTGAAGGCAATCCAGGCCCTGGGCTATTTCCACCCCGTATCAAGCGTCACCCAGGAAATGGTCGCAAGCTTTCTTAAAAGCGATAGACCGAAAGCGTTCACAAAAGAGTCCAATAAAAGAGTCAAGCAAGCACTTGATTACCTGGGCACGTCTCTTCCCAAGCTTAAATTCGAGGTTCCTAAAGCGGGCATGTTCTTTCTCGCGGACTTTCGCTTTGCTCTCTCACAATTTGGAAGCGAACAGGCCATCTACGATCATCTTCTGAATGAGCTCAAAATAAACGTGACGCCCAGGTAAGAGCATGGGAATGAAAGAAGAGGGCTTTTTTAGAGTCTGCTTTGCAAGGCCAGAAGGAGAGCTTCAAGAATTCTCCCGAAGACTCTCCAGTTTTATTTTAGTGTCCGTAGTCGTGCGTGATGGGGCAATAACGGTCAGAGCATCGCTCTTAGGTGGCCGCTATAAGGGCCTTGTCTCTCAACTCTCGGAGCGCCGCAGCCGCCGCTTTGAAAGAGATCAATCCTTTTGCCTTCCTTATCGATCGCGAAGTAAGAGGTCTCAGGAGCGTCGCAAAGGCGGTTTGGCGTTTTATAAAGGGCTCGTTGGCGGATCTTGAGATCAAGTCCCGCAGATCAGTAATAAAGAGTTCGATTCTCTCTTCTGGATCTCGTCTCTCCATATTGCTCTTCGATGACCATGGTATAGCCTGATTCCCCTCTACCTTTATAAAGCTTGCAGGTCTGAGATCTAGCGAACTCCTCTATGACCATGCCGCCGCCGCTGGTTTTAAACAGGATGTGGCCCTTCGCTTGCGCTTGCAGCGAATGAGAGTAGTGAAATAGAGAGAAAAGTGATTAGATTCATGGCCCCTCCAAGTAAGATTTTCACGGTGATATCGCGCTTGAAGAGGCGCGGGCAATTAAGCCCCATTAGATATAGGATAGACTTTAGTCTTATTCACTTTCAGGAAAAAGCAGATTATAGCCCACATAACGTTTATTAACTTGGGAGACATAGTCCACTGGCTCCGACTTTTTCATTTTCGCCATGGCAAGCTCCACGTTCCTAAACCAAACATTCGGATCAAGCCCCATTTTATCAGCAAGCTTTCTCGCCTTCACGACGGTAGTTGGCCCCGCATTATAGGCGGCGAGAGTCATTCGAATCGCCCTTCGTTTTGGAAGATCCCCAAAGAACTGGTCTCTAATCCAGCTTAGGTATTTCACTCCCGCATGGACATTGTTTTCGGCATTTTTTTTGCCTCTGACTTTGGAGTATTCCCACATAAGGCTCTTTGGCCGTGCTTTGTTTTATTTGAAAGAGCCCGATCGCTCCCCAGCGATTGTCGATATTTTGCTTAAAACGAGACTCTTGAAAACAGAGGGCCGCCAAGAGCTTCCAGTCCCACTCGTATTGGGAGGCATATTTTTTAAAGATACCATCATAGGGCGAAATGCTTGCTCCTTTGAATCGGAGCTCTTTACAAAAGAGCGTCATTAAAGTACTTCTTATCAATAATATTGCCTAGAAGAGTCCCTTTTCGACTTTTGGAACGAAAAAGATTAGTTCCTTTAAAAGAGCTTGGCTTTCTTTTCTCACCGCCAAAGCGATCTCTTGCGTCTTATTTTCGAATGGCTGTAAAGAGGCGAGCTCGAGGTCTTCGAAAACCCTTTTCCAACCTCATAAAGGTGGGAGTCGACCAGCGCATAATCATAGGTGCCCAAGCTTACCTGCTCCATTATCGCCTCGGGCGTCAAATCTTCGTCCACAAGGGCCACGGCAAAAAAATTTTCAGGACTTTCTCGGTTCCATTTTTTGACGCTTTCATAGTAGCTGCTGCTTTTTCTAAGGGCGATTCGCTTTCTAAAAGGGCTTTGATTCACAAGTTCAGAACGAGTGATCAGCAGCTCTTCCACTTCTCTTAAAGGCGATGAAAAGCTCACCTAGCTCTTTTCGTGATTCGGTCGCGGTAAGATTGGCCGCGATGATGTCCCCAAGTCCCGCCTTAAGCATAGGCACAAGTTGGTCATAGTCTGCAGGAACAAGCTCAAACTGAAACTTGAGCCCCTTTTTGGCGTATTTTTTATTAAGCTGTTGGTGAAGGCCTTCATGAGCTCAAACTGATAGCCTCGCGCCTTGCCTTGATAGATATGGTAATCAAAAGAGTTCCGCGAAGTGAGCACTCTAAAGTAGCGGTTCTTCTATGATCTCAGGGAGATCATTAAGTTCTTGCTCGTAGATATGCTTCCCAAGCTTTTGAGCAGCTCGGCGCAAAGGAGAGGAAACAATAAAGAAGGCCAGTAGGAAGGCGCTAATAAAATTTGGCATGCGACTAGTGTATCTTAAGAGTTCTTCATCATTAAAAATCAACAATTTATCAAGGCAAAAACGAACATAAGTTGACGCAACTTGTCAATTATTCAAAAATAGTCCATAATTAAGATATGGGAAAACTACTTAAAATGCGCTGCCAAGCAAAAAAGGCAAAATCACCAATCATCTCTTGGGAAGAGGCCCTCGAGTCCTGCATGCCAACAATCATCAAGCTTGCGGGCCAGCTATCAAATGTCCCCAACGCGGTGATCGACAAGGACGACCTCATCAATTGCGGTCTTATTGGCCTGATGGAGGCCCATAAAAACTTCCTGAAAGGAAAAACGCGAAGTTCACGACTTTCGCTCATTTTAGAATCAAGGGGGCCATGCTGGACGAAATCCGCCGCTATCAGCCTCATAAGAGAAATATCATTGAGAAACATAAAAAGATTCAAAAGGCGCAGGCGAAAATTTTCAACTTCCCTGAACAATGGAAAGAAAAAGCCTAGCCTCTCGAGCCTAAGCGGATTTAGCGAAAAGGAAATTGAAAAGGTGGCGAGAATCATCTCCATTAAGAAGACTCATGTGAATGTGGAGGAGCTTTCTCGCGAGGACAACAATCCAGAAAGGCTGGCCCAAAGCCGGCAGAGGGCTCAGAGCCTTAAAGTCCGCGGTCGACCAATTAAGTGAAAGCGAAAGAAATGTTATTAATTATCGCTTTCATAAAGAGCTGCGAGTTAAAGAGATTGGACAGCAAATGAATCTTAGCGAGGCGCGGCATCCATCAACTGGAGAAGGCGGCGCTTTATAAGCTAAAAAGCTTCGTTAGAGAGGAAGATCCTGAAATAGCGGCCTAAGAAAGCTCCCGTAATTTCTTCTTAAACGAGTCCTTAAGTATAAATGAAATCAAAGCGAGCAGGGCCGCCCTTCTTTTAGCTCGTGATACCATTTTCTTATGGAACAAGCAGTAAGCGTATTCCCTTTATACAACTCAATAAGTTTAAAGAAGATCCCTCTTCCTTATCATATATTTGAGTCTAAATATGTCCAGATGGTCAATGACTCATTTCTCACGAGCCAGCGAATCGCAGTGCTGCCTCCAAGAGGAAGCGATTTAAAAAATAGGATATGTGTTGCAGGAGTGCCAATGCTCTTGCAGAAATATGACGATGGCAGAATGGACATTGTCATCACAGGTGTGGAGAAAGATGAGGCTAATTGAGGCCATCAAGGAAGCGCCTTACCTGCAGTACTCTTATGAAAGGCTATTTGAAAATGAGCAAGTCACGCTTCGTGAGGACATTAGCCTTATACGAGAGCTTTTATGGAATGAAATCTCCAAACAGCCGCATTTCGACACCCAAAAGGCGCAGCTAAGAAAGATTCTTCAGGACCCTGAATCCATTATCAATTACACCACCCTACTTCTCATCAAGAACGTTCTTGAGCGCGAGAAGATCATGACAATGAATAGCTTTGATACTAAAATTAAGGCCTTGATTGACATGTTGGCCCCTAAGCGCTATGACCTTTCTCCCTTTTTGCACCCCATCATCCTAAATCCATAAATTACTCGATACTCCGTCCATGATTTGGTAAAACCTAATCATGAACTTAAAAGACATTAATTGGAATCAGATCTATTACTTTTACGAAGTCTCAAGAAAACAATCTTTGAAAAAAGCGGCCGAGGTCCTGGGCGTCTCCAGCGCCACGCTCTCAGAGCATGTGAAAAAGCTCGAGATCACCATGGGGTTTGATCTCTTTCACCGAAATCACAAAGGACTTATTCTCACCAAAGAAGGCGAAAACCTTTTTGATTACGCCAAGGACATGTTTGAGACGGGGCTTAGAATGGTGGACAGCATATCCACATCCGCCCTTGGTGGATACCCCGTAAAGGTGGGCGTCCTCGACACCGTAAGTGACATGAAAAGCCTCCAGTTTGTCTCGCAATACTATGACACCTACGCTCCCTACGGGATCGTGAACACGGCAAGAGAATACAATTCAGAAAAGCTTCTTGGATCAGCTTATGCAAGGCCAGCTAGACTGGATCATCACGACCTCAAAGCCAAAAGGAAAAATGATCGACTCGGCGGAGATCGATAAGTTCACCTCTGGCCTTCTGCTGCTCTAAGCATATTATCGATCGCTTTAAAGATTATAAGGACATTTTTCAGACCGTTCCTCTCGCTCTTAAATAACTGGGACCATAAACTTAATAAGAACGTGATCAAGCATCTGCAGGACAATAATGTGCAAGTGGAGGAGATTCTAGAGACAGACCACAGGGAACTTGCTCTTATGCTTGCGGAGCGAGGCCGCTGCATAACAGTCGTTGATAGAGAGTCTATCAAGGAGCAAGGCTGGCTAAAGAATATCCATATTTTTGATTTGGGAAATGAGTCCATCGAAATCCCTATTTACTGCGCCTGGAAGAGGTCCACAAATAAGATGATATCCACTCAAAAGCTGGAGCAACTTATTCACATGAACACAAAGCCTATGGACTATGACAACCCGGACCTGATGATTAAAATCGCGGAAATACCCAAAGAAAAACTCAAAGACAAGCAAAAGGAATAGCCATTACCGCTAAATCTGAACTCATCACAAAGACGCAAAAATGGCTAAAGAAGTCGTCATTGGACTCAACTTATGCCCTTTCGCAAAAGACCCTTGGGACAGGAGGAAAAATCGCGATTAGCGCAGCCTCTGAGGAGCAATTTGACTCAGAGTTAAGAGCCCAACTAGCAGGCCTAAATTCAGAAGGGCAGAAACGGCCCTTATAGTAATCGATTCAGAAATGGAGTTTTATGGATTTTTACCATCTCGTCCAAGATCTTGAGGAGATGCTGGAAGAGGCCGGCCTCAATTCCACCTTTCAATTAGTCGCTTTTCATCCTGGTTTTGTTTTCGAAGGGGGTGAAGCTAATGGTCGGGCAAACCTTCTTAATCGTTCCCCGTTCCCCACTCTTCACATACTTCGCTTCTCCGATATAGAGGACCTCAACCTATCAAAGGCTGAGGCCCGAGAGATAAGCCTGCGCAATGAGAGAAAGCTTAATGAGCTCGATGAAAGCTCCCTTCGCTCCTTATTTCCCGGGCGTTTCGATTAGGTAAACCCGAATCGGAAAAGCTTTCTGACTCCTAGATTCTTCTTATTCCCAGTATAATAGGACTATGAAAGCGATCCTTTTTATTTTATTTGCCACCATCTCCCTCGTCCAAGCGAGGAAGAACAGACATTTCTTTGCTCTGAAGGCTATACCTCCAATCTTCGCGAGGAGCCTGATCTCAAGGCCTCCATCGTGACTAAACTTTCAAAATACACACCCTTATAAAAGTGTCGGAAAACGGAAAGATGGACCCAAGTAAAGACCGCTGACTTTGAAGGGTGGATTTACAATTCACTCGTGGAAAAAGACCTTGATTGCGTCACATCACTTAAGTCTTATAAGACCCATAAGAGCTACACTTCAAACGCCCCTCACCGTTATCGTAAAAAGGTCTTAACAGGGGAAGGATTTAAGGTCCTTAGAACAGAAGTGGGAATGACTCAGGTAAAGGACAAAACCGGAAATGTTTTTTGGTTGAAAACCACGTTTTGTGGCCAAAAGAGCACCTGGAGTCCCTAAGCATCTAGCTTAAATAGGTATAAAGGGAGCTATTGCCAATAGGCCTTGCGTGAACGGTGAGCCAAGGGCGCCAATTCTTTTATTAAAGAGTTAATTCCCCTTCCCCTAGCGAGCACTCGCACGCATTTGGATTCGTCGGCCTTTTTATCAAGCTTGGCGATGAGCTTCTTCATATCGCTTAAAAATCCAAAGTCATAAATAAAATAGCATTTGGCGTCAGGCAGGTAAAAATGTCGCTTGCGATGTCCTGGGTGAAGAGCTTTGCGTTTTCCATTCCAAGCCTATCAAAGACTTGGTTTCCGATCTCCACTCTTTCATGGGCCATCTCGTAGCCCTCAAAAAAGCAGTCCTGTAAAAAGGGAGCCTATGAGAATGCCCATTCTTCCATAGCCCGCTCCAAGGTCAATCACCTTCTCCCGGGAGCTAGCTCCAGCTCATCTAAAATCTCAAGCAATTCAGCGTAAGGAGTTTGTAATTGAGCAGGATTGAGCCCCACCCAAGTGCATGCGCCATTGTGAAGACTTTTGCTCCAAGACTCGACAGTCCCTTCCGGTTGAAGCCTTCTCGCCTTGTCTCTAAGGGACTTTTCCATCTCTTTCACAGGAACGCCTAGCGCCTCATCAAGCTTGGCGGAGTGAAATTGAATTTCATGATAATCGGTATAGTCGGTTTCGAAAAAAGAGCGATCCAAATCGCCCTTAGAAACTTTCCCTGTTATTTCCATGCCTTTGCCTACCGCATCCAAGGCCCTAGCGCAAACGCTTCTATTCAAATATGAAATAAAGTTTGCTATATTAAGATACTTTTTGAATCCACCCACGGAGAAATCATTGAAATACGCCCAAGATTTTTTATTTGAAATGCCCAAGTCTGACTTGCACCTGCATCTCGACGGCTCGCTTAGAATTGAGAGCATGCTGGAGATGGCGAAGACGGCGGGCGTTGAGCTTCCAGGAAACACTCCCCAAGAGCTGAAAGAGAAGGTCTTTAAGGACAAATATGAAAATCTAGGCGAATACCTTCAGGGCTTTCAATACTCTTGCGCCATTTTGCGCGAGCCGGAGAACATGGAGCGGGCCGCTTACGAGCTTGCCTGGGACAATATCAATGAAAACGTCTGCTATATCGAGGTGCGCTTTGCTCCTCAGCTTCTAATGGACCTCGATCGCAGCAATTGGCATGGAGGAAGTCCTCCAGAGAGTAAATAAAGGGCTGGAAAGAGCTCAAGAAAGAATACAATTCCTCTGACGCTGTCACTAAAAGGTGGAAAGCCAGAGTTTCATTATGGCATCATCTGTTGCGCGATGAGAATGTTTGGCAAAAAAGGGTTTTCTCCCTATTACACAGAGCTCTTTGAAAGCATGAAGTATCTCGAAGGAGACCAAGTGATTTCTCTCGCCGCTTTGGAGCTCGCAAGAGCGAGCGTAAAGTTAAGAGACGATGCGGGACTCCCCATTGTCGGCATTGATCTCGCGGGCGAAGAGGAAGGCTATCCAGCTCAGAATTTTAGAGACGCCTATGAGTTCGCTCATAGAAACTTTATGCATAAGACCGTCCACGCGGGCGAGGCCTACGGGGCTGAAAGCATCTTTCAGGCGATCACAGAATGCCGCGCCGACAGACTAGGCCATGGTTATTCACTTTTCATGCCTGAACTGATCAAAGATCCGGCGATTAAAAACAAGGCCAATTACATCCAACATCTCGCCTCTTTTATCGCCGATAGAAGAACGACTATCGAAGTTTGCCTCACAAGCAATCTCCAAACGAATCCGATGATAAAAGACATTTCTAGCCACAAATTTAAGGACATGCTTGAAAATAGGATTGCGACCACTCTTTGCACTGACAACCGTCTCGTATCAAATACCACGGTGACAAATGAATATAGGCTCGCGACAAAGACTTTTGAAATACCGATGAAAAGACTTAAAGACATCGTCGCCTATGGCTTTAAGAAAAGCTTCTATCCGGGAAGTTATGTGGAAAAGCGCGCCTATGCGAAAAAAAACATGCAGTATTTTGACAAGGTCGCGAAGGACCACGGCCTTCTATGATGAGAAAAATGTACTCCCTTTCCTTGAGTGAAATCAAAAGCGAGTTGGCCTCGCTTGGGCATGCTGAAGAAAGCGCATCCATTTTCATGAATCTTATATATAGAAGCCGTTTTAAAAAGCTCGAGGCCTATGGCCAGATTTCGAGCAAGGTCAGAAATTACTTTATCGAGAGCTATGATAACGCTCTTCCCGAGGTGATAAAAAAACAGGTCGCAAAGGACGGGACCATAAAGCTTCTTTTAAAGTTAAAAGACGGCGAGTCTGTTGAGACCGTCGTCCTTCCCTTTTACAAGAAGTACACCCTTTGCGTGTCTAGCCAAGTCGGCTGCGCCATGAATTGCAAGTTCTGTTTCACCGCCACTCAGGGCTTTAAAAGAAACCTTTCGGCCTCTGAAATCATAGGCCAGGTCCTTAAGGCCAAAGAAATTATAAAAGAGATTCCCAATGAAAAAAGGGAGGTGGCCAATATCGTTTTTATGGGACAGGGTGAGCCGCTGCATAATTTTGACGCCATAAAAGAGGCGCTTAAGATTCTGACCGAACCAAGCGGCCTCGGTCTTAGCAGAAGGAACATCACTCTTAGCACCTCTGGGTATCTTCCAGGACTGAAAAGGTTTATGGAGCTTGAGGGAATAAACTTCGCCCTTTCACTACACTCCACGAAAGACGAGGTAAGAAGCAAGCTGATCCCTATTAATAATCGCTATCCGCTTAAAGACGTGCTGGAAGAGATCCAAAAAATCGCGCTAGGCCCCAAGCAAACTATTGAGTACGAATACCTTCTTATAAAAGATCTGAACGACTCCAAGGAGGACGCTATCGAACTTGCCGAGACTCTTTCTGACAGGACTCATATGATCAATATTATTCCCTTCAATCCCTTTCCTGGCTCTGAGTTTAAGAGGCCTGACGCCTCAAGAGTCGAAGAATTTAAGAACTGGCTGGTGAGGCCAAGGCCCGCGTTATGGTCAGAAAGGTCAAAGGCGACGATATTCTCGCCGCCTGTGGCCAATTAAAATCGTAACTAAAAAGGAAAAAGATGAATACTCTAATTACAGGCACGAGTTCCGGAATAGGTCTGGGTCTAGCAAAACACTACCCTCAAAAGGCGCCAAGGTTTATGGATGAGCAGAAGAGAGCCGGCGATTGACTCTGAGAACTACCAACATCTCTCGCTTGATCTCACAAAGACAGAGGAGCTCAATGAGAAGCTTCCAGGGTTTATTCAAGGCATGGATTTTGACTTATGCGTGATGAACGCTGGCGCGCTTGGTAAAATTCAACCCATGCAAGAGGCCGAGATAGAGGAATTGAAGTCTGTCATGGACATTAATGTTTGGGCGGTAAAGTCTGACAATTGATTGCGTTCTATCAAACGCCAAGGCAAAGAATATCGTCTGCATCTCAAGCGGCGCGGCCGTGAATGGCAACTATGGCTGGAGCGGCTATTCCATCTCAAAAGCGGCCCTCAATATGCTCGTGCAGCTTTACGCAAAAGAAGTCGAGACCACAGGCTTCTATGCGCTCGCGCCAGGCCTAGTGGACACTTCCATGCAAGACTACCTTTGGAACGTCTCGGAGGAAAAGTTTCCATCGGTCAAAAAGCTGCATGACGCTCGAGGCACAGAAAACATGCCAAGGCCAGCGAATTTGGCCTATTTTTGAAGGAGCTTTGACTAAAGCTTTATAAGATGGAATCTGGCTCATTTGCGGACGTGAGGAAGATTTAATTTATTTCAGTTTAATAAGCACGTAAGGCTGAACAATCAAAAATTAAAGTTCTTCGCCTTGGGATCTTTGGCAAGTCTTCGGCCATATCATCGTCCACTTTTAAAAAGTTTCCATTATCAAGCCATAAGCTTCACATTGGCGGAATCGTCATTTGCCATGGCCGCACCAACGTCAACAATGTCCAAATCTTTAACCAAGAACACCGCTCCCCTTTTGTGGTGGTCTGCCAGTAATTCCCAGGACGCCTCATCGACGTCTTTGCTTAGCTTTTCTTTTAGTTCTTCACTCATGCCTTTAGATTCTTCGCTCATGCTCTTGAAAATACACGCCATAGCATGGCTTGTCCATTGCCAAAGCGCTGTCGTCTCGCTTAGCCTAAGTCCATGAAAAAAACCAAGGCCAAAATAGAAGTCCGCCAAGCAAAACGCGACGATATTCCTGAAATACTAGAGCTCAATAACAGGGTTTATCCAGATCTTGAGCCTTATCCCGCCGAGATGATTCTAGGGCAAATAACAAACTATCCAGAAGGCTGCATGGTGGTCGTGGTGGACAATGATATCGTCGCCTACTCGGCCTCGATCAGGCTCTCTGAGAAGAAGGTCAAAAGGAAGCACACCTGGAACTCCATCACAGGCGGAGGCTTTGGAACGACTCACGAAAAAGACGGTGAGTATCTTTACGGCTACGAGATATTCGTTGATCCTAATATGCGCGGACGCCGCATTGGCCAGAGAATGTATAATGCGAGAAAGAACCTCGCCAGACATTATCGCTTAAAAGGCATTTGTTTCGCTGGCCGCATCCCCAATTTCAGAAAAAATCTAAGACGCAAAAAAGTCGAGAGCGTTCAGGACTATGTTGAGAAGGTTCAAAACAATAAGCTTCGCGATCCTGCTCTCGGCTTTCAGCTAAGAAATGGCTTTGAAGTCTTAGGCGTTTTGAATCGTTATCTTCCAGATGACAAAGAAAGCATGGGCTATGCCGTGCATCTTATCTGGCATAATCCTGAATACAACGAAGAAGCGCTCGTTAAAGGCGACCTGCCTGTAAAGAACGTTGTCAGAGTCGCGACAGTGCAGTATCAGCAAAGAGGCATTAAAAACTTTGAGGAGTTCGCGCAGATGGTGCGCTATTATGTGGACGTCTCGTCCGCTTACAAGGCCGACTTTGTGGTGTTTCCCGAGTACTTCACCATGCAGCTTCTCTCCATTGAAAATGAAGCGGTAAAACCTCATATCGCTATCGAGCATATGACCCAGTATACAGAAAGAGTGAAAAGCCTCCTGATGGAGCTAGCGATGAAATACAATATTAATATTATTGGCGGCTCTCATCCCTCTAAACAAAAAGGCGGCATTAGAAATATCTCCTATATCTGCCTTAGAAATGGGGAGCTTCATGAGCAGCCAAAAATTCACCCCACACCTGATGAGGCGTATTGGTGGAATATCGACGGCGGCGACAAGATTAAAGTCATTCCAACCGACTGCGGCCCTATCGGCGTTCTTATTTGTTATGATAGCGAGTTTCCCGAGCTTACAAGGCACCTGGTAAATCAAGGCATTCATATGCTCTTTGTTCCTTTCATGACTGATGAAAGGCAATCATACCTTAGAGTGCGATATTGTTGTCAGGCCAGAGCGGTGGAGAATCAAATATACGTCGTTATGAGCGGGAATGTTGGGAACCTTCCACGTGTCAGCAATATGGACATTCAATACGCTCAAAGCTGTATACTTACCCCATGCGATTTCCCTTTTTCCAGAGACGGTATCGCCGCCGACACGACTCCAAACGTTGAGACGGTGGCCTTCGCTGATTTGAGATTGGACGCTTTATTAGAGGCGAGAAATAATGGCACGGTCCAAAACCTAAAGGACCGACGCCATGATTTATATTCTGTAAAATGGAATAATTAAGTCATTTTAATATAGAGCTTCTCTTGAGTCCTCCAAAAGTGGTCAAGAGGGATAATCGCTTGAGAACGTTCTATCAAGAACTTAGAAGGAAAATCCCTCGCCGCGCCACCAATTAGAACGAAAGCGTATTACAATCTTTGAATGATGAAAAAATCCTTCGTCCTTCTGCTTTTAATAGCGTTCACATCTTGCAATGAGGTTCCTACAGAGCTGAAGTATGGGGCGCGAGATTATTCCCTTGTGTCTGATGGAAAAAAACTTTACCAGGAAAACTGCATGAGTTGCCATGGGGCGCTAAAGAACTCTCTTCTAAAAGACCGCAGCGCCTCTGAAATAGACGCGCTATCGGTGACATAGGAGAAATGCGCAAGCTCACATTTTTAACAGGCCCACAATTAAATGCGATCGCTGATGCGCTTAAAAGCGCTCCTATTGCGCCAGCTATTTTATCGGCTCTTCCTAAAGGAACTCTTCCTAGCTCCACCAATTCTGTGACATTAACAGTGAAGACCGACTTGTCGGCAAAATGTCGCTTCGGGGAGCTTGCTCTCCCTTATGCTGAACAACCGAATAGCTTAGTCGCCTCCTCAAACGGCCACGACCATAGCGCAAGCATGAGTGTGGCAAAAGGAGATGAGTTACCACCTTTATGTGGCCTGTCAGGGAGCTTATGATGGCGTCTCAAGCGAGAGTGAAATTACGTTTAATATAGACACGAGCGACGTAGACACCATAGCTCCACCCTGTCCAATGTCTCGCCGCAAGGAAGTTTAGACTTTGGCGCCCAGGAGGCGACATTGTCTTTGTCCACCAACGAGTATTCTATTTGCGCTTACTCTCTAAATTCAAGCGACCAATTCTGGGACATGACTGTGATGAGCTCCACGGGGGGGCTTTCTCACACCGAAATATTTGGCCGCATTAACAAGCGGTAGCACCTATCAGGTATTTTTTCTCTGCGAAGATGATGCTGGAAATATTTCCTCTCTTTCAAGCGCGACTTTCTTTGCGCCTGGATCCTTAGACGGAAAGGCCCTGTATCGGGCCAATTGCATGAACTGCCATGGTGACATTAGCAGGTCAGAGGTATCCAACACCAGCGCGAGTAAGATTGAGTCCGCCATAAAAAACAAAAGGCAAATGAGTAGCAAAAGTTATCTTAAGGCGCTGACAGCTGATGACATTCAGGCCATTTCCGACGCTCTAAAGGCTCCCTAATTTAGAGCTCTTCGAGGGCCTTCATAAACTTCTTCCAAGAGTCCTTGTCCGCCTTCTCGTTATAAGCGAGAGGAAGTCCATACTTTTTGCCTTTCTCTGTGGCGCTTGGATTGGTAAAGGCGTGTTTCGCATTGGGATAGTTTTCTATAGTGTTTCTTATTTCAGCGTCATTTAAGCTCTTTCTCACAGCGGCCAATTGCTTGCTCGTGACCATGGGATCGTCCGCTCCATTGAAAATATAGACGCGAATGTCATCGCCCTTTTTAAACTTCATATCTCCAGAAATGGCCCCATGAAAACTTCCGACGAGATCGATGTCGCTCCCCATCGCGGCCATATTCAGGACCACCGCTCCGCCGTAGCAATAGCCAATCGCCGCGATTTTGTCCTTATTAACGTCATCTCTTTCTTTTAAAATGGAGACGGCCTTGTCAAAAATTTTTTTGGCCTTTTTAGGATCCTCCATAGACTTGCTTGCGAATTTTTTAGCGTCGTCCGGGTGGGTCGCGACTTTTCCCTCCCCAAACATATCAATGGCGAAGGCGACATACCCTTTCTCTGCGAGCATTCTCGCCCGCTTCCTTGGGTAAGCATTTTGTCCCCACCATTCATGGACCACAATCACTCCAGGGGCCTTTTCACCGCTCTTAGTTCCATCGGCAATATAGCCCTTGAAGTCACGGCCATCGACTTGGTAGGTGAAAGTCTTTTCTTTCACTTTGCTATGAGTAGTATGAGAAAAACCAAGGCCCATAATGACCACCAACGTTACAAATAAAGCTTTCATAGCAAAAATAATAATTATCTTATTGCGCATATGCACGTAGATAAGGCCTTCACATCTCGCTTTTTTAAGCAAAGCTCGTTAGTCTGATTCCATGGAAGTTAAGACAAGCATTAGCCTAAATGAGGCGATGCCCAAAAACGATTTAGGAAGACCTCCTTTTGCCTGCACGCATTTTTTAAAATTATGCGAAAATTCAGGCGTGGTCGGGGAAGGCACAGGTTGGCGTCCACTCTACTTTCTCGCAAAAGAGGGCGAAGAAATAAAGGCCGTCCTCCCCGCTTATCTTAAAACTGACAGTTTCGGAGAATTTATCTTTGATTGGGCCTGGGCGGACCTCTACCAAAGGTCAGGGATTCCGTATTACCCAAAATTGGTAAGCGCCATTCCTTTTAGTCCTGTAAACGTCGAAAAAATAATTGGTGATCAAAAATATGCTGAGGACCTTCTACAAGCTTTCGCCCAATTCCTGAAAATGAGATCCCAATTATCATCTGCCCACGCACTCTTTTTGAGGCCTCAAGAGCTAGAAGCGCTTGAAGCTAACGGGTTCTTTAAAAGACAGACTCTCCAATACCACCTTGATTGGAATTACCCTGACTTCGATGGTTTTATGTCGGCCCTCAAGTCCAGAAAAAGGAAACAAATTAGAAAAGAAAGAAGGGCAATCGCCCAGTCGGAAATCACTATCGAGCTCAAAGATAGCGGTTTTTCCGAAGAGCTCATGGACAGAATCTATGAACTTTACCTGACGACGATCGATAAAAAATGGGGCCAGGCCTACCTGAATAAAGACTTTTTTCAAAGGCTCGCAAGGGATCTGCCCGAAAACCTGGTAATTGCCTTAGCGAAGAAAGAGGACAGAATAATCGCCATGGCCCTCTTTTTAAAAAGCGAAGACACTCTCTATGGCCGCTATTGGGGATGCGACCCGGAAGAAAATCTGCCCTATCTGCATTTTGAATTAAGTTTTTATCAAGGCATGGAATACTGCGCAAAGCGCGGACTAAAGCTCTTTGAGGCGGGCGCGCAGGGCGAGCAAAAACTCTTGCGCGGCTTTACTCCAGTGGAGATTCTTAGCGCGCATAAGCTTAACCTCCCTCAGGCCCACGAAGCGATAAAAAAACATATTGAAGAAGAAAATCAATTGCACTTAAATGAGATAGAAAACCTTAAACGACACTTGCCATATAAGGAGGGCCGCGATGGCCAGATTGATTAAAGACGCTGAGAGAAAGGCCGGTTCAACTCCCGGCACTCTATTCATCGAGCATGCCGCCCCCCATATCGAAGGTTTTCAGGTAAAATACAACCGCTATGAGTTTCACAAGGAGGAGCTTAAAATAAGCCAACTTGAGCCCAACGTGGCGCATGACCCCCGCTTCGCCCACTGGTATCACTTTGAAGGCTTTGGGAAAGAGAATTTTTTTGAGGCCATAGAGTCCTCTTTTCGCATTCCAAGCCTGCAGCTTGCCGATCTTGCGAACACTGATCAGAACCCAAAGTTTGAGGACCTTAAGGAGCAGCTCTTCTTTCTCTTAAAGACCGTCACTCTGAATAAAGAAGCGGGAATGGTCGAATATAACCACCTTGGAATTTTTGTGGGCGAAGATTACGTGCTCACTTTTAGCGAGAGGCCCACCCAAGTCTTTGATAGCATTTTAAGAAGAATTAAAAACGGCTACGGCAATGTGAGGGAGAGCGCTGAGGACTACCTCTTTTACACTCTACTTGACGCGGTCGTAGATCAGTATTTGACCGTGACGGAAAAGCTTGGGGACGAGGTGGAGATTCTTGAAACATTGATTCAAAGCGAAAGCCCTGAAAAGAACCTAACCAAACAAATCTATAGGCTTCGGACCGAATTTCTTTTTCTTAAAAAATTGTCAGTCCCAATACGGGAAGGAATTCGGGTCATGATCAATCACGCTGAGGAGCTCTTTGAAGAAGACATTGTTGAATATCTCAGGGACCTTCAAGATCATATTAAACAGGTGGAAAGCACCACGACGTCTTATAGGGCCATGGCAAGCGACCTTTTGGACATTTATGTCACCAATATTAATTTAAAGACCAATAGAATCATCACTTTCCTCACGATCTATTCCACGATCTTTATTCCTCTGACATTTATCACTGGCCTCTATGGGATGAACTTTAAGTATATGCCCGAACTCGACAATAAATATGGCTACCCAATGGTATGGCTTATGATGGTCTTGATCACCGCTGGAATGCTTTTTTTATTTAAGAAAAAGAGGTGGATCTGAGTTTTTTCTTACATCTGACGAATTGGCAAGGTTATTGCTCCTTTCCTGAACATCATTACTCAAGAGGAGGAACCTTATGAAAATCAAAACGCTGATAGCGCTTTTTAGCATCTTTTCAAGCACTCTAGTTTTTGGCTATTGCGCCAATTCGTATGAAGTGGCCAGTGGCGCCATGAACCTAGAAAGACAGGCCAGGGACATTTCCTATGAAGCGTCTCGCTATAATAACTTTAACCTTCAGAGTTCGGCCTCGAGGCTTGCTTCAAGCGCAGGTTTCCTCGCAAGCGCTGCCAGAGGTGCCTATCAGAACTGCTCATTGATTCGTTCAAACTTCACAACAGTTTCGATGAACTACAGGAACGTGCAAAACGCCTACAGAATGGGCGGACCCAATAGAGACCTCTCTTTTGAGATGCGAAGGCTGGCAAGCAGTTATCAATCTTTAAGCTTTGCTGTTACGAGAGTCAGTCCAGGCAGATACAATCCTCGACCACACCCAAGACGCCCTCACGGTAGAATTCGGCCACCCTAGAAGACATACTGGAGGCAGAGTAGGCCATCCTAGAAGACATACAGGTGGAAGGGTTAATCACCCTAGAAGACATCGCGGCGCAAGGGTAAACCATCCGAGAAGACATCGCGGTCGCGCAAATCGTCCAGGCAGAAATCACAGAAGACATGACAGAGGCTCGAATGGCCGTCGTGGAAGAAATGGCAGAAGGAGCGGACACCATAATAGGGTCTAACCGACACCAAGAAACCGGGGACAAATTGTCCCCATTGACTCGCCGCAAGGTGCGAATTGACGACACTTGCGGCCTTTCTTACATCTGATACGGACGCTTAACAAACTCTCGAGCAAGCTCCAATAACTCTCGATAACTGTCTTTTCTTTGCGGGTCCAAATCCCCCTCATAGAATCTCTTAATCCGCCAAAGACTGATGTCTAAAAAGCCAAGTGTTATGGAGAAATTAAGAAGCTTTCGTTCATTGTCTCCCAAAATTCGAACGCCTTCATAGCCTTCAATAAAGGCATGGATCTTATCTAGAGAGACTCCCTCCCTGTCCAAGCAGCAACCTGAGATAGTGATTCCTATATCGTGAATGAAGGAGCCTAGACCTGCTTGCTCAAAATCAAGAAGAGTTTGAAGTTTGCCGTCCTTAAAAAGCATATTGTCGATATAAAGATCGCCATGAATGAGCCCATTTGGAAGCTTTGCCTCATTCCAAAGCTTTATATCGCTTTCTTTAAGAAGCTCTGAGCACACGTCCCTGAAGTCTCCTAAGGCCATCGACTCCTTGCAATAGCCTTGTATGCCTTCAAGGTCATACCCCACATCTGAATGGGAGCGAGTCTTGGTGTTTTGCAAGTCATGGTCCTGAGAATGCTTGTGCATAAGTCCCAAGGCCATGCCGATTTGTCGCATATCAGAGACTTCGCCCATTGGCTTTGTCCCCTCAATAAAAGGGAACACGGCCCCGTAAAGCTCTCCCCAAGTATAGACACTCTCCCCCTTGGAAGTAGGGACTGGGGTCAAGCTATAGGGAAAGGTCTTGAGGTAATTCAGAATCTCTTGCTCTTCTTTCATCTGAGAGATCCCTTTATCATTTGAGACCTTGAGGATGATAGAGTCTCCCGCGATCATGTCGCAGCGATAGTTGGAATTGGAAATCCCTAAACTCAAAGGCGTCACACTTGAGATATTGTTGATGTCATATAAGGCCAAAATGGACTCTACGTCCTTTGACTCTAAACGGGTATAGGCCGCCAAAATAACCTCGTTATTTAAATCCTAATAGAAGATTATAATTCCTAGAGACATACGCTTTTTTAATAGTTTTTACAATGCATAATCCTTACACTAACGCCATGAAAGCTATTGTATTAGGCGCCACAGGCCTGGTTGGCGGCAAGGTAGTGAAGACCTTGCTCAAGATGGAAAATATTGAGGAAATCTTCCTCCCTACAAGGAGAAGAACGCCCTTTAATAAGTTTCCTAAGACCACAGAAATTCTCACAGACTTCAAAGACCTTGGGCCCCTCAAAGACGAATTAAACGCGGACATTCTCTTTTGCTGTCTTGGAGCGACCATCAAAAAGGCGGGAAGCAAAGAAGCTTTTAAACATGTCGATTATGACCTCCCTTTGAATTTTGCCAAGCTATTAAGGCCAAAAACCTTCGCGCTGATCAGCGCCATTGGCGCAAGCGCCAGTTCTTTTTTCTTCTATAATAAGGTGAAGGGCCAACTTGAAGACGAGCTTAGAGCGCTGGCCCTTGATCGATTGGTCATCATCAGGCCTTCCCTCTTGCTTGGAGCCAGAGAAGAAGAGCGCCTTGGAGAGGACCTAGCTAAGGCAATACTGCCCAAGCTTTCTTTTTTATTGCCGCCATCAAAAAGGCCAGTTCAGGCGAGTGAAGTGGCGAGGGTCATGGTTGACCTCGCCCTTAAAAAAGCGCCTCAAACATATGTTCAAACTAAGGTCTTTACCAAGGAAGCTTAGAGCCGTTTGAGTGCCAAAAAGTTCCTGTATTTTCGAGGTCTGTTTTCTCCATCACTTTATAGAGACCTTTTGCGGCCTCCTCTGGACCTATGTCCCCGCTATTATTCGTCATGTCAGTTTGAACGTATCCTGGGTGAAGAATCGCCACAGCAATATTCTCGGGCTTAAGGTCAATCGCAAGCGACTTGCAGCCAGCATTTGCGGCCGCTTTGGACATTCTATAGCCATAAAAACCTCCTGAGGTATTGTCCTCAATTGATCCCATTCGTGAAGTTAAGACTCCTAGCTTTGAGCCTTCTTTCATGAAGGGGACAATTTCCTTGGCCATATGGACTGGACCTAATGAGTTGACCATTAACTGTTTTTCAATGCTTTTGAGGTCAAGATTGTCAAAAGTCTCCTTGCTCAAAATGCCGGCATTGTTAATGAAGAGGTCAAGTTTTTCGTCCCCAAAGGCCTTTTTAAGCTTGTCGGCCACATTCTTAGTGACGTCTATTCCCTCAACGATTTGGCAATTATCAAGCTTTTCTAGCTCTTCACTTTTGTGGCGGCAGAGGGCGAAGACCCGGTGTCCGCGCTGGGTATACTCTTTTGAAAGAGCGAGCCCGATTCCCCTATTAGCGCCTGTGATTGCAACGATCATAGTTACCTCCGTAAAACTCTCTGTTATTCATTGGTGTAGATGAATTTTAACTCTAAGCTGCCACGATTTAATGCAAAAGGCCTCTTAAGCTTGTTAAAATAACTTAGATACAAAGGAGTAATTATGAAAGGCATTATAATTTTCGCTCTCGCCCTATTTAGTCTGCAGCTTCAAGCCGCCAAGATAGGTCTCGCTGGGGGTTGCTTTTGGTGCATGGAAGAGCCTTTTGAGAAGTTGGAAGGAGTCTCCACGGTCGTCTCAGGTTTTATGGGCGGCGATAAAAAAGACCCTAGCTATGAGGAAGTCTCTTCGGGCAAGACCAAACATCGGGAGTCTGTGCTAATCACTTACGACGAAGACAAGATATCTTTAAGGGACATACTTGAAGTCTATTGGAGACAAATTAATCCGACAGATGATGAAGGCCAGTTTGTGGACCGAGGCCGCCAGTACACGACTGCCATTTTTGTTTTTAATGACAAGCAAGAAAAGATCGCGAAGGCCTCAAAGGAAAAGCTTAAAGAAAGCGGGAGATTTGATAAGAAAATTGTCACACCAATCTTAAAGGCCACCGAATTTTACCCTGCCGAAAAGTACCATCAGGACTTCTATAAAACCAACACCATAAAGTACAAATTCTACCGTTACCGCTCCGGGAGGGATCAATACCTAGATAAAAAATGGGGGGATGACCGTGAATATACTCCCAACAGAGGGCCTCAGTCGGAAACTTTTAATAAGGAGGAAAAGCTAAAGAAACTTACTCCCCTGCAGTACAAGGTCACTCAAAAGGACGACACTGAGCCAGCTTTTAAAAACAAGTATTGGGACAATAAAAAAGAAGGGATTTACGTGGACATCGTTTCTGGAGAGCCTCTATTCAGCTCAACACATAAATACAAGTCAGGGACGGGATGGCCAAGCTTTTACAAAGTCCTTGAGCCTGAGAATATTGTCAGCAAAGAGGACAATTTCCTATGGATGAAAAGAACCGAAATTCGCTCAAAGAAAGCTGATAGCCACCTGGGCCATGTCTTCGACGATGGCCAAGGCCACAGGCCTGAGGTACTGCATGAATTCCGCGGCCCTCGAGTTTGTCCCGAAGGACAAACTAAAAGAGCGCGGATATGAAAAGTATTTAAAGCTATTTGAGAAGGACTAAAAATCTTGAATGAGGTCTGCGTACTCTGGATCGTCAATAAAAGGGTTTCTATTGCCTTGAAATTTTTCTATGACGTCGTTTCTTCTTCTTTCAGCAGCGTCCACAGGATCTTCCTTGTTCCATTCTCTTAGAAGCGCTTCCTCGTGCGCATTTATCTCAATTCTGTATCTAAGGGAGAAGTAGAAAAGCGCCCTTGCGACATTGCCTTTATGATCTGCCGGCGGCTCGAAAGCGGTCGTCCCTATCTCAGGGTCATAGCCCTGCTTGGAGTCCATACATCCCTCAAGAGTGTCGCTGTTTGGAAGTTCTGAGAATTGGAAGTTGCCTCTTTGGCTATTGGCCTTAGAGTCGGACGGATAGAGGTGATGCAAGTCGGACTTTTGAACTGACTTGCTTGCCTGATAGCTGAATCGGCTTTGCGGCCAGGTGTGCTCAATATTTATTTCGTTATGATTTGGCATGCGGTGAGGGCCAACATTTTTTCTAAAATCTTCATGGCAGTAAACATCTTCAATAAAGTAACCACGATTGTCCTTTTGTAGGTGGACTTCCTGCATGATCACCTGCCGGGCGTAAGAATAGCTGTTTAGAGGCCGGTGGTTTTCCATCGTCAGCTTTCTGATTTGTTCCTTATAAGAATCAAAGGCCAGAGCATTGAATGAAAGAAGGTTTAAAGTTAAGACAAGAAGTAAAGGGGTTCTAATAGTTTGCATTAAATGTCCTTATGTTTTGCATGGAAACTGTACCCATTTGATATAAGTTTTACAAAGAAAAATTTTAGTTTTTTTAACGGCTATTTTGCGGCGCACACCAAATTAACCTCTGCAAGGTCTTGGATATACATCCTGCACAAGTCTTGATAGGGATATTTAAAACATATATATAAGGACCATTAATATGCGCTATCTCATTATGCTCGCCCTCATTTTTGCTTGCGCCGATCCCAAAAAGGCCAATCTAGACAAGAGGCTCAAGACTTATAAGTATCCCTATAAAACAAAGCTTTTTAACTACCTCTCCCAGACACATAAAATAGAGATGGCCTATATGAAGGTCGACCCTGAAAAAAGAAAGGAGCAACGGCCAGACCGTAGTTCTAATGCACGGGAAAAACTTTAGCGGCGCTTATTGGGGACAGACCGCAAAGGACCTCTCAGAAAAAGGCTATACCGTTATCGTCCCGGACCAGGTGGGCTTTGGTCGCTCATCAAAGCCAATGCAATATCAGTATTCTTTCCATGCGATGGCCCATGCGACCAAAAAGCTTCTCGACTGGTGGAAAATAGAAAAGGCCACCATCGTTGGCCACTCAATGGGCGGAATGCTCGCGTCGCGTTTCGCGCTCATGTATCCAAATGTCGACAGAGAGGCTGGTGTTGGTAAACCCCATAGGACTAGAGGACTATAAGAAGTTCGCGCCTTATCAAACGATTGATGAAATCTTTAATGCCCAGCTTGCTCTCAAGCCAGAGAATGTTAAAGAGTATCAGCGCATGAATTACTACGATGGCAAGTGGCTTGAAAAATACAATCATTGGCTCAAGCTTCAGACGGGCTGGATCAAAGGTCCCGATTGGCAATACCTGGCCTATATTTCGGCCCTTACATACGACATGATTTATACGCAGCCTGTTGTGTATGAGTTCAATCGGATCAAGAGCCCCACGCTTTTGATCATCGGCGATCGGGACAGGACCGCCTTGGGAAAGAATCTTGTCGATAAAAAAACAAGATCAAAAATGGGGCTTTATAAAGAACTCGGACCAAAAACTCAAAAAGCGATCCCCGGCTCAAAGCTCATTATGCTTAAGGGCCTTGGTCATCTTCCACATATAGAGGACTACCCTAAATTTAAAAAAGCTCTTTTTTCTTTTCTTTAACGGACAAGGCGGACAAGGTGCCAGGAGACTTGTCCTGCGATTACAATTTTTCCATATCGGCCTTGATCTTCTTAAAGACTCGATTAGACGCCCAAGTATTCTGGCCTTCATAGACCTGTTTAAGCTTCCGAAGGGCTATCGCTTCTTTATTAAAAAGGTATTTGCCCCCATGAACCGCGGACTCTCCAATCGCTGCCACTGCCACGGTCCCGAGACCCGGAAGAGCTGAGACCAAACAGACTGGCATTGCCACAATTTGAGTAAGAACATTTCCCACCTGCCCAATAAAACTTTGATTAAGAACACTGCTCTCATCAACTGCCTCTATAATTTTATCGCAAAGAGGAAGGATGCCTAGCGAACTCACAGAAAAAAGAATAGGCATCTTGTTTTGTTCTAGACCTTGATTAAGAAAATCAACGCTTTCATAGCGGTACATATCGTTGTCAGAGTAAACGAACTGCTCTTCAACAGACAAGGTGTTTACCGGCGTGGAGTAACCTGATTGATCTATATAATTGATTTCGACAGAGTCGCGGGAGAAATAAAAGGAAAGCTTCTCGCCCGTTTTGCTATTGGTGATTGTTTGGGCCTGTATCCCCATAGCGAAAATGCACAGAGCGATGATTGTCTTAAACATGAAATACCTCCATAAAATATGAAGGCTTCATATCATACCCAGCGGCGCATCATAGTGGTTTTGAAAGTATTACAGGAAAAGTCTCCTGGCACCTTATCCGGCCTGGCGGACGTCCTGGGATGAAGGCCTGATGGAGGATTTCTTGTCCTAAGGCCTTGATTACAGGCACAGAAACAGAGTTTCCAAGCTGTTGATAGCTATTAACGACCGAATGGCCAAGCCTGAAATTGTCTGGAAAGCCCTGCATGCGAAGGCATTCTACCGGATGGAGCTTTCTGACTCGCCTTCCCACTTTATAGGCCCCGGTCTTTGCGGCCGCTCCCCCGCCATAAGCAGAAAGAGTGATGCCAGCGGCATAGCGCGAATAGATTCTCTCGCCTTGCCCGCCTTTATTAATTTTGCCGATTTGAAGAGGACTATTAGGGCTTTTGACCGCTTTTTCATCGCGGTAAAAGCTCATATCAGGTCTGTCGATTTGAAGCTCTTTGAATTCCTTATTTGAAAGGTCCAGTAAGAATATCATTGACCGTCTTACAAGATTTTAATTTCTCGGGAAACATAAAGTCCCCCGAGAAATTGTTTATCCCCACAATATAGACACGCTCCCTTGCCTGAGGCACGCCGTAGTCGCTTGAACGGAGGACCTTAAATGAAACGCTATAGCCAAGCTCTTCAAGGGTGGCCCTAACGGTGGCAATGGTTCTGCCATGATCGTGAGTCAAAAAGTTTTTTACATTTTCTAGGAGAACGACACTTGGGCGGTGATGCTCAAGGATTCTCGCCACATCAAAGAAAAGCGTTCCTCTGGTGTCCTTGAAGCCCAGTCTTTTTCCTGAAACGCTGAATGCTTGGCAAGGAAAGCCGCCGCAGAGAATGTCATGAGAAGGAATATCAGTCGCTTTTATTTTGGTGATGTCGCCATCAGGTCTTTCGCCGAAATTGGCCTTATAAACGTCTTGGGCCCTTTTGTTCCACTCACTGGAAAAGACACAGTCCATTCCAAGTGATTCGAGTCCCATTCTAAATCCGCCAATGCCGGCGAACAAATCGATAAACTTGATTCCTGCCATACTCTAACGCTTCCTTGTGTTAAGTACTTTTCTTTAATTATACCGGAATCAAAATTTTATGGGAGACTTTTTTGGCGCAGTTATTTTTTGAGCTTATTTTTCATATTCTCTTGATACTGCTTAAGAATTTCGGGGTCGATCTCTGACGGATCCATCGATCTGGCCGAGCGCCTCGTCTTTTGGTATTGCTCACACTGATGAACGGCGCCATCGTCTTCGACCGGCACATTTTTCCGTCCCTCTTTAAGCCATGTGACGCTTTTACCGCAGTATTTACAAGTGGCCATAATTTTTCCTTTTTTGGTCAATCATTTAAGACGTATTAACTAGGAGATATTAGCGCCCTATTTGAGCTAGCTCAAGCCATGGGAATTTGTTATCTTGTCTAGCAAATATTTAACTAAGGCCTCATATGATATCAGTATCAAACGTCACAAAGCTCATGAATGGAATACCTCTTTATTCAGAGGCGAGTTTTCAAATTAATCCCGGGGAGAAAGTGGGCCTCGTTGGGCCAAATGGCGCTGGCAAGACCACATTTTTTAACTTGATCGCGGGCCATGAGCGGCCAGACGAGGGCCAGATCGCTCTTGCCCCGAATACCCGCATTAGCTACTTTTCACAAAATGTGGGAGAGATGAGCGGAACCACCGCCCTTGGAGGAAGTTAAAGAACGGAAACGCCCGCTTAGGCGTACTCGACGCGAAACTCAAAGGCTTTGAAACTAAACTCTGCGATCCAGACCTTGACTCCCGAAGAGATGAACAAAGTCCTGGAGGAGATGGGAGAGGTTCAGACCGAGTTTGAAAAGCTCGGGGGCTACGAGCTAGAAACAAACGCCCAAGAAATTCTCACCGGACTTGGAATTGGCCCCGACAAGCACCATCGTCCTGTCGAAGACTTCTCTGGAGGCTGGAAGATGAGGATCGCTCTCGCAAAGGTTCTTATCACCCTTCCTGACATTATTCTTATGGACGAGCCCACAAACTACCTGGACATGGAGACTATCCTTTGGCTTGAGGAGTGGCTAAAAGAGTTTAAAGGCTCTGTATTTATGACCAGTCACGACCGAACATTCATGAACAAAGTCGCCAAGAAAATCATTGAGGTCTCCCCTGCCGGCGTGACAACTTTTTCTGGGAATTATGATTTCTATGAAAAAGAAAAAGAGATTAGAAAAAAACAAAATGAGGCGAGTTTCGCAAAACAACAAGCAAACCTCAAAAAGGAAGAAGAATTTATCGCAAAGTTCAAGGCGAGCGCCTCTCACGCCGCCCAAGTGCAGTCCCGGGTGAAGAAGCTCGATAAAATAGACCGCGTTGAGCTGGAGGCAGAGCAGGAGCAAATGAGCATCCTCCTGCCAGATATCCCCCGAGGAGGAAACGATGTGGTGGTTCTTAATAATGTCTCAAAAAAATGGACGGACACAGAAGGAAAGGATCTCTGGGTCTTTGAGAAGCTCGACACGACTATCAATAGGCAGGAAAAAATAGCAGTGGTCGGAGTCAATGGAGCTGGAAAGTCCACTCTTTTAAAAGTTATCTCCCATAGAACAGAGCCCACTAGCGGCGATGTAAAGGTCGGGACCAAGTGTGAATATGGGCTATTTTGGTCAGTATTCATTTGAAAACTTAATATGGAGAATACAGTTTTTGAGGAAATGAGAAGCAGACTTCCAAACGCAAGTGATGGGTTTCTTAGAAATCTTCTTGCGGCCTTTCTTTTCAAAGGCGATGAAGTCTTCAAAAAAGTTCGCTATTTATCGGGCGGTGAAAAAGCTAGGGTGATTCTTGCGGGACTTTTGTCCTCGCCTCATAACCTTTTGCTTCTTGATGAGCCCACGAACCATCTGGACATTGGTTCACGAGAGGTTCTCCTCGACGCCCTTAAGCGCTACGAGGGCACGATCATGTTTGTCAGTCACGATAGATTCTTTCTAAAAGAATTCGCGACGAAGGTCTTGGAAGTGGACAAGGGCGGAGTTTACCTCCACCCAGGCGATTATAAGTCCTATATAGAAAATAAAGGATCGTAATTCTTCAAAGTTTGAGACACTTCACAAGAGTATGAGCGGCGCCTTGCGCTGAAATCTGATCAGTTCGTTCAAGTTCCTGCTCCCAGTGATGGAAGAAACTTGCAAACTCAGAAAGAATTTTCTTATTAAAGTTCGGATGGTCTCTTAATACTTTAAGGCTAAAGGAGCGGATGAACTCTTCCGCATTAACTGAGGGGTTTCCATAACGTTCGTCGTCATGATCATGTCCTTTCCAAGCTTCGAATTCTTGAGATTGTTGAGTGTCCATTATGGCCTCCTTTGTCTGACCTTTGATTTGTTTGGTCCCTAAAGATGCAAATACCGCGCAAATTATATAAATTATTGTTTGGACACTCGATAGATTTTTCCGCTGTCCGTGGACAGGTACAGAAGGCCGTCTGGCCCATCTTCCGCGCTCCGAAAACGCTCTTCCATATCATAAAGCAGCTCTTTCTGCGCTCCAGCTTTTCCATCATCTATTTCCACCATTCTTACTTGAGTCCCGCTTAGACAGGCCAAGTAGAGGTCCTTCCCCTTCCTAAAAAGCGATGCCTGAAGGGGAAATGCTTGGGACCCAATAAGTGAGAGGCTGCTCCATTCCCTCTTTTTTTTCTTCACCAATCTTGGGACCATAGTATTCTGCGCCATAGGTGATGACAGGCCATCCATAGTTTCTTCCAGGCCTAATGAGGTTGACTTCGTCTCCCCCCTTGGTCCCATCTCTGCGACATAAATTTTATTCTCGTGTATAGAAATTCCTTGAGGATTTCGATGCCCATAGCTATAAATTTCATCAAGACCATCTTTGTCGACATAGGGGTTGCCTGGATATGGTCTTCCATCAAGGGTCAAGCGAAGAACCTTTCCATTGTGGTAGTCTAAACTTTGGGCCTTGTCTCTCTCTCCCCTTTCTCCAATAGTCATAAAGAGTTCCTCACCTCTGAGGGCAAGCCTTGATCCAAAGTGAATCCCTCCGTCACCGTCGGCATTGGAGACAAAAATGTCCCTTAAATTTTGAAGCTTTCCCTCTTTCCAGCTTCCCTTGGCGAGGGCCGTGAAGGCCTTTCCTTCAGGGTTTGGTTTGGAGTAGGTAAGGTATAGGTCGCCCTTATGGTAGAGGACGTCCAAGAGACCGCCTTGCCCATTCGTCCAAACATCCGGGGCTCTTAGCTGGGTTTTCTTTTTCGTTTTCAGATTATAGAGAAAAAGCTTGCCACTTCTATGGGCGATAAAAACTTGGTCATTATTGAGAAAGCTAAAACTCCAGAGAACGCCGTCCCCGCTGTACACTTCCTCAACTTTGAATTTTTTACTGCTGACTTTTTCAGCGTTTACGCCCTTCTCTTCAGAGCTGCAAGCGCTAGCGAATAAAACAACAAGCATCAAAAGAAATTTCATAACTAAATCCTATGGTTTCGATCCATTAAAAGAGAAAATACTCTCCAATGCAAGTCGCAGGCGCTAAAATGCCCTTATGTCTGATCAAATAAAGAGCGAAGATTTTTGGAACGTCTATATAATAGAGACCGAGTGCGGCAAACTCTATACGGGAGTGGCCACAGATATTGACCGACGATTTGAGGAGCATAAAAGCTCCAAAAAAGGCGCCAAGTTTTTTAGAAGCGCCAGGCCCAAAAAAATTGTTTATCGCTTAGAGGGCCTAGAGCGCTCCTTGGCGCTGCGATTTGAAATAAAAATCAAAGGGCTCACAAGGCCTCAAAAACTCGCCCTTATTAGTTCTGGAAGGCCCCTGAGCTTGACTCAAGCTCCTCCAAATGATCTTATAAACCATGTTTTTGCCACTACTTATTCTCTTCACCTGTGTGCCGGCATTAGAGCTCTACCTTCTCTTTAAAGTCGGAGCTCAGCTGGGGGCCCTCAACACGATTCTTATCATTATATTGACCGGCATTGTAGGGGCAAGTCTTGCAAAGTCCCAAGGCCTTGAGCTTTTGATGAAAATTCAAAGTGAGCTCAATAAAGGGGAAATACCGGCAGGCCAGCTATTGCAAGGCTTTCTTGTCATGGGCGGCGGACTGCTTCTTTTAACGCCAGGTTTTGTCACAGATATTCTTGGCCTCGCCATGGTCCTTCCCGGCACAAGGTCCTTGATTGCGATCTTCCTGACAAAGTTTTTCGCGGGGCAAATCAAAAAAGGCAATGTTCATGTCTTTACCAATATGGGCGGCGGCCCTTTTGGCGGTTTCGGTCAAAAAAGAAGCTCATCAGATGTATTCGACGCTGAATACTCTAAGAAAGAAGAAGGGCCAAGCTCCATAAAGCATGAAGACTGAAGTTAACCTTCCCATAACATTCCCTGCCACTCTCTTTGAGAACGATACAGAAGATTTTGAGCGCATACTGCTCGCGCTTCACGGCTATCAGCTCGACGGAAGATTTATGCATAAGCGCTTTGCGCCTCTTGCCGACTCCAAAACCAAAGTGATCGCGCCCAACGCTCCCTTTCTTGTCCCGCTTAAAAAGAGAGAGGGCTGGGAGCCGCGTTTTGGCTGGTATTTTTATGATTCCAGCAAAAAGAATTTCTATATTAATTACGGGCCTGCGGCCCAGTGGCTTGCGGACCTTCTCAAGCTTAAAAACCCAAACAACCGGCCGGTGACAGTGCTGGGCTACTCCCAAGGCGGCTTTCTCGCGCCCAAGGTGGCGGAGCTAGTTTCAGAGTGCGACAAGGTTATCGGCATTAATTCCATTTTTCGTTCTGAGCGCTTTAAAGTGAGAGACAATATTGAGTACCATCAGCTCCATGGGACCGAAGACAAGATCGTTTCATGCTCTGAGGCGAAAGAAGAATTTGATGTGTTAATGAGAAAAGGCGCAAAGGGAAAATTTGAGACCTGTGAAGATGGGCACCTTCTCAATCAAGCGCTTATAAAAAAGGCTGCAAGCTTTTTAGCTTAAAGACTCAAGCTCTTCCAGCTCTTCATAAGACTCCAAAAGTTTCTCTTCACTCTCCTCTTTTTCCTGGGCGACTTTGTTAAGCTCCTCGCTTGCGGCAGAGTCCAAGCTCGCATAATCGGCGCCGGCGATCTTCTTTTCAAGCTCTTCAATTCTTTTTTCAAGCCCTTCAATCTCTGAAGGAAGCTTCTTAAGCCTTTCTTTTTCTTTATTGGAGAGCTTTCTTTTCTTTTCTGGCGCTGGCCCTTCAGCGGGAGTGGAGGCGGCAAGCGCTGGGGCCTCCTCTTTTAAACTCTCCTCTAGCTCGACTGCATCAAGGTAGGCCTGGACCTGAGAATATCCGCTATTAAACTTCTCGAGCCCCTTGTCTTTTATAATCCATATTTTATTGGTCACATTCTCCAAGAAGGTCCTATCGTGAGAAATCACAAGCACAGTTCCCTTGAAGCTGGCGAGCTTTTCTTCCAGAATCTCGATGCTTTCAATGTCAAGATCGTTGGTGGGCTCGTCAAAGATCCAAATATCAGACTCATTCTTTAAATTGATCGCAAGTTGAAGGCGGTTAAGTTCTCCGCCTGAAAAAGAGCTCAATGGTCTATGTAGTTGCCCCCGGTCAAATAAAAAGTTTTCGAAGTAGGCGCTCACATGAAGCGAGCGACCATCGGAGAAATGCACAAAGTCCTCTCCCGCGCCCAGCAGTTTAAAGGGCGTGCTCTCCACATTAAGTTCTTCGCGTTTTTGATCAAAGAAGTTGACCTTAAGGCCTTCCGCCTGAAAGACCTCTCCCTCAGTGGGCGAAAGAGCTCCCTTGAGAAGCTTCATAAGGGTGGTCTTGCCTGCGCCATTAGGGCCGAGCACCCCTATTTTCTCGCCTTTATAAAGCTCAACATTAAGATGAGAGAAAAGCTCCTTCTCTTCATGGCCAAATGACACATTCTTAAGCGCCGCAAGCTTTTTGGTCTTTCGTGAGCTATTATTAATGGAAAGCTCCATTTCTTTTTTGGCCGCGTTCTTTAGGTCCTGGACTTTGCCCGAGAGGTTCTCAAAATTCTCCACCCTCTTTTTTGAGCGGGTGCCGCGGGCCTTCACCCCCTGGCGCATCCACTCAGTCTCACGTTTGAGGGTGTTTTTTAGCTTGGCAAGGGACTTCTTTCTTTGCTCTTCCTGCTCCCCCAGAAACTCCAGATATTGGGCGTAGGAGCCCCTGAATTCGTCAATTTTTGCGTCATGAATATGGGTGATCTTATTGCACACCTTGGAGAGAAGGTGCCTGTCGTGAGAGATAATGATAAATGTCTTTTGAGCGGAATTCAGCTCGTCTTCGAGTTTTTTCACCGTCTCAATGTCCAGATGGTTTGTCGGCTCGTCCCAAAGAACAAGGTTTGCTTTGGAAATCAGGCCTAGAGCAAGCAGTATTTTTTTTTGCTCTCCGCCTGACAAGGAGCTTACGTCTCTATCAAGCCCCTCTAGGTCGAAGGCCTTTAAGTAGGACTCATAGGCATTTTGGTAGTCCCAGAACTGCGCCGACTCCATTCGCGAAAGAAGCTTTTGTTGCTCATCGAGATTTTCTGTCGCGACCGCCTTGTCATAAGCGTCCTTTAGCTCTTTAAGTTCAGGGTAATAAAAAAACACGTAGTCCCTGGCGGTGTAGGAGCTCTCAGGAAGGGAGAAGGCCTGCTCCACAAGGAAGACGCTGTATTCAAACTCAGGCCCTTGCTTAGCGCTCGCTTTGTCAAAAACAAACTCGGTATTGCTGTCTGGCTCGAGTTCTCCAGTGAGAATTTTAAAAAGGGAAGACTTCCCTTTCCCATTGAGTCCAATAAGCCCTATTTTATCGCCGTGATCGGCCTGAAATGAGGCGTTTTCGAAAATTATTTTGTCGCCAAAGGTGAGGCATAAATTTTTAAGAGAGCATAATACAGTCATGGCCATATTATGCTCTCAAGCCTTGCTTTTGAAAAGGCTTCTTTATTTATTTAAGCGACACTAGAGCGTGTTCAAAGGAGTAGCGGACTCGTATATAGACCTCTTCAAGCTCGCCTTTTCCGGCCTTAAGCTCGGTCCTTACAAAGCTTCTCCCTGAGGGCCTAGAAAAGACCTGGACTCCTGAATCAAGCTCTAAAGAGGCCGCTATGGCGTCCCCCGTCTTCAAGCGAAGGTGAGCTATGGTAGATCTCTCCAAATTGGGAAGAGCTAAGCCACACCTCAGGACGGTCGTGAGAGAAAAAGTAGAACTCTCCAGAGGTTTGCACCATGCCGCGCCCAATATGCTTAAAGCTCACTTCAAAGGCCCCTCCTTTGTAGAGGCTTCTTTCGTCTAATTCGACACTAAGGAGGCGCACATTTTCTTTGTCTTTTCCAAAAAATGAAAGATCGGTAAAGTCCAAAAAGATGGTCTCTCCCTCATTAAGCGACCTGACCTCTTCTTCATTGAGCTTCACAAGCTTCGTGAGTTCATCTCTTTTGCGTGTGTTAAGAATGACGCTTTGAGTGAGCCCTGAGACCTCCCCTTCAAACAAGACCTCAAGTTTGTTCATCTTCTCAATTATTTCCCCTTTTTGACCTATTAATTTGGAGGCCTTATTAAAAAAGCCCTTCAAGTCTCCCCCAAGCGGAAAGCTTGTTAAATATTGATACTCATAGGCCTTGACCATCATGTAAGAATAGCGCTTCATTCTTCTTTGCGCCTGATTATGAAGCGCGCCAATCCCAAGCATCAGCTCCTGAGTCTCAAGCAAATTTTGATCGTCAAAAGCGTAGGCGATGGAGAGAAAATTATTTTCAATATTTTCCAGCTCTTTTAACGCCGTCTGATTGAGCGCTCTCGCCAGTTTATAGAACTCGCTCTTTTTAGACAGGACCTTTTCAAGCTTCGAGACCAGACGCTTATAGACCTTATGTCCTCTTTTTATCTTTTGAATTTCAGCGTCAAGAGCGCTTCTCGAAGTCTCTCTTTCTTTCCAAGTGGCCAATTGATTTTTAATCTCGCTCGCCATAGGCCTCGCAAAGTCCGCCACCTTTTTAAGATACTCAAGTTTCGCCTTATTGTCGGGCAGACTCATAAAGTCTCTTGGATCAAGCTCCATTAGCTTTGAGTCCAACTCATGAGCGGACTTTTTCCAGTTAAAGCCTTCAAAAGAGCGGGCAATACTGGGGACATCATGAATAAGGTCCCCAGCTCCATACTTGCCCTCCAGTCCTTTAGTGACAAGATCAATGCCCATGCCCACGGCACCAAAGGTCGGCTGTCCAACGGGAATAGTCTTTGATAAAGCGCTCACAACACCTAAAGTCTTCTTCCAGCCGGGGACTCTGAGATTATTTTTGGCCATCCTTTTGATCTCCGCCTCGACTCTCTTTATCTCATAGCGAAACTCCTCTTCAGCGACGCCTAAATCGGAGACGCTTTTTCTTACTTGAGCGTCCTCTTCAACAGAACTCGTGATCCTCTGGGAGGAGCGAAGATTTGCTTCAAGAAGCTCTTCTCGAAGATCAACAAGGGCCTTTCTTCGCTCCTCTACCTTGGAGCCTTTTTTCAAAAGCTCCTCTGTCAACATAAAGAGTCTTAAGGCCTTGGCCCCCTCTTTTCTGAAGGCCTGAGAGGCGGCGGTAAAACTCAAGCTTGGGGCCCATGTTTTCTCTTTTCCAAAGTAATCAAGCCTCATCTCGATACTTGCAAGATTTGCTCGGGCCCCTTTTAAGGCGTTCAGAGCGTGCGGGGTCTGAAGCTCCTTACCAGAAAACTCCTTTTCAACAAATTCAAATAAGGTCTTCGCCTGTTTGATATGCCGGGAGAGATAAAGGTCTCTGCCATGCTCAACCAAGAGGAAGCCCACTTTTTCGGAAATTCCAACTTCCCTATCTTCAACGTTGTACTCTCCTTCAGCCCCTTTATCACTAGAGAGCTTTTTTGGAGCGGCGTCTTTGCCTTTCACCGCCCTCGCGCATCCTTTTCTTTTTCCGTACTCCAGCCGGCAGGTGGTCGCAGGGCTTCCTGGCAGACCGCCGGTCCTCGCCCTATCAATGGCCCCATGTTCTCCTCCGGAAATGTCAGCGATGATTCCTTTCACTACAGGCGAGGTTATCAGGACCTTGCCGCCGCTTCCGCCTCTTCCAGGCATGCCTCCCACTTGAGCGTTTGCGCCGTTGCCCGAGCGTCTTCCTTCCTTCCTGACCTTTTGATAAGTCATGCCGGCCTCATGCCCATGATATTCCTCTTTATAGTATTTCCAATAATAGTAATCGCCTCCCTTCACTATTTTGGCATTAGCGCCTCGGGCGCCATCGACTCCAGGGCCTGCGGGCTGCCCCGCGCCCCCCACCGCAACTAGCGAGGGAGCGCCGGCATTTCCAATCACTTTCTGGGCCTGAATATCGAATTTCTCCCGCCATTAGTCCGCCAATACCATCTTGCTTTAGCCTGGCCCTGTCTGATCTTGCCGCGGGAGTGGTGATGATTTTTCCCTCGCCCTCAAATCTTACCTCTAAAGCTCTGATATTCACTCTCGCCTGCGCCACGTGTATAGGCGCTTTAATAACTAAGCTTCGGGCCTCGATATTTAGCTCTTCAATATCAAAGGCCTTGCTTATGATGTCATAGGCCGCATGAGAATTAGGCCCTGCCAAGCTCTAAATCAATGCCCGCAAGGTCAACAGTTCTTAGACCTCTATCAAAAACCTGGTGATTAAGTTCTGTGGACTTGGGATCTCTTGTGACGACAAGGGACGTGTAGCGATCATCAGACGGGCCATAGCTTTTTTGCTTATTTTCAAAGCTTTTAAAAATGTGGTCAAACTTAAAGCTCGCTCGTGAATTGACCTTCCCCTCCTCCTCCGAATAGTTGGAGTTTTGACCAATAAGAGAACTCCCCTTGCCATTGCCGCCCTTTGCGCAAGAGTAAAAAAGAGCAATGATTAAAAGGTATGTGACTTTCATAAAACCTCCTTAGGTATGCGGAGGTTTTCTCTTAATTAAGGCGGTATTTTGAGGTTTTAAGATCGCAGCAAGTTCGTCTTTTCAAAAATGAAAAGGGCCGGAAGCTCCGGCCCGTTAACTATTTGTTTTCTTTAATATGGGAGTAATCGTGCAAGCTCTCAGGCATGGACAGCTCTCCCTCGCTGCTGGCGACAATCGTCGAAACAGTGGCATCGCCGGTGACGTTAACGACTGTACGGCACATGTCGAGAATACGGTCTACTGGGAAGACGATCGCAATCCAAGCAGGGTTCAGCCCGACCGACTGAAGCACGATAATCATCATCACAAGCCCCGCGCTCGGAACCGCGGCGGCCCCAATCGAGGACAGAGTGGCCGTCATAACAATGGTAAGCTGCTGCCCAAAGGTCAGGTCCACCAGATGAAGCTGGGCCAAGAAAACAACAGCAACGGCCTGGTAAAGGCTTGTGCCGTCCATATTGACCGTCGCTCCGATGGGAAGAACAAAGCTTGATACGTTCTTAGAAACGCCCATATTGTCTTCAAGACATTCCATGGTGACTGGCAAGGTGGCCGCGGAAGAGCTTGTGGAAAAGGCCAAAAACTGAGCAGGAGCGATGTTTTGAAAGAACCTCTTATAAGTGAGATTTTTGACAATGAACTTCATAATAAGCGGGTAAAGCGCAAAGACCATTAGCGCCAGGCCTACAAAAACGGTCAAAGAGTAAGAGCTTAATGACTTAAAGATCTCAAAGACCTCTCCCGGGGTGTTGGCCATCTTTGCGATGACCCCGGCAAGCAGACAGAAAACAAAAAAAGGCGCCGCCGCCATAACAACTTCGACCATTTTTAAAAAAACTTCGTTAAGGCCATCAATGACCTTTAAGACCGGCATAACTGTCTCGCTTGGCAAGAACGCCATTGTGATGCCAAAAAAGATGGCAAAGAAAATCACCTGCAACATCATATTATTGCTAGATAAAGACATGCCAAGGTTTTCAGGGACCATATCGACTAGAAAATCGAGAGGTCGTGACTCCTTTGTCTTCTCCGCTGTTTTTAAGCGAGCCGCGACTCTTTTGTCCTGAACATTTATTTGCGAGCGCATTTCCTCAAGCTCTGCCGGAGTCAGCGCCGCCTCTACTCTTTCTTTGTATTTAGGGTCGGTCAGGAAGTTGCGCCCATCTTTAGGGGGCTTTCCCAGTAGTGGAGTTGACCCATAATTCGTACTTGACTCTGTTCTTAACTAGCTGGCCTTCTTCAATAAAATTCCCAGGCTTAATTAGATTCACAAGAACAAGCCCCACTGCTATAGCGAGAACGGTGGTCAGAAGATAAAGCCCTAGGGTCTTTGCTCCCATTCTACCGAGCTTGGAAACGTCCTTTAGCCCCGCGACTCCGCCAATAACAGAGAAAAGCACCAAAGGAACGGCGATAAATTTAAGAATACGAATAAAGATGGTTCCAAATGGATTGATCCAATTAATCGTGAACTCGTTCCAACCAAGAGCGCTTGAGATGAACGAGTAAACGACACCAAGTACAAGGCCGATAATGATTTTAATGTGCAGCGGCATGGATTTCATCAAATTCCTTTTTGTGACTATGCGAAAAAATTTTTACTTAATGATTAATAAAATTATAAGGATTTCTGAAGACAAGGCAAACCCCGGAAAGCAAATTATCTCGCTTAATGCCCTATAATAACTTGATGATCATCCCACTCGGCCTCGGATTCAGGACCAAACGCTTTCCTTTTATAACATGGGCCATCATAGCTTTGTGCTGCTTCGTGTATTTGGCGCCAAATCTGCCGCAAGGCATCATAAAAAATCGCTCCTCAGGATTATGAACAGATGTATCGAGAAATCCCCGAGCGGGCAAAGGTGGAACGAGCGCACGATCATTTATTTTATGAGTATTGTTCCGAGAATTTTGAAGTTGAAAGCATCTGCCATTTGTTCGCAATAGAGAGAGGGCTTTATCTTGAAAGAGACGATATTCCTGCCTTTAGCTCCGCTCCAAAACTAAGCCCCAATGAGGTCATGGTCGCGCTTTTCAAGATTTTATAAAGGATTTAGAAAGTCACTTAAGATTAAGGAGACGGGTCGGTAAAGGCCCTTCCAAGCTTCCATGCGTTTTCGCTGGCGGAAAAAAGCTTAATCAAAAAGTCCAGTCTATAAGAGAGGAAATCATCTTCTCCACCGAGAAAATTGTCACTGGTCATCGATATTCCTTGCGATGTTTTCACATGAGTCGTTCTTGCATCTATTTGGCAATATGCTCTTTCTCTTCTTCTTTGGGCGATATGTGGAGTCTAGGCTTGGGTCATTTCAATTACCTATTTATCTTATCTCGTTCTTAGGAGGCCTTGCCTTGGCCCTCTATGCTTGGCTCGCGCCTAATGTGTACTTTCAGGTCATGGGCGCCTCGGCCAACGTGGCCGTCGTCATGGGGGCTTTTTATGGGCTTTTTTATCACAAAAAGATCAAAGTTTTTTTCTTCTACTTTTTTTATAAAAGCGCTGAGCTTCCGGTGAAAACGTATATGTTTTTGCTTTTTATGTTGCAGGAGTTTGTTTTCACTTTCACAGTAAAAGGAAATGTCGCCTATATGGCACACGCTTTTGGACTTAGCTTTGGTGTCTTATACGGCTATGGCCATCGAAAATTGCGGCCGCTGCCAAAAAATTACCTCTATAAAGAAGAGGTCAAAGAGTGGGAAGAGGCGCAAAAAATAACAGAGCGCTGCTTCTTTCATTAAAGCGTGTCTGAAGATTCTTAGGTATAATCCAAAAAATAAGATGGCGCTTCATGGGCTTATCTTGAGATCCTTGCCCATCAAAAAGACTTGGGGGACCTTCCTCTGGAGGAAGAGTTGCACCTGAGAAGGTTGATCCCTATTTACCTAAAGATCTCTATAAACTCAAAGACTGGAGCGCTTTTTTTAACGCCTTGGAAAAGATCCCCCACTCGTGGAGCCTTCCCAAATGTCTTGATCGCTTTGGTCAGAAGGCGATTTTAGAGTGTCTCGACATGGCCATAGATAAGGAAAGACTCCTGAGCGCGATAAAACTCATCCAGGCCTTTAGTGAGAGATATAAGAACTCGGAAAAGTTTACAATCTTTTAAGAACTCTAGGATCAATCATTGAGCACCTGGAGTTAAGTGATAAGAATTTGGCGCAACTGAGGAAAATAAAGCGTCTAACAAGCTCCAAGGCCCCTGCGCTCGGCGCTTGAGAGCATTTTTCCAAATAGATCACTAGAGGCATAAAGATGAGACCCCACACTGCTTCCTCCCCTATCATAAAATATCATAATAAAAAGGAGGACTTTCATGTCTATCAGGACGCGACCTTTGTCTCCAGGGCCTTGGCGTTTGTGATCGACTCGTCGGTCATCGGCCTTTTGCAGGCGGCAGCATTTCTATTTTTGACTACCTAACGATTCAATATGCGCCTGCCGACTCCTCCCCCCTTTTATTGGGCCTTATTTTCTGGTTCTATAAACGCTCTTCTGGTTCCAGGGCTTTATTACGTTCCTCAAATGAAACAGGACGGCGCCACTTTGGGAAAGAGGATCATGGGGCTCAGGGTCCTTCAAATAAATGATAAAAGCGAGCTTAGTTATGGAAGGATAATACTTCGGGACGTCTTGGGGAAGTTTCTTTCTATGATGTTCTTTGGCGCCGGCTTTTTAATAAGGGCCTTTGGGCTCGAGACCTTCCATGACAAGCTCGCCAAAACGAAGGTCGTCTCGCTTCGAAGATTTTCCAGCAACGACTTTAAATAAGAGGTCCACCTGTGTCCCCTTTCCTTGGTCAGACTTGATGACGACTTTGCCGCCAAAACGGTCCATAAAGGACTTTAATATCAATATTCCGAATCCCGAGCCCTTCTCTCCGTCAGTGCCTGGAGTCGAGCGGACCATTTTCTCCACATAAAGGTCTTTAACAAAATCTTCTAGACATCCCCTCGCCATGGTCTTTTATGGAAAGTGCCAAAAAGCCTTTTGCTCCCAATTCCTTTGACCTCGATGACGCCTCCAGAATGCGAGAATTTGACGGCGTTTGTGAGCACATTCATGAGAACTTGATTGTTCAAGAAAAGTGGGTCGGCCACGATCGATTCTCTTTCAAGGGAGGCCTTGTCCACTTCAAAACGGACATTTTTCTGATTGGCCCGGTCCTCGAGAAGCCTAATGCATCTATGGACGCAGTCCTTCAAGTTCACAGAGCGCATTTCAAGCGGCTGCCAATCGTTCTCGGCCGAGTGAAGAGTTCGAACGCACCCTATGACTTCATTGATATGCCCACTGGCGAGGTCCATCCTTTCAAGATACTTGGAGGCGGGTCTGCCGCTCTCAGAGCTTCTTTTGTAAAGGGCCGAGGCCATGTCAATCATGGACAGGCTATTGGTCACGTCATGAGTGAGAATTCGTAGAAGCTTATCGATTCTCTCCCCCTTCTTCTGACCAACTTTTCGCTTTCCTCTCTTTGCTTGATAATCACGTTAATGACAAAGATGACTGTGAAAATCCAAGCGCAAAAATCGAAGATGGCGGCGACGTTCTTTTGAGCATCAGGCAAGAAGTTGGGGAAATGAGCGGTGGAAAACAGATAATAAAAAACAACAGCAAAAGTGAGTCCGCACCATAAAAGAAGCCCTTTTCTTCCCGCCAAAACGCCGCCAAGGACGGGAACAATTCCATACCAGACGAGAGCGGTGGAAGGAATTCCTCCCGTTGAGTAGCTAAGGAAAATTTGCTGGGCCAGGCAGCTTCCGAGAAAAGCGACGCTTATTCCTAGCATTCCAGAAAAGTGTTTGGCGAAAAAGGGCGCCATAAGATGAACAAGAGAGAGCGCAAAGCACCAATAGGAAATCTGCTTGTCCACAAAGTAGGCCAAAGAAAGAAACGAATACCCCCACATCACAATATTGGTGGGCAGAGCGAGACAGACAAGCCTTTCTAGTTCACGTTTGGTATACTTTTTGGATTCCAATGCTTTTTCGGCCCATATTGGGAAATTTCCTAGGGAGGGAGCGGGCAACAACAGACTTTCACTTTTGAGCATTTAAAGACCTTGTTTATTTTTGTAAATCTTGAGAAAATATTTTTATTGTAGGGACTTCTATATTCAGACCTAATGGGGCTCAACTAAAAACGCCATGAAGAAGAATATGTTATAGGTTTGTATAAATAATTTTGGTTTCAATAATAAAGGTTTTTATGATCACTTCATTTTACTTAAGCCTTCTCGCTTTCCTTTATTTTAAAATGTCCATGGACACGATTAAAGCAAGAAGAAAGCACAAAGTCTCGCTAGGGACCGGCGACAATAATGAGCTGCTTGGCCACGTAAGCGCTCACTCTAATTTCCAGGCCTATGTGCCACTGATCGGGATTCTTCTTTACTCCTATGAGCAAGGCCAAATGGCGCATCCTCTTGTCATTCACGCCTTGGGCCTCACGGTCCTAGCGGGCAGGCTTCTGCATTATTATGGTGTAAAAGACGCCGCGGTCCAGAATTTTAAATTTCGTGCCGCCGGAATGAAAATGACCTTAATACCTCTCATCATTACAGCTGCGCTTAATATTATTAATTTCGCTTACGTCACGAGGGTTCTTAATGAGTCTTGAAAAGAAAGTTTTTCATAAAGGGGAGATCCTTATGAAAGAGGGCGATACCGACAGGTCCATGTTCTATATTTTAAGCGGCAAAGTCAGCGCCATAGCAAAGAAACAGAACAGAAATATCAAGAGCTCAGTCAATGAACTAGTCAAGGGCGACCTTATAGGCGAGCTGAGCTTTTTTGATGGACTTCCAAGAAGCGCCACCCTTGTCGCTCAAGAGGAAGTTGAGGCGCTGATTATAAAAAAGGACTTCTTTGACGGCCTTAAACCTGACCACCTAAAAATCATCAAGGCCATGGCGGCAAAAATCAGAAGACTTAACGAAAGGCTATTGGCCCAGTCCTAAATTTTGATAAAGGCCAAGAGCCTATTATTGGCCGGCATCTCATAGTCCTTCAAGAGCCTAAAACCTCTTTTCTGGGCCTGATTTAGGACGTCCTCATATTTTCTTATGCCGCTCAAGGAATCTCTCGCTTTCAGCGCCTCATGAAAAGCTTTGTTGCTCTTCTCAAGCTCTCTGTCCTGGTAGGAAAAGGGGCCATAGATAATTAGCCTCGCCCCAGGCATCGCCTTCTCCAGGTCTTTAAAAAGGCTCTTTACGCCTTTCCAGCTCATAATATGAAAGGTGTTTGCTGTGTAGTAGACATCGAAATTGCTCTTGGGAGGCGCCCCTTTGCCGCATTCATAATCAAAAGGCCCGCTAATATTCTTTATGCCTTCAAAGACCCTGGATGGCCGCAAGCCTTTTCGCGTTTTCCGGCGTGTCCGTAGTGGTGATTGTGAGAAAGGGAAAAGCTTTTGAGAACTCTAAGGCGTGCTGCCCAGTTCCCGAGCCTATCTCCAAAAGGGACCTGTCCTCCTCTTGAATCAGCTCCTTTATTATTTCCAGAATAGGCCCTTTGTTTCTGTCTGCTGCCGGACTAAACATATCAGAAAGGGCAGACATTGGCGCCCGCTTTGGCCTTAGGCCTTGATAAACATTTGTCATGCCAAGCGACCACATTTTTAAAGTCGTCTATGCCCAATTCTTTTCGAGCATCATAGCCCCAGTCAAGGCAGCCCACCCATGGAAAGGTGGCCATGTCGGCAATGCTATAATCATTTCCCGCCAAGTAATCTCTTCCATCAAGCCTGTCATCCAGCACTTTTAAAAGCCTTTTGGCCTCGTTAGTATAGCGCTCCTTTGGATAGGGATGATCGCATTGGTCTTTTGCGTATTTATAGAAGTGGCCAAACTGCCCAAACATCGGGCCAATACTGGCCATTTGAAAAAAAAGCCACTGTATCGTTTCTAGTCTGGTCTCTGGATCTTTAGAAAGAAATTTTCCGGTCTTTTCTGCCAGGTAAAGCAAGATGGCGCCGGACTCAAATACGGTCGTCTCCTTTCCTCCCGGGCCGTTAGGGTCCACAATGACCGGAATCTTAGAGTTTGGATTTAGCTTTACGAACCAATCTTTATGCTGGACTCCTTCGAGGATGTCCACTTTGGTGGCCTCATAATCGAGCTCCATCTCCTCAAGCGCGATGCTCACTTTCTGCCCGTTGGGGGTGGCGAGGCTGTACAGTTTTATGGGCGCCGTCATCTTCTCTCCCTTTTTCTATGCTGTGATACTGAGACACAAACTCCTTAAACATTTTAATGTGCTTTTTAAGCATCTTTCGGGTGGTCTCATCAGTCAAGTCGCCCTGCTCGTTAAACTTCTCATTGACCTTGGAGACGATGACTTCAGGCCTATTTAAAAGCCGCATATCAAGAGTCACACCGACTTGCCTAAAGTGGTATTGCATTCTGGCCGTCCCGCTTGGCGAGGGGCTCGCTCCTAAGATGCTGACTGGCCTAGCGGCAAATGGCTGATCGTCGACCCTAGAGAGCCAGTCAATGGCATTTTTCACATAGCCAGGGATGCTATAATTATATTCTGGGGAAAAGAAAAGGACCGCATCGCTCTCCCTTATTCTGTCCGCCACACTTTCGACCACTTCTGGGAAATTGACCGCTTCTAGATCTTGATTATACAGGGGAAATTTATGAATACTTAATTCTTTAAAGTTGTAGTCGCCGTCCGCAAGAGAGCGGTAGGCGTTATACAATTTTCTATTATATGACTCTTTCCTCAGACTCCCTATTATCACTGCAATGTTCATCATTTGGCCTCTTCCTTAAATTGCGTTCGCGTTTCGGCCGCATTAAGAGAGCAACCTATGCGCCAATTCTTTAAAAAATTGGAGCCTTAATTGCAGTTACCCTATTCTCAGACTCTAAGGGAGGTAAAATGGCCATTTGGAAGGGCTCAGTAAGCTTCGGACTCGTGAACATTCCCTGCCGCCTTGAGACGGCCCAAGAAACAGAGCAAAAGGTGTCCTTTCAAATGGAGGACAGCGCTGACCACTCACCTGTCGGATACAAATATTATAATAAGACCACCGGCGAAGACGTTCCACGAGATCGTATTATAAAGACCTACGAATATGAAAAAGGGAAAAAGGTCGAGATAACAAAAGAGGAGCTGTCCTCTATTAACAAAGACGCTTCCGATAATATTGAAATAAAATCATTTGTGCCGCTAAAGGAAATAGACCCTTTATTATTTGAAAGACCTTATTACCTCGTTCCCCAGAAAGGGGCCGAGAAAAGTTATCAGCTTTTATTAAGGGCGATGAAAAAAGAAAAGTCCTGCGCCTTAGGCGAAGTCGTTCTCCGCTCCCGAAACAGGCTCGCTCTTATGTTCGAAAGAGATGGTTTTATATTTATTGAATTACTGCGCTATCCGCACTCGGTAATATTGCCTGAGGAGGCGCCCTTATAAAATGAAGGAGGACTTAAAAGTGCCCGATGCAGAGCTGGAAATGGCCAGAAAACTGATCAAGACCATGGAGGGGGAATGGAGCCCGGAGGACTTTCAGGACAACTATTATAAAGAAGTGATGGCGCTCATCGATAAAAAAGTGAAGGGCAAACAGACCCATGAGGCGAAGACCGCTCCTAAGGAGGAAGTTGACGACAACGTAAAAGACATCATGCCTCTTCTTAGGAAAAGTCTCGAGGAAAGCAAAAATTCTCATAAGAAAAGGGCCTAATTGTGGAAATACAAGAATACAATAAAAAAAGAGACTTTACCAAAACAAGCGAGCCTAAGGGCGTCGTTTCCGAAACAGAAGGAAATATTTTTTGCGTGCAAGATCATTATCGCTAGCCATCATCACTTTGATTTTCGCCTAGAGTTGGAAGGGACGCTTAAGAGCTGGGCCGTGCCTAAGGGGCCCTCCACTGACCCCTCCGTAAAACGATTGGCCGTGCATGTCGAAGACCACCCACTCGATTACGCCGGCTTCGAAGGAAGAATTCCCGAAGGAGAATATGGAGCGGGAAAAGTCGTCCTATGGGACAAGGGCGAATGGGCCCCCTTGAAGGACGCCAAAGAAGGGTATAAAAAGGGCAGACTAGAGTTTGAGTTAAAAGGCGAAAAACTTAGGGGCAAATGGGCCTTGGTAAGGATGAGAGGGAAAGAAAGCAAAAACTGGCTTCTAATAAAGATGAAAGACGACTTTGCCTCAGAGGAGGACATCACAAAGAAAAGACCAGAGAGCGTCAAAGAGGGAAGCGAAAAAAAAAAGACATTAAAGAAAGTTGAGCCTCAGCTGGCCGTCACAAAAGACGCTCCCCCGGAGGGAGAAAACTTCATAAGAGAGATCAAGCACGATGGCTATAGAACACTGGTCTCAGTCAATGGAAACATGGGCCAAGTCTATAGTAGGAACGGAAAAGACTGGTCAGAAAAACTGAGTTTTGTCCTCGAGGCCATTCAAAAGTCCCCTATTGAGGAGGTGGTCTTAGACGGAGAAACAGTTCTTTTGAACAAGGAAGGGACAAGCAGCTTTTCGGCCCTTCATAAAGCGATGAGCTCAGGAAAGACCGGCCAATTGCGATTTTACGCTTTTGATCTTCTTTTTTTGAATGGCAAAGACCTGCGAGGCCGTCCCCAAATTGAAAGAAAGGAGCTTCTAAGAGATGTCATCAAAAAACTGTCCCATCCGAGAGTGGTCTACACAGAGCACTTTGAAGAGAAAGGCGAAGTCTTCTATGAAAAGATGAAAGAATTCAAACTTGAAGGCCTGGTCTCCAAGAAAAAGGACGCTCCCTATGTCTCTGGCCGAAACACAAATTGGACAAAGACAAAATGCCATAAAACAGAGCCTTTTGCGATAGTGGGCTTTACTTACCAAAAGGGAACCGCTGATTTGATTGGCTCTCTTTTAGTCGCAAGAAAGAACGAGAAAGGCGCCAAAGAAGTGGGCAAGGTCGGAACTGGTCTTTCGGCGAAAGACAGAAGAGAGCTCCTCTCGAGAATCAAGGAAGTCGAGTCCCCACCGAGCTCGCTTCAGGTCCCTAAGAGTCAGATCTCGAAGGACCTTCATTACTGCGCGCCAGAAATAATAGCGCAGGTCAAGTTTAGCGAAGTGACTGAATCTGGCGCGCTTAGACATCCTGTTTTTGAGGGAGAAAGAGAAGACCTCGAAGCTGAGCAAGTTCTGCAATGGAAGTCCCAGGACGATTTGATCAGGACCATTGTGACCACCCCGGGACGAAAGCTTTGGCCACAGGTGACCAAGAAAGAGTACGCCCAATATTTGATGAAATATAAGGCGCAAATAGGACCTTGGCTTTATGGAAGGCCCTGACCCTATTTAAATGTCCCAAGGGAGTAATGGAAGACTGTTTTTTCAGCAAGCACAAGGGAAATATGAGCGGGCTTAAGGAAATAATAGTTCCCGTAGGCGACAAGGAGAAGGAGTTTTACGAAGTCAGAAATGATGAGGGGCTTCTTTATATCGCGAGGTATAGCGGGGCGGAGTTTCACGTCTGGAATTCCACAAGTAAAGACCCATGGATCGCGCGGGAAATGGTGCTAGACTTGGACCCGGGCAAAGGCGTGCGGGAGAGCAATTTAATAAGCGCGGCCTTCAAAGTCAAGGCCATGCTTGAGGCCCTCGGGCTTAAGTCTTTTCCAAAAACAACTGGAAAAAAAGGCCTTCATCTGCACTTGCCGCTGAGCCCTCAGTACGAAGTGGACCAAGTCTACCAACTATCTAAATCAATTGCCTATATTTTGGAGGAAGAGATGCCCGACCTCTTTACCAGCAGCTCAAGGATCAAGGAAAGAGAAGATAAAATCTTTATTGATTACTTGCGAAATAGTTTCGGAGCGACTTTTATCGCCCCTTATTCCCCGAGAGCGACCAAAGAGGCCTCTATAGCGCTTCCCTTAAAATGGAAAGACCTTGAAGGCGCCACGGAGCTGCCGCGCTCGAGCATAAAAAAGGCCCTTGAGGAAGAGTTGCCTCATGCCTGGGGAGACTACTGGAGCCACGCCCAGGAGGTGGAGCTTTTTAAGAAGGTATAATCGCGCCATTTTTGCATCCTTAAAGAAAGGAGGACTTATGAAGAAAAAAAAGAAGAAACCGCAACAAAGCAAAAATAACAAGGCCACTAAAAAGAAGAACACCGAGGAAAAGCATCTGGAAGACCTTTTAGATGAGGGCATTGATGAGAGCTTTCCAGCGAGTGACCCTGTGGCCGTGACCCGTAGAAGAGACACCTAAAATAAGGGGGCAAGGCCCCTTATTAACCGGCCTCTTTTAATATGGCAAGACAACTCTTGCCTTTAGGCAGCTGCTTGGAGCTTGCAAGAATCACCTCTCCTCCGTCTGAAAGAACGCTTTCTGAGATGGAGTCCAGAAGATCATCATCTTCATAATTAATCTGTTTATTAATTCTATTAAAAGGGTCATTGTAGGCGTCAATGCGGCCCCATACCCTCTGGTCTTGGGAGACGATGAGCTTTTGAATTTTACGCTCCTTCGCGGCCTTTATAATTTCCCTAAGATCGTCTCGTCCCATGCCTTTAATTAAGGCAAGGTTAAAGTCCATCAGCGACCTCTTGACCTTTCTAACAGCTTTATGGCGCATTCTATCATTGAGCGTTTCCCATAACCTAGTGTAGTCCCCACTATAAGCGCTCCTTTCAATCACACTTGGGTCAATTCTTCTAAGCCTTGTTTTATTCAAATAGGCCTGAGCAGGACGCCGGTCCCCGCTGACAAAAACAGTGGTCGCCTCCCCTTCAGAGGCCTTATTTTCCACGCAAGCGTCAATCTCGGAGAAGTCTTCAGGCCTCAAACCAAAGCATCCAAGGGACGCGAAACTCTCCGTGTCGCCCTGAAGGACATCAACGTGGGTTTGAGCGAAATCCACACAAATAAAGCTATGTTCTTCTTGAAGCCAGCGCAGGAGCGGCTTCACGTTATAATGGTTCGAGACAATGCATTCCTTGTCTAATGTCATTGGGACGCTTAAACACCTAAAGTCCGATTTGGTTCGAAAGATCGCAATAGAGCCCTCAAGTCTCTCTAGGTCTCGTTTGCTCAAGGCGTGCAAAGGCCGCAAGAACTCCTCTGTTTCGGAGACATTGAGAGTTTTTTGAAGATAGTCGCAAGCTTCAACGATTAAATCGTTTAAGTTTGATTTTTTGTCCTCCGGCGGGCCCGAAGGCACGTAGACGGAAAGGCAGAGCCCCTTGGGGACCGTTAAAAGTTCTTCTTTAATCATTCTTTCTAACTGCTTCATAATGACCTCGCTTTTAAAGCTTAGACCACTCAATGAGCATGGGATATTAGAAAATATGAATGGGTTTATTTGAAAAAAGCGAAAGTCTTGACTACTCAAGCTCCCTGTTTTTAATCAATGCGTCGGTGAAGGAAAGCCAGTCCAACGCCGCTTTATAATAGCTAGCAGCGCTTGCAAAGAGTTGATAACGATAGAGAGCGAAATCATTTTTGGCCTCAATTAGCCTGTCCAGGCTTAACTGACCGTACTGATATCTTTTGAGATCGCCAGCATAGACCTTCTCTGACAACTCAACTTTTTTATAATTAAGTCTCATCACTTTCTTGGCGCTCATTAATGAACTTTTAAGGGACTTATACAGACGATTGGCGTCTATTTGCTGGGCCCTTTTGGTTATAGCGCTTTTTAGTTTATTTAAACTTGCTTCCTTTTGACGGGCATTGGACTGAGTGTCGCCAAAAGGGGCGGAAACCTGCAGGCCTAAGACCTGTTCTTCCCTGTTGACGGGGGTGCCAAAACGGCTCGACTGATCAATATTATAGCCGGCGACAAGGGTCACGGACGGAAGGGCGAGGTCGTTTGCTAGCTTCAAGTTTTTGGCGGCGTTTTTTTCATTATAGTTGGCGATCCGAGAGGTCCTAAGCTCGGCAATTTCAATGCCGCTCTCCTTGAGCTTTGGAAGCATGACTTTAAAGGTGTCTAGGTCAGGTATAATTTCGCTCTCAATTCCCGTGGAGGCCTCCATTTTCCCCTGCAAAAGCGCTAATTGATTTTCTTGTTCGGCGAGGTCCTCCTCTCTAAGGGAGACTTGTAGCCGAGCTCTATCAAGATCGGTCTTGGAGGCGATGCTATTTCTTTTCATTTTCTTCACATTGCTAAGAAGGTTTTTGGACTCCACAAGAATCACCTTGGCAAGCTCAACGTTGTGCCAGGCCTGAGCGTAGTTTAGATAGAGCTCCCCAAGGTCTCTAATATAACTTTCGTATGTTTCGGCGATTTGCATCTCAAGGCTTTTGACTTCATCATTGAGGGCCGCCTCTTGAAGTCGCCCGTACCTTCCAAAAAGATTCTTAAATAAAGACTGCTCTAAACGAAACTGCTGGACTTCCTCGGTGCGGTCAGCGAGATCATTCTTTGTGTAGGAAGCGCTTAAGGTCGTCCCAGTCGTCAAGAAGCTTCGAGAAACCTGAGCGGTCGTCGATTCGGTGGTCCGTTTGTCTAAAACGCTTAGACCGTATTGGCGGGAGGCCTGAAGCAGAAGACTTCTTGCGGGAAGCCCAAGCTCAGTCAAATATTCGGTCTTTTTTTTGTCTGCCAGGACGGAGGAAAGGCCAGGGTCGTTCTTCTTGGCGAGCTCCAAAAACTCAATAAAGGAGACGTTTTTCTCGGCGCCTATCGCCCCACCCAACATAAAAAAGTTTCCGATTATGATGGCCAATTTCCTCATAGGTTCTGTCCTTTAACTTTGCGCTTAAAGTCATAATAAAAGCTGTATAAGCAGGGCGTAAGCGCCAAAGTGATGAGCATGCCAAAAATAAGGCCCCACCCCATGGCAAGCATCATCTCAGCGAGCATTGAATCATAGCCCCCAAAGCCATAGGCGGTGGGAAAGAGTCCCGCCACCGTGGTCAAGGTGGTCACCACCACGGCCCTTAGCCTAGAGCTGGTATAATTTGCGATAGACTTATACTTGTCTGATACGTTCAAAGGAAGGGTCTCTAGCTTATTCACAAGCACAATCGAGTCATTAATAACGACCCCAATCATGCCAAGGGCCCCTATGACCGCAAAAAATCCATATTGGTCCATGCCGTGAAAATAAAAGGCCAAGGCCACTCCCACGACGCCAAAAGGGATCACGGCGGCGATCAAAAGCGGCGTTATGGTGGAGTCGAATAAGAACACCAATAAAACATAAATGAGACCAAGCACTAAAAATATTGAGACGCCAAAATCTGACTGGGACTCTCTTGAGTCTTGAATTTCTCCCACAAATTCTAATTGAGCGTTAGGTCTGCCTTTTAAGACTTTGGGAAAGACCTCTTTTTCAAATTTGGCGGCGATATCAAGTGGCGTGGCCTTCGCGCCTGGGACAAGGTCCGCGAGAACAAGCACATTTCTTTTAAAGGCCTGCCTATTAATATTGGCCGCCTTCTTTCTTTTGATAACGTCCACAAGCTTTCCTATTGGAACAAGATAGCCTTCCCTATTGGCCACCGTAAGGCCCAGAATCTTCTCCAATTCGTTCTTGCTATCTTCAAGGCTAGTGAACCTTACGTCCACCTCCTCTTCTTCTTTATTAAGAGTGTAGAGAACATCTCCTTCAATATAAGAGCGAAGAACACCTGAGAGCTGGGAATAATCAATTCCAAGCCGGCTCACAAGCTCTCTTTTGATTTCAAGTTTATACTCGCTCTTTCTAAGAGGCTTTTCGATCTCAGCGTTGGAGAGATCTTTTTCTTTTTCCAAAAAGCCCTTAAGCTCTTCAGAGATTTGGGACCTTTCCTTGTCATTATTCGCAAGCACCAAAATCTCCACAGCGCTTCCGGTATCGGAGCCAAACCTGCTCTTTAAGAATCTAATCTCCGTAAAACCAGGTAGGTCTTTCGCCTTTTCCTCCCAGGCCTTGATCATCTGGTTCAAAGAAATTTCTCGCTCGCTTGGGGGAAGAATTTCGACTCTCAAGGAGGCCTCATTTTCTCTCACCTCGCCTCCACGTCGGCTTTGCCCAATGCTTGTTCTCACACTGGTCACAAGCCCGCGGCCATCTTGCAAGAAGATGTCCTCAAGTGGGGCCACAATTTTGGCCATTTCATGGCGAGTGACGCCCTCTTCGGCGACGGCCTTGACGGAGAAGTCGCGAGATTCCTCCCTTGGAAACATAACGTATTTCAGCTTTGCGGAATAAATATAATAAGAGCCCGCAAGCAAGAGCCCAAAAAGAACCAGAACGAGGGCCCTAAATGGAAGAATTTTTGCGATCAATGTCTCGTAATTTTTTTCCACTTTCTCGATAAAGCGCTCTCTTTTGCTTAGGCCTTTTCTTTTGTTTTTAAAAAACGGCAAATCCCCTTTCATATGCGCCGGCAGAATAAAGGCGGACTCAAAGAGGCTCGCAATCAGCATCAAAAAAACAATGGCGGGGATGTATTTAACGAAGAGCCCAAAGCGCCCAGTAAAAAAGTATAGAGGAACGAAGGCGGCGCAGGTGGTGAGAACGCTCGCTAAAATAGGGGCCATCATGGAGGTGGTGGACTCCACCACGTCTCCTCCCTTATTTCTTTGAATATTCTCGGCCACTATAATGGCGTCGTCCACAACGATACCAAGCACGATAATGATCGCGGCGCAAGCGTCATATTATTCACGGTATAGTCGATCACAAGACATGATATAAGAGTGAAGGCCAAGCAAAAGGGAATTCCCATAGCGACCCAAAGGCCGGACTTAAAGTCTAAAAATAAAAAGAGCACGATGGCGATCAAGATAAAGCCAAGAATGCCATTTGCTCCGATAAGACTCAAGCGATTGCGAACATCATAAGACTCGTCATCAATCACCACAAAACCTAGCTCGTCTCCCTCCACATCTCTTTTAAATTCCTCGATAAAAGCGATAACGGCCTTCTGCCCGGACAGAATATCTGTATTGCCCGATTTTTGAATGCTAAGCCTGATGCCCTCATTTCCTTGGATTTTTTGAACGGAATTAGACCTTTCAAAACCGTCCTCTATGCGAGCGATATCTGAGAGCTTGATTTTTTGTCCCTGAAAGCCGCTTGTGACGATGACCTTTTCCAAGGACTCCACCGAGTCAAGCTCGCTCACAATGGTGACCTCAGACTCTCCCTTGTCTCGCATGCTCCCAATGGGCTGCCTGATATTTTGCTGAACGATTTGCTCCTTTACTTGATTCATGGAGATTTCGTATTTTTTAAGCTTCTCTGGGTCGACCTTAATCTGCAGCTCAGGAATCAAATAGCCCGTCATATCGACGCCGCTAATTTCCTTGAGTCCCAAAATCTTATTTTTAAAGCTCAACGCATACTCTTGGAGTTTCTGCCTGTCAGAGACACTAAGAAGGTCCCTATTTTCAAGATAGATGCCCACATCAATGATGGCCTTCTCGCTGCTTTTAAACTGGCGATAAACTGGGTCTTCCGCCTCCCTTGGAAGGGCACAGATTCCACCGCATCTTTGAACTCTTGCGCCTTCTCAGTCAAATTATCATCTGGGGCTAAATTCCACTGAAAGACTTCGCGGAACCATAGGCGGCGGTGGAATTCACTTCTCAAGTCCCGTAACGCCTTTCAGTTTTTCTTCCATGGGCTTAATGATGAAAAGCTCAGCATCCGACGCGGAGGCTCCTGGATAAGGGAATAGTCACCCTCAGCCAATTAAAAGCGAATTCTGGCATTTCTTCTTTGCCGATTTTTGGCCAAAGACCGATGGCCCCGATAATCACGCCAAACATAAGAGTGTTTGCCACCACCGGGCGATTGAGAAAATATTTGATTAGAGATTTCACTTTACAGGCCCTTCTTCAAATTGATTAACGAATTCTTTGAGAGTCTCAAGAGCTTCAACTAACTTTTCGACTGGCATGCCCTTATTCTTTGCCATCTGTCCTAAACGTCCTCTTGTGGACATACGAATTGACTTAAATAGCTCAGCTCCATCATGACTCAAACTCAATTTATAGCGCCTACGGTCTTTGTCCGTTTGTTCTTTGCATACGAGGCCCGCTCAACAAGGCCCTCCACCATTCTCGACATGGCAGGCTGGCTGACGCCATGAAGCTTAGAAATAGCATTAATGGAATCAAGGCCGCGATTAATATTGGCGAGAATGCGAAATTGAGGCACAGTCAGAACGCCAGAGGCCTCTAGCCTCATTTCTTGACGCAAAAGCCGCATAGCGCCAGGTACTATGTCAGTATAAAGCTCGGAGAATTGATTTAAGGCGCTTTTTTTATTCATAAATAGAAATACATAACAATGTTATACATTCTATCTTCATCGGCGCTAGGATCAAGTCTTTTTAAATATAAATATCGAGATTTCTCCCAAAGCCTATATTCTCATGGTCTTTTGGCACCAATCGAGGAGGCCCAGTAAAGGCCTTTAGTGATCCTGGAGCAAACCTTCCATTCTTAAAGGCAATGCCCGTTCCCCATTCTTCGCGTCTAGCAAGCTCCGCGGCCAGGCTTCCAAGCTTCAGAGTCATAAGCTTATCAAAAACACTAGGAGGCTCGCTTCTTTGCAGGTGTCCTGGAATGACGTTTCTCGATTCCACCCCGAGCTCTTCTTCCAGCGCCTGGGCAATTTGAAATGAAACGCCGCCCAAGCGCTTTGACTCTGGAGCGTCTGAGACAGTTTGCTTGATGAATTCCTTGCCCTCAATTTTCACCCCTTCAGACGCGCAGACCACAAGTCCCCGTTTGCCTGAGGACAACTTGGACTGCAATGAATGAATGAGTTTTTTCATGTCGAGCTCAAACTCGGGCAGAAGGATCGCGTCTGCGTAGCCCGCAAGCCCTCCGTTGAGGGCCAGCCACCCAGCGGTCCTTCCCATTGTCTCGAGCACCATAATTCTTTTATGGGCATTGGCCGAGTTTTTTAGGGAGTCAATGCTTCGGGAAATAAAGTCACAGGCGCTGAGGTGGCCAAAGGTCATTTCAGTTCCGGCGACGTCATTGTCAATGGTTTTGGGTATGCCTATGAGATTAATTTTATTTTGGACCACAGAGAGGGCCTTAAAGGTGCCATCGCCCCCGGCGACAATAAGGCCATCAAGCCTTAATTTTGAAAAGGCGTCAATAAACTCTTTGGGGTCATCAATCCCTCTTTTATTGGAGGTGCCCAATAAGGTCCCCGCGTCCTGATGTGAGCCCTCAACGGTGGGAGCATCGAGCGGCACAGTTCTATTCTCGAAGATGCCTTCAAATCCGTCCTCAATCCCTATCACCTCAATTCCAAACGAACACAAGTTTTTAGTCGCGGCCTCGATAATTCCATTAAGGCCCAGGAGCGTCTCCGCCTCCGGTCATAATCCCGACTTTTTTCATCTGCCACTCCTGTGTTTTTGATTTCCTTTGAGAATGCAAAATAATGACCAGGCCCCCTGGCAACAATTTCGCATACAAATTAACTCTCAGGACTAATTTTCAGCAAAAAGATGAGAGGGGTCAAGCATGTTGAATGAAAGTATTGTCATCAAGGAGGGGGACGTAAAGCTTTTAGGCAAGCTAACAGTGCCTAAAAGTCCCATAGGGGCGGTCCTTATATGTTCGGTCACGGACACGACTGAGGACTCTAGTCAAAGCATAGAACATTTTTTAATTGAGGAGTTTTATGACGCCAATATTGCTTGCTTAAATATTGACTTGGTCAGCGATGGGCTAAACCCCAGTACAGTTTCCCATAAAGAAGAGGTTTTTAATGTGGAACTTCTGTCTGAAAGGGTCGTCATGACCCTTGATTGGATCAGCAAGCACCGCGTCCTCGCGCCTTTGCCGATAGGAATTTTCGCGGCGCAAACGGCGGCGGCCGCGGCCTTTATTGGCGCCTCGAAGGCGAAAACTGAATGCTCGGCCTTGATCTCTCTGGGGGGAAGGTTGGACATGGCCCAAAAGTACCTTCCCTATGTCTCCCCTCCGTGTCTGCTTGTGGCCACCACAGGCGATGAATTGGGCCTCCAAGCAAGCAGCAATATGATTGAATATCTCCCCCAGGCAAGGCTGCAGGTCATTGACGACAAAGACCACTCTTTCAAAGATGCAAGTGTCAGAGAGGAGGTTTTGCCCTTGTGCTCGCGCTGGTTTAGAAGATACTTTAACCGCCAAACGTATGAAGAGCAGAGCTCTCATTATACTGAATCAGAGCCGCAACTTCCCTTTTATGATCGAAGCGAGGCCGCCCATTATCTGGCCCGAGCTCTCAGGCAGTATCAAAATGAGGACCCTTTAGTGCTGGCCGTTCCTAGGGCGGGCGTAGAGATAGCTGACGTTGTCGCTACTGAGCTCGATTGTGACATGGACGTCATTCTCGTCAAAAAACTCGAATTGCAGGGCCCGACGGGAAAGGCCTATGGCTCAGTCAATGAATTTGGGGACATTTATATTAGCGCAAGCTCTGAGACTGAAGACGAGCAAAAACTTATCGGTCAAAGCGCTCAAGCGGCCAAGCGCAAGCTGCAGGAGTACAGAAAGTCCTTTGTCTCCCATAGAACTCCTTCTGAGTACGACGATAGAACAGTCATAATCGTGGACGACGGAATCTTGTCTGGCGCGACCATGCTTAGCGCGGTGGTCACAGTGAAGGAAAAAGGGGCGAAAAAAGTGGTGGTGGCCTCCCCTATAGTCACAGAGGGGGCCAAGAAAATGTTGACCCTCGCCTCCGACGAGGTGGTCTTTTTAAAGACTCCTGAAAATTTTTATTCAGTTTCACAGTTTTATCAAAATTATCCCAAACTTGGAGATCAAGAGGTGCAGCAGTTTTTGCGCTAAAGAATGGACTTGATCAGCACCGGTTCTTTTCGCCCTCAAACTCGATTGAGCTGAAGCGAACTTGCCTTTCATGAAGAATCGCCTTGATCTTGGACTTCATCTGGTCCAATTCAGTGACAATGCAGTCTTGTGGAACGACCACATGAAAACTAAGAGAGTAATGAAGATCGTCTATGGCCCAGCCCCTCACCGCATGAACATCTTTAATTTTTCCTATATTCATTATCTCTTCTCTGATGGTGTCCATATCAAGGTCAGCGGGAAACCTCTGCGCCAGAATACCGGCGATTTTTTTAAGATTTTCATAAACTCCGCGAAGGATGATTAGGGAGATGAGAATAGAGAGCAGCGAGTCTAGAAAGTACCAAGGTCTAAAAAAGAGAACGGCGCTCACAATAATGACCGCCACCCATCCAAGCAAGTCCTCTAATAGGTGAAACATGACCATTTTTTGGTTCACGCCCTCGCCTTTTGATAGCCTCCACGCCGCGATGCCATTGACGGCGATGCCCACGAATCCTAAAAGCAGCATGCCCTTTGGCTCAACCGGCTCAGGACTTTGAAGCCTTATAATGGCCTCATAGATGACATAAGAGCTGCCACCAAGAAGGATCATGCCATTTATCAGGGCCGACAAGACTGAGAAGCGGCGATAGCCATAGGTGAACTTTTCGTCTGCGTCCTTATCGCTAAGTCGTTCAGAAAGATAGGCAAAGAGAAGGGCTATACTATCTCCCAAATCATGAAGAGCGTCGCTATAGACCGCCACACTATTCGTGAAATAGCCTCCTATAAACTCAATGACGGCGAAGCCAGCGTTAAGCCCGAAGGCCACAAGAATATTTTTCTGTGATCCGCTTGGTGGCGGATGGTGATGGTCATGCCCCATAGGTATATATTAAGACCAAAAAGGGGCAAAGACAATAAATGCCTTCGCCCCGGGGAATTTAGTGGGTGGAAATCTCTATTTTTTTGGGCCTTGCCTTGGCAAGCTTAGGCAGAGTGAGCAAAAGCACGCCATCTCTTAGTTTTGCCTCAATTTTTTCTACGTCCACTTCTTCAGGCACTCTGATTGAGCGCGCGAACTCAGTCTCTTCGCTCGAGTCAAAATAACCTTTCTTTTTGCCAGTCAAGTTCAAAGAACCGTCTTCAAATTCCACTTTGAGATCCTCAGGACGCACGCCTGGCATTTCCAAGGCCGCAAGCCATTCATTTTCAGTTTGCTTGCTCGTGAGAGGGCCTTCTCTCAAGGCCTTATTATTAAAACCATTGAATTCTCTTTCAAGATCATTAAAAAAAGAAAAAGGTCCAGTGTAAATTGGTGTAATAGCTTTCATAAACAACCTCCTCAGTCAGTTATGGGTCCTCTTACAATCTTAAAATGGTATCGAAAAAAGCGATGTCAAGTTCACCTTTTGATTTTTTTAGAGGGCATAGAGTTTGCAAAAATGGAGAAAGGAAACCCAATAAGGAGTCATGCATGACTGCCAAGCCAAATTCAAAGGCCCCTTCGACCCTTGGCAAAATTAAATTAAAATATTTAGTCTTGTTTCTTTTGGGCGCCTTGGCCTGGTCGAGCCTTTACGCGCCAGAGGCCATGAGTCTTCTCCTGACTTTAAATTTAATCGCTCTGCTTCTCTTGAATTTGGCCAGATTTAAATACCTCCCCAAGGCGCGGCTTGCGAGGAGCCTCAGCCTTGTGCAGAAGGCCCCTAATGGCTCCGCAAGAGTGAGGGCCGTCCTAATATGCGAAGGAGAAAGCGATCAGGCGATTTTGAGGTCCCTTAAAAGCTTGAAACATCAGTCTTATAAAAATTTAGAGACCTTAGTCCTAAAGATCGGAAAATACGATCAGACCTATGAGACCTTAAAAAAGTTCTGTGATCAGCGCCCTGAGGGAGTCAAGCTATTTAGAAAAGAGGGGCCTATGCCTAGAGGCGAGGCAATCGCAAGCTGTATGGAGCATGGCCCACCAAGACTTTGAACACGTCTTAATAATCTCTCCCGGACTAAAGCTTGCTCCCCATGTTCTTGACCAGGCCATGATTTCTATAAATGGCAAACAGGCCGATTATTTGCAGTTTTTCTCCCAGCCCGACAAGCAATCTATTTTTGAAAGAAAGCGCATGGGCTTCTTTAAGACCTATATGCGGGCCGCCCCTTATTGCGCTTCTCCAGGGATAATGGCCCCCATGGTTTTGCTAAGAAAAGATTCTCTTCCGGACTTGGCCTCATGGAGAAATGAAAGCTGTCCTTTTCTGTCCTTGTCCATTTCTTTAATCAAAAATGGGAGAAGAGGCTTTTTCGAATCCAGCGCCTGCGGAAGCGGCGCAAGCGAAAACTTCCTTGGTATAAACCAGTCCATTTATGAGGTAAAACTTGGGGACGCGCTTCAAATAGGCGCGCCTAGGTTCATTCCCCTTTTGCTCCAATTGACGAGTCACTTTCATTTTATCGCAGTCCCCATTGTATACTTTGCCCTGCGCTCTTTGGAGCTGCTCCTTAATTTTGACTTTGCCCCAAAAAATGATCATTCGGCGTTTCTTGCGGGCTCGGCGATTCTATTGTCCCTTTACTTCAAGCTCGCCTTAATTTATCAAAAACATTGCGAGGACCTTCCCATCTTGGAAATAATCAAAAATTACTTGCTCGATTTGGGAAGCGCTTTTCATGGCAAGGGGGCCCTCAGGGGGCCTTAGGCGGTCTTTTGCTCCTCACGACAATGCTCACAGGAGGCGCTCTCTTTCACTCCACTCATAATGTGTCTTACCTGGCGCCCATGCTGGCCGGAGGACTGGTTCTTAGCGGACTTTTCGGCCTTTCTAAAAGAGAATGGTCAAAGACCGGCCCCAAAAAAGCGGCCTGAGCAAAAAGGCCAAGATTCATCAGGGAAAGATAAACGTGTTTGGGGGGTCCAGATGAATTCCTCTGAGGCCTAGCCTTCTGGCGCTTTCCACATGTCCTAGGGTGTCATCGACGAACGCGACCCTGTCACCTCGAAGACCATTTTCTTTCAGTATGAGCTCAAATGCCTTGGTCTCAGGCTTTCGAAGCCCAATATGGTGGCTAAAATAGACCTTTTCAAAAGCGCTATAAAACCCTGCAAGTCTGCGGTCTTCTCTAATTTTTTCCCTTAAAAACTCTTCGTGGATTTCGTTGATATTGCTCAACATAAAGATTCTATATTTTTTTGAAAGTTCCCTAATATAGTTCAGTCTCTGATAAGGATGCTGCCCGAGCATGGCGCACCAGGCCTCTTTTAACTCATCAAGCTCGCCTTGGTAGCCGGCGGCGCTCTTAAGGCCTCGCAAAAAGTCGTCGCCAGAAATGTCTCCAATTTCCAGCCTATTAAAGAGATCGCTCTGAGCATGCTTGCCATAAAGTTTCTCGACCCCTTTCCGGGAGCTCTTTACTTTTATTTTTTCGATGGTCCTTGCGTGGAAGATGTCCACAAAGACACCACCATAATCAAAAATTATGGCCTCTAGTCCTTGGAGCGAGCTTTCAAATTCTTCTTTGTTCATTAAGAAGAATTATACCTCAGAATGTCGTGTGAATGAAGCTTTCCCGCGCTGTCTTCTTCTGGCCTCGCTATTAAATCTGTATTTCACAATTTCTCGCCCAAAAAAACCCGCTAGCGCCCCAAGAGCAAAGAACACAAGCAATAGGACAAGTAGATTCGCGCTTGCTAGAGTCCAGAAAAAAAAGTCGATTGTGACAGGCCTATTATTTTGCAAAAGAAAGATAAGCCCTAATAAAGCGGCCATTCCGATGTAAAAAAGTCGGTGGGTCAGGATCTTTTGATAAATAGAGCTTTTCGGCGCGTTTATTTTATTTTCCATAGGTTTAATTCTTTCACTTAGAAGATTCTTATTCAAATAACCGAGCTAGACTTATCTTGCATATAGATTAGGGACCGCTGGGAAAAAGTTTATGATCGTTCTATAATACGAAAATGAATTACGCTTTATTGTCGTTTTTAGTCACCTCTCTTTCGACCTCCCTCGGCGCGGGCCCTTCGCTTCTTGTCGCTAAAACAAGCAAGCGTTTTCAAAATGGAGTCATGGGCTTTAGCGCCGGCGTCATGCTAGCGGCCACTTGCTTTTCTCTTCTTTTGCCTTCTCTAACTCTGGCGGGCCTTCAGTATGGGACCATGTGGGGGGCCTTCTGGATGGGGATCACGGTGCTCGGAGGCGGAGTTTTTTTGCGGGTCTTAAACGCCACTGTTCCCCATGAACATTTTGAAAAAGGCCGTGAGGGAAAAGTGTCCGCAAAAGAAATTAAGAAAATCTGGCTCTTTGTCTTTGCCATCACTTTGCACAACTTCCCAGAAGGACTCGCGGTGGGGAGCGGCGCCGGAAGCGAAGACAGCGCCCTCGCCTTTCCCATCATGGCGGGCATCGCCCTTCAGGACATACCTGAAGGCTTTATTGTGGCAATCGCCTTAATAGGCATCGGCTATGGCGCTTTTCAGGCCCTTGGTGTGGCCATTTTCAGCGGAATAGTTGAAGGGCTCGCGGCCGCTTCTTGGCTATTTTGCCACAAACACAATTGAGATTCTTCTCCCCTGGGCCCTTGCCTTCTCAGGAGGAGCGATGTTGTATGTTATAAGCGAAGAAATAATCCCAGAGTCCCATCGAAAGAAAAAATCAGAGTACGCGACTATTGGTCTTATGCTTGGGTTTGTTCTGATGATGTTTTTGGACATAGCTCTGGCGGCCTAGGGCTGACGACTTAAATAATGAGAGAAAGAATTTATAAAATCATTTTTGAGCATGACACATCAGCAGGAAAGGCCTTTGATGTGGGCCTAATAATCTGCGTGCTCGCAAGCGTTCTTGCCGTCATACTGGAGACAGTTAAGTCCTTCTATATTGGGCACTTGACCTTTTTCTTTTATTTAGAATGGTGCTTCACCCTACTGTTCACTATTGAACTCGCTCTGAGAATTTATTCCACTGATGAAAAGCTTAAATACATGCTTAGCTTCTATGGAGTGGTAGACACTCTCTCCATTCTTCCCACCTACTTGGCCGTCCTTGTTCCAGGCGCGCAGGCGTTTCTCATTGTGAGGATTTTTAGGCTGTTAAGAATTTTTAGGATTCTCAAACTCAGCAACTACATCTCCGCCGGAACGAACCTAAGCCAAGCAATGAAGTCCTCAAGGCCCAAAATTATCGTCTTTATTCTTTTTGTGGTCTCCCTTGTGACGCTTGTTGGCGCCACTATTTACTTCATAGAAGGAGGAGAAAATGGATTCACGAGCATTCCCAAGAGCATTTACTGGGCCATAGTGACCATGACGACAGTAGGGTATGGGGACATCGCTCCCGCGACGACTTTAGGCCAAATCCTTTCCGCGGTCTTAATGATTGTGGGCTATGGAGTCATTGCCGTTCCCACTGGGATCATCTCCACAGAAATGGCAAAACTAGACAGCGATAAAGGAAGCTGTCCACAGTGCGAAGCAAACGCGCAGCTTAACCATAATTTTTGTTCCGCCTGCGGACGAATGCTTAAGTAAGGCCTTGAAAGCGGTGATGCTCCTCAATGTCCGGAAGCCTAGAATCAAAATCTTTATATATTGAAAGCTCTAATGGCTCCTTCACATCTTTTCGGTGATCAAGAACTTCATTAGTGAACTTTTGCAAATGCTTTAAAATGTCTGTGCGACTAACGGTTCCGACGACCTTTCCGTCCTCCACCACTGGCGCGTGCCGAATGCCTTTTTCAGCAAAAAGCTCCTCAAGCTGGAAGATGTCCATTTCACCGTGAATGGAAAACACCTCTTCTTTCACAAAGGATTGAAGTCTATAATCGTTCATTTCGTCATAAAAAAGAGCTCGAGACATATACTTCAAGCAGTCTCCCTCGCTAAGGATCCCGATAAGGGAGTTGTCCTCTTTTTTTACTATGGGAAGCGCCGAAAAACCGTATTTGGCGAAGGCGCTAAGGGCGTCGAGTAAAGTGTGCTCCTTTGTCAGAGCAATGACCGGCGAGCTCATCACCTCTTTGACCTTTGGAAGCTTGTATCTCAATGATGGATCAATCATAGTCCCCTCCTATTCTGTTATTCTATTATAATGCTTATCCAAGAAAGAAAGCGAGGGAAGCGGCCTCATGTTCAGCGCAAATCTAGCGGACAAATATTCGATAAGTCGTGGCGCTTTTTTTGCAATTCTTAAGGCAGGCCTTAGCTCATCGAATTAGGAGGATTCTATGCTAAAGAAATTGAACCAACACTGTATTACCCTATTAGGAGCCACTTGGTTTGCCGCCGGGGCCGCTTATGGAGTCGTAGACACGGGCAGGGCGCAGGTCCTTTTCGCCAAAAAAATATACCCAGGAAAAGTGCTTAAGATCGGAAACATTCAGTCACCTAAAACGGGCATGCCCGGGATGAAAATGACACTTAAGGTCTCCAATAGCAAAAACCTGCTCGTTCATATGGGCGCGGAATGGATTGGTCTTAGTCGTCGGCTTCAGCTCACAGAAGGAGACAATATTGTCGTGAGCGGCCCTCTCATCAAATCGGGAGACAAGGCGGTGCTGTTAGCTAAGGAGATAAAAAAAGGAACGAAGAAGATCGCCCTTATGCCTAAATTTTCTGAATAAAAGTAAGATGGCGGTCCCACCAGGACTCGAACCTGGGACGGAGCTTTAGGAAAGCCCTGTTATATCCGGCTTAACTATGGGACCGCATTAAGAACATTCTAAAGCTGTATTCTAAAACTTTCAAGCAAGACCGCCTAATATTTTTCCTATTCCAAAAGAAATTCCCGCAGCGCTTAGCCCCAATATCATGGTCTTGATCCCTGAAGAAAGCGAGCTTTCTAGGCTCCATCGGCTTTTAAAGGCCCCAATAAAATAAAAAGCCAAGGCGCTTCCCGCCACCCCGGCCAAAAAGAGGTCATCTGCTCCCACCAAGAAAGGCAGAAAAAATGGCAGAAGCGGAACGGAGCCAAATAAGACGAACGCGCCAAAGGTCGCCGCCGCGGGCCTAAAAGCGGAGCTCTCTTCGGGACTCATTCCGTACTCCTCGCTCAACATGATATCCACCCATTCTTTAGGACTCGAGGTGATATGCTTCACCCCCATCGAGAGGAGCTTGCCTTTGAATCCTTTGGCCTTCAGGATTTGACGAACTTCCTCGACCTCGCCTTCTCTGTCCACATGGATTTGCTTCTTCTCAAACTCTCTAATAAGCCTTTTTTCATCGTTTTCGGCCTTGATACTCATATAATTACTTGCGGCCATAGAGAACCCGTCAGCAAGAAGATTCGCGGCGCCCAATATAAGGGCCACTTCAGACGCTAGGCCCGCCCCTTTGACCCCAGCGACCACTGCGAAGGTGGTAATCACACCATCGATGGCGCCATATACGATGTCTTTTCCAAGGCTTTGTTTGCGCTCATTCAGCCTCTTGTTGATGGCCTCGACCGAATGAGTATGACGAAGTTTTTTTGGAAATTGCTTTTTTTTTCTTTTGTCCAAGGACACCCCCTAGTTGGACAGAACCTTTACAGTTGGCCGGCATTTCTATTGCAGATTTCCTCTACCATAAGATGCACTCTCCATACCAAGAGTAATAAAAAGAAAAAGGAAATAATATGAAGTTTAAGGCAATAATACTTATTTCATTATTTAGCCTGGGCCTATTTGCAAATGGCGCCTTGCAGGGGCCTGATAGCATTATGAGCGAAAGCCTAAAGAGGCAGGGAATGCCCCTTAACTCTCCTAGGTCTTATATGGCCTCCAATGAACAGAGTGATCGGCCGCAAGCGCAGCAGGAGACGAAACCTCCCGTGACGAAGGAAAGCGTTCAAAAAATGGAAGAAACGATTCAGGTTTTAGAGAGGAAGGTGGACAGACTTGAAAAAAAGCTCGCCCGTGCCGCCCAGTCTCGCGAAAAAAAGCAGGAGCAGACAGAGAGGGGAAATAAAAGTGAAGGCGAAAAGATGAAGAAGAAAAATCTTGAGGGCCTGGTGTTTTCAGAGGAACTCTCCTCTCCAGTGGACCGGGGCAATATTGGAAAGTTTAGCGTCCAACAAGGAAAGGCAGAATCTATCGCAAACTATGAAAACGCTCCTGTGGAAACTCGAACTCTGCCCGCCCTAAAAGTGTGCGCGGTCATGGCCGACGCCAACCGCATGAGTGTGGAGGACTTTGCTTTCTTGGGCATGTCGCGTGACGCGGCAATGAACGCTGTTGCAGAGAGAATGAAGCGAGGCCAGTACACGTCTTCCAAACAACTTGCTGAAGTTGAGGGAGTGGGGCCTGATGGCTATAGCAAAATTGAAGATAAAATTATCGCTATTAAGTCCGAAAGATTTAGTGAATAATAAAGGCATGGACAATAGATCTTTTGAGAAAAATTTATTAGTCAACGACACTCATAGCCCGATCTTCGGCTATCTTTTATGGATCTTTGGCTTCATGGGAGCTCATCGGTTTTATTACGGAAGGCCCATTAGCGGGACGATCTACTTTCTGACCTTTGGCGTTCTCGGCGTGGGCTGGCTTGTTGACCTTTTTCTAATTCCCACCATGGACAGAAAGGCGGACTTCAAATACATGGAAGGTCCTTATGATTATAACCTCGCCTGGGCGCTTCTCACCTTTTTGGGCGTGTTTGGTGTTCACCGCTTTTATCAGCGAAAATGGATCACGGGCGTTCTTTACTTGGCAACTGGCGGGCTATTTTTAGTGGGCGTTCTCTATGACTACCTAAACCTAAACGAACAACTCCATGAGCTCAATAAAGAGGCGGGACATATTCAAGAAAGACTTGGATAGCCGCCTTAACTAGCAAGCAAGCGCCATCACAAAACTGGGAATCTCAGAGGCGTCCTTTTTCAAGAAGACCTCGAGGTCGCGCATGGACTCATAAGACTCATGCCCTGTCACAATGACTGGGATGTGCTTCAGAAGACCTAGTTTTGCCAAAGACTTCACAAAACTATTCTCCTCATAACCGGCAGCGTCATGCGGGGTGAGAATAAAGTCGGGAAATCCTTCCTTAAGGGAGTTCAGAGCATCAACTCCGCTCCTAAAGGCCCTTATTTCAAGCCCAATCTCGCTCAACTCTTCTTGAAGCTCGTCTAGCAAGTCTTGATCTGGTTCGATGACTAAAATTTGTTTTTGGGGCGGAAACTCTCTCATGGCTCCACTATATCCGCCTCACCGCGCGCGACCAACGCAAAACCTCTTTGTCTAGGCCATATATAACTAAATAAAAAAGTTGTTTTGGCAAGTCACTGTAAAAACAGATATAATTCCAACTCAATATGAGACGCTTTATTAATCCTTTTTATAAGTCCCCCCTGATCCGCAGCATCATAATGATCAATATTGGGGTGTTTTTCGCTTGGCAGTATGCCATTTATAACCAAGATATCCAATTCATGGGCATGAACTTTCTGGTCAGCTTTAGCGCCCTTTTCCATGGGCGCTGGTGGACTCTTCTTACCTCCGTGTTTTCTCATAATGCCTTCTTTCATATTTTTATAAATATGTTTGTCCTTAATAGTTTCGGTCCCATTGTCCTCCAAGTCACTGGCAAGCGGACTTTCCTTCTCTTTTATCTGATTGCAGGAATTAGCGGATCACTTTCCCATGCCCTTACGAGCGCCTTTTTGATTGGCCAGCCTAATATGCCCGCTCTAGGAGCTTCCGGAGCTATCGCGGGGGTGATACTGCTTTTCTCCTTAATGTTTCCGGAAAAGAAAATCTTGCTGCTTGGCTTCGTTCCAGTGCGGGCAATATGGGGCGCCCTTATCTTTATAGGCCTCGACCTCTGGGGACTCATCGCTCAGACTAAAGGTGGAGGCCTTCCCATAGGACACGGAGCGCATTTAGGAGGCGCGCTCATCGGCCTTATCTTCTATTTTATTCTGCGCGGGAAAAATAAAGACAGCTATGTGCTCTAAGCTAATTATATGAATTCACTATTGCCTAAGGGCGATAAAGCGTTTATCTTAAGATCGCATGCAAAACACTGAAACAGAACACACGTTTAGAGACTTCGATCTCAACCCAGAACTCATTAAAGGTCTAGATAAGGCAGGCTTCACAAAGCCCTCGCCCATTCAGGAAATGACCATTAAACCGATCCTCGAAGGCAAAGACATCTTTGCTCAGGCCGAGACCGGAAGCGGCAAGACTGGCTCCTTTGCGATTCCTATTTTAGAGGACCTTGCCAAACATAAAGAGCTTACTCCTGAAGACGGAGAGCCGCTATATCTAGTGCTTAGCCCCACAAGAGAGCTGGCTCAGCAGACCGATAAGGTCTTTAAAGAGTTTGGCACGGAAATGGGCATCACCACTGTATGCCTTATTGGTGGTGAAAGCATCCAAAAGCAAAAAGAGCTGTTGGCCAAAAAGCCCCATGTTCTCGTTGGGACTCCAGGAAGAATTTTGGACCTTCTAAGACAAAAGTCCACCTCGCTTACCAAAGTGAAGGGCGTTGTTTTTGACGAGGCCGACAGACTATTCGATATGGGATTTCAAAAAGACGTTGAGGCCATAGTTAGCAAGGCCCCAAAGAGCAGGCAACTCATCATGGTCTCCGCGACTTCTAACCAAGAAGTTCTGCGTCTGGCCTATAGGCTTCACTCAGACCCGCTTGAGCTGAGACTGAATGTGGACGACCTTACCGTCGATAATATCGATCAGAAGTTGGCCCTTATTGACTCAAAAGAAAAAATGCCGCTTTTGGTGAATATTCTAAGAAACCATAAAGACACCTATGCCATTGTCTTTTGCAATACACAAATTCAGACCCATGTGGTCGCAGAATGGTTGGCCCAGCTTGGCTTTCCGGCCAAGGCCATTTCGGGAGCTCTTAGCCAGAATAAGAGAACCCGTCTTATGCAAGAATTTAGAGACCGCAAGGTCACAATCCTCGTGTGCACCGATGTTGCCGCTCGAGGACTGGATATAAAAGACGTTAACCTGGTCGTAAATTATGACCTCCCACAGGAGGCGGCCAATTATGTTCACAGAATCGGAAGAACCGGCAGAGCTGGCAAGGAAGGCGAGGCCATTAGCCTTTGCGCCTATGAAGATTGCGAGCACCTAGACGATATATATGAGCTCATAGACTCTAAGATTCCGAAGATGGACCTGACTGATGAAGACTTTGATCATGACATCGGAAAGCGGCCGCGCGTGGACAGAAGGACATTGCAAGTGATCGATGAGAATGCCCGAGGCTCTGACAGAAGCAGAGGCGCAAGAGACGGCGCAAGAGACCGCGCAAAAGACGCTAGAAGAGACACAAGAAAAGATGGCAGAAGAGACGATAAACGCGACGCCAAGACAGGCGAAGGAAAAGACCGTCCAAGAAAAGAGGCCTCCAAAAAATCAGGGGAAAGCAGACCTGACAAAAAACCAGAAAGAAGAGATTTTGATATTGAGTCTTATGACTTCGATAAGGCGAGAAAAGAGGCCATGGCCCACTTTAATATCACTGACAAAAATATGATCGCTTCCAAGGTGTTAGAAAAGGGATCTAAGAAGTTTTTCTTTTTTGGACCTAGGCTTAATAAATTCCGTTTTTATCCAAAGCCGCTTAAGAGAATTGTTCTTCCTTTTCTTATCGAGCTCGTTAAAAAGACCCAGCTAGACGTTTATGTGAGCGTGCATCAAAATCGTGGTGATCTAGACCTCGTATTTAAAGGCAATGATCTGGGACTACTTTTGACTAATCGTCAGGCGCTTCTAAAGTCTTTTGAAACACTTACCTACGGCTTTCTTCAAGACAAACTCAACGCCGCCAGAAACGTAAAAATTCGGGCAACAGTGGAGCAAGGCCAAGCCAAAGACGAAAAAGGCAAAAAAGACCAAGAAGAAGATTTGGTTCAATTAGTCGAAAAAACAAAAACAAGAATTAAGCAAACAAGAAGACCGGTAACTCTTAGAAGGCCTCTTAATCCTGCTCAAAGAAGAATCATTCACAAGCACCTTGAGGGAAGCGACTTTAAGTCCGAGTCCTTGGGCGATGGCCGAATGAAAAAGATCAAAATTAGTCAGGCCCGTTAATCAGGGGCCTTTTCCATAGGGCCGGTTTCCGGCCCTCTTTTATTTTCTTTAAATTCTTCTTCTCTGTCCGCAGCCTTTAGTGGCTCGGTTGGCGGTCCGCTTAAGACCTCGCCCGTGGCCTTATATCGTCCGCCATGGCAAGGACAGTCCCAGGAGTCCTGGTGCTCGTTCCAGCGCACGTGACACTTCGCGTGGGTGCAAACAGGGCTCATCAAATGCACTCCTCCAGTGGAGTCTTTGTAGGCGGCGGTGAGGGAGCCATTGTGGTTAATAATTTTGCCCTCCCCTTTTTTGACGCTTGTTATGTCCTCTACTGGTTTTTCAATTCTGTCTTTGATGAAGTCTTTGGCAGAGACCAGGTTTTCTTTGATAAGTTTTTTGCCTGAGAGGGCCAGATTAAGACGATGAGGATCATACACGTGAGCGAACTCATTAACATTGCCTTGAATCAAGTCTGACAGGACGTTAGCGGCCACCACGCCAAAGACCATGCCGTTTCCTTCAAAACCTGAGGCAAACCAAAGATTGGACTCTTTGGAGACTCTTCCAATATAGGGCAGACCATCGGCCGACATAAAAAACTGCGCGGACCAAGCAAACTCGACAGACTCCACACTGAATTTTGACCTGGCATATGCTTGAAGAGCCCCATAAGGATCTTGTCCTTGCTCTCCTGTTCTATGGTCGGCCCCGCCAAAAAGAACGATTTCCTCTCCGTTCAAAGAGGTTTTTCTCATATAGTGATACGGGTCCTTCATGTCTTGAAATAAAGCGCAAGGGAATTTCTCCTTAATTTTTGCTCCAATAACGTAGGACTGAAAAGGAAAGACTTTTCCTTGAAGCACCGGATGAAAACCCAGTGGAGTGTGGGTCGCCATGACGACATGCGAGGCCTTTATGGTGGCCTCATCTGTGACCACCTCATTTTCTGACACGCTTCTCGCTTTTGTCTGCTGAAAGATCCTGCAGCCAAGTCTTTTGGAGGCCTTAGCAAGCGGGTACAGAAACGCGAGAGGGTCAAATTGGGCCATATTTTTTAGAGCGAGCATGGCCTGGCACTTGAAAGGGGCCTTAGGCTCAATCTTTAATTTGGCCGCAAGTCCAAATTTTAGGCAGGCCTCTTGTTCTTTTTCTAAGAAACGCATTTCTTCGTGATTTTGGGCGATATAGCTGCCTTCAACTCTTCTAAGGCCGCAGTCGATCCCAAAATGCTTTGAGATTTCTTCGATGCGCTTGATGGCCTCTTGGCCAGACTCGATTACGGACTGTGTTTTAGTCACCCCATGGGAGTCTAAAAGCTCATGAATATATCTGTCCGAGTAGGGATCAAGAAAGGCCGTGGTCGAGCCTGTGGTTCCAGCTCCAAGACGCTCCCCTTCTATGAGGACAACATCGACTCCGTTCTTTGAGAGTTCATAGGCCAAAGTGACTCCGGTTATTCCAGCTCCGATCACACACACATCGCAACGAGTGTCTCCACCAAGTTTTGGAAAAAATCCCGCGATGGCCTCACCAGCGTGCCCCGCCTCCCAAACTGATCCTTTCTCTCTTAGTGAACCCATTCTATCTCCTTTGCTAGCGCCTAGCGCTATAACGATGCAAACAAAGCGCCCCAGAGAGCTAAATTCTCCTTTAGCGCGATAATTTAAAATGGCCTAATTTCTTTATGGCAAAGGTCTTGCTTGTATGTCCATGAACAACAGTCTAAATGGCCAATTAAGGCGATTAGGAAAGACGGATATTAACGTAGATCTTTTTAAATGATCTAAACAAAGGAGAAGGTTATGAGAAGGAATATTTTCGCTCTCTTAGCAATTCTAGGACTTTTTAGCTTCGTATCTTGTGATGCTGGCCGTGATGCGGAAACAATTGAGCCGCAAAACCAACAAGAAGAATCTTGGCAAAACGACTCAATGAATAGCGATGAAGGGCAAATCAATGAGGAGCAGCAACAGCAGGAAGACGATTCGCTTCTTCAAGATGAAGAAGGCTTCCGTGATGACAGCGCAATGGACAACACAGAAGGTTCAGAGAATTAATTAAATTAAACTTTAATTAGTCGAGGCCGGCCAGCGAAGGCCGGTCTTTTTTTTAGATAATACGAAATTCTTTTTGATAGTCTTTGCTTGCCCGATCTATCACTTCTTGGGCCTCGTCCGCGTGATAGAGATGGGTGATCTCAGCGATTGGTTTTTCTCCGGAAGGAATCTGCTTATAAGTTAAGAAATAATGCTTTAACCTATTCACGACCCCTACAGGGCACTCTGAAATGTCCTTAATGTCCCCATAAAAGGCGTCATTTTTTAAGACCGCAATAATCTTATCGTCCACCTCTCCATTGTCGAGCATACGAAAGCCTCCAATCGGGATGGCCTCCAATAAAAGATTTCCCGCTCTCACTCGTTTTTCTGTCAGGACGCATATGTCGAGCGGATCTTTGTCCCCCACAAGGCCTTTGCGTCCAGTCGCCTTACGGCTATAATCGGCGGTGAGTTCATCGCTATAAGTCTTGGGGATAAACCCATAGAGGGCGGGTATAATGCTCGAATACTTCTGCGGTCTGTCCACCTTGAGATAACCAGAGTTTTTGTCTAACTCATATTTAACAGTGTCATCGGGCACCATTTCTATAAAAACATTTAAGATATTTTTGTTTTTGTCGGCCCAAGGCTCAATCCCATGCCAGGGGTGAGGCTTAAAGAGGTGCTTTGACTTTAATAAGAAATCAACAATCTGTTTTTCGTCCATTTTCACTCTCACCTTTTCTATTCGGAACCGCGATTGCACATCTTAAAGGTGCATATAGCGTTCCACAAGCAAAGGAGATGGACATATGGCAAACAAAAATAGAAAAGACAGATCAAAAAAGACAGTCGTTCACAAGCGCTCCCTTTATGATCGCGGCAAAAAGAGTCGCAAGGAGATAAAAGAGCAAGAGGTGGCGCAAGAGGGAAATGTGGAAAATCTCGAAAATGACGAGATCTCTACGCGCTAGGAGTCGTGGATGAGGCTACTATTTATTTTTATCGCGATTGGATTTGGGTTTAGCGCCTGCGACGGGGAAAGTGTGCCTTTTCCGGACGAAAAAGAAATTCAGCGCCAAGACGCATATGATGATGATCAGTATAAAGAGCAAAGGCTTTTGCCTTAGCTCTTTGACTCTTTTCGCCCGATTTTGGCCTGCACTCTTTTGCTTATCTTATAAGACAAGAAGAGGAGAGCTGCCAAGGCGATTAGCCAAACGCCGGTCTGCCATCCAGGCTCTTCGACCATGTGGCGAATCTTTCTGCCTAATAAGGTGAGAATGGTGATCCCTGGCAAGAAGCCAATAATGGTCCCAAGGAAAAGCTTCCAAAGATGAACACGGCAGACTCCGGCCAGTACATTAGTGAGGAGGTTGGGAGCGATGGGAGCAAAGCAAAGAATGATGACCGACTTCAGGCCGTCTTTGCAGATCTCGCGAGTCGCAAGCTCATACTTTTCTCCAAATTTTTCTTTCAGATAGGAATCGTCCACAAAAAAACCGAATCCATATCCCAAGGCCGCGGCCAGTAGCGCTCCAAACATGCACGCTCCAAAAGCGGGCCAGCCAGGAAGAAAAATTGCGGTCGCGACCAAAAGAACATTGATAGGCATAAAGAGAGCGTTGCCAACGCCGATAACAATGCCCGCGAAGATGATTTTTTCCCAAACGGTTTTCCCTCCGCCCAGAAGCTCTTGAAAGAATCCGCTTATATACCCCATGAAAGAGGCGTCCTCTCCCGCTCCATAGTGAATGGCAATTACGATAGCGAAAAGAGCAGGGACTGCTAAGAGATAGGATGCTTTGATTTTACCTTGTTGAGCGTTCATTCAATATTTTTAACCCTGGGCTCAAGCTTATTCAATTCCAGGGCCTGAGACTCTGATTAAATAGAGTCTTATCAAACTATATTCTAAGTTAGTTGGGTCGGTGGCCTTTTCATTTCTGAACCTTCAAGGTCCCCTGAACTAAAACTTCCATCATTGAATTAGGCTTTTTGATAAAAGCCTTAGATCTTCCATAACGCCCAATGAAGGGCGCCTTACCACAAGGTATGTTTATGGAAGACATCACAAGGGTGTTGATCCTCATTTTCCTGATTTACGTTTTATTGCGTATTTCAGAAATGAGGTGATCTTTGGGAGGGATGCAGCAACATCCCTCCACCTGTGATGCTTCTAAATCTTAGCAATTTCCCCATCGCCGCACAACTTAGGATTTTATAAAAAGCCTTACTGCCTTATTCTCATGTGATTTTGAACACATATATTCACGATAGACAGATAATTCCTACTGGACATTTACGGAAAAGTTACGGACAATAAACGGTAAGTATGAATAAGCGAACCGTGGACTTTCTTAACATATCTTCCTTTCTAGTGGAAGTGGAGAGGGTAAAAGATCCCGCTCTGAAGGAACGTCCGGCGGTCGTGGCCCCGCTCAATTCTGATAGCGCCAAGATCTGGGACGCCTCCCCTGAGGCCAAGTCCCTGGGCATCACAAAAGGCATGGAGCTTGTGGTGGCAAAGAGGATCGAGCGCTCTCTTAAAATTGCTCCGCCTAATCCGGATCTTTACCAATCAGTTCATAAGAAGCTCTTGCATCAGGCCTCGCGTATGACGCCTCTATTTGAAGACGCGGGAGCGGGAAAGATTTATCTCGACTTTACGGGATTTGATAAGCTCTATGGTCGCCCCGAGGCCTTTGCGAGAAAGATCAAGGAAACGATCTCCTATTCATTTAATTTGCGCCCACGCCTAGGAGTCGCGGCGAATAAGCTTGTCGCCAAGGCGGCGACCAATCCCTATCAAGTGGAAGAAGACGTCTTTAGCGTGATGGAGAAAAGAGCGGAGTCCTTTCTTGAGCCCTTTCCCAATAGAGCGCTTCCAGTTGTAAAGGAGCTTCAAAAGTCGTCCTTTGATATTTTTGAAGACTTAAACCTTGTGAGTGTTAAAGACTTAAAGTCTTTAGATCTTATGACCCTCGAGGCCTTCTTTCCCGGAAGCCATGAGCTTATCTTTGAGATGGCAAGAGGCATCGATCACAGACCAGTCATTCCACCCAAGCATGAGCCAAGCATTTTTGTGGACGCGCATTTAGAGGAGACAAATGAGCTCAATAAGCTCTCACAAATACTTAACACTCTTGCCGCAAACGCCTTTGCTCGCATGAGGGCGAAGTCATTTCTCTCGAAAAAGTTCAAGGTGGCGCTTCGCTACGCGGACTATAAATATCTTGAGAGAGTCGTCGAGCTTCGCGACCATATTGAATACGCTCATGAAGCGCAGGCGCAGCTCGAGCGAAGTCTTGGTTTTCTTTTTACTCGAAGAACTTCTGTTCGCTACCTCGCTCTAGAGCTTATGGACCTCTCTCGAAAAGAAACCCAGTTAAGCCTTCTCGAAGATCCTAAAAAGCCCCTCATGGACGCGATGGACCAAATCAATAAGAGGTTCCCAAGAAAGCTCAAACTAGGAAAAGAGGTCTCGTGAATTATTTAAACCTCCACTCCTGTTTCTCCCCCATGGACGGGCTTAATGCGCCTAGCGAGCTCATTTTGAGAGCAAAGGAGGAAGGGGGCGAGCTAGTCGCTCTTACCGACACCAATGGACTCTATGGCGTCCCCAATTTTTTGAAGAACGCGCAAGAGATTGGCGTCAAGGCGGCAGTGGGAAGCGAGATTATTCACCAAGACTTCCACTTTTTGGCCCTAGCGCGTGATCGTGTCGGTTATGAAGGACTCTGTGTTTTTTTGAGCCGCATGAAGCAAGAAAAAAGCTTTGATTTAAAAAGAGCAAGAGAGGTTCTTCTCCCTTATCAGAAACACCTCATCTTTGTCTCCTTTGATAAGACCTTTTTAGAGTCGATGCGAGGTTTTCATGTTTATCTTGAACTCACGAGAGGACTCTTTGACCACAGCGATGTTGTATGGGCGAAAGAGTCAGGTGTTTCAATAATTGCCAATAATAAAGTCCATTATATCGAAAAAAGTGAAGAGCCTTATTACAGAGTCCTGAGAGCGATTGATGAAAACACGACCATGGGGCGCCTAAACACAAGTCGCTATCATAATATTCATTGCCGCTTTCAAACGAAGACAGAGCTTGAGAGCTATTTTGCCCCCTATCCAGAAGCGATTGAGAATAATAAGAGTCTTCCAGGCCTGCTGACTTATGATTGGTTCTTTCAGGGCAATATTATGCCAGGCCATAATGGACTCACAGAAAAGGACTGCGAAGAAATTCTTCGAAAGAAATGCAAGAAAGCGATTCCCAAACGCTATAGGACTGAAGACGAGCAGAAAAAAGCCTTTGAGCGCCTTGAGTACGAGCTAGAGATTATCGCCCATAAAAACTTCTGCTCCTATTTTCTCAATGTGGAAGAGATGGCGGCGCTTTGCGAGTACACCTGCGGCCGAGGCTCAAGCGCTGCGAGTCTTGTGAATTATCTTTTGCATATCACCCATGTGGACCCGATAGCAGAAAACCTTCTCTTTGACAGATTTATGAATGTGGACCGAATGGACCCGCCGGACATTGATGTGGACTTTCCCTCGGACCAAAGAGACGATGTTTTGGAGGCGATCTTTGAAAAGTATCAAGGGCGAGCGGCCATGGTCGCCAATCACAACTATCTAAGAGAAAGGTCCGCTCTTAGAGAAGTCGCCAAGGTCTTTGGCATAAAAGAGGACGAGATCTCCTACACGCTAGACCGTCTCGGCAAAGTCGAGCTTAGCGGCCTCTGGCAGAAGGTCATTCATATCGCGGAAAGAATCGAAGGCTGCTTGCGCCACTTAAGTGTTCACTGCGGAGGCGTTATTGTGACGCCTGGTCCGATCGAAAAATATGTTCCCGTGGAAATCTCGGCCAAGGGACTTCCTGTGATCCACTGGGAAAAAGACCAAACAGAGCTAGCGGGCCTTGTGAAGACCGACATTCTCGGAAACCGAGGTCTGGGCGTCATTCGCGATGTGATCACTGAGCTTCGAGTGAATGAAGTTGAGGACATTTGTTATCAAAAGATGCGTCCTCAAGAAGACCAAAAGGCCCAAGAGCTTTTTGTGAAAGGGAACACTGTGGGCGTGACCCACTTCGAGTCCCCGCGCTGCCAAACACTTTTAAAGACCATGAGGGACCATAAACTCTCCACCCTTTCGATTATCTGCTCCATTATTAGGCCCGCGGCCATGACCCAAGTGAAGGAGCTGATTCGCCGCTTTCATGGCGGGCGCTTTCATTTTCTGCATCCAAAGCTTGAGACAATCCTAGGCCAGAGTTTTGGAGTGATGGTGTATCAAGAAGACGTGATGCGAGTGAGCAAGGCGCTGGCGGGATTCACCAGCCAAGAGGGCAATGAGCTTAGAAAAGTCCTCGCCAAAAAGGCCAAGAATGACAAGCTTGCCTTTTATAAGAACAAGTTCTTTGAGGGCTGCAAGAAATCAGGAGTGCCGCTAGCGAACATAGAAAAGCTCTGGTTTGATATTGAGTCTTTCGCTGGCTACTCCTTTTGCAAGCCCCATAGCGATAGCTACTCGCTTGTCTCCTATAAGTCCGCGTATCTCAAGGCCCACTATCCAGCTGAATTTATGGCGGCCACGATTTCCAATGGAGGCGGCTTTTACGTGGGCAATATAGAAAACTACTTAAATGAGGCGCGTCGCATGGGCGTTGTTATTCTTCCGCCTGATGTGAATCTAAGCCAGTATGAGTACAAGGGAAAAGGCATGGAGATTCGAACAGGCCTTCAGCAACTAAAAAACGTGAAGAAAAAGACTATAGATAAGATTCTCGGGCAAAGAGCGCTCGGCCCCTTTCTCTCTATGGAGGACTTTTTTAATCGCGTGGAACCAAGTTTTTCTGACGCCAAGAGCCTCGTCAAGGCCCGCTCTTTTGGATGCCTTCGAGGCAAGGGCGAAAATAAGCTCACTAACGCAAAACTTATGTGGATGGTCTATGAGAGGCAAGCAAAGAAATCAGGGGCCCTAGCGCCAGAGAAGAGTCTGCCCGCTCTAAGAGCAAATATCCCCGAGTATCCAAAAGAGAAAATGATTCTCTGGGAGCAAGAGTATCTAGATGGCTTTGTGACTTTCCCTTCTTGGTTTCTCTACCGGGACCTTTTAAAAAACCAAGCGATCCTCCCCTCTGGAGCGATCCCTAAAAATAAGGGCAAGGAAGTGATTCTCTATGGGCAGAAAGTGAGCCTTAAGCCGGTTCGGGCCAAGTACGATAGGCGCATGGCCTTTATCACCTTCGCCGACGATGGGGGGACGTATAACACAACACTTTTTCCAGATCAGTATGATGAATTTAGCGACCTGCTTATGCTTGGAGGATCTTTTTTAATCAAGGGAGTGGTGGAAAAGGACCTAGACGATTGCCAAGTCATTATCTCCGATGTCCAAAGAATTGGAGAGATTTGATGCCTTAAATGCCGTTGAAAAAGCCGGCAATTTGGCCTATAAAGGGCCCATGCAAGAATTTATCGAAAAAATCATCAAAACTTTAGAGTCCAACGGCTTTCCAAGCAAGAAAGTAAGCCTTCCCACAGAGAAGATGTACGAGGCGGCGGACAATCTCAATCTAAGCTTTAATAAGGTTCTCGAAGAGCTGAAGGGGCGGCGCCAGATAATTGGGGAGGTGGGAACAGAGAAGATTGTGTTCTCTAAAGAAGCGGCGCAGATGGACCAGGCGGACATGTTTAAAAAGGCGCAAGAGATGATGTCTCAAATGGGCCCGGACGAGCTCAAAAAGATGCAAGAGATGGTGGAGAATATGTCTGACGAAGAGAAAGAAGAAATGATGAAAAATGCCAAAGGAATGGGACTATTTTAGAACCGGTAGCCCGCTTGAAGCTTTAGGACCCAAAGCCTAGGGACCTTATAGACCACCGAAAGTGCGTCGTGAACTTTGTCCCTCTTATCTTCCTCCACAAGATAGTCCACAGCGCTGGACTCCTCTTTTAATCTTATCCATGGCTGGGACCATCCGATCCAGTCCACGCCAAAAAATCCGTGTTTTCCAATTTTCCACATATTTCCAATAGAGAGATGGGTTCCCAAGGCCCTTGCGTCGACGATGTCTCCAGAGGGAGCGTCGCTGGCCAAAGCTTTGGCTATGTCGTCTGCAAGGTTGACGCTCAGCTTGAAGTAGCTAATTCCATAAGCGAAATAAAAGCTTTTAAACCAAATATTCTTTTTTCTTATAAAAGATATACGCTGATCAGTCACAGAGCCAATATCTTTCATAATGAGAGGATCAGAGATTGCGCCGCTCAAATACTCTAATTCCCAAGCGTCGTTATTGTCGTCTTGTTTCCCGACACTTGCTCCAAGCTTGCTAGGCACAAGAAGGTCCAGGTAGGAATAATTAATGCCCGCGTACCAGCCCTCTTTCCATTTGACTTCGGAGGCCATAGAAGAAAAGCTTATAATGAATAAAAACGCTACTAAACATCTCATTTTAGAATACTCACACTCCAGTCCTTTGGTCTTTCGATTAACTCAATTGTCGCGTCTTTGTCTCCAGCGCGCCTAATAGTGAATGAGAAGACATTGTCACCAACTTTCAAGTTCCTCACGCTTAATTTTCCAAGATACACGGGAAGCTCTGGACAATCAAAACAAAGTCTTTTTTCTTTTGTGTGAAATCGAAGTCCAAGCATGGACTGTATCATGAGAAAGACAACGCCGCTTGCCCACGCTTGAGGCGAGCATGAGACAGGGTAAAGGGTCGGGGCCTCATGGGTGACGCGGGAAAAGCCGCAAAAGAGTTCGGGAAGCCTAAGAAGCTCAAAGTGCTTGGCCGCTGAGAATAGGCCAATGGAAAGTTTATGAAAGGCCCTACTCTGCCCCTGGGCCTTAAGCCCATAGCATATGATGGAGTTGTCATGAGGCCGAAATAGAGCCATTATGATAGCTCATTGGATTGTAGCGGGCCTCCCATGGCCTAAGGTCCTCACCCCCCACCCTGAATAGAGCTCACGCCTCATGAGCTCTTTTGAGACCCTCTCAACTTTGTCCTGCTCAATAATTCCTGTCGCCAAGCATTGCCCTATATTTGAAGACTTCACCTCGCAAGGCCTTCCCTTTCCGTCGAGGGCCAGAGAAAAGAAGCCTAAGCTTTCTGACCAAAACTTCTCGTTGAAAGTTCTCTTTAGATCCTTTGCCTTTTGTTTATAGCGCTTGGCCTTTTCATGCTCGCCTCTATAGCCATAAAGCCTGCTGGCCCCAACAAAGGCCCTATAAGCGTAGCCCTGAACTTCGCTCACGGCCAATGGCCCTTCGGCCAAGGACCCGTCTTTATGGCTGATCGAGTCCCAGGAGTCTTTCCAACATTGATTGTCTAGTCCATCGGGATTTCTCTTTGTGTAGGTGTAGAGACCGTCTTCAGTTTGGTCTATGGTGTTCTCTGTCCACTGACAAGCGAGCTCGAAGGACGACCAAAGTTTGTCGAGGGAGGCCTGATCTCCCGTTCGCTCATAGTATAACTCAAAAAGCCATATCCATAGAAAGGTGGAGTCCGCCGAGCCGTAATACTTCTTAAAGGGAAGGGCGTCAATATTCGCGAGTTCCCCTTTTCTAAGTTCGTGCAGAATCTTTCCCTCTTCGCTCTCCCGCATTGGGTCGTCTTTTCGGGCCTGTGTTCGCCCCAAGAATTCAAGCACATTCTTTGCGATAAAAGGGGCCGCAAAAAGGGTCTGAAAAGCTGTTATAAGCCCGTCCCTGCCGAAAGGGGTGTTGTACCAGGGAACGCCCGCCATGGGATAAATAGTTCCTTCATAGGTCGCAAAAAGCGCCAAAAGGTCAAGAGCGGAGCGTTTGATCCAGTGGTTAAAATGCGTGTTGTCTGTTTCAATCGAGGGCACCCTATTCTTTAGGCCTTCCACCGGAACGCTTCTTCCTTTTATGCCAGGTTCCTCGCTGTGAAACTCGGCTATTAAGGACAAAGTCACCAGCTCTTTAGGCGGCAGTGTGATATCGAAAAAAAGGGCCTCGCCCTCAAACTTCCCCTCACCTTCCTCCAATCTTATAAAGGTCTTCCTCATGTGTCCGTCCCGCCCCTTGTAGGTGTAAATGAGGCCGTCGCCTTTTTGACAGGAGCTTAGACAGGGCGCCTTTTCTTTTTCTGAATGAAAGCCTCTCAGCTCAAACACATCGCTAAAGTCCGCTCCAAAGCGGACCTCTATTTTGAGCGCGACTTTTTTGTCATTATAATTTCTAAGGAAAAGTTTTTTTCGAAAACTATCGTTTTCAATAAACTCCTCTTTTTTGATGTGCACCGTATTGGAGGAGATAGTCCCCGAGGGGCCTAGAAACTCCTCATTTGCTAGGTCGGCCGTTAGGCTATCATTGTCCTCTCTAATTGTTGAACTCAGCAGATTTGGTTTTTTCCCATTAAGCGTAAGTTCAAGTTTTGAAAGATGCCTTGCTCCCCCAAAAAAGACGCCTTGGGAAGACTCTCCCACCTCTGTTATGTCTCCGTGGCGGTTAAAAACGCCAAAGGTCTCGCCATGATTGAGGGACATAACAAACGGGTCTAAATGTTTTGACTCTTCACCCATAATATCTCTCCTCTTGACGACGGGAAGAACGATCCACAATTAACTTCCTATAAAGCGCTTCATAGCTATCGACCATTACTTCCTGAGAGAACCTCTTCTCGAAGCGCTCTCTAACTTTTCTTCGTTCAAGTTCCTTGATTTTCTTCGCGGCGGCCAAGGCCTCTTCAGGACCGGAGACGATGATCCCGCTGACCATATGGTCAACGACTTCGGGGACGCTGCCTTGATTGTAGGCGATCACGGGGGTGCCGCAGGCAAAGGACTCAATCATCACCATGCCAAAAGGCTCAGGCCATTTAATCGGAAATAAAAGGGCCAATGCGTTCCCTAAAAAGTCCTGCTTCTGGGCCTCGCCAATTTCCCCCACATACTCGATGAGGGGATGATCTAAGAGGCCCCTTATTTCTTGCTCAAAGTAGCGAAGGTCCTTTTCATCGATTTTGGCGGCGATTTTTAATTTGATATTTAATCTTTTGCAAATTTCAATGGCGTCCACGAGCCCCTTCTCCGGGCTTGTCCTTCCAAGAAAAGCGAAGTAATCGTCGGGCGAATCGTTGTAGCGATAAAGCTCTTTAGGCAGACCATGATAAATTGTGTCGCTCCATTTATTTCTCCCGGTCCCCTTTCTTTGGCTATTGGATATAGAGACCAAAGGATGATCAGAGAAATAATTTAGCAGTCGGTCGACCTCTGGCGCGTCCATTCGGCCATGAAATGTCGACAGAAAGGGCCTATTGAGCAAAGGCCCAATTAAAAACTGGGCAAAATCGCAGTGAAAATGGACCAGGTCAAAGTCGCTCTGATGGTTCAGTAGGCTCTCAAGCATCATAACGTGATAGGCGAGAGGCTCCCTCACGCTAGAGTCGAGCCTTAAGGCCTTTGGTGAACATGGCATCAGTCGAGCGTTTGTCTGAGAGTCTCCGCTAGCAAATAACGAGACCTCATGGCCTTTTTTAATAAGGCCTTCAGTTAAAAAATGTACGACCCGCTCTGTCCCCCCATAATACCTAGGCGGCACAGACTCGTATAATGGGGCGACTTGGGCAATTTTCAAACGCATATTAGTTAGGTATTGCAAAAAGAGCGCTATATACTGCGGCCGAGTGAATTTACCATGGACACGACCCTGTCGACCTGCATAGGCTTTGTGATGAAACCTGAAAATCCGGCCAGAAAGGCCTTGTCTTTTTCCTCTTTCATGGCGTGGGCCGTTAAGGCCGCCACGGGAGTCTTAACGCCAAGAGAGCGTATTTTTTTTAAGGTCTGGTAGCCGTCCATTTCAGGCATTTGTATATCGAGGAGTATCATGTCATAGTCTTTTTGCGCGATATTCTTAAGCCCCTCATGCGCGCCACTTGCGCAGTCAACTCGGGCGCCCTTTTTTCCCAAGAGAGTCTTCACGAGAATGCGAATGTCCTCGCTGTCATCAATGACTAAAATATCTTTATTCTCTAGAGGACATTTGCTCTTAGACTCTGAGGCCTGCGTCTTTTTTTTCTGTTTTGGGACCTCGGCCTCAACAATGGCCTCGAATTCGCTTCCGATGTCCGGTTCGCTCCACTTTAAAAAAACGTCTCCCCCCATGGAATTGGCGAGTTTCTTAGTCAGGGCGAGTCCAAGGCCAGTGCCTCCGAACTTTCTTGATATTGAGGAGTCGCCCTGATTAAAGGGCTCAAAAATGCTTTTTTGTGTGGCCTTTTTGATTCCTGGACCTGTGTCTCTTATCGTCATTACCAGATGAGGCCTGCGATACTCAAGCTTGAGAACGACTTCACCCTTCTCTGTGAATTTAAGAGCGTTTCCGGCGAGGTTGACGATAATTTGCCTAAGCCTAGTCACGTCAGAACATAGGACGTCAGGCAGATTGGCGTCACTTTCGACTTTAAAGGACACTCCCGGCGCCCTTTTGGCGTCTAAGAGCGCCTTCACATCATCAATAAGATGCTGTGTTTTAAACCGGGCCTTTTGGATCTCAAGTGTTCCGGACTCGACTTTTGCAAGATCTAAAACATCATCGATGATTCGCAAGACCTGATGCCCATTTCTTTCAATAATGCCCAGGAACTGAATAAGCTCTTTATTGTCTCCCGCTATTTCTCTTATGATTTCCGCATAGCCTAGGATGGCGCTAAGAGGGGTCCTCACTTCATGGCTTACGTTAGCAAGGAATGCGCTCTTGGCCTCGTTGGCGATTTCCGCCGCTTTTTTGGCCCCTTCTAAAGTTTCAATGGCCTTGCGCTGCCAAGTAATGTCCGCCATGGCCCCAATCATTCTCAAGGGCTCACCTTCATTTGAAAATAAAAGATAACCTCTGTTCATCACGTAGGCGAATTCCCCACTGGCCTTTTCAAAACGAAACTCCTCTTGATAACTAATAAGTTTTCTCTCGAAGGCCCTACCAAGACTGTTTTTGATCCTTTCCCTATCTTCTGGATGAATATGTTGATAGAACCATTCGCTCGAAGTCTCCAGCTCGTCCAGATCATGGCCAAAGACCTTATTAATGGCCGGGCTCCACTTCATCCGTTGCTTCCCGATATCAAGGTCCCAGACAAGGTCCATGGTCGCAAGAGTGGCAAGCTCATAGCGCCTTTTGGACAGGCCTAGCTCCTTTTCATTTTCTTTCTGCTCAGTAATGTCTGTGTGATGCCCAAGCCAACGGAAGACGTTTCCCTTTTTATCAAAAATGGGAACGCCCACCGCGAGCAGCCACCTCTCTTTGCCCTCTTTGTCCCAAAAGGACCAAATAATTTCCCAAGTTTCTTGCGAATGGATGGCGCGCCGATAGGAGCTTATAGTCTGTTGATAATTTCGAATTTTCCGAGAAAGGTCCGGCCATTTTTCAAGGTCTATTGGGTCTCCCTCAAAGCCTGTCACCTTTTTCCAAGTGGAGTTGAGCCAAAGGACCCTTCCCTTTTCATCGCTGATCCAGATATACTCGGCCATCAAATCCGCTATCCGCCTAAATCCAGGCTCATTTGCAAAGAATGTGCTTTGTTCGACCTGAACCATATGACCTCGCCAATGAATTGCAGTGCCCTAAAAGATTATAGGGATCCTCCGAAGGGAGCAAAAGCGAGGGCTAGACAGAGGGTCATTTCGACCCTCTGACAGGACTAAAATTGCGTTAAGGTATAGAGGCTAGAGCCTACCAAGCTCGTTGGTCAATTCTTGAGACCGCTTAAAGGCGGCGTCTAGAGCGTCGCTAGAAATCTTAGTGAGATTGTTCTCTCGGTACACCTTTACCGCCTCAATAGTGACCCCGCCTTTGGAGGTTACCTGATCAATAAGTTCTTCTAGGGTAATATCATGCCTTTTGGACATAAGCTTTGAGGCCCCGATAAAGAGCTGCTCCACGATGGCCCGCGACTCCTTGGCCTCGACGCCCCAGCTTTCCAACTTGTCGGCCATCGTCTTGGCGAATTGAAACACATAGGCCGGCCCAGATCCGGAAACGGTCGTGACCTGATCAAAACTTTCTTCGTTCTCCATCAGGTGAACTTTGGAAACGGAAGAGAAGCATTTCATCACAAATTGCTCCTCTTTTTCTGTCACATCTTCAGAGTTTAAAAGAAGGCAAACGCCCTCGTTATAAAGCATGGGAGTGTTGGGCATGACCCTTGTCACTCTGCTTGCTCCCAAGGCCTTTTTTATGCTCTCAATCGGCATGGCGGCCATTATAGAGATATAATGTTTAGAGGCCAGATCGAATTTTCCGCTTAGATCTTTGACCAGTTGGGAGAAGTGCTGGGGCTTGCAGCCAATTAAAATCGAGTCGGCCTCAGCAAGGCCCTCTAGCCCTTCCACGGCCTTGCCGCCTACTTCCGAGGCCAATTTTTCAGACGCCTCTTTCTTTGGGTCAAAGGTCAAAAATTTAATATCGGGATAGACCTGATTAATGCCTTTTACAATCGCGCTTGCCATGTTGCCACAGCCAATAATGCCCATCATAAATAAGTTCCTTTTTTTATAGATTGTTCCTTAAATTATTCTCTAATTTGTCCTTCGCCCATGACCACAAAGCGAGTGGTCGTCATTTGCTCAGCTCCCATAGGCCCGTAAGCGTGGATTTTTGTGGTCGAGATGCCTAGCTCGGCCCCAAGTCCGAGCTGTCCGCCGTCATTGAATCGGGTGGACGCGTTTACGACCACGCAGCTTGCGTCCACGTTAGAAAGAAACTTATTTTGAGCGTCGCTGTTTTCACTGACAATGCTTTCAGTATGGTGGCTGCCGTATTTGTCAATATGGTCAATGGCCTCGTCAATGGAAGCGACTGTTTTAATCGAAAGAATATTTTCCAGGTACTCAGTCGCCCAGTCTTCCTCGGTGGCGGCCTTAAGCTCGGTTTTGGCGGCCGACATGAAGTCTTTGTCGACTCTTAGCTCGCAGCCTTTGTCTGTAAGCGCCTTGGTGAGATCTTTGGCGATCTTAGGCAAAAGATCTTTGTGCACAAGAAGAGTTTCGATGGCGTTACATACGCCTGTTCTTTGAGTTTTGGCGTTAACAGGGAGCTTGATGGCCTCCTCAAGGTCAGCGTCCTTGTCAAGATACATATGGCAGAGCCCTTGAAAGTGGGCTATTACAGGCATCTTTGCCTCCGCATAAACGTGCTCGATCAGCCGTTCTCCGCCTCTGGGGATGACCACATCAATGTACTCGTCCATGCTAAGAAGCTCGTTTACCGTTTCACGATTGTCCGATGCAAGAACCTGCACCGACTCCTTTGGAATGAATTCGCCGATCGCATTCTGAATTATTTGCCCAAGAATCTCGTTTGAGTGCTTGGCCTCTTTTCCTCCTTTGAGCACAATGGCATTGGAGGACTTTATGGCAAGGGCCGCGCAATCGACGACAACATTTGGTCTCGACTCGAAAATCATAAGAATGACTCCCAAGGGAATTCTCTGTCTTTTGATCTTTAGCCCATTGTCCTGAGTAAACTCTTTAAAAAATGAGCCGACAACTTCTTCTTGCTCTGAAATGGCCTTCACACCTGAGACCATATCATCAATTCGAGGGCCATCAAGCTTTAACCGATCTGTCATGGCCGCGTTAAGATTGGCCTCTTTCGCGTAGTCCAAATCTTTTTTATTGGCCTCGATGATCTCGTCTTTGCGGGAAGACAGAGCGCTTGCCAATTTGTCCAGGACCTTTTTTCTTGTTTCGTGGTCCATGCCCCTAAGTTTTTTAGAAGCGGTTCTTGCGCTTTTTGCTAGTTCTTGAACTTTCATATATTTTCCTTTGTTAGTTTACACACTTTCAGCGGTGAAATTCTCATTTAAAACGAGGTTGGTGGTGTTGACGACCTCACTTGAGGCCTTAAATCCGAGGACCTCTTCAATGTCGTCGCTGTGCTTGCGTTTGATTCTGTCCACATCGGCCATATCGTATTCAGACACGCCAACTGCAAAGGGCCGTCCATTATAAATGAGGTCCACGCAATCGCCTTTGAAGAACTCTCCCGCGGCCCCAATAATGCCTTTAGGAAAGAGCGACTTGCCCTTAATAAGGGCCTGATAAGCGCCTTCGTCCACTTCAATATAGCAGTTAAGTTTTTTTGTGGAGATGAGCCATGCTTTCCTGAGTTCGGGATCATAGGCGCTCTTAGGGCCAAAGTAGGTCCCGATATTTTGAGTCAAAGGGTCCATGACGATCCGATTATTGTCCTTAGAGCTAATGATCGCCTTAATTCCAAGGGGAGTCACCTTGTTAACGGCATGAATTTTTGACTCCATACCACCGCGTCCCACATTGGTCTTAGTCGACATGTCCACGTGCTCTAAGGTCTCATCATAGCCCACGTTCTTTATGAGCTGCGCTCCCTCTTCCTCGGGATCGCGATCATAGAGCCCCTGGGCGCTTGTCACAATGACCAAGGCGTCGGCATTCACCATTTGGGCGGCGCTGGCCGCAAGGTGGTCGTTGTCGCCTACTGTGATTTCAGTAAAGGAAATAGTGTCGTTCTCATTTAAAATCGGCGTGACCTTGTTCTGAAGCAAAACTTCAATTGTCCTCTTGGCGTTTAGGAAGCGCCTCCTCTTTCTGAAATCGTCGTGGGTCAATAAAATTTGTGAGCAAATCCTATGATGCTCCTCAAATAAAGATGAATAATTATTAATTAATTTAGGCTGACCAATAGCGCTGGCAGATTGTTGCAGATCGATCCGCCCTTCTTTAGGGAGATGAGTTTTGAGAAAGGCCTTGCCGACGCTAACAGCGCCTGAGCTGACTAATACCACCTCAATGCCCTTGTCCTGCAGTTCGATAATGTCCTCTACAATAATTCTCATCTTTCGCAGATCGCAGCGGCCATCGCTTTTGGTGACAACATTACTTCCAACTTTTACCACGACCCTCTTCAGTCCCTCGAGTTCTTTGCGTAATTGCATGAGCTTTGTTTCCTCTATTATTTGTGTTTTTAAAAATCTTTCTGATCATCTTAATATAGTTTGACCAAAAACAGCTGTTTGCTTTTTAAAGGTTAGGTTTTGCCTAACGCCCCTGTCAATGTCCTTTCATTTTTACATGTCCATCTCCGTAAGACATTAATATTCTTAGGATTTAGTCCAGAGCCATCCCCTTATTAGGGCATCTGCCTCCGTTCTCATGGCATAGTCGTTGCACCCTTAATGCCAAGACGACAAACCATTATAACTTTAGGAAGGAGTTGTTATGAAAAAGAGAAGTTTACTTATATTAGCTCTTAGTTTTGGCCTTGGAAGCGCCTATGCGGGAGGTATGAACAGAACAGACGAGTCAGGAGCTGCTCAAATGCAGCAGGAGACCGGAGTTGAAGCGACCGCTCCCCAAGAGCAGGTTGACAGCTCTGAAGGGGCGATTTCTGATGAGCTTCCACAAGAGCAACAAGAAAGCTCTAACGAGGGCCTGAATGACGAGGGCCTGAATGAGGACTTTCAATCAGCAGAACCTAGCTACCAAGAAGGCGCAGTGGACGAGCCTGCGGCCCAGGAGCAAGAAGAGACTATTGATGACTCCTCAGTTCAGGAGCCCCAATATCAGGAGGGCGACCAGCAGTTCCAAGAAGGGCAGGACTCGCTAGATGACCCTTCAATTCAACAGCAGGAAGAAACTTGGGACGACGAGCCTAATCTTCAAGACCAAAGGTCTCAAGATTCAGATTATGAGGAATCGTTTGAGTCAGACTCTATAGATTCTGATGTTCAATCTGATGACTCTTATTAAAATGCTGAATTCAATTCACGTTTGAAAAGATCAGGCCGCTTCTATTTTGAAGCGGCCTTTTTTATTATAGACCATAGATCTCCTGTGTTTTATGTTCCCTTCATGAAATCTCAAGACTATGACATCGCCATCATCGGAGGGGGAGCTTCCGGTTTTTTCGCGGCCCTTCGAGCGGCAGAGCTTGGCCCTAAAAAAAGAATTGTCATATTCGAAAGCTCTCCCAAACTTCTAAGCAAAGTGCGCATCTCTGGAGGCGGTCGCTGCAATGTGACCCATAACGAATTCGATGTGCAGAGATTCTGCCAAAACTACCCTCGCGGGCATAAGGAGCTTAGGTCCCCCTTTCATCTTTTCCACGTTCAAGACACCATTGATTGGTTTTCTCGGCGAGGAGTGAAGCTCATCTCTGAAACTGATGGAAGGATGTTTCCTTCCACCCACTCCTCTGAGACCATTGTGAAATGTTTTATAGAGGAGGCGCAGAAGCAAGGTGTGGAGATAATCACCAAGACGCCTGTTAGAAAACTTGTCTATGACGAGCCTTTGGGAGAATTTGAATTAGAGCTCCCTGAAGATGAAAAGGCCCGGGCCAAAAAGATATTGATCGCCACCGGAAGCGCCAAAAAGGGCCACGAGTTGGCAGCGGAGCTTGGTCATACAATCACTCAATTGGCGCCATCGCTTTTTAGCTTTAAGATTAAAGATCCACTTTTAAAGGGGCTTTCAGGGACGAGCTTTTCAAACGCTTCTTTGAAGCTTTGTTTTTCCTCACCTAAAAAAATATTTCACCAATCTGGTCCTCTTTTGATTACCCACCACGGCCTTAGCGGTCCCGCGGCCTTGAAGCTTTCCGCTTGGGCGGCCAGGGAAATGAAAAAATGCCAATACAAGACCTCACTTATAGTGAATTGGACAGGGGCCAAAAACTTAGAGCGCACCCGGGAAAAGGTGAAGGCCATAAAAGAAAATTCCTTAAAGTCCCAAATGAAAAATGCGGGACCTAGAGAGCTTACTCATAGGTTTTGGCTGAATTTTCTCTCCTATCTTTCTATAGATCCCGCAAGGACTTGGGGCGAACTGAGCAAGAAAGATTTTAATCGTCTATGCGACCATTTATTCTCCTGCCCTCTTCAAATAATAGGTCAGAACCGATTCAAAGAGGAATTTGTGGAATGCGGGGGTGTCAAACTTAAAGAGATTGATCTGAAAACGATGCAAAGCAAATTGGTTCCTGGCCTTCACTTCTCAGGAGAGATACTGGACGTTGACGGAGTCACCGGTGGATTTAACTTTCAAAATGCTTGGACAACGGGTCATCTAGCTGGAAGCTCAATGGCCATGGGAGAGCGAGTTACTTAAGCTTATCTTGATGATAACTGACTTGAGCCACCTTAGCGCTTCAGACCCTAGCGCCATTTTTGGTCTTGTGGCCGCCCAAATCGCCTCTCTGCTTGCGGCGGGACATGCCGTCATGACGAAAAGAGACCCACGCTCCGCGGCAGGCTGGTGCGCTCTTATCATATTTACGCCTATTATGGGGGCCATTCTGTATTGGCTCTTGGGAATAAATAGGATTGAGCGCAAAGCAAAGAAAATATACAAACAGGACGGTCTTGAGCCTGAGGCCCCTGAAGAATTCCCGCCCAGAGACCTGCCAGAAAACTTGCAAAATCTTTCGACGCTCACTCGAAAGGTCGTATGCATGCCCCTTAGAAATGGCAATTCTCTGGAGGTTTTGAATAATGGGGACGAGGCCTATCCCTCTATGCTTGAGGCGATGTCCAAGGCCAAGCTTAGTATCAATTTAAGCACCTTCATCTTTGACAATGACGAGGCCGGCGCGATGTTCGTCTCTGAATTGAAGAAGGCCAGTGAAAGAGGCGTCGTAGTGAGAGTTCTTATTGATGACATAGGCTCGCGCTATTCCTTTCCCACCATTTTTAGAAAGTTTAAACACACGAAGGTCACCGCCCGAAGATTTCATCGAGTCGTTCTTCCCTGGAGCCTGAGCTACTCTCAGCTTAGAAGCCATAGGAAACTTCTCGTGGTGGACAATGAGACCGCTTTTATGGGCGGCATGAATATAAGGGTCGACCATGCTCTGTCAATGGCGCCCGAAAAGAAGAAGACCCTAGACATGCATTTCAAGGTCAAAGGCCCTGTGATAAGAGACCTGCAGAGGATCTTTGCTCAGGACTGGAAGTTCAGCGTTAAAGAGAGCCTCCCCTCCTTGCCCTATCATGGGACGGAGCTTGGCAGTGTTTTAGCGAGGGTCTCGCCATCTGGCCCTCATGAGACACAGAATCAATTAAGGTGGACGCTCTTAGGCGCGATAAACGCTTCTAGAGAGAATCTCGCCATAGTGACTCCCTACTTTCTTCCCGACCAAGAGCTTATAAGCGCCCTCGGCGCCGCCTCCTTACGGGGAGTCAAAGTCGAGATTATTTTGCCAGAAAAGAACAATCACGCTCTCGCTCATTGGGCCTGCATGGGAAATTTATGGCAAGTTTTGGAAACTGGGTGCGAAGTCCACCTTTCTCAAGGTCCTTTCGATCACTCAAAGCTAGTCATTGTGGACGAGAGTTTTAGTTTTATAGGTTCAGGCAACTGGGACGCGAGAAGTTTTCGCCTTAACTTCGAGCTAAACTTGGAGTGCTATGATCAGGCCCTTGCCAAGGAACTGTATAAGATTTTCACGCTTAAGCGCGGCGTTTCTAGAAAGTTAACAAATAATGAGTTAAAAGAGAGGAGCTTCACGGTAAAAATGAGAGACGCTATTGCGAGGCTACTAACTCCTTATTTATAATCTCTCAAACGAGTAAACGATCTAATATATAGGGCGCGATATGACGAACAAAAAACTATCCCTTCCAGACGATATGCAGACCTTGGTGGACGACTTCACCTATGGAGATGACATTGGTTTTGGAAAGACCATGGCCCCGATCATGCTTGAAAACAAGTTTGAGAAGGGAAAGTGGCAGGGCCGAAATCCGTCCCTATGGGCCCCTTCAATTAGACCCCGCCTCCAAGGTCCTTCATTATGCCCAAGAAATCTTTGAGGGCATGAAGGCCTATAAGAATGAGGCCGGAGACCTCTATCTTTTCAGGCCAGAAATGAACGCGAGAAGATTTAATGCGTCAGCAAAACGCATGGCCATGCCTGAGATTTCGGAAAAAGACTACCTCGAATCAGTAGAGGTGTTTAGCGAGGCGATGAGGCCCCATGTTCCCACGGGCATTAATAAGTCTCTTTATCTCAGGCCTTTTATGATCGCCACAGAGCCCACCTTAGGCGTACGAGCTTCAGAGACCTACTCTTACTATATGATTGGCTGCCTTGTGGAAAGCTACTTCAGCAGGCCAAATGTAAAGGTCTATGTTGAGATGGAGCAGTGTCGGGCCGCTCCTGGCGGAATTGGCTTTGCCAAAACTGGAGGCAACTACGGAGCGAGTCTTATGGCCTTTAATAAGACCAAGGCCATGGGCTTTGATCAAACGCTTTGGTTGGACGCGATTGAGAAAAAATATGTGGAAGAAATGTCTGGCATGAACTTCTTTGCCATACTTGGCGATGAATTGACCACACCGAAGCTCACAGAGACAATTCTTGCGGGCATCACTCGCGAATCGATCCTAAAGATAGCCCACGAGTTTGGCCTTAGGCCGGTGGAGAGAAAAATTGACATCAATGAACTCGTGAAACAGATTGAATCTGGCGAATGCTCTGAGGCCTTTGCTTGCGGAACCGCTTCAGTTTTAACGCCTATTGAGTGTCTCACCTACAACGACAAGCTCTATAAACTGAAGTGTCCTCTTGGCAAGAAGTCGGTCGAAATAAGAGAAAAGTTCCTCAGACTTCAAAGAGGACTTGAGCCTGACCCTTACGGTTGGACTTTAAAGGTTTAGTCTGGCCGATGGTCAAAATTTTTCTGGCCCGCGCTCGTTTACCCATACCTTAGCTAGCTTTACCATCTTAGCTAAACTAAGGAGCGCATATGAAATTACTCACGATTCTATTTTTAATGCTTAGCCTGTCCGCGCACGCCCTAATGGTCGAGCCAGGCCTTTGGGAAGTGGAGATGACCATTAGCCAAAACGGCAAAAAGATCGACCCTATGGCCGAATTCAGGAAGGCCATGAAAGACATGCCAGAGGACAGAAAAAAACAAATGCAAGAAGCGATGGAAGGCTCGGGCATGGGCATGAGCGGAAAGTCCATGAAGCAATGCTACACAAAAGAGATGATCAAAAAGGCCGAGCTCGGAAAGCATGAGGACAAGGACTGCAAGACAAAGGTCGTAAAAAGGACCTCCAAAAAAATTGTGACTGAATTCACTTGCAAAGACGGAACTGAAGGCAAGTCCACCATCAATATCAAGAATAAAAAGGCCTATACCGGCCATATGAATATGAAAGATCCAAATGGGGACAAGTCCGAGCTAGATTACACCGCAAACTTTGTCAAAAAAGACTGCGGAAAGGTCAAACCTTCGGGAGTTTAATCTATTCGCGTCTGAGGGTTTTTGATATAATGATCAGGTGAAATCATTAAATCAAAAAACCAAAGATGAAATATATAAAAAAATCATGGAGGAGGCCGTCAAGGCCTTTCTCCTGGCAAAAGAATCTTATTCCTCGGCGATAGAGCATTCTCGCTCGGACGATATGAAGTCAGAGGGAAAGTACGACACAAGAGCAATCGAAGCGGGGTATCTCGCTGGCGCAAGAAGTCTCGAATGGAGGAGCTCCAAAGCCACTTGGAGGCCTTGGAAAAGCTCGACATTTCAGAAAAAAAGAAAGTCAGCGTGGGCTCGCTAGTCAGGTTTGACCAAGACGGAAAGGAAAGGCTTGTATTTGTCACCCCTGGCACGAGCATTAAGTTGAGCGCGCAGGAGCGAACATTCCAGGCCTTGAGTGTGGACTCTCCCCTTATAAAAGAGGCCATTGGTCTTGAGGTCGGAGAAGGTTTTTCTCTCGAGACGCCCCAAGGTGATATGGACTATGAAGTGTTAGAGGTCCTCTAAATTCGTTTTTCCCTCTAGATCAAGATCGTCGCGATACCAACCAGTAAGACCAAATCGGTCAGATCGAGAAGGCAGCACTTCATGAAAAATTTCACCAGAGAAAAATAGAACGAGCTTCCCGGCCTCTGGCCTAATATGAAGGTCCACCTGATTTCTGTTGTCCCTTTTGTAGATCACGAGCTCTCCCCCGTCGCAGCCATTTAAGTAGAGAACAAAAGTTAGGAGACGGCGTTTTTGGCCAAGATGTTGATCAAGATGCTTCTTATAAAAAGCGGCATTACCATAGCGGCTAAAATGGGCCTCAAAGCTTTTAAGTGGGGCCCGAAGCTCCTTCCGCAGTAACTTTCCGAGGTCCATGAGAGTCTCCTTGGTTTCAAGCAGCCCCTTAGAACTCCAGTCTTCAATCCAATGTATCTCGTCCCTTCTCACCGACTTGACGACCTCCCCCAGGCCTCGAATTCCGGCGGGACGCAATTCTCCCGCATGGTCAAAACTTTTGACTTTTTTGAGAAGAGAATTGGACAATGAGGGGGACAGAAAATCTGGAACTTCAAGCCGGCCTTTTGATATTAAATCATCAAAAGAAAGGGCCGAGCTATTCAACCTTTACGACCTCAGAAAAGCTATAGCCTGTGAAGCGCTCAATGCCTTTGGAGAGGTACCAGAGAATGAGCCCCATACATAGAAGGCTGGGGATAAGCAGAACGACATAGCCCTGCCATGTCATTTCGGCGATTTGTTGGTTAAGCAGCTCAGCTTTTGCCGCCTCGCTTAAATGAATAGGTATTTTTTTAAAGATCCTAATGGCGAGAACATAATTCACAACAGAGCTCACAAAAAAGGAGAGAGACAGAAGCGCTGTCGCCCTTCGAAGAAGCTTTTCAAAAGGAGCGATGACATTTCTTTCCTGAAGCGCGCTTTTGATAAGCTCTGTTTTCATCACGGCCTTATTATAGACCAATAGTTTTATAAGCGGCCTTTTGGTAAAGGCGCTTCCAAGAGTGATAAGTCCAATAAGAAGAGGTATTCCTGCCTCTTTGACAGCGAACCAAATTCCTTCAAGCTTTAAGAGCCCAAGGCCTCCGGTCAGCAAAAGGCTCACAAAGCCAATGACGGAAATAAGGTTTTTGTGCCCGTTTTTCACTAAGTCCCAAGTAGCGTAAGCAATGGGTATCGCAAGGGCGATGATGAGAGCTTTTACCGCGCCGCCATCGCCCAAATAGCTTCCTGCCTTGTTCAGTATAAGGGTCGGCAAAACAATATTGATGACCAGCTCAATTAAGGGCCTATTACTCGAAGGCCTGTTTGTCGCTTCACCGTTTGGCTCCTGCTCATTTTTTACCATTTTTACTTCTTCACTCATTATCTCTATTCCGCTCGATTATTTGATTATTAAGAGATTTCGTCCAAGCGCTCTTGGAAGTTGTCTCTCTGTTTTTGAAGCTCTTTTTCGTCCAATTCTAGCTTGCTAAATATTGTCTCAATATTTTTCTCAATGTCTCCAATTTTTCTCGAACTTGCCAGTATTTTCTCATTGTCGCCCTCTTCTACGGCCTTTTCCATGTTGGACTGGGCCTCCTCAAGAGCTTCTTCTAGCTCCATAATCTCAGACTCTCCCTGCGCAATGCTTTTTTCAAGAGGAGAGCAGGCTTTTGAGCGCTCTTTTATGATTTCTCTTCTCTGAGAAGCGCGCTCTTTTTTGCTCAACTGTTGGGCCGGGTTCCTATCGCCCTCACTGGCGTCCTCTTCGTCTTCCCAACCAATTTTATCTAGAAAATCCTGATAGCTTCCTTCAAAGACCTCGACTCCGCCTTTTCTAAAAACAACAAATTTATTGCACACTCTTCTAAGAAGGCCTTCGCTGTGACTCACTAAGGCCACTGAACCGGGAAAGCGCTCGATCTCATCGATAAGAATTTCGACAGACTCCATATCGAGGTGGTTGGTCGGCTCGTCCAGAAGCAAAAGGTTCGCGGGCCTTGCCACGATCTTGCCCAAGAGCACGCGGTTCTTTTCGCCGCCTGAAAGGACCTTTATCTTTTTCTTTGCGTCGTCCCCCTGGAACATGAGCGAGCCACAGATCCCGCGCACTTCACTCTGCCCGAGAGAGGGATTGGCCGAGGCAATTTCTTCTTCAACGGTGCAGTCCATGCTTAGCCTTGAAACATTAGTCTGACCAAAGTGAGCTTTCTTTGTCTTGGGGTGAAATTCAACTTCGCCACTCCAGGGAGCAAGCTCATCGGAGATAATATTTAAAAGGGTGGACTTGCCTTTGCCATTTTTCCCAATTATCCCAACACGGTCGCGCTTTCCAATGTGGAGATCGACCTGTTTAAACAAAGGCTTTTCGTTAAAGCCAAAGGAGACGTCCTTTAGACTCGCCACCACCTTGCCTGGCGCCTCATCATATTGAAATCGAAGCCCCATGGAGGCGATAGTGTCTAATTTTTCAAGATTTTCCATTTTTTCGAGCTGCTTTAATTTGCTCTGGGCCTGGCCTGCTTTGTTTGCTTTGGCCCCAAAGCGAGTGACAAAACTTTCCAGATGCTCGCGTTTTTTTTCTTGGTTTATTCTTGTCTTCTCATATATCTCTTCGTCCAGTTCAAGTTTTTCATAGAACTTCGCTGTATCACCTTTTAACTTTCTGATTTTTCCGCGATGAATCCCCATCGTGTGATCGCAGACCTGGTCCATAAAGAACCGATCGTGGGTGATCAACATGACCTCGCCAGGAAAAGTTCTAAGAAACCTCGCCAGCCAGCGAAGCGAGAGAATGTCCAAATAGTTTGTAGGCTCGTCTAGCAGAAGCAAATTCGGCCCGGAAAGCAAGGCCTTGCATAAATTGATTCTGATTTGAAAGCCCCCAGAAAACTCTCCAGGGGCCTTATTAAAATCGTCCTCTTCAAAGCCAAGGCCTGAGAGGACTTTTTCAGCGAGATAAAGATCATACTTTCTCTCTTCGGGCAGGGCCTTCTCACATTCTTTAAGAACGGTCTCTTCAGTGAATTTTATATGCTGTTCTAAAAAACCGATGCGGTAGGCCTTAGGAATAGAAAGCTCGCCGCTGTCAGGAGTCAGTTCGCCGCGAATGATATTAAATAAGGTGGACTTTCCGCTTCCATTGCGTCCGACTAGGCCCACCTTCTCGCCGCTTGAAAGGCAAAAGGAGGCCTCGTCAAAAAGATCACGGCCACCGAAGCTTTTAGAGAGGTTGCTTGCTTGAATCATTCCCTAATTGTAGTTCCAGTGGCCTTGTTTGTCGAAGCATTGGTAGGCTAGAGTTTAATCGAGCTTCCGTAGCCTGAGGCCTTCTTGCGCTTAGAGAAAAAGCCAATCAGCCATCCTAGGAGCAGAACGCCCGCGCCGGCCAGAAACCAGGTGAAATAATAGAGAGAGAGCTTCTCTTTTAGGATCGCCACTTTTTTATTACTTCCCGTTAATTCCTTTGAGGTCTCATCAAATCGGGCTTTAAGCTCTAGGTATTCGGCAGAGCCTGTTTTTAGCTCTTGATAAGAGCTGCTTGTGCTCTCCAAATTTTCTTTGGTGGAAGCAAGCTCACGCTTGGTCTCATTAAGTGTCGAGCTCAAGGCCTTTTCTTTTTGCTTAAACGCGGCGACTTCCTCTTTTAGCCTTTCATAGTGGCCCTTAAGCCACTTATAGCGAAGACTATAAGGCACTTCAGTCGTCAAAAAGCGAGACATCACGTACCCCTCTTTTCCGTCAGCTTCCACCTTCGACCATTCGTCTCCAGTTTCAACGAGGTCAACAGGAGTGTCCGCTTCCAGCATACTGATTATTTTATGGCCGGTTCCTGGGCCTATTCTAAAGGTGACCCTAGTGCGCCCCGCTGATATACTGTTTCGCAAATGCGTGACCCATCAGTCCTACGAGTAAAAATAGGGGCAAGATTATTTTTTTCATTAAGTTCTCCTTCCTTGTGTTCCCTTAACGGATAGCAGTTTAACGACGGATGCCGCGCAGAGTCAAGCTGTAATTATGCAGCGCTTGATTTGCCGCGTATGACATATGTTCGACAATTTTTATTGGAGTCGCCCAATTGCGCATGATTTGCATCTGAAAGAGTAGAGAATAATCAAGGAGGATATATGGGTATTCTATGGATGATAGTAATTGGTTTTTTAGCTGGACTTGTAGCAAGATTCCTAAAGCCAGGTGAAGATGGCATGGGCTTTATTATGACCACCCTAATTGGTATTGCAGGGGCCTTTGTGGGCGGCTTTTTAGGCAGAGCATTTGGCGTTTACGAGCCAACTGAGCCTGCTGGCTTTATAGCGGCCGTAATAGGCGCCATTGTGGTGCTCTTCATCGTGCAAGCTTTCAGAAAGAATCGTCTGACTCACCAGCACTAAAATGGTTAATGGGGTCGCATCAGCGGCCCCATTAAATAATTAAATTTTAGAAGAGAGGCCTTTACTTGACCCATGGGCAAGGTTTTTATACAACCGGCCTATGAAGGCAATAATCTTTTTTCTCATCTTTCTAACTCTTCCTCTAAACGCCCTGGCCATGAATTTATTTGGCCTTGAAGCCTCACCAAATCACTCTGTTTCATACTTCGAGCCCTCCACTAGCAGGGACCCAGATGTCCTTAGGGCCATAAGCGCGGGCCTTATCGACTTCTCTGAAGTTGAGGCGGCAAGCATAAAATTTGAAGATGAGCAGGGCCAAAAGTGGACTTTGCAAGTTTTTCAAAGCAGGCCACTGCCTCAAGGCCCAAGCATTTTTATTCCTCATGACAATGAAAACGAGTCGTTTCAAACAGGCCTGCGCTCGCTTCATGAGCGGGGGGGCCACCTTTTGGCCTTGGAATGCGGCGAAGAAAGACTATGCGAAGGGGTCGACCCTAACCGCAACTTTAGGCCGAAGAATAAAATCTACCTTGAAACTATTCTTAAATTTTTTATGGCCAAGCCCTTTCCGGTGATCACTCTTCACAATAATCATGACTCTCACCGCGAGCTGGGAGGTAGCGGCTCCATCTACGCGGACATGACGACTCCCTATGCTGACGGTCATGGATTTTATTTTGCTGGCGATCCAGACGACCTCATTATTTTTTCTGACAAGTATTCAATGAAGGAAAGCCCGCTTTTTAAGCAATATGCGAAGGCCTTTGAGAAGCGGGAGCTAAACTTTATTTTCGAGGAGATCACTCCTCATAATTCACTGGGAGGTCATATGTCGACTTATATTCTCGAAAATACCGATAGACCTTATTTCAATATCGAGTCCCAACACGGCCACGAGAGTGAGCAGGTCTTTTATCTGGAAGAGTTGTTTCGGTTAGTCCCAGGCCTTTAGCCCGCCTGTTGTTTTTCGGTGTAATTCTTTAAGTTAAGAAAAAACTGATTGTATTGAGCGTCGATCACATTTTCAAAAATAAGTTTAAACTTCTGATATGTTTCATCGCTCCTCACCTCTTTTAACTTTCTAATCTGTGAAGGTGTAAAATCTTTTAGGGCGAGATACGTGGTGACAAGCAAACTTTCCTGATAAAGAAATTTCTCGGCCGGTGAGCCTCCTGGCATCTTGGAGTAAAGAATGTCCACCGTTTTAAAATTATAGGAAGACTGAGACAATTTTTCAGCAGAACGCGCCTTCTCTAAGTCTAATTCATACTTTTCTTGGTCTATTTCGCGCATCACTTGAGCGACTTTTTCGCTTCCCTCTTCGCTATAATAATAAAGCAAATTTTCGGCAAATTCGTTCCAAACTTTTGAGTCCAAACTTTTGGAGAGCCTAAGCAGGTCATTTCTCGAAAGAGTGTTGAGGGCCCGCTTTTGAATTTTCCCATAGACTTTAGCAGGATGAAACGCTTGGACGCTCATGGCGATCAAGGCCTTTTGATCTTGGGAAGAGAGACCAACGGTGGCGGCCCTAAGCCCTTGCTCGTCAAAGGGCCCCATGGCCGCATGAATGGCAGGCGTCACGAGAGTCATGGTCCAGATATAATTGCTTAAGTCCTCATTGCTCTGGTCTTCAGGGCGCACCTGGGCGCAAGAGCTCAGAAAAATAGTTCCTAAAAAAATGCTGAATAATGTCCTTAATTTTGTATTGAATCGCATTAAAATAGCCTCTCATAATTTCGAGAGCCCTGCCAGTCTATTATTTGTCATATGACACATGGAGCGCTTCAGGTTATCTTTACAGAATGATAGCAAAGAAATTCACTCCCAACTATTTAAAACACAAACACTTTCCTCACGGGACATTGGTCGCCCTGGGAACATTGACGCTTTGCTTTGTGTTCAGTTTATACTCATGGGCGCCTGAAGGCTCAGGCCTCTTCGGCGCAAACTTCAATAAGGTGATAGGCCAAGGCGAATTTTACAGGTTATTTACAGCGACTTTTGCGCATGGAGATCTCGACCACCTTCTCTCAAACTCGCTCATGCTGGTGTTTTTAAGCTACTTTGTTTACTCATTTTATGGCCCGCTTATTTTTTCGGCCAGTTTTATTATGAGCGCGATAATAAACCTCGCGACCATAACCTACCTAGGCGGGGACTCCACTTTGGTGGGCGCGTCGGGCATGGTCTACTTTTTATGGGGCCTTTGGCTTGCCCTTTATGTGGCCATCCAAAAAAACCTATCCCTTCCCTCCAGGCTTCTTAGGGTCGGCGCGCTTTTCTTGGTTTTACTCATACCCACCACATACAGCCCCAGCACCAGTTACTTCGCCCATTACTTTGGCTTTGCCCTAGGCGCTCTAGGCGCGGGCGTCTATTTCATCTTCAGCCCTAAAAGGCCTAGTAAAGAAGAGATTGAAGAGGAGAGAAATCACGTGAATGTCCACCACCACAAGTTGTCCACGGGCCACCCTAGGCCCTGGGAAAAGGACATGCCATGGGAGTCTGCAGAAGATAAGGAAGAGGCCTAAAGAGACGCCTTTACAGTAAACACTAGATAAGACGTATAGGCGACATAGCCCGCAAGAAGAATGGCCCCTTCAAAGCGATTAATTCTCCCCACTTTGCCTCGAAAACCAAATCCGAACACAAATAGCGAAAGAGTGAGGCCGCACATGACCATAAGGTCCCTTGAGAAGATCTCAGGCGAGACTTTTATGGGATGAATAGCGCCTGCAAGCCCGACCACGGCCAGGGTGTTAAAGATATTAGAGCCAATGACATTGCCAAGAGCGATATCGTGTTCTCCCTTTTTGGCGGCCGCAAATGTGGAGGCGAGTTCTGGCAAAGAGGTGCCGACCGCCACAACGGTGAGCCCGATAATAAGATCGCTTACGCCCATAATATGGGCTATTTCAACTGCTCCCCAAACAAGGACCCTAGAGCTTCCCAAAAGAACGACAAATCCAGCAAACAGCCAAAGAATGGAAGACCTTAGCCCAAGCGGCTCCGCTTCTAATTCGTCCAGGACCTCCTCGCCCAGAATATCTGCTCTGTTCGAGGTCGCCTGCCAAACGCTCCAGCTAATAAAAAGCCCAAACACCGCCAAAAGAATGAGGCTGTCCAATCTTTCCAACTTGGCGTCATACAAGAGATAGCTTAGCCCTAAACTCACTGCTGTGAGAATGGGCAGCTCCTTCTTAAGAGTTCTCGAATGGACGCCTAGAGGCATAAAAATACAAGTGATCCCAAGAATAAGGGCAATATTTGAAATATTACTTCCGATCGCATTGCCTAAGGCAAGGTCTGAACTACCTTCTAGCGAGGCAAGAGAAGAGATGACAATTTCTGGAGCGGACGTTCCAAAGCCTAAAATAAGCATGCCAATAAGAAGCGGTGAAACGCCAAGGTGTTTTGCTCCTCCAGCGGCGCCTTCCACAAACTTATCGGCGCTCCAAACGAGTAAAACAAAACCAATAATGACTGCAATGATTGGTAAAAGCATTTTAGTTCCTTCAACTAGAACACTTTTTTTACCACCAAAATGTTTGATTTAAAAGCCAGAGAGAGAAGCTAGAGCGAAGCGCAATTGGCCAAGCAGTTCGCTTCTAGATTTCTCTTTGATTAGGCCTTTTCAAGCTACGCCTCTAAGGCGAACTCTTCTTCCAACTTTTCAGCAATTTCCTTAGACATCAAAGTGGCCTGTTGATTAATAATCCGGCAGACCAGGTTAATTTTTTCTTTGTTGTCAGGATCTCTACTTAAAAGATCAATGGCCGCCTGAATAACGGCCAGTGGATTGCTAAATTCGTTAAAGTCTCTGTCCTTGGACTCGTTCATATTGCCCTCCTTTCTCCCCTTCTGGTTTCATTAGAGCATAAATTTAGGCAGGTACAATATGCGCAACTTAGACACGGCCTAGATGACAGCCTATGTCAGGAAATAACCTTTATTTATGCTGGCATGGTCGTTGCAATTCAATAGCTTAGGTCACAGGGCCTAAAGCCTTTCAAAAGGAGGACAATGTGCATTGGAGGCCTTTTTTCATTTTTATTGGACTAGTCCTCTCTGGTTGTAGCTCTAATCAAGAGAAAACTCAGGAACTTTTTACAGACGAGGACAATTACTACGATTATAACTATTATGAGGACCCAGTCGACCCCCTAACGAATTTCTCTACGCCCTACACAAGGCCTGTCTATCAAGAGCCAGAAGTTTATTACGATGAAATTCAGATGATGCAAGATTTTAGTGACGATGAGAGTGAAAAGGAAAATACTCCTGAGGAAGTGAAAGAAGTTGAGCGCAAGGGGCCAAGAGGTTTCCTCTACAATGGCCCTCCTCCCCCGGAGTCAAGTGAGTGGTTTTTTGAGGACTATTGATTCAGTCTATCGGCCCATCAATTTATAAAATAACTACGGACCTCATTTTTAGGTAAGCTACCAAAAAGCTTAACCAGATTTAGGAGGCAGAAATGATCGAATTAGAGACAGACACTCTCAATGAAGTTTTAGAAAAAAATAAGAAAGTAATTGTTCAGTACGGCGCCGCTTGGTGCGGGGCCTGTCGGGTGATCAAGCCACAGTTTAAGGGGCTAGCAGGCGACTATGAAGGCGTGACCTTTCTCTACGTGGACGCTGAGAAGCTTCCTGAGTCGAGAAAACTTGCTCAGGTGGACAACCTGCCGACTTTTGCCGGTTTCGTAGACGGAAAATTGGTCAAACAAGCGGCCGGCACGAAGATTGATAATGTAAAAGGAGTGCTTGATGAAATTGCCGCTCATTAAGTCCCTGGTGTCTTTTATTGATGAAAATGATGAGGACTATGTGCATGAGACTATTGAGGTCCTGGAACACCTTTCGCAAGCAAAAGGCCTAAAAGACGAAGAGATTGAGGTCATTGGAGAGCTCCTTTCTAATATGTATGGCACTCTTGAAGTCACCAAATCGGTAAAAAAAGGCGTGGCCCAAAAAGACGCCCTTAATGGCTTTATGGAAAGAGTGATGGGCTCGATTGATCGCTAGTAAGCAATAATCCTCTCAAGCATGAGACCATACCCTTGGTCAGTGTTCTTATTGGTGTCCACATACCAGCCGTTGCCAAGCGACTGCCTGACGCCTACAGAGCCTGCTCCGACCGTCAGGCTCGCTTTTTCAGAAATGCCTATTTGGGCCTGGACCTTTTCGCTGTCAGGATCATAGATAATGGCCTGAATCGGCGTGTCTGAAAGATAATACAAAACGCCAATAGAGAGAATTCCTTGGGAGAGGACTTGATTAGTTCTCTCGGCAGCGTCGCGGTCTCCCCCTTCAAGATCAATCATTGGCCTTCCAAATAAGAGAACGGAATAAATGTCTTCCTCTGGAAGCGCAGGCTCGCTTGAAAGCGCGTGCCTTGGAGAAGAGAGAGGCCCTTGCAAGGTCAAGGTGACCTTATATTCAGGAAGGTCAAAGAGGATCTGTCCTTCCACTTCAGGATTTTTAGGGTCATCAAAGTCTATGACAAATTTCTCCAATTTTAGGTCCCTATTAAAAAACTCCGTTCTGAAAGGAAGCGCTTTTACATAACCTGAAGCAAGCTCGCCCTTCATGATTTTTAGGTCTGTGTTTAGCCTAAGAGGGCTCGTTAGAAGATTTGTTTTAAAAGAAAGGCTTTTCTCCCTTTGGGCCTTGATGCGCATGTTTAGGTCGAGTTTGGCCTCTTTTTTTGGCCTATGAGCCAGGCTTTGGTGAAAAGCTTTCTTTTCTCTATGGATGCGGCCATCAGGGAAAAACTGGGGAGGCAGTGAGGTCTTAGGCAAGTGGGGAATTTGCAAGACGACCTTGTAAAGCTCGCCACCAATAAAAATCGCTCCAGGCCTAAGTTTTTTGAGGTCGACTATCCCCTTGCCGTCAATTTGAAATTCTAGCTCTTGCTCTCCCCCCTCCATGTCCATCAACAATTGGGCCACCACCTCAATCTCTTCTTGAGTCAACGCCTCTCTTGTTCTGACTTTAAGCCTGGCCTTTCCGTCCAGAACGTTTAGTGGCGCGGGGAGAACGTTATAAGGCTCTTTCACGTGCTCTTTATAGCTCTTTTTGAAGTTTTGTATTTCGACGTCCGCCTCTGTGTTCAGGGCGATCTCCTTTAAGAATCGCCACTCGCCAGGGGGATTATTAAGAGGCAAACCGATTGACGTTTTCGCCTTGAAAGAGGCGCCAAAGCTCTCGGCGCGAAGGCTCGCAGCTAAGACCTCCTCGCTTATGCTCCCTCTCACTTTTGCGTGATAGACGATCACTGGACCTAAAAAAGGTACTTCCGCCGGGAGCTTTAACTTCTTCGGCGCCAATATCTCAAAACCTTCAGGACTGGCGTGCAAGGAGAGTCCTAGGGACGAGGCCTTCAAATTATTTTTGAGTTTTTTTATATTGAGACCGAGTTCTTTTTGTCCCTTTTCAGTCTTGATTTTTATTTTATCAATATTCAGATAAAGGTCAGGCGCATACTCGGCCCAGACCGTTTGCCAAAGACCGTAAATGTCTGGAGGGACAGAGTCTTTTTCTTGGGCCTGCTTAACAGGTTTTGAAGGCGCGAGCTCAATGTTTATAAGTCGCGAATCGATGACCAGTGGAGAAGGTCTTTCCAATCGTATGCCTGAAAATGTGATATGGGCCGTCAGGTCCCAAGAAAGTGTCTCTAAACAGCCCCATGCTTTGTTTCCACCGGAGGCGTATTTAAAACAAAAATCTTTAAACTTTCCTTTCAACCGTCTGGTGTTAAAGTCTATATACTCAGTCTCAATTTGCGCGGACTTCCAGCTCCAGTCTTCAAAGAGGCCGGACTTGTTCAGGGCAAACTTCACTGTTTTTTTATTGAGTACTAGGCCTGGCCTAAAGAGAACGACACCTAAGGCGATCGCTCCCACGAAAGTGATAAATGCGAGCAATGATATAAGCGCTTTAAATATTTTCATCAAAACTCCCCTCCTAGGCCCACAAATAGAATTTCTCCATTTTCCTCATAAGGCTTTGTGGTATGGCCTCGAGAATAAAACGTCTGAAAAAGGCCCACTGGCGAGACCCATCTGAGCCCCACTCCTGGCGCTTGTCGCATTCGAGGAGAAAGCTCAAAGGAGTCAAGCCCGAAATAGGCGGCGTCAAAAAAAGCGAAACCTTCAAGCGAAGAAGTCAAAAACTTAGTCTTTCTGAATTCGAATTTGGCGAGGGCCTTTGAAAGCGCCCCGAGACCATTATTATTGGGCAGCTGCCTGTAAGCAAAGCCGCGAATATCATCGCTCCCCCCGCCGTAAAATTTTACCGAGGGAGGAAGCCTAGTCAGGACAGAGCTTTTTTCAACGGCCGAGGTGAACAGGCCTACTCTTACTCCCCCAATGGCATGCCCTCTTCCCCATCGCCATAGCCTCATGAGCGCTGTGTGCTCCGCCTCTAGCTTTAAAACTTTATCGTCAAAACCGAATTCCGGGCCTCTAAAATCAAAATGGAAGCGAAAAAAGCTCCCCTCTTCGGGAAGAAAGTCATAGAGCTCATAATTATGCCCCATAGAGCTCAGCCTCCCCTCAAGGGCTACGCCGCTAAAAGAGCCGCTGTCATCTTCACTTGTGTCGGTCGTGTATGAGCCACTAAGAAGTGTCGGCCCCCCGGAAAATTCCCAGTTTCTTGTCGAAGAATCGTATGTTTTTTTTAAGTGACTGGAGAGACTCTCATTTGTCTCTTCATAGTCCACTTGCTTTTGCCGACTTAATTCGAGCTTTGAGAGAAGCGAGATTCTAGGCCTCTTTGGCCAGTGATAAAGGTCCGCCTCAAAAGTGAGAGACTGCTGTCTAAGGTCTGTTCTAGCGACGGCCTCAAGGCGGCTTGCCATTGGACCATAGCGATTATTGCCCCATCTGGTCCTAAGCATCGGGCCCACCTCCGTGCTTATGCCAACGCCAAAACCAAAGACCCTTGGAGGGCCCGCTAAAAGATCATGCTCTAAAGAGAGCTCATTAAGGGCCTTGTCACAATTTTCAATAAAATAAGAGCCGTCCACCACTCCGGCCCGCTCAAGTCTCTTTTCGGTGAGCTTGAGCTTATTTGCGTCAAAGGGCTGCTCGGGCCGAAAGGGGTAAAAACGATCAAAGGCCGTCGGCTCAAGTCCAGGCAATTGCTCGGTCTTTACCGTTCCAAATTTATACCGATCAAGCTCCTCTCCCTCCAGTATAACTTTTCCTTCTGGCGCATAGGCCGTCGCCTTGAAATTAGCGCAGGCATAGGCCTTTTCTCTTGCAAAGCCTATGGCGCTGGCCTCCATTGAGCTCAATGTTTTTGGAGTCAGCGCCACGTTTCTATAGAGGAACCATATCTCCTCGTTTAGATCACTGGACTCGATCAGGTCTTGTGGCGCCACCAGCGTTTGTTTGACCTTATGCTCTTTTCCTATGTCCACATGCAAAGTCCCTTTTTTGATTTTAAAAGAAGGGGACAACCGACCTCTAGACTCCAAAAACGAAGTGACAAATCCTTGGGCCTGGGCCAAAGGGACATTTTTCCAGGCCTTTTGCTTTGGATTTCCGCAAATCAGGTTTCTCTCTGTTTCACTGAGATCGATCTGCTTATTAAAGGTTATCTGAGGGCAGGGCGAATAATTTTTGGCCTCGCTGTCGAGAGCAAAAATAAGAATGGCCCAAATGGGCATTAAATATCGGAGCAAATTGCTATCTAACCTCACTCTTCTTTTATACATGACTTAATTGGTTAAGCCTTCCGCTAGCCTTGTATTTCGCCTGTATCGGCCCTTGCGCTTACGCAAATCGTCACCATATTAAAAATATGGAGGTTCTATGAGAAGTCCTTTCGAGATATTAGGAGTAAGCGAAAGCGCCACGGACGCGGAAATTAAAAAGGCCTATAAAGACCTTGCAAAAAAGTTACATCCAGACAAAACCCAAGGTCATCCTGAAAAAGAGGCCAAATTTAAAGAAGTTCAGGAGGCCTATAGCAAAATCAAGAACGCCAAAGCGCGAGAGGAATACCAACGAGAAGAAATGTCCAAGCAGTATGCTAAGCAGGGCTTTCATGGCTCCAATCCTTTTGGCGACGGACAAGGATTCCACTACCGTAGCTCAGACGTCGATGAGGACATCCTCAATGAAATTTTTGGAAGCTTTGGCATGGGCGGCGGCGGACTCGGCGGCGGTTTTGCTCAAAAAAGAAGAAGACCCGAGCCTTTAAGCGCGACCATTAATCTTTCTTTTTGGGAAGCGGTCAAGGGAGGCGAAAAAGTGTTCTCCTTCCCTGAAGGCGCAAAAATAAGCGTAAACGTTCCACCTGGAATAAAGGACGGGCAGAAGATAAGGCTAAAGGGCCAGGCCCATAAGCTCCAAAGAGGAGCTCAAGGCGATCTTTATTTGAAGATCAAAGTGTCCAGCGACTCTAAGGCAAGCTATCAAGGAAGTGATGTTCTTTTAAACTATGATTTGCCGGTGGACACCGCTATTATGGGAGGAGAGCTCGTTGTCAGCTGCCCTCTTGGCAATTTCAAACTCAATATTCCTCCTTACACAAATAATGGCTCCAAATTTAAGCTAAAGGGCAAAGGCCCTAAGGGAGCTGACCTTCTTGTAAAGGTCCAATTAAATTTGCCAATGGAGCAGAAGGAAAACCTGCAAAAGCTATTTAAAGAGAGCCGGGCCTAATTGGCATGAATTTCGCAACTTAATGACATAGAGAAAGAGTCATATAAAAACCGAGTAATTCACATGTCAGGTATGGAAAACGAAAGAAGCGCTTTAATTCACCATATGGTTCAGACCCAAATCGTCAAAAGAGGCGTGAAAGATCAAAGGGTCCTAAAGGCGATGGAAGAGATCGATCGCTACGACTTTCTTCCCCAAGAGAAGCGTGGCCACGCCTATCACGATATTCAAATACCCATTGGGAAAGGACAAACAATTAGTCGGCCCTATATCGTCGCCTTCATGGCCGAGGCCTTGAATCTAGACCCAAATTCGAAAGTCTTAGAGGTCGGGACAGGCTGCGGATATAATGCTGCGGTTCTTTCACGATTGGCGCAGAAAGTTTATAGCGTTGAAATAGTCGATTGGCTGGCGGAAGTCGCCCAAAAAAACTTAAATCAACAGCGCATAAGCAACGTCTTTATCAAAGAGGGCGATGGCTATAAAGGCTGGAAAGACAAGGCCCCTTTTGACGCCATTACCCTTAGCGCCGCCTGCTCCCAGATACCTAAGCCACTTAAAGAGCAATTGAAAATTGGAGGAAAACTATTGGCCCCCGTGGGCACGATACGTCAGGAGCTAATTCTTTTAGAGAAGCTCGCCGAGCGCAAATACCGCCAACGCACTTTAATGCCTGTTCGCTTTGTCACAATGACAGGGGAGATTAGCTCTCATTTGGACGAAAGCTCAGGGCATAGGTCAAGATTTATTGACGGCCTTGAAAAAGATCTTTAGTTGGTTTGCGCTTTAGAAGGGCCGCTGGTTTGGACGTCGGCCTGGGAGTCTTTAGGCAAAAACTCTTCTTTGTTAAGTTCACTGTCAGAAACGCCCGCTTGCAAGACAGAAGAAGTCTCCATATCGTCTTGAATTCTTTTGACTATCCACTTTGCCACTTTTCGACGAGAGCTCCTAAACTTGAATATAATAAATTTTGAGCAAAACTCATTTTCCATAAAGCCTTTCCGAATGTACTCGCGTGTTTGATAAGGCGAGATATCAGGAAATTTCTCAAGCACCTTGTGGTGGACAAAACTAAACGCATTAAGCGAGCTTTCATTATTGATTGCTGATGGGTTGTAGCTTGGACGTAGGTCGGCCGCGTTGACAATGCTCTTTTCCTCCTCTCCCCAGTCATCTGAAGAGGAATGATTTAAGAGGACGCCTGTCTCTAAGGCAAGGCCTCGTCTGAACCTAAGGTTCTCTAGTCTGCTGCTGATCGCGTTTTTATAGACTTTTGAAAACTCTTGATAGCAAGAGGACTCTTTATAACTGCCTTCATTAGCGCTCACTAAAGGGCAACTGGCCCAGACGAGGGCTGTCATAGCGAATAGAATGTGACGGCCAAGGGCGCAAAAACCTTTCATCATAGTCTATTTATCGGGCTTCACCGCAAAAAACCTTAATTTTTTTAAGGCTAATTTCTACATAAGAGCTTGATAAATGCCCTAAAACTCGATTATGGTGAGGCGCATGAATATTCTGAATGAGTTTTTAAATAATGATCAGGCCTTTCTAGTGATTTCAGGGCCTTGCGCTGTCGAGTCTGAAGAGCAATTAAAGGCCGTGCTCTCCACACCTGACGCTCCTAAACTCTTAAGAGGCGGCCTCTTTAAGATGCGAACCAGCCCCGACAGCTTTCAAGGGCTTCGGGAAGAGGGAGCGAAACTGATCGCCAAACTCCAAGAAGAAATTAATTTTCAATTTGTCACCGAAATATCTGATCCCCGCCAAATAGAGGTCTTGGAGCCCATAACCTCTATGTACCAAATTGGGGCAAGAAATATGTACAACTATGAGCTTCTAAGGGAGCTTGCCACCTTGGGCAAACCTGTCCTTCTCAAGAGGGCCTTTAGCGCCACGATTAAGGAGTGGCTAGGTTCTGCCCAATACCTTCAGCAATTAGGCGAAGACAAGGTCGTTTTATGCGAAAGAGGCATTCGTAGTTTTGAAACTGAGCTTAGAAACACCTTGGACTTGGGCAGCGTTATTTTTCTTAAAGAGAACACAAACTTTAAAGTAATGGTGGACCCTTCTCACGCCATGGGCGCGGCAAAATTCGTTCCGAAGGCCGGCCTTGCCGCCATGGCAGCGGGCGCTGACGGGCTCATCATTGAATCACACCCCTCTCCTATCGACGCTCTCAGCGATGCCGAGCAGGCCCTAGACCTTGAAGAATTGTCCAAGCTAAAGCTCGACCTTTCTAGTCTTGGCCAGGTCTTACACAGAACTGTAATTCATTAAATATTTACTTAATTTTTCTGGCCGCGGCCTTGCAATCAAGCTGAATGCGCTTTACGAAATGACGTATAATATATGGGTCATGTCCGCGCCGCTTTTTTGATAGGGAGACCTTTTAGGGTCTCCCTTTTTTCTTCTTAAAAAAATAAATAATTAAAATGGTATTCCTTTTGCAATACCCTCCCAAACAGATCTGAGATATCTGCTACCGATCATGGAGGTCATAATGAAAGGACTCATTTTAATTACTCTAGGTTTGCTTGTTTTTTCCTCTTGCGGGAAAAAAGGTGATGGCGATGGCGTTGCCCTCTCGGAAAGCGGTCAATCGAGCGAAACGGCCGATACTGAGGCAGAGCGCCTTAAGCGCATCAGCGCTTTGAATGCGCTAGAGTCTAATGCGGAGTTCTCCACTTATGTAGAATTGACGCGAAAGCATGCGGCCTTTGAAAAATTTCAAGGCGAAGAAAAAAGAACCTACTTAGTTCCAACAAACACGGCCTTTAAAGAGCTTAGCGATCAAAAAATGCAAAGACTTCAAGAGAGTCCTTCAGCGTTTAATGAGCTATGGGAGACTATGTCCCTGCCTCAGACCTTCACGCTGGAAGAGCTTAGAGAATTGGAGAAAACGACGAATACAGAGGGAAGAACTGTTAGCGTCGAGCGCGCCAATAACTATATTTGGGTAGAGGGCGCTCCTATAATGATTCCTGATGTGAAGTATAATAATGGCATTATTCACGGAGTGGATATTATATATAACCGCTAGGCGAGAATTCGCGATGCTGATGGCGGGCGGGGCGAGCTTCCCGCTCCGCTCGTCATTGGTTTACTTTATTATAAGCTATGGGCCTTCAGGATCAAACATATTCTTTGCCTCATAGAGATGGGTCCTCTCTCCCCCTTCAATCAAAGACTTTATATTTTCAAGGTTAAGGCGAAATATCCTCTCTGCCTCCGCTGCGGCGGGGACTAGGGCCTTCAGGGTCGAAAAGTCCATGGGCCCAGAGTATTCACTTGTGAAGGTGAGCTTGGTCTTGTCACTTTCTAGTTTTTCAAAAATTTGCTGAACTTTAAATTGCGTCTTTTTTAAATCGGGATCGCCAAAACCATTGAGATTAAAGGTCCTTATTTCTCGGTATTCGTTTTCTCTTACTTTGACGACCTCTTCGTCCCAAAAGGCCCCCTCTTCGTCGGCGTTTCGAAAGCACCTTCTTATTGAGCCAGGCCTTCCATCTTCCACACCGGGAAGAGAGCTAATATGGTCGAAGTAAACGGACCAGTCCTTCGCGTTGCTCGAATCACTGACGTAGCTCCATACTTTCTCCACAGGCGCGTCAACGATGACCGAGTAACTGACCTGTTTCCACTTCCAAACCGACCCAAAAATAATAATCAATAAGAGCGCAAATACTCTAAAGCTCCATTTTTTAAAAATCTTCGCATTCATACGGCGTCCTTGATTTAGTTATCTTCATTAATTCTAGACGAAAGCTGCGCATAACGCCAACTCAAAGAAGGCCACTTTGGCGCTCACAAGGCCGTCTTGCTTTTGCGCGAGCTAATGCCCTTTGCGCGTGGTCGGTTTCTTTTTAAACTTTGAAAAAAGGGGCCGCAATGGAAAATAGATCATTTTCAATACGGGAATGCGAACATGCCTTGATTCTTGGCGCGGGAGCGATTGGCTCTGCGCTCGCAAGAGAGATACATAGGATCAATCCTGGCTGTAGAATTTTTGCCACCAAAAGAGTCTTCTCGCCCTGCCCGGAAAACTTGCCTGAAAGCGCTCGAGTTCTAGAGCTTGACCCTAGATCTGAAAGATCGTGGAGTTATTTTGCGCAGGCCCTCAAAGAAGAGACCTCCAAATTAGACCTTATTGTTTGCGCATTTGGCGTCCTCCATAATGAGAATGTTCGCCCAGAAAAAAAGTTGGAAGACATCACACTTGAAGGCCTTACAGAGTCTTTCACAGTCAACGCTTTTGCGCCTGTCTTGGCGGCGAAGAACCTCTTGCCCTTCCTCTCCCGAGACAGGACGAGTGTGTTTGCTTTTTTGTCCGCCAGGTTGGGAAGCATCAGCGATGACCACCTGGGAGGTTGGCATAGCTACCGCGCCTCAAAGGCCGCGCTCAATATGTTTGTAAAGAATATTGCCTTAGAGTTTAAAAACAGAAGACTTAAAACTGTGGCGTTGGCGATCCACCCAGGAACGACAGACTCCAAGCTCTCAAGGCCCTATTTAAGCGGAACAGGACTAAAAGTGTGGACGCCAGAGGAGACAGCAGGCCATTTAGTGGAAGTAATAGAAGCCGCGGATCCAAAACACACAGGGCATTTTGAAAACTGGGACGGAAGCGAGCTTCCCTATTAGTCTTTGTTTTTAGGGCCATTGCAATTTAGGTCCCTTTCATAAAGTTTGTTCATTTTTTTATGGTCAGCGCCCAAGTGAAACCGAAGTTTTAGCAACTGGTTGATCAATGCCTGACGAAGAACGCCATTGCGCCTAAACCGCAAGGCGCTGGTGAGGGACTTAAAGGGCAAGATCTCAGGTTTGCCCGCAATTTTAAAAAGCTTTTGGCTAAGAATTGTGTCTTCGAAAATTTCGACATGCGGCAGTGGCAAAGCTTCATCTAAATACTCTTTGCGAGCGAATTTGCAGTGGTCCAGATAAACGATATTCCGTAGCCGCGCCCGGGCCCGGTTTGAATACCAAGAGGTAAAGCGCAGCAGTATATGCTTATAGTCAAAAGCATGGGTGAAGCCGCCCCACTTAAGCTTTTCTCTATTGGCGATGAGATAGGCCAGTCCTAGCAGCTCAACTCTTGAACGAGGATGGTTAATTAACACCATATCGCCCCTACAGGCCTTGATACCTTCATTAATTCTTTGAGCTCTCGAGGGAAAGTCTCCCTTAATGACTCTGGCCCCCGCCCCTTGGGCCAGCTCAAGCGTAGCGTCCTCGCTGCCGCCGTCGCACACAATAAGCTCGATATTCTCAAGGCCTATAAAAGGCTCCAGCACGGAAGGGAAGATTCCGCTTTTGGACTCGTTGAAGGTGGGAACGACCACGCTTAAAAGGGGCGGAAAATTATCATTCATCAAAGCTCCGTATAACAAATAGAGAATAGCCCTATATTGTCCTTCGAATCAAGATTCTTTAGTCTTTTTGTCAAACAAACTAAGTGAGGTAGGTATGAAATTTCTAATTTGGGTCTCTTTTTTATTTTCGGCCGCAACGTTTGCCGCGGGCCAGACCCATCAAGTCTCTTTTAGCTCTAATTATAGCGCTGGCTGGTCTGGCGAGGCCTTTAGCTCTCAAACTAAGAATAATTCAAAGGTGGACAGTTTTGAAGGCCTTAGTGGCGAGATCACCGTCAACTACGCTTACACTTTAACAAAGAGGCTCCAGGTAGGATTCGCCTTCACCAATGTCACTGATGAAAGCACTTTAAAATTGGACAGCGGTACTGAAACGAAATACCAGACCGCAAATCGCTCCCTATTCCTGTTTTCACTTTTCAACTTTAATGATGAATTTAACAAGGCCTTTTACGCTGGTGGGGGGCTTGCGACCGAAATCAAGGAGTCTGAAATCAAGGGCACTAATAATGATTATATAGCAAGCGGCCTAAGCGTCATTATTGGCAAAAGATTTCCTCTGACTGATTGGGGCATCGAGAACCTCACCTACGCTCCAATGGTGACATTCACGGCAGGTCTAATAAGCGGCGATTTAAAAGATGATGGCGTTGAGCGAATTAACACCACGACTTTAGACATTATAAAGTTTGACCTTCTGTTTTAGGTCCTTTTGCTAAATTCCTCGGGGGCAAGCTTTCTTTGGAGGCCCCTCTCCCCTCGAATCCAGCCCATGGCCCTATCATAATGGTTAGGCTCAAAACGCTTAATTTTGGCCTTCGTAAAATGATCGGCCAAGGGCCTGACCAGAGCGGCCATCTTATCGTCGCTCACTAGCGCCACCTTTTGAATTAACTTGTGATGTTCTTTTACAAAAGAGAGGTGAGACAAAAAGCTTCCAAAGTTCTTCCAACCAGGAAACTTTTCAGTCTCAATAACGAGGCCTTTCAAGCGGCCATTTTTTTCGATGTAATCGTCCACGCTATTTGTCAGCGCCAAAAAGTCCTCCGATTCGAGAGAACTATGCAAGTGAAGATACAAAACGCCCTCCTCAGAATTGAGCTCGTAGTTAATGCCAGCGCGACCAAACTCCAGCCATGCCTTGGCCGACTCAGTCTGTCCTGTATTAAAGACCTTCACCGGAAATGGCACAAGACTGCCCATAAAAAGACAGGCCTTGCGAAGTCGTTCAATATCGGTGACCACCGCCAATTTCGATATCCTCTTTAAATATTTTAGCCCAAAGTGGGCGTCCTCCATTATCCCGTCTAGGCTATAAGACTTGAAGCCTTTTCCAAGCTCAATATAAAAAGGACGCTTGTTTCCCTTTTGGCGCCCCTCTTTTAGCAAAGGGTAAATATCATTAATGTAATCTTTTCTGCTAATTTTGCCCACGGCCTTAAGGCCAATAATGCGCTGATTTTCAAAACTTACATGTTCAAATGGCATAATCTCTCCTTGCCCAAGCCTATAATAATGCGAAGACCGCGCCGAAACCTTGTAATAAAGTAAGGACGACTATGGAGAGATCAAAATTGGCCGTATATATGGCGAATGAAAAAGATCGGACTATTATTTGCAATGACGGCCCTGGCGCTTGCTCCTCTTTCCCATGCGGCAGCGGCGAGAAAAAGAACCTATAATCTGGCCGATGGCCAAGAGTTTACTCATTACGCTAAAAGAGAGATGGCAAAAATAAAGGTCGGCCTAGTCTACTATGGCCGCTATTGGAGCAGAAAGGACTTGGATCGAATAGCTCCTCTTTTGCAAAAAAGGTTTGCCCTTGCGACCTCAAATGAGATCACACTAGAAGTCGTCTATACAGACGTCCTCGACTACCGAAACAAAATCGAAAACTTTCCCAATTATTCGCCCCAAGGCGCGGCCACAGAAATCACAGACAAGAGCAGACGCCAACGGCTATGGTATTACGATCATGTGGGCGGAAAAATTTTGGGAGAGGCCTATGATGAATTTAAAAAGACCCCTTTAGGAAAAGAAAATTACCCAAAAGTTGACGCCCTTTTGGTCGTCTCAGGAGCGCAGTTTGACGCTCTTGGGCTGGCCCATGGAAGAGTCGCTGTGACTGAGCAGCCTCGTGAGATCGCTTGGGGCCTAAAAAGCGGAGGAAGGACAGAGTTCGTTTCCGATGAGGGCGTTGTGGACGAGCTCGTGCATGAGCTTGGCCATATTATGTTTCTAGGTCACGCTTCCACTCAGTGCATGAAAAGAGACCTGACTCTTGAAGAAAGACAGGCGTGCTGTGAGGCCTCTCCTTCGGGCAAAGACGTGATGAGTTATTGCAGAAGCAGAAAGGACGTGGACGAAAACTTCTTTCATAGGTTCGAGAGCTGCAATTTAAAAATGATTCAAGATCTAATTAGACCTGCCATGCTCAATGGCGCTAATAGAAAGGTCAGAGGAAGAACTCGCTGCGAGTAGTTAAAGAGCGCCTTCGATGGCCTGGGCCAGGCTTTCGGCGCTCGCAGGATCAAAGCCAAAGTGATTTTTTAACTCTCCAGCAATACAGGACTTTACATCGCCATCGCAGGTGGCCAGGACAGAGTCCTTTCCTTTATCGAGAAATTCCTTTTTAATGTGTTCCATTGCGGCGAGATTTTCTTTATTAAAAACAGCATTTTTAAAACTGAAGGCAATGTCATACTTGTCATATTTGATGCCCTCTCTTTGAAGGACATCAGTGATCTCCCAATAGCAAGTTGCGCTATTGTTCTTTTGATTTAAATACTTTATGAGATTGCTGGGCCTGCCGTCTATGCAAGACGCAAAGGCCTTTTTGGAATCAAATCCAAGCCCTTCTAAAAGTTTATGGTCAAGCTCTCCTCGAAAGTGCGCGATTTCTGGAGGGCTAAACCCCTTATTTTGAAGGGCCTGTTTTCCCTCTCTCAAGAGACACTCTGTCGTCAGGTTTTTCTCCTTCACGCACTTATCAAAGCTAGAAATAAAGCGCTTTGCCGAATAGTTCTCCGAAACAAGACTTCTAAACTCCTCTCCCCATTTTTCCTCAAAGGCGAGCTTAATATCGGCCTCCATGTCCTCGGAGGCCTCTCTCAAGACGCAGGCCTGGGCATGCTGGTTTGGCCCCATCTGGGCCTTTAGTTTTGACATACATTCTTCGCGAAGCTCCAATGTTATGGGGTCATGAGTCTCAAAATTAAAACGGCCCCCGTTTTGCGTCCACCGTTCTAGATAAAGATTTTCTTTGCTATAAGATAGGCCTTGATAGTCAGCGACCAAGCACCGCTTCATTTCCGGGGCCTCCTCTAGCAGCCTAAGCGTTCGCCCCTTTAGACCTCTGTCTAAATATTCCTCTCCCTTAAAAACTTTATCTTTGATAAAAGCGTAAATTTCTTTGCACTTTTTCTTTAGCCTATAGGGACTCCCAATGAAATTGGCCACGGCCTCGGCGAAGTCCTCTTGAGGCGAGCTTCCCGCATAGTCTCCAAGAAAGCAAGCGTTGGGCTTATGACTCCATTCCAATTTTTTTCTGCTTCTGCCTTCTTCGTCCGTCGTCCAGACCTCTTTGCTTTGCCAACCATTGATGTGGGTGAAGCCGCTCGATTCGAAAAAGTTTTTCGAGCGAAGAATATAATCAGGGTAATCGAAGTGATGGGCCATCTCATGAATGATCACCATGGCAGGCCAATTTTTGTCTTTCCGATCAAAGTTCTTAAATGTGATGGCGCCGTTTCCATTATAGGAAGAACTCGCTAGCCCCGCCAACTCCTCGCCGTTCAAAGAGAGAGATTCCCCCTCAGGCAAAATTTTAAAGCGGTCCATGGACCTTTGGTCCATCAGCTCCTTTGGCAAAATATTGGTCGCGTAGCTAAGATCTCTTAGGTCTTCAACGCTCCAGATATAATCATCAGCAGTGTCCTGCTCCAAAGAGACCACATAACCGCTGTCTCTTGCTATGGAAAGGGCCCGGTAAGCGGCCTCTTTTGAATCGAAAATTTTTTCTAAGGCGCAGAAGACTTCATCACATGATTCTAAAGCATTTGTCACTTTCTGAGGCATGCGACCATGACTGATCATCTCGTTAAAAGTCTCTAAGTCCTTCCCTTTTCCTCTATAGACCTTTCCATTAATGCTTTTAGAGGCCACCCCTTCTGGCAGAGAAAGGTCTTCGTATTCGCTTCGGGCCTCCTCCAAAAATTTGGTCTCATTGCAGGCCGAGCTAAAGGGAGCGAATAATAGGTCATTAAGCGCTTTTGGAGCGCAGTGAATGATATCTGCTCCCTGCATAACACAGGCCTGAGCGCTCTGAGCGCCGTGAAGCAAGGTCCCTATAAAAAAAAGGAGTCTATAAAGTCTCATTTTTTGGCCTTAGGGGAATGGAGTAGTTTTATGGCCTCTCTTTTTGAGATCATTTTCTTCTCCTTCATTTTCCAAGGCCTCTTCCAATACACTATTTTTATTTTGCCGTCAGGATCGGCCTCTAAATAAAGGCCTTTTCTTGGAGCGCTCAAAAGGCCTCCAAGGTTTTGGTCGCCTAACGCTTTTCTTTCAAACTCAAAACGCTCTATAGGCAAGCTCTTTAGATAGAGAGATTTTGGCTCTAGGTAAAAAAGCTCCCTCTTTTTGTCCCAAACAAATGTGTAGTTTTTTTTCTCCCACCTAATCACATTCTCATTTTTCGCGTCCGCTTTTCCATGGACGGCCTCGAGCTCCTTGAGCTTTTGGCCATAATGGCTTCCTTCTATCTTCTTAACTAAAGAATCACCGGCAGCGATGCCCAGGTGTGAGAGCCCAAATAAGAAGAGAATGAGAGTCGTTTTCATTAGACACTGAATCGGAAGGTCGTCCAAAACACTTGATTGCATTGATATGATAAAAGATAAATTTTTACTAAATTCAGAGTGTTAGAGCTCCTTGAGGGGGATAAAATCTTCACTCACATTGATTGGCAAAGAGTTCAGGTTTATACCTAATGGACTGGAGGAAACGATGAAAGCGCTAGGTATTTTTTTGGCCCTAAGTATTTTTGCCGCAAGCGCAAGCGCTGGCGAGCTTAGAATTGATTTAGGCAACGTCTCCTCTAAGCAAGGAGATCTCTTTGTGGCCCTCTTTGAGCCAGAAGCTGGATTTCCGTCAAACTCAGCAGGGGCCTTACGAAATATAATCAGTCCAATTGATAATGCTGGACCCTTTATTATCGACGATCTTCCAGCTGGAGATTACGCCATTGCGCTTTTCCACGATCGCAATCGTGACGGAACGCTAAACACCAATTTTATGGGAATACCCAAGGAGCCATTTGGCTTTAGCAATAATCCAAGAATCATGTTTGGCGCGCCCAATTTCAGGGAGTCTAAGTTCTCTATAAAAGAAGACGAGATTAAAACGATAAGAATAGATCTAAAGACTATTTTTTAAAGCTTGATATTTCTAAAGGTGATGTTTAAACGAGGGACCGAGTTTCCGAGCGGTCTTTGGCACTCCATGCTCCCACTTGCGCTGGCTTTCCCCTTCCATTATAAGAAGCTCCCCTTCCCCCAGCTCCATGGGCACCTTGAGCGTTTTCTCCTTATAATGGCGAAGAATAAATCGCCTTTTCTGCCCTAAGCTCAAAGAGGCGATAACAGGATTAGGGCCAAGCTCTTGTTCATTGTCTCTATGCCAGCCCATGCTGTCTTGACCGTCTCTATAGTAATTTAACAGGGCCGAGTTGAACTCTCGACCGCTTGTCTTCTCTATTAGAGTCTTAATCTCAAAAAGCTTGGGGCTCCATTCTCGGGGCGCAAGCTCAAGCCCGCTATAACGATACGGTCTTCCCTCTCCTCCAAACCAAGCGCTTAGCCGCGGCTGCAAGACTTCTCTGCCAAAAATAAAGATTTTCTCCTGCTTCCAATTGACCTCTTTCACAAGCTCTTGCATTAGCTTATTGGCCCTTTCCCTTTCGATGAGGGCCATTCTCCATGCGATGCCGTCTTTAGGAAGCAAGTTTCCGCTTCTAAGGGACAAGGACGCCCTCCATGCGCAGAAGCTTCTTTTTAATCTCTGCCCCTCCACTATAGCCGCCGAGTCTTCCATCAGAAGAGATGACTCGATGGCAAGGAACAATAATGGGAAGCGGATTCTGTCCATTGGCCCCGCCCACGGCCCTATGGCCCCGGGGGCTTCCGACTTTTTTAGCAAGCTCTTTATAAGAAAGGGTCTCGCCAAATTTTATCAATTGAAGTTCGTTCCAGACTCTTAACTGGAACTCTGTGCCTTGTGGAGCAAGGTCAAGCTGGAACGAGCTACGGAGCCCATCAAAGTACTCATTTAGCTGCCGCTGAGCGATCTTGGCAAAAGAGCAGTTGTCATTTTCTTGAACGCCTTCAGGTCTCGCCCATGAGAGCGAGGCCAGCCCTTTTTCGGAAGAGCATATAAAGAGTTTTCCTATAGGGGATTCAAAGGACGAGTAAGAGAGAATAGGTTTCATGCCCCCATTCTCTCTAATCATTATTTAGCTGGCAAGCGTCTTAAAGCTGACCAAGGGTATTGTGAATATACCTGAGCGCATGTCTTCTGCGGCTTAGCATCTTTCTAAACTTATTGGTTTTTCCTGTCACAGTGCCATCGCAAAGAGCGCCTGACTCATCTAGCATGATCAACTCTTCAACGATGTCTTCATCGCTTAGGCCCGCGTCTTGCTGGTATTTGCTGCGGTACCTTCTCAGGAAGTTTTTGATCTTCTTATTGCTCATGTCTCTTAGATGGGCAGCGCTTACAAGGCGAATCATGTAACGGTTATTAGAGAACTCGATTCCCTTGGAGACTTCAAGAAATGTCAACGCTCCAAGGACCCCGCCGCCAGCTCCGAAGGCCCCGAGTATCGTCCAACCAAGAGCGCTCCAGCCGCTTACCCCCGCAGCGCCCGAAAGAGCGGCCGCAGTCAGGCCGCCGGCATAGCCAGCGACAGGAACTCCAACGAGACCAATTGGAGGCGCAATAAGAAGAAATTTCTTAAGGTATTTTTCTCTAGCGATAAACTCGTCCACACAGGTCTGGTCATCTCCGACCTCATCTTGAATGGCGCCCTCAATCTGATCAAGGTCCACCAGAGCGCCTGGAACCGGCAGATCTGCTTGAGCGCTTCCAAGGAATGAAAATAGTAAAAGAGCTATCAATGATTTTGTTTTCATACTTTCCCTCCAAATCTATGGCCTATCTTATCCTTAGAATTGGGCCTGAGCATAAAAAGTGAAAACATTACACTGGCCTTAAATCTCGGTAATTACGGCCATTTTGAATATAGAAATATCCGCGCCTCTTTTTAGTCCCTCGCAATTCTTACAAAGCGTTACAGTCCTTGACGCCTTCTAGCTTAAGGCCGAAAATTTAAATATAAGCAAGGAGTTATAGATGAGATTTTTTTTTATGGCCTTATTGGCGACTTTCTCCCTTCAAATTAAGGCCGCTAGTTTGGAGTGCGCGGTGGCCTACAACGAAAACGGGCCTTATGACCTCCTAATTGATCTTCAAAATGAAGAGCGCAATAAGCTAGTTGGCGAATTGGCGGAGTATAAAATCTATGCAAGTCAAAAGGAAGAGGGCCTATTTGAGCTTCAGACCTTGGATATTGGGCTTGACCAGAGAAGCTACTCTAGCGCGGAGGTTGGAATCAATGAAAAAATCGAAATAAGTCATTGGAAGCGCGGAACGCTTTTTGAAGTTAAGTGCATGAGAACAAAATAATTGTCTTGAGCAGGCCTAGGCCTGCTCTTCATTTTCCAAGTTGTGATAGACGCTGACAACGTCCTCATCGTCCTCTAATAGGCCCACAAGCTTTTCAATATGTCCATAGGTCTCTTCATCGACAGATTTAAAGTTATTCGGAATCCTTTGCAGTCCCGCCTCTTCAGGCGTAACGCCTAGGTCTTGCAGCTTTGACTGGATGGAGCCGAAAGACTCCATTGGCCCGGTAGACCTCAAAGTTCTCGTCCTCAGTCTCGATGTCTTCCGCTCCCGCGTCTATCATTTCAAGCGTAAACTCTTCCTCATCAAGATCGCCTTTAGGGACGGTAAAGACCGCCAAGCGATCGAAGATGAACTGAAGACATCCGTCTTTGCCCAGAGAGCCTCCGCTTTTATTAAAGTAATTTCTCACATTGGCGGCCGTTCGAGTGACGTTATTCGTGCTCGCCTCAACAAAAACACCAACGCCACCGGCGCCATAGCCTTCATAGGTGATGTCCGTGTAGCCTTCCCCTTCTCCGCCCATGCCTCTTTTGATGGCCCGGTCTATATTGTCTTTGGGCACGTTGAATTTCTTGCAACGCTCAAGCGCAATTTTTAAAAGAAAGTTTGATTCTGGATCACCGCCTCCGCTTTTGACAGCGGTAGCAACATCGTGAAGCGCCTTCGTGTAAATTTGGCTTTTGGCCCTATCTGCAGCGCCTTTTTTATTGGCAATTTTTGCGGATTTTCTTCCCATAATTCAATTCCTGTACTATCAACTAAAAGTTTATGTCCTATTTTATAGCTGGTCATAAAAAAAGTCCATAAGTATCGGACACTTATGGGTCTCTACCTGCTGAATTTGCCAATATTTCTCGGCAGAGCCTACCTTATCTTTTCTTAAGCCTCAGTTCAAGCAAGTCATTGAAATTCATAGCGACAACGAGTAAATGGCTCAAGTTTTCTAGGGCCATACGCCGATAGAGCCTAAACTAAAAAGAAAGAAATAAAGAAAACCTCGGAGAAAAAATGAAAACGCTCGCAAGACTGTCCTTCCTACTTCTTACTGGCCTCCTTCCCCTCCAAACTGCTGGGGCCCAAGAACAAATCGAAGTCGATGGGGTCTTATTAAAAGGCATAATGGACCTTGAAAACGGTGAGACGCAAGAAGTGGCCCATATTAGGGAGACCAGAAGTGGAAAGACTTTTGATATCGAGCTTAAAAATGGAAAACTTCCTAAGCGCCTGGAAGATCTTGAGGCGGGACAGCGAATTATCATCCGGGGAAAGAAGAAGGGGCAACAAAGAGTGGCCTTTGACTCAGCTGAAGAGGCGCAGCAAGGGCCTAGGGTCGCCCAAGATCTTAGCACCATGCCCTTTGCGCATGGTAGCGGCTCCAGAACGATGCTCTCTGTTATGGTGGACTTTAATGATGACCAGGCCGTTTGTGGTTCAAACGACGCGATGAACACCATCATTTTTGATAAGAATGAGGCAAAGTCCTTAGTAAATTGGGTACAGAAAACTTCCCATGGTAAATTTAGCGTTTCAGGTGATCTGACCCGAGTGCATATTGACGTCGATGGCTCTGGCGCGAGCTGCGAGTACAATAAATGGGCCGATATGGCCGACGCCGCTTTAAAAGCGAAAGGCATTAATCCCGACGATTGGCAGCATCAACAATACGTCCTTCCGCGCTCTTCTCAATGTAGCTTTGGAGGGGTCGCCTATTTAGGAGCAAACCGTTCCTGGGTGCGACAGTGCTACGCCAAAACATTTAGCCACGAACTAGGCCACAATTTTGGAATGGGCCACGCCAATCATGATGCTTATGGCGCTTATGGCGACTATACGGACACTATGGGGCGATACTTTTTTGAGTTGAACGCCCCCCACAGAGAACAAATGGGATGGACTCCTAACGAGAAGATCATCACAGCAAATGGCGATATGACCGTGAGGATCGCGCCATTAAATGTCCTCCCAAGCGACACCGAACTCCCTCAAATTATAAAAGTTAAAAGACCTCAAGCGGACGACTATGCCTACATCTCATTTAGAGACAATTCAGGCTCCTGGGACTCAAGTCTCGGTTCGGACTATTACAATAGGCTGAGTGTCCACCACTTCAAAGTCAACAGCAGAGACCCTCACACTTATTTAATGGAGACAGTCGGGGAAGGGGAATCTTACACTATCGTTGACGGAAATATCAGCGTTAAAAATGTGGCGGTGACAGAGGACTATATTGAGGTCCAAATACAAGGGGCCGTGGGAGAGCCATGCGTGAGAAAAGCTCCGACTTTGACCTTGCCTGCTTACCCTTCATCGGTCGAAGCGGGCAAATCTTTTGGAGGAACGCTAAAGGTCACCAACAATAATAATGTGTACTGTAATCCCGAGACGTTTAAAGTGCAAATAGCGAGCGTGCCAGGCATAAGTTTTTCCATGGCGTCCTCAGAAGTAAAACTTGCCAGTGGCTCTGTTTACAACTCTGAATTTCTAGTTCAAACAGATTATTCACTCGGCGCGGGAGACCAAGAGCTGCCTATTAGGACTCTCAATAAAGAGCATGAGACCTTGGTCGATCAAGACAAGTTTTCTTTTAAGACAGTCCTTGCCACCGACAAGGTGGACCCAGATGTAAAAATCACCGCACCTTCAGCGGGCGCTCAAATAGAGGCCATGACCAATGTTAATTTCACGGCCCACGCGACTGACGATGTGGGCGTGGCAAAGGTCGAGTTCTTGGTAAACTCAAACAAAGTTTGCGAAGACAGCGTCTCGCCTTTCGCCTGCCAATTTAAAATGATGGAAGGCAAAGACATTCAACTCATGGCCCGCGCATATGACAAGGCCGGGAACTTTAAGACAGACATGATCCTCGTCACAGGGACTCCACAGGCGGACAAGACTGCGCCAATGATAAGCATAGACGCGCCTAGCTCCGGTTCAGAGCATTATGTGGGCGGCCAGTTGCGAGTGAGAATGAGCGCGAGTGACAATGTTGGAGTGACAACGACCAAGGTCTATTTAAACGGAATTTTAAAATGTGAGGACGCCAGCGCGCCTTACGAGTGCGTCGTCACTGTCCCAGAAGGCGAAACTCAATTGATGGCCCGGGCCTATGACAAGGCGGGGAACTTCAAATCAGAGATTATCAAAATAATCGGTAAAATAAACACTCCGGACACGAGCTCTCCTTCAATTTCTCTTGACTCCCCTTCTAATGGAGCAGAGTTCGAAGCGGGAAGCATGGTGAAGGCGGGCGCCAGCGCCAGCGATGATACGGGCGTTGTGAAAGTGGAGTTTTTCGTGAACGATGTGAGAAAATGTCGTTTATATAATCTTCCCTATATTTGTGAATTCGCAATGCCTAGCGATGGCGCAAAGGTCTATGCCATGGCCTTCGACAAGGCCGGCAATAGCGGCAAATCAAATATTGCGTTGGTCAAGAACACCGTCACTGTCGATGAAATCGACCCAGTTGTAAAGATAACGTCCCCTGCAGACAATACAAAGCTCGAGGCTGGCTCAAAGGTGACCTTAAAGGCCGACGTCGTTGACAATATTGGAGTCAACAGGGTCACGATCTATCAATTTAACCACGGCGCAGACTATGGTTTTCACAAAAGATGCGACTTGCAGGCGCCTCCTTATGAGTGCGAGCTGTCTATCAGTGAAGGAAATAGCAGAATATACGTTTACGCTTGGGACAAGGCCGGAAACCTCGGGAGGGACAGCGTCACGCTTGAAGGCGTCACGACTTCGGTCATAGACAATGAAGCGCCGATGGCAAAAATCACGGCCCCTTTGAATGGGGCCCGATTCTCCCAAGGAGAAGCTGTCACTGTCACTGTGGACGCCAGCGATAATGTGGCCGTCGCTCAATTAAAGATTTACTGGAGGTCTGACGCTGGTTATTGGAAATACGTGTGCAGCAAAAAGAGCGCGCCATATCAATGCTCTTTCTCCATGCCAGATCAAGAAGAAGTCAAAATCATGGCCTTCGCGCTTGATAGCGCTGGAAATAGAAGGAATGTCTTTGCCACAATTCATAAAAAAGGTTCAGACGGAGAAAGGCCGGTGGTGAACATCACTTCCCATAAAAATATGGACTTCATCAAGGCCCCTCAAAAGGCGACCGTCTCTTTTAGCGCCACTGACAATATTGGCGTAGTGAGGCTAGAAGTCTTGTTCCGAGCGTTCCCTAATGGCGGCGGCTACCGAAAAGTCTGTGAGTTCAACGCTCCTCCTTTTGAATGTGAAATCGACCTCCAAGAGGGATCGAATTATATCTATGCCAAGGCGTATGACAAGGCCGGAAACTATGGCCATAAAATGATAACACTTAAGGGAAATGCCACTGGAGAGGCAGACACGGTGAGGCCTGTTACGAAGCTTCTCTCTCCATCTAACGGCTCGACAGTAAAAGCGGGAGAGACCTTTACTGTGAAGATGAGCGCGACCGATAATGTGGGCGTCACAGCAATGAGACTTTATGTTTGGCACGAGTCGACTGGCTACAAGGTGCTCTGTAGCACCTCCAACGTCACAGAACTCAGCTGCCCAGTGAAAGCGCATTAAAGGGGAAATGAGAATTATGCCTAGGGCATACGACGCTAGTGGAAACTTCCACTCTGTGTTGCATAGAGTGTACGGGAAATAAATATGAGAAAGTTATTATTGGGACTCCTTGTGATCATGTCATTTTTGTCCTGCGAGACCTCCGAGGCGAAGGTCTATAAAGGGACCCTGTTTATGAGCTTTGTGGACGACTTTGAAAATGCCAAGTCCACTGAAGTTTACGAGATAAAGCTTGTTGATGGCATGAAGACGCTCGTTTTTTCAGCGGGCCCCCAGACGAAATCAAAAGCAAGATCGGGAAAGAAGTCACAATCATAGGCAGCGAAACTGAAAAGGGAGAAATCTTGTTTGAAAAGGTCGCGACCGAACAGAAATGAAGCCACTTCCCCTCAAATTTTATCGCAACGATGACGCGCTCGAAGTGGCGCAAGAACTTATAGGCAAGGTCCTTTGCTCCGATTTGGGAGGGCAACGAACGGAGGGCATTATTTACGAGACCGAGGCCTATTGTGGGGTCAACGACCGCGCCTGCCATGCTTGGCCTAATAGACTTACACCGAGAACAGAGGTTTTTTTTAAAAAGGGCGGAATTGCTTATGTCTATCTTTGCTATGGCATTCATGGCCTTTTTAATATTATTACAGGATCAGAGGGGCTTCCGAGAGCGATTCTGATCAGGGCAGTCTACCCCATAGCCAACCTGGACCTTATCAAAGAGAGAAGAAATTATTCGAAAAACCTCGCCGATGGTCCGGGGAAATTAACTGAAGCGTTTGGGATCAGCAGATCAGAGAACGGTCTTGCTCTGACCAAGAAAAATGGTCTTTGGGTGGAGGACAGAAATATTTCTTTATCTTATAAGGCCACTCCACGCATCGGAATTGATTACGCTGGCGAGGACGCGAAGCTTCCTTGGCGTTTTGTTGGCGAAGACCTTGCAGCTCTTTCCTCTTATCAGTCCTAAGGAGGAAAAATGGAGCGGATTCCCAACATGGTAAAAACTCACCCTGGCGGCCAGGCAGACTCTTCTCATATCGAGGCCTTGACCAAAAGCATTGTGTGCTCAAGCACGTGCTACACATGCGCTGACGCGTGTCTAGCTGAGGACGATCCGAAAATGTTAGAAGATTGCATAAGGACATGCTTAGACTGCGCTTCCTTGTGTGAGTCCGCAACCCGCCTATTAGCGAGACCAAATAGCTCAAAATTTCCTTATTTTAGGGAGGCCATTGAGGCCTGCGCCGCCGCTTGCGAGGCCTGCGCGTCTGAATGTTCCCACCATGTGGAAATGCACGAGCATTGCAAACTTTGTGAAGAGGCCTGCAGAGAGTGCATGGACGCTTGTGAGGCGGTGATGGCCAACTAGAATACGAACGACAACTTATTTAACTTCAAAAGCTCTTTTATCTGTTAAGTCCACTTTTTCCACTTCATTGCTGGCGCACTCGGCGCCTTTATGACCTTCTTCGCCAAAGCCAGTTCCATTGGAGATAAAAACGGCCTCTTCGTCCCATTCCTCAAGTTTGCCGATCCATTTTTTGCCATTAACAAGCTCGACCTCGACCCACTTTCCAATATAGGCTTCTTCCATTTTATCTCCTTTTTAAATTATTTGCCCCTATTAGAATATATCTTCTATGGACAAATTCCAACCGCAAATCGGGACTAGGACTTATTGACCAAAAAGTGACCAAGTTTTAGACGGCCCCTAATCTTTTGCCGCCTAGACTAGCTGCCCTTGAGTTTTTGATATACTTGATAAAAAGTAATATCCAGGAGTCTAATTTGAAGCTTGCTCAAGAGATCCAGGCGCTCTATGAGAAATACAAGAACCATAGAGAAGGCGATGTGAACCGTTCCATACCCGCCCTATCTCAGGTCGACCCCGATCGTTTTGCGATAAGCGTGGCCTTTGCCAATGGAAAAATCATCGAGGTCGGAGACACCAAATCAAACTTCACTATCCAGTCCATCTCAAAGCCCTTTATTTATGGACTCGCATTGGACCAATACGGAGCGGAGTTTATAGAGAGCAAGGTGGGCATAGAGCCCACGGGAGAAGATTTCGACACGGTCATTAAACTAGACGACAGAGGCCGCCCTTTTAATCCGATGGTAAACAGCGGGGCCCTCGCCATCACAAGCCTTATCAATCCGGAGGCAAAAAAAACAAGAGAAGAGGAAGTCATTAACTGCCTTTCAAATTATGCCGGCAGAAGATTGCGCTTGCATAATCCCACCTTCAAATCAGAAAAAGACACTGGGGACAAGAACTATGCGATAGGACACCTTCTGCGTCATTTTCAAATTCTGGGCAAAAATATTAAAAGCGATATAGAGCTTTATTTTAAACAATGCTCGCTTAACGTCACTTCGACTGATCTCGCCATGATGGGGGCCACATCGTCAACGATGGAGTCAATCCAGTGACAAAGAAAAGGTGCGTGACCCAAGAGAACTTGCGCCATATCATGAGCATTATTCTCACCTGTGGCATGTATAACTACTCTGGCGAATGGGTCTTCGACATAGGACTGCCAGCTAAAAGCGGCATCTCAGGTGGCATTCTCATGGTGGTCCCAGGGCTGATGGCAATTGCTGTTTATTCCCCACGACTAGACAAGAGAGGCAATAGCATCAGGGGAATAAAGGTCTGTGAAGAGCTTTCTAAAAAGTATAACCTTCATATACTTGACCCTTCTAGTCCAAAAAAACCTAGCGATATTTTATAAGGAAGTCTCATGCCTTTATATTTGACCGGTGGCGCAGACCAAGAGCATTTTAAAAAGATGGACCAAAAATTTTTGGCCTCTCTGCCCAAAGGGGCGCGGGTCGGCATTCTGCCTCAGGCCAGCGAGGACTATATAGAGACTCTTGAAAGAATTGAGGAAGAATTCGACTCTCCTCAGGTGAGCAAGTTCGATCTTGTGGTTGAGGCAAGCGAGGACCTATTGAACTATGACGCCATAATGATTGAGGGGGGAAACACTTTTGATCTCGCCATGGCGCTGCGCAATTCTCCGTTCTTTAATTATCTTAAAAAATTTCATGAGGCAGGAAGACCAATCTACGCCGACAGCGCTGGGGCCATTATCCTTGGAAGCGATATCCAGACCGCTTTCTTGGGAGACGACTCAGACGAGGACGAACTTAAGCTTCAAGACTATCGGGGGCTTGATCTAATTGCGCCATTTGCGATTCACGCTCACGCCACGCCTGACGAGTGGGAGGACTTAGAGAGCTTGCTCTATGACAAAGGAAGCCCTATTTTGGCGCTGGCCGAGGAGACGGGAATCATTGTTCATAATGATCACCTCGAGGTGTGGGGAGACTCTGAATTGACCGTCATTTCTTTTAGCGGCCGAAAGAGCTTAAGGCCTGGGACCGAGACCACCTTACAAAATCTGCAAGAATGACCGGCGCCTCTTAAGACAATCTAAAGAAAGATGAACCTCTCAACGTAGACCCCAGAATCTCTTGTGGTATGAATAACTTCATCAAGAGCCAAGGCTTTTGAAGGGGGAAGAATCATTTGAATTGCGCTCCTACCCAAAATACCTTTTCCTATGATTCTTCTCCCTTTAATTGAGGCGTGGTCCTGCTGTCCAAACTTTGTCTAGTAAGGCGTTTATGAAACATATTATTTTATTTATTTTGCTTCTGTCCTTCTCTTTTAACGCCTCAAGCAAAGACCTCAAAGGCCCAGACCTAGGAATACAAAATCAAGACGGTCTCAGCGCTTGGGACATAGAAAAACAAAACCTGCTTTCCCCATTCAAAACGAAGGCCTCCTACATACTGATCGCAGGGGCCATTTTGGCCTACATCACCTATGAAGACATTAGAAAGACCGGCAAGTTCGGCTACACAGACGATCATTACCAGTCTAAAAAAGGAACATGGACTTACTATGGAAACTTAATTGGCTGGGGAGCCCTGCAAGCGGGCTACACTCTTACTCAACTTCCAGGCCTTTTTCGTAATGAGGAGCGGGCCCTTAACAATACGGAAATGATGTGGAAGTCGACTATTTACACTTCTGCGGCGACCCTGGCGCTTAAGCTTTCCACCGTTGAACAGCGAAGGGCCATAGAGAACAAATACGACTCCTTTCCCTCCGGTCACGCGTCGGCCGCCTTTGCGTTTGCGACCAATGTGGCCATGCGCCACGAATGGTACTGGAACCTTGTCAGCGTTCCACTAGCTCTTCTCGTGACAGTGTCAAGAATTGAAGATGACTCGCACTACGTTCATGACTCAATCTTTGGAGCGGCCCTGGGAAGCGCTTTCGCGTATGGCATGAACACCATTGATGCTCCTTACCTATTTACTTTCGCGCCTAAGGACGACGGCGGTGGAATCAAGATGCAATACAGCTTTTAGTATAGCTTCCATCCGTAATTAATGAAAAGTCCCCAATTCACGTCATTTTCGATGGAATTGTCTTTGCTTACTGCCTGCGCATCAAGACTTGAGTCATCGATGACCGTAAGCTGGTTTTGAATCATGTAGATATAGGCGAGCTCAATGAAATTATTTTTATCGTCGTTCTTCCTCTTAAGCGATAGTCTTGCGCCAAAGTTCCTCACTCGAAGACGGTTGATGCGATTAATATCAGTCTCATTTTTCTGAAAACGATGAAAGTCTAAGGTGTATAGCCCCATTGCAGGCCCGACTTGAGCATACCATTCCTCATAATCAATTTTGGAAAACATGTACGAATAATTAAGACTATAAATGCTTGTCAAAAGGTCTGAGTCTCCTTTGATCAGTTTTTCGTCTTTTTTAAAGCTAAGCTTTCTCCTATTGGGAGTGTAGGCAGCGTCTATGTTAAGATTGATCGAGCTTTGCCCGCTAAGCTGGTACTCAAGAGTCGAACCAATATTAAGGCCCGCAAAATCTTCCAGGTATTTAGGCCGATTGCTATAAACGCTCAAATAATTTGTTCCAACATTAAAATACAGCTTCGGGTCTGCTTTGCTAATCGCCAGCGCCATAGGCGCAAAAAACATCATGCCAAAAATTATTTTAATCATAGGTAAAACTCATTTGCGCCCCATAAATGCCCCCCCTGTTAAACAAGGGAGAAAAGCTTAAGGACTCTTTGTCTTCCACCAGAAAACTAAATGGATTTAAGACCCTGCCAAAAAAGCGCTCCCAACGGCTTTTAGAATTGATCATCTCAACGCTTCCCTTTTCTATCACATAGCCAAGAGTGGACCCAAAGATAGGGGTGTTAAAAACGTCCTGAAAGCTTGGCCGTTCGGTATAATTCTCAATAAAGACCTCAAACCACAGGCTTGATAAAAAGGACAAGTAGAGAGAGCTATTCTGTCTATAGCCCTGGGCCCTATAGTACAGATAGACTTGGGCGCCGGTGTAGGTGTGGCCCACAAAATTCCATGCTGTGTTGTCTGCGTCAAAGCGAAAACGACCAAAATTTTCTTTATAGGAGTCTGCTGATCCCTCCCTCCTGGCCGTGTTCCATTGAGTCACGACATAGCCTAGAGCATGTCCTCCAAAGACAAGCGTTTGGTCAGTCAAGACATCGCCAACAGAATGATTCTTATTGATGTATTGGAGTTCTTGGGCGCCGCCATTAAGCGCCGTAAAAAGGAGAATCAATGCCTGAAACTTTTTAAGGTATTTCACTAAAGAGAACTTTAGCGCGAATATGTCCGGGTTTCTTATTTGTCTAATCTAATCTTCATAAATCATTTTGGCCGTCATACCTCCGTCTATGACGAGATCTTGGCCTGTGAGAAATGAGTTCTTTTTGTCGGCCAAGAAAAGGCAAGCTCGGGCCACGTCACTTGGCCTGCCCGCCCTGCCGGCGGGATGTTGGGCGTGATCGATCTCCCTTAGGTCAGCGTCTTCGGGCGCGATCCAACCTGGGCTGAGGCCATTCACTCTAATGCCATGCGCGCCAGCGCTAATCGCGAGCGCCCTGGAAAAGCTTGTGATCGCCCCTTTGGTGGCGCAATAGGGCTCTGTATTAGGCTCCGCCATGAGACGGCGAGTGGAGCTTAGGTTAATTATGGAGGCGCTTTTGCCATTGTTTTCTATAAATCTTTTAATGAAGTGCTTGCATGTGTGGAAGTAGCTATTCAGATTGGCGTCCATATAGTCTTTCCACTTTGAACTCTCGAGTTTCCAAAGAGGCCCGACATGGGGGTCCGCAATGGCCTGACAATTAATGAGAACGGAGTGCTCAGCCTTTTCAAAATGGTCGTGAAAAAAATCTTCCACCTTCTCTTCATTAGAAAGATCGACCTGATGGCAGTTTCTTGACCTCTCCTTGTCAAGGCCAAAGACATGGTGTCCTTCCTTTTGAAAGCGCTCAAGAACACTCTGGCCGATAAGACCAGCGGCGCCTCCGATATAGCAAACCTGTTTCATAATTTGGCCTAGTCATAGATTTAATAGGCCTCTGATTATCAGAGGCCCCAACTTAGGACACGTGATTAGCAGCTTCCGCCGCCCGCGACCATGGTAATGCCCACAGCTCCAGATATTCCAGCAGCGATCCCAAGCTCTTGAGCGCGCTCAACGTCTCTGTTATTTACGTCAACATCGAAGTCGCTTGAATTTCTGTCAAAGTTGCCATTAGCTTCAAGGGCCATTACGCCAAGAACAACGCCAGCGACAATCGCCACAACACCAAGTCCCACGACAGCTCCACAGCCAGCATAATTGGCCCCTGTTTCTTGTGAAGAGGCGGAAAGAGCGGAGGCCATAATGAACCTAAAGTCGTTTTGAGAAACGGAGCTTAGCCCTTCGATTTCTTCGGAACCAGCGTTTACAATAGCGAGAAAATTTTCAAATTCTTTATCGGAGCTATTGTCCCTCACATAAGAAATAAGGTCTTCTTTTGTGGCCCCATTTGTGAGGAGCTTTTTGGCCAACTTGCCCATTGAGGCCTTAACGCCAATATTTCTCACCTGCATATCAATTTTGTAGTCTCTGATCGCCTGAGAAACAGGATTTCCCGCAGCGCTAGCAGTCGTTGCAAAGAAAAAGACAAAAGACATAATTAGGGTCGCAATTTTTTTCATTTGATTCCTCCAAGGATTGGTTTGGTTTGGTGGTGCTTTTTAGCCTAAGCGCTCGTCCATGTCCAAGGCATGAGCTTTACAATATTTCGACAATCATAAACCTAGCCTTTGTATAAGCCCATGAAGAGCAAGCTTTTGTTGAAGCTCGTTTGGCCCGCTTTCAATCTCCAAAAACAAAGAGTCGACAAGGTCTCTCTTTATATTTGATTCTCTCTTTATATGGGAGCTCGCCCGCAGCACAAGTTCGTCAGGTTTTGGCGTTATTTCCCCTAGCGACCAAAGAAGCTTAAAGACAAAGCTCGAGGTCGCGTAGTCCTTTCTCTCTTGGGCAAAAGAATATTGGACTCGTGAGTAGGCATTTCGACCGACGTCTCTTGAATACTCCCGCGGGCCATGTCCCCACTTCGATTCGCCAGAAATTCGTCCGGCGTAAAAGTTTGCGATGCCTTCAATAACAGGCGTGGAAACTAGGTCCAGCTTATCACTTAGGGCAAAGTGGGCGTATTCGTGGTAGACAATTTCAGGAATCATCGCCGTGTCCAAATAAAATTGGCGCTTGAAAACTTTGCCAAAGAATCGGGCCATCGTGGGCAAAGACTTTATAAGGCCAAAACTTAGAGCGCCAAGAACAAGAGCGTCCTTGCCAAAAATATCTTGTAAAAGCTTTCCTTCTGTCGCTTGGGCGGTGGACCTCAAAACAAAGCTTCTAGCGAGCGCCTCAAGCATCGCCCCTTCAGACCTCTCAAGGCCGATTGCCAAAGCGTCTGTTGAAGCGGAAGACTTTGTTTTCTTTGCCGGTCTGAACCAGATTTCGGGTCCCCAAGAGGGCGCCTCCTCAAGCCTTTCATGAGAGCTTGGAGGAATGGTTTCGGCGGTGTTCGTCTCTCTCCTATAGTCGTCATGAGAAAACCTGGTATAAGGATTAAAGTGATTGGGAATCTCAAGACGAATGATAATCTTCTGATTCGGCCACTCTCTGTCCATGCCTGCTATTTTCTGAAAGTAGCTTCTCGCTCTTTCCAGATGGAAATAAACCTGCGCCGCCTTTTGAGCGAGGGGCGAATCAAACGGCAAGGCGGTGGAGCTTTTTCCTTTGACGACTTTGAAAAACCTTCCATCAAACGAGGAAGAGCTCGCAAGATTTGGAAGCTCCTTGCTCACTTGGACAAGATCACTTCCTTGGTAGTCATAAAGAGCATGTTTTTTTGCTTGCTCTTTGGCATGTCCTAGTGAGGCGAGAAAGCTAAAAAAGATGAGTAGCGCGACTCTGGGCATCTCTGTCCTCCTGTATTCCTTCATAGGCCTCCCATATAAGCACGGGAATGGCGGCAAACTGACCGATAACAGGGGCGTTGTAAAGGGCGGCCTTTCCAAGGCTTTTAAGGATTTGCGCGTAATGCTTGCTCTTGTCTCTAAAGCCGTCCCTTAGGGCCGGCCGATGAATGAGCTCTTCCAAGGCCTCTTTTTGAAAGACGCCCGTTTCGACTCCAGCAAACAGCACATCAATCATACGCGGAGTGGACTCAAAACCTTCATAGAGGTGAAGTTTTGTGAGTTCCCTCCATGCGAGCTTCACCCCCAACCTGTATTTTTCAGAGTAAGAAAGTTCTATCTCCATGTCTTCAACATCGCTCAACTGAACGGTGATCATGGCGCTTTTAGAATTCATCACCTGGACCATTTTCTCAGCGATTAGAGAGAGCCGTATAATCTGCTGAAAGGAATAATTGAAATAAAGATATTGCCTGGGACTCACGCCAGTAAATCCGTTCGATTTTACTGAAAGGTCTCTAGTGTAAAGGGAAGACAGGTCGAGAGCGCCACCTCCTCTTTCTTCCCTAGCGAGCTTTAGCTTGCGCAAGGAGCGAAAATATTCGGAGAGCTTGGGAAGAGTCTCGCTCTTTGACTTTAGGACAAGCCAGGCCTGGTCATCAATAAGGTCGCGATGCCTTAGAAAATCAATATAGGCGTCCCGGGTCTTCTGGTAACACCGCCTCTCTCGCCAGCTTCCCCGACAAGCTTTATCAAGTAGAGGGACAAAAGAGTCGTCAATGTCCTTAATACCTGGACAGAGCTTGTGACTAAAGGAGCTATTGAAGGCCTCCTCTATTTGCGCAGGGCCCGTCCCACGGAGCTCCTTTTTATCAAAAGGGCCAAAACGCATCTCACCATCAAAGATATTTCGAGCGTATTCTTGCGCGCTTATTAAGGAGGAAAATGAAAGGACGATAGCAATTATTAAATTCATGCCGCGTCTCGTAACACGAGGAGCTTCTTTTCGTTAAGAGAAAACTTTTCCTGATTAGGCCTCGCGCGGCCTTTGCGCAGGCCTTGTATAAGCGAGTGTCCAAGAAATGGCGCGGGGAATAACACACGGGCAAGGGAGTATGGTACACTTATGAGATATAGTTACTTTAAAAGGAGTTTTAGAAATGGCAAAAGACGTTCTCGGAACCCAAGAAAGAACCGCTAACCTCTCAAGAGGCGAGCTTATGAAGGAAAGAAAAAACGGCAGAATCCCGGCCGTTTACTTTGGAGATAAGATTGACTCAAAAGCGATTTGGGTGGACCAAGTTGAGTTTAGAAACATGTTTGATGAAAATGGAAAGATTTTTGAAATCTCAATTGATGGAAAGAAGAAATTGGTCAACACAAAAAAAATATCCTACGACCCTTTAAGAAAATTTATGTATCATATCGATTTTTACGCTCTTAAAAAAGGCGTTGAAACGACAGTAAAAGTTCCGGTGGTATTAATAGGAGAGGCCGCTGGGAAAAAAGAAGGCGGAAGCGTTCAGCTCAGACAAAAGACGCTTGAAGTGACCGGCACTCCAATGAATATCCCTGAAGAAATAGAAGTGGACGTAAGCGCGCTTAATATAGGCGACAACTTGCACGTCTCAGACATCAAAGTCGACGGTGGCAAGTATAAGATTGACACTGACGCGGAGTTGACCGTCGCGACTGTGGCTCCACCTCAGAAAGAAGAAGAGCCTGAGGTTGAAGCTTCTGAAGAGGCGCTTAATCCAGAGGCCGTCCAGGAGACCGAAACAAAAGACGAAACAAAAAGCGAAGAATAGACTCGCAATAAAAATGTATGGGCCCTCTAAGGAGGGCCTTTTTTTTATTTTCCCTTAAGCCTATCGCTAATCTCATCAAGCCTCGTTGTGAGGGCCCGGTAAAAGTCATAACGACCTAAAAGAAACCTTAGGACATAGTTATCAATGGCCCTTACGACTTTAAATCCTAGCAAAAAGAAAAGAAAAACGCCGACCAAGACCCAGATGACTTTCTCGGTCCCATCGGGATCATTAGTGAAGATTAGTCCCTGAGTGTTCATTCCAAAGAATCCAACGATCAAGTTCAAAGGAAGGAAGATTCCGGAAATAACGGTAAGGCCCAAAAGGGTCTTGTTTAGCCTGTCTGCCTTTACTGACTCATAGTAATTATGAACTCCGTCTAGGCGCCCCTTCATGGACTCAACATTGGCCGCCTGAAATTGGACCTCCTCTTGGACGCTTATAATTTTTTCTTTGCCGGCCCCCAACCAAGAGTCAGTCTTCTTAACAAATTCATGGAAGACCATTTGATTTCTATAATAATAATTCTCAAGCCGAGAAAGGTCTTTTTTCAGGTCAAACCAAATGTCCATAAAGACTTTGGGAATATTTCTCTCAAAAAGAAAGTCTTCTAGCTCTTCCACTTGGCCCAAATACCCGGCCACAATGCGCTGGCTTTTTCGATAGTAGGAGTCCAGGATTTTTACAAACTCCTCATACCCGCCCTCGATGGGCTCCAGGCCCTTGGTATCGCGATTATATTTCCAGACCTCCTGGGCCTTAAGAAGGAAAGACTCGGGTTTAAAATTTAAGTCCTCTCCGCTGACGTCCACGCGACGAAGAATAAGAACTTTAAACTGCTCATAGTCCTCAAAGCTTGATACGGCCTTTTCAGACGAAATAAGAAACTCAAGGTCCTCTTGGTGCTCAGGTGGCAGACTTTCAAACATTAATTGACTCCCAGGCCTAGTTTCGTGATTTTAAGGCCTTAATCCATTAAGCCGAGCGCGCTAAAAAATGTCAAATGAGCGGCCGTATCAGCTAACCTTTTGCGCTTTAAAACCGATAAGTGTCCCATGCGCGCGAACCTTTCGGCATTTTTAATCTTTATTTGCTTTGCTGCTTTCGCTCAAATCTCTTACGTCCCCGGGGAAGAACAAGACAAGTACAAGATAAAGAAGCCAACGCTTAGGTTTTCGAATCCTTTAAGCGTTGTTTATCAAGAGTACGATATGTCTTCGTTGAAGGAGAAAGAGCTTCAAGGTCAGATAAAATGGACTCTCGACTGGGCGGACGTTAAAAAATGCAAGAAACTCGGTAAACTTACCACGCCTGGCAGAATTCTCACGAGCTACGTGAAGGACCGCACAAGCTGCGAGCTTTCCCTTAATGCTCTCATGGAAATGACCCGCCGAAAGGGCGGAAATACCCTTTACATCGGTATAATGCCGGAAGATTGCTCTCTAGGAAAATTTCTAAGCTACGCGATGAGCTGTCCGGCCCCCTAATTTCCTCTTTTATACCTTTCTAAACATCTCTGGTTTATGACTTGCACCTTAGCTTGGCCTAAAACATAATCCCGAACGATTAGTTAAAGGAGAAATCATGAAAAAAAGAAACCTAATTACAACAGCAGTGGCGCTTATGATGTCTGTCGGTATCGGTATCTTGCGCTTCTGAGGAAGAAAAAATGGAAGAGCAGCGTCAAGAAGAGCAGCAACAAATGCAAGAAAGCTATGACAGCGCAGAGCATAGCGGCGAGCAAAAAATGGAAGAAGCTGAAGACTCTTCATTTTTTAGCGACGACTCACAGGCATCTGACGAAGTCGCCTCTTCTGAAAACAGCGACAAGCCTTGGGCCGACCAGACTATCGCTTTGGACAAAGTTGAGAAAGTTCAAGAGCAGCTTAAAAGCGAAGGCCTTTATGAGGGCAATGTAGACGGCCTTATCGGACCTAAGACAGAAGAAGGCATCAAGAAGTTCCAAGAGCAGAAAAACCTTACTGCTTCTGGAGAGCTTAACCAAGAAACAATCGACGCCATGGGCGTAGATGTTGATCTTAAACAAGCTCAGGAGTCTTCTGAAGACACTATGATGTCTGAGTAATTTCAGACATGCGAAAATAGGACTATTCTCAGGCGTGAGAATAAGATGCGGGGCGCTTAGGCGTCCCGCTTTTTTTAAGCAAACATCAGATGAGCTTGAGAAACAAAGTCTCTGATGTCCAATGGCTTCTTAGCGAGAAGCACATCAAACCTTCTCATATCAGGAAGTGAACCTATTTCACTGGACAAAATGATCATGGGAAATGCGTTGCCATGAGCCTCTCGGGCCTTTTTCACCAACTCATAGCCATTCATTAATGGCATATTCAAATCAGTGATCACCAAGTCGTATTCTTCTCTATGAAGAAGATTTAGAGCTTGGTATCCGTTAGAGGCCACAGTCACACTGCAGGCGATGTCCCTTTCCAATACCCACTTTAGTAAATTTAAAACTTCTTCTTGGTCATCCACCGACCAAAATTTTTTTCTTTTCCATAGTGAAACCATACAGCGCATATAAACCTGAGTTGTTTAATATATTGTAAAATTTAGGTAAATATCGCACTGCTGGCCATATTTACATATTTCCAAATATTAATTATTTAGACAGAAGTTTCCTTAAGAAGCTTAAGGCGAGTGTCTGACGAACGATGGACTCAGGATCGTCTGAAGGGTTGAATTTATAGGTCGCATTTTTAAGAGCTGACACTGTCTTTACTAAGGCGCCAACTTGAGCTCCATCAAAAAGAAGTTCACAACACCGAGTAAAGTCTTGCAAAAGCGTTGTCATTTCTTAAAGCGTCCACTCCTATGATCATCTCTAGCAGCTCTTCGCTATTTAGATTGAAAATTGGGGCGTCCAGTGAGCGTAGTCCTCTAGTTTTCTGGCCAAGTTTTAACTCATAAGCGATCTGGCCTTAACTGGTCTCTCAATTCAAATGCCTGGTAAAGAAGTATTCCCCATAAAACCTGCGCTCTTTCTCCGCTTGCCTCCTTAAGGGCCGCCACCTTGCGAGAAAGGTCTTTTTTCAAGTCAGGAAATAGCATAGAGGTTTTGGTCATTGGCCAGCGAGCTTAAGAACAAGTCAGGTCTCTCGCCTTCGAAGTGCCTTTTGAAACTCATTTTTAAGGCGCTCGCTTGGAACGTCTTTAAAGATTTCAGCTTGATTAAGCATGCCTTGAGTATAAAGCTCTGTTTCAGGATCAACACAAAACCCAGGAAGCTCGGACCTGAATCTGGCAAGTCTAAGCGCTCTCACAGGGTCTTCGGCAAACCGATCAGATGTTCGCCGCAGGACTCTCGACCTCAGATCCTTCATGCCCCCAAAGGGATCGATAATCTCGCCAGAGCGAAGATTCTTTGCCATCGAGTTGATGGTGAGGTCTCGCCTCTCTAGATCCTCCTTCAAGCTGCCGTAAATCAAAACGTGCTCTTCTTTTGTCTCGGGACTGAGAAAGACCTCAATGGTCTTGCCGACAGGCCTATAACCTCTTCTCATGAGCTCTTCTCTAGAAGAATTCAAGACCACATAGTCCTTATCAGCATGCGGCCTTCCGATCAGCTCGTCCCTCACGGCCCCGCCCACAAGATATATATCTAGATTTCTTTTCCATTCACTTTTAGAATAACATGTTATCGGGCGCTTGGGCTTTAGATTAGGCGCATATGCCCGATAAGGACTCCATGAACGAATATATTCTCACCTATCGTAAACTTGTTATGCCTGACGATCTCAATCACGCAAAGACGCTTTTTGGAGGACGACTCCTCCAATGGGCCGATGAAGCGGCCGTGCTCTACGCCATGTGCCAGATAGGCAGCAAGTCGATAGTCACCCTGAAGATGTCGGAAGTCCTATTTAAAAATCCCGCTCGAAATGGGGACGTGCTTGAATTTTGGACCAAGAAGTCCAAAATTGGAAAGTCGAGTCTGGGCGTTGAATGCGTGGTGGTGAGAAAGATTATGAGAACGCCTCAGGAAGTCCCCCTCCAACCTAAAGACGAGAAGGACAATTTTAAGCGTCCCGAAGACATTATAATGAGCTGTGAATTTGCGTTTGTTCATGTGGACGAGGAGGGCAGGCCCTCGCCTCACCAGCTTGCCCATCTGTAATTCATGTCCTAACTGCTTCCAGAGTCCAGTAGATAAGAAAGCTCTAAGCGTTCGAACTTAGAGGAATAAAGTGGGAGAATTAATGGGACGGTATTTTAAAACTCTCCTCTCTCTCTAGAGAAAAAGGATAACTCTCCATTGGAAAGTTCGACTTAAGCACGAGAAGCTCCACCTCATTTCCTGTGAAATGCTCTTTTTCGAATTTGACGCTTATAACACCTGAGCGGGAGTCGCTATCATCAAAACGGCCTTTTCCCACTTCGTTGTCCGCCAATGACACAACGGCCTTCCATTTGTCCTTTGCGCGCTTAAACACATGCAAGCGCGGACGCTCTTCATCGACTTCCACAGTAAGCGTGTATTTGCCCTCTTCAGGCCTAAGCGGAGCGACTATCTTCGCGGGCCTAGGCTCCGTTGGCATATAGGTGAAGAAAAGGCCTCTATTGTGAAATTCTTTATCGTCTTTTTTTGCTTTAAAAGCGTCTATCTTGATCTTGCCATTCTTATTCACAACAAAAAGGCCTCGCGGAATTTTGCCTATGGTCCAGTTAATGACAGTGCCGCCTTGGTAGTCAAAATAAGAATTTAAAATAGCTGAATTCTGCTCTTTTAAGGCCTGCCACTCCTTTTCAAAGGTCTCCGCAGAGAGTTCTGAAAGCTGCGCAAGACCTGCATCAGTGAAGAGCTTTTTGAAGCTCGCCTTGTCCCCGGTCTTATAGACGCCCCAGAGTTTTTTTATGAACAGCTCTATTTTCCCTTTTTTAAGCGCCTCTACTTTTTTATTTACCACAACGCCCCCACCATATTCTAAATAGGCCGAACTTTGTCCTTCCACGACCTCAGCTCCTCTCATAAAGCTAGGAACCTTTATGGACTTATACTCTTTGCCTATTGCGGCCTGCCCGCTTAAGCTAAAGAAAAAGAGCCCTTTAAAAAATAGGGAAATAAGAGGTTTTCTGTTTCTTATCTTCATAAATAGTATAGACCTTTTTATAACTAAACGCCCAGCCGGCCCTCACTGTGCCCACAAAGAGCACCCGCCCAATTTGATAGTTAAACTTCACTGGGGAATATTCTCCATCGGGCCTTCTGCAGAGCTGCCCACTGGCATAGGGAAGCCAAGCGATAGTTCCTTGAACTGAGCCAGCGCCCGCGAGGGCCTCGGCATAGACCGCGGCCGACACTTCAAGTTTAGGAGAGACTGCTAGGCAGTATTTGTCCTGGCACCTTTCAGGCTCTTGACCGCCTGAGATCACGATATTTGCGCCAAGGCCGATTTTGCCACCGACCTCCGCCAGATAGGGAAGTCCAAAGAAAACTCGACAGGTGATCCCGCCGCCCCAATTGAAAAAGCATAATTCATTTTTCTAGTTTCAACTTTCTCATTACAACAGACCTTTTTGTCCGCCTCTAATAGACCGACTCTTGGCAGTAATAATGGACTTTCTGGTGTGCACCGAACAATAGGGCTCGGAATGGAAAGTTTTTTTAAAAACTTTTGAGGGCTGAACTTGCTTGCCGCATATCTTGTCTTGCCCCCTCTTCCCTTAAATTTTATGGCCTTCTTAGTGTTCATCGCCTTAAGACCTTTCATTCCATGCTTTTTATAGATGTCCCAGGCCTGTTTTTGATTATTTCTTCCTGAGCGTGGATCGTGAAAACCAAAGATCTCTTTGTTTTCAACGGACGGATGAAACTCTTCTCCGCCGCAGACAGCTCTTTTGCCTTTCTCTTCTTCACTGGCCGGTTTTCTTTTCTTGCTTTCATCATTCCAGCCAAAGTCGCCGCGAATTTTTTTAAGCGCCTGGGTCTTGTTCTCTTTTATCAACTCTCCTGATTCTTTTTCAGAATCAACCAGATGGAGCATGGTATACGCCTGCGCTTTAATGAGCTTTGCTCTTTTGAGCGGCCGCAGGAGCGCGCCAGCGCCTTGGTCATGACGACATATTTTTTCATTGGTCGCAAAAACCTCAAGCTGCTTCTTTAAAGTTTTTTTGAACTCTCGTTTTATTTCTTCTCTGGCGGCCTTTCCTTCCTTATCAGTCAGGTAAAACCGGCCTGCCTCTTCTGGGCCTAGATTCTTAGCAAGTGTTGCCTCCAGTCCTATTTCCGCCGCCAGCCACGCAAAGGCCTCGTCGGTTCTGGAGAGGCACACCCTTTGATCAGCGCAGGGAGCATCGAGCGAATTAAACACATGGGCGGCAATGGCGGTCTTGAGTTCACCTTCGTAGTCCTCAGGAGATCGCCACAAGCTCCTCTGCGGCCTTAGACACATCTTGTTCGCCATAGGCCAAATACGATTCAAGGGCCTTCCCTTCCAACTTAGAGGCCTCTATAGGGTCCATTTCATGCATTTGTTTTATGATTTCTTTTTCTAGGATCTCTCGTTTTTCATGGTCTTCAGCAAGCTTTCTAGCAAGCTTTAGTTGGGACACGTAGAGGAGCGTTCCAAAAGTGTCAGTCTTTTGAGTCAGAAGCCGCCTGAGTTCGGGGTCGGCCTTATTTTCACAAAAATCCTGGGCCGATAATCGCCCAGAGCTTAAAACGAGACTTGCGAAAAGTAGAAAAATGGAGTTGGCTAAATAAAATTTAGTCATCATCTACTTTTCGGAGATTTTGAAGAAAATTTTAGCTTTAAAGCCTAAGTTACTAAAATAACATTGAAATATATTTTTAAATGACTTTGCTTTGCTTGCTCGCGCAGCAGACCTCTGCGTCCACAGGGGCGCCTTTTTTATGCCCGCAATAAGCGCAATGCCTCCAATCAAGTTCTAGCTCTTCTCCACATTTTAGACAATCTGGATCTTTTTTGTCATGCCAGTGATCGTCCTTGTGGTAAATTATTTGGCCGATAATAATGGCCACAGGAATAGTGGTGGCGATTTGTTTAACAACGAAAATGGTGCTGCCTTCTGCCCAGGCCGTCCATGTGAGAATCCCAAAGCCCAAGGCCAAAAACACATGATAGGCCATGGACAAGTCCCTGACCTCTTTATGCACATGGATTTTCCAAATTTGGAACCAATAGCTCGTGGACAAAAGAGCGACGGCGACCCAAGACACTATTTTCATTATTTCGTCATTCATAGCTCTATTTTACATACAAACACTGTGATTACCTAAGAAATAGCGACTTAAAACCGTATCGATCAGGTAAAGATCGACTAAAGTTCTTAAATTCTCGAAGAAACTCGATAAGCGGTGGAAAAACAGGCCTGCAAGAGATAGCCACCTGTTGGCGCCTCAAAATCGAGCATCTCTCCTATGACGTAAATACCGGGCGCTGACTTAAGTTGAAGGCGATCATCAAGAGAGTCAAAGCTCACGCCCCCGCTGGTGGAAATGGCCTCCTCAATCGGCCGAGCCTTTATCAATTCAAGCGAAAGGGCCTTTATGGTTTCCGCCAAACATTCACTATTTTCGAATTGCTCTTTGGTGAGAGCTTCTCTAAGCAAAAGCGCGTGCTCCTTATTTAGCCCCAAGCTTTTTCTTAAAAAGTTTGTCCAAGATGTTTTAGAAGGCCTTTTTAAAAGCTTCTCCTTAATGGCGCTAAGGTCCAAGTTGGGTTTGAGATCTATGGTTAAATTTGCGCGCTCAGAGTTCTCAATTTGATCTCTAAGCTTTCCTGAAAGAGCGTAAATGCCTCCCCCTTCGATTCCGTAATCAGTAATCATCGCCTCAGCATTGGAGCTATGATCTCCCGAGATTAGTCGCACATTCTTAAGGGGGAACCTATCGACCTTAGTTTTAAAGTGCTCACTCCATTCAATATGAAAACCGCAGTTCATGGGCCTCAATGGACTGATCTTGGCTCCAAGCTCACTAAGGACAGCTGTCCATGCGCCGTCTGAGCCAGTCTTAGGCCAGCTAGCTCCTCCAAGGGCGAGAATAATCTTGTCAGGAACAATTGAGACTTTGCCTTTAGGCCCTTCAAATACCGCTTTTCTATTCTTATCAAGAGCAATGAGTTTATGCTTTGTCATAAGGGAAAAGTTCTCAAAGCTTTTCAGTTTCTTGGTCCAGCTCAAAAGAATTTCCCCCGCTTTCATTTTGATCGGGAACACTCTACCGGAGGAGCCCACAAAGGTCTCAGTCCCTAAAGAATGACAAAACGATCTCAAGTCATCAGAGGAAAACTCCTCCAATAATTTCTTAAAGAGCTTTCGGTCTTTTCCATAGCGCTTAGAAAACTCCTCAATGGGCTCGCTATGAGTCAGGTTCAGTCCCCCATGCGCCTGCCACGAGAAACTTCTTTCCCGCTCCGCTCGAATGATCAAAGAGCTTGACCTCATGCCCTTTTTGCAGGAGCTCATAGGCGCAGAAGAGCCCCGCAGGACCTGCGCCCACTATAACAATTGTTTCTTTCATTAGTTCATTCAATAAAATCGGCTCCCTATAGTCAATAAGAAGCTCCTTCACAAGCTGTCTTCCCGGGTTTAAAATGAGTGAGGCATGCATCTTTCAAAACATAAAAACCATAGAAACCAAGCTTATCTCGACTGGCTTCGGAACAAGAAGTGCGCCGTGAGCGGCTCAAAAGCTCAATGCGCCCATCATATTCGTTTGGCACCAATGGCGGCACAGGCCTTAAGCCTTCAGATTACTTTCTGTCTGCCTCTTTTAAATGAGTTTCACACAACAGGCGCGGACGCTCTCCATATAATTGGCGAAGAGACTTTTTGAAAAAATTTGATCTCTGCCCCAAAGAGCTATTTGTCGCTTACTTAAAAGAGTACCTCGCCGAAAAACATGATATCTATTATGCCCTTGATGATAAAGAGCCCTGAAGAGGCGATCGCTCAAATGATAGATCTCATTGAGGGCAAGATTCCAAAGCTTAAGAGACCGAAAAAAAAAAGAAAGAAAGCCCAAAGTCTGAAAGCAAGTTCCAAAGGTCAAGGCCTCCGAAACGGAGTTCTATGAAAAAGCAAAAGAGGCTAAAAAGAAAAAGAGACAAAGAGCTTCGAGACAACTCAAAGAGAAGAGGCCTACGGTAAATGCCCCATCCTTCAAGGGCACAGAGGTCCTATGAAAAGGCCAAGGAGTTAAAGAGAAAACGCGACAAGGAGATGAGAGACAAACTGAAGAAGTCCGCAAAGAAAGTCTCCAAACAAACGAAAAGTCTCGTGTCCTCCGATACTTTATGAAAAGGCCAAAGAGTAGGAAAGAGCGCGATAAGGAGCTCGGCGAAGCTAAAGGAAAAGCAGAAGGCCTATCGCAGAAGCTTAAAGAAAGGCTTAAGAACAAGGGCTAAGTTTCCCTGTAAGGACTAAGAGCTTCTCCATGCATGATATTTTTTCAAGTACTTAAACGCCCATTCAGGCTGATGTTGTTTTTTCCAATTGCCGGCGACAAACTTGTTCGCCTCCCCTATAGTGGGATAAGGGTGAACTGTGTCGAGGACACTATTAAGCCCATGGCCATTTTTCATCGCCGCAGTATGCTCCAATAGCATTTCAGAGGCTTTTTCTCCCATGATAGTCGCTCCCAAAATTTTGTCGCCGCCTTTTTCAGTGATCACCCTCACAAAGCCCTCGGTCTTTCCGTCCGCAAGGGCTCGATCGGAGTCGGAAAGTTCGTAGGTGGTGAGCTCATACTCTAGCCCTTGCTCTTTTGCCTGGCTCATTCAGGCCGACCCTTGCAAGCTCTGGCTCGGTGAATATCGCGTAAGGGAGAACTCTGTAGTCCGCCTTAAACTTTTTGAAGGCCCCAAAAAGAGCGTTGACACTGCAATACCAGGCCTGATGAGAGGCCGCATGTGTCAACTGAAAGGGGCCAGTCACGTCCCCGCAAGCGTAGATATGAGGGAAATTAGTTTGAAGGTATTCATTAGTTTCAATCGTTGCGTCGGACCTGAGATTGATTCCCAAATCTTCAAGTCCAAGGCCGCGTTGTATTTGCCTTTCGACCAAGAGCGATTAGGACTTGGTCAAATTCGATTTCCCCTTCACCTGTCGAGTCAGAAACGATAAGGGCCTTTGCAGATGAGAACCTTTTGGCCTGCGGTTTGAAGTCTCGACCTCCACCCCCTCGCCTCTTAAAGTCTTAAGCATTAGGTCTCTGACCTCTGGGTCTTCCTGTCTTATCAGAGAGTCGCCTCTTTCAATCATGATGACTTGAGAGCCCAAACGCTGAAAGCTTTGAGCGATCTCGCAGCCAATGACTCCTCCCCCTAAAATAAGAAAGCGTTTAGGCAGCTCTCTAAGCTCCCACAAGTTCTCGTTCGTCAAATAGGAAACTTTTTCTATCCCTTCGAACCTGGGGACGATGGGGCCTCCACCAGTGGCTATGACAATATTTTTTGCGGTGATGGTTTTTTCCCCCAACGAGAGCTCCCAAGGGCCTTTAAAATAGGCCTTGGCTTTAAAGCACTTTGCCCCCAGCTCTTCGTATCTTTTCGCAGAATCATTTGGCTCAATTTTCTTAATCACCTCTTGAACCCTTTCCATAATGCTTGAAAAGTCAACTGAAAACCCATTATTAATGATGCCAAAATTCGCGCTCTCTTTTACTTCCTTAGCGACCTTTGCCGACCTGATTAGGGTCTTTGAGGGAACGCAGCCTGTGTTCAAACAGTCCCCGCCCATTTTGCCTTTTTCAATAAGGGCCACCTTTGATTTCAACAAGGCGGCGATGTAAGTGGAGACGAGCCCGCCAGAGCCCGCCCCAATGACAGCGAGATTGTAGTCAAAGCTTTTTGGACGCTTATGGCCTTTGTAGACTTTCCTTTTTCTTCATGTATTCAAGTGTCTTTTTAGCGATCAAAGGGAAGGCCCCCAAGAGAGCGAATGAGAAAAGGAGTTCAGGAGAAAGGACTCCGCTGAATTTTTCAATCTGTCCAAGTTGAAGGCCTGCGTTTACGTAAACAGCAGTTCCAGGAAGCATCCCAATCTGACTCACCCAATAAAAACGAAAGGCCCCCAAGGACGTAAGACCCATGGCGAGATTGATCGCAAAAAATGGGAAGATGGGAATTAATCGTAGGCCAAAGAGGTAAAAGGCCCCGTCTTTTTCAACGCCATTATCAATGGCCTTGCTTTGTTTTCGAAATTTCTTTCGAACAAAGTCTCTTAAAAGAAAGCGCGAGCTTAAAAACGCCAAGGTCGCGCCCGCGCTGCTGGCAAAACTTACGATCAAAAGCGCTGTCCAAAAGCCAAAGAGCGCCCCTGAGGCCAGGGTCAAAATGGCCGCGCCAGGAACGGACAGAGCAGTGACTAAAGTATAGATCAAAAAGAAAAGACCTAGAGTCTCGACCTTATTGGAAGCATAGTAGTCTTGAAGCTTTGCCTGGTTTTCTTTTAGAAAGTCCAGGTTGAGGTAATCAAAAAGCCCAAAATGGTAAGCGATATAAGCGCCAAGGCCTATGGCGCAAATTAAAATTATTTTAGAAAGAATGCCCTTCATGCCGGAGTTCCTTTTCCTAAGGGATCATAATACTCTTATTGGCGAGCATGCGCCAAAACCTAACATGGCGATTCTTTACACTGAGTCCACGATGTGGTGCAATAAAATCATGAGAAAGTACATCTCGGAGCAGCCTTTAAGAGAGGGCATCACCCACACGATTCGCGAAGACGTCTTCTATTATTTTATGGAGACCAGCTGGTCCAAGCTCTTAGGTCTGCTTTTTGTTTTTTATTTGTCCTCTAACCTCTTTTTTGGGGCCCTGTATCATTTCCTGCCAGGAGCGATTGGCGGCAAAGAACAAATTCTTTTCTCTGACGCTTTCTTCTTCAGCGTCCAAACAATGTCCACTATAGGATACGGCGCGCTGCACCCTGAAAGTTTCTTGGCGAATATTCTGGTCACCGTCGAAGCGGGCTTTGGAATTATTCTCATGGCCTCAATCACCGGCCTTATTTTCGCAAAACTTTCAAAGCCTCATGCAAAAATTCGCTTCACCAAGAAGGCCGTGATCGCCACCTTTGACGGTGAAACGTGCCTCTCTTTCAGGATGGGAAATATTCGAGGAAATGATATCGTTGAGGCAAAGGTGACAGTTTCGGCCTTAATAGATGAAGTCACCCTAGAGGGCAGAAAAATAAGAAAAGTCTATGACCTTCCTTTGCGAAGATCGCACACTCCCTTTTTTAAACTCACTTGGTCTATCTTCCATCCCCTGAATGAGTTCTCTCCCATTCAAAACTTTCCGAAACACAAGGGAAAAGGTAAAGGCCATTGTTGTCACAGTCTCTGGCCACGATGGATCTTTTTCAAGCAAAGTATATAGCCGCCACCTCTATACCTGCGCCAAATTGTGGAGAATAAATACTTCTCCAACGTGGTGGAAGACCTGCCTGATGGCGGGGTGAGAATCGATTATAATAAATTTGACGAGCTTACCTATAATTTCTAAAAATTGCGATAGCTACTTGGAGTTGAGCTGCCCGCAGGCCGCCATGACCTCGTCCCCTTTCGTGTCGCGGACGAGAACAGGAACATCATATTTGTCGAGCATTTTTGCGAAATCGCCTACCTTTTTTCGGCGAAGGCCTTTGGTAAGTCAGACCAGGCACGGGATTAAAAGGAATAATATTGAGAAGAGCTCTTCGGCCCTCTAAAAGCTCGCCTAGTTTTTTTGCGTCTTCTGAAGTGTCGTTGAACTCATTTATAAGAAGGTATTCAAAAGTCACAAATTGCTTTCGAGAAAGTTCTATCTTATCTATTTCCTTTAATACCTCTTCCAGCGGATAGGCCCTATTGAGCGGTATAAGCTCGCTTCTTTTTTGATTAAAAGTTGAATGCAAAGAGAGGGCAAGATTTACTCCCGGCATTTCCTTTTTCCATCTTTTAATTCCAGGCAAATAGCCCGCAGTGGAAACAGTGATTCTTTGCGCCGCCATCGAGGCCCCATGTTGTGAGAGAAATATCTCGCATGCGCGGGACACCTCATCAAAATTATGCAATGGCTCTCCTTGTCCCATGAAAACCAAGTTAAGGACAGCGCCGTCATTAGGTCTGTTCTCTCTTAGCCACACGCAAACACCTAAGAAATTGGCCCACAATTTCCTCAGTTTTGAGATGCCTGAAAGAGCCCTTGTTGTCCTGTATGGCAAAAAGAGCACTTCATGGCGCAGCCCACTTGTGAAGACAGACAAACAGAATATTTATTGTGAAAAGGTATAAGCACTGTCTCCACTTTCTTTGCGTCTTGGAGCTCAAAAAGAAATTTAACGGTCTTGTCTTCGGCCTCGTCAATAAGGCTAATGACTCGGGAAGATTGAAAGTCGTACCTGCTTTCAATAAAGCTTTGGGTGCTCTTGGCAAGATCTTCCCGCAAGCGCGGCTTTTTTCTTTTTCTTATAATGCCAGTTATAAAGCCTATTGGCCCCAACTGGCTTAAGTCCAGCTTCAAGCAGCTTCTCCTAAGCTCCGGATAAGTAAGGCGAAAAAAGAGTTTTTTGCATAGGGTCCTTTTAGCTTAAGAACTTCGTTATGACTAGAGGCGGTAACATCAAGAGAAAACTTCACTCTTCTTTACAAGAACCGGACAGGACGGGTACCATTAAAGGGAATTCAATTATTTTAGGGAGGTATTAATGAAAAAAATAGTAATCTGTGTGACCCCAAATGAAGACACCTACAAGGCGCTTTCTAACGTCGAGAAGCATCTCGATCTTTCAAACGCTTCAGTAACTTTGCTTCATTCTTGGAACGTGCAGGCCTACCCACTTGAGGACAATCACGTAGCGGCGTTCTACCCGAATAAAGAGCAAGCGGTGGAAATAAGCAAAAAAATGGAAGAAGAGCTGGGCGCTCAAAGCAAAAGATTTAATACGGTGAAGCCTGAAAACTTTCACGTAAAGATTGTGTCTTCTGGAACTCCCAAAAGAACGGCGGTGGACTTTCTTAAAGAACATCAGGCCGACCTTGTCGTGGTCATCACTCCTTCAAAAGACAGCATCAAGGACTTTTTCCATAGCTCTTTCACCAATCACCTTGCAGGGCACGCCCCCTGCGACCTCTTTATGATAAGACAGAAGTAAAATAAAAAGGCCCTCGAAAAACGGGCCTTTTCTTTATAGATTTTCCTCTATTTTCCGAGTTAGTTTTTCATCTCCAGGAGCGATGTCAGGGAAAAATCTCTCTATGACCTCACCGTTTTTGTTCAAAAGAAATTTTTCAAAATTCCACTTGATGTCTTCCGGTCCTCCTGTGAGAAGCCCCTTTTCTTTAAGAAGATTTTCAAAAGTGTGGTTTTCATTATGCACAGACTTGGGCTTGCCTCGTCAGGGCGGCATATAAAGGATGCTGGCCTTCGCCTTTCACCACAATTTTTTTATGGACTGGAAAGCTTACCGAATAATGGACCTGGCAGAAGCTCTGTATTTCCTCATCAGTTCCTGGCTCTTGGTCTAAGAATTCGTTTGAGGGGAAGCCGAGAATCTCCAGCCCCTTGTCGTGGTATCTTTCATATAGGCTTTGAAGCCCTTCGTATTGAGGGGTGAGACCACACTTGGAAGCGGTGTTTACGATCAAAAAGACTTTGGCGTCATAGTCGGCCAAGGTCTTTGTCTGCCCTTTCGCGTCTTCGAACTTAATGTCTTTTATAGCTGTCATCCTGTCTCCTTTACTGCTTATCGCCTGCTATTGAGTTTTTGAAGAAGCCTAAGTATTTCAATATAGAGCCAGACCAACGTGACCATAAGGCCGAAGGCGCCAAACCACTCCATATATTTCGGGGACCTGCCGCTGGCCCTTTCAATAAAGTCAAAGTCCAAAAGAAGATTAAAGGAAGCGATTCCCACGACCACCAGACTGAAGCCAATGCCAATAGGGCCGGAGCCGTGGATCATTGGTATCGACGTTCCGAAAAAGCTCATAATAAATGAGACCATATACACGAGAAAGATGGCCCCGGTGGAGACCATCATGATGGAGCGAAATTTGTCGTTGACCTTCACAAGACCATTGCTATAGACAAACAGCATCACCGCCATCACTGCAAACGTAAGCATAATAGCGTTTTGAACAATTCCTTCATAGGCATTCTGATACATATAAGAGATGCCGCCCAGGGCGATGCCCTCACATACGGCATAAAGAGGGGCTGTAATGGGAGACCACTCTTTTTTAAAGACCGTCACTAGGGCAAAAACGAGTCCACCAATCACGCCTGGAAGCATGTACTGGGCGCCCACAGGACTCCAAGTAAAGAGGCGGCCCCCACACATAAAAGTAGGAGCAGACCAGTTTTCAGGTAGGCCCCTTTTTGGGTCATTACTTCAGAGCCAGTCGCCTGGAGACCTCTAAATTGTTTTTCGTTTAATATAGGATTACTAGTTCGCATGAATTCTCCTTAAATTAGTTAATGAACTAATAATACACAGGGAAACTCATTAAGAAAAACCCTAAGCGAGAAGACCAAGAAATTTACTCGGTTTATAACAAACATAGAACGGAGATCTGGAGATTTAGAGGTTCAGATTACCATGCTCTTCCTGGCTCAAACGATAAAGTCTCCAGACCTTGCTCTTGGTCCAAAGGAAAGCTGTTCTTTTATAAAATCTAGCTGCTCTCTTTGAACCTCGTGAATCTCTTGAATGCTCTCTTCTAACCGCGGAAAGCTGCCAAGCTCTTCCATGGCCTCTCCAGAGGTTCTCAGCGAAAGCTCTCCCACTAATTTTAAGGCCTCCAATGCCTGAGAGTCGCCAAAAGAGGCCCTAAGCGCTGTCACGCCTTCGACCACCTTTTCCTGAAGGGCAAAGCCCTCAGCTGGAATTTCCTCGTTTTCTTGGGCCAAAAGACCGGCGATCTTTCTCAAGCATAAATTTCTTTGCCTCTCAAACTCTCTCAAGTGATGCATTAATTGCGGGTTTTCTATTTTATTTGTGGCCTCTTCAAAAGCTCCGACAACCTCTCTCTCAACTTGATAGAGTTTTTTCAATTGCGCTACAGGCTCCATTTCCACTCCTTGATATCAAACCGAACACTTAATCTAGCTAAAGGTGCTGCAACTAGCGGACCATAATAACCGAGCCCAACGCTCGGCCAAAAACACAAACCCCGCAAAAAAATTGGGCATTACGCGCCCTCACCGCTATGCTTTTATGATGAAATTTTTGACTCTATTTATTTTGCTTTTATCGTGTTCTAATAAGGTCCAGAGTAAGTGCGAGAATTATAATCTCTTAAAGACTCAGCCCAATTTAAAAATGATGCCAGTTCAAAACCAGGGCACCTTTAACACTTGTTATGCCCACTCCTTGGTCGGAGCCTTTCAGGCCAACACGGGGGCGGCCCATGCCACCCTTACTCCCTTGCCTATGAGCACAAGCAAAGGCTTTTGCACTGGAACCCGCATGATCTAGACTTCTCCTTGGCGTCTCTTGCCTGGAGTGACGCGCAAAAGAAAGGGGTTTGCGGCCGTCAGGAAATCAGCGAGCGGCTAGACAAATATCGCTCAAATGAAAACTATAATGATGATCAAGTCATTTATGCCATGAAGGCCTTTTTTCCTCATCGCAATACCAATAAAGCGATTAAGCTTCTATTCAAAAGACCCCTTCGAGGACGGTGAAGAGTGGAAGTCCAAAGACCTAAAGGTCTTGTATAAAGAGCTTGAAAAATCAGACCAAAAAAAGTTTTTTGATTTTTTGGGAGAAGAGCTGCTCGCCGATTGCGAGAAAACCTATCCGAAGAAAAACCTCGTCTCAGACGGTCTCTATTTTGAAAGCAATGAAACATTAGCAGACGCCTACAGTGAAAGGCTCGTCCCTGAACGAGGCAAGTGTGGTCGGCTATTGCTCTCACCATATGCAAAATGAAGACTATAAGTCTCTCAGGCCGCGCGCCTTAATGGCCGTGCTTCCAGGTTGCGGGGCCCATTACGTTATGATTGTAGGGCAAAGGAAAAAGCAGAAGTCCTGCCAGGTCCTTATAAGAAACTCCCATAATGATCGTTTCTGGGGCCGAGAAGACCAAACATGCTACTGCAAATTTAAGGACGGCTCTGAGGGTCCTTGTAAAAAAGACGAGTACTCAAAAGAGGACAGTGTGCTTGCCTGCTACTACAATAGGGATCGCTTTCTTGGTGAGACTTTTGATGTCTCCTTTTTTAAATAGCCCAGCGAACCATCTTTCAAACACTTGTAAAACTTAAGGTGTACTTTCTACAGGGTCTCTTTAGTTTGACCTCGCTCACATTATAGTATGGGAGCAGATTAACTAGGAGATTTTATGAAGCGACTTTTCCCGTCATTTTTGGCCTGTTTGATTCTCGCCGCTTTTGCCATATCGCCGGCCCATTCCAAGTCCTCAGAAACAGATCCTGAGATGGAAGACCTCTTGGTCGAACTCGATCGAAAGAGAGAGCTTGCCAAAACCTGGAGGCCGACATGCGAGGACGGCAGCCAAAGCCATGGCATCTGCCCTTTTAATGATATGACCATTTTCTCAGGGATTAGCTGTCTCGCCGGGGTGACCGAGAGATGTGACGAAGTTCGCCGCTCACAGGGTGCCGACGGTCGATGGTGGCGTAGTCCCTATCATGTGGAAAATGACGAAATAAATTCTTTTAGCCGAGATCAGGCGAAGGGCGCTCTCGCCTATCTGGTCGCCACTAAAGACGTAGGCGCCGCCCTAAGATGGCAGGAATATCTAGAGTCTAATGACCTAAAAATGTGCGACAAGGCCAGCAATAATAGATGCTGGATAAGTCTCGGTACGAGCCAACTTTTTGGAGCTGTTTGGGACTATCTGGGTCTGAGGCCCGCGAAGTGGATGAACCGAGGCAAGTGGATCACATCTATTTATAATCCCTGGGAGGCCCGCTTCCAACCAAAAGGCTTTCCTATGCACCTTAGCGCTGTGGCCGCATGGATAAGAAGAGAAATCGAAAGAAGAGGCGGACAAAAAGCGCCACGAGTCGACAGGCGAACGCTCAGGGTTCTCCATCGGCGACAGCCCACAAACCCCTTTTTCAAGCTTTTGCATAAAGGACCAACGAAGGAAGTCGCCGAAATAATCTTAGAAAAGTGTCGCGATGAAAGGCCTCCCTCTGAACGTTTGGACTGGGCATGGCAAAGAGACCAGGAAAGCGCGCCTTGGCGACGGGCCTCTGGTCACGATTGCGTGTTCATTATCAATGTTTTTGAAAGAGAGCTGGCCTTGCAAAATAAGTAATAAAATCAATTATGTGCGAGAACTGTCTCGCTCATATTTTCTTTGACCTTTGTCTCTATTCTGCCGATAAATAAGCGTACACCAAATATTTGGAGTTTTTCTTATGCGCAGGCAGTTTCTACTTTTGTCCATGGTCGTCTTGCTGGCCACTTTTCTTCTTGGCCGGTTTGGGCACTCCCTTTTTTATTTTTTCTATTTAATTGAGGTTCCTATTTTTGTCTCTAGGTGTGGCAGACATGTTCAACTCCAGGCACACCATCATAAGAAACTACCCTGTCGTTGGAAGATTAAGATATGTGATGGAAGAGCTTAGGCCTAAGCTTTATCAGTATTTTATAGAGTCTGACACTGATGGAGCTCCGTTAAACAGAGTCGAGCGCTCTATGGTCTATCAGAGGGCAAAAAAGGTCAATGACACCACCCCTTTCGGAACTCAATTTGATGTTTATAAACCTGGCTATGAGTGGATCAACCATAGCGTTTATCCTAAAGACACCATCGCGCTGCCGGACGACTTGAGAGTTATGATTGGGTCGAGCGCATGCAGGCGTCCTTATAGTATGAGCCTGTTAAATATAAGCGCCATGAGCTATGGAGCCTTAAGCAAAACAGCAATTGAGGCCTTGAATTGGGGCGCTAAATTGGGCGGCTTTGCCCATAACACGGGAGAAGGAGGGGTGAGTCCATATCATCTCAAACGTGGCGGAGACCTGGTTTGGCAAATAGGCACGGGCTATTTTGGGTGCAGGGACCGTTTTGGCTCCTTCTCTGAAGAGCTATTTAAAGAGCAAGCAAAAGAGCCTTCAATAAAAATGATTGAAATAAAGCTTTCACAAGGGGCCAAGCCCGGACATGGGGGCATTCTTCCTGGAAGCAAAAACACTCCAGAGATCGCCGCTATTAGAAAGGTAAGTCCAGGAGAGACTGTTCTCTCCCCTCCTGGCCACAGCGCTTTCCAAGACGCAAAAGGCCTCTTGGGTTTTGTTCAAAAGTTAAGAGAGCTGAGCGATGGCAAACCGATAGGATTCAAGCTCTGTGTTGGCAGACCTGAAGAAATTGAGGAGATCGCGCGACGCCATGATTCAAACAGGCATCAGGCCGGACTTCATCACAGTTGATGGAGGTGAAGGCGGCACAGGAAGCGCGCCACCAGAGTTTTCAAACTCAATCGGCATGTCCCTTAAGGACGGCCTTGTCACAGTTAGCGACGCGCTCTTAAAAAGAGGTCTTAGAGAAGAAATAAAAATTCTATGCTCAGGAAAAATAATTAGCGGATTCGATATAATTAAGGCGATTGCTCTCGGAGCTGACGCCTGCTATAGCGCCAGAGGCATGATGCTCTCCCTCGGCTGCATTCAGGCCTTGGTTTGCAATAAGAACACTTGCCCGACAGGTGTCGCGACTCAAAACCCAAGGCTCTACAAGGGTCTTGTCGTGGAGAGAAAGAACGAAAGAGTGCGAAACTATCATCATGCCACTCTTCATAGCTTTGCAGAAATTCTTTCTGCGGCAGGCCTTTCAAGAAGTAGCGAACTAAAAAGGTCTCATATATGGAAAAGAATTGAAATTGATGAGATCAAAAACTACGAACAATTGCACCCCTACCCCGAAATGCGGGCAAAAACAAAAGAGGGGATAAATACGCCATAATCCCGGAACTGCTTTTGCATAATCAAATAGCAAAAACTTTAAACAAGGGAGACATATGACAGCTTCGCCAGGACATAAACAACACCCAGATCATCAAGTAAAAGAATATAAGGACGAATACGTCTATACCGTCACCTTATTCGGCCAGGCCATCGCTCAATCAAAGGACGTTATAAGGGTGGTGGAAGACGGCCATCCCGACCGTTATTATTTTCCAAAAGACTCAGTGGACGAAAAAGTCCTACAGCCAGTAGACACCACCTCGAGCTGCCCATTTAAAGGCAAGGCCAATTACTATAATTTGAAATTCGGCAAAGACAAGCTAACAGACGCCGTATGGACTTACGAGGACCCTTACGACGAGCATAAGAATCTAGAGGGGCGCCTGGCCTTTTACGAAGACAAATATGAAGACCTTGAAGTGCGCCGCGACCTAGAGGATCGAGTCACTGAAGCAAATATTTAAGAAAAACAGAGAGGGCATAGAAGCGCGAGCTTCCATGCCCTCTCTGTTAGATTTCATCTGAGCGGCGATAATCGGTGTTCCCTCTTTCTTTTATTTCTCGCTCTCTTCGTTCGCGCTTAAGTTCCTCACGCCTCTCTTTTCCAAGCTTTTGATATTCCTCTTTTTTTCCTCTTTCATTTTTTCCTCTATTTTTCATAGGTCCTCCTTTGCATGCCCATATAAAAAGCAATGGCCGCGCCATTTTCGAAGAGCGGCCCTCCCGCCGGCTATTGAAGTTTCTCCTCCAGGAGCGCGCTTATAGGCGAATAAATGTCCTCGTCGTAAAGCTCGATCTCTAACGGACGATAGTTGAGGGCGTCAATATGAAGGACATAGTCCCCTTCAAAATGGCGACTGGTCCTGAAGCTTCCGTCGGAAAGGCCTAGAACCTCGTCCACTAAGATTTCCCTGCGCGTCTATAAGGGCGATATTCGCGTCGGCCACGAAGCCCCCTTCATTATACAAGCGCGATCCCATTGATGGCGGCGCATTTCCCCGCCAAACGAAGCGCCACTTGAGTGTCAGCGCCTAGAAGCCTTATCTCCATCAAAAGCTCATTGTGGTTTTCTGCGGAAGCCCAAAGCGCGTATTCGCCGGGCTTGAGGCCCACGAAAATAAACCTCCCCTCATTATCTGTCTCGCCTCTTTTGAGCGTTTCGCCATTCTTTATGAGCTCTAGCGTCCTGTGTGACAAAAGGAGATCATCATCAGTCCCCGGAGAACAATTATCGCTTAATAATGAGCCGTAAATTCTTTTTCTATAGGTTCGATTATAGGCCCTAATCACGGGAGTGAATAAAAGGCCGCTTCCTTGCGGCCTAATATTATTGGAAAGTTCAAAGTCGACATCAAGGCCGTACTCAACTCCCCCTGGAATAACGTTCAATACGGGTGAAATAGGCGCTTTAATCCCCGAGACGCTAGCGCTTGGGGATTTTAATGTCAAAGACATCTCTCCATTGGCGCCATACGCTCGGGCCTGTCCTAAAATCACCCGTAATTGATTCGCGCTTCCCTCTCTTAAAGGAACATAAGCCATCTCAATAAGAGGTCCGCTTTTGTCTGCATAAAGGTCATAGACCATTGGCCCTTCAAAAACAGTTTCAAATTCTCCATCATAGGAGATTTCAATTTTTTCAATTTCAATTTCGAAAGACTCCACTCCAGAGATCTTGGGACTTGAGTCTAAGAATTCTAATACTTAATGTGGAGACGCCATTAAGGCTATTTGAGCTGGAATTATCGACACAAGAAGAAAGAGCGCAAAGTAAAAGCGCGCCTATTATTCGAGCGGGACTCATAGGGACCTCCCGGACTGATAGTGAAATTTTATGGATAAGATTCTGGTGGTAGGGCCTAAGTATAGCGCATATTAAAAATAAAAAAACAAAAAGGCCCGAGACGCCCACTAAAAAGAGCATTTGACTTTTTATTCTGGCGATTTAGGGGCTCACTCTTTACGGGCGCGGCGGATTCACTTAAAATGACAGGGTGAAACTAGATCCTCTTTTATTTCCTGTTGACGAGCGCTTAGCAAGCATAAATGGCCTATTAAATACGCGCTCACGTTTGCTATTAAAAGCTGAGACAGGAGCTGGAAAGACCACAAGGCTTCCTCCCTACCTAGCGCTTAATCGCCCTGGCAAAGTGCTTGTGCTTGAGCCGCGCCGGTTGGCCGCAAAACTTTCAGCGCGGCGCTGTTCTGAGATCTTACAATCTGGGCCTAAAGACTTTGTGGGCCATCATATAAGATTTGACAAAAGCGCCACCAAGGACACCAAGCTTACATTCATCACGGAAGGGCTGTTTCTTGTCCTATCTTAGGCAGTCGCCTGACCTTAAAGAGTTTGAAACGATTATAATTGACGAGTTTCACGAGAGAAATATTCATACGGACGTGGCGCTGGCGGTCTGTAAACGTCTACAGGAAACCACAAGACCTGACCTTAAACTGATTGTCATGTCCGCCACACTAAACTCTGAAGCTCTTGAGAGCCTACTTGGAAGGGCCAGAAGTTCTTGACATTAGAAGGACGGACCTCCCCAGTCGCAATCGAACATAGAGATCAGTCTCTATCAACAGAGCGTTGGGAGGACTTTTGCGCCAAACAAGTCTTGAAAATTTTGGAGGACGAAGCGAAATCCCCTTAACACCCTCGTTTTTCTTCCGGGAGTTGGTGAAATAAAGGCCTTAGAGCAAAAGCTTAAAAATGAATTACAGGAGGACATAGAAGTCTGTCCGCTTTATTCAAGTTTGCCTAAGCAGGAGCAGGAAAGGGCCTTTAAGGGTCAAAGAAAAAAGGTCGTCCTTTCGACTAATATTGCGGAAACTTCGCTTACGATTCCCGGCATCACAGGGGTCATCGACTTGGGGCTTGAAAGAAGGGCGAGCTTTGCCCCCTGGAGCGGCATGCCTTTATTGGAATTATGTCCTATAAGCCAGGCAAGCGCGACTCAAAGGGCCGGCAGGGCCGGCCGCGCTCAAGCAGGCGTGGTCTACCGTCTCTATCAGAAAGGGACTTTCTTCAGCGAGAAGTGTTTACGCCTGCAGAGGTCGAAAGGGTCGAGCTCTCCCATTACGTCTTAGATCTTCTCGACCTTGGAATAAATTTGGAGACTTAGAATGGCTTGAGAGGCCTAATGAGCGCAATCTTAGCGCTGCTTTTGACCTTTTAGGCGGGCTAGGGGCCATAAAGAATGATGAGCTTACTCTCCATGGGACGTTTTTTGGCGAAGATCCCTCTGCATCCGCGTTACGGGGCGATGCTTTATGGTGAGACCCAGAATAAGGACGTTCTTTTGGCCGCCTCCATCTTAAGCGAGGGAGGAGTCCTCTCCGCCAAGGCTCATTTTGACCCGGAAGAGCATGAACATTGCGATCTGCGCATTCAAGTAGACCTATTGAAAGACGAGATTTTAAAGGCAAAGACCAAATTCTCAGATTACCATCACAGTTTTTTAAGCGTAAAAAAGGCGGCCCAGCGCAAAAGAGCTCTACTTGAACCTTTGCAAAAATCACGGGGTCGAGCGGCCAACTGGACTTTTCCCCTACTTCTCAGAATCCCTTTCTGAGGCGTTGCTTCGGGGCTTTCCTGACCGCGTGGCCATGAAGCGAGTCGCTACGAAAGGCAAAAGAAAAGCAAGTGAGCTATAATTTTTGTCTAGGAAGAGGCGGCAAGCTTCATCAATCTAGCGCTCTCCATCTTCCAGACTTTATTATCGCTCTTGAGGCGTTGGAAGACCCAAAGGCAAATGCCTCCATCGGCACGACCATAAGGACGGCCAGCTCAATTAAGCGAGACCAATTGCTAAAGAGTGGGTCAACTTTTCTAAGTTCAAGCTCCGAAACGAGTTTTAATGAAAGAAAAGGAAAAATCAGCATAAAGAAGATGACATACTACGGAAAGCTGGTCCTTTTTGAAGAAGAGCTTCCTCCTATTGAGCCAAAGGGCGAGGCGCTCTCGGAACTTATAATGGAAAATTGGCCATGGCCTTTCACAAATGATGAGGAGCTAAGGGTTTACCATAGACGCCTTGAGGTCCTTGAGCGGGCAGACAATATTGAGCACGCCCTTCCTTTTTTCAAAGGGGACATGTTTGAACTTTTTATAGAAAGCCTCGCTTCAGAGATGAGCTTTGCGCAATTGGAAAAGGCCTCCCTGAAGGAGTTAATTGAGGACCAGTTGACCCCGCAGGACCTCTATACACTTGATCAGGAAGCGCCTCTTGAAATCGCCCTAGGCAATAAAAAATCCTTCACTGTCCGTTATGAAGAGGAAGGGCCAAAAATAGCGGCCAGAATTCAAGACCTTTATTCTGTCACGAAACATCCAAAGCTTCCTAGGAGGGGAAAGCTCAAAGTAGAGCTTCTCTCCCCCGCAAACAGAGTCGCCCAAGTGACAAATGATCTTCCAAACTTTTGGAACACTTCTTGGCAGCAGGTCCGAAAGGACCTTAAGCAAAGTATCCCAAACATTTTTGGCCAGAGGACCCTGCGGCCGCTCCCCCTGTGAGAATGAAAAAAGATTTGACCCATTAAGTAAAACTTATGTTTGACATAGTTTGTATCAGAGCGACTTTTGGCAGGCATCAAAGTATCATTTGCAAGCGAATTAAAACATGGGAGCGCATCTTGTACATCAAAAGAAATATTTCCCTTAAAATTATATTCAAGCACAGCTGGCCTATATTTGCGCTTGCTGTTCTTTGGACTTTTGTCGTTTTTGCGTTCTACCATTATGATTCCACCATTTTTAAAGGCATGCCCTTTCAACCGATAACTGTCGTAGGCATTGCGGTGACTTTTTTAATCGGATTTAAAAATAATCAAAGTTACGATCGCTTTTGGGAGGCGCGCAAAATCTGGGGAGGAATCGTAAATTACAGCAGAACATGGACAGCTCAAGTTCTTAGTTTGCCATCTCCAACGGAGGACTTTCCTTCAGATGAACTAAGAAAAGCGCAAGAAACAATGATATATAGACATATGGCCTGGCTACACGCTTTGAAGAATCAATTAAGAAGGCCCACACCTTTTAGCCCCCAAGTGAACGCGCTCGCGCGTCGTTTATTAAACAAGCACATTCCAAAAGAGGACCTTAAGGGAGACCTTGCTCCTTACCTTTCAACTGAAGAGCTTAAGGACATTCTCTCCAGAAGAAATCCCGCCACTCACATAAATAAAAACCAGGCCTTCGATGTAAAAATGCTTAAAAACAAAGGTTGTATCGACAGCTTGGATCATCAAATGCTTATGGGCTGCATCGAGGAAAACTATAATCTTCAAGGAAAATGTGAACGCATTAAAAACACGCCTTTCCCCAGACAATACGCTTTCTTTTCAAAGGTCTTTAATTATATTTTTGTGGCGCTTGTGCCATTTGGACTCGTGCATATTTTTAACACGGAGTCCATTCTGGAGGGAGGAAATCTTCCCTATTATTACCTAAGCTTCTTTGCTCCAATCTCCGTCTTGACCATATGGATGTTTCTTACTTGGGAGCATATTGGTGACACCACAGAGGACCCTTTTGAAAATAAGATCAACGATGTCCCCATAAGCGCCTTAACAAGAACAATTGAGATTGATCTCCGGGACGCTCTTGATGAAAGCGCCCTGCCGGCAAAATATCAGCCAAAGGACAATATTCTTTATTAGTCCCTAAGGGTCTTCAAGTAATTAAGTCCACCTCTTAGCGCCGCCACCTGCGCGCTGTTACACTCTTCATCATCGACTTTTGGACTGTCAGGGTAGACCTCGGTGGTGGTGACATACTTGGCATTAGTGAGTCCTGCGCAAAGCTGAAGCTTCTTCACATCATAGTTAATAACGCCCTCTTGGGCGACACTCTCGCCGATAATCTTTCCGTTTTGGTCGCTTGGCGCGATATGAGTCACCGCTTTGACGGAGTCGAGAATGGCCTTCTGAAATTCTGTCTCGTCACGACCGGAGTCCCCGACCAAATAAAAGCCATCGGGAATGTCCCAGACCTCTTGTTTGATTCCGTCCCTTTTTTCCAAGGCGGGCCGAAAGACCGTATTATCAGTGTCTGTCGTTTCATGCAGATCGAAATGAGCAAGAAAGCTTTTATCAAGCTTTGTCAGTTTCGAATAAATCGCCGCACATTCTTCTGCGGGAGAGTTTTTGGAAAAATTTCTATTTGGGTCTATCGCCAGAGGATTCCAGCGGTTAATAGTCTCAAAGCCCCATGGACTAATGCAAGGAAAGCAAACAAAATTGAAGTCCTCCTCGAAGCGAGAAGCTTCTTCCTTCATAAACTTTAAGGCCCCCATGACTCCGCTTGTCTCGTAGCCATGAACTCCGCCAGTAATTAGAACCCAAGGCCTGTCCTCTATGGGGGCTTTTGTCATAAGGAAAAACAGAGGATAGCGATCGCGCTCATAAGAGAGGCCGCCGTATTGTTCCACAATGTAATGGTCTGAAAGCTCCTTAATCTTTGGCACGACCAATTCCTGGTAAGACCGTCTAATCAGTTGCTCTTCCCTCCAGTTGGCCTTTTCAGCGTCGCTCCATTTTTTCATGTGTCCTCCTAAAATTCCCATTAAGTATACCAAAAGCTAAAGGTTCTTTAAACCTCAGTTTGCCTTTAAGAAAGAGAGATCATATGCTCGCTATATGGAAATAAAGGAAAAATTCCAAGACATGTATAAGACTGCAAAGGGCGAAGATCGGGCCTGCGTAAGGCTAAAGGAGCTAAAAACTCTTTGGTTTAATACCGGCACGCTGTGCAATCTTGAATGCGCAAATTGCTATATTGAGTCGTCTCCTAAGAACGACCGACTGGTCTATATAAGCTGCAGATGAAGTTTGCGCCTATTTAGATGAGGCCATAAAAGAAAACATGGGCCTAGAGTCTATTGGGCTCACCGGTGGCGAGCCCTTTTTAAGTCCGCATATTATTGGCATTCTGCAGTCTTGTTTAGAAAGGGGCCTCGAAACGCTCGTTCTCACGAACGCGAATAGAGTTTTAAAGAGGCACCATAGCGCCTTGCTGGAATTAAAGAGAAAATATGGAGATCTATTAAAGCTTCGGATTTCACTTGATCACTTCACAGCAAAAGTCCATGATCGGCAAAGAGGCGCCGGGGCCTTTGAGCGAACAATAGAAGAAATGAGATGGCTATACCAAGAGGGCTTTTCACTATCGATAGCAAGCCGCTCTCTCGCTGAAGAGTCTCAGGAAGAGTCCATTCAAGGCCACGCTCAGGCCCTCAAAGAGTGGGGAATTGAGCTTGACCTCTCGCAAAAGCTCGTCATTTTCCCCGAAATGAAAAGCGGAAAAGACGTTCCAGAGATAACGACTGCTTGCTGGGGCATTCTCGGCATAGGCCCTGATGATCAAATGTGCGCCAGCGAGCGAATGATAGTCAAAAGAAAGGGAGAGCCAAGACCTGTTGTTATGCCCTGCACGCTTTTGGCCTACGATCACCGATTCATTTTAGGAAAAGACCTTAAAGACGCGGAAAAAAAAGTTTATCTAAACCATAGATTTTGCGCTGAGTTCTGCGTATTAGGCGGAGCAAGCTGCTCTTCGGCAAAATAAAACGCTTGAGTTAGAGCTGGCCTTCAAACACCCCATACTTTTCATTTGCCCCCAAGGAGGACTTCACGCTGGCGTAATCTTTGGCGCCGAGCATGAGCTCCTGGTAGAGATTGACTTTGCGGGCAAGCTCTTTTAGGCGTTTCGTAAAGGGCCTCAATCCTGACTGAGCCAATATTTTGTTCGATGAGCTCTTTAAGCATAAATCCAGCGGACTGAGGGGTCGCTCTAAAGAACGTGTTCCTGCACTCTTGGTCGGCCTTTAAATAGTGATACTGACCGTAAACGTCTTTGAGTTCAACTCTGTGTTTCTCACAAGGCTTTCCGCAATCACGAAAACTAGAGCCATTGCTAAGAAACGCGGCGAACACGCAATGCTCCATGTGAAACTCTGGCATGTACTGATGAAGCACCACCTCAAGCTTGTTTCTGTCCACTTTGCTCGCCATGTCTTTTAATTGCTTCTGATTGAGGTCGTAGCTTGCGGTAATAGACGTGACATTTTTTGTGAGGAGATAATTAAAGCTCAAATGATTTGTGATATTTAAAGAGAAGTCCGCCTTAAGCTCTGTCCCTTTGTCCTGAAGGTAGGCAAGCGCCCCAGATTTCGAACTAAAATATAGTCAGGTCTGAGCCTTATAAGCATATTGAGGTTGTAATACTCTTTAGGCTTATGGACTCTCGTTGTCGCAAGCCCCGCCTTTATTCCTTTATTTTTTAGGGTCTGCAAAGATTCTTTATAGTCTTTGCCAAATTCGTAGTCCAAAGTGACAGAGTCTATCTGGGAAAGGTCTATGTCATATAGGGCCGCCAGCTGCTCTTTCTCTCTTATAAGTAGATGAAGTTTGCGAGGGCCCTCTTTAGAGGACTGCTCTGAGGAGTTGGCGATTAAAGAGCTCGCAAGATCTTTGTGAATAGGCCCAAGTTTTACTGAAGTTCTTGTCGCAATAAGCGCTTCGACCATCTGCCTTCGAAGGGACTTCAGCTCTCTTTGAGAAAAATAGAAAAGGCGCTCAGCATAGAATTTGAAGGAAGAAAGAACAAAGGGAGAGCGCCCTAGCTTTCCTAGTTCCTTTTCTATATCCTCCGCTGTCGTGGCCCTCTTTTGTGGCTCCTCCACGGCCTCCTGACTTGTGACTTTGATTTCTTGTTTTTCGTCTCTTGCCTTTATAACAAGGCGATTTCCCGCTATAAAGGCCTCAATGTCTATGGGAACCCTTTTCATCTTCTCATAGTCTTTAAAGCTGCGGGCAAGCTGGGCCTGGACGCTTGGATCGCTATTAAGATAGGCCTCCATACCTTTTGTGACTTTATTATTCCCTTCTCCTTTCCTAAGAGCGATTTCGGCCAGCCCATTTTTTTGGGAAAGGACTTGGAAAATCTTAGCTCCACAGGTCTCATTCTCGCCTATAAAGAGCATCCCCTGCCCCGGGGCCAATGTCCGATCAGTTTTGATGGTCGCCCTATTCTCATTCACTCCTTCCACAATTCCCGCAAAGACTCCTTTATGAGACGAGTGATCAGCTGGAACGAGCTTTTGGTGGTCAACTCCATGAAGCCAACCTGTAAAAAAGCCCCGGGAATATGTCAGCGCAAGCTCGCTTGCGTCATAAGGGAGCCCCTGCAGTTTTAAGGAGTAGCTCTTGGCGGCCGCCGCCACATACTCTGGGGCCTTTAATCTGCCTTCAATTTTGAGCGAGTCTACGCCTATCCTAGCAAGCTCGGGGGCGTCCTCTATGCCGCATAGGTCTTGAGGAGAAACGAGGTAGCGCTTTGCTCCTAGATTCCTCTTCTTCCCGTCCACATACATTTCGTAAGAAAGCCTGCAAGATTGAGCGCATTGCCCTCTGTTTGCGGACCTGCCGCCTATGCTTTCGGAGGTGAAGCATTGTCCCGAATAGGCCACGCATAGGGCGCCGTGGACAAAGACCTCAAGCTCTTTGTCGGTGTTTTTCCTAATCAGTTTGATTTCTTCGATAGTATTTTCGCGCCCGAGAACAAAGCGTTTGATGCCAAGGTCGTCCAAGAGCCTAATGCCCTCGAAGCTTGTCATGGTCATTTGAGTGGAACCGTGAACCGCCTGCTCAGGCGCAAGAGCGCGAATGAGCCTTGCTAGCCCGAGGTCCTGAACGATAAAAGCGTCCGGGCCGAGAGGAAGATACTCAAGAAGTGTGTCCAAGGCGGAAGATAGCTCATTTTCAAAGATAACGATATTGAATGCGAGATTGACACGGACCCCGTAGAGATGGCAGAGATCGATGATTTCTTTGGCCTCTGAGGGGGGTATGTCCTGGCTTCTCCCGCGAGCGTTGAAACCGCTCACTCCCATATATATAGCGTCGGCCCCATTATGGATCGCGGCCAGGCACATTTCCAAATTGCCCACGGGGAGTAAAAGTTCGGTGTTTGATCTCATTAGAGATTTTTAGCGCTTTTTAAAGAACTTTTCTTCGCCCAAATTGGCCCCTGTAATTTATACAGATATTATTGGAGGATCCTAGCGCTGGACTCGCCGGCCCCTTCTCTCTTCTTTTTTAGAATGACTTCAAATATGGTCCCGCTCTCTTTGTCGCTCGTTAAATTGACCTTCCCTTGATGGGCCTCTGTCACGTTTTTAACGATGGCGAGTCCTAGCGCCAGCCCTCTTTTTCACCATTTTTTTCAGGGCCTCGCTCAAGGTAATTGAATATCTTTTCTTTGTCCTCAGGCGCTATTGGATTTCCCCAGTTATGGACCTTGATTGAGACTTCATCTTCAAAGTTCTCAATAGTGACGGTGATGCGATAATGTCTGTCCCCATACTTAAAAGCGTTCGATACTAGGTTTTCAATCAGACGGGTTATTGAGCTTGAATCAAAAGTTCCGCGTATGGGACACGATGGGAGATTAAACTTGATTCTGTCCCCGTAAATGACTTCTGACTCCTCTTTTGTCGCGGCCAGAGATGCGCAAAGATCGACCTCCTCAAAAACAAAGCGCATGCCTTGGCCGGCCTCGACGCCAATGGAGTCTAAAAGCTCAGTCATCATGGCGTTCATTCTATCTTGGTTGGCCTGCACTCTGCTCAAGAGGGCCTCTCGCTCTCTTTTGTCGGTCTCCTCTTCCAAAAGCTCCAGAAAAAGATAATTTGCTTGCAGAGGCCTTCGCAAGTCGTGAGAAATGGTGGCGAAAATCTTTTGTTGCATGGCCATAAGGGAGTTATAAAACTCAGTGGCGGCATTTAACATGCCAAGCTCGGTCTGCCGAGAAACGATCTCTTCCACGCCCACCTTGTCCCGATCAGCTCCCTTTAAGGCCTTCATGACCACCTGTCTAAAAATGGCATATTCTTTAATGACTTGATCAATAGTGTAATTTGGCGTTGAGGCCCTGACTCTGCCGTGGGCCTGGCTAGAGCTAAAATCATGCCCTAAAAGGGCCGATTTTTCTTCACTAATCTTTTGATTGGCCCTAAGCTTGATCGCTTTTTCAAGATCATCTAAAAAGTCCACAAGATGATTTCTTAAAACTAATGACTCAGCGCTCTTGGCGGCGCGAATGTCTTTTCTCGCATGGCTTTCCCATTCGTGAAGGATTTGATCTCTTTCTTTGTGTAGTCTGTCTATAAGAGGTTGAACGTCCATACTTACAGATTAGCTTGGCCTGCGAAATTGTAAATAAACAAGTCTTAGACAAAGAAAGACTGAGAGAAAGTATAGAATGTCTCCAGCTGCTAGTTGCCCCTGACCTGCAGCAGTTGGGCCGCGATGGAAATGGATATTTCTTCAGGAGTATTGTTTCCGATGGGAAGGCCCAGAGGGACGCGCAGTTTTGCAAGAAACTCTTGGCCTACTCCAAGCTCTTTAAGGTGTTTTTTGAGGGCGTTCCCTTTGGACTTTGAGCCAATCGCGCCAACGTATGGGGCCTCAGGAAACTGTCTAAACACTTCAAGCAAAAAAGGAACATCGCTTGCGTGCCCCTTTGTCATGGAAATAAAATATGTTTGGGAATCAAATTCTGAAACGGCCTTTTTTGGGTCGCTGGATTTTACGGCCTTGACCCCCTCTAAACGATCAAGCCATTCGTCCCGGTCATCGACGACCGACACCTGGCAATCAAGCCTGGAGAGCACCCGACTAAGCGCCTGAGACACATGACCTGCGCCAAAGATAACTATTGACCAGGAATTTGCGGGAAAGTGCTCAAAGAGAAAATGCCCCACGCCTCCACAGGTCATGCCAATGTCTTTTTGAAGATTCCATTTAATAAGCTCTGGGGGGGCCTTTGAGCCTGAAAAATCTTGTAGGATGGCCTTCGCCTTTTCAATCGCGGCGGCTTCAACTTTGCCGCCCCCGACAGTGCCGGCCTCCAGACCCTCCTTGCTCACTAAGCATTTTGCGCCGGCGATTTGCGGAGCTGAGCCCTGGGCCTCGGTCATAGTGACCATCACAAAACTATTCCCGCTTTCTTTAAGCTCTTGGGCCTTCTGGAAGATCATTTAGACTCCCACTTCGAAAAGGACCTAGGCTCGATCGCTCTTAGAATTCTTTCGTTGGTCGCTGGTATATGAACGCAAGGGTAATCGCTCTTAAGATAAGATAGCGCGTTTTGAATCGCGGTCCAGACACTTATGCCAAGAAGAAGCGGCGGCTCGCCCACCGCCTTAGTGCCTCTGACGTTCATATAGTTTTCATCGTTTTCTAAAAGCTCGATTTCATAATTTCTGGGGGTGTCTTGAGCGTTTGGAATTTTATAAGTGCTGGGCGCGTGAGAGAGCAAAAGGCCCTGGTCATTATAAAAGAGGTTCTCGCTAGTGACCCATCCGACCCCCTGAGTGAATGCGCCTGAGACCTGTCCTATATCGAGGTCCCTGTTGACAGGCCTCCCAAGGTCCATCAGGATTTTAGAAGAGTCAATCTTGAAGGCCCCCGTGTCCCTATCAATAGTGACTTCGCTAAGAGCGACACCTTGAGTGAAATAGAGAAAGGCGTCCCCTTTTCCCTCTAGTTTATTAAATTCAATCCCAGGAATCTTATAGTGAGCGTAATCGCTCAAGCTCACCCTATTAAGATAGGCCTCAACGACGAGATCTTTAAAACTAATTTTATTTTCAGGCGAGGCCTTAAGGGAGACCTCCCCGTCTTTAAAATCAACCCCCGCGTATGTCGCGGTCCCTGTCGGCCAATCGGCGCCATCATTGGGGTCATTGGTGTGTGGCAATTGATCAACATCAAGCTCAGGCGCTGTGCCGAGCCCGGCGGTTTTTTGCGCCCATTTCTCTTCAGGCACCTCAAATAGCTGAGCCGCCAATTGCGAAAGTCGGTATTTAATTTTTCTCACAGCGAGCAACGCGGCCGCGCCATTCAGGTCCGTTCCAGAGGAGGCGGCCGTCGGAGATGTGTTGGCATTTTTGTCTGTCCTTGTGGGCATCATGCGAATTTTGTCTCTTTCGAGGCCCAACTCGCTTGCGACCATTTCAGCGATCCTTGCGTTCACTCCTTGCCCCATTTCAGTGGCGCCTGTGGCGACTTGAAGGGTCCCGTCCTGGTGAATGATCACCATGGCGTTTGCTTGGTTTAAAAAACGGGTGGTGAATGAGATGCCAAACTTCACGGCCGTCATGGACATGCCCTTGATAAACCTATCAGATTTTTTATTGAGCTCTTCTATCGCTTGTCTTCGAGCATGGTACTCGCTGTCTTTTTCGAGCTTCTCAAAAAGCTTTGGAAGGCAATTATTCTTAAAGAGCTGACCATAATGGGTGATGTCTTTTCCCTTTTTGTCTCGATAAAGGTTTTTCTTTCTCACCTCAAGAGGGTCCATGCCTAGCTTAAAGGCAACTTCTTCAATGATCCTTTCAATGGTGCCCACGCCCTTTGGCCCCCCAAACCCGCGAAACGCCGTGTGGGAATGATGGTTCGTCTTGCAGACCTGCCCTGAAATCTTCATGTGGTCGATGCAATATGCGTTGTCGCTGTGGAGCATGGCCCGCTCCATAATGGCCGTCGAAAGGTCGGCATAAGCTCCAGCGTCGGAGTAAAGGTCCACCTTAAGCGCTTTTATTGTGCCATCACTATCAAAGCCGACTTCGTAATCGTTTTGAAAAGGGTTTCTCTTGCCCGTCATGATCATATCATCGTCTTTAGTGAGAGCGATGCGAGTGGGCCTTCCAAGTTTTTGGGCGCAAAGGGCCGCCATCGCGGCAAAAGGCGCCGCCTGTGACTCTTTTCCGCCAAAGCCTCCGCCCATTCTTTTGACAATACAAACAACATCGCTATCAGGGACGCCTAATGAGTGGGCCACCACGTGTTGAGTCTCAGTCGGATGCTGAGAAGAACTATGCACTTCAATCTGCCCATCTTCTAGCGGATAAGCGATGGTCGCTTGGCTTTCCAAATAAAAATGGTCGGCCCCTTGTATCCGAAGTTGCCCCTTCAATTGATGGTCGCATTTCTTTATGGCCGAATCAAAATCGCCCTTGGTGATAAACCTTTTGTCAGCTATGAACGATTTTTTTTCGATGGCCTCGTCAATGCTCATGACCGCAGGAAGGTCTTCATACTCGACTTGCACCAAGGCCTTGGCGAATTGAACATCGACCAAGTTTTCTCCCACTAATAGAGCAATTGGCTCTCCAGCGTATTGGCAAACATCGCTCGCAAGAACAGGCTGGTCTTGAAAAATAGTGCCCCAAAGATTGTGGTGAAGGTCCTTGCCAGTAAGGCCCGCCACAATGTTTTTTTCTTTGAGGGCCTTTGAGAAGTCTATGCTCTTTATTTTTGCGTGGGCCCTGGTCGAGAAGATGACATCGCAAAAAAGCTCGTTTTTCTGAGCGATCCTATCGTCCACATATTCGGACTTACCAGTAACGTGATTATGGGCGCTATCGTGAGGCAAGCTCATGACAACTCTCCTAGTAGTCTTTTTAATGTGTTTCCAAAAGCGACTCTGCGGTAGGCGCCCGACGATCTCACATCATCAATGGGGCTGAATTCGCTCTGGGCCATTTCACAGGCCTCGTCAATGGTCTTTTCGTCAAGAGGCCTTCCTTTAAGCGCGGCCTCGGTCTTTTTAAGTCTAAGCGGTGTGGCGGCGACCCCTCCGGCCCCTATAAGGGCCTTTGAGACTTTATTGTCCTCAAGGAGAAGATTCACCGCCAGATTGACTGTGGAAATGTCCAGGTCTTTTCGGATGCTTGTTTTAAAGATTCGAAACTTGCCTTGAGGAAGCTTGAATTTTATAAGCTTAATAAACTCTCCCGCCTTCATTGCCGTCTTTCTGTAATCGAGAAAAAACTCGCTTAAGGGCACTTCCCTTTCGCCGCTAAGAGACAAGAGAACAACGCTTGCGTCTAGACTCAATAGAGCTGGAGCATTGTCCCCGATGGGCGAGGCGTTGGCGACATTGCCCGCCAATGTGGCGTTGTTTTTAATTTGAGGGGACGCAAAAATATCGAGGTATTTTGCGTATTCATCGCATTTCCCTTTCAAGAAGTGACGAAGCTCCGTCAATGTGACCCGCGGCCCGACTGAAACTTCGTCTCCAGCTTGACTTACTTCATAGGCCTCAGGAACAAATTGGAGACTTACGAGATTTTTGAGTCTTATTTTTCTTTTATTATGAACGACTCCAAGGTCAGTGGCGCTGGCTATGAGCTGCGCCTCGGGCTCTTTTTTAATAACTTGAAGCGCCTCTTGGTAACTGCCAGGGCCATAAAACTTAAAATCGTCAGTTTCGACAACCAGTCCGTCTGAGCATATCTTTCGAAGGTCCTGGTCAATCTCATCTGAGTGATATCTTTTCTTTAAACTTTCGACTTTGTCGAAGTTCACCTCGGTGGCGGCCTTGATAATTGTGTCGTAGCCAGTGCAACGACAGAGGTTGCCAGTGAAAGCGTTTTTGCCCTCGGCGGAGCTTATCCCGTTTTGATTTTTGGCCAGTTTCTCTTCGCACAGCCCCGCTAGCGCCATCGCAAAACCGGGCGTGCAATACCCGCACTGGGAAGCATGGCAGTTCATCATTTTACTTTGGGCCTCATGCAGCCTGTCTTTTTTCGCTAGAGACTCGATAGTGAGTATATGACTTCCATGAACCAAGGCCAATGGAAGAATACATGAGTTCACACTTTGAAAAATCTCACCGTCCACACCTTTGAGAAGCGGACTGTAGCGCAAGATGCTGCATGCTCCGCAGTCTCCTTCGGCGCAGACGACCTTGGTGCCTGTGAGGCATTTTTCATATCGTAAATAATCAGACAGAGTCATAGAGGAGCCATCGAGAGGAACCTCGCAAAGCGATCCATTTAAGTAAAATTTTATCATATGAAATTTTAGGCCTCTCTCCATGCTGCGTCAATGACAAACCTAATTGGGCGCCTTGCCTTCGTGGTGGCAAAATGTCAGGGACAACTCGCACCTCGCGTAGCGTCTTCTCACTAATATCACATCAAAAAATTTGGCCTTTTCATTGCAGACTCTTCTGGTCAAATACAAAGAAGGAGACAGGATGAAACTAGAGCTTTGTTTGATGGCGATGCTCGCTATGGGAAACGCTTTTGCTTTTGGCGTAAGCGGAGGCAACGGAAGAACAGGCCAGAGCGCAAGAGATGGACGCAATGGGGAGGACATGACTATAAGGGCCGATGGGTCTTCCCAATTTTTTGATCTCAACGGGGAAAGCGCTTACACGAGCGGGCTTAACGGCGGCCATGGAGAAGACGCTTCAAGCTGTTACTTCAACCAAGGGGCGAGCAATGAATACGGAGCTGATGGCGGTGATGGCGGAAATGGAGGCGATGGTGGAGATGGCGGCCGCGGAGGGGACGCGCTCGTTTTTTATAAAGATCTAAAAGAACTTAAAAATATCACCATTTATGCCGAAGGCGGACTCGGCTCTAGCGCAGGGTACAAAGGCTATGGCGGTAGTGGATGCTCCTGTTCCGCAAGTTCTTGGAGTATTGAGTCTTGCTGGACAGACCAAGTTTGCAATACCGTTCAAAGGTGTCGTGATGTTCCCGGAGGAACGAGACCTGATGGCTCCCACAGGCCAGGCAGAACAGTTTGCCGAGACGTTCAGGAATGCAGTGATGTGAGACGATGCGAAGACACGACTTACTATTGTCATGACGGAAGCGATGGCAATGACGGCAGCGATGGCAGCGATGGCAGCAAAGGCCGCTATGGGCACATCTCTCTTGTGAAGAACATTGATAAGCTTCCAGAGCAGAGGCCAAAAATGGAGGGCCCGTCTTAGCAAGTTCACGGCCGCCACCCAGCTAAGCAAGCAAATATGGGAAGACCGCAAAGGGGCAAAGGCCCTTTTTAACCAGGCCTCCAATATTCGCGATAATTATTCCCACTTTATAAAACTGGCCACCAAAAATTTTAGACTTGTGTGGAACAACGAAAGGGACATTTCGAAATTTGACAATAATGAGATCATCTTGAGCTTTAATGGGTCCACAATCTCCCATCAAATAAAGGGGGAAGACTTTTTTGAAATCGATCCCAAGGAGGAAGATGGAGTGACCGTTGTCTACATTAATAACGCCTATAAGAAGTCTGAATTCACCCAGTTAAAAGTCAAAGGAATTGAAAACTATGGAGACAATTTGGAAGTCACAATTGAAGACAAGGCCAAAATGTCTATGATCGTCAAGAATCAAGTGTCCTTGCAATTTGTTTATCGCAAATGGTTCCAGTGGTGGGTCGTCTATGATGAGCTCGTTCCCGCAGAGGCCCTTTCAATAATGGAGGGAAAAATCATTATTCATGTGGGGAAGCTCGGCCTCCCTTACAAAGCGATAAAAAGAAAGAGAAAGATTCGCTTCACGGTAAAGGTGAAAAGGTCATTTGGAAATAATAGCGCCGATGTGGAAGAGTTCTTTGGGCCTGTAAAACTTTATTAAAGTTTAGGAATGACCATCGTCTTTCTTCCCCTATCAAGGCCTTTGTCTAACAAAGGCCTATTGCCCGGGTGACAGTGATCGGCTAAATAGGGCCCATGAAAACTTATAAACTATACGCTTTGTTCCTTTTGCTTCTTCCCTATGCCGTCTTTTCGATGGGACAGAACTCGGGCCCTGGCCTTCCAGAGCTCGAGACAGTCAATTATGTGGAAGTCGATTCCTATATGGGAAAGTGGTATGAGCTCTACCGATTGCCCAATTCCTTTGAAAAAGATTGCGGCAATGTGACGGCCGAATACGAGCTTCTGCCCAATGGAAAGGTGTCCGTTTTGAATACCTGCGTGAAGAACACCACCGGCAAAAAAACGAGTGTTAACGGGACGGCATGTGTTGCCGACAGGCAAACAAACTCCCGGTTGGTCGTAAGTTTTGTTCCTCTAGTCCAGAGGTGGTGCTGGTTTGCGGGAGAATATAATATTCTCGCTCTGGGCCCCAATTACGATTATGCTTTGGTCGGAGGTTCAGATCGCCAGTACCTATGGATTTTATCGAGGACGAAAGAGCTTCCAGAGGAGCTGATAGAGGACCTAAAAAAGGAAGGCGAAAGACAACTTTTTGACACCTCAAAATTGATCAAGGTGAGGCAGGAAATTTAAAGAGCTCCGCAGGAAATTTAAAGAGCTCCGCAGCAATCTCATGAGCTCCGCACCTCATGCCACTTGCCATTGCTCTCTCGCACCAACCGACCTTCTTTAAAGTAAATCTTGGAAATTCTAGATCTGTCGGGAAGATAGGAAATAAGAGCTTCGCCTCGGCAGATATTCATCCACCCCATAGGCCCCATATGCCCAATGTCGCTGAACTTGATTGGCTCCACATAGGGACTATCTTCAATATAGGAAAAGGTGTAATTTACCACCCGGTCAGTCACCGGATCTGCCCATTGATCGATTGTTAGCTTAGAGCCTTCGCCATTTGAAAACTCGCAGTAGTAGCGCCCTTTTAAATGAGGGCAGGCGCTGGCAAAAGAGGAAGAAGTCAAAAATAACGCTAGAGGCAATAAAAGATTTTTCATTCCTCAATTGAATCACACGACTTTCGCTCCGTAAAATGCCTCCATTAAACTACGGCCTAGGAGCCTTTCTTTTTCTTTTAAAAAAGGTCAAAGGAATCTCAACTCCCCCTCCCAACATGGGCTGAGCCGTGTACATGACGGATTGAGAGATTTCCCCCGATTGTCCTCCCAAGAAATAAGAGCGTGGTTTACCTTGCCGGCCACTCCTCGCGCTGCTGGCTCAAGGTAGAATGTCGCGCCGTTTTTGAGTTGTATTTTAGCGCTAAGCCGGATGTCTAAACTCCCGGCCATGCCCGCCACGTAAAACTTATTGTCTTTGTCCCGAAACTGCGGCGTGTTATCTTGGTCCGCGATTCTCGTTCTTGTTTTGGGAAAGAGTATCCCCGCCTGAGCGCCTCCCATAGATCAACGCCAAAGCGGGAACCCTCGTAAGGAGTTTTTCTCGATAAACAAGTCCCACAAAGGGATAATTATAGCCATCAGAGTGCTCCAAGCGAAAAAATCGAGCGTCTCGCCCTGGCCTTGATTTCGTCAAATGTTAGCCTCTCTCCCTCGACCCAAACATCTTTGTAGTCTCCCTCGATTTCATAGTGTTGGGTATTATCAAAGACCCATTTCATATGATCAGTGCCCGCCTCAAAGCCAATCTTTGACTGTTCAGATGGCCAATAGCCGATCTGATATTGAACTGAGGATTTGTTATTTTTTTTGGATCGAAGTAACTAAGCCCAAATTTCTTCGGCCTGTCCCTGCCCTTGCGGCGTCTTTTATTGTGAACGAGCCATCGGGGGTGGCGACATTGATATCGCTATTGGTGTGATAATCGCGGTTATAGCCCCATGTAAGGTAGAGAGAGCCCGAGCTGCTTTCATTTTCGGTTGTGATTAAAGGAGAGGAAGGTCTGAAGAGCACTCTGTCCCCCTCTTGGGAGGCTCCGTCTCTTCAAGAGTTATAGTGATCGTTTTCTTGGGCTTCTTGCCCAAAGGCGCCAAAGCAAATAATGAGAAGACCTAAGTACATTTTCATAAAGACTCCTTTGGCCTATTAAAAGGCAAGCGAGCGCCAGAGTTTTAATGGAAATCTAATAAGTTGCTTGAAGATCTCTGAGTGATTTTTAAACACTGTCAAAAAAACCTTCAAATTTCAATAACTTAAGAAATCTGAACTAAAGAAAATTAAAAGGAAAACAAGAACTTCCAGGCCTTTTTAAAAACTCTTTTTCGGCCTCAGTCGACTCTCTCTTTAAGACCGAGTTCCTATGGGGATAGCGGCCAAAGCGTTTAAGGATTTCAAGATGCTTAATCTCAAAGTCATAATTTTTCTCAAGGCCAGGCTGAGCAAATAGTTTTAAGGCCTCGGCATGGATTTTTAGAGACTCGCTATGCATATAGGGCAGATACACAAACGCCTTTTGCTCTGCTTCTAGTTTCTGATCGTCGGCCCTGGCGACGCATTCCTGCGCCAAGGCCAAGGCCATAGAGTCTTGGGCAAAGGCGCGGGGATCGTCTCGAAAGAGATTTCTTGAAAACTGGTCCAAGACCAGAATCTCAGCGAGCCTCCCCTCTGCGACTCTGGCGCCACTCCCATAACTCTCCCCGCGCTGCCTCTCGGTGAGTCTGAGAAAACCTGGCTTCTTATCGTCCTATCGATAGAGAGGTCTTTCCTCCACCAGTCAGCGGGAGAGAGCTCCCTAAACCAAAAATCCAGTATTTCACGCAGTATTTTCATCTTTCCCCTTCAACTCTATTTGTTTTAAATATAACCATCCTGTTCATCATTCCAATGACTTAAACTGAGGCGTTCAAGTAATTGCGGCTTTTTGTCCGAAAGGGATTTATAGCTTAAGGAGCATGATTGAGGGCATATTTGATATATTTTTCATTGCTTTCGCTGGTTGTGAGTCTCACATGCCTCAAGGCCCGCAGCTCCTCTCTCGGTTTACTCCAGAGGAGAGAAAAATCCAAAGCTGCTTTGATAGAGTGGACCGCATGTGCAAAAGCGCTAATTGCCAGTCCTTAAAAGTGAGAGAGTGTCTTCCTGGCACTTCCTACGCTTCTAGCTCAAGGAGCTCCGGCCTCAAAGGCCGAATCAATGAAGCTAAAAGCTCTTATTGATCAGAACCAGTGGCTATTTGGCTCTCAAAAATCAATTTTTCATTTTTTAGACATCGTGAAAAAGCTCACAAAGGCCCGAGACAAAAATGAGAGAGATATCGAAGTCGGTCTCCCCTTATTTAAGCAAAGAATTTCATGGCAGAGGAGTTGGCCTTGTGGGCAACGCCTACTTTGGGATTGGAAGAAGCTGGCTCGGCGAAATTGTCATGCACAAAGATTCTCTCGCTCTTTTTTGCGCGCCAAGCGTCTCCTTAGTCACGGACGCGGGAGTGGATGCGGGCATTGTGGGAGTTACCACTTTGGCCTGCAGAAATAACGATGACTATCAGGGGGCCTTCATTAGCGCGTCCTTAAGCCTCAGCGCGGAGGCCTTTCTCGCTCCTGTTTCCGGAAGCCTCACCTATAGTTTTGGGCTGGACTCCAAGAAATTTAAAGAAGGTCTGAAACAGCTGCGAAATCGAGGGTTCTCCTACACAAGGCTTCTCTCCGAGTGGACGATGCTTACGGCGAGAGCGCCCCAATACCCTATGGTCTTTGCTGCCTTGTCACCTCTCGTGTCCTACCTGGGAGACGAGTCAAGTGACGGGAAAGCTTTAGAGGCCAAGCTGGCGCACAGGCTTTTAAGAAGGAAGACCTCTTTAGGCATGACGATAAAGAAGCTATCAAACGATAGAAAAATCGCGGGCCTTATAGAGTCCAATGAGCTCAGCGCTGTGAAGAGCTTTCTAGGACTCCTTGCCAATTCTCTTACTGGCTGCGATGCCATTGCGGGAGCGGCCGCCCTGTCCGTGTCTGCAAGCCCCATCGGCGTCGGCGTCTCGCACTCCTATTATACTAAGCTCTTGGAAGCTGATTTATCGACGCTCAAAAAGGCGACTCCCTTCCTTATGGCCAATCCATTTCTTCTTGGTCTCATGGGAGCAGATGCTTTAGTGAACGCTGCGCGAAGCATAAAGGCGCTGCCAAAAAGGGTCATGAGCTGCGAGACAAATCAGGCCAAGGACCTATTAAGCTTCCTTTAACATTCTGCGTAGCAGACATTAACACACCTTAATTCTTGGCAGGTATTTTACTTTGGTTTCAGTTTTGTTTATTCTTAACCTGTTGTATTTACTTGAAAAATGCAAATGGGTTCCGCAAAAACAAGCCTCAATGCCTTAAAATAAATAAATAAGGGATATATATGGTTGTACGTAAGTTCTTATCTCAGAAAGGCAATGCCATGTTTATGGTGGTGCTCGCCATGGCCACTCTGGCCGGTGGCACTTATGTGGTGATGAAGCAGACTACCGAAGCGAGAAAGTCCGTCAAAAGCATCGCTCAAAAACGCGGTGTCGATATTGCGACGAGAAAACTAAAGGCCTTTTTGACTGACCGTAACGTCTGCATTGAAAATTTTAAAGGCCAAAGGATTGATCAAGAATTAGATTTCCAAAAAATAATAAGAAATAATAGACCTGTCTTTCAAGACGGTAAAGTTTATCAGAATGGCGCCTTCAAAGTCCTGACCTTAAAAATGGAGCCCAAAGACTCCTCTTCTTTTAATCTTATCTTTGAAATTGAGAAACTAAACGCTCAACTGGGCGGCAAGACTCTTTCCCATAAATTTGAAATCGTCGCCGAGACCGATAGCAATCAGAAGATCGTCGACTGCTATCTAAACGACGATGGCGCTGTGACTGACGCTTTCGAAGAGGCCATGAATAAAATTTGCAACGGCCCGGGGGTCATTCCCTCTTCGGAACGATGCAAGGTCATGGAGTTTGACCTCGAAAGCTCCTGCTCTCCAGGCCAAGCAGTGAAGGCCTACACCTACGATGCGGCCGCAGGAAAACTCAAATTTCTTTGCCAAGATATCGTGACCCAAGTGGGAACAGCAAACTCGCAATGCGCCTTCGGTCTAAAGGCCACCGCGACCCCTGGGGCGTTTGAGTGCTTTGAGCTTGGCGACATCGTAGATTCTGGCAGTGTCACCGTCGAGGACGGCGCCAATTGCGCAGTCGCATACGACGAGGGCTCCGGAAAGATAAAACTTGAGTGCGGATCGGGAGCTTCATGCGTCTCGACCTGTGGTCCTCCCCCAGAAGACCCCGCCACGGTCTGTGAAGGAGAGACCAAATACTACGCCGATTCTTGCGACCACAAAAATGCTTGCAGCTATATCGGCACTGACGATTGCAGTGAAAGCGCCGAAAGCGCGCTAATGTCAAAGTACGGCTGCTTTAAAGGAATATGGAAGAAGCTGGCTATAAGCTGCTCAACTATTAGTTTTGCATGCAACGATTCCGAGGGGCTAAGTTTGGATCATGGCTCGGAGATTTGTTGCCCATCTACTCCAACAGCGACCTGCGCTGATTTAGGCCTGGAGTCGGAGGAGCCAACACCCCCCGAAGAAGAAGCAAGTTATAAGGGCTGCTTTCTTGCCGGCACTGAAATTAGCTTATTTAATGGCGAGCGAAAAAATATTGAGGACATCTCAAGAGAGGACATTTTAATGGGAACCTCGGGAGAGCCGGTCAGAGTTCAGGCCCTTATTAGTTATGAGCATAAAGGCCCAAAGTACTCCATCAACGGCAGCAGATTCTTCGTCACCGGCTCCCACCCTTTTAAGACCTTGGAAGGCTGGAAGGCCTTCGACCCCGAACTGGCCAAATTAGATAATCCAGGTCTGGTAGTTGGAAAGCTTTCCATTGGCGACGCTCTTTATACCGAAAAAGGGGTAGAAGTCATTTCCAGCATCGACCTAAAAACTTTTACCCAAACAGTCTATAACTTTCAGGTGGACGGAAAACACGAATATATAGCGGACGGATTTCAGGTGCACAATAAAGCAGAATGCAGCTGCGTTGGTATGGCCGCAGCCTGGGAATGAGGAAATGAACTGTCCGTATGACCCTCCTCGATTTACGCCCAAGCAAGGGTGCGTTAGCTCCAAAGGAACTCATTGGCAAGAGCTATGCGGCCCCTGCAACGGAGAACTTTAATGAAAAGCTTTATAGCAATATTAAAAAATGATCGCGGCATTTCGCCAGTCGAGTCCTTGGTGGCCATAGGCCTCTTTGGCGCGGTCGCGCTCGTAGGTCTCAAACAGTCAGAGTTCATGGGAAAAAAGTCAAACAGCTTAAGGCTTGAGCGAGAGCTAACAGACTTTCAGTCCGGCTTTGAAAGGCTGGTGAATGACCCTGAAACATGCGAAAAAAATTTCGTGGGAAAAACAGTGCCAATGACGCTTGATAGGCTTTTGGACGAAAATGGAAATCCTCTTTTTTCCACCAAGGCCATCGTCTCTGAAGAAACCCATAACGAAAGCCAAGGAGGCGCGATCGAAGAAAATCAAAAAAGCCAAGAGCCTGGCTCCAAAGAACACTATCCAAATCATTCTGACGCGAGACCTGTGAAGACTTTAACGCGAGAGCAGCCCACCTACCTAAACGGTAAAATAAAAATTAATCATCTGGCGCTGCAGTTTAATGAAGAGAATGTTCAGCTAAAAATCGACTATGAGAAGTTGGCCGGGGACTCTTTTACAAAATTTTCCAAGGCGATTAATTTGATGGTCGACTTGGACGAAAACAATAAAATTGTTTCTTGCTTTAGCCTTGAAACATCTCTTGATGAGACGATTCAATACCTGGTCGCCAAAAAGCTCTGTGAAAGAACCTACGGAGAGGGAACGGCCGCCTTTAATGCCCACTTCCAGGCGGGCGCGCAAGGGGCCGACGCTTCTTGCAGCTTTGACGGTATTCCTACAGGCCTCAATACTCCATGCTCTCCAGGAGAGGCGATCACCTCTATTCAGTACAGTCCAAGCTCAAAATCTTTTTTGCCCTCTTGTTCTTCGCCTATCAACTCCAACATTTGCCCTTCTGGCTGGATGCGCTCAATAGACAAGTACGGCAATACCCAATGTAATGACCTAGGCAATCATATTGATATGACTGCTATTGTGGTGAACGCGCCCACTAAGTGCAGGTTAATGAGCTCAAGCTCCAGCAATAAACTGCGCCTAGAGTGCGACGATTCGAGCGCTCCTAAACCTTGATGGACTCATGGGGAGGAATGAAATGAGAAGGACTTTTAACACAAGGGATTTAGCCTCATTCAAGTCATGGTAGGTCTTGGCCTTTCCGGCATTCTCGCATTGGCCATTATGAAACAGATAAGCAACTCTCAGATGAGCCAGACGAAATTTAAGAAGAAGCAGGCCATAGACCAGTTCATGGACAATATCTCAAGACAGTTTGCCTCAAAGGACGTTTGTGATCATAACTTCGCCGCCAGGCCAGTGGAGCAAGAAAAAGTGGAGGTTCTTGAGTCCGCCCGCTACAACACTGAAACAGAGACTTATGACCCAATTCTTAGGATTGGTGAAACTTACTTAAATAATTCTTTTAGCGTCGAAGGGATTTCTCTTTCCGATGCGGGTGATTCGAAGGCCGCCTTGACAGTCACATTTAAAAAGCTCAAAGAAAGTGGCGACAATAATACCGTTAAAAAGAGCATCGTCTTCCCCGCTGATATCGCAGGGGGAACGATCCTTTCATGCTATTTCGATTTTAATATTATTAGTGGAGACCTTGTAGACACTCTCGCGTCAAAAATATGCAAAGGCCCTGGAACGACAAATTGATGGCGAAAATAACTGCCAATTCAAAAGCTTTGATCAGGCCAACCTATCTGGGCTTAACTGCCCTCACGGGCCAGGCCCTCGGGAGCCTGACCTATAACACAAGCACTTATCTTTATAATTATTCTTGTGAGCCAATTATTGACAGCTCCACCTGTCCAAATGGAAAGGTAAAAAGCATCACTCCCACAGGAAAAGTGGACTGCCTGAACCCGGCCGGGCTGATTGATTCTTCTACGACCACAGTTAAAAAGGGCTCCACCTGCAGACTTGCTCTTCACTCGGGCAAGCTGAAGTTGGACTGCGCTGGAGCAGGTTCTCCCACTATCACAAAGTACCAGTGCACTGATTCGGGATGGAGCGCCGTGGACACGACAAGTTGCGGATCTGAAGGAGTTCTTTGCGGATCAACGGCAGTCAAAGCAGATATAGGTGACAAGATCTGCTGCGAGACATAAGCCCTCTATGAGTTGTGGCGAAGGCGGAGAAGCTCTGGGAGATCCAAAGCCAAGTTATCCACAGCTATGCGCGAGTTATTATAGATGCCGACCATGGGCCACGATATGACCCACAATTGCTACAAGCAGGCGGACGGAAGTGTTACCATGCAGAACTTGAAAAAGGACCATATTCATGTGTGGCAGAAAAGGATGACCCTGCATATGACAATCTAGTATGATTGCTCAAGGCAAGTCCTGGATGCAACTAGCGCAATAGGGCCCCCCTAAGCACCATGTTCACTTCTTCAACGAGCCTTGATCCAAGGCTTGTTGCTTATGCTTAGGAAGATCCAAAGCCTCTGCCCCGACCGTAAAGACAATTGCGACAATCGCTTCGGCCGCATATGGCGGATGGCGAAGCCTCTGTCCCCTTAGAGTTGAAATCCGCTCAAGGTCTTCTGTGAGATCGCTAACAAAGCGATCAATTTCAGAGTGGATCGCCTGTCTGAACTGGAGAGAAGCTCCCTGGCGCTCGCCTAAAAGCAACCGAAGTGATTTGGATTATTATTTAAATAATCAAAAAAGATGTCTATTGAATATTCTGTCAGCTGATCAGAGGAGAGGTCCGAGTCTCTTCGGGCGGAGCGAAGCAATTGCCTAAGACTAGAGCCCCACCTCATCTAAGCAGATGAAGCCCCAGCTCTTCCATGCTCTGTAAAATGCCGATAAAAACCAGCTGGGCTTATCCCTGCCGCCTGGCTCACTTCTCTTAAACTTAAGGACGGAAAAGCCCTTTTTGGCGCTAAGCTCAAGGCCCACTGTCAATAAGCTGCCTTCGGGTCTTTTCCTTTTGCTGTGTTCCTAATATTCATAAACACCCATTTAAACACATTCAATAAAGATTAACCATAAATATCAAGGACTTAACAATACAATTTCTTTTTACTTGAATTTTTCAGTTAACGCATGTAAACTCCAATTATGAAAACGGCAAAGCCCCTCTTGAGAGGCCATATTCATCAGGCCATGTTCTTCGTTACTATCGGGGCCTGTTTATTATTAGTGCTTAAATCAGAGGCGACTTAGGAGGCCGTGGGCGCCATTGTTTTTTCCATTGGAGCATTAATGATGTTTGGAGTGAGCGCCATTTACCATAGGATCACCTGGGCGTAGAGGCGCGGGCGCTCATGCGCAAACTCGATCATAGCTCCATATATATGATGATCGCAGGGAACCTTTACCCCTATTTGTTTGCTAGCTCTTCCCAAAGAGACTGGTCAACAGCTTCTTCTTACCATATGGGCGGTTGCCGCAGTGGGCCTATTGCAGTCTATTTTCTTTGTGAACCTTCCAAAATTATAAGCTCTATCATTTACATTATTGCTGGTTATTTAATTGTTCCTTACATGGGGGAATTAAAGGAGACATTTGGAGGAGGACAGATTGCCCTCTTGTCCTTGGCGGTATTGCCTACACCTTAGGCGGACTAAGTTACGGCCTAAAGTGGCCAAAGTTAAGACCTGAAATATTTTGGCTATCACGAAGTTTTCCATATTCTCGTTTCCATTGGAGCGGCCTTGCATTTTGCCATGGTGTATAGCTTACTTTAGCTAAGTTTTTTGACCATTTCTTCGATGACTTCAGTTTTAGCATTGCTTAAATAGCTTGCATGCACCGTAATTCCCAAGTCTTTATAGGAGCGTACTTCACATTTTTATAGAGAACGTCTTCTCCAAAAACTTCTCGCGGCACGATAGCAAAAGCGTCTCCTCGAGAGACCGCGGCCAGGAGCAAAGAATAATTGTCGGACTCAGCGATTGTCTTAGGGCGGATTCCTTGCTCCTCAAAAAATTGCTCCAATTTCCATTTTAAAGCGCCACTTTCGTGGTACGCGAAATAAGGATAGTTTCTCATTGCCTGCTCTAGATTTTTTTCAAAAAGCTTGAGCGTCATTCTTTGGATAAGCAAGCACCATTTCTGACTTCGAAATTTCCTTCACACAAACATTCTTCACCTCTGGAACAATTCCATCTGAGAGGAGCAGATCAATCTCGCCGGTGAGAAGGCCATGCAGAAGATCAGTGACGTCTCCCGCCTTAAAAACGATTTTAATGTCTTGCATTTGAATCAAGTCATTCAACTTGCTTAGGGCGACGTTTTTTTGAACAGTGTTCGAAAAGCCAAGATAAAAAGTGGTCCTTTCTGTGGTTCTTTCATGCCTGATGCGCTCCACTGCTCGTCGATTAAAATTGAGAATCTCTAGGGCATGTTTGTACAGGATTTTGCCGTCGCTTGTAAGCCCAAGCGAGCCTTTGCTGCTTTGAATAGCTTTGTTGCAAGGGCGGTCTCTAATTTTTTTACGCCTTCGCTGATCGTGGAGTCCCCGACTCCGCAAACTTTAGAAGCGGCATGGACAGAGCCTTTCTCTATTACCGTTTTAAAGTACATAAGATGCTTTTGATTCAAATAAGTCTCAGTCGCGACCATGGTTTTCCTCCTATTTTTATTTTAAATCGAGAATCACGGTCTTAGGCGAATGGGCGTCCACCTAGAAATGCCTCGCACATTGCCCGATTCTAAGGCCTTAGAGGAAGCCTGATGGTGAATGTTGAGCCTTTGTTCATTTGACTTTTAAGTACAACTTTCGCCATTATGCGCGTCAACAACGGACTTCACAATAAAAAGCCCAATGCCAAAACTTTTACTTTTATGCAATTGAGTGCTCCTGCTAAATTGAGCAAAAATTTTTGAAAAGTCTTCTTGCTCGATGCCTATGCCTTCGTCTTTGACGGAGAAGAATGACCTCATTTTTGCTCTTTTCTAACGTTTATCCGAACCGGACTTCCCTCGCCGTATTTGCAAGCATTGCCGACGAGATTGGTGACGGCCTGCTCAAAGCGTATGGGATCGACCATCGCCATAGACAGACTTGAATCTCCCCCCACCTGCGCCTCACAGCCATGGTCTTTTAAGGTGGACTGAGTGTCCAATGCGATCCTGTTTAACGATGCCAACGATGTCCACTTCCTGATATTTTAAAGAGATTTTTTTATTAACAAAGCTCGCGACGTCCATAAGGTCATCACCTATTGTGGAAAGATAAAAACAACTGTCCTTTATGGAACTAAGGCACTTTTTTACATCTGGACCTTGTTCTTCAACATCTTTTAATAAAAGCTCCAAGTATTCGGTGGAGGCCAGAAGAACTGAAATAGGCGATTTAAGCTCATGGGTGGTGGTGATGAGAAACTTGTTATGGGCCTCAATAGAGTCCCTAAGCTCCTTATTGAGCTTGCGAGGACAAAATTTAAGGGCCGTAGAGCTTAACTGCAAAACAGTATGAGCTCCATTTCGAAACGGTCGGCCTTTAAAGATCTCGCCTTGAAGCTTTCCATATTTTGGCGCAAGCTCAGCATAATCTTCCTCCAAGAGGAAGTCGAAATGGTTTCCAAGCTTTTCCTCCACAAGCCCATGGTCAGGGAAAACATCTTGCATATTTCCGCTATACGCTTTTATTATGTGAGCGTCGTCAATGGTAATAAAAAGGTTATTCATTCCTTTTAAAGTACAATATCCCCTAAGCTGCGGCGAAATAAAACTTGTCAAAAAACGAACTTTCGTTTTTTTCGAATTCTCATTTCAATTTTTTTGAATTAAAGGCCCATCAAATGAATGTATGGCCGACTTAGGGATTGTTCAACCGAGAGACTACAGTTTTTTTATTCTCCATATTATCCTTAACTAAACCTAAAGAAGGAAAAAAATGGCGGGAATTAATCATCTATACACATATGGCCAATTAGGAAAACTCTTGGTCCAAATAAGCAGAAAGGGCAAACAGACAGGTCCTACTGAAATCGACCAAGAAGAGCGGCGCTTGGAAAGTTCAGATGAGGCCAAAAAGCTTGTGGACGAGATGCAGAAACTCGGCCCAACGGTGATTAAATTCGGCCAGCTGCTGGCCTCGAGAAAAGACCTCCTTCCCCCTGGTTTTGGAAAGGAGTTTCAAAAGCTGCAAGATCAGGTGGCCCCAATTCCTTTCAAAGAGCTGGAGGTGGTTCTTGTGTCGGAGTTTGGCGTGCCAGTAAAAAAAATGTTCAAAACAATCGATGAAAGGCCTTTGGCCACCGCCTCGCTTGGCCAGGTCCATAAGGCCATTTTAAAAGATGGCAGTCAGGTGGCCATAAAAATCCAAAAGCCAGGGGTCGCGATTCAGGCCCACAAGGACATTGAATCACTTGAGAAATTGGCCATATTTTTGGAAAAGCATAGCGAAAACTTTAGGCGCTATGACCTGATGAGCGCCTTAAAAGAATTTAAAAAAAATATTTATACTGAGCTTGATTATGAAGAGGAGGCCAATAACCTCACTCGAATAAGAGAAAACCTAAAAAACTTTGACAGGATTGTCCTACCAAAGGTCCATGCGAGCTTCACCACTAAAAAAGTTCTTACGATGGACTTTTTGCGGGGGGAAAACCTTTCAGAAATTTCAGGCGTGGCCAGAACTGAAGTCGATGGCCCTCTCCTATTAAGCGAGCTGTTCAAGGCCTATCTCAAACAAATTTTTGTGGACGGAATCTTTCACTCAGATCCTCACCTAGGAAATATGTTTCTTGTCCGGGAGCAGGACGGAGAAAAACTTGGAATCATCGACCTTGGGATGGTCACAAGAATTGACCCAAAGACAAGGGAGAAGCTTCTTAAGTTCATAATAAATTATAGCGAAGGCAAGGCCAAAGAGGCGGCAGAGCTGGCGGAGAGCTTGTCTGACCCAATAAAAGATGTGTCTCAAGACACGGAAAGATTTAAAAAAGAGGTCGCAAATCTCATAAAAGACTCCCAAGGAAGATCTATTTCAAAAATCAGGACAGGAAACGTTCTCTTTAAGGTTGTCGAGCTTGGGGCCGAAAACGGCCTCGCTTTTCCCCAGGAGATGTCTTCAATTGGCCGGACTTTGATATATTTAGATGAGGTCGCTCATATACTCGACCCTAACTTCAGCCCGCAAGACGCGGTGAAGGCCAATGCCATGGAATATTTGCAGGCCTCTCAACGGGAGAACACAAGCCTTGCCCAGCTTTTCTATGAGGCGGTGGAGCTGAAGAATTTGGCGGAAGATCTGCCTAGAAAGGCAAACTCAATTTTAGAAAAAATTCTAAAAGGCAGATTGGAGATCAAGGTAAACGCCTTTGAGCAAGAAAAAATGATGCAAGGGATTTCAAAAAATCGCCAATAGAGTCACCTCTGGGCTTATTCTAGCGGCGATGATTATCGCCGCTTCTCGTTTGATGTCACTTGAAAGCTCTTTCACAATATTTGGACACCCGGGCTTCGCTATGGTCCTTTTGATTTTGGCCAGTATAGGGTGCGTGACATTTCTTGGCCCATGTGCTTTTCGGCGACGACTAGCCTCTAAAGCTGCGTCTTCGCCGCGCTTTCTTGCTCATGGACTGCTTTTTGTTTGGTCTATTATTATTTCTTCTCCCTTACCGCCTTTTTTGGCGGGGGCCTTATACACATAGTCCTCATGATATCTTTGATTAATGTCCAAAGGTATCTGCATTTTAATATGCTTTTCAATGTCCTTTCTTAGGGCGACTTGGTCTTCGTCGCAGAAAAGAATCGCCACCCCTTCCGCGCCAGCGCGGCCGGTGCGACCGATTCTATGCACATAGCTCTTTGGGTCTTCCGGAGGGTCATAATTTACGACATGGCTGACCTGGGGAATATCTATCCCTCTTGCCGCGATGTCTGTGGCGACAAGAACCCTAATCTTAGATTCTCTAAAGGCGCCTAGCGCTCTTTCTCTTTGATTTTGGCTTTTATTGCTATGAATGGCCGCCGCCTCAATATCTGCTTGGGCGAGTTTTTTCACCACCCTATCAGCGCCATACTTGGTTCGTGTAAAAACAAGCATGCTTTCAATTTTGATCGTCGGCGAGAATGTCCTTTAAAAGGTTCGGCTTATTTGGCCTTTGCCACATAATGGGCCTTCTGATCAATTTTCTCGACAGTGGTGGATTCAGGCGTGACCTCCACTTTCTTTGGGCTTTTCAAAAGGGAGTTTGCAAGGCGGCGATATCATTGGCATGGTCGCGGAAAAAAGAAGCGTTTGGCGCTCCTTTGGAAGTAGTTTTATGACTTTTTTGACATCATTTAAAAAGCCCATATCAAGCATGCGGTCTGCCTCGTCTAGAACAAAAATGCCTACTTCTTCAAGGGAAATCTGTTTTTCGCTGATGAGGTCAAGCAAGCGGCCAGGAGTCGCCACTAGAATGTCCACTCCATTTTTCATGCCTTTGACTTGAGCGCTTTTTCCAACGCCCCCAAAGACCACAAGAGAAGTGAGTTTCAGGCCTTTGCCATATTCCTCAATATTCGCCTCTATCTGCGAAGCGAGCTCTCGAGTTGGAGTGAGTATAAGACAACGGGCGCCCTTGGGCGGAGACGTCCTTTTTATTTTCAGAGAGTCTTGTGAGGAGTGGGAGCGAGAAAGGCCGCTGTTTTTCCTGTTCCTGTCTGGGCGATCCCAAGCAGATCTTAGCCTTCAAGAAGATAAGGTATGGACTGAGCTTGTATTGGAGTTGGCCTGGTATAGCCTTTATTTTTGACCGCTTCTTTCACAGCGTCCGAGAGTTTTGATGATTGAAAGTCTTGCATTAAATTCCTAATTGTCTGTTTTAGGATTTGGACACCCTACCCTGCGCGTTAACGTTGCGCAAGTTTAAGGAGCGCTTTTTGCTTTATAAGCGTTAATGATACAGCGATAAAAGCGCTCAGGCCAAGGGCCCCTCCCGTCCCGTAGATATGAATGCCAAGCGCCCAGTAAATGGCCCCAAACAGGAGCCCGGCCCATATTATTCCGGCCCTATTTAGGCGATTAATAGAAGTCATGCCCACAAAGCTTCCACCAAAGAAAATGGCGGAAAGCGTTTCACTATCGCTTTCGATAAAGATAAAGGGCGCCATAGAGCGCGAAAACAAGGCTTGTCCCGGCGCTGGCCCTAATGCCCCCAATTTTTGGACGTTTTGCAAGCTCGTAGGTGATGAGCGCCCCAAAAATGGAGATCAATATTAAAATGGCCATGCGGCCCCCTTTAATAAGAGCAAAGAGCACACACTAATAAAGGCCGCCGCCCCAAGCTTGCCCCCAACCCCACGAATTTTTTTTCAAGAACCACTAAGAGGCCAGCTCCGGCCAAGACTAACAATTAAAAGCTCAAAAATATCATGGACGATAAAGGTGGCGCTCATGCCCGCAAAGGCGCCCGTATAGGCCGCGGCCTGCAATTCTCCTTTGGCAAAGAAAGAGCCAAGAAGACCTGCGAAGGACGCGGAAATGACCGCTCCAAGATGGGGGGCAGCGGAGAAAGTGAAAGCGGCCCCAAAAAAGAAACAAAAAGAGATTTTTAGAATTTTGTCCATTGAACAAGACTGTACACGGGACAAAAAGCGAGGACAATGGTTGAGCTTAGCTATGGCAAACGTTCATGATTTTAGGAGCTGGGCGAAAGTGGGAAAACTTTGACGCGACCTCATGTCTCCTCTTCGTTCTTGAGATCAATCATAAGTGTCTCCCCTAAGCGGGCGAGCCCTTCGACATTCTCAAAATCCCTTATCTCCAGGTCGGTAAGGTCAATATTCCCTATATTCAAGCTTATTCCTGGAATTTTAGAGGAATCTTTAAGTACCTAGTTCCATTTGCCTCAGGCTCAGGGAGTTTTCCCGCATTAATATTCACCTGAATACTTGGCAGCAATAGCCTAGGCGCGTCCAATTCTTGGTCTCTTTTCGCTCTAAACCTGGTGTACTCTTCCTCAGAGGCCTTCTCAGGTATTTGGATATTTTTTGCCTTCTCCTCCCCGATAGTCGTCTGGTATTCAAGCTTTCTTCCGCCTGGCTGATAATCATGCCCCACGAAGACCCTGGTCTGTCTGGTAGTTGGTATAGTTTTTTTTAATCGATTCATACAAGTCATGGCCGCTGCCCGCTGGAAAGTCCACTCGAGCAGTTCCAAAATCGGGCATAAAGAGAGTGTCGCCCGCAAAGAGGGCGTCCCCCACTAGATAGGAAGAGCAAGCAGGAGTGTGGCCAGGGGTGAAATATGTTTTAAGGGTCAAAGTCCCCGCTTTTAGGGTGTCTCCGTCCCCCAGGAGCAGATCAAACTGGCTGCCGTCTGTTTTAAGTTCAGTCATTCCAAAGACGCTTTTAAAAAGCTCTTGAACCTTGGTGATATTTTCGCCAATTCCAATTTTGACTGCAGGGAAAGATCTTTTTTAAATAATTTGGCGCCGCTTAAATGGTCAGCATGAGCATGGCTTTCTAATGAATAATGCAAATGAAGACTTTCTTCGTTAATGAATCTTTCCACCTCTTTAAGTGACTCAAAGCTGATTTTTCCCGAATTGGGATCATAATTCAGGACAGGATCAATCAAAATTGCGTCTTTAGAGTAAGGGTCATATACTAAATAAGTTAAGGTGGAAGTGGGCCATCAAAAAAAGCTTTTACTTCGGGTTTCACAGAGGCCTCCTTATGTTTTAATAGCTCTTGGCTTATTGTGCCTAATTTCGAGACAAAATACCTTGAAGAAAATCATGGTTTTAAAGAAAATGCCTCGAGGGCCTATAAATACAGACATGAAATAATAAAAGCGGCAACTTAAGAGTTTTTTATGCTTTATGAACTGATTGAAAATGAACTGCCCTCCTTTAGGAAGCGCCAGTTTAAAAGAAACGAAATTGTATATAACGAGGGCGATAGCCCTCGAAATATATATCTTATAGAATCAGGCATAATTGGGCTTTTTCACATATCTGAGACCGGGCATGAAACACTTCTTAGAGTCTTTTCCAAAAAATATATTTTTGGCCATCGCTCTCTCATTGCCAATGAAAACTATCATGCCTCTGCCATGTGCCTGACGAGTTCCACCTTATATGAAATCAGTGAAAGTGAATTTAGGGCCTTTTGCGCCAAGAACCCAGACTTCCTCTTCGAGGTGGCGAGAATACTCGCCAAAGAGTTAAGATCTTCTGAGCTCCGTCTTTCTGGCCACCATGACAAGTCGGCAAATCGTAGAATTATTGAAAGCTTAATTTTTTTAAAACTAAAGCATCCCAATTACATATGGACCAGAAAAGAGATAGCCGAATTTGCGGGCTCGACCTTTGAGAGCGTGGTCAGGGTCATGAGCTCACTTCAAGAAGAAGGCCATATTTCGAAAAAAGGGCGAGATTTTGATATAAATGATCTTGATCGCTTAATGGAACACGCGAGCGCTTTGTAATCACATGCGTCCTTTTAACATCCCCCGCCAATAAATAATGGGGAGAACATATTTCTTAAGTAAATACATGGAGAGCCGTGGCCTAGATTGATCAAAGGGAAAGCTCTCAACAGGCTTTCCGTCATAATCGAACTCGGCAAGAACGAGCTCGCCGTATCCAGTAATGACGGGGCATGAGGTATAGCCATTATAGCGGGCCACTGAAAGGCCTTTTTTCCAGATGAGAAAGTAGATTTCTTACCAGAACAGGCGCCTCCTTTCTTACGGCCGCACCTGTCTTAGACGTAGGAAGACCGCTACAATCACCAAGGGAGAAGACATTCTGGAAGCGCTTGTGCTGCAGAGTATATTTGTCCACGTCCACCCATCCTTTTTCGTCTTCGAGGCCAGAGCCCAATAAGCAAGATGGCGCGCTCATGGGAGGCGTTACGTGAATCATAGAGAAGCTTTGCTCGAGCAAATCATTAGTCTTAAGGTCTCTAAAATAGGCCTTCTGATTGGGGCCATCGATCTTTTCTAGGTTGTGATGAAAGCGAGTTTCTATGCCTCTTTCTTTGACAAGGGCTTCCAAGGTTTTACGATATTTTGGAACGCCAAAAATTCTCTCTCCGGGAGAAACGAACTCCACGCTCACCTTGTCTCTTTTTCCTTGTTTTCTAAAATAGTGCTCGGCAAGCCACATTATTTTCTGAGGCGCCCCGCCGCATTTTATAGTGGTGTTTGGAAAGGTGAAAATGGCCCGTCCTTCTTTGACAGACTGCATGGCCTTCCAAGTCATTGGCGCATACTCGAAAGAGTAATTAGAACAAACTCCGTTCTTGCCTATCGTTTGCGAAAGTCCTTCGACCTTGTCCCAGTCAATCTGGATTCCCAAACTCACCACAAGGTAGTCATAAAAAAGCTCACTTCCATTGTTTGAGAGGATGACCTTATTTTTCTCTGGACAGAATTTTTCGACAGAGCCACGGACCCACTGAACTCCTTTTGGGACCACCTTTTCAGTCGGACGAACGGTCGCTTTTTGAGCGACAGCGCCAGCTCCCACCAGGGTCCAAAGAGGCTGGTAGTAATGATTATCTGAGGGCTCGACGATTGTGATGTTTAGGTTTTTTTTGGCGTTTTTTAAACGGGCAGCGACAGTGATGCCTGCGCTTCCGCCGCCCACAATTAAAACCTGCTTCATGTAAGCTCCGCATTTTTAAATAGTTTATTTTGAATGATAAGAGGAAATCTTTTGCCTTTGGCGATTAGAGCAGGATATTCATCTATTTTGAACATCGCCATTAAGCAAATTATCATAAGTATTTCGAAAGTGGGGATCGCCATCATATACTCAATCCCAAGATGAAAGATTACGCCAATCAAAATGAGCGGTTTTCTAAACTCATCAACAAAGATGAGTGTGCCTAGAGCAAGCTCGATCGCCATGGCCGACCAAGTGCCAAGTTTAAGCATAAAAATATTGTCCAAGATAAAAGGAACTGGAAAACGAGTAAAAGCGTCGATCCGAGTGGCGTAATAGACAGCGCTACCATCGAGCCAAGTCTCCCCTTTGGACTTCGCGATGACTGTGGAGACGTAAACGACAGCGATTTGAATTTGTATCAATCTATGAACCCAGAGAGGAGCCTTTTCTGGCAAAGGCCTGTTCTTTCGCTTGGCCAATAGCGCATCTAACGAGAACTTATTGCCCGATGGGGCAAAAACCATAAGCATCATCAATATTCTCATTAGAATGTCGGCTGAATTCAATATATAGATGTTCCGTTGATTCAGAGAAGTCAGAGTCAAGAGCAGCACGAAGCTCGCGACTCTTGTTTTAAGACCCATTATAAAGCACAAAAGGGCCGCGCAGTGCAGGGCCATCACAAAATAAAGAGAGTTAAAGCTGGGCTTAAGCGCATGAAAGAGATTGAAGTGATTGCCGTTAAAAACACCTTCGAAGGTCTGTGGTCCTATAAGGCCATAAGGGCCCCAAAAGTGTTGATAGCCGCTTAAGTCCGTCAAAAAAGTGGAAAGCAGGACCGTACCAAGCAACACTCTAAATAGACAGATGCCGTCCACAGGGGCCTCGCGAAAAAAGAATTGATTCCACGCCCTGGAGATTTCAGAAATTTTCATATGACCTCATAGGTGTAGAATTTGTACATCTTCCACTCGGTGTTTATTTTTTCTAAGTGATTAACAAACCCGCTCTCCATGGGAGGGATATCTTGCCAATGACGCCTCAGATGAACTTTGGAGGGAATTCTAGAAGGGTCAAGCCTGCCGGCCCTCTTTAAAAACCAGCGAGCGGCGTCCGGCCAGAGGTGGGAGTTTTTATCTTTTCGCACGCCCTCTTCACTGAACTTTCTGAACCTTTCTCCCGCCCTGAAGTACCTAGCAAAATGCCCTTCTTGAACGGGAAACTTTAGGATTTTAAAAGTTCCATCAGGATATTCGACTTTGGCGTCCACATAGCCATTGGTTCTCAATGGATTTGGGGCAAACATTTTCCACCCCCTATAAATGCTAAAATAATCTTGAATATAGGTGGCCGGCCGAAAGATGACTTTTGCATAGGGAGTTTGGTCGTCCACCTGCGCGCGAATCATCATCATAAAATTTATGATTATAAAGAGACTTATCGCCCATTTCTTCACGAAAAATTCCTTGTTCTAATATAAATAAATTTTAGCGCTTAAAGAGATAAGACAGGAATGAATTCACGAAAGTCTGAACAATTTATAGATGAAATGCGCTCCTACTTGCCTTTCTCCTCAAGTTCGGACAGGAGCTTTTTATATTCACTTAAATTTTCTTCAGGTGTGGACGTGTCTGGTGTTGGACGAAGACCCTTTAGTTCCTCTACCACTCCCGCCAGGCACTCAATGTTTGGTTTGGAGACAAAGTCCCTCACGCCAAATTGGACGGCCTCCATCATTCTCTCTCTTGAGCCATGGCCTGTAAAAAAGATAAAAGGGACTTCCTCATCAACCGCCCGGATTTCCTTTAGAACTTGATTCCCCAGAACGTCAGGCATTTCAATATCGCATATGACGCCCATATATTTCGGCCTATTAGTTGTGAATAAACGCATACCCTCTTTGCCTGAGATGGCAGTGTCGACAATCAGACCTAATTCTTCAATTCTGGCCCTGACGATATCAAGAATTTCCGCTTCGTCATCAATAACTAAAATTCTATTTTTTTCCATGCACTTCTGCCTTTATTATAACTTGGAGGGCCCTTTTTTTGATTTCGGGCGCTCCTTCCCATGAAAATGTCCAACGTTAGCAAACTCTATTCCTTCCTTAGAAGGCGCAGGCCTGAATTCAAGCGCCGCCTCTTCTTTTAGGATATCAGGTTTTTCTTTTGCATTAGACTTAATTTTTTCAACTTCTTCATCATCAAGATGCACATAATCAAAAACCTTTAGTCCGTTATTAATCGCGTAGTTAACGAATCTTCTAAGATAGTCCTGCTCCTCAAAGTCCGCCCCACAAATAAAGGCCATATAATGATGGCCATCAGGAAAAGGGCTTAAAGGTTTAAGGCTTGGAATCGTCACAAGCTTTACAGGGGTAGGAGTTTCTAAATTAAGAACACAGTAATAAGGGAGTTCTTGCCGAGTTTTAAAAGTAATTTCATTCTCAGTAATACTGGTGACAATGGCGTCAAAAGGAAAGTTCGCTTTAGCGCGAGGGTCGAAATCACATAGGCCAAGAGACCTTGGGTCTGAGGAGTGTTTTTTCTCAAGCCTTTTAAGTAGTTCTCCGAAAAAATCCGGAGAAATTGAGCTAAAAATAGATAGCATGTTTTCATACTGAAACCTGGACTGCAGAGCTTTAGTGTCTTCTGCAGCATTAAAGACGCAAAAGACGCAGTGGCGCTGGTCGCCCATTACGCGTGTTAATCGAAGAAGACCTTTTTCAACTTCACGGGCATGATCAGCATTTTCTCTATCGGGAACAAAGATGGTCAAATCTGGGGCGGACTCAAGAAAGTCTTCCTCGTCTACACAGTCCAGTCTTCTAAAAATAAAGGAAACATGAGGGTGTTCAAGCCGAGTATTTTCAAGAGAGACGATAAGATCAAGCTGGTTTGAGTAAAGGAGAACTGTGGCCTTCTCAGTTCGAAAGCTTTCTTTATTCTCTTCGATCCAGGTAACAAAGGTGTCTTCAAAAACAAGCCCCTCTCCTTCGTCCCAACCACTAGCGAACTTGGGCTGTACAATAGAGGAATAAAGGGCGTCATGTCTTCCTGCCTTCTTAGAGTCCAAGGCGACAAAATCTTTGAATTTGAAATCTTCAAAAATATGAGTCTCCAACTCTACCTCGCCGACAGGAGTCTTTATATCAGTGTCTATAGTGAGCGCGTGAAGAATTAAAGCTGACACAAATCCAATTCCTTTTATTTGCGCTGAAGCTTTAATGCCCCTTGCCATAGCGTAATTTTCACAGAAACCTTCATCCTCAAAAGTGATATAGGAAACAGAGTTAAAGGCCTGCTCATATCGGCGCCTTTAATATGGACATAATTTATGCCAAGGGCCAGGGAGTATTCAAGCTCTTTTAGTTGTTTTTTGCTTTTATAAATGCCCATCATAGGAAAAGTGAAATTGCCCATAAAGGACTTTTTAAGTGGCCCCATCCTGACGGCGGCCTCCTGGGGGACCTTTAGCTCGCAAAAGTCCAGTATGACAAGCTTGGTTTTGCTATCAAAATATTCATCAGCTCCAAAAAGTTTTGAACCATGACGACATCGAAATGATAAAATTCGTTTGTTTTTCTTTGTAATAGTCGGTGACAAAATCAAATATGTCTTTTTGCTTTCCAAAGTATAAGATAGAGCTATTTATCGTCATTTCATTACCTTCTTGAGCAACATCTTATAAGAAGCTTTTACGTTTCTGAGTCATATTTAAATATGTCTTTTCTGTCCCTTAATTAGGTACTTGATGACCTTAAGGGAGGCTCTTTTCTTTCCAAGCTTAGTTCTGCGACCTTGTTCGCGAAATCTGATGATTTTGCCGGAGGATAAATTTTTAGCCCGAAAGTCCAAAGGGATACCCAGTCCCGTCTGCAAGCTCATGATGTTGCAGCACAATTTGTTTTACCTGCTCCCCAATTTCAGGGACGCGGTCCAACAAGTTCCACTCCATAGAGCGGGTGTTTTTTAAACAATGTCATGTCCTCTGAACTCAGTCTTTCGGCCGCTCTCAAATCTCATTGTTTTGGGCAGCTTCAGCTTTCCAATATCATGCAGAAGAGAAGCTAAAATAAGTTTTTTGCGGAAACGCTCGCTGACCCAGTCCACCTGGTTAAAAATAATGTCTGAATAAATAGCGGTCAAAAAAAGATGGTTTTTCTCAGCGTCTCCGCCTGCGCTCAATTCTTCAAAATGTTCATTTATTTCTTTGATATTCAGAATAGTCTGGTGGAGATTATCGCAAAACTCGGCCGTGTTTTTCAGGATCTGCTTGTCGAGGCCTTTGGTGTAAATCTGCTCGATTAATTGGTGACTAATGCTTTTCACGAGCTTGGTTTTGGTCAATCGAGATCCAGCATTTTTCTTTATGGCCTTTTTTATGAGGGAGTTTAGAAAATTTATATAGGCCGCTCTGTCAGTAGTTTTAAAATAAAATTTTTCTATACCTTCGTTTTGCGCATAACGCTCCAAACGATCGCCCTCCATAATCTCCCCCTGCTTTAAGAACTTTAGATAGCGGTTTTTTCGAATTTTTACATACAAATCAAAAATGGACGGGTTGCCAAAGAAGAACTCCCCAATATTGATTGAGGTAAACTGCTCATCAAAAGCCTCTTGCTCTTCAAATGATTCCTTCAAAGGCCTCAGGGGAGAATCAGCGAGAAGCTCCCCTTTTGCAAAGCTGAGCAAGTTTTCTCCGGGGACTGGCTTTATGAAAGTCTTCAGGACTCCTAAGCGTTTGGCCACTTTTTCTGAAGTGAGGGTGTTCTCAAAAACTTCAAGGCTGTTAGCAGTGACCACGATTTTAGTTTTTAGCTTTTTTGAATGGATGTATTTAATTAATTCTAAGCAGCCTTGATAGCTTTCGTCCGAGTTGATAAAACAAAGATCGAATGGACCTGACTCTAAGAGCTTTTCGGCGTCCTTCCAATATTCAACGCCAACAGTTTCAAAACCACCTGCCTCTTCAAAAGTTTTTGAGTTTTGTTCCAAATAATTTGAATCTGTGTCGCAAAAAAGCACTTTCAACTTAAAACCCAATAAGTGAAGATCAGGTGAAACGGAGTCTTAACCATTAACAATTCCTAATACCATATCTTAAGCTAGCCTAAAACAACGCATTTTGCATAAATAAAATACAACTATTAAGAAATACTTAAGAAAGAGAAATAAAAAAAAAAGCCCTGCAGTGAAGCAGGGCCGATAAGTACCTAAAAAGAAGGGTTTATTGACTGATTATCTTGGTCCGTTTCCGTTTCCACCGCGGCTGTTATTATTGCCGCTGTTGCCGTTTCCACCATTCCGCCAGCACTATTGTTTCCGCCAGTATGGCTGCTATTCCCTGGATAGTCTTCCTCTCCAGGAGAGCTGCCATCGCCGTTTACGCAGCCACCGTTTTCTGCGTTATTGTTTTCGCAAGATCCGCCCGGGGCGTCTTGGTCGCCATTGCCCTAACCATTATTTCCGTTGGTGTTTTCGTTATTGCCGTTTGAACCAGTTGATCCGGTCTCTCCTGTGGATCCGTTAGAACCATTGTTGCCATTAGAACCGTTGTTTCCATTGTTTCCGTTGTTTCCGTTATTGCCATTGGAACCATTGTTTCCGTTGTTTCCATTGTTTCCATTGTTGCCGTTGGAACCGTTGTTGCCGTTGGAACCGTTGTTACCGTTGTTTCCGTTGTTTCCGTTGTTTCCGTTGTTTCCGTTGTTGCCGTTGTTTCCGTTGTTTCCGTTGTTTCCGTTGTTTCCGTTGTTTCCGTTGTTTCCGTTGTTTCCGTTGTTTCCGTTGTTTCCGTTGTTTCCGTTGTTTCCGTTGTTTCCGGTATTTCCAGTTGATCCCGTATCACCAGTAGACCCAGTAGACCCAGTAGAACCAGTATCGCCAGTTGAGCCTGTATCGCCAGTTGATCCTGTGTCGCCAGTTGATCCTGTGTCGCCAGTTGATCCTGTGTCGCCAGTTGATCCTGTATCGCCAGTTGATCCTGTATCGCCAGTAGAGCCAGTTTCACCGGTAGATCCAGTTGAGCCATTTCCATTTGCCGTGGTGGACCTTTCTCCACCTTTCTTCTTGCATTTTTTTATAAGAATAAAAGTTACAACACCAACAACAATCACGCCCACAATGATCGCGATCTTTCTCCAGTTAGTTCTAGCTCCGCCCTGGAAGGTGGCGCCAGACTGGTAAGTGTCTTCCATAAAATTCATAGCGACGGCCGCAGACTCTACTTCGGACTTGCCTTGGGCCTTCATAGAATTCAGAAGAGCGTTATATTCCGCCCTAGAAGAATCATTAAGCAGGCTTCTTTCCATATATGATTGAATCTCTTGAGCGCTCACGCCTTCTTCCATCATATCGAGCAGTTCATCTTTAAATTGGTTTTGCACGTATTCTTTAAAGTATGGATCTTGTTGGTCCCACTCAACAGTGAGCTGATAAGTCAGTAGATCAAAGGCTCTTTTGATCTTAGCGTTGCTTTCAACTGAAACATTTTTTGTTTCGTAACTCTCAGACTCTTTGGAAGCTAATATTGCTTGCCAATGCAGTTTGAGAGAAGAACGCCAAAGCCACTAATGAAGCGATTCTCGATTGGATTTTCATAAAAATATACCCCTTATGTGCGCCGGAAAAGGCCGGCATTTGGTAGTGTGTAATTGTGCAGCGTATTTACTAGGACATACTAAGATAGTGCAACTTAAGAAGCAGGTTAAGAGATAATAGTTCGCGTGTAATTATTACATATCTAAGGTATTTCTCACCGGCGGCCCTATTTTGACGCTATCTTAAAAGAAACCTTATTTTTTGGAGAAGCAATGTTTACCATAAAGATTTTAGGCACTTTTAATGGGAGCTGTTCTCTTCTCAGGGCAGACCTTTGCTCAATTAATGATTTAAATAAATTAAAAAATGATAAAGAGCTTTCTTCTAGCGCGCTTACCGGCTCTCAAGTTCAAAGGCTGAGTTCTCAGTATTCTGATTATTACGCAGAGAGCTTGTTTGCTGCGCTGACTGATTCGATAAGCGAATTCAATCAAAGGCAAAGGGCCTGTGATTTAGGTCTTGCCGAAATTTTGGACAAGAACCTGCAAGAAAGAAATATAAAGAGACAGCATTATAAGGAATATTTTGGGGCTCTTCGGGCCCATAATAAAATTGACGATATTTTATTTGGCATCTTAAACAAAGCCATGGAGCTTCACCTGGCCTTGGAGGCAGCTGGCGCTGGCCCGGTCAAGGTGGACAGGAGAATACTTTTGAGAACTCCTAAGGTTCATTAAAAGAAATGATGTCGCCACGCTCTACACTGCTTTCAATAGCTGGCCTGACGAGGACGCGACCTGCTCGTTAGGAGCGTACTATGCGCTTTCCACAAAAGCTGCAGATTCCGAGGGCAGATATCTCAAGAGAGAGCAAAAAATCTTTAACACTTACGCGTATCATCAAGGGCTTATCACGGAAGCGTTTACATGAAACTCCAAACGCTTGCCGATGCGAAGGCCCTCAATTGGCCCATTTATATTGGAGGCTATCTGGACAAAATTAGAGACGCCAAAAATAAAATGCAATACAATGGAGCCTCTTCCCCTTGAAGAGGACCAAGCAGAATTCGCCTCCGAATATATCAAGCGCAGAAAAAAGCTTACACGCAGAAAGTCCCTTTATTATAAGTACAATGCGACACAAATAGTGATGCTTGCTCAAGTTTTGGAGAAAGCGAGCATGCGAATGGGCATCGACCCCACAGTCGAGACCTCAACTCCCGAAATCACCACGAACTACGTCATGAGAAGAGACGGCTCTCAGACGCAATTTTCGGAAACATATGAGCTTTCTCCTTCAGAGCAATTTGAGTTTGCGAGAAAGCGGCTAAGAATGGACTTAATGGACCTTTCGTCCTCCAAGACCTTCGCAGGAGTGAAAATCACTTATGAGGACGTCATAATGGCCGCCTTGGAAACAGGCTATATATCCCACCACGATATTGAGTACGTGATAAAATACGATGACCTTTGGAACCCCGAGATTTCACCTTGGAAAAAGTTTAAGGACTACACTCTCTCTTTTGCTGGCACCGCCGCCTTTTACTTGCCCCCTCCATGGAACGTCATTGGCGCGGTGGGACTTGTTTTTGTAAACACCAAACTTAGCTCAAAAAAAGGACATGAAAATCATGAGAATCCTGCAAATATTTTCAATTAGTCTCGCGCTATGGGACTAAGCGCTCAAGCGGCCACAATAGCATTGCCGGTCATTGAAAGAAGCGGTAGGCATGGCTACGAAATTGTGGAGCGAACGCCTAGAAGACTTGACCTCTGAAAGCTCATTTGAAGGAAAGCATTTTAAAATAGTCTTAAAAAAGAGCAATAAGGCGATTTCCTTTGACGGACGAAGAAAATGCCCTAAGAGCGGCAAACGCCTACTATCATCTTACAAAGGCGAGAAAGTTTTGGGTGGAGGAGCTTGGCTCAGACTATGTCGAAAATATGGGGCAGATGACTATAAGGCTTGAAATCACCAACCAGTTCTCTAAGCTCGGGCATTTTAAAAATGACAATCTTCCTGCCCAATATAATAACGCATTTACTGTCCCTGGTGGCGAGACACCTAGCTGGCTTCCCCAAGATAAGCAGGACAAATGGGGCATGGAGATTTGGTTCTCTCCGATGAAAAAGATTGAAGCTAGAGAGCTCGCTGAAGAAAATGGCGCCAAATCCTCTTGAGGCCAATCTCGCTCAGCTCCAGGGGCCAGTGGTAAACTACACGGTGAATAGCTTTTCTCAATCGACCTTAAATCATATCTTCTACCCAAGCTACCAATCGAACTCATTTTGGGAGACGGCCGTAAGACATGCGGGCACACTTGCTTTGACTTATGGCGTGGTCGAGGCCTCACGGCATATGGACAAGCTTTTTATGGACAAATACTATTACCTGGACACGGCGATGATTCCAGAAGTCATTTACCATGAATTTTCTCATGCGGCGCTTTCAAATCATCTTGAGCCTACTCATGCCACGGCCGTTATTGAGGGAATGGCGGACTACTTTGCCACTCTCACGGCCGGAACAACGCAAATGTATCGAATGATAAAGGAGTTCAGCAATAATATGGAAAAGGACGCTGAGAACAAGGAGCTCTATCATCCTTATTTGGAAAATTCTTGGAACGCGACAGGCGACTTTGCTCTGTCTCTTCTTTGGAAGGTAAAAGAAGAGCTCGACTCTCCCGTTTTAAACAAACGCGAGGGAAAAAACTTTTCACAGCGCTTGGTTCTAAACGCGGCAAAGTACCTGGACACTAAAAATTCTAATATAAGAAAGGACCTGCCCAGGGCCTTGTTGAACTCCGCCAAAGAGCTCACTTCCCCTCGCGCAAGGAGACTTGTTCAAAGCAAGCTTCTTCTGGCCTTTGAGGAAAAAGGACTATGAAGGAAAGGCCTATAATTTTTTTTGATGGCGTTTGCAATCTTTGCAACTCGTTTGTTCGAATGATGATCAAAATTGACGCAAAAGACAGATTGGCCTTTGCGTCCCTTCAGGGCGAGACGGCGAAAGAAAAGCTAACAGACACCGATAGTAAAGGACTGAGCAGCGTTGTCCTTTACAGAAATGGTCAGATGTTCAAAGAGTCCCGGGCCGTTATTGAGGCGCTTTCCATAGTGGGAGGTCCTTGGAAGATATTTATGCTATTTAAGTTTGTGCCGCCCTTCATAAGGGACTCTCTGTATCGGTTTGTGGCCAGAAATCGCTATCGTTGGTTTGGAAAAAAAGACGAAGTATGTCCCCTGCCCACAAAGAAACAAAGAGAAAAGGTTCTGCCCTAAATATAGGCCTCCTCAAGGGGCAGTCTGACCTAATTCAAATCCATTAAAAAGACATATCAGAAAAGCTCGCTATCCTTTAAGCATGGAAATTATCAAAATAAAATCAGACAGTATCGCTCACCTCTCTTACCTCATCATCGACGGAGACAAGGCCTGTGTTATCGACCCTAGACGCCAGGCCGAAATCTACCTTCAAAAGGCGAATGAAAAGGGAGCAAAGATAAACTATATTTTTGAAACTCACAGAAATGAGGACCTCGTGACTGGGTCGAGAGAGCTTAAACGCTATGTGGACGCTAAAATACTCCATGGGAAAGGGCTCGACTTTCAGTACGGATCATATGCGGAGGACCAAGACGAGTTCTTTCTTAATGACCTAAAAATTAAGGCTCTTGAGACCCCAGGGCACACTCCTGAGTCTTTGTCCTTCGCTCTTTACGCTGAAAAGAACGCTGAAAAAGCTCTGGCCGTTTTTACTGGTGACGCTCTCTTTGTTGACGATGTGGGCAGAACGGACTTTTTTCCAAATGAGATGGAAAAGTGCGCGGGGCTTCTCTATGACTCAATTCATAAAAAGATTTTGCCGCTAGGAGACCACGTGGCGCTTTACCCCGCTCATGGCGCAGGCTCTGTTTGTGGCGGCGGCATAGCTGACAGAGAGGTCTCCACGCTTGGGCATGAGAAATTTCACAACCCCATGCTCAAATTAAATAAGGAAGAATTTATAAAGAAAAAAGTGAGCGAAGATCATCAAATGCCGCCTTATTTTAAAAAGATGGAGGAGGTCAACCTAAAAGGAAACGACTCTCCTCTAAAGAATTATAAGACTCTAGAGCTCTTAGAGGTGAGCGACTTTAAAAACGCTGACGGCTTCTTAGTGGACCTTCGCTCGCCAGAGGCCTTTCTAGGATGTCATATACCTGGCTCAATAAGCATTCCCCGCAATATGCTAGGCGCCTATGCCGGCCACTTCCTCGATTACTCACGGCCCTATAAAGCTTATTGCGAGCGATCTCCAATCGGCCAATAAAGCGCGCTTTGATTTGGAGCTCCTAGGCTATGACAATGTCACTGGCCTGCTCAAGGGCGGGGTCCAAGCGTGGGAGACCTCAGGAGAGAGGTTGCAAAGATTAAAGGAGGTGGACGCCCTCCAAGTTGAAAATATAGTGAAAACACATGAGGCCGACTTGATAGACGTGAGAAAGCCCGATGAATGGAAAGAAGGCGTTATTGGAGACGCTAAGCAAATTTTTCTTGGCGACATTTTGAAAAGGATAAATGAAATAGATAAGGAAAGGCCCAAGGTCGTCTACTGCGGCTCCGGCAGAAGGGCAACGATTGCGGCCTCGCTTCTACAGAAAGAGGGACTCAAAAATATTAAGGTATTCATGGGCTCGATGCAGGCCTATCAGGCCATAAAATAAAAAAACCCGGCCTGAGGCAAGCGCCCCGGGCCGCGTTGGTAAAGTTATCTAAGGTCGAAGCGATCTAGACGCATGACCTTGGTCCATGCCTTCACGAAATCGTCCACAAACTTCTTTTGGCCGTCATTGGCGGCGTAGACCTCAGCAATCGCCCTAAGTTCAGAGTTAGAGCCGAAAACTAAGTCAACTGGAGTGGCCGTCCATTTCTTTTTCCCGCTTTCGCGATCAAGCCCAACATAAATCCCTTTTTCATCAGACTTCTTCCACTTAGTCCCCATATCGAGCAGGTTCACAAAGAAGTCATTGCTCAAGCTTCCTGGGCGCTCAGTGAAAAGGCCGTGCTTAATATTGCCGCTATTCGCGCCAAGGGCCCTCATGCCTCCTAGGAGAACGGTCATCTCTGGAACAGTGAGAGTGAGCCTATTGGCCTTATCAATCAGCATAAGAGTCGGAGACCAATCACTTTCAGGCCCAAAGTAATTTCTAAAGCCGTCCGCTTTTGGCTTTAGAACTTCAATTGACTCCACATCTGTCATCTCTTGGGTCGCGTCGGCCCTTCCCGGCTCAAAAGGAACCTTTACGTTATGGCCAGCTTTCTTGGCCGCCTCTTCAACGCCAGTTGCCCCCCCGAGGACGATAACGTCCGCCAAAGAAACTTTCTTGCCGCTTTTATTAAAGTCTTTTTGAACTCTCTCGAGAGCGCTCAGAACTTTATTCAGCTCTTTTGGATCATTTACTTCCCAGTTCTTTTGAGGAGCAAGACGCACGCGAGCTCCGTTAACGCCGCCTCTCATGTCGGTTCCTCTATAGGTAGAGGCCGCGGCCCAGGCCGCTTTCACAAGTTCAGTTGCGCTTAGGTCTGTCTTTTTGATCATTGTTTTGATCGCTTCCGCATCGCTATCGCTAATAAGCTTATGATCAACCTCGGGGACAGGGTCTTGCCAAATAAAGGTCTCTTTTGGAACTTCTGGGCCCAAATACCTTGCCTCAGGTCCCATGTCTCTGTGAATGAGTTTAAACCATGCTCTCGCGAACGCCTTCTCAAACTCTTCTGGATTTTCCTTAAAGCGCATGGCGATTTTTCTATAGGCCGGGTCCACCTTTAGGGCCATGTCGGCCGTGAACATCATAGGAGCATGTTTTTTTCCCTTAACGTGCGCGTCAGGAATAGTTCCTTCTCCGCCTCCCTTTTTAGGCCTCCACTGGGTCGCTCCTGCGGGACTCTTTGTTTTCTCCCAGTCAAAGGCGAAAAGGTTATGCAGATATTGCATTGAGAACTTAGTTGGAGTGGACGTCCACGCGCCTTCAAGTCCGCTGGTGATGGTGTCTTCCGCCTTCCCTTTGCCGCAATTATTTTTCCAGCCAAGACCTTGTTCCTCAAGGTCTGATGCTCCAGGTTCCGGTCCTAGGCACTTTTCTGGTTTATGAGCTCCGTGCGCCTTGCCGAAAGTATGACCTCCAGCAATTAAGGCCACGGTCTCCTCGTCGTTCATGGCCATTCTTCCAAACGTTTCCCGAATTCTATTTGCTGACAATTGGGGGTCAGGGTTTCCATCTGGGCCTTCTGGGTTTACGTAGATAAGGCCCATTTGGACCGCCGCAAGCGGCTTTTCCAACTTCTCGCCTTTATGTCCAAGCTTGGCCCCGTGGAAGCGCTTCTTGCTGCTATCGAGCCATTTAGTCTCAGGGCCCCAATAAACTAGGTCAGGCTCCCAATCATCAGTCCTGCCGCCGGCAAAACCAATAGTCTTAAAGCCCATGTCCTCTAAAGAGACGTTCCCCGCCAAGACGATCAGGTCGGCCCATGAAATTTTTCTCCCGTACTTCTTTTTAATAGGCCAAAGTAGTCTTCGGGCCTTATCGAGGCTCACGTTGTCAGGCCAACTATTTAGCGGCATGAATCTTTGTTGACCGCCCCCGGCCCCGCCGCGTCCATCAACAGTCCTATATGTGCCCGCGCTATGCCAGGCCATGCGAATAAAGAAGGGACCGTAGTGACCAAAGTCCGCAGGCCACCAGTCTTGAGAATCAGTAAGGACTTTTCTTAGGTCCTTTTTTAAAGCGGCAAGATCCAGCTTCTTAAATTCCTTTGCATAATTATACTGAGGTCCATACGGATTAGACGAATCCGAATGCTGTCGCAGCGGTTTTAGGTCAATCGATTTAGGCCACCAAAAGCTATTTGGCTTGGGGGCGCCAGTAGTGAAGTTCGAATCAGCAGGCTCAGCGGTGACAGTCTTTCCATGATCTTCGGACTTATTTTTATCTTTGGCCTCGGCCTTTGGTCCTCCATCTAAACACCCGACCAACATAAAGGCGATCGTTCCCAATAATAAAACTTTTTTCATTTCTGTTTCTCCTCTGTTTATAATTACCGATTCATTCTCGTTAAATTCTTAATCAAATTAAAATAACGATATTCTATGGCCTAATAGACAAGACCTATCATTTAGGAAAAGTTTGATAATGAAAATTTAAGATTTCCTAAGAGTGCCTTGTGTCATATTTTTTTTTTAGACGCGGTCTTGACGGTGAGCTATTTGGAACTAATTTAAGCTTAAAGGCATAGAGGCCTTTTACTGGACGATTTAGGTTGGGCTTAATGAATGATTTCAGGAGGTGTTATGAAAAGCCAAATCTTAAAAAACGTTATACCAAAGACCTTTCCCTACGGCGTTGCGCTCGCTCCAGAGCAGGAACAATTTATTGAGAAACAAATTGAGGCCATTTCAGAAAAGGCCCCTTCCAACGCCGCCATCACGCTTCATTTCGAGAAGAGGAAAAGCTGCTTTAAAGGAACGCTGAAGATTGATAATCTTTCCCAAAGTTTTTGTTCTTCCAAAGCTGCTATTGAGCCAATCCAAACCTTTTTGCTGCTGCAGGAGGACATAGAGCATCAGCTACTCAATTGGAAAAGACAGCGTTTTAGCGATGATCTCTATAAGCAATTATCAAAGGCCACCTCTCCCCAAAAGGAGATCACAAGCTAAAGGGACGGACCTCCCCCGTCCCCTGTCATTTTGGTGAATTTTAATTCTATGGCATACCATAGCAGGGCCCAAAAGACGCCCAAAAGCCCACCGGCGAAGACATCGCTAGGCCAATGCACACCTAAATAAACACGGCTCAGGCCGACAAGGGTTGCCGTGAAGATAGCGAGGGACATCACATAGGTCTTTGCCCCTTTAGAAGGCAAAATCCGACAGGCCAGCAGCCCAAGGGACAGGTAAGTGATAAATCCCATAGTGCTATGTCCCGACGGAAAGCTTTTAGTTGAAGTGTCCACAAAATGGGAGACAAGCTCAGGCCTAGGTCTATCAAATCCTATTTTTAAAAATTGCACCAATCCCACGCCCGACACGACAGACAGAAAGGAAAATAACGCCGTGATTTTCTGTCTTAATAAAACTAGAAGCCCCGTGACTGAGGCCGTGAGAAGCCCTACCACAGTGAAGCCACCAAGAGCTGTCAAGTCTCTGGCCGCTTTCTCAAGGCTTTTAGGTCCAATAGGCTCGGCGGGCCTTCCCGTCTCTCTAAAAAGAAGTAAAATGGCCTGGTCCACACCTTTGGTCTCCCCCTCAAGCATTTCACTGGCAATACCTATAAATCCCCACAAAGCGGCGCACATTAGACCAAGAAAAAGTATTGGTCTTAGCCATTGAGCGGCAAGCTCTCTTTTAAAATATCTAGATAACATTTCTAAGAGACTCTTCAATTTCTCCGCCACAATAAATATTCCCCCAGGCCTTATGCTGTTTTTTCAAAAGGTCTGAGATCTGTTTGTCACTTTCCACTTTGTGCGTCAGTTCAAAGGTCCTAGGACCATTGTCCCGTATAAAGCTAGAAAGATCGGGAAAGCTTCTTAGTATAGGGCCTATAAGAGCGGCGAGACTCAGTCTTTCAACCAGAGACGGACTGTCCAAAGCATATTGGTCAAAAAGATTCAGCCATTTTTTAAATCTGTCATTTTTAAAATCTTTCCAACTCTCCGGGGTCCACATCTTTGTTCCATAAAAGTTTGTGATCTCAGTCAGCACATCATGACAATCGGCCAGGACCTTAAGCGTGAAATATTCATCTTTAAATGTGTCCAAAAGCCCCTGCCTTTTTGCTAGATAAAAGCCGATGGCCGGCATTTGAGAGAAGTACTTTTTCGTCTCGGCCTCATAGAGGTAAGGCGGGGCCATGCCAGGATAATTAATTTTTAACGATTTATCAGGATAAATTTCAGAAGCATTGTGGCGGGTGTATTCGCAATTTGCTTTTATTAAGATATACTCTATAAAATTTCCACGAAAGGGAGCGTCCCAATAATACAATTTATATTCCATGCGCTCCTAGCTTCAAAAGTCGTACCACTATCTCGAACGAGCAGGAATAAAAAAAGGAGGACAAAAGTCCTCCTCATTTTTTAGTGAGTCTTCATGAAGTTGTCTACGTCCTTTTTAGCTTCCTCTTTGGATTTTCCGTAGCGCTCCTGAATTCGACCTTCAAGCTCTTCACGCTTGCCGCTAATTTGATTGATGTCGTCTTCAGTGAGCTTTCCCCATTGCTGTTGGACTTTTCCTTTAAGTTGTTTCCAGTTGCCTTCAAATTGTTCATTGTTCATATTCACTCCTTTGAGATAATTTCCTATGCTTTAATTAAATCAGGGCGCAGGCTTTTTGGCATTTTCCTGGGTTATAAAAGGCCTGGCCTACTAGGAGCATGCCAAGGTTTTATGGCAAAAAGGCCCGTCCTGGAGATTTCATGCCATGTTATAACTAACTGCTTTTAGGTATTTTTTAAGATTTTTTAAACCTTTCTTTATACTAGTCGAAGAGATGAATATGAAGAAATGGCAATGTATCATTCACTTTTTAATTTGCTTCGCCTTCTTGGCGATAATTGGTTCTTGCAAAGTAGAGCAGGCCTATCAAGCTCAATTAAAAGATGAAGGCGACAAAAAGAGCCTGGCCAGCACGGCGGTGGTAAGGGACGTTAGAGTTATCAATGGCAAACTTGAGATCTTGGGTCGGGGCCTTGAAAATATTGAGCAAGTTTCTATTCAGGCCGAAGGAACTAATGAGAGTTTTTCCATTCAAGACAAAAGCTCAGAGCGCCTCCTTGCGACCGGACTAAGAAATATTGGTCTTGTGGCAGGCAAAGTCTTTAAGCTTGTCTTGGCGGACGCTTATGGCTCCTCCTCTTTCCAAATCCAAACAAGCCTTAGAGACAAATCTGTCACAGGTGAGAAACTTCACAATATGGGGGCCATGGACGGAGACACGCTTGTGTATAATCGTCTAAACGATATTTGGGAAGCGCGGGCCTTGACAGGGCTGAAGCTAAGAGGAACTTGGAACGCAGAGCTTAACGAGCCTCAATTAGCGGACAGGGGCTATCAAAGCTCTCCAATGAAAGGCGATTACTATATCGTGAGCGAATCTGGGGCGAGCGAAATTGACGGCAATGATGATTGGCTCTCCGGGAACTGGATAGTGTTCAACGGATCTGAGTGGGAAAAAGTCTCGAACTCCACTTCAGCGGCGAGCTTTAATGGCAGGACAGGCATTGTGTCTCCCGAAGAAGGTGATTACGATTTAGATCTTCTTGGAGATGTGGAGACTTCTGGCGCCGCGATAGGGCATGTACTCAAATTTGACGGCTCAAAATGGGCCCCCGCTCCAGACGCCTCTGCGGACAATGCTGACTCGCTAGGCTCAGAACATATAGCTGATGGCTCTCTTACAAATGCGGACATTAGCCCCAGCGCCGGTATTGATCCTACCAAAGTGTCGGGCCTTCCTGGTGTCATAAGCAGTGTGGCCTCTAACACGACAGCAGTAGGCGCTAACGCCGCAAATATTGCTTCCAACACGGCGGGCGTTTCGTCCAACCAAGCAGCAATCACAGCAAACGCCACGGCCATTACAGGCAAAGCGCCTCTTCCCGCTTCTGCATGCGCAGGAACTGACAAGCTCGTTTGGAGCGCTGGAGCTTTTTCCTGCGCAATAGATTACGACACCAATACGAATGCCGCCACCATGTGTTCCGCCGGAGAATATCTAGATGGAGACGGCTCGTGCAAGGTCCTCTCTGGAGGCGACTTGCATAGCGATGGGTCAGTCCCAATGGCGGCGGACTTAGACATGGCAGGGAACACTCTCACAAACCTCCAAGGCCTAAGTGTGGACTCAGGAAAGCTGCTTGTTGGCCCAGACCTAGGAGGCTCTTATCCTGGCATTTTACAAGGACAGGTCAAATTTGTGGACACAACAAATGATCAGTTAACTCTTTCACTCTTTAATGCAAAAAGCCATGACGTGACCAATAACGGAGGCGTGAATATTGAAATGTATGGACGCCGAAACTCGGGCCCCTATGATCAAAGGGTCCCTTTGGCCAAACTTTCGGCCACACCTGAATTTAGCGGGTTTAACTCGGCCGCTTCCAGAAGAGCTTCCCTCGTTTTTAGCACGAACTGGGAAGGCCAGGGGGGGCTGAGCGAAAAAATGCGGCTGACCTCAGACGGCAAGCTTGGCATTGGAACCAGCTCTCCTGGACACACACTCCACGCTGTCGGTCAGAGCTTTAGATTCGAAGGAACAGGGTCCAGCAGCACCGCTCTAACGTTCACGCCCCAAACGGCAAACAATTTCAATATCTCTGCCACTAACTTAAATATTGTGCCTAATTATCTCAAATTGGAATCAAGAAGCATGCGGCTTAACACAAATGTGGGGCATGAACCTATCAGATTAATGACTCAAGGAACGACTAGGCTCTATGTTGGCGAAGCAAATAACGGTGGAAAAATCGGCATAGGCACCACTGTCCCTACCGAGCAGTTAGAGGTCGTTGGCTGCATAAAATACAGTGGCGGCACGATAGGAACGGCGTGTTCTTCCGATAGGCGTCTTAAAGACGATATCGAGGACGTGAACTTTGGCGCAAGCGCCTTAGAGAAATTCACACAATTGCGCCCAAGAACTTATGTTTATAAAACAAATCCTGACGCCTCTTTTTATGGTCTTATCGCTCAAGAGGTCCTTGAAGTGGACAAGGAAATGGTGACCACTAAGGAAAATGGTTATTACGCTGTCGACTATGAGCGAGGAAAATGGCTGCACTTCAAGGCCTCGCAAGAGATGGCGCGAAAGATCGCAAAACTTGAGAGAGAAAACCAAGACCTAAAGGCGAGACTTGAGCGTCTGGAGGCGGCCGTCGAGGCCATGCAATAACGAAAAATCCGACTAAAACACATAGTAGTCCTTCCCTTTTACATCTCCTTGATATGCCTTTCTTCAATATTTACCTAGGCCCGTGTTCTGGACCCAGAAAGAGCAAATCTTTATAGTGGAATGATTCTAAAAATAATAAAAGGAGACCCAATGAAAAACGCTCTTATTGTAGTGACTAACCATGAAGAACTTGGTGGCACAGGGAAAAAAACGGGCTTTTATCTGTCTGAGGTGACTCATGTCTATTATCCACTAAAGAAGGCCGGATACTCAGTCGACTTTGCTAGTCCCTCGGGCGGCAACGCTCCTATCGATGAGAGCAGCAGGGACGAAGACGATGCTCAAAACAAACAGTTCTTAAATGACAAAGAGCTTATGGGCAAGCTAAACAATACCCTCGCCCTCAAAGATGTGAACGCTGATCGCTATCAAGTGATCCACTTTGCTGGAGGTCACGGCACCATGTGGGACTTCCCAGAGAGCAAGGAGGCCCAGAAAGTGGCGACAGATATATATGAACATGGAGGAATCGTGGCGGCCGTCTGTCATCGGCCCACGGCGCTAGTGAACATGAAGACAAGCGACGGAAAATTTTTAGTGGACGGAAAAAAAGTGAGCGGCTTCACCAATGCTGAAGAAAAAGACGCAAAGCTGGACGAGGTCGTCCCCTTTCTTCTTCAATCTAAGCTCGAAGAGCGAGGGGCCAACTTTGACGAGGGCGACAAATGGTCCGACAAAGTGTCCATCTCACAAAGACTTATCACAGGTCAAAACCCCCAATCAGCAAAAAGTGTCGGTGAGAGCCATCGTAAATTTAGGCTCAACACTTTAGCGCATAAGCAAGGGAGCTTTGCGGCCCTCTTGCTTATTTCAATTTTTTCTTTAGCCCCTCAAGAAGATTCCGGCATGCGTCTGGATGACTGCCAAAGAAAAGACTGGGCTCCACGCACTCAAGCTCTATAATTCCCGCGCCAGGAACGATGTCCACTCTCGCATAAAGCCACGGCCCCGGAATGCATTGCGCGGCCTTTTTGGCCATGCGCATTTCCTCAGATGAGGGGTCATGGGCGCTCACGGCGCCTCCAAATTCTTCTTGGACGCGGATTTCCCCTTCGACAGGAGTCTTCCTAATAGCGTGAGAGAAATCGCCATCAAAAAAAATGAGGGACAATTCTCCTTCTTTTATTTGGGGCGAGAACTTTTGAACAATCATCTCCCTTTGAATTTCGGGAGGACTAGTTTTACTAAACCTGACAAGGCCTTTGGCCCCGGCGCCGATAAGGGGCTTTACAACAAATTCCTCACCGCCAAGCTCTTGCATCGCTTCTTGAAGAGAATTTTTGTCGTGGGCAAGCCTCAAAGGCATTACTTCAACGCCTTTGTCCGCAAGCTCAAGCAGATACTTCTTATTGGAATTCCATTTAATAAGGGGGAGTGGATTCCAAAGCCTGTCTTGCACAGAGGCCAGCTTATTTAAAAATGTTTCCAAGTGGTCGGTGTAATTCCAGGTGGTCCGCACGAGAAAAAGGTCCTCGCCCTGGTCTTCAAGTTCTTCCCAAGGCCTGACCTGGTATTCTATACCTTCGGTCTCGAGCGCCTCCTCAAGAAGGTGATCATCATGAACGAAGTCTTCGGAGTCTTTTGCGGTGAGCAGCGATATTTTTTTCATGGACCAAGATTATCAAAGGGGCAGGGCCCCTTCAAGAACTTGTCTTACCAAATATCTTCTACAGGCTGCGGCCCCGCGACAATGCCGGCCAGATCAGGGTCTTCCCCCTCCTCTAGCAGAATCTCATCGTCTTCTTTTTGAGATTTTTTTATTTCCTTGCGCTCGAGCTTTTCTTTCTTTTTTTGCTGCTTTGCGCGCTCACGCATCATTTTTTCGAATGTAGTTTTAGATTTTGCCATTTGCTCTCCTCCAATAAGAACGCGCCCGTTGAAGGGCGCGTATTTTAGTAAAAACTAATTGGAAAGACTAGAAACGAGAGTGACCTCTGTCTTCTCTTGGCTTGGCGGCGTTTACTTTTAGTGAACGGCCGTCCAGCTCAGCTCCGTCAAGAGATGAAATAGCTTCTTGAGCTTCGCCTTCAGAAGACATCTCAACGAAACCAAAGCCTTTGCTTCTGCTTGTGTCACGGTCCATGATAACTTTCGCGCTGGACACGTTTCCGTATTGTGAAAAATGCTCAGATAGAGATTGATCGTTAACGCTGTAAGGTAGATTTCCTACGTAAATTTTGTTGTTCATTTTAGCCTCCTAAGGCATATGGTACTTAAGAGGTTTAACATCAGGTCAAAATTCTTACAGTAACCGCTTTGCTGAATGCAGAGTTTTAAGTGAATTATTTCAAGCTTAAAACATGACCATGTGGATCAGTGTTCTCACTTTGTCTTCGAATAGGACCTCGATCTTATTGCCGAAGCTATTTTGAATATAGCCAACTCCAAAATTATTATGTTGGATGCAGTCGCCAACATAAAAGCTTGAAAGAGTGCTATAGCTTTTCAAGTCAGTTTTTTGTTTGTCAGTGATGTCCGTCCACGACAGCTTCTTTGTTTTCTTCATGGAAAACTCCTTCTTTAAATCTTTTTAGATGTAATTGATATAGAAGTGCTGGATGAGGGGTACTATACTAACTAACCTGATTGCAGGATACCCTATATTGGCCCGTAGGCAAAAGGAAAGCTTACTTTTCGTTAACTACTTCGATCCCGTCCTTATTAATCACGACCTTACGCTCTTTATAAAGCATTCCAACGGCGGCCTTAAAGCTCTTTTTGCTCATGCCAAAGAGCTCAGAAATGTCCTCAGGAGAGCTTTTATCTGTCAAAGAGACCTTTCCTCCGCGACTCTTAATTATGGCCAAGACACGGTCCTTGGAGTCAAAGAGATTCCCCACCCCCTGGCGTTGCATGGCCACATCGACAAGGCCGTCATTTCGAAGTTTCTTAACAAACCCTCGATATTTTTTGCCAAGCTCAATGGGCTCAAAAATCTCGCTATGATATATCATGCCCAAATACTTCCGATTGATAATGCAGCGGTAGCCGATCTCACCTTCCTCGGCGGGAATAATGTCCACCTTTGATTTTTCGTCAATATCGAATTGGGCATCAAGCAGGTATTTTCCAAACTTGGTGGTCCCAAAGACTCTATTGGTCCCCTCCTCCAAGCAGACCCTCACTAGCGCATAATCGCCTTCTCTGAGCTTTATCTTCTGCTCATTGCCTGGAACTAAAAGATCTTTGTCCATGCCCCAGTCGAGGAATGCTCCAAATTCCTGGGTTTCAATCACACGCAATTGGGCAAACTCTCCCACTTGCGCCTTTGGGAGCGTTGGGCTCGCCAACAGCCTTTTGGTGTTGGTGTCGGGATAGACAAAGGCCTGGATTTCGTCTCTGATTTTGAGGTCGCGGGGAGCTATGGCAAGCGGAAGAAAAGCGACCTCTCCACTTTGCGCCTCTTCTAAGGAGTAACCTTCCCGCCCTTTTGAAATAATCACCATTTTATTTACTTTACCAATTTGAAGCATTACTCACCTTTAAGAAGCCCATTCTAAGGGCCCACCCTACATCTTAAGGCCGTCAACCACAAGAATTAAGATGCGCTGGCGAAACTTTTGCACAATCTATGGCCATGAACGATCCGGTAAAAGTCGCCTTTTTCAATGCCCACCCTTATGAAATGGCCTATTTTAAAAAGGCCAATTCTAGGAAGGATAAGTTTTAACTTCCTCGAAACGAGGCTAACTTCCCAAACAGTGGAACTGGCCGCTCCAAGCCACGTGGTCTGCGCCTTTGTAAATGATTGCCTGGACCGGTCAGTTTTAAGCGGACTGCAAGATCGCTCAGTTGAGCTTGTGGCCTTAAGATCGGCAGGATTTAATAATGTTGATCTTCATGCCGCCATGGAGTGCGGGATAAAGGTTGTCAGAGTGCCGAAGTACTCCCCTCACGCTGTGGCCGAGCATGCGGTCGGTCTTATGCTCTCTTTAAACAGAAAAATTCATCGCGCCTATAATAGAATTAGAGAGCATAATTTTTCCCTTAATGGCCTGGTTGGATTTGATCTCTACCAAAAAAAGGTCGGGATAATCGGGGTCGGAAAAATTGGGGCGGTATTGGCGAAGATAATGAGCGGTTTTGGCTGCGAAGTCCTCCTTTATGATAAGAACCCCAAGGAAGGGCCTCGCGAGCTTGAGGGCGCAAGTTTTAGGAGTCTTGAAGAGGTTCTGGAGCTGTCAGACATTATGTCCCTTCACTTGCCACTGACGCCAGAAACGAAGCATATAATCAATCAGGAGGCCCTGCGGAGAATGAAACCTGGGGCGATGCTCATCAATACTGGGCGCGGAGGGCTTGTCGACAGCGGCGCCCTTTTGCAAAGTTTAAAATCAGGACACTTAGGGTACGCTGGACTTGACGTCTACGAGGAAGAGGAGAATGTTTTTTTTCGTGACCTTTCAGAATTCGCCCTTAAAGACGAGTGCCTTGCGAGGCTCATCACCTTTCCAAATGTCTTGATCACTTCTCACCAAGCTTTCCTCACCAAAGAAGCGCTAAAGAATATTGCCCAGACCACGGTGGAGAACATACTGGCCCATGCAGATGGAAGGCCGCTTTTAAACGAGGTCCTCCTAAACACCAAGTAATTTAAAGCCTTTAGTGTCTCAGACTGCCCTGCTCAAGTTTCACGTATTTTCGTCCGATAAGTAGCCACAATTGAATATAAGGTTTTGGTCATGAAACTTTTTTCGGCCCTTGGAATATATTTGAGCTTGAGTTCCGGCCTGGCGCTAGGAGCTGGCGCGGAGCTTGAGAACGCGCAGAGGCGCTCCCCCGCTAGCGACCCTAACACCGAAAAGCTTGTGGACGAATACCTTATGGTCAGGCAGCACATCGATCAAAAACCGACTAAGGCCAAAGTTTATCTATTCAAGAGGGCCGTCCAAAAAAAGAACTATAAGAAAAAAAAATTAGAGGCCGAATATTATGACCTTTATTAAGCTCGCCTTATTTTTTCTTTTTGCGCTTCCCGCTTTTGGCCAAGAGAGCGCCATTGTTTTTATCGACCTCAATAACTCATTTAATGAAGTGAAGGCCGCAAGAAAGGCCGCCAAAGAGCGCGGGGAGAAGTTCTTTGTCTTTCCTAGCAGCGACGAGGAAAAGCCCTTCAAGGCGGAGCAATTCGCAAAGGCCCTGAAAGAGCTGAACGACCAAAAAATTTTAATAACCTCTCTCGTTGTTTCCGGCCACCATACCCAATATTCAGGCTACTATGGAGAAAACCACACCAATGCCATTCATGATGACGAGCTTCGCGCAGAGCTAAAAAAATTCCCTCGCCTAAGAGACTCCATTCGCTCTTTCTTCGGCGCTGGCTGCCACTCCATGACAAAGTCCCAGACCCAGAAGTGGGTGAATTACTTTGGAAACCTGGAGGCATGTTATGGTTATATGGACATTGGCCCTGGCAACCAAGCGGCCGCTGCTGGCCAAAATATATATGACTTTTTGATAAAAGAAGACCAATTGGCCAATTACAATTCCATCGACAGAATATTTAAGGTGGGAAGCCCGGTCCTCACCTATCCCATGGCGACCGCTTCTGCCATGTGGACAAGAGCCAGTGGCACTTATTGCGATGTGAGAGGGCACAACTCAAGAGATGACCAATTGTTATATCATTGAATCCGTTCTTGAGCAAGCTTATTTAAACCTCAAGCCGAAGGCCCTAGGGACGCATTCATATATGACGCTCCTAAGAACACAAGAGCATATATGGTGATATGGACCAATCAGATGTCCTTAAAAAGATCGGTCCTGGAAAATATAAAATAAAAGACTCAATGGACTTAGAAACATTGGAGGCGAACGCCAATGAAACCCTCAATCAACTAATGGGACTTTGCTCAGACTCTCATCTTGTAAATCAAATCACCTTTGAAGACATTGAGAAATTAAAACATTCGAAGGATTTAATCAGAAACCATAAGCTTTACTTTTCGCGCGCCATCAAGGAAATTGAAGAGCTTGGCATTGCTTACCCTGAGCCTGGTGATAGGTATGAAGCATTTGAAAGCTATTATCGAAGGGCGAAGAATATCATAAGGTCTCACTACGCCAAGAAGACCGAGAAAGTCAAAGAGTTAAATGATAGCTGGGGCGGCTTTTGGAGAGTCTGTCTCTTCAGATCATCAAAATAAGATTGAAAAATGAAAAACAGTCCGTAAGTAGAGCAAAGGCGCTTTATTCAGTGGTCTCATTTATGGAAGGCCAATTTGTTGATGGAGAATGCGTCACTGAGGACTGGAAGAAAGACTATCATGGCGAACCTTCAAAGACTCTAGGCAAGCGAATGAAAGAAGACCCCAATTATTGCAAATAATCGGGATCTTTCAATGGTATGAATTCTAGTTTTTTACTTGAACATTCATAGCGCAAGGACCTTTTTGGCCTTCGCCCATTTCGTACTCAACTGCGTCGCCTTCAGCAAGTGTGCCATTGGCAACTTGAGAAACGTGTACGAAGATGTCAGATCCGCCGCTCTCTGGCGTGATGAATCCAAAACCTTTTTGATCGTTAAAAAACTTTACTTTACCTGTGTTCATACTTTACTCCTGTTTGAACTTAATTGAAGAGCTATATATTTTTAGCTCCCCACATTCTAGAAAACCACCGGTCCTCCAGAACTCTTTATATTTTTTTTCGATGAGAAAATTGATTCGGTCTCCCCTAGAAATAAGGAAGAAACTGTCGCTCAGCATTTTTCAGACAACTGGTCTAATATCTGGCAGATGTCATCAAGTTCACTGAAGTCGTAGATAAAATACACATGAGCTTTGGCAATTGAAAGTTGTCTTCTAAAACGTTCTTTCTTACCATTTCGCAGTTTTTCAGTTCGTATTTATCAAAGAGACGGTTTGCCTCATTTTGCCTTTCCTTTCAGGATTTCAAAGCCAGTAAAAGAGGCCTTGGGGAAAAGACTATTCATCACAAAACCAACTCTTCCATAGCCAGCGCCTATATCGACAACGCTGTCGATCTCGTGGTCCTTTATAAGGCTCAAGCGCCTTAAGAATATGAGAGTAAGGGGTCTGGAGGGCCTGAGGATGCAGTCCAATCCAAGTTTGCGTGCCCGAATAGTGCTTCTTTTCATTGCTTTCGTCTTCGGGCTTATAATAGGCGCGATACTTCTGAAGAAGTTTGTTTTCTATTTTTGGAACGCGAAAGCCGAGTTTCTTGTCCATATGCTTAGAATGAACTTGGGGATGAAGGCCATCTTCACAGGTGTAAAATGCGGGGCTCTGAAAACTTTTACTCAAACTTCTTCCATCTTCTTATTTGGGTGTTCTTTTATTCTGTAGATGGAATTTAAAATAGAAGGGCACTCAGGACTTCTTACTATAAAAAAAACAAATACAACTCTTATGGCAATTTATAGCGTAACTTGCCCTAAATGCAACTCATTTTAGGCGCAGAGCATAACAAATGCGATACTTGTCTAATTCCATACACTTAGCTTTGCTTCTTATTTCTTCTGAGACACAGGACAAGTAGTAAGCCCAAACACTTTATAAACAGGGCAAAACCCTACTAGGCCCGTCAAAAGCGGCACTAAACCGATATAGCCAAGTTTGTTTCTGGTCCCCAGAAAACAAACGAGATAAGCGAAGCCCGAACAGCGACTCTTAGCACGCGATCAATTTTTCCTTCATTTTTTTTCATAAATTCCTCTCTATTAAAGTTATAACTAATCATAGACCGGCCCAGTCCAATCTCAATGCCGTTAAGGCAGATTAAAAACTGATATTAATTAGGAATTCATGTTTTCTCAACTTAAGCGATCACACAAGAAAGGTGGTGGCATTGACCTGCCAAAGATCGCATTCTGCCTCTTCCCTGCCCAGCGCTGACCATAGTTCGTCCAACCGTTTCTCTAAGGAGGCCTTCTGCTCGGGGCTTTCCACCTCAGCAATTTCTCTTTGCAGCTCTTCCATAAGCTTTTCTTAGATTTTCATCAAGTATTCTCGGTGTAGACGTCATAAGCTCCTCCCAATGGTCTAAATAGTAGGCCCTCAAGGCCTTCGTTAAAAACCTAACATCCCAAACGGAATTAGTCCCAAGAGTGACTTAGAATTAAATTAAAAGGTGTTTAAATTTAGTTCGAATAAAACTGTATGTGAGGGCTGGGCCTATTTATGCGCAGAAATGACTTCTCCTCCATTTGCCCCTCCTCCGGGACCTAAGTTCGATCGTCCAATCGCTTCCGTTTCTGATAATTTCATGATGGTCTACGACCACCACAGAGTTTCCTCGTTCCACAAGCTTGTCCAATTGCCCAAATAATTTCTCCACGTCCATGGGATGAAGACCTGTGCTTGGCTCATCAAGAAGATACATGGCGCGCTCTCCTCGTTTTTTCTGAAGCTCCGAGGCGAGCTTGACTCTCTGGGCCTCGCCGCCTGAAATTTCTGTCGCTGGCTGGCCTAATTGAATATAATCCAGGCCCACGTCCTTAAGCATCTGAAGACCTCTAAGAATCTCTGGCCGGTCTACAAAAAAATCGATCGCCTCTCCCACTCGAAGAGCTAATACATCAGCGACGCTCTTTTTCTTGTACTTGACCTCCAAAGTTTTCTCATTATACCTTTTGCCTTCGCACGCAGGACAAGGGCTATAAACACTTGGCAAAAAGAGAAGCTCGACTTCCACATGCCCTTCCCCATCACAATTCTCGCAACGCCCACCAGCGACATTAAAAGAGAAACGAGAAGCGCCATATTTCCTCTTCTTGGCGAGCGTCGTTTTCGAAAATAGCTTTCTTATATGATCAAAAACGCCGGTATAGGTCGCGATATTTGATCTGGGCGTTCTTCCGATGGGGTCTTGAGTGATTTGGACGATTTTGCTTATAGGATCAACAGGACCAAGGGCCATAATCTCGTTTAGAAGTGAGGTCTTGCCCGCTCCAGAAACTCCCACAATATTGCACATGACACCAAGGGGGAGATCAAGCTTTATATTTTTTAAGTTATTGAGTGAAAGGCCTTCATAGCTCACATGTCCCTCAGGCCCTCTTGCCGTCTTAGAGAGCGCAGGTTTGTTATATAAATAATAAGCTGTCTTTGATTTCTTGACGTTTTTTAGTCCGGCAATGGGCCCGTTATACACAATCTCGCCGCCATTGCTGCCGGCCATGGGGCCAATGTCCACAATCCAATCCGCAAGCTTAATAATGTCCTTATTGTGTTCGACAATGAAGACTGAGTTTCCTCTATCTCTCAACTCTTTAAAAATATCGAGCAAGGCCTTGACATCTTTTTCATGAAGCCCCGCCGAAGGCTCATCGAGAACATAGACCACGCCGAAAAGATCAGACCTCAGTTGGGTGGCGAGTCTTAGTCGTTGGTGCTCCCCTGCTGAAAGAGTTGGCGTTTTGCGATCGAGGCTTATATGCTCTAGCCCTAGATCTATGACTGTCTTGATTCTCAACAAAGCGTCTTCACAGATGGCGTCTACCACTTTCTGGGCCTCTGGAGCTCTCTTCCTTTTTCTTTCCTTGGACAACAGATCATAGAGCTCCTCAAAGCTAAGGCCTGAGAGCTGCGTAATATTAAGCCCGCCAAAGGTCACTTTTAAAGACTCTCTCTTTAGCCCATGGCCATGACAAATAGGGCAAGTCTGCTCCACCAAAAACTTGCCGACCCGTTTGCGCATACTCTGGCTTTGAGTCCCCTTGAAAGTGGACATGATCGAGGCCCTAACGCCCTCAAAGTTTCCCATATAACTAGGCTCTTCTCCGTCCTCAAGGGCCTCTTCGACTTCCTCCCTGGAATACCCAGCGTATACAGGCAGCGTCTTCTTCTCATCAGTGAAGAGGATCCATTCCCTCGTCTTTTTCGGAAGTTTTTTCCAGGGAGTGTTCACATCGATGCCTATTGTGACTAGCATGTCTCTCAGATTTTTCGAGTGCCAGCCTTGCGGCCACTTTAGGGCCTTTTCTCTAATAGATAGACTTGGGTCTGGCGCCACAAGCTCTTCAGTTGTGTCGAGCACATGTCCAAGGCCATGGCAGCGAGGACAGGCCCCTTCTGGCGTGTTTGGGGAAAATGAGTCCGCATAAAGAAGCTCCATGCCTTTTGGATAATGGCCTGCCCTGGAATAGAGCATTCGAAGCGTGTTTGAAATAGTGGTCAAGCTTCCGACTGTAGACCTTCCCGAAGAATGACCTTTATGTTGCTGAAGCGCGACCGCCGGAGGAAGCCCTTCAATTGAGTCCACTTCTGGAACGGACATCTGATTAAAAAGTCTTCTCGCGTAAGGAGACACAGACTCCAAATAGCGCCTTTCCGCTTCGGCGTAAAGGGTGCCAAAAGCAAGCGATGACTTGCCTGAGCCGGAAACGCCTGTGAAGACCACGATTTTATTTCGAGGCACTTTGAGGTCGATATTTTTAAGATTATTTTGGCGGGCCCCTTTGACGGAGACAAACTCACTTATTCCAGTCATTTGGAAATTGAAACATATTTAAACGCAAGTTTCCAACCCGTCATTTGAAAAAAGCTCGAAAATGCCTGGCAGGCCTCAGCGCTTTTTAAGAGCGCTCAGCTCCTTCCTCATCTCCTCCAAGCTCTTTTTCATAAGAAACTGCTCGGCCTTAAGGCGCTGAATTACTCTGTCTTTTGTCTTTGCCTCTTGGTCCATCTCTTTCACCGCCTCAATCAACGGCGCCACAAGACGTGAGTAGGCGACAGTCTTAACGCCTTTTTCATCGGTATAGACGGCCTCAGGAAACGCCTTCTCCACTTCTTGAGCGATGACCCCAAGGTCTCTTGAGTCTTTGAATTTTTTCTCAGGGTATTCGTCTTTTCTCCAGTCATAATAATACCCATTCAGCTTTTTAAGCTTTTCAATAGGTCCGTCAATCTGAACAAGATTCTTTTTAAAGCGCTCGTCCGAAAGGTCTTGATAGGCGCCAACGCCCGCGACCCCGCCGTTGACTTCCAGAGCGTAGGCGGGATTGGAGGTCCCTATCCCCACACTGCCGTCCGCCTTCACGGTGAAGAGATCTCCCACACTCGATCCGCTTGATCTTATTTGAAGCATGTCTTGGTCTGGCCCGCGACTCCCTTGATGGTGGTCGCTACTTGGTCCGCTTGATTAAGCACATTAAAACGACCGTCTTGGCCCACGCTCCCTATAGTGACCTTGCCGTTATTGACTCCACCGCCATATGTATGGGGCGTGAACTTCATATAGATCTGTTGCCCAGCAAGACTTTCGAGGTCGTCGTTGGCCGCCCCAATCCAAAAGGAGCTTGCGCCGCTGTCGTTTGGCCTTATAAACCAGTGAGCGTTGGAGGGCCTATCGGATCGTCAGTGTCCGTCATGACCAATTGGCTTGCTCCATTTGCGATATGCAAAGCGCCGAGGGCAGAGGACGGTTTTCCACTTGCGCTGGCCCCCCTAAAAATCCCGAGGTAACCTTTGTCATTTACCGCCAAAGATCTGCTTGCCGTCTTTGTCTTTAACATCAACTGGGTTTTCAAGATAAGTCGCGGCGACTCCATAAGCGCCCATGACATGAGCTTTGCTAATAGTCATTGAAGTGTCAGAGGTGATGGAGGTCACGCGAGAGCTTTCTCCCTCTATGGTGATAAGATCTCCTCGTGAAAGCTCTTTTGTGAAAGCTGTGCCAGCGCCGGTGACGGTCGTCCCCGCAGGATCGATAGAGACAGTTCCGCTCAGGGCGACGGTGTCAGGAGAGCCGTCCCCTCTCGTTAAAAAAGCGCTCGCTTGCTCTTCAGAAAGATCCACTTGAATTTGAAAGCTTGTGGAGCCATGAGCGTTCGACAAGGCCAGATTAAAAACAGCGCCGGCAGTGATCCTCAAGGCGCTCATTGCTCTTGCCACGAGGCGAGATGAGTTTTTGCTTTCGATAGTTAGGGCCTCCTCCAGGCCTTGGTCGTTTTTTAGCGTAACGCTAGTGACTTCGGAAAGATCACTGCCCTCAATCACAAGGGCCCCATTTTCAATTTTTGCAGAGGACATGTCCGCGGAAGGCCCGCGGTTTTTATAAGTAACAGACAAGTTGGAATCATCGAGCTTGCAGCTTGATAAAAAGACAAGTCCAAAAGTCAAAAGTAGCGCTTTCATAATAAGTCCCCTCTTATTTGCCTACATTATATCGCGTCCCGGTTCGTTTATGACTTTTCGGCAGGATGGAGATGGAATGAACTAAAGAATTATTAGCTGCGCCATACTTAGTGGTCAACAAGGGACGTCGTAGGCATCTTTAAGGATTGTTAAGGAAGCTAACTCTTTTTAAGAGTTTCTTCTTTAAACTTTCAAAACCTAATTATCTCAATAGCTTGATATGACCTAGGACCCCAGATTGCCAAGCTTAGTTGTCACATTTTGAAACGTTAATGTGTTGCTTATTGAGCATTAACTACTTGATTTTAAAGGTCAAATTCCATCTGGCCCAAAACACTTCACTGCCCCTAAGACGTCACATCTCATAATGAAACAAATCAAAACTGTCGAAACGTATGGACACATATTAGTACGTAATTGGGGGAAAAATGATGATCAGGTATTTTTTAATTCTCTTATCATTCTCACTTTCCGCGTTCGCTCAAGAAAAACTAGAGGGAACCATTTACTTCGGTATCGAAGACGATATGGAAGGAAAGGAAATGCGAGAGTTCGTCGATTTAAAGACGCCAAGACAGGAAAAGTCTCAGAGCTTACTTTTAAGAACGGAAAAATTCCCCCGGGAATTGCCAAACTTCGCTCCGGCGACAAAGTGAAAATAAAAGGTCGAAAACCTGAAGAGGCCGGTATTGTGCAATACGATGGCTCACTTAGAGCAGAGCTCCACGGCCCCCATGGAGGACCTTCGCAATGTCACGAAGGTAAATGGACGCCGGCAGTCGATCTGCCCTCGTGGTAAGAGTCAATTTGATCGACGAAGGGCAAATGGCTTGCAACTCTGAAAGCGACCTCCAGAGCCGGATTTTCAGCTCCTCTAATCCCTTCTTCAGGCGTCCAATGTGTATAAGGACAACTCTTATGGAACATTTTCGTTGACGGGCAAGGTCGTGACAGTCAATGTGCAAAAACGAACCTCGGATTACACTTGCTCAAACACAGACCTAAGACTTCTTAGCGAGGACGCTAACGCGCAACTTCAGGCCAAGGGCATTGATCCTTATTCTTATGATTACCAGCAGTATTATATCCCAAGCAGCATTCCCTGTAGCTTTGGTGGCCGCGCCTATTTAGGCGCGAACTCGGATGGGTGCGAACATGTTCAGACAAAACACCAGTTCATGAACTAGGCCATAATTTCGGAATGGGGCATGGAGACTCTTCTAATCCTAATAATTATAGCGGCTATGGGGATTACTCAGATTTTATGGGGCTCTATTATAGAGAGCTAAACGCTCCTCACAGAGACCAACTTGGCTGGATCCCAGGCTCAAAAATTCAGACCGTTTCGACCTCAACAAAAGCGAATTTTAAGCTGGCATCTCTAAGCGGCGCGACTTCCTCCACTTCTTATCTACACGCTCTTAAATTTGCGCATGCGGACACAGGTGATCAGATTTATTTCTCTTACCGAACAGGAGTGGGCAACTGGGACTCGGCGCTAAGCTCAGAATACAAAGATCTATTAAGTGTTCACAAAAGAGACTCTATTTGGTCGCGACCTACCACGCATCTTCAGTCATTAGGCGTCGGCGAAGTCTACACCGACAGCGCGACGGGAATCACTGTTGAGGTATTAAGCAAAAACTTCAAGCTATATGGAGGTGGCCGTGAATGGAGGAAGCGGGCCTACGCAAACGTCTGACACAGAGGCCCCAAGTTTAAGCATCACAAGTCCTAAAGACGGCGATTCCTTCTATACAAGCAAGACGATTAGCGCCTCCGCAAGCGCTAACGATAATGTGGCCGTTACTAACGTAAACTTCTATTTAAATGGCGTGCTCAAGTGCGATGATTCCTCTGCGCCATATAACTGCTCTATCCCAGCTCCTAGTTCTACGGGCTCAGCGACCATCATGGCAAAGGCGTTTGATGCCGCAGGAAATATGACGACCAGGACGATAGGAGTTAGTATCGTAAATGACCCAAGTGTCGACTATGAAGCTCCGACCGTAAAAATAACGAGTCCTAGCGAGGGGGCGGCCTACGAAGTGGGAAGCACTGTGACGGTCAACGTGGCGGCCACTGATAATGTGGGCGTAAACATTGTCCAAGTTTGGCATGAAAACTATTGGCATACCGCCACCAAGACCAGCAGTGGCTACACGTATTCTTTCAAAATGACAGAATCTAGCACTTTAATTCGCGCGTTGGCGAAGGACGACACCAACAATATGGGTCTCTCTGATCAGAGTGGCCTTAACGCTAAAGACGGCCACTCCAACAGATACCACTGCCCCTTCAGTGTCCCTCACCTCTCCCAGCAATGGGGCCGAGATAAAGGCTGGCGCGGCCTTCTATCGCGGCCAGCGCTTCAGACAACGTGGGAGTGTGCAAAGTCAACTTTTATGTGGGCGGCGTACAGTAAAATGTAGCGATTCTTCGGCGCCATATAGCTGCTCGACTTCCATGCCTACAACGAGAGGAGTTAGCGTATACGCCAAGGCGTATGATGCCGCAGGCAAATATAAAATCTCGAGTTCAGTAACGATTAAGAACCCAAGCGAGCCAGTGGACACCACAAGCTCCGTCTGTAAGCCTCACCTCCCCAAGCTCAGGCGCGCAGATAGCGGCAGGACAGAGTTTAGCGATGTCTGCCAGCGCTTCCGACAACGTGGGAGTTGTGAAAGTGGACTTCTATGTGGGCGGCACCGTTAGGTGTAGCGACTCATCAGCGCCTTATAGCTGCTCGACGACTATGCCAAAAACAGCGGAACTAGCGTTTATGCGAAGGCCTACGACGCCGCAGGAAATAGCAAAATCTCAAGCTCCGTATTGGTGAAAAATCCTGAAGTGAGCACAGTGGACACTCAAGCGCCTAGCGCTCCAGGAGGCCTAAGTTATAGAGTGAAAGGAAAGAACAATCTTGAACTCAAGTTGGAGGGCGTCCTCAGACAATGTTGGCGTAGTCGGATACAAAATCTACAAAGACGGAATCTATTTCGCGAAACTATATCAAACAGACCGCTGATCTTGGCTATCAAGATAAAGCTTCAGGTAGCCATAGCTACTCAGTAAAGGCCATCGACGCGGCAGGAAACGAGTCTTCAAGTTCAAATAGCGTAACGGTCACCATTGGCGGTGGCTCCGGCGGAGGAGGAAACGGCGGCAAAGGCGGCGGCAAACCAAGTGGCGACGGCGGCTCCTGCAAAGGAAAAAAATGTTAAGATAAACTCAAGGGGCGCTCTAAAGAGCGCCCTTTTTTTTTGGCGTCGTCAAATTGCTCCTAAAATAGCTTCTTATAACGAAGATCATTAAAAAAGGAGACATAATGAGAGCAGTAACATGGCATGGAAGACATGATATGCGAGTGGACGAAGTGTCTGACCCAAAGATACAAGATGATAGAGACGCTATAATAAAAATCACCTCTACAGCAATTTGTGGTTCAGACCTCCACCTTTATAGCGGGGTGATGTCAGGCATGAAGGAGGGCGATATAATTGGGCATGAGCCAATGGGGGTAGTTGAAGAAGTCGGATCGGCTGTAAAAAATTTGAAAAAGGGCGACCGTGTAGTCGTGCCTTTCACAATCTCCTGTGGGTCCTGTTTTTTTTGCGAGCAGCAGATGTATTCTCTTTGCGACGAGTCAAACCCAAAGCCAGAAAAAGCCAGAGAAATTCTTGGTCACTCCCCCGCCGCCTTTTTGGTTACTCCCATCTAACAGGGGGCGTCCCAGGCGGGCAAGCGGAGTATTTAAGAGTTCCCTATGCGGACGTTGGACCTATAAAAGTTCCTGACGGGCTAACAGATGAACAAGTACTTTTCCTTTCAGATATTTTCCCCACGGGCTATATGGCGGCAGAAAATTGCGATATCCAGCCCAATGATACCGTTTGCGTGTGGGGGTGCGGCCCGGTGGGTCAGTTTACTATACAGAGCGCGTGGCTTTTGGGAGCAAAAAGAGTCATTGCTATAGATGATGTTCCTGAACGACTTAAAATGGCGAAAGAAAAAGGCAACGCCGAGGTTTTAGACCACTCAAAGGGCGACGTCTACAAGAGCCTAATGGAAATGACAGGAGGAATGGGCCCAGATAAATGTATAGATGCCGTAGGCGCTGAGGCCCACGCATCAAACTTTTTAAAGGACTCAAAAGACTCGGCCCTTCAAAAAATGCATATGCCAACAAATAGGCCATACGTCTTAAATGAGGCCATTAAAAGTTGTAGAAAAGGAGGAATCCTCTCTGTGCCAGGTGTTTATACATCTGTTGTTAACGCTTTTGCTATGGGACCCGCTATGAACAAGGCCTTGACCTTTAGAATGGGCCAAACCCATGTGCAAAAATACCTTCCCAAATTGTTGAGTTTTATTGAAGACAAAAAGATTGATCCGTCCTTTGTCATTACTCATACTGTTAATCTTAGCGAGGCTCCGGCCGCATATGAGATGTTTAATGAGAAAAAGCACGAATGCATAAAAGTGGTTCTGAGGCCCTAAGGTTTACTAACCGCCCCACGGTAATATAGGCCATGGGGCGGCCTTAAAAATCACTAAATTATTCCTTTATTTAGTTTAATTCATAAGAACTCTTTTCATTTGAGCTTTCTTTGATTCTTTATAAATCGTAGGCTGAAAAAGAATCAAAAAGGAGATTAGGTCATGCCAAATGAAAAGCATCGCTACTTCGCCTATAAGAATGGCAAGGCCTTTAAGGTCTACTATAAAGAAAGCTATGATCCCTATTTGATCGATGAGTTGATGGGCAAAATAGGCCTTGGCTTTTCTTGGCCTTCTAATCAAAAGCAAATTCCCGTAAGGCTAGAAGAGACTGGTGACCTGACATCAGTCAGCTTTAACGTGGGAAAAGAAAAAAAGAATTTTAAGGGCAAGGGAATTATGGAGTTATTAAAAAGCTCTAAGCTTCACCAGAAAACGTGACCACGACCTTTCCACGGGCATGCCCCTTCTCCAAATAGGCCATCGCCTGGTCGGCCTTGTCAAAAGAATATACCTTATCAACTACAGGCCGAATGTCCCCTTTTTCCAATAACTCCCCAATCTTGCCTAAGGTGTCTCCAGTTGGAGTCATAAGAAAGAACTCGTAATGGACCCTGCGTAAGGCCGCTTGCAAGCGCGTCTTTGCGCTCAGGAGCGCCGATCCCATATACAGAAGAGCCCCGAGCCCTTCTTCCTTCACAAAGGCGGGGGTGGGAGGTCCAACAAGGCTAATAAGCTTCCCGCCTTTTTTAAGAATGCTGAACGCCTTTTTTTGAGTTTCACCGCCCATGGTGTCATAAACCAGATCGTAGTTTGACAGGCCTGCGCTAAAGTCTTCTGATTTATAATCATAAACTTCGCTGGCCCCAAGCGACTTCACAAAGTCCACGTTCTTTGCGCTGCAATTGCTCGCCACATAAGCTCCAAAATGTTTTGCAAGCTGGACGGCAAAAGTGCCAATGCCCCCTGAGCCGGCCGGAATGAAGACTTTGTCTCCCTTTTTTAGCTCTCCCCTCTCGAGCAAGGCCTGCCAGCTGGTAAGGCCCACTAAAGGGACGCTTGCCGCCTCCTCAAAGGTGAGGCCCTTGGGCATGGGAGCGACATAGCTTTCATCCACTGCGACCAACTCGGCAAGGGCGCCAATTTCAGAGCGGACAAAGACTTCATCACCAAGATTAAATTGCCTGACTTTTTGGCCCTTCTTAACGATCTCGCCCGCGCAGTCATGGCCTAGAATGAGAGGAAAATCAAAAGACATGACCATTTTTAATTGTCCGTCTCTGATTTTATAATCGACAGGATTTAAGCTCATGGCCTTTGTTTTAATAAGGACCTGATTGTCTTCGACTTCAGGCTCTTTGAGTTCCATGAGTTTGAGCTCTGAGTTGTCTCCGTAAGAATTGATGGCCCACGCTTTCATCTCGTCCTAAAAAGCAATCTTTGCGCCATGAAGCCAATATTTCTTCTAAGTTCAAAGCGTTTTCAGTCCCATGTCCATATTGGGTATTGTCAAAAATCACCCAGGACTCTTCTTCTTTTCTAAGCGCCTGCGCCAGCCTTTCCAGGTAAGATTGAGGATAAGAAGACTTATACAACTGAGGTGATCCATGCAGGCGATAATACCTAGGTAGCCCCGCTAAAGCTTTCGCCAAGGACATCTCTCCGGGTCGGCCAAAACCTTGCTTAAACAAAGCCGGTCAAATAAACCAATCGCCTCGCTCGATGCCCATGTGGAGTTTCTTGGCTCCACAGCGATCATCCCAGAATACAGGGCTCTCAGCTCAGTGAAAAAGCCTTCCGCGATCTCGCCCTCAAACTCAAGGGAGGGCGGAAGTTGAATGAGGAGTCCTGCTAATTTTTCAAAGTTGAGAATAGCGTTCAGTGACTCAGCATGGTCTCTAAGGTCCACGTTAAGTTTTTCTTTGTGAGTGATGTCTTTTGAGAGTTTTATAATAAAGCGAAAGTTTGGAGGCGTTTCTTGCGCCCATCTTTCAAATGTCGATTTGCGATGATCTCGATAAAAGGTGGTGTTGATTTCAACGGCGGGCAACCGAGCGCTATAACTGGTCAAGACGGGACCTCCTGCAGAGGGAAACCGCTCTTTTAGTTCTTTGGGAATTTGCCAACCGGCAACGCCGATAAAAGTCATGATGATCTAGTGATCGCAATAAATATTAAAATAATACCGCTCTAAGTCCTGAACCTCGAGGCCCACTTCACAAGACACGGGAGCGTCCTCTTCCATGATATTAAGTTTGGAATATTGCCCTTGAGCCTCTCTTTGAAAATGCTTTGCCCAAGCGCTTTTTTTAATCAAAAGAAGCTCTTTTAGATAGGCCCGAACACAGTACTCGCGGACAATTGGAAAGCGCGCCTCTTCCCTGTCGCAATAAACATCATCTAGAAAAAGATAAAGCTCACTCATATAGGTCGCGCCCATTTTCTTAAGCTCTGAATCAGAAAAGTCATCAGCGAGGGCAGGAAATTTGCGCGTTTGCGCTTAAAGTGTAAAAAAGAATAAGGCCTAATATTTTCATGGATAAGGCTTTATCATAGTGAATTTAGAAAAAAAAGGTGACATTAGCTTAAACATTACACGCAGCGCCATAACCTTTGAGACGTTCGAGTTCGGAGCGCTATTTTCGAAGCATCTGTGTAGTGATCTTATCGAAGGCATTGGTGAACTTTGCTTTGTCTTTAGGCCCAAGAGGCGGAGGTCCGCCGACCAACTCTCCCGCGTCCATTAGGTCCTGCTTAAAATCACGCATGGAAAGCCTCTCGCCGATATTCTCTTCGGTGTAAAGCTCCCCTCTAGGACTTATGGCGACCGCCCCTCTCTCAAGGACGGAAGATGCAAGCGGAATATCGGCGGTGACAACAAGATCGCCTTCCTTGAGATTCTCTACGATATAGAAGTCGGCCTCATCGGCCCCTTTCTCCACCTGAACGAGCCCTATATTTGGCGCCATGGGAGTCGCCATGTAACTATTGGCGACCAGACAGACCTCGGCCTTGAGGCGAAAGGAGGCCTTAAAAATCACCTCTTTTACCATTTTAGGGCAGGCGTCGGCGTCAATCCAAATTTTAAACATTAAGTTCTCTTTATTTTTTTTCCCTCTGAGACCAATTGTCCATGCCACCGCTAAAGTTTTTGACCTTTAGTCCTTTCTTCGCCATGACCTGGGCCGCTTTGGCAGAGCGTCCGCCGGACTTGCAATAAACAATATACTCTTTTTTGGGATCGAGCTTTTCCACGTAGTCCTCAAAATCGCCTTCCAGATAATCCTTCACCTCGGCGCCGGGAATAGTTCCCGTACTCTTAATTTCCTTGGGCGTTCGCAGATCAATAATGGTCACCTTCTCGTCATTGAGATTCGCCGCCACATAGGTCGCGTCTACTATGGCGCTTTCGCCAGGCCGTCCCGTGCAGGAGTTTAATAAAAGCAGTAAAAGAATGGATAAGCTCTTTATCATAGATGGACTCCAAAAAAGTAAGTTCCGCTTCATGAGAACAATTTGCCTAAGATCTACCACAAGGACCTTAGAAAAAAAAGATGAGCGAATTTTTTATTCGTCCACAAGTCCCACGCGGAAGTTTCTCTTCTTTATTCGGCCACGAGATAGCTTGTCGATGGCCTCTTGGACCTTTTCTTTTTTAATCGCCACATAGGTGAGAATGGCCATGATCGTGATGTCTCCCACTTCCTCTGGCGCAAGTTCCGCCTCTTTTACAAGGGCGCCAAGAATGTCGCCTGGACGAAGCTTGTCCTTTTTCCCCCCGCTAATAAAGATCGTTTGCATGGGAGGGAGCGCTGTGTACTCTTTAATGTCCCCAAGGTCTCCAAGATCGCTCACTTCGACCTCTGTGTTAATAAGCTCTTTAATTTGATCGAGCTTAAAATCTTCCTCATCAATAAAAAGGCTGAAAGCAAGGCCTTTTTTTCCGGCCCGCCCTGTTCGTCCCACTCGGTGGACATAATCCTCCACATCACTTGGCAGATCAAAATTAATCACCGCCGGAAGGTCCTTAATATCAAGGCCTCGCGCCGCCACATCGGTCGCGACAAGAACTGAAAGGCTATGATTGGAAAACTGGCTCAGGACTTTTCTTCTATCATTTTGCTCCACGTCCCCGTGAATGCTCGCGGCGCTTATGCCTTTATTTCTTAAAAATTTCGAAAGTTTGTCTGTGATCGCCTTCGTTTTGCAAAAGATGATCAAGCGCTCAGGGGCGCGCTCGCCCAGAATCTTCAAGACTGCGGCGCTTTTTTCTTTATGACTATCAAGCTTGTAAAAGTACTGCGCGATCTCGCCTTCTTGATGCAAAGAGTCCACCACCACCTGTTTTGCGTTTTCTTGCACGGCTTCGCTGAGCTTTATGATTTCTTCCGGAAAGGTGGCGGAAAAAAGCAGGTTCTGTCTTTTTTTTGGCAGCTCTTTTTCAATGCCCAGGATCTCGTCATAAAAGCCCATATCAAGCATCCTGTCCGCTTCATCCAGGACAAAGGTCTTGATTGAGTGGAGGCGGACAAATCCTGTTTTCATGAGCTTTGCCACTCTCCCCGGAGTGCCCACAATAAGATGGGCCCCATGCTGAAGAGAGCTTTCCTGATGGTGATGGCCGACCCCGCCTGTGATGGTGAGGACCTTCACATTTTTGATCATTCTCGCAAGTTTTCTAAGCTCTGTGGAGACTTGCTCGGCAAGCTCTCTTGTGGGGCAGAGAATTAGCGCCTGGGTATGCACGATGCTCGTGTCTAGGGTGTTCAGAATCCCAAGCCCAAAGGCCGCGGTCTTTCCGCTGCCTGTCTTTGCCTGCCCTATAACGTCCTTACCCTGCAGTATATCAGGCAGGGAGCCCGCCTGTATGGGAGTTAGTTCCGAATAGCCTATCTCTTTAAGATTTTTAGAGAGTTCTTCGCGCAGCTGGTAATCTTTAAATATGTCCTTCATGACCGGCAAACTAGCATTAAATGCGCAAAGAGTCTTTTCTTTATTGCAACCTAAGGCGTCGCCTCTCCTGCTGAAGTTGTTTTAGATAAGAGCTTCCCTCTAAGCGTTCCCGGTCCCAAGCGCCTTTGTCCGCTATGGCCTCATAACATGCGCGCAGAAAGCTTAAAAGCTTTCCTTTTGGATTCTCAGACGCAAAGACCTCTTCATAGGGCAGAATAAACTCTCGCAAATCCTTGTTATAATACGCGCCTTCCACACCAAGATTAGTCTGATCAAGCCCTTTGGGCTCGGGGTAAGCATAGCTATAAAAAGCTGGAGTCGGAAAGGAGTCATTGCCAGGGAAAAATCCAAAACTGGCCAGCTCATCTGAGTACGCTTCTCGCACCACTTTGTCTGGCATATTGGGAAAGCCTCCTGGGTGCTCGGGGGCCTCTTTTCCTGAAAACCTCGTTAGCGCCAAATCAAAGCTGCCCCAGAAGAAATGAGACGGGCTTGATTTCCCCGCAAACTCCGCCCGAAATTCCTTAAAGGTCAAATCGATGGCGACTAAAGCTTGCCAAAAGTCCGTCACAAAAAAAGGATTATAGGACCTATGGACAGTGTCTTTGTCAAACCTCTCTTTTGTGTCCAACTCGCTTGGGCGCAGATCAAATTTCGCTTTCACATTCAAAAACTCCAGGGCCTTTTGGGTCTTTTGGTAAAAGCTCGCGACAGTCTCCGAGCGAAGCGGCTCAGTCAACTCGAGTCCTGAACTGGAGCGGAAGTTGATTGTGTGATTAGAAAAATTGAGCTCAATAGAAACAGCGTCTCCTTGCTCGTTTTGGAAAGGAAGCGTGCTTAGCCCAGAAGGCGTCACATGCAAAGTGGTGTGCCACGAATGGTTAGTCCAAGGGGCGTTCGCCATTTTTGTCTTTCCGACAATTTGGACCCAGCGATGCAAGGTCTCATAAGTGTCCCTACAGTCAGCATAACTCAACTTAGGCCAGGGCCTTTGCGGTCTTCTAAAATTAGGCAATGTTTCAGGATATTCCACAGTGACTCCCTGTCCTTTTCTCTTTAGTGCGTTCTTCCCAAATAATTATTAATGTCCTCAATATGCCTTTTCTGATTTGGCAGAGCGACCTCTTTTATAAAGCTCGAAATGTCTTTGGGAACGCCATCGCAGCTTAAAAGCTCATTATATTCTTTTTCCCCGCGCTTTTCTCCTTGTTTTAAGGCCTTAAGAGAGGACTCTTCCCCGCCGACCTTGGCCGCGCCAGTGACCGTTTTGGCGATGCCTCCCCAAATGCCGGAGCCTCCAGGAGCGCTATCGGCCTCTTCTAAATAATGGCCTTTGAGCGTATTTACCGCATTTGAATGGTCCGACCTTATCGTTCTCAGGTGCTCGACCTCTGGACGTCCATTAAATTTGTCTATGACCTGGTCGTAAGTCTCTAGAGCGGACATCTCCCCTTGAATTACGTTTTTTAATTTGTCTTTATAATCGCTCATACTTTACTTCCTTTTATTTTATTGTTCCTTGCGTATCTTTAATGAAGTGCAATCCCTGTACCGTAAAAAGGCGGTACTGAGTTTGCAGATATTATGAACAAGTCAACAAAAGGAGAAAACATGGCAGAGAATAAAACCTCACCAGAACATAGAAGAGCAGGAGATTCGTCAGGCGCTAAAACTCGTCACAAGGCCGAGGCCGAGAAAAAGGGAGAGGCCGGAAAATTTTCAGGCAGGCCTTCTGAAAGACTTGAAAAGAGGCTAGACGACAAAGGCGGTGATGCCCACGGCGATAACTTCAAAAATAGAGACGCTAATAGAGAATCAGGCGATTCTGCGAGTCCGTAGAAGGCCGAGTCCCCCTCTCTTTTGGAGGGGGACCTACTCTCGCTCTGAGGCGGCAATTTCGTCTGCGACCTTCACCCAAACTCTTCTAAATTCGTCTTCATTAAAATGAGAATTGGAAACAAGCCAGTCCGCGTATTTCTGATCAAGTCCCTCTCTGTTAAACTGCCCGACAATATCAAGATGGTCGGCCTGAGTGGAGGTGAGAAGCTTTCCGTGAATTTGGCTCAGGCACGGACTCACTCCGTCATTGGTTCTTTCGTCCACTTTAAAAGAAAGATTTTCTTCAAGCTTCACAAGCTCAACATTAGAAGGGCGGGGACAGGGATAGGCCTTATGAGGCCTTGAACAAATTTCTCTAAGCAAAAGAAACAGCGCCATTGAGCCCGCCTTGCTTGGCGTTTTATACTTGGAAAAAAGCCCTGTGAGCGCAGGCCTATTGGTGGCGCTTATCACTGATCGATAGTTGATCTCAGGAGCGTCTATCACGGCGGCGTTAAAGAGGTCCATGCCCTCAGGTGTGAGTTGAAGCAAAGCCCCCTGGTCCTGCTGAACTTTTTTAAGGTAGTCCCAAACAGGATCATCATCTTCGAGAGTCAGCTTTTTAATAATATTATTGGCAAATTCATCAAGGATAGTGTTCTTGAGGCCTAAATAGTTGTCGGCCTTTGCCACAAGCCCGGCAGCTTGGGCCGCCCAAAAAATGCCCTGTCTTCCCCTTTTATTATTAGCGAGGGCCGTGAGCATATTTAAAATATGTTTGCCCTGAAAAGTGGTGAAGAAGCTAGCGATGGGCGTGCCGTAATGAGGAGTTGAAACCGTGGTGAGACTTCGAGTTCTTTTTACAATTTCTTTTTCATAATCATCTTGGCGAAGCTTCACTCCAGGAGTTAAAAGCAGTCTTGCGTCAAGGCCTCCAGTTGAATGGCCCACAAAATGCAGTGAGCGCGCCTTGTGACCTCCAGAGAGCAGGACCTCATCGACGGTGGACCTTGCCCTAGAGGTCAAAGACCCAGTCGGCTTTGTTCTGCAATTGATGATTTCTGCATTAATGCCATGCCCTTCTTTAAGTCTGGCAATAATAATATCGCTGATTCCATTAAAGTAATTATAAGAGCCAAAACTCTGAAAGCCAAAAAAACCTGGGATGAGAAAAACTTGGCAATCACTCATCGTCACCTCGGTCTTTAGGCCTTGCTCAAAATCGACCTGAGAGTTTTTAAGCTTGCGGGCTTTGCTAAATGATAGTCAAATCCGGCCTTCTTGGCATCTCGTTGGATCTTCTCATGCCCATAGCCGGAGACCACGACCATAAGGCCCTGAAATCCATTGGCCCTCATGGTCTTTGCCACCTCAAGGCCGCTAATATCTGGAAGTCCTATATCGACCAGTATGACGTCAGGACGAAAGACTCTGGACTTCTCTATGCCCTCGTGTCCGGTAGCGGCCGTCTCTGGCGCGCAGCCTAATAGTTCAAGCTGTTTCGGCATGGCCCGAAGGATGTCTGGATTATCTTCTATTATCAAGACCTTTAGGCCAGGGCGAATGGCCGCTTCTTCGGGCTCTTTTAAGTCCGCTCCTTCTACTCCGCCTTTCCTGGCAGGAAGGCTTATCGCAAAGGTGGCTCCTTTATTCTTCCCTTCGCTCAAGGCCTCTATTTTTCCTCCATGCAGCTCCACTAGCTCATAGGCCAGCGCAAGTCCAATCCCTAGCCCCTGCATGGCCTTCCCTTCTTGCGAGACTTGATAAAAAGGATCAAAGATCCTCTCCAAGAACTCCTCTTCTATGCCGACCCCATTGTCTTTCACAATCACCATGATTTTGCCCATTTCATGATAGGCCTCAATTTCGATGGACCCGCCCTTAGGAGTATATTTGGAGGCGTTCATGAGAATATTGCTAAAGACTTGCTCCAATCGCACCTGATCGCCGTCTGTGAAGAGCTCTCCCCTAATATGGACTTCAAGTTTTTGCCCTTTAGTTTCACAGACGGCCTGAACGCCTTCAGAACATTTTCAAGCGGCCTGCGCAAATCAAGAGTCTTCACTTTCAGCTCAATGCGATTTTCAGACACGCGGTTAAGATCAAGAAGCTCGTCCAAAAGCCGCGACATGTTCGTGACTCCGTTTCTTATCATTGGAAAAAATTCATCCGGCTCTGTTCCTTGTTCAATGATGTCAAGGCCGCTGCTGATAGCGGCAAGCGGATTTCTAAGCTCATGCCCAAGAATGGACAAGAACTCGTTCTTTCTTTGATCGGCCTCTTTGAGCTTGAAAACGGCCTCTTCCAAGGCCCTCTGCAGCTCCTTTATGATTGGTGACGTCTGTATGGGTTCCAAACCAGCGGACGATTTTTCCGTCCTCATCACGAATGGGAACAGCCCTTGACAGAAACCAGTGGAATGTCCCGTCTTTTGCGCGAATGAGGAAAGTGTCTTCCCACTCTTTTCCTTTCTCCATGCTGTCACGAAGGCCCCTCCTCACTTTTTTAGCGTCCTGAGGGAGAAGGACCTTTTATGTCCCCCTCATTTTTCATCTCTTCCAGACCTAGCCCAGTGTAATCATACCACTGTTGATTATACCAAAAGACGTCCCCCTTATCGTTCGCCATCCAGGCGAGCTGAGGAATGGCATTGGCGAGGGTCCTAAATTTGGACTCGCTGGCATTAAGCTTTTCACGAGCGTCTAAAGAGCTCAAGGCCACCGAGAGAAGGTTCGCTATAGAAACGAGAAAATTTGCGTCATCTTTAGTGAATTCTCTCTCTATTTTAGTATGGACACTAATGACGCCATAGGGAGGCTCGGAGTGGTTGATCACGCAACTCATCCCGCTCACCACATTATGATCAGAGAAAAGCTTTGAGGGATGAAATCTTTTCTCTTCATTGGCGTTTTTGACTAGCACAGGGCCTTTGACATAAGCGCAAAGCCCGCTTGGGAGTTTGGCCCCTGAGGCACCGTCACTTTCCCCACGACCCCCTCTTTCCAGCCGGCCCCCGCCTTCATCAGAAAGTCCTCTCGTTGGGGACGGTATTCAAGCACTTTACAGTAGTCCACATCCAGAGTGGACATGACGTCTCGCACGGCCTGCTCAATAAGATTATATGGCTCCACTCCGTCCAAGGCCCTCATTCCAAGGTTGGCCACTACAGCTTGTTGTTTTTCTCGGTTTTCTGCGCGAAGAGTAAGCTCCTTCAGCTCGGTGATGTTTTGAAACACAAGACCACGCCCTCGACACTTCGCTCTTCTGTTCTATAAGGAGTCACTTTTCGTGTGAACCATCTATCCCTCGGAGTCTTGAATCTTCCTTTGTCCTCGGTTGAAATATCCTTAGCACTTCATCGCAGTCCGAGATGAGGTCGCCGAGACGAGCTCGGAGTGTAAAAGAGAGATTCCCGTTCATAGTTTTTATTTTCAATTCCCGAGCAGACTGCCAGCTTCAGGGGTGTGCCGCTGTATGCTTAATTCTGGGTCTAAAAAGATGGTCGGGATGTCGGTGCTAGAAAAAAAGTTTTTCATGTCGTTATTTGCTCGCTCAAGCTCCTCAATATTTTCTTTAAGTTCAGATTGACCGTGCTTAGCTCTTCATTTAAAGATCGAAGCTCCTCTGAAGAGGCCTCTAGTTCTTCATTTGCTGACTGAAGCTCCTCATTTGTGGACAAGGACTTCTTCATGAGAGGCCTTGAGCTCTTCGGTGCTCGTCTCTAACTCTTCAATCGTGTTTTGAAGCTCCTCCTTGGTTTCAATTAGCTCGCGCTCAAGTTCGCTACTGACCTTTTCTTCATCGTCGCCGGTGCCCTTTCTTGATCGTTAATATTTCCTCGCATTTAAAAAAGACGATGGCATAGGCATGGCCGTCAGTATAGTCAGGGTCCCTAACGGGCAACATTTGAATGTTCGCTTGAATTTTAGTGTCTTGTTTCATGGAAGACGCTATGAAAGCTCACAGGCTCTTCAGAGCGTTTGACTTTATAAAGAGCGCTTCTCATCCGCGAACTCATAGAGGACTTCACGATTTGAAAAACATCATAGTGAGGCTCGCCCAATGGAAAACCCACATAAGGAGCAAGATCGCCATGGCGAAAAGAGCACACGCCCTTCTTCATTGACGAGATATGGCTGGAGGCATCCCGGACTCCATGATTGAGCGCCTCATCCGATCGCCTCGAGAAGAGCTTATTGAGCGTGACCGCTCCCCCTCTCTTTGCTCTTTTTTAGTCCCTCCTTTCTTTGCTTCAGGGTCTCTCCGAGTTTGGTCCCAATAAAGTCTTCTCGCGTTCTGTCCTGGTATTTTTTGAAAAATTCGCCATTTCTTAGAAACGCTTTTAAAAAGTTCGCGGTTATTGCCTAGTGTCTCAGAAGTCCCTAGAAACAAGTGCCCTTTGTCGCTTAAGGAAAAATAAAACGAGTTAAGGACTTTTTCCTGCGCTTGCCTTTTGAGATAAATCAAAAGGTTCCGACAGGAAATGAGATGCATGCGGTTAAAGGGCGGATCACTTACCACATTTTGCTCGGCAAAAGAGATCATCTCCCTTAGTTGGCCCTTAACCTGAAAGTAACGATCGATCCTCATGAGCGACGAAGTACTTTTCCAGGTAGCTTCTTTGGAACTTCGCTTGCGATGCTCGCAGGATATTTCCCTTGTCTTGCTGTCTTTATCGCCTCAAGATCAATATCGGTCGCAAATATCCGCGCTTTATTGGCAAGCCTCCCTTTCTCCAGGGCCTCCGACAAAAGTATGGCGATGGAATAGGCCTCCTCTCCACTCGCGCAGCCTGGCACCCACACTCGTATCTCCTCGTCTCCATAGAGGCCCTTTAATGATCTCGGGAATGATCTTTTTTTCTAAGACCTTATAGGCGCCCGGGGTCTCGAAAAAAGTCGGTGACATTTATCAAGAGGTCATTGGTCAAATCTCTTATTTCGGACTTATCGTGGCGCAAAAGCTCAAGGTAGTCAGAGTAATTTTCAATATTGATGAGGCTCATCCTCCGAGCAATACGGCGTTGGACAGTGGCGGGCTTATACTGATCGAGCGCAAAGCCCTCTTCTGTCTTCAGAAATGGAGGCGATCTCTTCCAAGCTCTCCTCTGCGCTTTCTGAAGGCCTTTGCTCGTAAATTTTTGCGCGCGCGGCGTTTACGGCAAACTGGCAGAATAGATCGGCCATTTCCTCCACTTCACAGACCTTATTTACCCCGTCCGCATGAATGGCGCTTTCAGGCATGGAGGAATATTCTGCAGCGCTTGGCTCCTGCGCGAGAGTCAGCCCACCGGCGGCTTTATTTTTCTAAGCCCTGCCGTCCCATCACTTCCAGCGCCTGACAAAATAATTCCTGCGCTCTTGGACTTTCGTCCAGCTAAAGAGCGAAAGAAATGATCGATGCCCTTTCTTGATCCTCTTACCTGCTCAGGCTCGACAAGATCAATATTGTTCCCTCTTAATTCAAGAAACTTGTTCGGTGGCGCGATATAAACGTGATTGGCCTTTATCCCCGTGCCAGGAGTCACTTCTATGACAGGTAGTTCTGTCTCTTTTTGAATAATGGGCAAAGCAGGCTTTTATGATCAGGGTCCAAATGCTGCACGACAATATAGGCCAAGAGAGGCCTTACTTGGGCAGCGAGCGGACAAATTTTTTAAGCTCTCCTAGCGCCACCGGCCGACGCCCCAATTCCAACGACAATTAGCTTGTCCTCGTCTAAATTGCCCTTCTTCTAATTTGCCCTCGTCGCCCATGGTTTAAAATTTCCTAATTCTGTTGCATTTTGCTTAATGAGCAATATTTTAACATTTAAAAAGGCTTTCAACAGGGAATTATATCCAAAGTCTAACCAAAGATTATGATTTTCAGGCAATTTTGCTCATTCCATACTCAGTGATGGCCGTGATTGTGAGCGAGGGATTCACACCAGGATTGGCCGAAATCATCGACCCGTCAAAGACGTACATATTGTCGTAATTAAAAACTTTATTGTCTTTGTCAATTACTCCTTCCTTATCATTTGCTCCCATGCAGGCTCCGCCAAAATATGCGCAGTGGAAGGAGTCCCTGTGAGCGTCTCCATAAACATGACCATGGGCTTTGCGAGGACAATCTTGCAGTAGTCTCTCGCAAGCTGTGCGCCTCTTTTATAAAAGCGCTGGTGGCCTTGCCCTTTTCAATTTTGGTCTTAAGGCCAAAATGGCCGCGCTTTTAAATTTTAGAGTGCTGTCTAGGTGCTGCATAAAGAAGTGAATAGAAGTGCTCTTGGCGTAGTCCTTTACTGTAAGGACCTTGAGCCAGCCCCTAGGATCTTTAAAAGGCTCCATCAGAAGACGGCCAATGCGTTTAAAAAAGTTTTCTTCGCTAATCATAGGCGCCATTAAGCGCCCTCCATGCGCCCGAGCCGCTCCCGTAGCGAACGGTCTCTAAATGGGAATTATCATCAATGTCCACGATCGAGCCGATGGCGACACCTTTTAGAAAAATCAAATTTTTTGCTTAGGGAAGTGTTCAGGATCAAGGCCTCATTATTCGTTCTGACTGTTTCTCCTAATGTGGAGGAAAGATGAGGAAGGCTCGTCTTTTTTAGTTTAAGCATTAAGTCAACTGTTCCTAAAACGCCGCCAGAGAAAATGACGCCCTTGCACTGAAGAGTCGCTTTTTTCCCAAAATGCTTCGTCGAGGGCCTTATCTGAACAGTGTAGCCCGTGGCCCCTCTTTTTCCGTCTATGGGAGCGACGTCCACCACCTCGCGCTCTGCTAGGACTTGCGCTCCCAGCCTTTTTGCAAGGTGCAGGTAGTTCTTGTCGAGAGTGTTTTTTGCATTATAACGGCAACCAGTCATGCAGGCCCCACAGGCGATGCAGCCAGTCCGAGAACGGGCCTTTGCCCTCAAAATACGGGTCCGCCACCTCCACTCCTGGCTCTCCGAAATGGACCGCGACTTTTGTGGGGCAAAACTTTTTCCCTTTTTGCTCCGCGAGCTCTTTAAGGCTTAAATCAGCGTCATACAGCCTTTGATTTTCTTCAGCCCCGAGCATCTTCCAAGCGAGATCATAAAAGGGCGAAAGTTTTTTTTCCCAGTGGTCTAGGCCTTTCCATGGTCCGTGATTAAAGAATTGTGACTTTGGCCTTGGAAGGGTGTTCGCGTAGACCAAAGAGCCCCCGCCGACCCCCACACCGCTTAGGACTGACACATGCCTGAAAAATGAGACCTTTTGTGCCAAAGAATTTTAACCAAGGGACCCAAAGCCATTTTTTAAGGTTCCAATTTGTCTCGGGAAATCTTTTTGGATTGCTAAAGTCATGGCCTTTTTCAATCACCAATACTTTATGGCCTTTTTCAGAAAGCCTTAAAGCTGAGACGGAACCGCCAAAGCCAGATCCTATAATGATATAGTCATAAGAAGTTTGAATGGAACCTTTCATACAGGACTATTTTAGCATGTTTTCTCTAAAGTAAAAATTAAGTAAGAATGAAAGAGGTTTCCCAGTGATTATTTGGACGTTCCTTATGGACGCCTTGACACTGAAGGGCCTATCGCACTTAGATAAAAAAATGAAGATCGTTATGTCCAAAAAACTCCTCCTTCCCGTGTTTTCAGCGCTTTTAATGGCCTTCTTGGCCCTCGCCCTTTTTCGCTCTCTTAAAGAGCAAGGAGATTATATTGCTCCCCGAAGAGGCTCGATCTCTGAGGCCGTCTATGGGCTAGGAAAAGTTAAGACTCATAATAGGTTTGAGGTAAAAGTGGTCGCTGCCCACCAAGATCATGCGGGCGTTTGTAAATGAAGGCGACTTTGTGAAAAAGGGAGAGCCTTTGATCAAATTCGCCGAGTTTAAAACTGTGCGAGCACCCTTTAACGGCACCGTGACGAGCTTTGACTTTGAAAACGGCCAATTCGTTTTTCCCACAGACACGGTCCTCATTCTGGCGGATTTGAAAAATCGCTATATTGAAGTCTCGCTTGAGCAAGAGGGCGCCTTAAGGGTAAGGCCTGGTCAAAAGACAAGAGTGCTATTTGAGAGTCTGAGAGGCATCGTTTACCATGGAAAAGTCAAAACAATCTATCCAAAGGCAGATGAATTTTTAATCCAAATAGAAGTCCCCGAGCTCAAAGAAAACATCCTTCCCGGCATGACCGCTGACGCCACAATAGAAGTTCGCAAACATAAAAACGCTTTATTGATTCCCCTGGCCTCCCTATCTAATGGGCTCGCCATGGCAAAGAGAAAAGGCAAAAAACTAAAGATTGCCGTAAAAATAGGCGGCATCGATGGTCGCTGGGCCCAGGCGCTCGAAGGAGACATCAAAGAAGGCGACCTGTTCTATGCGGGCAAAGGCGAGGAAAAATGATCTACCTTGCCCTAAGACAGATGCTCGCAAGAAAGCGACAGACCTTTCTCATCTTTTTGGGAATAGGATTTGGCACAATGGTCTATGTCATAGTGGCAGGCCTTCAATTTGGCTTTCGTGGTTTTCTCATCGAGCAGCTCCTTAATAACACGTCCCATGTGCTTATCAGCGGCAGCGAGAGGCAGATCGACAAGCGCGACCTGCGTGATCGCTTCTTTAAAGAGGACGAATTTGTGAAATGGGTGGTGGAGCCACAGGGCAAGCGGGAAGAGGCGAAGCTTGAGAATCCCCATGGCTGGTTTGAGCTTCTTGAACAAGACCCTAACGTCAAGGCCTTCGCTCCCCGATTGACCATTAGCGCGATTGCTCGACAGGGCCGTTTCTCGGAGAATATTAACTTGACTGGAATCGAGCCAGGCAAGCAGACGCAAGTCACCTCACTCGAGGACTATATGGAAGAAGGCTCATTAAGTGAATTAAGCGGAGGCAACAAGATTGCGCTCGGAAGCGAGGTCTTAAAAAACCTTGGCGCTCAAACTGGTGATTTGGTGACCGTCTCCACAGGCCTTGGTGAGCCTCGACCTTTTAAAGTTGTGGGAAAACTGCGCCTGGGAAACGAGGAAGTTGACAAGACAATCGCCCTCACCAACATCAGAGCGGCCCAGTCTTTAAATCGCACGCCTGGCCGAATAGGTGAAATTGCAGTCGCCTTGAATGACATCTCCCTGTCCGAAGAAGCGGCCCGCTCGTGGAGGCTTCTCAACAAAGACAAAGTCCAAAATTGGGAGGAGGCCAACTCCCAGTTTATGCAAATGATTGAGATTCAAGACATTATGCGGGCCATTCTCACAGGCACGATTCTGCTTGTGGCCGGTTTTGGAATCTATAACACGCTATCAATAATGATCTCGCAAAAGAAAAAGGACATAGCCATCCTGCGCTCTATTGGCTATCCCCCTAAAAAAATACTCCGCCTCTTCCTTTTTCAAGGCCTCGCGCTTGGCGCCCTAGGAGGGCTACTCGGTTGCTTTTTGGGCCTGTCTGTAAATTTGGCCTTGGGAAATTATACGCTGGATTTTGATGTGGGAAAAAGCAATCACCTGCCCATAAGCAATGATCTGAACATATACCTTACGGGCTTCTTTATGGCCCAACTGGCCTCATGGGTGGCCAGCTACTTGCCCGCAAAAATGGCCTCAAAACTGACTCCTTTAGACATATTTAGGTCGGAGCTATAGATGACGATCATAGGGAAAGGCATAATAAAAGAATTTGGGACTCCTCCTATTAGAGCGCTAAAAGGAGTGGACTTAGAGATAGAAAATGGAGAATTTGTTTCCATTTCTGGCCGTTCCGGCTCTGGAAAGTCCACCCTTCTCTACATTCTAAGCACGCTTGATAGTCCTAGCTCAGGAAAGCTTACCATTGATGGACTCTCTCCGGCCTCAATGTCGAGCGCTCAACTGCATCAATTTAGAGGCCATAAAATTGGGTTTATATTCCAGTTCCATTACCTCTTGGCCGAACTCACGGCCCTTGAAAATGTTCTGCTTGGCCCAAGAAACCTGGGCCTGGAAAAAGAAAAGCGCTCAAATGCCTTGGAGCTTCTTGATCGATTAGAAATTCTCGATCAGGCCAATAAACTGCCCTCCACCATGAGCGGAGGGCAACAACAAAGAGTGGCCATCGCCCGGGCGTTGGTTCTCAGTCCCCGGTATATTTTTGCCGACGAGCCGACTGGCAATTTAGATAGCGTTAGCGGACTTTCGGTCATGCGCATTTTGAAAGAGATTAGCGCTAAAGAGAAGACCACCATTGTTTTGGTGACCCATGAGCGGGACTATGCGGCGATGGCGCAACGGAAAATTGTTTTAGCGGACGGAAAGATTATCTGAGCTTCTAATCATACATCCATGACTCAAGCCTTTCTTCTCGCTGGATTTTTGAGTCACGAGCTCGCTCAAGCGAATTCTTGGTCTGCTCATTTAGCTTGCCTGTGACGGGCAACCGTCTTTCCCTCTGAAATGCGCGAAGGGCGCCACGTGTGGCCCTGTTCATTTCCCCACTGACTCGTCCCTGATAGAGCCCAAGGTCTTTAAGTTTTCTTTGCGCGGACCTAAGCTCCCGCGCTGAGCGGCCCTCTTCCTGTTTTTGTGTTTGCTTTAGCGCGTAGGGCGCGTAAGGCCCATAAGGCTTCTGCTCAATTTTCGTGATAGAGCCCACGACAGAAAAACTTAAAAGCGCCGCCCACGAAAGGAAGTATATGACTAATAAAGCGCTTCATGGCTCCTCCTTCCTTTTATTGAGGGCCAATACGTTTAGTTTTTGCAAAACTAGCGCCTTTATCTTTCCAAGAAGGCCCTTATCTTGCAACTTTTTGAAGAGGTCATAGAAAATATGGAGGGCCTTATGATCGCAGGAAATGAAATCGAGATAAAGACGTCAGAAGCGCAGCTTAAAGGAATTTTAGGAGTTCCCCCACGCCCTAAATCAGTCGTTTTATTCGCGCATGGAAGCGGCTCTAGTCGCTTGAGCCCTCGAAACAATTTTGTCGCAGAAGAGCTCCAACTTCACGGACACGCCACACTCCTTGCGGACCTTTTAACTGAAGACGAAGAATTGGACAGAAGAAATGTGTTTGATATTGAGTTGCTCGCAAAAAGGCTTAATTTCCTAAAGACTGGTTTGCTCAAAATACCAATACACGTCGCCTAAAGACTGGTTTTTTTGGCGCCAGCACAGGGGCGGGAGCGGCGCTGCAGGCCGCCGCCATTGATCCTCAAAATATTTTCGCCGTCGTCTCCCGAGGCGGCCGTCCCGATCTCGCGGGCAAGCTTCGCTAAGGAAAGTGAAGGCCCCGACTTTACTCATTGTGGGCGGCGCCGATTACGGCGTCATAGAGCTCAATCAAAAGGCATATAACGAGCCTAAAATGCCCGAAAGAGATGGACATCGTTGAGAGAGCGACCCATCTTTTTGAGGAAAAAGGAGCGCTTGATAAAGTCGCCCATCTGGCCTCGAATTGGTTTGATCATCATGCGCCTCACAGGGAGGCGGAGCTCTCTCCTTCTCTATAGGGTCTTTTTTTGAGTTGTGAAGAATTTCTATGACCTCGTCGTCGGAGACCTGCCAAAGTCCTTAAAGAACTGTCCGACAGCGTAGAAATCGCTCGGTCTAGAAAGAATGATCGCCTCATCAACAGAGTTCTCTAGCTTTTCCGCAGTTGATGGCGGGGCAACAGCGCACGCGAGCGCAATTTTTTTCGGCATTTGGGACCTGACTTCATCGATCGCGCATATGGTGGTGGCCCCAGTGGCGATGCCATCATCGACTATGATCACGCTTTTATTTTCTAGATCAATGTCTTCTAGCCCATAACTCTTTTTTCTCTCCTGTAAAATCTGAAATTGCTTATTGGCCTCATCTTTTATATGAGGCCTCATCAACTTCGCGGGCCTGGGCCATGCGATAAATGCGGCCAGAAGGCCCACGCATCCAATTGCGTACTCAGGACTGCTAGGCGCGCCAATTTTATGCGCAAGCACCGCGCTTAAAGGCGCTTCTAAATGATCGGCTATAATTTTGGCCATAGGCATGGCCCCCCTTGGGACGCCAAGCACCACACAGTCCTCCCCTCGCAAATGCTCAAGTTTTTGCGGCCAAGAGCTTTGCCGCCATTTCTCTATTATCAAAGATCATCAGTCCTCCTCGTCTCAGATTTTAGTTTGTTAAGTTTGGACGCCTTTTCTCTCTCCGCTTTTGAAATGGACTTGAAGACCTTTATCACGCTGTCTGGACTCAGTGAAATAGAGTCTATTCCCTGCTCAACAAGAAAGGCGGCAAACTCGGGATAATTACTTGGCGCTTCACCGCATATCCCCACAGGCCTTCCTTTGTTATGGGCCTTCTTAATTAAAAGGGAGATAAGTCTCTTTACCGCCTCGTTTCTTTCATCGAAGAGGGGCGCTAGTTCGCTCGAGTCGCGATCAATTCCCAAAGTTAGTTGAGTTAAATCATTGCTCCCGATGGAAAAGCCGTCAAATAGGTCGGCGAAGTCCTCTGCCAAGATAATGTTCGAAGGGACCTCCGCCATGACGTAAACGCGAAGGTCGAACTCCCCTCTTTTAAGCCCAAACGTCTCCATTGTGGCCAACGCCTTTTTTCCCTCATCGAGCGTTCTGCAAAAAGGAATCATAGCAACGATATTGGTAAGCCCCATTTCCTCCCTCGCTCTTTTTAGGGCCGCGCACTCTAGGGCAAAGCCATCTTTATAGCGCTCGCTATAGTAGCGGCTCGCCCCGCGAAACCCCAACATAGGGTTGCTCTCCTCAAACTCAAACTCCTCCCCGCCAATCAGGTCCGCGTATTCGTTTGTCTTAAAATCGCTAAAGCGAACAACGACAGGACAGGGCCACTGGGAGGCCGCCATTTTAGCGAGAGCTCTTGAGAGTTTTTCGATAAAAAACTCCTTTTTGTCCTTTTGTCCTTTGGTCAATTCTTCGATGCGCTTTTTTGCGTCATCATCTTTGATGTTCGGCCAATTGACGAGGGCCATGGGGTGGACCTTTATCAGGTTATTTATGACAAACTCCATGCGAGCAAGCCCTATGCCTTTGACAGGCAGACGCCACCAGCTCAAAACACTGCTGGGGTCCGCGGCGTTTATCATGACCCGTGTCTTCACCTCTGGAAGGGCCTCCAAGTCAAATTCCTCAGACTCATACTCAAGCGCGCCCTCATAAACTTTTCCAATTTCTCCCTCAGCGCAGGACACGGTGAGCATTTGGCCGTCTTTGATTACTTCAGTCGCGTTTCCTGCGCCGACCACTACTGGCACGCCAAGCTCTCTTCCGACGATAGCGGCATGGCAAGCTCGGCCGCCCTCGTCTGTGATAATCGCCTTGGCCTTCTTCATAATGGGCCCCCAATCGGGGTCGGTCATTTTTGTCACAAGCACGCGCCCGTCCTCGAACTGATCAAGATCTTTGGAGTTTTTTAAGACGATCGCCTTGCCAGAGCTAATGGAGCTCCCAACACTTATTCCTTCCACCAGGGGCGTCTTTTTCTCTTTGAGTTTATAGGTCTTAAATAGCGATCCTTTCCTTTGTGACTGGGCGGTCTCTGGCCTTGCCTGAACGATAAAAAGCTCTCCTGTCTCTCCGTCCTTTGCCCACTCGATGTCCATAGCTCTTCTATAATGGTCTTCTATTTCACTTGCCCAGCGAGAGAGCAGCAAGACTTCCTCGTCGGTCAAAGTGAAGGTGTTTCGCTCCTTTTCAGAGGTCTCGACAGTAATAGTGCCGCCGTTTTCGCCATAAATGACTTTGTGTCTTTTGCTTCCAAGTTTTTTTTCAATCACCGGCCTAAAGCTTGTTTTTAAAAGCGGTTTGAAGCTCATAAATTGATCGGGGCTCACTTCCCCCTTAACGACCGACTCTCCAAGGCCCACGACGAATTAAGCATGACCACATCAGGAAAGCCGCTTTCAGTGTCAAGGGTGAAGGCAACACCCGCGCAGGAAAGATCTGAGCGGGCCATCATCTGAGCTCCTATAGAAAGCGCAACCGACATATGATCGATTCCTCTTTGTTCCCGGTAAACGATCGCCCGATCGGTAAAAAGCGAGGCATAGCATTTCAAACATGCTTCTAGGAGCTCTTCTTCTCCAGAAACGTTTAGGTATGTTTCTTGTTGGCCCGCAAAGCTCGCCTCAGGCAGGTCTTCTGCGGTGGCGCTGCTTCTCACAGCGAGGGCCGCCCTTTTTTTGCCGGTCTTCTCGCAAAGTTTGCCATAGCGGGACTTTATCTCTCGCTCCAATTCGGGCGGCCATTGGCATTTCAAAAAAAGCTTTCGAATCTCTTCCCCTGTCTGAGCGAGCGAATTTTTTTGCTCTTTATAATTTGTTAAACGCGTCCTGAAGGGCGCCTTTCAGTTGGTTATACTCCACAAGCGTCCAATAGGCCTTGGAAGTGATGGCAAATCCTTCGGGCACATTGATGCCTTTGCTTTTAAGCGCTCTTATCATCTCCCCTAATGAAGCGTTTTTGCCGCCGGCGATCTGCACGTCCGCCATGCTTAGCTCCTCAAGCCCAAGCGCCAAGGCATTGGCCTTGTTGCGTTTTTTCATTTTTCATATGTCCTCCCACTTACTCCTCCAGGTTAAAAATAAATTCAGAGCCTTGCTCAAACTCATAGACGGAGTCTTTAAACCCGAGCCTGCCCATAGGCATCCAGCTTTTTTCTATTTTCACTCGCAGTTTTTTTTGGTCTATCTCAAGATGTATCCAATGCCCTCTGAAGCGCATCTGGAGACTAAGCTCCTTAAGATCATGCGGCAGCTTTGGGTTCAGCCAAAAAACATCATTCATGGTCTCAATGCCCGTGTAGCATCTCTGAATGAGGTCCACCGTTCCCGCCATTGCGCCTAGGTGGACCCCCTCGGCAGTGGTTCCCCCCTGAATGTCGCCTATATCGCTTTCGAAGGCCGCCTTAAAAAGCTTCCACGACCTGGGCCTATCGACACGAGAAAGCACCCACGCGTGCACCATGCGGCTAAGCGTTGAGCCCTCGGAAGAGCGAAAAACATAATAATCGATATTTGTGGGGATTGTGCTTGGATCAAAGTCAATTCCTAACCAGCGAAACCCCTCCTCTAGCTCTTCTGCGGAAAACAAATAGAAGAGCATTAAGACGTCGGCCTGCTTATTGAGCTTATAATGATTGGGGCTGTCGCCTTCCGCCTTTAATATTCTGTCCAAACGATCTATATTTTCATATTTTGCGCGATACCTTTCCCAGTCAAGCTCTTTCAATTTCTCATAGCCCTCGAACTGCCAGATAAGACCTTCCTCGCTCATGGGAACGCAGAGACGCCTGCTCACTTTCTCCCAGAAAAGAAGGTCTTCTTTGCTTATATTTAAAAGCTTTGCGAGCTCTCCTTTGCGGTCCGCGTCCAAGAGGCCGTACATAGTCAACGCCTTCCTTATGGACCATGAGGCCATAAAGTTAGTATAAGCATTATTATTTATGCCTTCTTTGTCCGAATCAGGGTAGGACGTATGGAACTCGTCTGGGCCCACCACATTGCGAATTTCAAAACGGTCATTGTTCGAATTGTATTCGACCTTCGAGGCCCAAAACCGCGCGATTTCAAGCGCCATTTCAGCTCCGTACATTGAAAGAAATTCCTTGTCGTTTGTGGCCTGGTAGTACTGCCATATATTATAAACAATGGCCGAATTAATATGTCTTTGCAAGATGAGTGGGGTCGTTTTTCCCACTCTCCTGAAAGAGGATTTAGATGAATTTTTTGGCTTTCTTCCCGCCCATTGCTTGCGCTTTGCCAGGGATACATCGCCCCTTGATGCCCGGCCGCGCGCGCAAGCTCTCTGGCTTTATCAAGCCGCCTAAAGCGATACTGGAGAAGGGAGCGAGTGAGTTCAGGCAACCTGAGATTTAAAAAGGGAAATATAAACATTTCGTCCCAAAAAATATGGCCTCGATACGCTTCCCCGTGAAGCCCTCTAGCTGGAGCGCTTGCGTCCAGGTCCAAAGAGTTTAAGGAGACAGTCTGGAGCGCATGAAAAATATGCAGCCGAAGGACTCTGTTCTCCCCTATGTTTTCTCCCAAAAAGATATCGCAGCGATGCCATAGCTGCTCCCAATGAAGACAGTGTCCTCTAAATATCTCGGAGAAGCGCTCAGAGCCAAGCGCCAAGTCTTCAGCTTCGATTTTTGGCCCTGAAATGGCGTTGTCTTTTGAAGTGTAAAGGCCAATGACCTTCTCAATAACAACTTCCTTCCTTTCCTCGCATTTAAAGAGCAAACTCTGCTCCACAAGTCCGTCGCCAATACTGGTGCTTCTTTCAATGGCGACGGGCCTTTCTCCGGAAAAGACTTGGGCCCGCGCCGCTTGCGCCATGATGATCCCGGACTGATTTGTTTGACAGACGAGATATACTCCTTGCTCGCCTGTTTTTCCTCCCTCCAAGAAACGCAGGTGTTCGCCATTTAAGGCGCGATACCTTTTCACGCCCTTATTTAAAACTGTTCCGTCTAATGAAGAGCGGACTTCCACTTCGCCCGACCAATTGAGGGCCCTCACTTTCCATTCAATGGCGCCAAGATGGCGCTCCCTCATGCTCACAAAGCGGGACATCATGATATGAGGTTTCTCGTTTTTGGGCGTCCCGAAATTTGATGTTTCTTTCAAGCAGGCCTGCTCTCATATCGAGCTTCTGCTCGTAGGAAAGGACCTCCACCTTTTCGAGATCTAGCCAATCTCCTCCTTTGGCGCAAATTTAAACAGGTCCAATTAGGCCAGTTGACGAAGTCCTCATTTTCAATGATTTTGCCGTTGACCTCAGACTCTACGCGATTATATCCTCCCGCCAAATAGGTGCCAGGATAGCGAGATTCCCTCGCCCTTGGCCTCTGCTCCCGCCCCTCTAGTCACGAAATACCCGTTTCCCAAAGCGCAAAGGGCCTCTCGCAAGCGCTCGCGCTCGGGGTCCCATCCGTTCATAGATTAAATTAAAAGGGGCCATCCCTTACTCCTTAGGAAACAGGTCAAGTAAAGAGGAGACGACGAAGTCTGCTCCCGCTTTGTTAAGGGACCTCTTTGCGGGCCTTGTCGCCTTTTCTTTCAATTCCAATGGTGAAAGCAAAGCCTCCCTTTTTGCCCGCCTCAATGCCCGACAAAGCGTCTTCAACTAGCAGAGCTCGGTCGGGACTTCTCCCAATTCCTTCACTGCTTCAAGGAAATAGTCAGGTCAAGGTTTGGGACGAAGACCTTTGCTCTCCCCGCTATTTCCGTCAACTCGAACGCTAAAAAAGTCTTCCAGCTTGCCGCTTTTTAAAACAAGAGGAGTGTTTTTGCTGGAGGAGACGATCGTAGCCCAACGCCAAGAGTTTTCCATTTTTTCAGCGCCTGTAAAGCGTCCTCAAAGACACGTGGCCCTTTTTCTTCAAGAAGCTTTTGATAAAGCCATTTTTTTGCATCGCAAACTTCTTTGATGTCACTTTGGTCCGCCCTAATGGCCCTCGCCTAAAAAAGACCAAGCGCCCCCTACGCTGGAGCGGCCATCGACATAGAGACGGTAGTCCTTCTCAGTAAAAGGTGATGCGTTTTTTAGTCGGGCATCAAAGGTCGTCTTCCAGGCCATGAAATGAGACGCTAGTGTCTGTCACCACCCCGTCCAAATCGAGGCAGACGGCCTTAATTTTTCCTTGAGACCATACATCTTGCAAACAAAAGCCCATGGCCTTGAGAGTCTGCAAAATGCCGGCCGTAGGCGGCCTGTGAGAAGCGCTTATAGATAGGGTCAAAAGATGAAAAAGCTCCTTTATTTGCGCCACTGCTGCCACTGAAAGGCGTCCCAGTGTTTATGCGCTTTTTTCACATTCTCATCTAGATTTTTTTTGAAGCTTTGCTTTTTTTCTTCGCTTGAAAAGTAGTAGACATGGCCGTCATGAATGAATTTATGCGACAAATTTCCTTTTACATCCAACTCGCCTTTTGAAACCGAATAGGCGCAGCGTCCGCCGAACATCTTGCATCTATGCAGCGCGCACTCCTTCATGTCACAACTTTCAGTTTTGACTTCGCAGCCGTCTTCACCGCACTCCATTAAATGATGATGGTGCGAATGGTCGACTTTTTTCTCATTTTTCCCTTTGGCGCGTAGAACAGGCCCCCAAGAAAACAAGACTAAGAACTAATAGATATCCTATAAAGTTTCACTTTCTCTCCTAATGGTAATTGCTCATCTATAAATACGTGAGCAAATACGATTCTGTGACATTTAAAGGAACTTTATCACAGAAGTATGGATAAAGTAGCCGACTCCCAAGAGAGCGATTCCGCTTACATAGCAGCTCCAAAACCCAAAATTGAATTTTTGGGCCAGTAAAAAAGGGACAAAGAACAATAAGGAGACGGGTATCGCCACAAAAACGCTTTTTGCGTACTCTACAGACTGTTTAGCGTCGCCCCACTCCATATGTGAGAACGCCAAGGCAAGCAAGTGGTCAAAGGCAACGCGGTGAAAAAGCCCGCAAGGCCCGTTTTTTTCCCCGAAAGCCAGGAAACAAAACTTATAAGAACCGCCGCAATGACGGTCTTTCCAATTCCTAACCACATATGATCTCCCCTTAGTGCTTTTAATTATTAGCATAATTTAGATATTCTTCATAATTCTATTCGGGAGAAACCTTACTTAGGCATGGGCATAGCTGAAGACATGGGAGAGATAAATAATTAAGGAAGGACGCTCGCTATTAGTCCTTCCAGAAGATGAGAAAAAAGCTATCTTGCCTTTTTTCTCATTATTGAAATGAACACTCTAATTCGGCGTCAGGCCAAAACACGTTATTTCTCGGCAAAAACACCCCGTCGGCGGAGTCCAAGACATTTCCCTTATAGCTGTCTCTCTCAATCGTGAGATAAGTGACCTTCTCTTCTAGGAACTCAAACTCATACACCAGCTTGTCCGTCGAAGAAAAGATGACATTTCGAAACCTTGTTTTATAAGGCGTCTGACTATAACTTTTGTATATTCGTCCGTTATGGACAAAGCTGATGTCCGCCGTCTCTTCATAGAGGTCCACCTGAACAGCATAGCCTCTCTCTTTATTTACACAGTCGACCTGAGTGGACGCGTAGGTCGCGCTAACGGTCAGTAAGAATAACAAAAACTTCATTGAAGCTCCTTCTAAAAGTTTAGTTTGGCAGGTATAGTTCATTTGAAACCGTCCCCATACCGCAATGAAAAATATACCCACTTAATTTTGACCTTAAGAAGAAAAGCCGTTAAAAATGCGTTATACAGAGTGAAATATGAGCAAAATAAAAAAAACAGGCATAGAGCATTTAGAGCAAAACCATATTAATTGGTTTCCTGGCCATATGAATAAGGCCATCAAAGAGATCAAGAAAAAGATTAAAGCTGTCAATCTCGTTATAGAAGTTCGAGACGCTCGCGCGCCTTTGGCATCGGGAAACAAGGCCAATTACGCCGACAGCGTCGGGCAAGCCTTATTTGATCGTACTGAACAAGGGAAATCTCGCGGACCCCAAGGCATTGGAGCTATGGAAAGACCTACTTCAAAAAAAAGAAAGAGCCCCATATTTTTATTAATGCTCTGGATAAAAACTCCATTAAAAACATAGTGGACTTCGCCCAGAGAGGTCCTGCATCAGCATAGGCTAAAATCGAATGCCAATATCGACCAAAAAAGCAAAATGAAGCTTATGATTTTGGGCCTTCCCAATACGGGAAAGTCGACAATCATTAATAAGCTGGCAGGAAAAAACGCCACCAAGGCGGCCGCCACTCCAGGCCAAACCAAAAATCAAATTTGGGTCAGGGTCGGAAGCGATATCGAGCTTTTCGACACTCCTGGGATTATGCCTCCTCAGATTAAGGACCAAAGACACGCGATGTGGCTTGCCGCGATTCACGCCATCCCGACCATATGGTGACACCTGACGACTCGGCCTGTTTTCTCATCGAGCATTTCATGAAAAACCAATCAAAGACCTTCTTGGAGCATTATAAATTTGATTCCATGCCTGCGGACCTAATGAGCGCATGCGATCATATTGGAAAAACAAGAGGATGCTTGCTAAAAGGCGGAGTCATTGACTACGATCAGGTCTATAAGATCGTGTTAAACGAGTTTAGAAAAGGGCTTTTAGGAGCGACGTTTTTTGAACTTCCGCCTGTCGCCCGCTGAACCTTTCCTGTTTTTAAGAGGTCTGCTGTCCGCCCCCATTTGAGACTCAATATCAGCAGAGATTATTATACCTTCTCATTTCCTTATTGAACTTCCAGACAAACATCAACTTCAATGAGTTCGTCTTTGCTAAGGTCTCAAATCGATTTTGAACAAGCTCAAAGGAGTCATCAAGCTTGAACTCGTCGCCTTTTAGCTTAATCGCGTCCACAATAAAGGCGGCCGCGTCGAGTTCCCTGTTCACAAGATTCCGCTTAAGCGTCTCAATTGTGGGAAGAGTGTCCTGCTTGATTTTTTTATTGATGTGCTTCTCAATGCCCTTCATAAGAAAAGCGGACTTAGGGCTTGTGATGGTATAGGCCTTGCCTTTGGTGCCGGCGCGTCCTGTTCGCCCGATTCGATGCACATAGCTCTCATTGTCTCTTGGGACCCCATAATTAAAGACATGAGTGAGGTTATCGACATCGATCCCTCTCGCCGCGACATCGGTGCAGACAAGGATATTCACTTTCTTTCGCTTGAAGTTGTCCATGGCGTGATCGCGTTCAGCCTGCCCCATGTCACCATTCAAGACCTCAACATCATGCCCTCTTCCTTTCAGGTCATCAGCAACAGTCTTCGTTTCAAGCTTTGTGCGGCAAAAAACGATGCCATACATTCCTTCAGCGTCATCAATCAAGCGAGCTATCGCCTCTTTAAAGTGCTTCTCACGAACGACATAGTACTTCTGCTCGATATCATCATTGCTTAATGATTTCTTCTCTATATGAACGATCTCTGGCCTGTTAAACTCTTTTTGAATTAGCTGTATGATTTGTTTCGGCATGGTGGCCGAAAACATCATGAGCTGGCGTTTTTTATTAAAGCTTTGAAGGACCGTCTGGACGTCGTCGAAAAAGCCCATATTAAGCATTTCGTCCGCCTCGTCGAGAACGCAGTACTTGGCCTCATCGAGCTTTAGAATTCCTTTTTCGATCATATCAATAACGCGGCCTGGAGTGCCCACCACGATCTGAGGCCTGTCCTTTTTGAGAGCTCTGATTTGGGTCTCGTAGCCTGCGCCGCCATAGATGCAGGTGGTCTTCACCTTGGTGTATTTTCCAAACTTCTTTATTTCTTTTTCAACTTGGTTTGCGAGCTCTCTTGTGGGAGCTAGTATAAGGGCCTGCGCCGCATGATTTTCGGCGTCCACTCTGGAGAGCAAAGGCAGCGCAAAGGCCGCGGTCTTGCCTGTGCCTGTTTGGGCCTGCCCCACAAAGTCCTTTTTGGAGTTGAGGAGAACGGGAATCGCTTTTTCTTGAATTTCAGTGGGCGTCTCAAAGCCCATCTCTCCAAGAGCTTTGAGAACGGCCCTTGGAGTTTAGATCTTTAAAATTTGTCTTTTTCATTTTTTCCTAGTCGATATGCCATATCTGATAACAAATGAAGTGTTGATTTGAATAATGCCTTTGCGGTACATGATAAGCTTTTCTCTCATTAAGAATTTGAGCGCTCTTGAAAACTCTCCGTCAGTGAGCTCAAACTGGGGAAGACCTTCCAGAGCTTTTTAAGCTCAGCCTGAAGCTCTTTTTCTCTTTTCCGAAAGCGTCCAAGCTTTCTAAGTTGGTACAATAAAAAACATTCGCTCTCGATCAACCTCAAATTGAAGACCTTCCAGGACTGCCATGAGATTCTCGTCCCATGCACAATCGCCTTTTCCTTGTCAGATAACGATGAAAATTCTCCAGCCCCTCAAGGAGTGGCCCAAACTTAAAAGAGATGGTCTCAATGCCTGGTTTGGGTCGTGCTCAGGAAGAAAAGCGACAGTGATCGATCGCCTTAAAAGCGCCTGGAATTTGTCCATCGCGGTGACGTCAACTTTGTCCAATATGGCCTTATAAACTTCTTCTAACATTGATTCTCAAGTATCACACTTTTCCTTTCAAGGTAATAAAATGGTATAAAGTATATCATGATAAAATTAGATCCTAATGAGTATGCTTTCAGCTTTGCCAAAAGCTCTGGCAGGAGGCCAGAAAACGTCAATAAGCTCAACACCCAAGCCATTCTTACATGGGACATGGAAAGCTCCAAGGTCAAAAAAGAGGTAAAAGAGCGTTTCGAAACTACAAGCGATTTCTTACCGATGAGGCTTGTCACCATCAAAAGCGAACGGCATCGGAGCCAGAAGAGAAACAAGGAGGACTGTGG